>JAFQPG010000020.1 GCA_017411835.1 Ruminococcus sp. | reverse complement strand
TTGGAATCGAAGGCGACCGTGTCAAGAAAAATTTGGAACGAATTTATCGTAGACAAAAACAGTCCGGTGAACTGTTTTTAGGGAGAGCGCAGATAAGGCTTTTATCATTACACAATGGCAAAAGACGGGGTAACTGCTTTTTAAAAATAAAGCGCAAATAGTCTCCACCATATAAATAAAAACAGGGCACCTTTTGGTGCCTGTTTTTTACTATAGAAAGTGGAAGCGCTTGGAATCGAAGGCGACCGTGTCAAGAAAAATTTGGAACGAATTTATCGTAGACAAAAACAGTCCGGTGAACTGTTTTTAGGGAGAGCGTAGATAAGGCTTTTATCATTACACAATGGCAAAAGACGGGGTGAATGTTTTTAAAAATAAAGCGCAAATAGTCTCCACCATATAAATAAAAACAGGGCACCTTTTGGTGTCCTGTTTTTTACTATAGAAAGTGGAAGCGATTGGAATCGAATTAATTTCCAAGCACCCCGTTTTTAGAGCTCTTTTTATTTATGAGAATTGCGTGCAAATTTTCTGCACAAACTACAGTTGGTGATTTTATGTCAATTCAAAAACCTCTGTGGTCGACTACGTCAAAAATCGACTCTCATAAAAAACTTTCAAAAGACATTGAGTGTGATGTGCTTGTCATAGGCGGTGGTATCTCGGGCATACTGACTGCATATTTTCTTGCACAAGAAAGTATCAACACCGTGCTTGTTGATGCGTCATCTGTGTGCAGTGGTCAGACTAAAAACACTACTGCAAAAATCACATCTCAGCATAGTTCTTGCTATCAGCAGATTGAAAGAAAGTTTTCGACTGATATTGCACGACTTTATGCAGATGCAAACGAGCGCGCGATTGATGATTTTGACAGATTGATATTTGATTTAAAGGTTGATTGTGATTTTATCCGTCTGCCGTCTTTTCTTTATGCAACAAAATCGCAGGATATTATTGAAAAAGAGTTTGAATTTACTCGCAAATGTAGGATAAACGCGGTACTTACTAAACGTACTCAACTTCCTTTTGATGTAAAACTTGCTTTGCGATATGAAAATCAGGCTCAATTTAATCCTTATCCGTTTATTAGTAAATTGTCTGATTATATTTCTATATTCGAAAATACACGCGTGCTCACTATCGAGGATAATATTGCATACTGTGACGGTGCAAAGATTAAAGCAAAGAAGATAGTTTTTGCAACGCATTATCCTATAGTAAATTTTCCGGGCTTTTATTTTGCACGTATGCATCAGTCTCGATCCTATGTAGTAGCACTAAAAAATACACCCTTATTTAAGGCTATGTACTACGGCATAGATAAAGACGATTTGTCTTTTCGCAGTTATAAAGACTTGTTGCTTTTATCCTGCTGTTCGCATCGCACAGGAGAAAACCCGCCGATAAAAAATCCTTACCAACATCTGCTTGAGTCAGCACGTGTGTATTATCCGAATTGTCAGCTTTGCTACAACTTCTCGGCTCAGGATTGTATCACTCCTGATTTGTTGCCTTATGCGGGATATTATTCTAAATCTAAAAAAGATTGGTATGTGCTTACAGGCTTTAACAAATGGGGAATGACTAATTCTATGCTTTGTGCAAAACTTGTGTCGGATATTATTAAAGGGAACAAAAACCCTCTGCAATCTGTCTTAAGCCCCTCTCGGTTTAATATGTCTACAGTTAAACCTGTATTAAGCGAAGTAGGTCACGCGATTAAAAGCCTTTCTAAAACCGCGTTTTATATACCTTCACAGTCGGTCGCTGATATAAAAGAAGAACAGGCAAAGATAGTTATGTATAAAGGGAAACGCTGTGGTGTGTATAAAGCAAAAGACGGAGAACTTTTCTGCGTTGATGTGAGTTGCCCACATATGGGATGCACGCTTTCGTGGAACAATGTAGAGAAAACTTGGGACTGTCCTTGCCACGGCTCACGTTTTACTTATAAAGGTGAGCTTATTGATAACCCCGCTCAGACTTCCCTTAAAGATAATCGATAGATGTTTCTGTATAAAAAAGCAGAGAGCGCCGATTGGAACTCTCTGCTTTTCTTATTTTATAACATCGTCTTCAACAAGCTCTATATCGTATGGCACACCGTCTGTGTTATACAGAATTTTATAGCATTTAATTTTAGCTTCTGGTGTGTTTTCCTGTCTATGCCAGATGCATATATATTCGCCGTTTGAAACAAAATCGCAGTAGGAAAGCTGTTCGTCATTTGCAAGGATTGAAGTTTTGCCTGTTTGGGTGCTGATGCATTCGAGATTGCCATCGTCGTCGATGTTGAAGAAGTACTCGTCGTTACCTTGTGGCGGACACGGACTTTCGCAAACCACTTCGGTATCGTTGCCGTCAGCTCTTGCGATATAGAACCTTACACAGCGTGTATTAAAATGATTGTTGATAGCAAAAATCAAGTAATCATCAGCCGCATAAACCGGTCCGATACTTTTTATCCTTGTATCTATATTGAATGATTCATCGTTTGATGCTTTTTTGTCTTCTGATAAGTGGTAAGTACCATCGCCGTTTTTAAGTACTCGGATAGTTCTGTCGCCTATTGTGTAATCTGTTCTGTTTTCAAATGACAATATTGCATTATTACTTTCGTCGTATGTGATGTGTTGTGTTCTTGATTTTTCTAATCCTGTCTTGCCGTTGATTACAACTGTTTCGTAGCTTGAGCTTACAACCTCACCACTGGAATTTTTGTTGAGATTTTGAAGGACTACCGAGATATCAGTTGACGAAAAAACTGACAGGCCTGTGATGCTTGCGTCGTCACAGCTATAGACTTCAACAGCCTTGTTGCTGTCGTGGTCTATTCTTTTTACGGTCTTGTTGTCCTGCGTGTAGTATAAGCCTGAACCGTTTACAGCATACTTGTGATAATTGTCAAAAATATTTATGTTGACTAGCTTTTTTGTCTTACCTTGTGGTGTGTATCTGTAAATGCCGTCAGCAGTTTGTATGTAAAAATTGTCTTCGATTGCAACGCCTGTAATGCCGTAGTTTGCATTTGCTCCCATATCTAGCGTAGCAGGTCCTTTAGCAATGAGTAACACGATTGCAGTAACTGCGATTACGAATACTGCGGCGAGACTTGAAATAGCTACTCGTTTTCTTGATTTGACTGTAGCGATTCGTTTGTCAACCGCTTGTATAAATTCGTCTTTAACTTCACCGATTAAATCAAGCAACAATTCCGGCAATGTCATACTAACCCCTCCTCTTTAAGCTTATTGTACAGCGTGTCTCTTGTGCGCTTGAGGGACATTTTGACTTTGCTTTGAGTATAGCCGAGTTTTCTGGATATATCTTTAATTGAATACACATAAAAATATCTTGCTAAAAATATCTGCCTTTGCTCGTCTTTTAGGTTTTGAAGAAAGCTGTGTATAAGCTTTAACAGCTCGTTTGAGTCAAATATGTCTTCGACATCTTCACTTGATGCTATATATGTCAGCTCGTCAAGTGCAAGGCTTGTTTCGCCGCCACCGCGTTTTTGAGCATTATTGTGTCTGAAACGTTTTAGCGAAATGTTACGTGTCAGCTTGCTAAGATAAGTTTTGAGCACTTTCGGCTTTTGTGGTGGCATTGTATTCCACGCACTGACGTATGTGTCGTTAACACTCTCTTCGCTGTCTTCTCTGATGTTCAAGATGTTATACGCGATTGTGTAAAGATATTTTTCGTATTTGGTTTTTGTGTAGGTTATGGCTTGCTCATTTCTGTCGAAGTATAATTCGACTATTTTATCATCTGTCATAGTATCACTCCCTTATAAGTGTCTACTAATATACTACCTTTTTAATTTATTTGGTCACATTTTAATTTTCTTTTATATTATATCATAAACCTAAAAATAAAAATATCTTAAAAAGCTGTTTATGATTCAATGTTCTCTCAGGTTTCAAAAGGCTTGTGTCAACAAGGCTTTTGCTTAAACCGTGAGGTTAATATATCATAAACCTAAAAATAAAAATATCTTTAAAAGCTGTTTATGATTCAATGTTCTCTCAGGTTTCAAAAGGCTTGTGTTAACAAGGCTTTTGCTTAAACCGTGAGGTTAATATATCATAAACCCATAAATAAAAATATCTTTAAAAGCCGTTTATGATTCAATGTTCTCTCAGGTTTCAAAAGGCTTGTGTTAACAAGGCTTTTGCTTAAACCGTGAGGTTAATATATCATAAACCTAA
>JAFQPG010000019.1 GCA_017411835.1 Ruminococcus sp. | reverse complement strand
ATATTGGTGATATGATTAGTTCTTCAGAGTTGGAACTAATGGTTGCAGATAATAGTGGACAAACTAATGAGAGTGATATAAGTATATATAAAGGTAAAGAAGACAAAAAATCCTCTTGCACATTCACTCCACACAGGCTGCTATTGCTAACGACTAATTTTGTGTGAGTAAAGCACAATAGTTCTATAAAAGAATTATCCCCACCGAGAATATCGGTGGGGATTTTTGTTTGCTTGTATATAAGGAGTAATTTATCTAAGAAATATCACATAAAATTCTAAAAGAGAAATATAATTATAGTAAAGAATTTTACGGTGTGATAACATATGCGTATTATAAAAAGTCTTATAGCGTTTTTTGTTTTGTTTTGCTTACTTGCGGTGACTGTGGTTTGCTCTGCGTTTTCAACCGGTAAAGCGCTCGAAGAAAAAACAGAGCAAGCAAAAGCTCAACCGACGCAAAGCACGGAATATGTACAGGCAGTTTCATATAATATAAAAGATGAAAAAGAGAAGGAGCAGGTAAAAGATTACACGCCTCGTTTAAATGCTCCGTCAGAGCAAAATGAGTACTACTTCTCCGATATAAACGATTTTTACAGAGATGGCTGGGGGATGCCGAACTGTACGGCTTACGCATTTGGCAGAGCATACGAGCTTTTAAAGCAAAAACCTAAACTGAGTTTAAGCGATGCGTGTGATTGGTACGAATACAACTTAGAAAACAGATTTTACAAATACGGTAAAAAACCAAAGCTCGGTGCGGTTGCGTGCTGGGGATATAAAGACGGCGGTAGCGGGCACGTCGCGGTAGTAGAAAAAATCGAAGACAACACAGTTTACTGCTCAAATTCAGCATGGGGCGGAGCGTCGTTTTATGTCGACAGTTTTCCCATTAATAACCCTGAACGCGCGTCAGAAAACCTGATATTTCACGGATACATTTATATACTTGATATTTAGGCAAAATTAAAGCCACAGTCGATTTGACTGTGGCTTTTAGTTTTTATCTTGACAGCTTGTAGCTTATCTCATTTTCAAGTAGCTGATAGCCATATTGTTGTGCTGTGTTAGCGATTGTTAGGGTATCAAGCTTTGATGCTTTAGGAATATAGATGTATTCAGGTACCTTGTCAGGGTTTACCGAATAGAAAAGCTTGAGTCGCTCAAGTGCCGTTTCATTTTCGCCTGATATCCAAGCAGAGAACGAGCCGTATGGCATATCCTCAACTTTTAAGTAGCACCAGGTGCGTTCAGTAAGCATAAGGATATCGCCGTTGCTTACGTTTTCGTAGTAGTCAAGGTCGCGATTAATTGCTTCGTAAATGCTGTGGTTTGAAGGGTTTGTGTAAAGACCCTTTGCAGGACCGTCGGTAATCTTTTCTGTCAGGGTGTTGGGTGCACCCTCCCAGAAGCAGTGGTCGTGCTTAGCCTTAATCTGCATCACACCGAGTATGAAAATAGTAGCTGCAATGGTGATAATCGCAAAGCTTCGTGCAATCTTGCCGTAAGCAAAATCATCCGGACGTGCTTTGAGTTCTTTTAACAGTTGTGCAAGGAAAACAAAGCTTGCAACATTTGTTACTGACCACGCCATAGAGATAACATAGAAGTACTGGTTTGAAGACATCGTAATACAAAGTGAGTACAGTATTCCAATCATAAATACACCGGCAAAAATAGCCTTTGGCTTATTATCGCACAGGATGTAGGAGGTGATGCCAACAAATATCATCGGCATCATAATATGGTTATATGTGCTTGATGTTACTTTTGGATAGAACATAAACAAGCAAGCGATAGTCAGAATTGCGCTTAAAATGAGGTAGAACGCGCGGTGATTTTTGCGGTTGCGGTCTGCGATCATTAAAGCTAATGTGCCGATATATGTGAAGAATAAAACTTTAAATCTATTGTGACAGTTATAAATCGAGTTGAAGTACGCTTTGATTTTTGCAAGCATACCGATTTGCGGATGTTCAGGGTCTTTAAGCATAAGCGGGAGATTTTCAACAACCGCTTTGAAACCGCAGGTGCACGCTAAAAATACAGCAAAAATCACTGCGAGTGTGCTGACGCCGAGTGTAAACCATAAGAAAGTTTTAAGCGAGAACATTTCACTTTTTATAAAAGAGTTTTCGCAAACTCGGTCTTTAACTAAAAGATTGATAACAACACACAGCAGATATACAACATAAACAAGAACAAGGTAAGGACAACACAGCACTGAAGCTGCTAAACAAAGACCTGACAAAAAGCTGTTTAGGTTTTTGCGCTTTGCCTTGGTTGAAATAAGCACACCGCATAAAAGCAGTAAATCAAGTGCTAAGGTGTTGTAGCTTAATGCCATAATGTTGTATGGGGTGTAGAAGAAATAAAGTGCTAAGCCGATAGCAACAACATAGCCGTATTTTCTTAAACGCTTGTAAGCAAAAAATACAACAAGCGCGTGCATAATGATGTATAAAAATCTAAAGGTCAGGAGAATACCGTTTGTTGAGCCGGTGATTGTTCTGAAAAGCCACACAAGCGGCATTGTCAAAAAGCCTGTCATCTGGGAAAGATGCCACTCGTCCATAAAGAGTGTGTCAGAAAGACCGAGTCTATGGGCTACTGTCAGGTAGAACGCTTCGTCGTTTCCGCCAAAGCCGAATGGTGCTTTCCAGATTGAAAAGATTATGCCTGAAATCATTAAAACGATAAAGCAGAAATCAACAACATTTGTGTCGCCTTTTTCCTTTAGCTTTACAATAAACTCTTTGATGCTTGTATATAAAACCTTGAGGAAAATCTCGATGTAGTGGAGCACAAATGACAGCGCAAGTGAGCAGATAAATACGCCGAGTACACAAGGGATAAACCACCAGATGCGGTCTTGCATAACAGGTACCTTTGCACGTAGGTTTGCATATATAAGCTCATCAAAGATGTACGAAACAAGGTAGATAGAAAGTACTAAGTCAGAAACCTTCCACAAAATAAACTTTGTTGTATATGATGCCTTGTCGCATTTAATTCTGTTTATCAATTCAAACAGTAAAACAGATGTGACATAAGGCTGGAAACCGTACCAGTAAGCAAACTGACTTGTAACAAAGCCACCGCCGTAGCTTCTCCAGAAGTTGTAGGCAGTAAAGCCAAGGGTGGTTAAAACAAGTAAAAATGCAACAGTTTTTGTCTTAAGATTTAAGCCGAATTCTTTTAAATAGCAACCGCTAAAATAGAAGGTTATCGGATAAAAGCCTATCCACCAATCAGGGAAAATCGCGTTAAAATCATTGTTTACAGATGGGTTTGACCACCACGATGGGTCAGTTAAATTATAAACATTTAACAATGTAGGTACTGCTGTAATCAGCACCATAACAAGCACCAAAAGTGCTTTTTGTCTATGGTTTTTTAAGTTGTTGTATATGAGATTTAAAAACGGTATCAGCATAAATAAGCCGATATACATCTCGATATACCACGCGTAGTTTGCGGCAGAAAAATCTAAGAAACTTAAGATGATAGATTTAAAAGTGAAATGTTCGTGCAGATGTACGCTTTTAAAAATAATGCACGCGACACCCGCCATAAAGTAAGTAAGCAGGGTTTTAGAAATACCGAAAAAGTATTTTTTGCTTACGGTTTTCTTTGACATCAAATAACCGCTTAGCAGTATAAACATCGGCACACACGCCGAGAAGAACGTACGCATAAAGCACATCAAGAACATTCTAGGGCCGATCATCGGTTCGCTGTAAAAGCCTGTGTGCAGGAAGAAGTGCACCATAATTACAAGAAGCACCGAACAGATTCGTACGATATCAAGCGTGCTGTTTCGAGCGTTTAGCTTCGCTTCAAGGTGATGCCTTTCTTCGTTTTCTTTTTTAACTTCATCATAAGCGGTTTGTTCGCTATCTGACTCAATTTTATCGTTGATTATGTATTTATTTTCAACTGTGTTTTCGTTAATCATTTTGCTATCCTCTCAGATTTTAAAACTATAAATCATTCAAATATATCTTCAAAGTCATTTGTAGTAAAATCCATTCCTGCAAGTTCGATTTGGATTCTGGTTGCATCAAGAACTGAGATGGTGCCGTCTTCATCGTAGTCGGCTACTGCTTTTTGTTGCTCGTTTAGTGTGATTAATTCAGCCAAGTGCTTTTGGATAAGTGTCGCATCTAAAACGGTAAGAATACCGTCAAGGTCAACGTCGCCGATTAAGCAATCACATTTACCGACTGCTTTGATAACAAAGGTGCCGCCGATTTCATCTTCAAGCATATCTTTGTATAAGTCCATAACATCTTCTAAGGTTGCACCATATTTAATGTAGCTCATACCATAGTCAGCTTGTGGAGTGAAAATCATTCTTCCGCCTGTGCTTAACCACTCGCTTACGCCGATAGTGTTTCCTGAGCCTTCGCTTTTTGTAAGTGTAACACCGATAGCGAATTTATCGTCTTTAACTGCAAAGTCGGTGATGTCGATGCTGTGGTAGCCCTGATATGGCACCATACCTGAAGTAAGGTAGGTCCATTTGTTTATGTCGTTTGTAGGGGTACCGTTTTCGTCAACAGGAATGCTGTAAAGCTTATAAGATGCGCCCTGTGAAGTTGTCTCGAAATTTATTTTGTCAATAAGGTTCTTTTCTTTGTTGGTATCAAAGACATTTATGTAAGTGATGGTGTCTTGGTTTACATAGTCAAATTCGTATGTAGCACCGTCGACTTCGTTTTGATATAGGTGTTTGCTTGAATCAAAAAGCTCGTAGTCATTAAAGGTGTAGCTGTGGCCGAATCTCGTATCAAACATATAGTTGTCTTCGTAGGATATGTAGTAGTAACCGCCGTCACCCCAGTTTTTGCCCCAGCTGTTTTTGCACAGCCACGCACCGTCGTTTTGCGGTCTTGCACTTTCAACGAAGTTTTCCTTTGAGAAGTTGTCGTCCCAGCCGACAATCGAGATAGCGTGACCGTTTAGCTGTGCGGTTGTAAGACCTTCTGTATTGCAGTAGTACGCATAAGTTTTTGAATTATACATTTTTTCGTCAACGTGGTAGTTGCCGACAACTGCGCCATACTCGTAAATAGCAGTTTTCACGGTGTCGATATCGCCGGTGTCAAGAAAGATGATTGAATTGACAGATGCCTGTTTTTCTGCGGTTTTATCAAGTGCTTCGAAATCATCTACAGAGGTTTGCTCGCTGTAATCGCTTTCGAGTCTAGGACCTTGCCAAGAGCTTAAATATCCAAGCGAGATGTATGAGTATCCACCGCCTGCATAAGACCTGTTCCAGCCGGTTGAGTCTTCTCTTAAAGTGCCCCAATGGTTTAAATGCATAGGAGAAAAGCTCATAGCTTCATTACCGTCTTTAAGCATTATGGTTTCAAGCGTAGAAAGCGCACCGTATGCAAAGCAGGTGTTGTAAATCTGATTGCGAACAGGTGTGGTAAAACCAAGCTCAAGAGAGCTGTACGAGCTTGGAAGCGTGGTTTTTGGTTCGAGTTTAGTGCCCGAAACTTCAAAATCTGACGCTAATAGCGATACTTCCCTTTGTGCATTTGAATAAGCTGTGTCAAGCTGTGCTGCGCTTGCGCCGATGCTTAAAGAAAGCACTAAAATTAAAGCTAAAATAACCGCAAAAAGTTTTGAAAAATTTTTCATAATAGTCACCAATTAAATCACATAAATTTGAACAAACTAATACAAGTACAGTATATCAGCAAATACCATTGTTGTAAATAGTAAGAAAGAATAAAAAACAGCTTTTGGAGGTTAATATGGAGCTTAGAACAGACCTTGCGCTTGAAGCACGAGAACTCGCAGGAGAAAACCTGCATGGAGTGGACTATACAGTTGAAAAAAAGGATGCTATCGAAATAGAAAAACTGGTAGTAAAAACAGATGCTGCGGCAAGAGCTTTGAAAAAACCCAGGGGCACATATATTACGATAGAATTGCCGCCGCTGACTAATGATTTTAAAGACACCGATGACCGCCTTGTAAGCATCGGCAACGAGATAAGAGAGCTTTTGCCAGTCAACGGCTTGGTGCTGGTTGCGGGACTTGGAAACATAGATATTACGCCTGATGCTTTAGGACCGAAAACTGCGTCGGGCGTGCTTGCTACGCGCCACATAACGGGTGAAATTGCAAAAAGCACGGGTCTTGATAAATTGCGACCGGTTGCGGTTTTATCAACAGGTGTTACAGGACAGACGGGAATCGAAACAGGCGAGCATCTTTTAAGCGTTGCAAAACGTATAAAGCCGACCGCAATTATCGTCGTAGATGCGCTTGCATCTCGCAGACTTGAACGACTTGGATGTACCTTGCAGATATCAGACACAGGCATTTCTCCGGGTGCGGGGGTGCTGAATCACCGCACAAAAATAACCTACGAAACAATGGGCGTGCCGGTTATTGCGATTGGTGTGCCTACGGTCGTTGATGCGCTCACGCTTGCAACTGACCTGCTTTGTATAAGTGACGAAACTGATGTGAACTGTGTAAAAGAGCAGGTGTCGCCAAAAGGCAGGTCGATGGTCGTAACACCAAAAGAAATAGATTTGCTTGTTGAAAGGGCGGCAAAGCTGATTTCCCTTGCGATTAACTTTGCTTTACAAAAAGATTTTGAAATATCAGACCTTGTGGCATTGCTGTAAATAGAGCATAAAGTAAAGAGCTTTTGCATAGATTTGTATGAATGGTAGGTGACCACAATGAGAAATAAGGGCCGAATAAAAGCGATTTTTTGCGTATTATTATCTGTGGTGTTTTGTGCTTTCGGAGTACTTTGTGTTAAGCACAGAGCCTCTCAGTGCTTAAATTTTAAGGAGTCGGTTTCTTTTTTATCGGCTCTTTCAGTTATGCCTGATGCAAGTTTAAATGAGCAAACAAAAAGTCAAAAACCAAGCAAGAAAAAGATAAAAGCGACAACAAGCGAAACAACCCCTAAACAGGAGATTGAGGACAACTCAAATCACGAAGGTGAGAAGACCTATAAGATACAAGAGATTAACATCAGTAGCGGGGAGTTTTCGTACAATGATTTTTCTGTCACAAATAACACCTCGTACGATATGAATGTCGAAAAACTTTTAAACAGCGAGCTGGGGTTTGATTTTAAGGATACACGACAGGCACAGGTTCTCATTGTGCACACTCATACCTGCGAAAGCTATATGGATAGTGATGAGGATTTTTACTTTGAAAGTTTTTATCCGCGTACAGTAAACAACGAGAAAAACGTTACAGCAGTAGGAGAGGAAATTGCGAAAAGCTTAAAATCAAACGGCATCGGTGTTGTGCACGCAAAAACTCAGCACGACTACCCATCGTACGATGGGGCATACGACAGAAGCTATGACACGATAATGTCATATTTAGAAAAGTATAAGGAAATAAAGGTTGTGCTTGATATCCATCGCGACTCGATGACAAGCGACGATATGACAAAGCTAAAACCTACCTTTACCTATAACGGCGAAAAAGCCGCCCAGATTATGATAATGTCAGGCTATGGCGTAAACGATTCGTCTTTTCCTTTCTGGGAGGATAATCTCAAATTTGCTTTAAAGCTTCAAGACACCTGCGAGAATATGTACTCGGGTATGACGCGCCCGCTTAATTTTGGAGAATATACATACAATATGAATGCAAACTGCGGTTCTTTGCTAATAGAAGTGGGCACAGATGCAAACTCGTTAGAGCAGGCAAAAAGAACCGGAAAAATGCTTGGAAATGCTTTGGCTCAAGTCTTGCAAAACTCTTAAGTATTTGTTATACTATAAAATAGGAAAATTTCGGACAGAATTTTCAGCATTATTTTAGTGTATTCGGGTGGAAAATATGAGGAATAGAAAAGTTACGACTCTTATTTCTGTATTAACTGCAATTTTAATGATATTTATTTTATCGACTACTGTTTTCGCTACAGGCGAGCTGGGCACACTCACCCCGCCTGTTGAAACAATGGAAACTCAGGTCGTTATCGACGACGAGGTTTTAGAGACCGAAGCCGTTGAGGAGCCTGAATATGATTTTGATGAAGAAGAGGACTTTGACGACGGCGAAGGTGACATCGGTTACATAGAGGAAACTTTACCGCCTACAGAGCCTCCTACCTACTATGACGTTTATGGCGATGAGTTACCTCAAGTTGAGTCACAGGAGGTCACAGAGCCGACTGAAATTGAGATTCCTGACGTTGAGGTTACTGATACCTCGCTTTTAGGCGGAGTTATCGCGTGGCTTTGTGTTGCGGTTGGTATCGCGGTGATTGCCGGTGTGCTTGTAAGTCAGCGTACTAAACGAAACTCTAATAGCTCAGACAGCCGTAGAAGATAAGTATGAAGATAGGTGATGTTAATATAAACGGATATGCCGCTTTAGCACCTATGGCGGGAGTAGGGGATAAAGCCTTTAGAGAGCTTTGTATGGACTTCGGCGCGTGCTACTGCGTTTCTGAAATGGTAAGCTCAAAGGGCATATCGTATAACAGCGAAAAAAGTGCACAGCTTATGGAACTTTCAAAAGGCGAGCATCCTTGTGCCGTGCAGATTTTCGGTAACGAGCCCGAAACGATGGCGGCGGCTGCGAAGTTTGCATTAAAGTACAAGCCTGAAATTATCGACATAAATATGGGCTGTCCTGCTCCTAAAATCAGCGGTGGTGGTGCGGGTGCTGCGCTCATGAAAGACCCGCTCCTTTGTGGCGAGATTGTCAAAGCGGTGAGATCTGCTGTTGATATTCCTGTCACCGTCAAAATACGCAAGGGCTTTGACGAGGATAATATTAATGCAGTAGAGGTTGCGACTGTTTGCGAGGAAAACGGCGCTTTTGCTGTGACTATTCATGGCAGAACGCGTGCACAGTACTACAGCGGGGTAGTTGACCTTGATATAATAAAAGAAGTGAAAAGTGCATTGTCTATACCTGTTATCGGAAACGGTGATGTTTGCTGTGCCGATGACTGCAAGAGAATGTACGATTACACTAAATGCGACCTTGTGATGGTCGGACGAGGGGCGCTTGGCAACCCGTTTTTGTTTACTGAAATAAACGCCGCTTTTAATGGGGACAGGTTTTCAAAGCCTACATTGGAAGAAAAAATGGAGGTTATGAAACGCCATATCGAGAAGCTTGTGCAGTATAAAGGCGAGTTTGTTGGTATGAAGGAAGCAAGAGCCCATATTCCGCACTACTTAAAAGGTTTTTCGGGTGCGGCAAAGCTTAGAAACGATGCCTGCAGGGTGTCGACCTTAAGCGATTTATATAAGTTGATTGACAAGGCTCAAGGGTCTTGTTGAAGATAAAAATTATAAAATACAGCTTTTTGCTGTGGAATAAGAAAGGGTTAGGAAAATGTATAAGGACGTAATTGATTCAATCGGTTTTGTAGGTAACTATGACAAAGAAGTTGCTGATGCAATGAACACAGAACTTAAAAGACAGAGACAGAACATCGAGCTTATCGCAAGCGAAAACATTGTTTCTCCTGCTGTTATGGCGGCTATGGGTTCAGTGCTTACTAACAAATATGCTGAGGGTTATCCGGGCAAGCGTTACTACGGCGGTTGCTATGCAGTAGACGTTGTGGAGGATATCGCAAGAAAGCGTGCATGTGAGCTCTTTTCTGCTGATCACGCTAACGTACAGCCACATTCAGGTGCACAGGCAAATATGACTGTTTACTTTGCTATGCTTGAATTAGGCGACACGGTTATGGGTATGAACCTTGCAGAGGGTGGCCACCTTACACACGGCTCACCTGTTAATATGTCAGGTAAGTATTTTAACTTTGTTTCTTACGGTGTTGACCCTGTTACTCACCGCATTGATTACGATAAGGTTTTAGAAATTGCAAAGGAATGCAAGCCAAAGATGATTGTCTGCGGTGCTTCTGCATATCCTAGAGAAATCGACTTTGCAAAATTCAGAGAAATCGCTGACGAGGTTGGGGCATACTTAATGGTAGATATGGCTCATATCGCAGGCTTGGTTGCTGCGGGTGTTCACCAGAACCCTGTACCTTACGCTGATTTCGTTACTACTACAACCCATAAAACTTTAAGAGGTCCTAGAGGCGGTCTTGTTCTTTGTAAAGAGCAGTACGCTAAGGCTATCGACAAGGCGCTTTTCCCTGGTACACAGGGCGGTCCGCTTATGCACACTATTGCCGCAAAGGCAGTTTGCTTTGGCGAGGCTTTAAAACCTGAGTTTAAGGCATACGGTGAGCAGATTGTTAAAAACTGTAAAGCGCTTGCTGATGGCCTTATTAAGCGCGGTCATACTCTTATTTCAGGTGGTACTGACAACCACGTTATGCTTCTTGATTTAAGAAACGAAGGCGTTACAGGTAAAGATTTAGAGGCAAAGCTTGACGAGTGCTACATCACACTTAACAAAAACACTATCCCTCAAGAGCCTTTAAGCCCATTTGTTACAAGTGGTGTTCGTATCGGTACAGCCGCTGCTACAACAAGAGGCTTTAAGGAAGAGGATATGGACATTATCGCAGAGTGTATCTCTCTTGTTATCAAAGATTTTGACAACAACGCTGACAAGGTAAGAGATATGGTAACACAGCTTTGTGCTAAGTATCCACTTTACGAATAATTCTAAAACAGAAATATAACCACGCGAATATAAGCATAGGTAGGGAGAGTTTTTTATGTCTTCTCCGCTTGCTGACAGACTGCGTCCAAATACTTTAGACGAAATTGTCGGACAGAAGCATCTGCTGGGTGACGATAAACCGCTTAGAAGAATCATCGAGAGCGGAAAAATTCCAAATTTAATATTCTACGGTCCGTCGGGTGTCGGCAAGACAACTCTTGCATCGTATATCGCGAAATCGACAAATCGTACCTTTAAGAAATTAAACGGCACAACTGCGTCGACTTCGGATATAAAAGAGATTTTTGCGTCTTTAGATACCTTTGAGGGGATAAACGGCATACTGCTTTATCTTGACGAAATTCAGTATCTTAACAAAAAGCAACAGCAAACCCTGCTTGAGTACATTGAAAACGGCAAAATTACGCTGATTGCGTCCACGACTGAAAACCCGTATTTTTATGTTTACAACGCGATTTTATCCCGCAGTACTGTCTTTGAATTTAAAGCGGTCGAAAAGGATGAAATTAAAAAAGCGGTGCTCAGAGCGATAAGCGTTTTGTCTGATGAATACGAAAAGGAAATCGAGATTTCCGACAAAGCCGTTGAGCATATTTCCTACGCTTGCGGTGGCGACGTTAGGAAAGCACTCAATGCGGTTGAGCTGTCTGTGCTTTCTGCTCATACCGTTTCAGACAAGCTCTTGGTAAGTGACGAGGCGGTTTTTGATTTGACACAAAAAAGTGCGAACCGCTATGATAAAGACGGCGATGAGCATTACGACATTGTTTCAGCATACCAGAAGAGTATGCGCGGATCAGATGCAGATGCCGCACTTCACTATCTTGCTCGTTTATTAGATGCAGGGGATATGATGAGTGCGTGCAGACGACTTTTAGTTTGTGCTTGCGAGGATGTCGGACTTGCATATCCGCAGATTATTCCGATTGTAAAATCTTGTGTGGATATTGCTCTTCAGGTTGGCTTGCCGGAAGCTAGACTCCCGCTTGCCGATGCGGTCATTATGGTTGCACTTGCACCTAAATCAAACTCAGGTCACGACGCTATAAACGCCGCGATGAGCGATGTGCAGATGGGTAAGGGCGGACCGATTCCGCGAAATTTGCAAAACATGCATTACGACGGCGAGGATAATCAGAACAAAGGCCAGCATTACATCTACCCGCATGATTTTCCTAACCACTATACATATCAGCAGTACCTGCCTGATGCACTAAAAGACGTTAAGTACTATGAGTACGGCGACAATAAAGTTGAGCAGGCATATAAAGCGTACTGGGATAAAATTAAATAGTTAAAAAATCACTTAAAACGGTCATCTTCTGGTGGCCGCTTTTTTACTGTTAAAATTAATTTTACTTTGTAAAAAGACAAAAAACAGCCATAGACTTTGCAATTTATATCTTGTTAAAATAATAGAGTGAAATTTATGTAAATTTGCTATATAATGTACACGTGAGTAGTGTGCATCTAAAGTGAAAGTGATTTTTATCTGTCATCTTCGCTTTATTTTTGCGTAATTTAATAACTTTAGGTACTGAAATTACGAAAAATGCACAAGGAACACAAAAGGAGGAAAAATTATGAGATGCAAAAAGCACGTAAAAAGTGCGATTTGTCTAATGCTGACAGTAGTGTTACTGTTTTCAGTGATGCTGTGCGTAAGTGCCGCAGAAAACGATGTAGCACAAACCGGCGCAAGCACGACTGTGTATTTTAGAAACACAGACAACTGGGGCACAGTCAACGCGTATTGCTGGGTAAAAGGCAGCGACAACAAAATTAAAGAATGGCCTGGCGAAGCAATGACACTTGTAAAAGATAATGTCTACAAGTATGTAATCAACGGCGATTATAACTGCATTATTTTTAACAATGGTTCAGCTCAGACAGCAGACCTTGATGTTGCAGGCGATGGAATGATTTTTGACTATTCATCAAACTCTTGGAGCGCTTATGATGGTCACGAGCAAACACCTACAACACAGCCGGACCCGACTGTAGCACCAGACCCAACTGTAGCACCAAATCCGGGAACTGCACAGTTTGTTTACTGTAAGAACAGCGCAGGCTGGGGCACAGTATCTTGCTATATGTGGAAAGAAGGCAGCGGTAACAACGGCTCATGGCCT
>JAFQPG010000018.1 GCA_017411835.1 Ruminococcus sp. | reverse complement strand
CTTGGTAAAGGAGGTAACATAAATGAATACAATTAAAAGATTATTGGCAGTAGTGCTTTGTATAATGTTAATCGTATCAGTTGCTGTTATCTCTACATACGCAACCGAGACCGACATCGCAGACACTTCTGCAAACTCTATTAAAATTCACTTTGAGTCCAAAGATTGTGTGCCTTATATCTACTATTGGAACGCACTTCCAACAGACCAGACTGCTTCATATCCAGGCGTTAAAATGACAAAGGAAAGTGCAACAGGTAACTACTGGTATACATACACATTTTCTAACGTGACTAAAATCAATATGCTGTTTACTAACGGCAAAACAACACTTGACGGTCAGATTACCGCTGAAACAAACCGCACTACAAGTCCTACAGGAAACTGGTGGTACAAAGACGGCAAGTGGTATAAAACAAATCCATACGAGTATGATTACGAGCGTTCTGACTTAAGAGAAGACTCTATCTACTTTATTATCACAACCCGTTTCTACGACGGTGATACAGGAAACAACGTACATTGCTGGGATGACAAGCAGGCTAACAACCCTGACTCTGACCCTGCATGGCGTGGTGACTTCAAGGGTCTTGTTGAAAAGCTTGACTACATCAAAGCTCTAGGTTTTAGTGCAATCTGGATTACTCCTGTTGTAACAAACGCATCGGGCTATGACTACCATGGTTACCATTCATTTGACTTTAGCACAGTCGATGTTCGTTACGAAAGTGACGGCTATACATACGATGATGTTATCGAGGCTGCTCACCAGAAGGGCATGAAGATTATTCAGGACGTTGTATGGAACCATACAGGTAACTTCGGTGATCCTTTCTTAGCTCCTATGTTTACTAAGGAGTACAAGACTGTTCAGGATCTTGGCGACCCTGATTGTATGAAGGTTTTACCGGGTTCTGACCTTGCAAGATGCTATCCAAACTACGACAATCTCTTACCTGGTGACCAGTTCCAAGCAAGACTTGACGTTATGAAAGACTTGCAGTCAAACAATATGAACAAGAACGAGTACTACCATAGAGAGAGAAACATGGGTTACGAGTCATCAATCGAGCAGCAGGGCTCAATGGCGGGCGACTGCGTTGATATCAATACCGAAAACCCTGTTGTTGCTAAGTACATCACAGATACATATCGTGATTACGCTGATATGGGCGTTGATGCCTTCCGTCTTGATACAGAAAAGCACATCAACCGTTGGACTTTAAACAACGCTTATTTCCCTAAATTTGCTGACATTCTTTCTCAGAAGACTAACGGCGAGAACAATTTCCACATCTTTGGTGAGGTTTGTTCACGTGTTAGAGAGACTTGGAACCACAACATTCCATCTTCTTCACCTGCATTCTTTACTTGGTTAGAAACAGAAAGTGCATGGCAGGGCAACTGGGGTACAAGCGCATCAGATGCACTTACTAATATTGAAAAATCTAAGGCTCACTATGATGCACACAGAGACCCAAGCGGACATCCAACATCAAGCAACGCTTTCTTAAACGGTATCACATATCACACACCTGACTACTCAAAGGCTAACGGTACATCTGTAATCGACTTTACAATGCATTGGAACTTTGAAAACGCAGGTTCTGCATACAGAGCAGGTCTTACAGAAGACCAGTATATGAACGACTCCACATGGAACGTAATGTATGTTGACTCACACGACTACGGTCCTGATGGTATGGAGAAAACTCGTTTCAGCTTAGGTACACAGGCTTGGGCTGAGAACTTAAACCTCATCTTTACATTCCGTGGTATCCCTTGTATTTACTATGGTACAGAGATTGAGTTTGCTAAGGGTATGGAAATCGACGTCGGTCCAAACAAGCCACTCTCGCAGACAGGTCGTGCTTACTACGGCGACAACATTAAGGGTACTGTTAATGCTACAGACTTTAGTGAGTACACCGCTTCAGGTACTGTTGCTACTACTCTTAACTACCCACTTGCAAAGCACATCCAGAAGTTGAATGCTATCAGACGTGCTATTCCTGCACTCCAGAAGGGTCAGTACACAGCAGATTCAAACTACGCTTCAGGTAATATGGCTTATGTAAGAAGATACACAGACAAGGCTGAAAACATCGATTCTCTCGCATGTGTAACCATCACAGATGGCGCAACATTTAAAAACCTTCCAAACGGCAAGTATATCGATGCTGTTACAGGCGATGTTAAGCAGGTAACAAACGGCACACTTACCGTATCTAATGTTGGTAAGGGTAATATGAGAGTTTACGTATGCTGTGCATCAGGCTTTACAGGCATCAACGGTGCTGTAGGTCCAACAGGTCAGACATATCTCAAATAATTCTTTCTTAAGATAAAATAATAAAATGGGCTCGGTTTTTTCCGAGCCTTTTTTATTTTCTTTTCAAAGTTGTTTTGCACCGCTTTTTTGATTATGATTTTAGACTTTTGCGGTTTTTTAGGGCAAAACTTGACTTTTTATACAATTTAGTTGGCGATATTTATTTTTGTAAAAAATTGCATTGAAATATAGAAATATATGTTATACAATAAACTTTGGTTGTTTTAATAACTATTTTATTCTTTAAAAGAACTAAAAGACAAGGAGAATTACTTATGAAAACAGGTAAAAGATTGCTCAGCTTATTTTTATCTTTAGTGATGATTTTAAGCCTTTGCACAGTAATGCTCACAGCAACAGCTGCTGACACAACAACAGTTTATTTCAGAAACACTGCTAACTGGGGCACAGTTAACGCTTACTACTGGCCAAAGGGCGGTCAGGGTGCGGTTGCATGGCCGGGTTCTGCAATGACAAAGGTTGAGGACAACGTTTACTCAATCGAAGTACCTGCAGGCAACAACTGCATTATCTTCAACAACGGTTCAACACAGACAGGCGACCTCGACATCCCTGGTGCAAACTCAATTTATGATTTCTCAACAAGCGCTTGGGGCGTTTACGATGTATCTTCTGTACTTCCTGTAATCGCTGCTTCTAAGAAGGATGGCGCTTCATTCAAATCTGATACACTTGATGTTACATTCACAGTATCTTATGCTGATTCAGCTACTTATTCAATCGACGGTAAATCAGCAGTTTCATTTACAAACTCTGCTGTAGTTACTGTAGGTAGTGGCGTTGCAGTTGGTTCTACAACAACTGTTACAGTTACTGCTACAAACAAAAACGGCACAACAACAGAAACCTTTACATATACAAAGAAAGAGGCTGGCGTTGTCGACGGCGACGGCTCAACAGCTCCTGCACTCGATGGCTACTACGCTACAAACCCTAACTCACAGGTTGGTAAGCAGGCTTCTATCTCTATCGACGGTTCTATCTCTGATTGGGACAGCTCAATGCTTATTGCTCAGGGCGTAGCAAACGACGACCCACGTGTATACTGCGGTAGTTCAATGCACGAAATCGCTATCGACGACTATGCTCTTTACGCTGCATGGGATAATGACAACCTCTACCTTATGTGGGAAATGGCAAACGTTCAGGACTCTGTAGCTCCTATGGATGACTTCCCTAAGACACAGGGTAACCTCTGGATTTACAACCTGCCAATTTTCTTCTACTTCAGCACAGACCCAACAATTGAGGGTGACGGTACTGTTGCAAGCGGTGGCACATTATGGGATTCTGGTATTACTATGGACGCTAACATCGACACAGTAATTGCTCTTTCAACAAACTATTCAAACGGTCCTTTCGTTTACAAGGCAAACGACGACGGCAAGATTGAATACAACGACACAAAGGTTTCTTCAATCAAGCTTGATTGGGGCAACGACACAATTTCACAAAATCTTTACGGTGTAGATAAGGGCTATGGCCATTGGGAAAATCGTGTGCCTGGCGATACACTTGATGATACAAGCAAGTGGGTTGATTTCTATGCTTCAGGTATGAAGCACTCTAAGAGCATTGATATGTTCTACGAGATGTCTATTCCATTCAGCGCACTCGGCATTTCAAAATCAGAGCTCGAGTCAAATGGTATCGGCTTAATGAAGGTTTCTACTTTCGGTACATCTGCTATGAACACCCTTCCTGCTGACCCAAGTACATGGGACAATGCAGAAAAAGAGTATTCTAATGACCCATCAACTTCACAGGAGAAAGAGGACGCTGACCACATCACAGTTCCACTTGCAAGAATCGGTAAGATGTTAGAGGGTGGCTCAACTCCAACTCCTCAGCCAACAACACCTCAACCAACAACACCTCAGCCAAGTACTCCTCAGCCAAGTACTCCAAATTCAGGGACAACACCTCAGCCAACAACACCGGCACAGTCATATATCATTGGTGATGCTGACGGCAACGGTGAGGTTAACGTACTTGATGCTACATTAATTCAGAAATTTGTCGCAAGTCTTGTTAGCACACTCGACGAAAAGGCTGCAGAGGTTGATAAGGACGGCCAAGTTACGGTTATAGATGCAACTGCTGTTCAGCGTTTCTTAGCTGGTTTAGGCAATCCTTATGGCATTGAAAGCGTAGTTACACAGTAAAATAAAACGCAAAAGCTAAGGGCTGACCAATTTGGTCAGCCCTTTTTGTTATTTATAATTTTTTATTCAATACCGTAAACCATTTCTTTTATGTAGAAGTTTTTATAATCTTTATAAATATTTGTATCAAGCGAGAATACGATATAGTATTGACGGATATCTGTAGTAATGGTTTTATAATCGCCGTGGTCAACAGGCTTTAAAAAAGCTCTTCTGGCGCCTGAGCTGGAGAAGCTTAAACAATCGCCCTTATAGTCATCAGGAATAATGTAGGTCGTAAACGGCTTTACTGCGATAGCTTTTGTAAGCTGACGAGCAGCAGCAACTTTTACTGAATTGTCCAGCTCTAAAGTTTCAAGGTCAACTATTTTGCTATCGTCACTTAAGGTGTAGTACATCGGGTGCTTTTCTGAAACTCCGTTGTATATACTTTCTTTGTTTGGAACAAACTGGCTGTATGAAACCACCCATTCGCCTGATTCAATACTGCCTGTATTTGGAGGAGTAGTTACATTACCTTGAGCAGTTTCAGGAACAACCTTGCCGTAAGAAAAAGCAGAAATCGTGTTGTTTTCTCTATTGATAACATAATTAGAAAAGTTACTTGAGCCTATCGTTCCAATGAAAGTGTAGCCGTAAGAAAGGCTGTTTTTATATCCTGCTTCATTTGTGTAGTTGTTAGTGTGGGTGTGACCGCTCATAAAAGCGATAACCTCGCCACAGCCTTTATTAGAATAGTCTACATCAACGCTTACTAAAAAGTCTTCTGATCTATCATTTTTATTGCTTGGGTTGTATGCAGAGCCCGAAGCTTTAAACGAAGTACCGTTTTTATATGCAGAGATGATAGCAAGCAGGTATTCGTGTCCGCGTATTAAAGCACTTTTTGTGCCAAAGCGCAAGTCGTCAGCGTTTGACGTATCAAGTGGTACGTGGGTTAAGAAGAGCGCTGCCCAGTCGTTAGGGTTCTCTTTATCTGAAAAGTGCAGAGCATCTGCAACGAAGTCAAGCTGATAGTCAGAGAACGCGTGACCTGTGTAGCTGTTGTATCTATACGAACCGTCGTCGTTTAAAACATACGGGATATCACAGCTATTGAGCATAAAAATACGGATTTTTGAGCTTTCGTGGTCTATATAGCCGTAACCGCCATAAGGGTTATTTTCATCGAATACAAAGTTGTCAGGCAACTTTGTGAGCGCCAGATTGTGCCATTCTTCGTCGTTTATGATTTCGTCCGGCATATTTGAACCACCGAATTTACCGTAAGTGTACCAGCCGTTGTCGTCGTGGTTGCCACGAACATTTAGAACAGGCGCATCGATTAATTCCTCAGATTTTTCAAGAAATGTTGTAAGCGAAGTGATGGTTGCTTGCTTTGCTTCATTGCCGTTAACAAAATCACCGAGGTTTACAGTATAGTCGATATTAGTAAGGCTTTGAAGCTGTCCTAGTTTTTCAATATTTTCCAGTTTTGCTTTTGCCGAATCTAATTTTTCATCGAAATGAACGTCTGATAAAACCGAGAGAGATAGCGTGTTTTCATTTTGAACCGAGTTCATTTTATTCGCTATTGCAAGTAACTCTTCATCTTTATCGGGGTTCTGAGGAAATTCAGGGATAAGGTCAGCAAGAAGTTTTTGTATTAAAGTAGCATCTATTATGCTGATACTTCCACTTGAGTCGGTGTCGGCAGCCTTTTTTTGTTCTTGCGTAAAGGTTTTCTTATCAGCAAGATAGAGCTGGATATATGTAGCATCGAGCACAGAAATTTCTCCATCAAAATCGACATCACCAATTTTAATATTCTCATTTTGTTCAGAGTAGCCGGTAATGATTGAAGATGCAAGGATTAACACAGAAAGGAGTATTGATAGAAATTTTTTCATACAGCACCTCTTTTTATGATATAATCCGATTATAGCCTTGTTTATTTTTAAAGTCAAATTAAAAAACAAAGGACTGACCAAATTGGCCAGCCCTTTTTTTATTTTTAAAATTATTTTAAGCTGTTTTCGTAAGACTCAATCATCTTTTTAACCATCTGACCGCCGACTGAACCTGCCTGACGTGATGTGAGGTCGCCGTTGTAACCCTGCTTGAGGTTTACGCCAACTTCCTGTGCAGCTTCCATCTTGAAACGCTCCAAAGCTTCCTTAGCCTCTGGAACTACGATAGAATTCTTTGACATGATTTTCTTCTCCTTTTCTATAGGTTTTTTCACAAAATAATTTATAGATAAACAACGAAAAAATTTTTTTGTCGTTGTAGTAGTATTTTGTGAAAAATGCTTGTCAATATAAGAAGAAATTTTTTGAAATTGTGATGTTAAAAGTGTCGCATTGACTTTATAAAATCTTAGCAATATAATAAAAGAAGATGTTTTATATGGAGTGTTAATATGAAAAAGGTTACATTAGTTCTTTTAGCATTTTTGATATTGTTTAGTTCAGTTTTTCCTGTTTATGCAACATCAACTGCACAAGCTGTTGAAAATGATATTAATTTGTCCGATGAAGCTTTGGATATCACTCCGTCTGAAAAAGAATTGGCAGGTTTTAATATAGTAAGCAATGAACAGTTGCAAATCAGATATGACGACATTAAAAATCTGCAGGATATATTTAAAGGATACAGCATAGTCAAAGTTGTCGAACAAAGCGTTAGTTCAAATAAGGTTGTAAACGGTCAAATAACCGATAATTTAGACGACAATGTTATTACTGTTACAAGCGAAGATGTTTTCAGGGCAACTGCGGTAGGTAGTGCAAGCCTGCTTTTAGTAAAGAAAGAGGACATCGGCTTTATACAGGAATTTTCAGACGATACAGTAGTTGAAAAAGTAGACGCTATAATGCTTAATGTTACTGTAACTAAAGCACCGCTGACTGTAGTTTACATTACAGGACAGAGTAACGCAGAGGGGTATAATTCAAAATCTGCTCCTTTTACACCCAATGATTCTATAGTGTGCGAAAAAGGGCAGGTGTATTCTTCTTATGCGCCACATAGTTCAATAGGTAAAAACATAACAGGCCTGAGCAATCTTATTACAAGCACGGTTGCTACTGCTCCTGACTATGTTGCGGGCGCGTTGGGAAATGACTATGAGTATTCTGTCAGCAATAAAAAGCTTGTATATACGCTCGACTCATTAACAGCACAGAAGAACGGAAAAACAGGCTTTGATGCAGCTTTTGCTTATGAATGGAATAATCTTACAGACGATAAGGTGTGGGTTGTAAACGCAGCAGCAGGCGGAACTACTATCGGTAAATGGCAAAAAGGAGAAACTGTATATGAGCGTGCTATGGCTGTGTTTAAGGCTGCCGAGCAGACTCTTAATGCTGAAATCGCCGCAGGTCATTACGAACTTAATAAAAAACTTTGTTTGTGGCTTCAGGGCGAGAGTAATGTAAGTACAGTATATTCAACCTACGATACATATTTCAAAAGAACGGTTAATCTTATTAACAGTAATTTAGAACTTGATTGTTTTGGAATTATCATTACACGTGCAGCTTTGAGCAAACAGCACAAAACACAAAAAGATTTAAGTCTGACTGCTCCAAGAATTGTTCAGCCGTTGGTTTCCTATAGCAAAGATTTCCCAAATGTATATATGCTTAGCGTTGCTAACGAGTTCTGGGCAACAGACAGTAGCGTAAAAAACTATTTTACTCAAAGATATCCTGACGGCTATCTTACATACCCGCTAAGAGAAAATACAAATCTGCATAATATTCCGACAACAGTAAACGAGTTGCATTTTGACATCCACTATACACAGGCTGCACATAACGAAACGGGCCTTGATACAGCCAGAAACTTTTTTAGCTTGTGCAATGATTTGGACGAAACTGTATCTTTTTCATTTATTGACGCTGACGGAAATTATGTAAAAGACAGGTTTACAAGTGACCAGCTATCACCATTTAAGTTATCATTGCGAGTTTATCCGCCTCATAAGGGCAAAAAGTACACGACAAGTATTGATAAGAATTATTTAGTTTTTGATGATCAAAATGGTGTTTATGTTCCAAAAAACAGGGGACTAACAAAAATAAAGGTACTTGACGAAAACCTTAATGAAGTTTACAGCATTGAGGTTAATATACCGTATAAGCTTAGTACCCCAAAAATCAAGTCCATAACTAATTTGAGTACGGGTGCAAAAATCACCTGGAATAAGGTTGACGGAGCATATAAATACAGGGTTTTCTACTACACAGGCGGTAAGTACAAAAGACTTGCTACCACTTCTTCAACATCTTTTACCCACGAAGGCCTTAAGAGCTCTACCGAGTACAGATATACGGTAAGATGTGTTGCCAAAAACGGTGAGTACGATAGTGATTATAACAAAGATGGTTGGTACAATAAGTTCCTTAGCGTTCCAAAAATCACTAAAATTCAGAACAATACAAATAGCGTAAAGATAACATGGAACAAAGTTCCAGGCGCAGAAAAATACAGAGTGTTTGTTAAAAAGGCAGGCGCTTCGTCATGGAAAATAGAGGGCGACACCATCGGCACAAGCTATACCGATAAGACTGTTTCAAGTTCTACCAAATACATTTACACCGTTCGATGTGTTTCGCAAGACTCAAGCGAATATCAAAGCGCATACGATAAAGCAGGAAAATCAATTACCTTTATCAAGGCTCCTAAAATCAGCAAGGCTACAGTAAGTTCAAAAGGAATTAATCTTCAATGGAGTAAGGTTAAAGGAGCAAAATATTATAGAATTTTTGTTAAAACACAGTCCGGTTGGAAAGCGTTAAAGACGACTTCCTCCACAAGCTATCTTGACAAAAATGTGAAAAAGGGCAAGGAATATATCTATACCGTAAGATGTTTATCAAACGATAAAACAAAGTATATTAGTGCTTATTATTCCGATGGATATAAAGTTGAATATTAAATAAGAAAGGCTGACCAAACAGGTCAGCCTTTTTTACATAAGTTTTATATTTTAGGTTATCTTCTCAATGCTCTTTTGTATATCAGCTCGGCGCATATAGAAACGGCGATTTCGGCAGGGGTTTGAGCGTGGATTTTAAGTCCTATTGGGGAATGGATGCTGTCAATCTCTGACTTTTTAAAGCCACAGCTTTTAAGATACTCGTTCATAGCAAAAACCTTTTGCTTGCTTCCGATCACGCCCAGATAGAAAGGACGCTTTGACAAAATCTGTCTGATTACTTCGTTGTCGCTTTTGTGACCTCTGGTGAGCACGATTGCGCTATCATTCTCTTTAAAATCGATGGTGTTTTCAATGTCAAGATAGCTTTTGCATATAACACTTTGAGCATCAGGGAATAGCGATTTTTTTGCAAAATCTTCGTTGTCTTCGTAAACAACAACTCTGAAATCGCACGATGCTAAAAGCGGACACAACGCCCTTGCTATATGTCCACCGCCGAAAATGTAAACCAAGTCTTTTTCGCACAAAGGCTGAGAAAAATACAAACCGTTTTTTGATAGCTGAGGGGTTGTCTTGAAAATGCCATCAAAATCTATACATTCGTTAATAAAGTAATAGCCATGCTCTTTTGTGTAGATACCCATTTCGCAGTAATCGTCTTTAATGGCGGTAATCAGCCACGAGCTTTTGCGCTCTTTTATGAGCCTGCAGGCGGTAGAAAAAACCTCAATGTTTTTGTCATTTGGCTCGATGTACTGAAAATATACACTACATTCTCCACCGCATACCATTCCTAAATCTGCCGCGTCGTTGTGATTAAGGGTGTAGTTTTTTGAAAAGCTCTTCTTGGTTTTAAACATCTCTTTTGCGCAGTTAATTGCGTCGTGCTCGATTGCACCTCCGCCGATTGTATCTAAGGTAGAAAAGTCGCAAAAGCACGCCATTTTTGCGCCTGTCTTTCTCGGGGTTGAACCGCTGCTTTTGAAAATGGTCATCAGCACAACAGGTTTGTTTTCTTTAAGCTGCGATAAAATCTTTTGTAGCATATCCTTCATTATTATCACCTTAAAATATTTTAGCATAAGCAAGAGCTCCTTGCAACAAAGCAACAATAAAAACAAAAAAAGCAGGCGGTGAAAAGCCGCCCGCATTGTATGTATTTTAATAGCCTAAAACTGCGTCGAGGGACTCGTCGTTTTGTACCCATTCGTCTACGTAAATAGCAGTGAATTTGTCTTTTGAATTACGGATAATAACCTTTTTGATGCCTGCGTTGATAATCATACGCTTACACATAGAGCACGCACAAGCGTTCTCAACATACTCGCCTGTTTTAGCATCTTTGCCAACAAGATACAAGGTCGCGCCGAGCATCGCTTCTCTGGATGCGTGGATAATAGCGTTCGCCTCAGCGTGAACAGAGCGACAAAGCTCGTAGCGTTCGCCACGTGGGATGTTGTTTTGCTCTCTTACGCATACGCCCATATCAATGCAGTTTTTTCTGCCTCTTGGAGCTCCTACGTAGCCGGTAGAAACAATCTGGTCGTTGTTGACGATAATTGCACCAAAGTTGCGTCTTAAGCAGGTGCCACGCTCTAATACAGTTTCAGCAATGTCAAGGTAGTAGTTTTTCTTGTCTGTTCTCTTCATAATAAAGCTCCTAACTAGAATAATGTTAAAAAATTAAATATATATTTTAGTAGATGGATAAATTACAAATTAAGCGTTTTTGATTTCGTTAAGACAGTTTTCGCAAATCGTCTTATCCTTGAATTTTGTGAGATTGTCGTCGTTGCCGCAAAAAGCACAACTCATACAGTACTTTTTCATCAGTATGCCGTCAGGCTCGTTAAAAAGCTCTAAGCTGTCGCCAAGCTCAAGGTCGTATTTTTTTCTCAAAGGCTTTGGGATAACAATACGTCCAAGCTGGTCTATCTTTAGTATAAATCCTGCAGGTTTCATAAAAACTCTTCCTTTCATAATCTCTTAAATTCATTCTATCAAATAGGTTTGCCGGTGTCAATCGAATTTTGTCATATTTTTAGTGAATTCGATAAAAATTGATAAATTTAGCAAAAGGTGGTAAATTTTTGTCGTACATATTTGTCTTTATGATTTTAGCAAGCATAGTTTGCTCTTTTTTTACTGATACGTCACAGGAGCTGTCGGCATCTATAATGGACGGAGCATCTAACGCTGTAGAGCTTCTTATAATGATGAGCGGGATGCTGTGCTTATGGTCGGGGATAATGGAGGTTGCAAAAGAATGCGAGCTGACACAAAAGCTTGCAAAGCTTTTTTCACCATTGCTTAGGCGTTTGTTTCCTGACGTAAAAAAGGACAGCAGGGCGTTTGAGTGTATATGTATGAATGTAAGCGCGAATTTATTAGGGCTTGCAAATGCGGCGACTCCGCTTGGACTTACTGCTATGCAGGAGCTAAATAAAGATAACAAAAGCGATGTTGCTACAAATTCGATGATAACCTTTGTCGTAATGAACACAGCGTCTATCCAGCTTTTGCCGACGACTATCGCGACAATGCGTAAGGCTTTAGGCTCGCAGTCGCCATTTGATATTATCATTTGCGTGTGGATAACCTCTGCAGTTGCGCTTTTTACAGCACTTGCAATAAATAGAATAATACAAAGCTTCGGGGGCAAAAAATGGACTACGTGATGCCGAGTTTAATTGCCTTTGTGCTTTGCTATGCGCTTTTTAAAAAAGTGAATGTTTTTGATGTTTTCGTTAAAGGGGCTAAGAGTGGAATCAAAACAATATATAATATTGCACCTACTTTAATTGGTCTGATAGTTGCTGTCAGTATGCTAAAAGCTTCTGGTGCATTGACGATGATATCAGATTTTTTGTCACCTGTTTGTGAAAAAATCGGATTTCCGAGCGAGCTTTTACCGATGACGCTTTTGCGTCCTGTGTCGGGCGGTGGGTCAACGGCGCTTTTAAATCAAGCGCTAAAAGACTTTGGACCGGACAGCTTTTTAGGCAGATGCGCAAGCGTAATTGCGGGCTCAACGGAAACAACCTTTTACGCAATAACTATGTATTTTGGCGCAGTAAATATAAAGAAAATCCGCCACACGCTTATAGCGGCGCTTGTGGCGGACTTTACTGCAGCAATTTTTGCCGTGCTTACTGTCAATCTGCTTTTTTAGCAGATGAGCGTATGCGGGTGAGCTTGTAGAGCAGCTCTTTAGGGTTTAATGGGAAAAGCGGATACATATAGCTTTTTCCCGATAAGGTTTTGTTTGTGAAAAGCAGTACGATATTTAAAGCAATACCGGCGACAAAGCCCCAGAAGTTGAAAATCTTTGTCAGTACAAGCAAAATAACTCGTAAAAATTTCAGACTGTAGCCGAGCTCATAGCTAGGCTGGCTGTAGTTTGCGATGGTGACAAACGCCATATAGAGGATAACCTCCATCGAAAACCATCCCGAGTCTATCGCAAACTGCGAAAAGGCGATAGCTCCGACGATGGACAGCGAGGTGGACAGGCTGTCGGGGGTATTGAGAGCCGCAAGGCGTAAGCCGTCTATTCCGATTTCAATTAAAATTAACTGCCAGAAAATCGAGATGTTGACCTGCGAGCTGTCGGGGATAACAAACGAAAAAGTTTCGGGGACAAAGTCGGGGTTTTGTACCGCCAAGAGCCATAGCGGAGTCAAAATCACAGAAATGATTGTGATTAAATATCGCGCAAGTCTTATATAAGTTCCTGTAATCGGAGGGAAGTAGTAGTCGTCAGCTTCTTCGAGTACCTCAAAAATCGAGGTCGGAAGCAAAAGTGCTGACGGCGAGTTGTCGACCAAAATTACTATACTACCTTTTAGCGCAACCGCGGCGGCTACGTCAGGACGCTCGGTGTACTTTACCTTTGGAAAAGGGTTGTACCATTTTTTAGGATACAACGCTTCAATCAGACTTTGCTGGTTCATTGCAAGCGCTACGACATCTAAGTTTTCTATCTTTTTCTTAAGCGTTTTTAAAAGCGATTTATCGACCTTGTCCTTCATATAGCACATTACTATATCGGTTTTTGATGACTTGCCCACGCATAATGCGGTGGTCGTAAACTGAGGGTCGCGGATGCGTCGCCTGATTAGTGCACAGTTGAAAATCAGCGTTTCTACAAAGCCGTCCTTTGAGCCTCGAAGCACCTTGTCGTCTTGTGGCTCTGATGTACTTCGTTGAGGGTAGGTACGCATATCAAGCATAATGCATTCGGTAAACCCGTCTATTATAATGCACGAAACGCCAGACAGCACATTTTTTACAACCATATCAAGGTCGCCCATGACGTCGACCTCAACGTACGGTACACAGTGAGATGCAAAGGTGCGCGCATCAACGGTGATGTCGTCTTCGGTATTTAAGTAAAAGAACTCCATAATATGCTCCATCGTGTCGTCCTTTACAAAGCCATCGATGTAAAACATAACCGCTTTTTTGCCGTTTAATTCGATATCTCGCTCGATTATGTCAAAGCACTCGTCACTACGCAAAGTATCTTTTAAAAGCTTTCTGTTATGCTCAAAATTTTCAGTAAACATATAGTCTCCTTTTAAAAATTTACAGTTTACTATATCTTTACCAAAACTAGAAAAATTATAAAAAAATAAAAAATTTTTTCAGAAGTTGCATATTTTTATGCAACTTTTTTCGTTTTTTGGGGGTTAAGTGAGAGCCATTATTGAAAGGAGAGATACTTTGAAGAATAAAACACGGGGGCTTTCTCAAAAGCAAAGACTCTTTTGTGTGCATTATGCAAACAGCGCTGATATTGAAAAGTCTGCACTAAACGCGGGCTACACAAAAAAACCTTTGCAAAAGGGCGAGCAGATACTGTCAAAGCCTGAGGCGGCAGCAGAGATAGCGTCTATCATAAACACGCGTGAAAACGCAATCAAGCAGATAGCGCGACTCGGTTTTGAACGCCTTGCTTTTTCATCAGTTTCTGATGCTGTCAGCCTTTTGTTTATGGAAAATGTGAGTAGAGAAACGCTCTCGAAAATGGACCTGATTATGGTGTCCGAAATTAAAAAGCTTAAAGATGGAGCGATGGAGATAAAATTCTTTGACAGAATTAAAGCGTTGCAAAATATCAGCGACTGCGAAAAAGAGCAGGACTTTGGAAACAGTCTGATTGATGCAATAAATTTAGGCGCAAAGACGATAAGCGAACTTGAGGTGGAAAACGGTGAACTATAAACCTTTTTCTAAAAAGCAGTTGCTTGCACTTACCTGGTGGAGCGAAAACTCACCCTACAAAAGCTGTGATGCGGTGATCTGCGACGGGGCAGTCAGGTCGGGCAAAACCTTTTGTATGTCGTTGTCGTTTATTTTGTGGGCATTTGCAAAATTTGATGACAGCTCGTTTGCCTTGTGCGGAAAAACGATAAAATCGCTACGCAGGAATTTAGTCACTCCTCTAACATCTGAGCTTGAGCGGTTGGGCTTTGAAATTTCTTATAAGCTAAGCGATAACCTCATTACCGCAAATTACAAAAACAAAGTTAACCGCTTTTACCTTTTCGGCGGTAAGGATGAGGGCTCAGCCTCTTTAATACAGGGTATGACGCTTAGCGGAATTTTGCTTGATGAGGTAGCACTTATGCCGAGGTCTTTTGTCGAGCAGGCTTTGGCACGATGCTCGGTATCAGGCTCAACTTTCTGGTTTAACTGCAACCCTGAGTATCCGTCCCATTGGTTCTACAACGAGTGGATAAAAAAGCATAAAGAAAAAAACGCTTTGTATATCCACTTTACAATGCACGACAACCCGTCCCTTTCTAAAAAAATGATAAAGCGCTACGAAAAGATGTATTCGGGGTCTTTTTATCAGCGTTTTGTTCAGGGCAGATGGGTGAGCGTGTGCGGTGCTGTGTATCCGTTTATGGACAATGACAGCGCATTTTACGATATACCAAAAGGCGATTTTGAGGAATACGCTGTGTCGTGCGATTACGGTACGGTAAATCCCGCGTCATTTGGTTTGTGGGGAAGACAAAACGACGTGTGGTATAGAATTGACGAATATTATTTCGATTCTAAAAAAGAGGGATATCAGCGTACTGACGAGGAGCACTACAAGGCGTTGTGCGAGCTTGTGAATGGTAAAAAGATATCCTGCGTTACGGTTGACCCGTCAGCGTGTAGCTTTATTGAGGTTATCAGGCGGCATCAGAAATTTTTAGTAGTGCCTGCAAAAAACAACGTCATCGACGGAATCAGAACCGTGTCCTCTGCGCTTAAAGAGAAAAGCGTGCGTATATGCAAAAACTGCAAAGCAAGCATAAAGGAGTTCTCTTTATACAGATGGAGCGAAAACGCACAAAACGATATGGTAGTCAAAGCAAATGACCACGCGATGGATGATATCAGATATTTTGTCACCACAATTAAAAACCGCGACGACAGTGATTTTTGTGCTGTCGCCGCAAAAAGATACTAAACAGGAGGTAATAGCTTGAAATTATTTTCTGCAAAAAAGAAAAGCGATGCAGATGACTTTACTGTTCAGACCTCTTTATCAAGCACGAATAAGCATCCATTTTCTATGCTTGATAACTACAGTCCGTATTGTGAAAAACAGCTTGAGCTTTATAAAAGCTTAAGAGAAGCAATTCCTGTTATCGATGCTGCGATTTCAAAGCTTGTGCGACTTATCGGCACTTTTGAAATTAAGTGTAAGGATAAATCGGCACAAAAGTCGCTGGATAATTTTTTGCAAGATGTCAGAGTAAATAACAACTCAAACGGCATTATGCAGTTTATCTATACGTATTTTGACCAGCTTCTGACCTACGGTAGTGCAGTAGGCGAGATTGTTATGTCAAAAGATTTTCGCTTTGTAAAAGCTTTGTATAACGCGTCATTAGAAGATGTAAGGCTGAAACAATTAGACTCGTCACTTGATGTTTTGGTGTGTGCAAAGGGCAAGGATATGAGCTACACACCGGTTAAATATCAGGAGCTTATCTGCTTAAGCCTTTTAAACCCGACACCGGGCAGGGTGCAGGGCACATCGATTTTAAAGGGACTGCCGTTTGTAAGCTCAATACTTTTGAAGATTTTCAACACAATCGGTGTGAATTTCGAAAGAGTTGGAAACGTGCGTTTTGCAATTACCTATAAGCCGCAGGAAAACGCTCACATAAACACAAAACAGCGTGTGCAGGAAATTGCGACACAATGGAGCAAGGCGATGAGGGATAAATCTCAGGTATGCGACTTTGTGTCGGTGGGTGATGTTTCGGTTAAGGTAATCGGTGCTGATAATCAGGTGCTGTCGTGCGATATCGAGATACGACATCTTTTAGAACAGATTGTTGCAAAGCTTTCTATCCCGCCGTTTTTGCTCGGACTTTCGTGGTCCTCAACAGAGCGTATGAGCGCCCAGCAGGCGGATATTTTAACAAGCGAGCTTGAGTATTACAGGACGATTTTAAATCCTGTTATCAAAAAGATTTGCAGGCAGTTTTTAAGAACTTCTTCGCTTTGCGATGAGTTCGAAATAAACTGGAGCAATATCAGTCTGCTAGACGAAACAGAGCTTGCGACTGCTCGTCTGCACAATGCTCAGGCACAGCAGATTGAGCTTTCTTTAGCGGAGGTGAAAAGTTGAAAACAGGTAAGGTAATTAAAAGTGCAGACACTTTAGTAAGTAATGAAGATTTACAGCTTATTAATCAGTACACACGACGAGAGCTGAGTGCTGATGAGGTTTACGTATTCTCCGTTGTGCTTTGTGATAACGACATCGATAGAGATTTTGAACGCTTTACGGTTGAATCGCTCTTTGAGCTTGAAAAGCTCTTTGTCGGAAAGACGGGCATTTTTGACCACAACCCAAGTGCAAAAAATCAGTCAGCACGTATTTTTTCGTGCAAGGTTGAAGCCCTTGAAAACAGAAAAACTAAAACGGGTGACGATTATTTCAGACTTGTCGCACGTGCGTATCTTCCTAAATCTGAGAAAAACAAAGAGCTTATTTTGGCGCTTGATTCAGGCATTACAAAGGAAGTAAGCGTCGGGTGTGCGGTAAAAGAAACCCTGTGTTCAATATGCTCACAGGATATGCATACGACAAGTTGTCACCACACAAAGGGACAAGAGTATAACGGTAAACTTTGTTACGGTGAGCTAACGGGTGTGTATGACGCGTATGAATTTAGCTTTGTTGCAGTACCTGCACAGAAAAATGCAGGCGTTATTAAAGCGTTTTGTAAAAACAAAGAGGAGAGTAAAAATATGAAGGATGTAATTTCTGCTCTTAAACAGGGCAAGGAGATGATATTAAAATCGCATCAGACAGAAAAGCTTTGTGATTACATCGCACAGCTCGAGCAAAGAGCATCAGACGGCGAGTTTTACAAAGCACAGCTTCAAAATGAGGCGCTTAGATTAATGGGCGTAACTCATATCGAGCTTGATACGCAGACGCTAAAAGGAATTTTAGAAAAGCTTAGTGTTTACGAGCTTAAGTCTTTGTGTGATGCGTACACAAAAAAGAGCGTGGAAGAAGAGCCTTGTTCACCTCAGCTTGAATGTGTAAAAGACGAAAAGGGCTCAAAATTTGTAACAGAAAAAAACAATCAGTTTATGGTTTAAGGAGGCAAAAATTATGAGTATTAATTTTTCAGGCTACAACGAAAACGTTGTGACATTCGCTGTTGATAAGAACAGCACAGTTGTTATGGGCACACCGGTTAAGATGTCAGATTCAAAGACAGTTTGTGCGTGCGCAGACGATGAAAATATGATTGGTGTAGCAGTTAATGTAAGAAACGGCTACGCTGCAGTCCAGCTTACAGGCTATATCGAAATGCCTACAGACGATGCTTTTGAGACAGGCTATAAAACAATCTGCGCAGGTGCATCAGGCAAGGTAAAAGCATCTGATAACGGTAGAGAATACCTTGTTGTATCAGCAGAAGAAAATATCGTAGGCTTTATTCTTTAATTTTGAAAGGAAGATGTAATAATGGCATTATTTGAGAATATTAATCTTGAAAAGGGTATGTATCAGGCAAAGGGCAAAAGCCTTACTGACGTGCTCGAATCTTTAGACCCATCAGCAAACTATATCGGTACGCAGCTCGAAAACTTAGACGCGTTTTCACGTCAGCTCAAGCGTTTTGATATCAAGGTATCAGGCGAGGGTTCTGACTGTGTCGAAAAGTTTTTCCAGAGCTCAAACTCATCTGCACTTTTCCCTGAATATGTTGCTCGTGCAGTAAAGCAGGGTATGGAAAACGCAGACATTTTATCTGACATTGTCGCAACCGTTACTACAATCGACGGTATGGACTACAGAAGCATTACGTCTGACCCTAGTGAAGACGACAAGTCTTTGAGCATCGTAAACGAGGGTGCGTACATTCCGCAGACAGTTGTAAAAACATCTGAAAACCTCGTTAAGCTTCATAAGCGTGGCAGAATGCTCGTATCTTCTTACGAGGCGTTACGCTTCCAGCGTCTCGACCTCTTTACGGTAACGCTCAACCAGATTGGCGCATATATTGCCAGAGCACAGCTCAAAGACGCTGTAGACACTATTTTAAACGGTGACGGCAACTCAAATGCGTGCAAGGCTATCGCAAGCGCCGAGACAGGCGACGTTTCTTATGACGACCTCATCTCCTTATGGGCAAATCTTTCTCCGTATCAGCTCAATACAATTTTAGCGCCAACCTCTGCTATGAAGAAGATTTTAGCAATGGGCGAGATGAAGGATGCTGCAGCAGGTCTTAATTTCCAGGGCAGTGGCAAAATGGTCACACCACTTGGTGCAAACCTACTGCACACAGATGCTATCAACTCTGACCTTATCATTGGTCTTGATAAAAACTGTGCTCTTGAAATGGTTAAGGCAGGCGACGTTGTTACTGACTACGACAAGCTCATCGACAGACAGCTCGAGCGTGCAACAGTTTCTTGTATCGCGGGCTTTGCAAAGATTTTCAAGGACGCATCAATTAAACTTACATACTAAAGGAGGGCGACACCTTGAGTTTAAAAGATGTGCTGGACAGATTTGCTCTGGTGTCAGGCCTTGAGCAAGAAGAAATATCAAAATGGATTTTTATTATAGTTGATTGCATAAAATACTTTGAGGGCAAGCAAAGAAAAAAAGAGTTTAGCGAAAGCGAAAACAAGCGTCTTGCGTATGCGTGTGCTGTTTACGCGTACTATAAATATGCGCTTGCTATGAGTGCAAACACCGCCTACAGCCTAAAAGCAGGCGATGTGCAGATTACTAAGTCGTCAGATATGATAGAGTCTGCTGCTTTAATGTGGCAAAACCAAAAGCAGGAAATAACAGACCTTGTAAGCTTTGATGATTTTTGCTTTACAAGGGTGAGTGTATGAGCATATTTGCCAGCGTAAAAAATATGATTAATACCTATGGTAATCGGGTAAAAATAGAAAAAGGCGCAAAAGTTTATTTTACAAAAGCTTTTATTCAGCCGCTTCACTATAAAAACAGCCGATATTTTAATGATTCGATTACCACAGGCGGCTTTTCCGAAAAAAGATATTACCTTTATATCGGCACACCGCAGTTAAGGTTTGATATAAGGGAGAACGCGGTGCTCACATCTAACGGCAAAAAATATGTTGTGCATAACAGCGACACCTACGAGTTTAATAACAGCGCGCTGTATGTATGGGCGGTGCTTAAGCCGTATTATGAACAAAGGCGGGATGACTATGACGCAGCTTCAGACTAACATTGATGATATGGTAAAAAAAATAAAAACGTATGGCTCGCTTAGCGATATATGCTTTGTAAAAGGCTTTGGCGCTTATGAGCAAGCAAACCCTTTAAGCGACTATATGATAGCGGTATCAACGCTGGATACTCAGGTCGTGAGTAGTTTTGTTGGCGAAAATGTTAAAGATAATTTAAAAGGCGGTATGTATGATTTAACGCTGAAATTCAGAATTTATGCGCCGAAAAACAACGGTGGCGAGGGGCTTATCAGCCTTGCAAATGAGCTATGCGATGCAATCAGAAAAAGCGACAGCTACAACGCTTGTCAGGATATAAAAATTTCTGCGATATCGTTTGATGAGAACGCTATGTCTGTATATAGAGATGTAGTTTTACAGCTATCGTTTTGTATGTACGAGGAGGTGACAGGATGAATACACTAAGACTTTTAAAGGGTGAGGATATTAATATTTATATTGATGAAGAGCTTCTTTGTTTTGTCACATCTTTTGTTGCTCAGGAAAGTTCAGACGTATATAAAATTGAAGAGTTTTTGTGTGATGAAGCGTTTGATACCGTGCCTTTAAACAAAAGCTATGAGCTAAGCCTTACGGCGCTTACTCATTTAGATAGCGAAATTTTTGAAAAGGACGGCTTCACCTTGTCTTTAGCAGACGGCAACAAAAGGTACGAGTATTTAAACTGTCGCCTTAAAAGCAAAGTCAGGGAAGCTTTACCGCAAAAACCGCTGACAGATAAGTACACGATAATTGCGACAAAAATGAATGTAGCGGAGGTATGAGTATGGAAAAGACTGAAAACATAGTGCCTGAATTTAGTCAGACAGAAATAAACAGCGATGTGGTTTTTAGAATTTCTGAAGAGTTTGAGCGCGACTGCCGACGCTACAACAGAGCTTTTTTAGATGAGCAGGAGGTGGGCACAAGATGAAATTAAGCCCAATGAGATTTAACGGCTTTAGCTGGCATCATAACCCGAAAAGTCTTGAAATCCACAGCGAAAAAAAGGTGCAGAGGATTGAGCTTCCATACAGCGCTGATGTGCTTATCAATTTCGGCGAAAAGCCGATTAGGATAAGCGGGGTGGGTGAGCTTTACGGTGATGATTGTATACATCAGTATCAAAAGCTTAAAAGCCTTTATGAACAGGGCGAAAACGCAATTTTGTGCTTGCCAAAGCTTAGTCCGTTTTATGCGTGCTTTGATAAGCTCTCAATTATCGCAAAGCCCTCTTCATCTGTTCTTACATACAGCTTTTCGTTTTCGATTTTAAAGGATAGGCCACAGTGCTTTGTTTTTTCAAAAGAGATTATCTGTGACTTAGATACAACGCTGTGGGACGTTTCCTACAAATATGGTGTTGATATAAAAAAGCTTGTAGAGCTTAATAAACACATTATGTTTATCAATGATATAAAGAAAGGGGAGTGCATAAAGCTGTGCTGAGATTTGTTTTTACGGATATAAATGGTAAGAGTGTTACTGCTTTTAACCCTGTTACGCTTGATGTGAATATGGAGCAGGGCGTTCCGTGTGATGATATGAGCGCTGTGTTTGCATATTTTGACTGTGATGAGCTTGTTGAGGTTAAACTCTTTGATGACGATAAAGCGTTGTTTTACGGCATTATTGATGAGCAACAGATTCTATCAAGCGCGTCAGGTGAGTACATAAAAATTGTTGCACGCAGTATGGCATCAAAGCTTGTCGACAACGAAAGCGAGCCAATAAGCTATATGCACCCCGACACCTTTGTGATTGAGTCGCACCATATCACACCTTTCGGTTTAAAAACAAGGGGAGAAAACGTGACTTTCTACGGTACACAGACAGTATTAAAGGGTCAGACAAACTGGCAGGCGATAGAAGATTTTTCAAAGAACGCCTATAACAGTACTGTGCGTGTAAACGAGTATGGAGAGGTCGATTTTTCAGGCTCAAAAAAGGATAGCACCGTTGTCTTTTCAAATGACGGTGACGGTATCCCTTACACTAAATTTGCACAGGTAAACAAAAGATGCGAAGAGATTTCCAAGGTGCGTATAAAGGTGACTAATTCCTGCGGATATAACAGCGTAGTTGAAAACAAAGATGCGACAAAAAGAAAAATTCAACGCGAGAGGTATTTGAATTCTGTGCTTACTGATACTCCGGTAGAGTACGCCGATAAAATGATAAAAAACGGCAGAGAAAAAGCATACTACATTACCCTTGAATGCGTTGGTCAGCATCTTTCAGTATTTAACAGCAATGCTAAGGTGAAAAATTCAATCTGCAAAGATATAGATAACCTGTACGTAAGCAGCATCAGATATCAGTTGAGTTCTAAAAAAGATGTCACTATAGTGACGCTAAAGAGAAAGGAAGTGTAGTATGTGGCTACTTGATTATGTAACTAAAAATTCTTTTTCTAAAAGTGATGCAAGCTGTGGTGATGTTACTCAAAGTAAGCTTGGAAATGTTGCGGTTAATACATCACTCGAGCATAGAGATATGCCGATTGTTGCTCCATTCGGAATTGTTTACAACCCGCCTGTGGGTGAGCATTCGGTGGTTTTGCCACTTACTAAAAAAGAGGCGTGCATCGGCGTTATTGCACCCGATATGGGGCTAAAGCCGGGCGAGCTGATGCTTTATTCCTTAGGCGGTGCATCTATAGTTTTGAAAAACGACGGCTCCGTGCTTATCAACGGAAAGGCGGTTGAGTAGCTATGGATGTAAAAATAGAAAATAATGACCTTGCAATAACACAATGGGGCAGTACGGTTTATGTTGAGTCATTTGAAGAAATTGTGCAGAGAATAAAAATCGCCTGCACAATAAAAAAGGGGGCTTTTCCTTTTGACAGGGAGCTTGGGTGTAATACTCATACCCTTAGTATGAACGACGAAATGCTCAAAGAAAAGCTCGAGATGCTCTATAAGGAAGCGACCGTGGATATTCCTTACTGCGATTTACAGGTTTTAAGTGTTGATAAAAACAGCACGCCTAAAAAAGCGATTATAAGGGTTATATGCAAAGACAAAAGCGCGACAACGGAGGTGACAATCAATGGATAGTTACGAAGAAATTCTTAATAGAATGATTGAAAATTATGAGTTTTACAGCGGTAGCACAATCAGCGATGAATCAGATATAATGCTAAGACTCAAGGTTTTAAGTGCAGAAATTTATAATAACTATGTTGCACAAGAATTTGTAAAAAGGCAGATGTTTATTTCAACAGCAACGGGCGAGTATCTTGATAAGCACGCACAACAGCGAGGCTTAATAAGAAAAGAAGCAGTCAAAGCAACGGGTGAAGTCACCTTCTCAGTAGTTGATGCATCAGAAAGTGATATTGTAATAAAAAAGGGCACGGTGGTTGCAACCGTCGGGCCTGTTGCAAAAAGCTATGAAACAGTAGAAGATGCGACTCTTTTAGCAGGTCAGAAATCAGTCAAGGTAAAGGTTGTGGCTGTGCAGGGCGGTAGCGACTATAACGTGTCTGAAAATACAGTTACGGTGATGGTGACGCCTCCGCTTAACATAAGTGCAGTTGTAAACAAAAGTGCTTTTAAAGGCGGTTTTGATAAAGAAACCGATGAAGACTTAAGAAAGCGTGTGCTTGCAAGCTATCAGGATATATCAAACAGTACAAATGCGGTTTATTACAAGCGTCTTGCTTTGTCTGTAGATGGCATACACTCGGCGTCGGTTGTACCGTGCTCTAGAGGTGCGGGCACAGTAGATGTTTATGTATGCGGATATAACGGCGAAAGTGTCACAAGAGCACAGATAGAGCAGGCACAGGCGCTTATCGATGAAAACAGAGAGCTCAACGTTGATGTGTTTGTTTTATATGCGCTGAAAAATGACGTGCTCTTTAGCTTTACTCTTGAAGTTTTTGACGGTTATGACTTTAATGAGCTGTCAGCTTTGCTAAAAGAAAAAATCACCGATTACGTAAACTCGCTTTCGGTAGGTGAGCCTGTGCTTTTAAGCAATGTCGGCGACATAATTCACCATACACAGGGAGTAAAAAATTACAGCTTTATTGATGCTTACTGCAGCGATGTTTACCCGAAACCTAATGAAAAATGTGTGGTAAATAAAATTGATATCAGGGCGGTGCAGTAATGAAAGAAGCATATACATCAATGAAAGAAGCGCTATCCCCACTTTCTTTATACAGCTTTGAAAACTCAAACATCTCGTATGAATTGCAGACCTATTCAGACGAGATAAACAGACTCAATAAAAAAACGCTTGAGATGCTTTTTGAATGCTTTATTGATACAGCATCGACCTATGGCATTGAAAATCGAGAAATTATTATCGGGGCTTTGCGAGATGACCTGACACTTCAAAAACGCAGACAGATGCTAAATCTTAGAGAAAGCATCGACCAGAAAAGCTTTACTGTAGAGCAAATCAATAAATCGCTAAAAAGCTTTTCGCTTGAAAATTTCAAGGTGTATGAGTATCCGAAAACCTACACTATAGTTGTTGACGCGTTGGGCAGCTACACCGATGCTCAAAAAGCGTGGATACGCTCGCAGATTTTGAAAATAATGCCTGCGCATCAGGTAGTGTATGTGGTTTTTAACGGGCCGAGTTGGGAGCAAAGCGACAGCAAAAACAACGACTTTACATACATCGACTCACTTAATCTAAGGTGGGAAGATATTGATAACCTAGAATAAGGAGGAACAAAATGGCAGCAACCTCTTATACCGAAAATCTTAATCTGTGTGCGTGGCAGTCAAGTGACCGACCAAAGCGAATTGACTTTGTCAATGACAATAACATCATCGATGAAAAGCTGGGCGGTCACATACTAAACAGCTCTATTCACGTTTCTGCACAGGAAAAACAGCGTTACGAAAACCCATATACGGTATTTTCCTATGCGGGTGACGGAGCAGGAACAAAAACTTTTGAGCTTGAAAACAGCTACAGATTTGCAATCGTGTTCCAGAAGTTTTATCCACCTGTGGAGATTGATGCAAATAACAATGTTATTTCTCACTTTGCGATAGTCGGAAGAACCTTTGGTTCAAATGCAAATTTAACTCTTAAAGAGCAGTCTATAGTAGTAACTCAGGACACACAGCCTACTGACGGTATGATTAACAATTTTAACGAGAACGAAGGCCAGTATGTAATGCTTTTGTTTAAGTAATAAAAAAGCACCTACCTTTTTTGGTAGGTGCTTTGTGTTTTTATTAATGTTTTGAAATGTATCTTCTTGGAATATCAATTTCAGCAGTGTCGGCGTTTCTGCGTTTACGCTCGGCATATCCGCCACCACTTGGTGCGTAGCGGTTGCGCTGATAGTGTCGGTTGTAGTCCTGTACAGACGGGAACTCGTCAGAGTCGCCGTAGTCATTTCTAGGACGTTGTTGGTCTCTTTGACGCTGTCTTTGTTCTCTTGCTTTAAGTTTTTTAAGCTTTTTCTTGTATGTAATTGTGGCAATCGTAAAATACAAAATGCCAAGTAAAGCAAGACCGATAAGGGTAAAGCCGGTGTAGATAATCCACTCGCCATCGTCCTCTTGTGAGGTGTTTTCTTTGATAGCGGAGAAGTCCATAGCGTCGCCTTTAGCTTCAGAAATATCAAGTGCGATATCGTCCCATTTAGATTCTTCAAGTGCTTTTTCGTCAAAGTCTGAGGTGTCATACAAATTTGTATAGTCAGAAACATTACCTGCTGTGCCGTCGATGTTATTTACCATTTCATCTTCGTCGTAGTAGTAATACTCAGTAGCCTCAGGCTCAACATAAGCATCTGTAGTCGGGTCTTCTATGATGCCCTGATTAGGGTCAACTGTAGGGTCAGTAATTGCAGGAGTGTTGCCCTCGCTAGGAGCAGGTGCAGAGGTTGGGGCAGCGGGTGCAGAAGTCGGTGCCGGATCAACCGGTGTAGAAGTCGGTGCCGGGTCAACAGGTGCAGGGGCTGTAGTAGGCTCTGCAGCAGCGTAAGCAGATATAGCAAATACTGTCATACACATAATAAGTGCGACTGATATAAGAAGTACATTTATTCTTTTGTTCACATTATCACTCCCTGATTAAAGTGTGCAGTTTGTGTAGAATTATCAGAAAACAAAAGGGAAAATTAATCTTCAAACATTTCAGGGCTGTATTTCTTAACTGCCTTTGAAATTGTAACATCAAGTGATTTAGCAATATCATCGATGTAAGATTTGAACTCGTCGCCCTTGTAGCTTTGAAGAACTGACTCGCGATTTGCTTCGTCATTGATGTAGTTTTCTGTCTGTTTTGTGATAGCTTCCTTGAAGAAGTAGTAGATTACCTGTGTATCAGCTTCGCCGATAATCTTGTAGGATGCTTTGTTATCTTTAAGGTCATTTATAGCAGCTACTAAATCTTCGCCGATTGTGCTGTCAGCCATAATCTCAACATTCTTAACACTTGGGTCGGTCTCAAGGTCAGAGTCCTTCATAAATGCTTTAACAACATCGTCTACATCTTTACCGGAGTTTGTATCGTTTACATAGCCTTCAAACTTGTTTTCGATGTTAGCAATTCTCTTTTTAGAGAAAGCAACGTTTGAGGAAAGCGCGCTGCCGTCTTCGCCTGTCTGCTGCTCAGTTTCGTAGAGATTCTTGCTGAAGTACACGTAGCTTGTGTAGTTGTCTTCAAAAAACTTTGCAAGCTCTTCGTTTGATACTGCTTTTTCGCCGCCCTCGTTGTAGAGCATATCAAAAATGACTTCCTGCTTAGCAGATGTGATGTAGAAGTATTCAAAAGAGTCGTATGATACGCCAAGTGGCTCGAAAATATCTTTGTATGGGTTGATGTACTGCTCGCCGTACATTGAGTAATATGGGCCGTAGTCCCAGTACTCTTTTGCACTTGCCTGATAGCCTTCCATGCTTGCCTGGTCGATAGTAGCGCCGAGTCTGTCGAATTCCTTGTCCACAGCAAGTAAGGTTCTCATAGCTCTGTCAGTTTCGTCCATAATCCACTGGTCAGCAGTAGCCTTTTTGCCTTCTTCGTCAGTGATTTCAACTTTCAAGAAAGAAGTGTCGCCGTCGTAAGTGCCGGCTTCAGCATCGTAGCCTTCTGTCTGCTGAGCAAAAGACTGAGCCTGTGTGTAAGCGTTATACATAGCGTAGATGTAAACACCGATAGCAAGCTCGTTGTCGCCTTCTTTGTAAGAAGTCTGTGGTGTAAGAGAGCAAGCAGCAGTTGAAAGAGCAATAATGATAACCAAAACTACTGCAAGAAATTTAGTAAAATTCTTCATTGTTTTTTACCGTCCTTTAAAGTATTTAAACGTACTTAGTCATTATACATAAAAAAGTAGAATTTGTCTATATATTGTACAAAAAAAAGCAAATCTTCACAATTTATACACAAGAAATAGGGTAGAATGAAGCAAAATTTAAAAGAATATTTCTTTTAAAGCATTAAGTGGGTTGATTTTTTCTTTGTATTTTACAGCAATATACGGCTTAGCGCTTGCGCTTAGCATTGCCTGACCTTTAAGCTTTGAAATAAGCATGCCGACTTCTTCTCGTTTTATAGAGTCAATATACAAAAGCAGGCTGTTTTCGTTTTGTCTGATTTCATATATGCCCATAGAGCTTGCGATATTTCTAACTAAAGCGATGTCGATAAGTCCCATAACAGATGTCGGGATATCGCCGTAGCGGTCGATAAATTCGTCGATTACGTCCTGTGCATCAGCTTTTTCTTTTATATCAGCAATTCTGCGGTAGGCATCAAGTCGGTTAGATAAATTGGAGATATAGTATTCAGGAATATGTGCTTCAATCGCAACATCAATCATACAGTCAGCATCAGGTGTCTTAGGGTCTTTTTCACCTTTTTCTTCAAGCACAGCATCGGACAAAAGCTTTAAATACATATCGTATCCGACGTCCTCCATATGCCCGTGCTGTTTAGAACCGAGCAGATTGCCCGCACCTCTAAGCTCTAAGTCACGCATAGCTATTTTAAAGCCTGAACCAAATTGAGTAAATTCCCTGATAGCACGCAGTCGCTTTTGTGCAAGCTCTGACATAACCTTTGCACCGTTAAAGGTAAAGTACGCGTACGCTCTGCGGGAAGAGCGACCGACTCTGCCTCGTATCTGGTGTAGCTGAGAAAGGCCAAAGCGGTCGGCATTTTCGATAATCAGGGTATTTGCATTTGGCAGGTCAACACCCGTTTCAATAATAGTGGTGCAGACAAGCACGTTTACTTCCTGTTCGAGCATTTTTCTCCAGACCTCAGACAGTTCCTGCTCGCTCATTTTGCCGTGACCGACAGCAACATTTGCAGATGGGATAGCGTCTGCTATTTTATTTGCCTTTGCTGCTATAGTTTCTGTATTATTGTGCAGGTAAAAAACCTGTCCGCCTCGGCGAATTTCTTTTCTGATTGCCTCGTAAATTATGTCGTTGTCGTGCTCTAAAACGTAGGTTTGCACAGGCTTTCTGTCAAGCGGTGCTTCTTCGATTACCGACATATCGCGTATTCCGCTCATCGCCATATTCAGCGTACGAGGGATAGGGGTAGCGGAGAGTGTGAGTACATCAACATTTTCGCACAGCTCTTTAAAACGTTCCTTGTGGGCAACGCCGAAACGCTGTTCCTCGTCGATAATGACAAGTCCTAAATCACGAAACTCTACGTCCTTTTGTACTAAGCGGTGGGTACCGATTATCATATCGATTTCACCGCGTTTAAGCTTTTTAATAATTTCTTCCTGCTGTTTTTTGGTACGAAAACGCGACAGCAGTTCTACCCTGACAGGATAGTTGTCAAAGCGATTTAACATAGTCTGAAAGTGTTGCCATGCTAAAATTGTAGTAGGGCACAAAAGTGCACATTGCTTTGAGTCGCAAACGCATTTAAAAGCAGCACGCAACGCGACCTCGGTTTTTCCAAAGCCGACATCACCGCACAGCAACCTGTCCATAGGAGCAAGGCGCTCCATATCGCGCTTAATCTCTTTACAACAGCGAAGCTGATCTTGGGTTTCTTCGAATTCAAAGGAGGACTCAAAATCTCGTTGCCATTCGTTGTCTGAGGAAAAAGCATAGCCTTGTGCCTGCATACGCTTGCTGTAAAGATTTATAAGCTCCTTTGCCATATCTTTTACAGCAGATTTAACACGTGACTTTGCCTTTTGCCAGTCAGTACCGCCGAGCTTAGAAAGCTTTACTTTAGTATCTTCTTTAGGGCCGATATATTTTGCAACCAAATCAAGCTGGGTAACAGGGACATAAAGCAAGTCACCCTTTTGGTATTCGATTTTTATATAGTCCTTTGTAACGCCTTGCACCTGTATTTTATGGATACCCTTAAAAAGTCCGATACCATGTGTAGAATGGACTACATAATCGCCCGTTTCAAGCTCAGAAATGCTGTGCACCTGCTGGGCATTTTTAGGTATCTTACGGCTTTTTTGCACCTTTGCAAAGGTTTGTGCACGTGAATACAGTATGAAGTACTCTGACGGGTATTCAATACCCGAGGATAAAAGCCCCTCGACAATATAGATAATACCCTTTTGCAAAGTGTCGGTATCTTTGATAATTTGTGCTTTATAGCCTTTGTGTTCCAGAGCTTCGCACAAATTGATACAGGCTTTTTTTGTTCCTGCAAGCACAGCAATTTTATAATTTTTGTACGAGATTTCCTCAAGGTCTTCTATAAGTGAGGATACGGTGCCGTTAAATAAAGCATTTTGTTTAGCGTTGAAATTAACAAGCTGTGAAATAGAGGTGTCGTAGCCGCCATGCGAGAAGTTATCCATATAAAGCAGAGGGTGCTCGCATATTTTGTTCATACATTGAGCGTAATCAAGCGAAAAAGTCTCGAAGCCTCTGCAAAGTGCACCGCTTTCAAACATCGACGAAAGCTCGTTTTTGTTGTATGCATCGACCGATTTCATACGCTCTTTTACGGCCTTAGGCTCGCTGATAAAAACAAGTGCATCGTCGTCGATATAGTCAAAAAGTGTGTGCGGTGTTTTATACACAGTCGCAATAAATTTGTCGATATTCGGGATAGTGATATCGTCTTCAAGAAGCTGTGCTTCTCTTAGCAAAATTTCTTTTGCTTTTTCGTTCTTTTCGGTTTTTAAATACGACGCTTTTTTGCGTATCTTTGCGATTAGTTCGGCTTTGTTTTCTATTAAAACTTCGGTTGATGGCGAGAGCAAAATGCTTTCGCAGAAGTCTGTGCGTCGCTGGGTGATGGTATCAAAGTAATTGATTGTGTCGATTTCGTCGCCCCAAAATTCAATTCTTACAGGAGCTGTTGAGTTTGTCATAAACAAATCAAGTATTCCACCGCGTAGAGCAAACTGTCCGACGCCCTCGACCTGCTCGCACCGCTCGTAGCCTAAAAGTAAAAGTGATTTAATAAGCCCTTCAAGCTTTATGCTGTCGCCGCATTTTAGAGAAACTGATGCAATTTTTAAGACATCTTTCGGGATAGTAAACTGCGAAAAAGCTTCCATACAGCCGATTACAACATCACATTCGTCATTTAAAATTTTAGTAAGCACGTTGATGCGCTGATGCTCGTATTCGTGCGACTTTACGTCGATGTTCATAAAGGTGAAATCTTTTACGGGATATACAAAAGCGCGCAGTCCCATCATAGCTAAATCATTGCACAAGGTTTGTGCCTCAATCTCATTTTGGGCAACACAAAAAGCCCTGCAATTTTTAAAATGGCAGAGCGCAGATACGATATTTGCTTTGTGGACTGTCGATACGCCTGTTACAGCGCAGGCAGTTTTTTGACTGAGGGCGACACTCAAGGCGCTAAAGCCCTTAGTGCCTGTCAGTATGTTGTCTAAGAACTTCATTTTCGTACCTCAGTATTATATTATGCTTAAAGCTTTAAAGTATATTCGAATCAGATTTTAACGGATATATTTGAGCACTTTAAAATAAGCGTTTTATCAGGAGTTATATAGATTCATCGCCTTGTCGATGTTATTTGAAACGATGTGGGAAACAGCGTCTAAAATGTTATCAAGTAACGGGTCGATGAGCTTTTTGTCGTCGTTTGAAAACTTAGACAGCACCCATTTTTTTAGGTCATATTCAGGGTGTGGCTTTTTGCCGATACCTACCTTGATGCGCGGGAAATTCTCGCTACCTGACAGGTAAATGATGTTTTGCATACCCTTTTGACCGCCGTCAGAGCCTTTGCGTCTGATACGCATTTTGCCGACATCAAGCGAAATGTCGTCAAAAATCACGATGACATTTTCAGGCGGAATTTTGTAAAACTGCATCGCACTTGTCACCGCCTGACCGGATAAATTCATAAAGGTGGACGGCTTCATTAAAAGACAACGGTGCGAGTTTATGACACAATCGCCGATGGTCGATTTAAACTTCAGCTTGTTCATTTTGCAACCGAGTTTTTCTGCTATATGGTCAACAGCGATGAACCCGCAGTTGTGGCGGGTGTTTTCGTACTCTTTGCCCGGATTTCCGAGTCCGACAACTAAATATTCAATAGCAGTAGAGTTAGAATTTTTCTTGAATTTTGAGAACATATACTTCTCCTAAAGAATTAAAATAACGTATATTTAAAGAACAAAAGAGGGTGTCGGCTGACACCCTCAAGAAGTTTTACAGGAACATTGGAGAAACAGGCTTGTCTTCGTAAATTCTCTCGATTGCTTCAGCAAACAGCGGAGCAACAGAAAGAATAGTAAATTTGTCAATCATTTTCTCCTCTGAAATCGGAACAGTATCAAGGAGGATGCACTCTTTGATAGCGCTGTTCTTAATTCTCTCGATAGCAGGACCGGAAAGTACTGCGTGAGAAGCACAAGCGTAAACCTCTGTAGCGCCGCCTTTTTCAACGATAGCGTTAGCAGCATTGCAAAGTGTACCTGCGGTATCAATCATATCATCAACGAGGATAACCTTTTTGCCTTTTACTTCACCGATAATGTTCATAACCTCAGAAACGTTAGCACGCTGTCTGCGCTTGTCAACGATAGCGATAGGGCAGCCGATTTTAGCAGCAAAGTTACGAGCACGTGTAACAGAACCTAAGTCAGGTGATACAACAACATATTCGTCGGTGTGGCCTGCAATCTTGTTTCTCATATGCTCAGCAAGCATAGGAGCACCAACAAGGTGGTCAACAGGAATGTTGAAGAAGCCCTGAATCTGAGCAGCGTGAAGGTCCATTGTAAGAAGTCTGTCAGCGCCTGCAGCAGTAATGAGGTCAGCAACAAGCTTTGCTGAGATTGGATCTCTTGCCTTTGATTTTCTGTCCTGACGAGCATAGCCGAAATAAGGCATAACTGCTGTGATGGAAGAAGCGGAAGCTCTCTTCATAGCATCAATCATAATGAGAAGCTCCATAAGGTTGTCGTTTACAGGTGAGCAGGTTGACTGCACAATAAAGCACTCGCTACCACGTACAGACTCGTGAAGCGAAACAGCGATTTCACCGTCAGAGAAAGTAGCGCAGTCGCTTTTACCAAGTGGTAAACCGAGGCAACCGGCAATACCCTGAGCAACTTCAACGTTAGAGTTCAGTGTGAAAATCTTGATGTCCTTACCATGTGAATTCATTTTTTGATATTCCCCTTTTTGATATTTTGATGATATATGAAAATAAAATTATATCCGTTTGATAGCTAGACTAGTTTTAACGATAGCCTTTTTTGATAGCAATCTGGTTGAGTTCTTCAAGCTGCTGAGGGTCGTTTGCACCGAGCACCGTATCAGGTGAGCTTGCAGTAAAAGCACCAACAGTTTTTTGGTTATTAATCAAGAGCTTTAACGCATCAGGAAGGTAGTATTCAGCAGCCGCGTTGTTTGCGGTAATCGAGTCGAGTACTGACAAAAGGTCTTTTGTATCAAACCAGTATCCACCCGAGTTTACTTCCTTGATTTTAAGCGTTTCTTCGTCTGCTTCTTTTTGCTCTACAATCGCTTTTAAAGAGTTGTCAGCATTTCTGACAATTCGTCCGTAGCCTGTAGAATCTTCAAGCACCGCAGAAATAACAGTAGCGGAGGCGTTTTCCTTATCGTGCTGAGCAAAAGCGTCTGCGATAGTGTCCTTGTCCATAAACGGAGCATCACCGCACAAAATGACGACATCGCCTTCGTTTTCTTTTAAGAAGTCTTTAGCCATCATAACCGCGTGGCCTGTACCTAAACGCTGGGCCTGATAAACAGTTTCGACCTTGTAAGGCAAGGTAGCAACGTATTCTTCGATACATTCCTTTTTAAAGCCTTTTACAACGCAGATGTTTTCAACTCCTGCACCGCGTACAGAGTCGATAACCCATTGCAGCATCGGTCTGCCGAGCACTTCGCTCATAGGTTTTGGTTTATTCGACTTCATTCGTTTGCCTTCGCCACCGGCGAGAATAACTGCACATTTAGCCATATCGCACCTCGCATAATAACAGATATTAATATTATCGCATATATTTGTAAAATTTCAAGTTTAATTTGCAAATTAAATGTAAATTAAACATTTTTCACAATATCACCAAAAAAAACACCTAACTTTTATAAGATTTTTTTAGATTATCTATAGAATTTTAATATAACATTTGTTATAATATCGATAGGCATGTTTAGGTCATAATAAAAAGTGCAAAATAAAAGCAATTTATATGGCGGCCTATTAACAATATTTTTAGGAGGTTGATTCAAAATGAGTCACAAGTTTGTTTACCTCTTCAAAGAGGGCGACGCTTCAATGAGAGAGCTTCTCGGCGGTAAAGGTGCTAACCTTGCTGAGATGACAAAACTCGGTCTTCCTGTACCACAGGGCTTCACAGTTTCTACTGAGGCTTGCACACAGTACTACGAGGACGGCAGAAAGATTAATGATGATATCCAGGCTGAGATTATGGAAAACATCATCAAAATGGAAGAAATCACAGGCAAAAAGTTCGGCGACAAAGAGAACCCACTTTTAGTATCTGTTCGTTCAGGTGCTAGAGCATCAATGCCTGGTATGATGGATACTATCCTCAACCTCGGTCTTAACGAAGACGTTGTTGAGACAATGGCTGCTCAGTCAGGCAACCCACGTTGGGCTTATGACTGCTACCGCCGTTTCATCCAGATGTACTCTGACGTTGTTATGGAAGTTGGTAAGAAGTACTTTGAAGAGCTCATCGACGAGATGAAGGAAGCAAAGGGCGTTACTCAGGACGTAGACCTCACAGCAGAAGACTTAAAGACTTTAGCTGAGCAGTTCAAGGCTGAGTACAAGTCAAAGATTGGTAAAGACTTCCCAACAGACCCTAAGGAACAGCTTATGGGCGCTGTTGAGGCTGTATTCCGTTCATGGGATAACCCAAGAGCTAACGTTTACCGTCGTGACAACGATATCCCTTATTCATGGGGTACTGCTGTAAACGTACAGATGATGGCTTTCGGTAACATGGGTGATGATTGCGGTACCGGTGTTGCATTTACTCGTGACCCAGCTACTGGTGAGAAGAAGCTCATGGGTGAGTTCCTTACAAATGCACAGGGCGAAGACGTTGTTGCCGGTGTAAGAACACCAATGCCAATCGCTGAAATGGCTAACAAGTTCCCTGAGGCTTTCGCACAGTTCAAAGAAGTTTGTGCAAACCTCGAGGATCACTATAGAGATATGCAGGATATGGAGTTCACTGTTGAACACGGCAAGCTCTATATGCTCCAGACAAGAAACGGTAAGAGAACAGCTAAGGCAGCTTTAAAGATCGCTTGTGACCTCGTTGACGAGGGTATGATCGACGAGAAGAAGGCTGTTGCTATGATCGACCCAAGAAACCTCGACACACTCTTACACCCACAGTTCGATGCTAAGGCATTAAAAGAGACAGCTCCAATCGGTAAGGCTCTTCCAGCTTCTCCTGGTGCTGCTTGCGGTAAGGTAGTATTCACTGCTGAAGACGCTAAGAACTGGGGCGCTGCAGGCGAGAAGGTTGTTCTCGTTAGACTTGAGACTTCACCTGAAGATATCGAAGGTATGAAGGCTGCTCAGGGTATCCTCACAGTTCGTGGCGGTATGACATCACACGCTGCTGTTGTTGCTCGTGGTATGGGTACATGCTGTGTATCTGGTTGCTCAGAAATCAAGATGGACGAAGACAACAAAGTATTCACACTCGCTGGTATTGAATTCCACGAGGGCGACTACATTTCAATCGACGGTTCAACAGGTAACATCTATCAGGGTATTATCCCTACAGTAGACGCTGAAATCGCTGGCGAGTTCGGTAGAATTATGGAGTGGGCTGATAAGTACAGAACACTTAAGGTTAGAACAAACGCTGATACACCTGAAGATGCTAAGCGTGCTAGAGAGCTCGGCGCTGAGGGTATCGGTCTTTGCCGTACAGAGCATATGTTCTTTGAGGCTGACAGAATCGCAGCATTCAGAGAGATGATCTGTGCTGATACAGTAGAGGGCAGAGAGGCTGCTCTTGAGAAGATTATGCCATACCAGCAGGGCGACTTTGAGAAGCTTTACGAAGCACTTGAGGGCAACCCGGTTTGTATCCGTTTCTTAGACCCACCTCTCCACGAGTTCGTTCCTACAGAGGAAGCTGACATCGCTGCTCTTGCAGAAGCTCAGGGTAAGAGCGTTGCTGACATCAAGGCTATCATTTCTTCACTCCACGAGTTCAACCCTATGATGGGTCATCGTGGTTGCCGTCTTGCAGTAACATACCCAGAAATCGCTAAGATGCAGACAAAGGCAGTTATCCGCGCTGCTATCAACGTATCTAAGGCTCACCCAGACTGGACAATCGTTCCTGAGATTATGATTCCACTTACAGGTGAAGTTAAAGAGCTTAAGTACGTTAAGGACGTAGTAGTTGAGACAGCTGATGCTGAAATCGCTGCTGCAGGCGTAGAGCTCAAGTACGAAGTTGGTACAATGATGGAAATCCCACGTGCTTGCTTAACAGCTGATGCTGTTGCTAAGGAAGCTGAGTTCTTCTGCTTCGGTACAAACGACCTTACACAGATGACATTCGGTTTCAGCCGTGACGACGCTGGTAAGTTCTTAGAGGCTTACTACGACAAGAAGATCTACGAAAACGATCCATTTGCTAAGCTCGACCAGACAGGTGTTGGTAGCTTAATGAAGATGGCTGTTAAGATGGGTAAAGAAACTCGTCCAAACATTCACTGCGGTATCTGCGGTGAGCACGGCGGTGACCCAACATCAGTAGAATTCTGCCACATCATCGGTCTTGACTATGTATCTTGCTCACCATTCCGTATTCCAATCGCTAGACTTGCTGCTGCTCAGGCTGCTATCGCAAGTATGGAGGACTAATCTGTACTTCAGGTTTACAGTCAATTTTGACCAAGCTAAAGCTTACAGAAAGTCAACAGGCAACTAT
>JAFQPG010000003.1 GCA_017411835.1 Ruminococcus sp. | reverse complement strand
TTGGATAGAGGGATACGAAACAAAGCCCGAACTTATCTTTGTGAATCACGGTAATGAAGATTCCTGCGAGGATTTTAAAGATTTGCTCATTCAAAAGGGTTATCGCGCCGAAGCACCATTCAGCGGAACTGAATACGATTTGGCCACGGGAAGAATGACAATTTATACCGAAGGTAAACCCATTGACCGAGTGATAACCTACAAGGGCAATACTCGTGCTGATATAATTTTCAATGAGCTTGTCGAAACAGCCGAAAAACTATTGACTATTGCTAAAGGGCGCCGTGGTATGACAAATAAAGAAAACGCAAGACTGACTTCTCAAATTCGAGAACTTTGAGAAAAATATAAAGATTAGAAAAGAGGTAATCCAATTAGGATATGTGTATATGGAGCAGCATCCCCAACAATCGATAAGGAATATATTGATTTGGTTGAGAAAATGGGACAAGAAATGGCAAACCGTGGACATTCACTTGTGTTTGGCGGCGGTAACGGTCTGATGGGTGCCGCAGCAAGAGGAGTAAAATCCGACGGAGGTTACATTTTAGGTGTTATTCCTAAATTTTTCGATGAAGAAAAAGTTGAGGCTATATGTGATTTCTGTGACGAGCTTATACAGCCAGACACAATGCGTCAACGTAAGCAGTTAATGGAGGATAATGCAGATGCATTTATCATAGTTCCGGGTTGTATCGGAACATATGAGGAGTTCTTTGAAATCCTAACGCTGAAGCAATTATGCCGACACAATAAACCAATTGCATTCTATAATATAATGGGATATTATGACGATATAAATTATGCAATGGAACAAGCTATGAAGAAAAACTTCATTCGTGATAATTGCAAAGAGCTATATTACGTAACGGATAAACTTGATGATTTGCTTCGTTATGTTGAAACTCCGGTCGATAAAATAAGAACGATAAAAGAATTAAAAGATGGCTAATATCCAACCTTTTGCCTTTTTCTTTGGTTAATGCTTAGTAAATTTTACACACTTGCATTCACAGCAGAAGTAAGGTATACTATCAGCACAATCGAAGTTGTTTGGTGTTACGACCACATAATATTGGCATTGTAATAGGTGGCATCTTTTAAAATTCATCTTGTTTTCACGACCACATTTAATCCCACAGTGCGAATTGGAACATGCGGAAACAGTGGAGAAAAGATGCCAGAAGACGAAATTATGACCGAGCGGAAAGCCTTACAAACCGCCAAAGATGGCTAAACAAGAGGCTTTCAGATGCGTTCGGGACGAAGAAGTCGTGGGTTCGAATCCCGTCACCCCGACCATAATTGGGCGGATACCGTTTGGTATCCGCTTTTCTATTTGTTTTTAGAGGTGACGGGATTTGAAGGCGCGCGTTAATAAATTGTCATAGTATGACGATTTTAGCAAGAGCGATGATAAACCTATCTGAACCACAATGAGGGTAAGACGAGATTAATCTTTAATGGATATTAAACGCCCGTCACCCCGACCATAATTGGGCGGATACCGTTTGGTATCCGCTTTTCTATTTATTTTTAGAGGTGACGGGATTTGAATGCGAGCATTAATAAATTGTCATAGTATGACGATTTTAGCAAGAGCTATGGTAAACCTATCTGAACCACAATGAGGGTAAGACGAGATTAATCTTTAATGGATATTAAACACCCGTCACCCCGACAAAAAAAGCAGATGCTAGTTTGAGCATCTGCTTTTTTTGTGTTAAAATTTTCTATATATGCAACCTTTTTGGAGTTTACAAAGTATTATTTATGAAAGAGGGCGGTGAATGTGATGCGGTTTGCAGGGCTTACATACGAACAAACAGTTAAAAAGTATTCTGATACTGTAACTAAAATTTGTATAGTACGTTTGCAAAACTGGGCAGATGCCGAGGACTGCTACCAAAACACTTTTGTTGCACTTTTTCAAAACTCAACACAATTCGAAAGCGAAGAACACCTCAAAGCATGGTTAATACGCGTTTGTATTAATGAATGTAATGATTATTTAAAAAAATACCGCAAGAGCCTCTCTCTTGATCGTGATGTAAAGGATATTGCATTCACTCTTGATGAAGATAAAAGCGATTTGTCGTGGGCACTTTTACAATTAAAGAGCAAATATCGCGACATTATTTATCTACATTATTACGAAGGCTATAAGCTTGAGGAAATAGCTGATATTCTCGGTTTAAAACTTAACACTGTGAAATCTCTTTTAAAACGAGGAAAAGACAAACTTAAATTCATTTGTGGAGGTGAGGTTTTATGAGTAGTAATAAGTTCACTAAAATTGATGAAATAAAAACCCCTAATAAATGGATAAACAATGCACTCAACATTCAAAAGCAACCAATCGCTACAAACGACAATGATGATAGTAAAATAAATACATTTGGTTTGTTCAGAATTTCTTTTGCGTTATCCTTGACGCTTGTATGTGTCGTCAGCCTCTCCCTCTTCTTTATGTTTAAAGATATCGACAAACCGATACAAATAGAAAACATAGAAACTTTTGAAAGCACAAAAAACACAGTAGATAATACAAGCAATACAGAAAGCACTTATAATCAGGACATTACAAGTACAGAAAAAGCAACAGATAAAAACACTTTTGAGAGCATTAACATTGAGCCAACTGAAAGAGAAAGCAAAGAAACTCAAACAAGCTCTACAGAAAAAGAAACAACGCCTACGTCTTCACAAGAAAAAGAAGAAACACAACCCTCAACATCTTCTACATTAAAGCCAACACAAAAGCCAACACAAAAGCCTACGCAGAAGCCAACACAGAAGCCTACACAAAAGCCTACACAAAAGCCGACTGAAACCAGACCTAATGAAGTAAGTTCAGTTGTTTTTAACGGTTCTCATTATGTAGGAGGATACACTTCTGTCACCAGTGTTGATGTGTTCTGCAAGATTTATAATTCCAGCGGAGTTTTGCTAGGCAGCGGAAATTTGTTTGACGAGCAGCACAGAGCAGTTTACCTAGGCGAAACAAACAACACTGAATATTACACTTACTATGCTAGTGACAAAGGACTCAAATTCACGCAAGGGTATTATACATTTGTATTTTACGACCCAAACGGCTATGAAATTTGCAGAGGTACTAAATACGTGTCCTAAATTACAGTAAAAACACCATCGGTGTATTTATAAATAAAGAAGCTTCTTAAATTAACTAAATCTAATTAGAGAGGAGATTTTTTATGAAAAAACATACAAAAAGAATAATTGCTTTTATGCTTACAGTTATTATTGCATTTTGCTGTGTTCCAGCAGTATATGCAGAAAGCGTCAGCCATAACTTCGAAGAAGGTACTGTGCTCGTAGGTTTCTCAAGAGATATCGAAAGAGTGCAGGATATTGCCCCAGAACTTGACATTGAAAGAGTAGAGCTAGCAGAATTGGACTATGATTATATTCCATATTCAAATACAGGAAGATATTTATTTGTAAAAGTATATCTTACTGAGAAAACTAAGCAGGCTACACTTGATGCGATTGAACTTTTTAAAACAAAAGAAGATGTCATTGTTGCAGAGCCTTATTACACAGTTTATACAAGATATGAAGCAGGTGGCGTAGTCATATCTTTAGAACTAGGCGAATCACCATCAATTTTACAGGATGTTTTAAAAGACTATGAAATTGAAAGCATCAGGATGATAACTCCGGGGTCTTCAACACAAAATGTTTATCATCTTACATTTGCAGAAAAAACAAAAGAAATAGTAGTCGAAGTACTACCATTGCTTAGAGCCTGCAAAGGTGTTAAAATTGCAGAGCCAAACTTTATAGGCAGTTTTTGTGCTGAGCCTAAAAAAGGTGATGCAGACAGAGATGATAGAGTCACAGTTATGGATGCTACAACAATTCAGTTGTACTTAGCACAACATATAAAAGCTTCAGATTTTGATTACAAAGCAGCTATAGTCACAGACAACTACAAATTAACTATTATGGATGCAACAATTATTCAGCAAAAGCTTGCAGGCTTTGATGTTGATTTCTAAAATTACACAAACAAAAAGTACCGACCAAACTATGGTCGGTACTTTTTTATATAAGGCGGAAATTAAAGCTTGTTAATATCTGCGTCGGTAATCATATGGAAGCCGGCGTTTTCGAGCGCTGTTTCGGCTGCTTTGTTGTCAGCAACTCTGAGCACCACGTAAGCGTGCTTTTGGGTACGAGCCATAAAAGCGTAAAGATATTCCATATTGATTTTTGCATCATCGAGCACTTCAAGCGCTTTTGAAAGCTTACCCGGAGCGTCGCCGATTTTAACGCCGACAACCTCAGTTGTTTTAATAAGGAAGCCTTCGTCAGATAAAATCTTACACGCTGTATCGTTATCGTTTACGATAAGACGCAGAATACCGAATTCTTCGGTATCAGCGATAGAAAGTGCGCGGATATTTACGTTATGTGACGCTAAAGTATCGGTTATTGCAACTAAAGCGCCCTGCTTGTTTTCTACAAAAATGTTAAGCTGTTTTAATGACATAGTTATATCCCCTTTCTTAGTCGTGTAATTTACGTTTATCTATAACTCTTACTGCCTTGCCCTCGCTTCGGACAATAGACTTAGGAGCAACAAGATGGACAGTTGGATTGATACCGAGCATAACCTTCATAGCCTCAGCGAGCTTCTTCTCAAGTGCTGTAACACCGCTTACTGTATCACTAAAGTGCTCAGCAGTCATCTCAACATTCACATCAAATGTGTCTGTATTACCCTTTCTATCAACAATAATCTGATAGTTAGGCTGATAGCCTTCGTTTAAAAGTACAGTTTCAATTTGGCTTGGGAATACATTTACACCACGAATGATAAGCATATCGTCACTTCTACCCATAGGCTTAGCCATTTTGATAAGTGTACGACCGCAAGAACATTTCTTACGGGAAAGCACGCAGATGTCACGAGTACGGTAACGAAGCAGTGGAAAAGCTTCTTTATCTAAAGATGTAAATACGAGCTCACCCTTACTGCCCTCAGGAAGTACTTCGCCTGTATCAGGGTCAATAATTTCTGCATAGAAGTGGTCTTCGTTAATATGCATACCTGTCTGTTCACTACATTCAAAAGCCACACCCGGACCTGTAGTTTCAGTCAAGCCGTAGATGTCGTATGCTTTAATACCGAGAGTTTTCTCGATGCCGCGACGCATTTCTTCAGTCCAAGGCTCTGCACCAAAGATACCTGCTTTAAGAGGGATATCCTCAGGCTTGAAACCTTTTTCTTCCAAAGTTTCGCCGATATATGCAGCATAAGACGGTGTGCAACATAAAATGGTAGCATTTAAATCAGTCATAAACTGAATCTGTCTGTCGGTAAAGCCCGAAGACATAGGAAGTGTAAGACAACCAACCTTGTGTGAACCTCCGTTTAAACCAGGACCACCTGTAAAAAGGCCGTAGCCATAAGCTACTTGACACACATCTTCGTCAGTACCACCAGCTGCTACAATAGCACGAGCACAGCAATCCTCCCACAAATCAACGTCGTGCTGAGTATAAAAAGCTACTACTCGTCTACCGGTTGTACCCGATGTAGACTGGATACGCACGCAATCTTTAAGAGGTTTTGCCAAAAGTCCGTATGGGTAAGCATCGCGCAAATCTGCTTTAGATAAAAATGGAAGCTTGTGTAAATCTTCAATGCTCTTGATGTCGTCAGGAGTAACACCCTTTTTGTCCATCAAATCGCGGTAATATGGCACATTTTCATACACGTGCTTAACCTGTTTTACGAGTTTTTCTGACTGGAGCTGTTTCATTTGCTCAGCAGGCATAGTCTCGATTTCTTTTTGAAAATAACGTTCTTGCATAATATCGCCTTCTTAATATAAATTATCCGCTACGCGGAGATAGTCAATTTAACAGTTGTAGCCTAAATCAAACGCTTTTTTATTCATTTCTACAAAGCGCTCTGCGACTGTGTTTTCGATAGCTTTTATCCAGCTTTCGTAAGGAATATCAAAGTTTTTAGCGGCTTTACCCATAAGCACGATGTTAACAGCTTTTGGAGAGCCCGCCTGTACTGCAAGGGATAAAGCATCTAAGGCTTCTACCCTCATACCCTTATTTGTAAGCTCAGCCAATACATCAGTCGGATAAGTTGCGGCACCGATAATAACCGGCATCGGGTCAATCTGCTGTGAATTCACAACGATTAATCCGTCCTTTTTAAGATACTTTGCGTATCTTGCGGCTTCTAATTTTTCAAATGAAATGATAATATCAGCCTCACCTTCTGTTACAATCGGTGAATATACCTTTTCACCGTATCTTACATAAGTTACTACTGAACCGCCACGCTGGCTCATACCATGTACTTCACTTACTTTTACATCGTAGCCTTCGTCTAAAAGAAGTCTGCCGAGGAGCTTTGATGCAAGCAAACTACCCTGTCCGCCAACGCCGACAATCATAATACTAGTTGTTTTCATATTAAAACTCCCCTTTCTTAAATAATGGCATCAAATGCGCAAAGCTGTTTACATACGCCACAACCAACGCATAAGGTGTTATCAATTTTTGCTTTGCCGTCTTTCATACTGATTGCAGGACAGCCAAGACCCATACAGCGCTTGCAGGACTTACATTTATCCGCATCAACTTTTAATGATGGTAAAAGCTTAACTGACTTTAAGAGCACGCAAGGACGACGGGAAATAATAACCGATGGCTCTTTAGCTTCAAGCTCTTCTTTAATCGCTGTGTCGCAAGCTTTTAAATCGTAAGGGTCAACAACACGCACACGATTGATACCAAGAGCTTTGCAAAGCTCTTCGAGATTAACCTTAGCCGCTACGTCACCTTTGATGTTAAAGCCTGTTGTCGGGTTTTGCTGGTGGCCTGTCATACCTGTAATTGAGTTATCTAAAATAATAACTGTAGAATTAGTTGCATTATAAGCAACGTTAACAAGGCCTGTCATACCAGAATGCATAAAGGTTGAGTCACCGATAACAGCAACGCTCTTTTGTTCTGCCTGTGCTCCCCTTGCGCAATTATATCCGTGTAACCCAGAAATTGATGCACCCATACAAAGGGTTGAGTCAAGAGCACAAAGCGGTGGAACAGCACCCAGGGTATAGCAACCTATATCACCGTGCACGGTAATCTTATTCTTAGCAAGTGTATAGAACATTCCTCTGTGTGGACATCCTGCACACATCATAGGAGGACGGTTCGGAATCTCGCTATCTGCACTGATGCTCTCCTTATCCTCTAAACCAAAAGCTTTAGCAATAGTCTGCTGTGAAAACTCGCCTAAGATAGAGAACATCTCTTTGCCTACTACATCAATACCGAGCGCTTTAACGTGGTTTTCAATAACAGGGTCAAGCTCTTCGATAACATAAAGCTTCTTAACCTTTGACGCAAACTCCTTAATAAGCTTATCAGGAAGCGGATGCGGCATACCAATCTTTAAGATGCTCGCGTTATCCCCCATAACCTCTTTTACGTAAAGATATGAACAGCCTGATGTTATGATACCGATTTCGTCGCTGTTGTACTCAACCGTATTATACATACAATCATTTGCAAAATCAGCAATAGCGTTCGTACGGTCTTCAACAAACGGATGACGCTTTATTGCATTACCCGGCATCATAATGTATTTAGCAGGATTTTTCTCGTAATCTTTAAGTACTGCAGGTGTGATTTCGCTAGTTTCTACAACAGACTGACTGTGCGCAATACGGGTGCACATACGAAGCAATACAGGAGTATCAAACTTTTCGGAAAGCTCAAATGCAGATTTAGTAAAATCGTAAGCCTCCTGAGAATCAGACGGCTCGAGCATAGGAACCTTTGAAGCAATAGCATAGTGACGGGAGTCCTGCTCGTTTTGTGAAGAATGCATTGCAGGGTCGTCAGCAACACAGATAACCATACCGCCGTTTACACCGGTATAAGAAAGTGTGAAAAGCGGGTCAGCCGCAACGTTTAGGCCAACGTGCTTCATAGCACACGCAGAGCGCGCACCTGCTAAAGATGCACCAAAAGCAACCTCACAGGCAACCTTTTCGTTAGGTGCCCATTCGCTATGTAAATCATCATATTTTGCTAAAAATTCAGTAATTTCAGTAGACGGTGTACCAGGGTAACTTGATACTACTCCTAAACCGCCATCGTGTAATCCGGCAGCAACAGCCTGATTACCAATCATAAGCTTTTTCATATATATAACCTCTCAATTAAGATTTATTCTGTGAATCAACTAAGCCTTCGCCACCGTACATTTTACGAAGCTTCGGCTTTTCAATTTTACCTGTAGGGTTTCTAGGTACATCTGCAAAAATGATTCTGCGTGGACGCTTGTAGCGTGGTAAATCAAGACAGAACTCGTTGATTTCCTCTTCGGTGCAGGTCATATCCTGCTTTACCTCAATAATAGCGGTTGCAATTTCACCAAGACGAGGGTCAGGAAGACCGATAACAGCAACGTCTTTGATTTTGCTATATGCCGCAAGGAAGTTTTCAATCTGAACGGGATACAGGTTTTCGCCACCTGTGATAATAACATCCTTCTTACGGTCTACAAGGTAGATAAAGCCCTCGTCGTCCTGCATTGCCATATCACCGCTATAAAGCCAGCCATCTTTTAAAGTAGCGTTTGTAGCTTCTTCGTCGCGATAATAACAGGTCATAACACCAGGACCCTTAAGACAAAGCTCGCCGACATCACCTTGTTTTACTTCTACACCCTGCGGGTCAACAATTTTCACCTGCCAGCCGTAGCCCGGAACACCAATAGCTCCGACTTTTCGAACGTTTTCAATACCAAGATGCACAGCACCCGGACCGATAGACTCAGACAAACCGTAGTTTGTATCGTACTGATGATTTGGGAAATACTCAAGCCAACGCTTGATTAAGCTTTGTGGTACAGGCTGAGCACCGATATGCATAAGTCTCCAATTAGAAAGGTCGTAGTCTTCAAGCTTAACTTCGCCTCTGTCAAGAGCGTTTAAAATATCCTGTGCCCAAGGAACTAAAAGCCAAACGATAGAGCATTTTTCTTGACTTGCTGCTTCTAAAATAGTTTTAGCCTGAGTACCTTTTAAGATAACGGCCTTTGAACCGGTTAGCAGGCTACCAAACCAGTGCATCTTAGCGCCTGTATGATAAAGCGGCGGAATACACAAGAAGCAATCGTCTTTTGTCTGATTGTGGTGATTTTGCTCAACTTTGCAAGAATGAATCAAACTTTCGTGATTATGTAAAATAGCTTTTGGAAAGCCTGTTGTACCAGATGAAAAATAAATAGCCGCGTCATCAGACTCTTCTAAGGTACATTCAGGGAAATTGCCCGAATGCTCGGAAACCAAATCGCGGTAATCTTCAGCAAACGGAGGGCAACCGCCACCGTAGTAGATAAGCGTACATTTTTTAGATATTTTATTAGCAATACGCTCAACACGACCGATAAACTCAGAACCAAAGATAAGCACATCAGCTTCTGCCAAATCAAGACAGTAGTCAATCTCGTCAGGAGAATAACGGAAGTTAAGCGGTACTGCAAGCGCACCAGTCTTTAATATACCAAAGTATATAGGCAACCACATTAGGCTATTCATTAGCAAAATAGCAACCTTTTTGCCCTTGCCTATTCCGTTGTGCATAAGCATATTAGCACAACGATTTGCTTTTTCATTAAAAACGCCCCAAGTGATTTCACGTCTGTAGTGCGGAACCTTATGGGTAGGCTCTACAAGCTCGTACTCGTTCCATGTAAGTCTTCGTGTTTCAGGCTGCTCCGGGTTAATTTCAATCAGAGCGGTGTCCTGCGAATACTCACGTGCGTTTTTTTCCAATAAGTGAACTATAGTCATATAAACTACCTCATCATAAAAAATAATACACGTATTTTAACATTTTAAAGCGTAAAAGTCAACCTCTAAAAAAATAAAGTAATTAAATTTTAAAATGCTATTGACAAACTCGCTTTAAAGTGTTAAAGTGTTTATTGTATTGAGTGTTTATCGCTTTAAATCACTAAAGAAAGTTGGTCTTTGTTATGCAGGTAAATACAACTACTGTATGGATTGCGATTCCGATGCTTTTATGCTTCTTTGCGCTTATGATTGGCGTTGGTATTGCTTGCAGAAAACACGCGACAGATGTTAACTCTTTCGTGCTTGGTGGCAGAGCTGTTGGTCCGTGGCTTACTGCGTTTGCTTTTGGTACATCTTATTTTTCTGCTGTAATCTTCGTAGGATATGCAGGTCAGTTTGGATGGAACTTTGGTCTTGCATCCACTTGGATTGGTCTTGGTAACGCTTTTATCGGCTCGCTTTTAGCTTGGACGGTGCTTGGTCGCCGTACCAGAGTTATGACACAGCACTTAAATTCTAAAACGATGCCAGACTTTTTTGAGAAAAGATATGACTCAACAAAGCTGAAGGTTGTTGCTTCGTTCATAGTATTTGTATTTTTAATTCCGTACACAGCTTCACTTTACAACGGTCTTTCTTCCCTATTTAATAATGTATTTGCTATACCATATTGGGTTGTTGTACTTATAATGGCAGTACTTACAGGCGTATATGTAATTTTTGGCGGCTATATGGCAACTGCTATCAATGACTTTATTCAAGGTATTATAATGCTTGTTGGTATTATCGCAGTAATCGCATCTGTTCTACAGCAAAATGGTGGCTTTAACGCAGCAGTTGAAGCGTTGGGCGTACAGGCAGGATCTGAATATACATCAATGTTTGGACCAGACCCTATTTTCTTATTATTTGTTGTACTTTTAACATCCCTTGGTACTTGGGGTTTACCACAGATGGTTGGTAAATTTTACTCTATCAAAGATGAAGGCTCTATCAAAAAAGGAACTATCATCTCAACTATATTCGCTATTATCGTAGCAGGCGGTTGTTACTTCTTAGGCGGTTTTGGCAAGCTTTATACTGAAAAAATGGTTGAAGGTGGCTACATTACTGAAGCAGGAGCAGTTATGTTTGACAAGGTAATTCCAACAATGCTTTCAGATTTAGCTCCTGTTATTGTTGCTTTAATCGTTGTACTTGTTTTAGCCGCTTCGATGTCTACCCTTTCTTCACTTGTACTTACATCAGCATCAACCTTGACACTTGATGTAGTAAAACCGGCTATCGGTAAAAAGAAGAAGATTAACGAAAACAAAAGCATTCTTATTATGAGATTGTTTATTGTATTCTTTATTGCTGTTTCTGCAGTAATAGCAATTTTAAAGGACTCTATCTGGAAAGATTCAGTATTTATTGCTCAGATGATGGGCGTATCATGGGGCGCACTCGCGGGCGCTTTCCTCGCTCCTTTCCTATACGGCTTATACTGGAAAAAGACTACTAAAGCCGCAGTTGTTGCAAGCTTTATTTTTGGTACAGGACTTGAAATCATTCAGCTTTGTATCAGCGTAGGATGGATAACAGTAAACAGCGATTTCTTTAATTTTATATTTAGAAACTCTCTGTATTCAGGCGTTATCGCTATGGTAGGTGGACTTATTCTCGTACCGATTGTGAGCTTACTCACACAAAAAACCTTGCCTAGAAATATCAAAGCTAAATTTGAATGCTACGAAGCACAGGTTATTACAAACAAAAAAGACTCACTTGGATAAAACAAAACCCCGCATCTGCGTAATCAGATGCGGGGTTTTTATATAATTAAATAATCGCTCTTATGTCTTTTCCGATAAAGTCTAACTGTTCACAGGAATTAAGCAATCTTGAAGTAAAACGTTTAGTATATAAATTAGCTAATTCATTAACATCTAGATTTGTATTAATAATGATAGGTTTACCCATATTTACACGAGTGTTGAAAAGATTATAAATTGCTGAATTTGTAAACTGTGTTGAAAACTCAGTGCCCAAATCATCAAGAATCAGTAAATCACAATCTAAAAGGGACTGTAATAAAATCTGTTCTTTATCATAATCATAAGAAAAATGTTCTTTTTCAAGTCGTGATAAAATGTCAGGTGCTGAAACATAAACTACGGAGTAACCACAGTTGATAACTTCATTTGCAATTGCAAGGCTCAAATGAGTTTTTCCTAAACCCGTTCCGCCTATAAGCAACAAACCTTTTGAGTTAACGCTAAATGTCTTAGCATAATTCAAACAGTGACTATAAATCTTAGTCATACGCTTATAAGGAATGTTTCCTTTTTCATCAGGAGAGTCACTGTAGTAATCCAGATTAAAGCTATCAAATGTTGAAAGAGATAAAGGTGAAATCTTGTTGAGCTCCTCGCACGCTGATTCAGACATAAGCTTTTTGTAACAATCACAAACCAGTGTTTTATTATCAGCTTCAATATAGCCCGTATCGTTGCATTTTTCGCAGGCATATTGAGGCTCAAGATAATCAGCGCTGTATCCATTTGAAATAAGCAACTGCTCATATTCTTGCTGTAGCTCGGCGCTTTTTTCTTTTAAAGAAGTAAGCAAAGCTTTCGTATCACCGCCAGAAAGCACAGCTTTTCCAGTTGATGCGCCAACAGATGCAAGCTCGCTGTCAATTTCTTTTAAACGAGGAATCGCGCTATAGACTTCGTTTTTTCTAAAATCTGCCATATTCAGAGCACTTGTTCTTCTGTCGTTTAGTTTTTCAGTTGCAATTTTAAAAACATATTTGCTATAAGCCATAAAACCACCTATTAATCATTATAAAGGCTCTTACTATTGAACACCTGCACTTCATAGTCATCGAGCTTATTCATAGAACTTGAATTGTCAGTTTTCTTGTTATTTTTATTCTTTGCTTTTGCAGATTGAGCGTCTGCTTTAGCCAAATCATCAAGGTTAAAGATTGATGCCGCATGCCATTTTGAAAGAATTCCGTTTATATATTTAATATTAAATTCACCTTTTGTATTAACGCAACGCTCGTATGCTTCATAAAGCATATCATCAGAAAAACTCCACTCATTGCACCAGCAATCAGCAAAAGCAAGCTGAGTTTTTGTAGGTGAGCCAATGTTTTTTAAGCCGAAAAGCTTTGATACACGTAGCCACGCGTTGTTTGACAGAGAAAGCGCAGTAATTTTTGCTTCTGCCTGCTCAATCGTAGAAATGCCTTCACTCGCCCACGCAATGCCCATACGCTCAATAGCACGCATATTTGCTTTGCCGATAGACACGCAATAGTTTATAAGAAGGGCTAAAACCTCACAAGGTAAACCATCGGTATCGTGGAGCATAACCAAGGTGGCTGTATCTCCGCTTGATAACGGTTTAGAAAGTGCAATTTGCGCCTCGTCCATCAGCATAGCAAGAGATTTATCCTCAGTAAGACGACGTGCTACAAACATAGAGTCAGGTCGCTGTGCACGAGAAATCGGTCTAGGCTTTTTCTTTTCTTCAGTTTTTACCGACTCGTGTTCAGCATTTTCACTAGCTTCTTTTTCCTTTGATGCAGAAAGTCCGCTTTCACTTGATGCAACAAGTCCACGTTCAATCCAGAAATCAACCGCATTTTTCACCTCATCAGGGTGCACCGAAACAGCCTTTGCAATATCTTCTACGCTGTTGTCAGAGTCACTATTACGCAGAATATACAAAAGCACCTTTAGTTGTGATTCAGTTGCAAGCTTTAAGTGCGAATCAACTAAAGTCGACGGAACAGCAAACACACTACCCCACGCACCAAGATTGATTTTATAAGACATTGTTTCAACTTCCAAAAAGAAAATTCACCTATATAAAACAGATGTGTGCACTATTCTATCATATTTTGATAAATTGTGCTATAGTATTTTTAAAAATTTTTAGTTTTTAAGATAAATACTTGACTCTACTTCACTACAGGTTTTATAATCAACTAGAAACGGAGGTCTTTTATTATGACATATACATATATTCCACGAGGCGTTTGCTCTCGTATGATTCAACTGGAAATTGAAGATGATGTTATAATTAACTGTCAGTTTTTAGGCGGTTGCTCAGGCAACACTCAGGGAGTCTCAAAACTTGTTCAGGGTATGGACGTATATGATGCTATAGACAAGCTCAAGGGCATTGACTGCGGTGGTAGAGGTACATCGTGTCCTGACCAGCTGGCAAATGCACTTGAAGAAGCAATAAACTCTTAAATATTTAAAAACCGCTTGCGTAAAAGCAAGCGGTTTTATTTTTGCACAATTATTTAGTTAAGAAATACTCCATCATTGTATAACCAAGCTCAATATAGTTTCCTGTAGCTTTTGCAGTTTCTTCAGTAAACTTAGAAACTCCGTCAATCTCATCTTTGCTACTATAAATCAGATACGGTACCGGATTTGAAGAATGAGTTTTAATACAAAGTGGTGTTGGATGGTCAGGGCAAACAAGAACAGCAAAATCGTCGTATTCACGCAAAAATTCGACAATAGGTGTCAAAATCTTTTGGTCAATCAGCTCGATAGAACGAACTTTATTTTCAGCTTCTCCCCTGTGTCCGCACTCGTCAGGTGCTTCAACGTGGATATAAACTAAATCCTGACCACGCTTGAATTCTTCAATAGCCGCCTTGCACTTACCCTCAAAATTTGTATCAATATAGCCGGTTGCACCATCAACGTCAATAGATGTCATATCAGCACAAATAGCAATACCTTTTAGCAAATCAACCGCAGAAATCATACTGCCATGTACGGAAAATTTACTATAAAAACTATCGAGTGCAGGCTTAGTGCCCTCACCCCAAAGCCATATAGAGTTAGCAGGGCGTTTACCACGCTTAATTCTTTCAAGATTTACAGGGTGGTCTTTTAAAAGGTCATAGCTTTTCTTCATCATATCGTAAAGCTCACCTACGTTTTCACCCTGAGGAATATATTCTTTTATCGGTCTGTCAGTAATATCGTGCGGTGGTGTAAGTGTGTGACCATCAACAACGCCGTTATCCCATACAAGACAATGTCTATAGGATACACCCGGATAATAAGAAAATTTATCGTTACCGAGCTTTTCCTGTATGTATTCAATTAAAATTTTTGCTTCCTGTGATGAGATATCGTCAGCACAATAATCAATCATAGTTTTATCAGAATATTCAGGCTCGTCAGACAATGTGACAAGATTACATCTGAATGTAACATCAGTAGGCTTTAAGTCTATACCGATGCTCGCAGCTTCAAGCGGTGAACGACCGGAATAATACTTTTTAGCATCGTATCCGAGCACAGCAAGGTTTGCAACATCGCTGCCTGGCTTCATACCATCCTGAACTGTTTTAACAAGACCGACTTCGCCTTTATTTGCCAAGCTATCCATACAAGGCTTGTAGGCTTTCATCATTGGTGTTTTATTGTCTAAAGCTGCAAACGGTTCGTCAGACATACCGTCACACAGCATAACTAAATATTTCATAGTGACCTCCGCAAATAAAAAATTTAGTTTTCAAGTTCTCCAAGACTCAACGCTTTAAGGTAAGCATTGATAAAACCGTCAAGGTCGCCGTCCATAACAGCATTAATATTACCTGTTTCAAAGCTGGTACGGTGATCCTTAACAAGTGTATATGGCATAAATACATAAGAACGAATCTGGCTACCCCAGGTGATTTCCTTTTGTACGCCTTTGATGTCTTCAATCTTATCGAGATGCTCACGCTCTTTGATTTCAACGAGCTTAGAAATAAGCATTTTCATAGCAACATCTCGGTTTTGGTACTGAGAACGCTCAACCTGAGAAGCTACAACGATGCCTGTAGGAATATGGGTAAGTCGTACAGCAGATGAGGTTTTGTTGACCTTCTGTCCGCCCGCACCTGATGCACGATAAACGTCCATTTTAATCTCTTCAGGCGGGATTTCAACCTTAATATCATCGTTAATTTCAGGCATAACCTCAAGTGAAGAAAAGCTTGTATGTCTTCTGCCTGCAGAGTCAAATGGCGATACACGTACCAGACGGTGCACACCGGCCTCACTCTTTAAGTAGCCGTATGCGTTTTCACCCTCAATTAACAAAACAGCACTTTTTAGTCCTGCTTCATCACCATCAAGGTAGTCAATTTCTTTAACATTAAAGCCATGATCAGCAGCCCAACGGGAATACATTCGATAGAGCATCTCTGCCCAGTCTTGTGCTTCAGTACCGCCGGAGCCTGCGTGGAATGTCAAAATCGCGTTGTTTGCATCATATTCGCCTGTAAGCAATGTAGAAAGACGCTGTTTTTCTAGCTCTGACTTAATAAGTTCAACTTCGCTTAACGCTTCATCATAAAGAGAAAGATCCTCTTCCTCGTTAGCAAGTTCGATTAAAGCCGAAGTGTCTTCGTACTTATTATCAAGCTTTTCATAGCGCTCAACTTTTGCTTTTAAGTTACTGGTGCGCTGTAAAATCTTTTGTGAATTTTCCATATCATCCCAAAAGCCAGGTTCAGCCGCGCGATTTTCAAGCTGTTCTATTTCGCTTTTCATAGACTCAAGTCCCAAGGCTGATTTCAAGTCGTCAATCTCAGGTCTTAGAGCTTCGAGTGTTAATCTGAGTTCTTCAAACTGGAGCATATAATCCCTCTTTGCCATATTATTTCAATTTAATTATAACCGATAGTTTATCAATTGTAAAGTTAGTGCATAATAAATATGTTGCAGTTTTTGTTATTCTTTGGTATAATGTGTTTGAGATTTAAACTAGGAGAAGTATATGGACTATTTAGGTAACAAATGTCTTGTATGCGATAAATATTTTCATGCTGATGACGATATAGTAGTTTGTCCTGAGTGCGGTACTCCCCACCACAGAGAATGCTACAGCAGTTTAGGACATTGTGTTAACGAAGATAAACACGCACAAGGATATGATTTTTTATCAGATAACAGCGAGCAAAAGCAAGCGACTGACGACTGCTCACTTATTACCTGTAAAAAGTGCGGTGCTAAAAACGCAAGCGGTGCTTTTTTCTGCACTAAATGCGGAAGCTCCCTGCACGATATAAATGATAACAGTACTAGAGGATACGCGTCACAGCAAAACAACACAAATCAGCAAACATCACCTTTCACATCAAATCCGAATGTAATTATGTTTGACCCTCTAGGAGGAGTTAACCCGAATGCTGATTTAGGCGACAATGTTAGTGTTGCACAGGCTGCAAAATATGTAAAGCAAAACACACCGTACTTTATGACGCTGTTTTCAAATATCAAAAATCACTCTAAATCGAGATTTAATTTTTGTGCAGCTATTTTTGGCGGTGGATACCTGCTATACAGAAAGATGTATAAAATCGGCACTTTCATCACTATTATTGAAGCGATGATTATGGTTTTTACGACATATCTTGCTCAATATATTGGTAATAACAGCGCTTTTACCAAGATGTTTGAGGCGTACGCAAATTATGATTTAGATGCTACTATGATGCATTTTTCAAATCTGAGCACTTATGATTCGTTGATTATGTTTTTATACGTTTTTCTTAGCGTTGGTTCACTTATACTTACTATCGTTATCGGTGCTTGTGCTAACCGAATGTATTTTAAGCATTGCAAAAAGAAAATAATTAAAATTAAATCTACTGTTGAAAATCCCGCAGATGTTGACTCAGCGCTTTCAAAGTCCGGTGGCGTAAACGTTGGGCTTGCGATATCTTTATGGGTTTCATATATTATACTTTCTTATCTTCCGCGCTTTTTTTATTAAACTTTAGGAGACTATTATGAAAATTACAAAAGCTGTTATCCCTGCAGCGGGATTAGGAACCAGAGTTTTGCCTGCTACAAAGGCGATGCCGAAAGAAATGCTCCCCATCGTAGACAAGCCTTCTATCCAGTATATTGTAGAAGAAGCTGTCAACTCAGGTATTACTGATATTCTTATTATCACAAATCGCGGCAAGGGTATTATCGAAGACCATTTCGACCGCACACCTATGCTTGAAAATGCACTTGAAAAAGGCAATAAAACTGAACTGTTAGACAGCATAAAAGATATACACAAGCTTGCAAATATCTCATACATAAGACAAATTGAAACTAAAGGTTTAGGTCACGCTGTAGCTCGAGCTAAAACTTTTGTTGGTGGCGAGCCGTTTGTTGTTATGTATGGTGATGATGTAATTATCGGCGATGTACCTGCGACCAAAGAGCTTATCGACGCTTACGGAAAACACGGAAAAGGTGTTTTAGGCGTTAAGAAAGTTGATGCTAAAGACATCTACAAATACAGCTCGCTAAAGGTTGAAAATATCCACGACAACATCTACAAATGTACTGATATGATTGAAAAGCCTCAGACTGAGAAGGAGGTTTTGTCGCTGTTTTCCGTACAAGGAAGATGCATTTTACCACCTGAGATTTTTGATATCTTAGAAAACACCAAGCCTGGTGCAGGCGGAGAAATTCAGCTTACTGACGCTATGAGAGAGCTTGCTACCACAGTAGGTATGACCGCTGTTGAATATAGCGGCAAGAGATACGATATGGGCAACAAGCTAGGTATTTTAAAGGCATCTATCGATGTCGGTCTTGAGCACGATGAAGTAAAAGACGGTCTAAAGGAATACATAAAAGAGCTTGCAAAAACTCTGTAAAATACTAATATAATTCTATATCAGAAAGAAGCGTTTGAATTCAAATGCTTCTTTCTTTTTTTATGCCTAAATTTTCATAAAAATTTGTAAAAATACTGACTTATATTGTGTATTGTTTTCTTTACATTTTTATACAATAAGAGTATAATATAACCTATATTATTATAGGAGGTTTATATTATGAAAGCTGTAATTACTGTACTGGGAAAAGACACTGTAGGCATACTTGCAAAGGTGTCCTCAGCGTGTGCACAGGAAGGTGTTAACATTATTGAGGTTACACAAAGTGTTATGCAGGATTTATTTGCTATGATTATGCTTGCAGACATTAAAGACTGCAAGGTTTCTCTTGATGATCTGACAAAAAAGCTCGATAAAGTTGGCGAAGAAATGGGTATGAAGGTTCACGTTATGCACGAGGACATCTTCAACAGTATGCATAAAATCTAAAATTTGGAGACTAACTATGATTGAAACAAAGGATATACTTGAAACCATAAATATGATTGAAAACGAACACCTTGACGTGCGTACTGTCACTATGGGTATTTCGCTTTTAGACTGCATAGACTCTGATATTGATAAAGCGTGCGACAAGGTTTACGACAAAATTTGCAGATATGCAAAGGACCTTGTTAAAACAGCGGAGGATATTTCAAAGGAATACGGTATCCCGATTATTAACAAAAGAATTGCCGTAACCCCTATTTCAATGCTCGCATCAGTATGTCAGACACAGAAAATCACAAAATTTGCAAAAACACTCGACGCAGCTGCTGACACGCTCGGCGTAAATTTTATCGGCGGTTACTCTGCACTTGTTGAAAAAGGCTTTGCCGCAGGCGACTATGCGCTTATTGAAAGCATTCCTGAGGCTTTATCAATTACTGAAAAGGTATGCTCATCAGTAAACATCGGCTCAACAAAAGCAGGCATTAATATGGATGCAGTTAAAATGATGGGTAAAATAGTAAAGAGTAGTGCTGAGCTTACTGCAGACAGACAGTGTATCGGTGCCGCTAAGCTCGTTGTTTTTTGTAATGCTGTGCAGGACAACCCGTTTATGGCGGGCGCTTTTCACGGTGTAGGTGAAGCTGACTGCGTAATAAACGTTGGTGTATCCGGTCCGGGCGTTGTAAGAGCCGCTCTTTCTAAAGCTCAGGACTGCGACATAACAGGTGTTGCTGACCTTGTTAAGAAAACTGCTTTTAAAATCACAAGAATGGGACAGCTCGTTGCACAAGAAGCGTCAAAGAGACTGCACGTGCCATTTGGTATTGTTGACCTCTCCCTCGCTCCTACTCCAGCGGTTGGCGACAGCGTAGCGTACATTTTAGAGGAAATGGGTCTTGAAGTTTGCGGATGTCATGGTACAACCGCAGCACTTGCACTTTTAAATGATGCTGTAAAAAAAGGCGGCGTAATGGCGTCTTCACACGTCGGCGGTTTAAGCGGTGCTTTCATTCCAGTGAGCGAAGATGCCGGTATGATTCACGCCGCACAGACGGGCGCGCTAGACATCACTAAGCTTGAAGCAATGACTGCTGTATGCTCAGTCGGTCTTGATATGATAGTTGTACCAGGTGACATCACTCCTGAAACAATTTCTGCAATTATCGCGGACGAAGCCGCTATCGGTATGGTTAACACTAAGACTACTGCCGTTCGAATTATCCCTGCTATTGGTCTTAAGGCAGGCGACGAATTAAACTTTGGTGGACTTTTAGGTTATGGTCCGGTTATGCCTGTTAGATACGGTGATCCTACAAAATTTGTAACTCGCGGTGGTAGAATCCCTGCCCCACTTCAGGCATTAAAGAACTGACAATAAATTATTAAACGGAGGCGACGCTTTGTGCAGGATATGCTGAAAAGAATTATCGAAATGGACGAGCAAGCAAGACTCGTCAAAGAAAAAGCTCAGCAGGAAAAAGCCGCTACTGAAAAAGAAATTATCGAAACAAAAGAAAAGATATACAATGACTTCATCGACCGCGCTAAGGAGAGAGTAAGAATGAACCTTGAGGTTGACCGTGCTAGCGCTCAAAAAGAGTGGGAAATCACGAAGGCAAAGCACCATAGCGCTATGGTACAGCTAAACTCTCAGTTTGAGCAAAACTGTGACAAGTGGGTTGATGAAATCGTAAATCGTGTTATCACTAACTGATTTGTTCAAATGATTTGATAAGGAGGTGAACCTTTATGTTGCTTAATTCATCCAGTGCTGTTATTGCTAAAGCGAGAAGCAAATACGGCAAACGTCTTACAAGCAAGGATTACAAAGCACTTATTAAATGCAACAGTGTTGCAAATGTTGTCGGCTATCTTAAGTCTCACACGTACTACAACGAAATACTTAATAAAGTTAATGAAACAGAGGTTCACCGAGGTCATTTGGAAACCTTGCTAAAACAGAAGATTTTTTACGACTATGACTCTTTATGCAGATACGAGATGAGCGAAGGCTCGCACTTTTCAGAGTTTATCGTCAGAAGATATGAGATAGAACAACTTATTCACTTTTTATTACTACTATCCTGCAATAAAAGTGAAGAATACATCTTTGCTCTTCCTACCTATTTTGATAAGCATACCGAAATTAATCTTTACAGACTATCTATGTGCAAGGACTACGACTCATTTATTGATGCACTCGGTAAAAGCGAATATCAGGAAATTTTGTCTCATTTTAAACCTGCTGAAAATGGCGTAATTGATATTGCAGGTGCAGAAAACGCATTGAATATTTATTCTTACAAAGAATTATACGATGCTATTTCTAAAAGAAAATCTAAAAAAGAGAAAGAAAATCTTAAAGCACTTTGCGATAGTATAAACGACTTCTGCAATATCTCTCGAGTTTTAAGACTAAAAAAATATTACTCTTTAACACCACAGCAGATTAAATCTCACCTGCTCCCTTTCGGATCAATAAAGAACAGTAAAATTGACGATATGTGTAATGCAAAAGACTCTGACGAGCTTTTCGACATTATATCAACCACCAGAGTAGGAAAAAGAATAAAAAATATGGAAATCGAAAAAGAGGAACGGCTGTCTCTTTTGAGTCGCTACAATATGTGTAAAAAGCATTTGTACTACTCTAGCGACCCCGCCGTTGTACTTTTATCTTATATGTATGTAAGTGAAGCAGAGCTGAAAAACATCATCACCATCATAGAGGGTGTTCGATACAACAGCAAAAAGGAGATTATCGAGTCTCTGCTTATTTGTTAACTAATAAATTATCTTTTTTAAGAGGTGATGTATTTGGCATTAGCAAAAATGAAATTTGTTTCTATAATCGGTATGCTCAAGCATCTCGACGAGGTAGTAACCACTTTAGGATACTCGCAGGTCTTTCATCCTGATGATGCGATTGAGTTTTTCTCAGAAACAGAAAAATTTCTGCCAATCACTACAAAGAACGAATCAAGTTCAACCTTGAGCAAGCTCAAATCAATTATGCATGATGCATCGATTGAACCTCAGATTGTCAATGTTGATGACTTTGATATGTCTATCGGTGAAATGACAAAAATCGTTTTAAATATTGAAAATGAGCTCGGACAAACTTTAAAGGAAAAATCAGATGCACAGTCACAGATTCGAGAGTGCTTAAGAAAAATCGAGGACAGCTCGCATTTTGTAGAACTCAAGCTTGAGGTTGATAAAATAGAAGCGTGCGAATTTGTAAAAGCAAATTTCGGCAGACTGCCTAAAGACAGCTACGAAAAGCTATCAGCGTATAAAGACAACGAGTTTGTGCAGTTCTTTCCTTGCAGTAGCGATGGTAAATACTACTGGGGCGTTTACACAGCGCCAATCGACCAGGCTGACGAAATCGACGGCATCTTCTCTGCCCTTTATTTTGAGCACATTGAGGTTGAAGGTCTAAAAGGCACGCCTACAGACTTTATTACGCAACAAAAAGAACAGGTAAAGACTTTAAAAGAAAAAGTCGATATGCTTGAACAAAAAGCAAGAGAGTATCTAAAAGAGCATAAGGAAGATATCTTAAAAATTTACTCAAAGCTTTGTGAGCTGAGTGCTTTTTATACAATCAGAAGCTATGCATACAAATATCACAACAACTTTATTTTAGCCGGTTGGATACCTGCAGAAAATGAAAAAGAAATCACAGACGCTCTGCATAAAATCGAAAGCATTGATGTGAACACTTCTGATGCTAAAGAAGAAATCAAGCATAAACCACCAATTAAATTTAAAAACAACTTCTTTTCAAAGCCATTTGAGTTCTATACACAAATGTACGGAACTCCGAATTACGGCGAAATTGACCCGTCGGGATTTCTCGCATTCACCTACTCGTTACTTTTTGGTATTATGTTTGGTGATGTCGGTCATGGAGTGCTACTATTTATTGCGGCGATGTTTATGTATAAGGTCAAGAAAATGGAGCTTGGACGACTTTTGATACCTTGCTCAATTTCGTCGACAATTTTCGGCTTTGTTTTTGGAAGTGTATTCGGATATGAACACGTACTTGACCCGATGTATAACGCGCTGTTCGGGCTCAAGGAAAAGCCGATTGAGGTTATGGAGTCGCATTGGACGATGACGATTATCTACTCTGCCGTAGGAATTGGTATGTTCCTAGTAATTATTGCGATGGGACTAAACATCTACTCGTCCTTTAAGCGTAAAGATATCGGAAACGCTTTGTTTGGTGTAAACGGCGTGTGCGGTTTAGTCTTCTACTCATCGCTTGTTATAGGACTCGTATGCTCAATGATGCTTGGTATCAAGATTATGACTCCGCTTTATATCATTTTACTGATTGTGCTACCGCTTATACTGGTGTTCTTTAGAGAACCTCTTTCTAAGCTTGTAGAAGGCGAGAAAAACTTTATGCCTGAAAGTATCGGCTCGTTTATTGTGGATAACTTCTTTGAGCTGTTTGAGGTTTGCTTATCCTATGTTACAAATACAATGAGCTTTTTGCGTGTAGGTGCATTTGTGCTTGTTCACGCAGGTATGATGCAGGTTGTATTTGTGCTTGCTTCAATGTTCTCAGGCACAGGATATATAATCACTGTTATTGTCGGCAATCTGATTGTCGCAGCCCTTGAAGCCTTACTTGTTGGCATTCAGGTGCTAAGACTTGAATACTACGAGATGTTCAGCAGATTTTATATCGGTGATGGTAGACCATACAAACCTGTAAAGGTTGAAAAAGAATAATTAATTTTCGTATATATTAGGAGGAAAACAAAATGTTAGATTATTTATTGTTATTTATTCCAGCCGCTTTTTTAGTAATTTCAGTACTTGTTGCTATCAAGTCATTTGAGAAAGGCAAAAATGCTAAAAGAACTGTAATCACACAGATTTTATCTTTCTGTGCAGTATTCGCTTTCTGTATGGTATGCCCTATCGTTGCTCACGCTGCTGATGCTACTGCTGCTGCACAAGCAGCATCAAACGCAACAGGTTTAGGCTACATCGCAGCAGGTATCGCAACAGGTCTTTCCTGTATTGGTGGCGGTATTGCGGTTGGTGGCTCTGCTCCTGCGGCTATAGGCGCTACAAGCGAAGACCCTAAAAACTTTGGTAAGTCTATCATTTTCGTTGCTCTGGGCGAGGGCTGTGCGCTTTATGGTATGCTTATCTCAATTATGATTATCTCAAGTCTCTGATATAAAGGTATCTGCTATGAAAATGTATCTTATCAGCGACAATGTTGATACTCTGATGGGTATGCGACTTGCAGGTGTTGACGGAGTTGTTGTGCACAAAGCACATCACGTTGAAAAAGCACTTGATGATGCTTTGAAAATGGAAGACGTTGCGGTTATTATGATGACTGAAACGCTAATGAAACTATGTCACGACAAGATTTATGATATAAAGCTACACAACAAGCAACCGCTTATTATCGAAATTCCTGACAGACACGGCAACGGTCGCACAAAGGATAGCATCACTAAATATGTTCAGGATGCTATCGGTGTAAAGATATAAAAAGACTTAACAAGAAGGCTTATATATGAACGAAAGTAAAAAGACAAGTCGTTTTCTGGACGCTATCAACAGATACGCTGTCGAGCAAAGCGACGCTATTCGTCACGAGGTTGAAGAATTTAAAAAGCAGGAAATTGAAAAGGCTACCAAAGAAGCTATAAATGACGCTTACGCACTTATACAAAAAAATATCGCGATAGAAAAAGCGAAGATTGTAAGCGAGTACGCAAAGCTCGAGCAAGACAGCAAGCGTGAGCTTTTTATCGAGCGTCAAAAAATAGTTGAAAAGGTATTCGAAAAAGCAATTCAAAAGCTTACTGAATTCACAAAATCTGATGAATACAAAGATTACATTATAAAAAGTGCAAAGGAAATAGCATCAGCATTTGATAAAAACGAATGTGTTATATATATCAAAGAAAGTGATATGGACTTTGCAAAAGATATAAAAGAAATTATCCCTGACTGTACGATTGAATGCGATAAAAAAATCGCTATCGGCGGTATTAAGGGCTACTGCGAAAAGTTGTCTATAATTGCTGACAACACACTCGACAGCAAGCTTTTAAACCAGCGCGAGTGGTTTACAGAAAACTCAGAGCTTAAGGTGGTGTAAGTATGGATAACTATTGTATTTACGGCATTAATGGACCTGTTGTAACCATTAAGGGCGCCACCTCCTTTTCAATGATGGAAATGGTATATGTCGGAGAAGAAAAGCTAGTCGGCGAGATTATCGGTATTAACGATAAATTCACTACAGTTCAGGTTTATGAGGACACTACAGGACTAAAGCCGGGCGACCCAATAACAGGTACAAACGCTCCGATGAATGTGCTTTTAGGTCCAGGTATACTTAATAACATTTTTGACGGTATTGAACGTCCACTTTCTGAGATTGAGAAAAGCGAAGGTGCGTTTATCAGTCGTGGCTCACAGGTTTCTTCTCTTGATACAGAAAAGCTGTGGGATGTTACCGTTACTGTAAAAGTCGGCGACGTACTACAGCGTGGCAAAATTTACGCAACCTTGCCTGAAACTGACATCATCACTCACAAATGTATGGTCCCTCCTACTTTGTCGGGTAAGGTGACTTTTGTTGCACAAAACGGACAGTATAAACTAAACGACACTATCGTAAAAATCGTTGACGATAATAATATTGAGCACGAGCTTACACTCTGCCAAAAATGGCCTATCCGTACACCTCGTCCTGTTAAAGAACGACTGTCTGCATCAGTTCCGCTTATTACAGGTCAGCGTGTTATCGACACCCTCTTCCCTGTATCAAAAGGCGGTACGGCGGCTATTCCGGGTGGTTTTGGTACAGGTAAGACTATGACACAGCATCAGCTTGCAAAGTGGTGTGACGCTGATATTATCGTATATGTCGGTTGCGGTGAGCGTGGCAACGAAATGAGTCAGGTTTTGCAGGAGTTTTCTGAGCTTATTGACCCTAAGAACAACTGCCCGATGACTTATAGAACAACGCTGATCGCGAACACCTCAAATATGCCGGTTGCGGCACGAGAGGCATCTATCTATACAGGCATCACTTTAGCTGAATACTACAGAGATATGGGCTATAATGTTGCGATTATGGCAGACTCGACTTCACGTTGGGCAGAAGCCTTAAGAGAGATTTCAGGTCGTTTGGAAGAAATGCCTGCTGAAGAAGGCTTCCCTGCTTATCTTCCATCTCGTCTGTCAGAATTTTATGAGCGTGGTTGCAGAGCACAGGTTTTCTGCGGTAAGGAAGGCTCGGTTACTATTATTGGCGCAGTATCTCCGCAGGGCTCGGACTTTTCAGAGCCTGTAACACAGAACACAAAGCGTTTTACACGATGTTTCTGGGCTCTTGACAAAAGCCTTGCTTACGCAAGACACTATCCTGCGATAAACTGGATGGACAGCTACAGCGAATATTTTACAGACCTTGACCCTTGGTTTGAAGAAAACCTTGGAAATGACTTTATAGAATACAGAAAACAAATTTCTGCTTTGCTCGCTGAAGAAAGCAGACTTATGGAAATAGTTAAGCTTATCGGTGCTGATGTACTGCCTGATGACCAAAAGCTTGTTATCGAAACTGCTAAGGTTATACGAGTAGGATTTTTACAGCAAAATGCTTTCCACAAGGAAGATACATTTGTTCCGCTAAATAAGCAGAAACTGATGATGAAAACTATTTTGTACCTGCATCAAAAGGCTAAGCACATCACAAACGCGGCTATCCCGATTTCAAGAATAATCGAGACAGGTCTTTTTGATAAGCTGACTAAAATGAAATACGATATACCAAACGACAAGCTGGAAATGTTTGACGAGTATATCGCAGAGATTGACGAAAAAATCGCTTTAATCACACAATAAAGGAGGAAATGCAATGATCATTGATTATGTAGGAGTCAAAGAAATTAACGGCTCACTCGTTGTTATTGACGGCGTAAAAGGCGTTTCCTTTGAAGAGATTGTTGAATTACAGCTTGACGACGGTACAATGCGTCAAGGACGTGTTGTACAGATAGAAGGCGAAAGAATCGTTGTTCAGGTTTTTGAGGGCGCAAGACAGCTTAGCCTGCAAAACACTAAAACCAGACTTACAGGCAAACCGCTCGAGATGCCCCTGTCCCCTGAAATTTTAGGCAGAGTTTTAAACGGTGCAGGTAAGCCAATCGACGGTTTAGGCGATATTTTTCCACATACAAAGCGAAACATCAACGGCACACCGATTAACCCTGTATCAAGAATATACCCAAGAAACTACATCAATACGGGTATTTCAAGTATCGACACCCTAATGACACTCATCAGAGGACAGAAGCTTCCGATTTTTTCGGGTTCTGGTATGAAACACAATGAGCTTGCGGTACAGATTGTACGACAGGCTAAAATCAGCGGTGCTGATAAAAACAACTTCGGTATTGTTTTTGCGGCTATGGGTGTTCAAAACGACGTTGCGCAATACTTTAAAAAGAGCTTTGAAGAAAGCGGTGTTATGCAAAAAGTTGTTATGATGCTTAATTTATCAAACGACCCGATTATTGAGCGTATGCTCACACCGAAATGTGCGTTGACGGTTGCGGAATATCTTGCCTTTGAGCTTGATATGCACATTCTTGTTATTATGACGGATATGACATCGTATGCTGAGGCTTTACGAGAGTTTTCATCCTCTAAGGGTGAAATTCCGGGACGAAAAGGATATCCGGGTTATCTTTACTCTGACCTTGCGTCGATGTACGAGCGTGCGGGTATGATAAAAGGAAGCAAAGGTTCAGTTACGCAGATTCCAATTCTTACTATGCCGAATGACGACATCACCCACCCTGTACCTGACCTTACGGGTTACATCACAGAAGGACAGATTGTACTCGACAGAATGCTACAAAGTCAGGGCATTTACCCTCCTGTAAATGTTCTACCATCGCTTTCACGACTTATGAAAGACGGAATCGGCGACGGCTACACACGAGATGACCATCAGTCGCTTGCAAACCAGCTTTTTGCATCTTATGCAAGGGTTATTGATGCAAGAAGTCTTGCGTCGGTCATCGGCGAAGAAGAGCTTTCCCCTATCGACAAAAAATATATCGAGTTTGGTAAGAAATTTGAGAGTACTTTTATTAATCAGGGTAATACTGAAAACAGAACTATCGAGCAGAGTTTAGATTTAGGCTGGAGACTTTTATCCACTTTACCTAAATCAGAGCTTGACCGAGTTGACGACGAAACATTAAACAAGCATTATATAGAAGAATAAATTTATAGAAAGGATGGGTATATATGGCTTTAAGCGTTGTGCCTACAAAGGGAAACTTAATTAGCACCAAAAAGTCGCTGCAGCTATCAAAAGTCGGTTTTGAGCTGCTCGACCGCAAGCGTAATATACTCATCCGAGAAATGATGATGCTTATAGACCGCGCAAACGAGATTCAAAGCAAAATCGACTCTGCTTTTGCTGATGCTTACTCAGCGCTGCAAAGAGCGAACATCACTCTCGGCTTTTGCGACGAGGTTTCGCTTTCTACACCGATTGATAACAGCATCACGCTTGACTACAGAAGCGTAATGGGCGTTGAAATCCCGATTTTAAAAATCGACAACAGCGAGAAAAACGAGCTTCACTATGGTATGCAGTCGACCTCGTCTGCACTAGACGAAGCATCGGTCAAATTTTTGTACGTTAAAAAGCTTACTGTCGAGCTTGCTGAAATCGAAAACAGCGTTTACAGGCTTGCTGACTCGATAAAGAAAACTCAAAAGCGTGCAAACGCGCTCAAAAACATTATGATTCCTAAATTTGAAGAGTCGGTTAAATACATTACTGATGCGCTCGAAGAAAAGGAACGCGAGGAATTCTCGCGACTTAAGGTAATAAAAAGGCAAAAATGATAAAAATATTGTCAAATTTGCTTATAATTACGGAGTAAATATACTATTGACAAAACGTTTAAGTTCTTATATAATAGTATGGCTGACTAAAAATGAATTGTGATTTTTAGTTCTTATGCGCTGATAGCTCAGCTGGATAGAGCAACTGCCTTCTAAGCAGTAGGTCAGGGGTTCGAGTCCCTTTCAGCGCGCCACATGGTGGGTATAGCTTAGTTGGTTAAAGCGCCAGTTTGTGGCACTGGAGACCATCGGTTCGAATCCGATTATCCACCCCATATGACTCATTAGCTCAGTTGGCAGAGCACTTGACTTTTAATCAAGGTGTCCGGAGTTCGAATCTCCGATGGGTCACCAACAAAAAGCCTCTTTTGTCTTATGACAAGAGAGGCTTTTTGAATGATGTTTGCTTATGGCAAATGATGCCGCTTACGCTGATTATGTTAACTACGTTAATGATGACGCTTCGCTGATTATATAAAAACATCACATCATTGCGAGTATTTCGAGCAACATCATTATTCGAAGAATAGCATCATATCGCTATAATGCGATGCATCATTATATATTATTATTTGTTACTTCTACCCCACTCAGTTTTTCTGAGTGGTTTTTTGTTTTATTCGCTATATTTTATTTTACTAACAAAAGCCAGTATTTAAGCCAATTCTCATTTTTTGAGAATAAACTCTACGCTCTCGGTGTTTACTTATTGAGCGAGATTTTGTATTATAAGAGCAGAAAGCAAACTAATCGGGAGGAAAACATGAGCACTTTAAACGAACGAATAAAAAACAGAAGAAAAGAGCTTGGACTGACTCAAAAAGAGCTTGCAGATATGCTATCCATCTCTGATAAAACTGTGTCACGCTGGGAAAGCGGCAACCAGATGCCTGATGCAATATTGATGCCAGATTTATCGAGTGCGTTACAAATGTCGCTAGATGAGTTGTACGGAATAAACGAAAACAATTTTGATTCTAATGAGAATTGTACTTGTGACGCTAATGAGTATCCAAAAGAAAAGGTGTGGCTCAATCTAAGCTATAAAATATCAACTTTAGTGTCTGTATTTATTATTTTGCTTGGTTGCATGTTCAAGTGTTACTACAACTACATTTACGCAGACGATCCGTTTTACACAGCCGGAATGGTTTTGATAATAATAGGATTTGTAATATTAGTATTAATTGAGCTTGCATATAACATTACATACAGAGATAGCAAAATATATAATCCGCTTTATTTAAGAACAGACATTGTTTTCAGCGGAATTGCTGTCCTATCCATTATCCCGCTACTTTGTTTCACCGATGCAATCTATGATTTATTCATAGCGCTTTTATTGGCTATTATGTACAAGGTTGCTATATCATTTCAAAAACGCAAGCTGATAGAGCACAACATAATTGCGGTCAACAAAACATCAAAATTATTCACTATTCTATTCGTTGTTTTCACTTTGCTTTTTATAGCTGTTGTGATATTTTTCAAATATTTTTACTACCAATTTTTTTATGACGGCTCTTATACTGTAGCGCTCGGTTTACAAACTATGGTTAGTCAAAACACCGTGTCATCAGGGGTTGGTTTTCCTTATTTTACTTATATGTTTGGTTTAAGTGTTATTATCTACATCATTCTTATAATCGACTATATCGACCTCTGTAAAAAAAGCAAGCTATTAATATCAAACTAAACAAACTATAAAAAAACACTCGGTGACATTAAAAATCATCGAGTGTTTTAAGCTGACCAACGAAAACTGAGTGGCTTTATATATTTACTTTATTACATATGTATGTTATTATCAATCAAGAGGATAATGTCAAAAGGGGAATATTTATGTTAAAAAGGTTTGCACTAATAATTATGCCGATTATTACGATAATACTTCAATCACTTCCTAATGGAGTAGCGCTAGCATTTATGGGATCTCCAGGAGCAGAACCATTTATCGAGAAGTTTTCTTACTTTGATGCTTTCCCTATTGGTTATGCGTGTTTTAGTCCATTTTTGACTGCTATTACAACTTGTGTTGTATTGCTGTTGCTTATTATTTACTGCATAACAAATAAATCTAGTCTGTTAAATCCTGTTGTTGTTTTACTTTTTATCAACATAGTTTTTTCACTTTGCCATTACGCACTTCAAATAAAATCTATCACAGTAATATCGGTGTTAATTACACTTGCTTTGGTAGTCGAATTAGTTGCTGTTTTAATCTACAAAAAGGAATTGTCAACACGAGAATAAAGCACAAAGGTTGACAGAAACTTACGTTTTATAGTACTATTTATAAAACGATAAGGAGATTTTTATGGCAAAGTTTTTAAGACAGGTTAAGCACACTATTGATGTTACATCGCCTGATGTTGACGAGCTTATACACAGCAAACATAAAAAGCTTGATTATGCGATGCTACTTTTACGCAATTTGCTGGTGGCGGTTGCGGCGGTGCTGTTTATCATTTCTTTCTTTTTTAAAGATATTTACCATATATTTAAGGCTATCGCTTACTTTTGCGGTACGGGTGCATATGTTTTTGAGTTGCTACTACTCACCGACTGCTTTAGAAAAAAGGTGCCTCATACCGAGATGTTTATGGTGTACTGCTTAGGTCCGCTTTACCTGATTATGGGACTTGGTTACATATTGCAATAAAATTAAAAGCCATATTGGTGCGACGATGCATCAATATGGCTTTATTTTTTATATACTTTAATTTGAAACAGTAATATCTACGTCGCCGATGCCACAGGATATGTCTACTGTGTTTTCACCCGAGCCGAAGATTTGTCCGTCTTTGACGTTTTCGCCGTTGATTTTTACGTTACCGATACCTTTATCGACTTCAATCTTATAATCAGTAACGATATCAGAATCAATAATTACAGGTTTTTTTAGCAATTCAAGCTTTGTTTGACCTACACCGCAGTCAATATCGCTTTCGCCACCTATAACAGCACTTATGTCGGTGTCGCCAACGCCGATATCTAAATCAAGAAAAGCAAGCTCGCTATTTGTAATCGTGAGTTTTCCTGCTCCGCCGTCAATATCTGTTTCAGCGTTTACCAGCACTTTGTCTAGTTTTGCTTCGCCTGCACCAAGCTCGAGGTTAAGCGTCATAGTTTTGATATCGCTAATATTGACTACACCCGCGCCTGTTGAAATATCAACCACACTGAATTCATAATCTTGCGGTATATACAAAGTAACGGTATAAGCAGTATCGGTAGAATTAAACAGACGTTTTGTTTCTTGTAGCTTAAGTTCAAAATCATTCTCTAAGATTTTCAAGTGCTCGTGGTTACTCTTAACAGAGAGCTTCTCCCCGTGCTTTATTTCAAGCACAGAAGCGGATAAATCAATATCAAGCACAGAAACATCAGATTCGACTATGTACTCTGTTGATTGTGAAAAATCGACGGTTTCGTCATCAGTAAAGAAATTACTAAGCAAAGAAACAAAGCCTAATATACTAGAGAAAATCGACACTATCAAAAATATAGCAAGCGCTAAAGCAAGATATTTTATAATCTTTTGAGCTTTACTCATTTAATATCAACTCCTCCGAACAGGCACACTCCTTCTAAATAGATGGTAGCTGTTGATTCCTTTGAGCTTGTGCCCTTTTTATCAGACACTCCGCCAAAGATAGATGTTGAATTAACCTTAACGTTTATATTATCCGGAACAATGAGGTCAATACCGCCAAAAATCGCAGTAGACTTGATAACGCAATCTTTTGGAATTACTGCGTTGCGAAGGTCACATTTGATGCCTCCGAAAATCGCGTTGAACTCAGCGCCGTTAAACTCTTCGCCGTTAAATACAAGATTTTGTCCAGAAAAAGTTGCAGATACATTGCGGACATTTCCGCCCTGCTCGATTACTTCCTTCATAACCTTGTCGCTTTTTGCGCCTTTTGAAGATGTAAAAATCAGCTTGAAGCCTAAGATGATAATAATAATCGGTAAAACAAGTTTCATAAACAAATCAAAGCTTAATAGGTTCTGTGAGCAGAAAAGCAAGAAAACACCAATAATAATACCAATCAGACTTGCCATTTTGTCTTTGTCCGTAAACAGACTGATAAAACAAGGGACGATAATCAGCAAAGTCCACCAGCCATCAAAGAACGGGTTAATTTCAAAAATACCCATAGAATTAACAGCAAGCAAAATGCCAAACAGTACAAGCACAATGCCCCATAAAATCATTTTCGACTTTTTCATAATACTCTCTCCTTATATTAAAATATTTTTGTTGTCCATTTGGTGCAGTCCCAAACCTCGTCTACCACGTCAAGGTAAAACTCCGGCTCGTGGCATATAAGCAGTACTGCGCCTTTATAATCATTAATCGCACGTTTAAGCTCGGCTTTTGCGTCAACATCAAGATGGTTTGTAGGCTCGTCGAGTAAGAGAACGTTTGTCTCCTTATTGATAAGCTTGCAAAGTCGAACCTTTGCCTGCTCACCGCCCGAGAGGACTCGAACCTGACTTTCGATGTGCTTTGTGGTTAGTCCGCATTTTGCTAGAGCTGCGCGAATTTCAAACTGGTTATATGACGGGAAGTCCTGCCACAATTCTTCAATACAGGTTGTGGTGTTATCATGTGAGGACTCCTGCTCAAAGTAGCCGTACATAACATTTTCACCGAGTTCAACGCTTCCGCTAAGCGGCGGGATAATACCGAGAATGCTTTTAAGCAAGGTGGTTTTACCAATGCCGTTTGCGCCGACTAATGCAATCTTTTGTCCGCGCTCCATATTAAGCGTGAGTGGTTTTGAAAGCGGTTCGTCGTAGCCGATAACAAGGTCTTTTGTTTCGAAAATAAACTTGCTCGGTGTACGACCAAGTTTGAAATTAAATTCCGGCCTCGGCTTTTCTTGGGCAAGCTCGATAACGTCCATTTTATCAAGAAGCTTTTGGCGTGACATAGCCATATTTCGAGTTGATACACGAGCTTTGTTGCGAGCGACAAAGTCCTTAAGCTCGGAAATTTCCTGCTGTTGGCGCTTGTACGCCGCTTCAAGCTGAGCTTTTTTCATAGCGTGAACTTCTTCAAAATGATTATAGTCGCCTACATATCGGTTTAATTCCTGATTTTCCATATGATATATAATATTGATAACTTCGTTTAAAAACGGAATATCGTGAGAAATCAAGATAAAAGCGTTTTCGTAATCGATAAGATAACGCTTAAGCCAGACGATGTGCTCTTCGTCGAGATAGTTAGTCGGCTCGTCTAAAAGCAAAATATCGGGTTTTTCAAGCAAGAGCTTTGCAAGTAAGACCTTAGTACGCTGACCACCCGACAGGTCGGTTACGTCACGATCTAAGCCAAAGTCGATTAAGCCAAGTGCACGGGCAACTTCTTCCACCTTTGCATCAATAACGTAAAAATCGTGCAAGGTTAAGGTATCTTGAATAGCGCCGAGCTCTTCAAGCATCTGAGTCATTTCGTCTTCGCTAGCTGTGCCTAAGTTATCGCAAATCTCGTTCATACGCTTTTCTAAATCAAAAAGATATGAAAATGCAGATTTCAAGACATCTTCAATCGTCATTCCCTGCGTTAAAACGGTATGCTGGTCAAGGTAGCCTACTCGCACGTTTTTAGACCACTCGACCTTTCCCTCATCAGGCATCAGCTTGCCTGTCACAATATTCATAAAGGTAGATTTACCCTCTCCGTTTGCACCAATCAGACCGATGTGCTCGCCCTTTAAAAGGCGAAATGATACATCGGCAAATATAGCACGGTCGCCAAAACCGTGTGATAAATGTTCAACGTTTAAAATACTCATATTTCTCTCCAATGTTTTATATGCTCATTATATCACAAAGAAACAAAATAGTCTACAATACGAGGACTTTTGATAAGAAACACTTATTAGTATAGGTTCGATTCCCAATCTGTAAGCCAAAAGAAAAAAAGCACCCTAAACGCTGTTCCTCATAAGGATGTTTCAGCGTAAGGCGGTATCGTGAGCGTAGGACGGACAGTTTCGGCTGTCCGTCCTTCTTTCTATCCCGCTTGTTCCACGGGCTGTACGGTCAGGTTTCCTATATATCGGAAATAGATATCAATTTGTTGCTCAGCGGATTTTGACCATTTTTCACTGCGTTCGTGGATTACCACTTTTTCAATAAACGTTCGTAGCACCTCAGGTGTTAAAACCTGAAGATCGGTATACTTATAAGCGATGTCCATAAACTTGTTAACATTGGTGGCTGTCGCCTTCAATTCTTGTATTTCTGCTTGAAGTTTCGGTATCTGCTCTTTAATATCACGCTGTTCTTCGTTATATCCACCAGAGAGCATACGAAACTGTTCATTTGTCACCTTACCAAGTACATTATCCTCATATAGTCTTTTGAACAAAGCGTTTAGCTCCTTGTTACGCCTTTCCAATTTGCTAAGTTCATTTGTCTTTGCTATAAGCTCTCTCTTGCTTTCAGAGGAGCTTTTTTTATTTATAAACTCAACAAATTCATTTGTTTTTGCACGTGCGTAATAGGTTGTCTTTCGGATCTCCTCAAGGATGATTTCATCTAATACCTTTTCTCTTATACTGTGAGGAGTACATTGTTTCTCTCCAAGATGTTTACGATAACGGCTACAGATAAAATTGAATGCTTCAGGTTTAATTGTAGTTCCTCTAACAAAGTATAATTTAGAACCACAGTCGGCACAGCAGAGAAGACCGCTGTATTTGTTTATCTCGCCCATACTTGTTCTTCTTCGTTTACTTGCACGAACCTTGCGAACAATTTCCCAAGTAGTTTGGTCTACGATTGCCTCGTGAGTATTTTCAAATCGCAACCACTCACTTTCGGGACGATAAATTTTACGCTTATCCTTGTAAGAGGCAACTGTTGTTTTACAGTTGATTGTATGACCAAGGTAAACCTCATTATCAAGGATATCTGCTACTGTTCGGTCATTCCATCCGTAAACATCTTCTATATCGGTGATGCGACCATAAGTACCGGTTTGCTGATAACGATAAATCGTCGGCTTGAGTATTTCCTTTTCTCGGAGTATGTTTGCAATTGCCCTTGGACCATTACCAATCGCACACAACTCAAACATCATTTTGACTACAGGTGCAGTTGCTTCATCTATAATGAGATGGCCTTTGGTATCAGGGTCTTTTTTATAGCCGTATGGTGTCTGTGTACTGATACGTTCTCCACGCTCAGCTTTAGCTTTAAAGACTGCACGAATTTTTTTACTTGTATCCCTTGCGTACCACTCGTTGAACAAGTTCTTAAAGGGAGCAAGTTCGTTGCCTTCGTTATACATAGAATCGTAATTATCATTGATTGCAATATAGCGTACATTCCATCGTGGAAACAATATTTCGGTATAGTTACCAACTTCAATATAGTTTCTACCAAGTCGAGATAGATCTTTGGTAATCAATGTATTAACTTTACCTTTTTCCATCAGTTCAATCAAATGCTGAAAATCAGGACGATTAAAGCTTACGCCTGAATATCCGTCATCAATAAATATTTGGATATTAGTGAAGCCGTTTTCTTCAGCGTACTTTGTCAGTATTGCTTTTTGATTTATGATACTGTCGCTATCACCCTTGTTTTCATCTTCTTGAGAGAGCCTGCAATATAGTGCTGTAATTTTATCATTCATTAGGTTTGACATAATAAATATTTTCTCCTTTCAAACGTCAAACCGATTAAGAGTGCTTGGTGCAGATAGAGATTTCTGCACCAACACAATACTCTTAATCTGTTTAAAAGTCCAGTAAATAATAATTATTACGAAGTCTTATCTGCTTCGTCCATCATAAGTTTTTTAAGACCTTCATCGCTACTTGGTGCATTTATTAAATCAAAGATGGAATTTACTTTGTATCGCATTCCATCTACGTAGTAGTTCGTTGCTGCACACGCTTTACCATCTTGAATAGTGAAACTGTAACAACGGCGGATGCTGGTCGCCATAGAAGGCTTATATTCTTTTCCGGATGGTATTCGAAATTCATTATGCATATCATAAAATTTATCACTCATTTAAAGTCCTTTCTCCAACATAATATTAGGTATTTAATAGATAATGTAATAGAGGTTGTCGTGCTATTTATATTCCTCCCATAACAGGTCCGTAGTGCTTTTCTTTATCCTTCTTGTCAACGATTACAGACTGTGTTGTACAGTCCTCCGGTTCATATTCTTCATCAATAATTTCACTTAAGGCACCAAAAAGAAATGCCGAATCAGCTCCCAAGCTATGAGAAGGACTGACGGAATCAGAGAGATAAGTATCAGCTTTGTTGTGTGTTTGCGAAGCCTTTGCTTCTCCTGTGAGAGAGCTTGTGAAAACTGCTCGCTCATCCTCCCAGCCTGTTTCTCTGTATCCGTCAGCATACTCTCCAGAGAGCTCTTCATTTCCGACACTGGCTCCTGTAGGTGTGAATTGAACTGAGAAATCTCCGTCTTCATACTCTGAGCATGATTGATTAACATTTCCAGATGTGATCGCATAGTGTGTGTTAGTTGCTGTCGGGTGGCGAGCATTTGAAGTCTCTCCTCGATGTCTTGAAGCACCTTTACCTGAGTATTGAGTTCCGATATCAACGCTTTCCAATTCTGTTCCGTAATCGTAACGCATTGTACGTAAGTCTGTGCTGTTTTGAGTTCTTCTTTCGCTTCTGAGAGCAACTGCTGATGAGATATCTTGCCTGATTTTAAATTCATTTTCCATCATCTCCTTTAGAAATTTATCGTCATATAATTTAATGTCCCTACACTTTTTACCCTCAGGTGTGGTGTAAGTTATGCATTTCCTTGAGTCTGAAAAGTTAACTTTGTAACCTTCAAACTCCATTAGCATTATGAAATGCTCTTTTGATTTCGCTATGGTCATAGCGTTAGATATAACAGCTTCGAGTCTTATTTTCCAACTCTCACGCTTGACAGCAGAACGATATTCTCTGTCAGACATATTTTTAGCTTTAGGTTTTGCATTAGATTTCTCTACAACAGATAAGCCATATTCTAAACAAAGCTTGTCCGACTTTAGCATAAGTTCTGTCACTTCATTCTCAGTGATATGAAACTTCTTACCATTTTCAGCATTCACGCTGTTCATAACAAAATGAGAATGTATGTGGTCTCTGTCACAGTGAGTTGAAACTACAATCTCAAAACCATTAAACTTTTCAGTTTCACTTGCAAACCTCAACGCAATTTCGTGAGCAAGTTGTGGCGATATATTTTCGTCCACATCAAAAGATTGAACAAAATGATAGTACTGTCTGCCGTCATACTTACCAAAAAGCTTTTTAGAATTACAAAACTCTGTGTATGCAGAGTCAGCATTACAGTTAATACCTGTCACAAGTTTCTCACTATCATCGGTTCTTGTCTTACTGTCTTGCGTTGTGTATCTAAGAACATAAGCCATACCTTTGACAGTTTGCTTTGATTTTGAATTGATAAAATGTACTATCGCCACGCTATCCACCTCTCAACACCTTTGAAAGTTCGCTGTGGATTTTGGCTAACTCACACTGTACTTCATCAAGATACACAACGTGTATTCTCCCTTGTCTAGCCATAACAAGTAGTTGGTTTAAGTTGTTGCCGAGCTTTTTAACCTGAGTAGTAAGTTCTTTGAGACCATCAAAGTTAGTAATTCTTTTCGAAGTTGCACACTTAATCATGTAGTCTGTTATGGTCATACCGGCACTGTTAGCTTTCGCTCTGATGAGGGCATCTGTTTCATCAGTTACCCTTAAATTGATTCTTTTGGTTTTCATTATTACCTCCGTTAAAGTTTAAAATTATAGTGGGTGCAGGGCTACCGCCCGCCCTGCTGTATTGGCTGACGTACAGCCGAATGCGATGCTGGCTCTCTCCCTGAAGGAGAGAAAATTGCAAGGTGTTCTAGATGACTAACGTTCCTGTTTTTATACGCCGACAACTTGCCCAACGTTGGTTTTTATGGTGGGATTGGTTAGTTACCCCAACCTTCCAATAAAACGCCAACAGGGTCGCAAGGAACGGCAGGAACGCTTAATTTGGGACCACCTTTTATCCGTCACTAGCGTCACTTACGTCACTGTAAGTAACATTCAGCAATCGTACTCCGTTACTACGGCTATCTCGAAAGCTTAATCCAAACTCTTCGAGTTTATCTCGCCATCGTTTCATCAATCGTTTGAGTGCACTCACAGATATAGCTTGTCCTGTGTGCTTGTTATACAGTTCACAGAAGTCGGTATTATTGCCACTGTACGATATATGTACTTTCATAAAATCAAGTAGCTGTTCCATTTCTTTGGGTAACAGTAGTTCCTTGTGTTCCAAACTATCATCAAGCATTTTCCAAACACATTCTTCTTTTGAAAACTGTAATTCAATCTGACGATCTTCTACATCTCGACCTGTACAATAAAGTGTAGCATTGCCAGCGTTACGTTCACTCTTATCAAGAACAAGGATAGTGTCCGCTGCACCCATAATACCTGTAGTTCCTGACAGTTTATTAAATGGGTCTTTATCTCCTTGCTTTCTAAGATGATGCACTAGTATAAGACAAAAATCCATTTCGTCAGTTAACTGTTTAAACGTACGCACTTCTTCATAATCGTGTGCATATGAGCTATCCGATTTGTTATTACGTATAGTCTGAAAAGTATCTACTACAACCAAAACAGTATCGGGATGGTTATCCACAAAATCACGAATCTGCTCACACAGACCACCTGCTAGTGTTTCTGCACAGTTAGAAAAATACGCATTTGAAGGAACCTCATCAGTAATGTCTAACAGACGACTTTGAACACGTTTTAAAGTATCTTCAAGACATAGATACAAAGTTGTTCCTTTGGTAGTTTTCAGATTCCAGATTGGTTCACCCTTAGCGATACGAATACACAAATCGAGCACCCACCACGATTTGCCTATCTTCGGTGCACCACCAAGAATACAAATACCATCTGGCAATAAAGTTTCGACGCAAAACTTAGTTTTAGGAAACTTTGCGTCCATCAGTTCTTCTCCGTCAATTGCAGAGAGTAATTGCATAAAAACATCTCCTTTCAAAAATTTATTCTTTCCCCATAAGATGCTCCGACATCCTACTCTTCCTATATCCTTAAATCTGAATTCCTCTTAATGACACACCAGACGGCTACGCATATAGCTCCATTGGAATTTCACCACTGTGAGAGTTTCTCACAGCCGTCATCTTTTTCACTGACGGAAGTATCATTGTCCCTTTTGCCTGTCATCGCCTTCATTGAATTTGCCTTTCAATGTCTGAGTCCTGAAGACATAAAATGTGTTCGCTCATTTAGCTTGTTTAAAAAACAACAAAAGGAATGTATCTGACGTGTTGATATTCAATTTTCAAGGTACAGCGAGGGGATATTTATACCTCCCAATTTATTACCCGTATCGAAAAAAGTTTCTAAACCTATGAAGTTTAAATTCAGCGTTTTGTACAACGAATTCATGAGGTCTTTATGACAAATTTGCAACGGATTTTTTAGAGTAAAAATATTTACCCCTTCACTATATATACCGTTAGCTAAAGCACCTCTAACATCTAGGCTAGAGTTTTCGATAATATACATCCATCAACCTAACAACCAATGCAAAAAACGCCATAACATTTCAGTATTTTGTGCAACGATTTTATGAGGTTTTATGACAAATAAACAATGGTTTTTTTAGAGTAAAATATTTACCCCTCTACTATATGTGCCGTTAACTAAGGCATCTTTAAACTCTTGATTATTGTTCTCGATAATAAACAGCTACAAATTTACTAACAAACACAAAAAACGCCATGACATTTCAGCGATGTCACAGCGTTTCTATATTTATATAAAATTCGTGATTTTACTATGTTTTTTAGCGGTGTTTTATCCGTAGCAGAAGTAGATATTGTACATGCTGTCCGATTGCTTTTCAGCGTAGCAATTGAAGCTTATCTGAGTGTAATTCGTTGCGTATCCATCTAGTGCAAGTATGGACTCTATATCTTCATCTAAACCTGATACTGTCCTGTTCAGCTGTTCTTCGTAAGTACGATTTGCTGTCGTATTAAGGCAACCTTGATATGCGAATAACCAACCGCTGTTGTTTGTGTTGAGTGTTGTATCATACGTCATACCATTGCATTGATTGTGACTGATTATGAAGCTTACCATATTCTGAATATCTTGTTCATTGTTACTGGAGTTTGGCTCTTCTTTAACTTGTTCTTGCTTTACCTCTCCTGCCGGTTTTTGCGTTGGCTTAGTTGTTGGTTCAGATAGTGATTTTTGTGTTAGCTTTTGAGTAGGTGTTTGAGTTGGTTTTTCAGCAGGTGCAGGAACTTTTGTTTTTTCTGCTCGCTTTACGATTTCGACTTCATTTTGCTGTTCTGTTTTGGCTGTAGCAATTACCGTTTCAGCTTCAGTAGGTTCGGTTGGTTTTTCTATTAGTGCTGTTGTTTGTTGAACCGTTTCTTCTGGTTGCATTTCAACAATTGCTGTCGGTGTGATTGCATCAGGCGTTGCGTTTGGTGTATCGCTACTACATGCTGTGAGCACGAGCAGGCTGAATATTAGTGTGCATAGAATTCTCTTTTTCATATTTCTCCTCCTCTGTAATTTTGAACTTCTATCATTATTTTTGTTGCTATTATGAAACCTTGTGCGAACATATCTCGCTCCAAACAACAGTATAGTTCGTTGTAAGCATCTTTGAATTTTTCGAAGGTTTCTCTTTGCTTTTGTGTGAGTGTACCATTCAGCTCTTCTTCATATTGACAGACTAGATTTTGAAGTTCATCAACTTTCGAACCTCGTCTGACATCTCTGTCGCATGGACTTACGTTTCCGTAGTATAAATCTTCGAGTATGTTCATTTCATCACCCCACATAACAAGAGAGCGACCCTCTTCGAAATCATTCGATAGAGAACCGCTCTCGTTTTTATTATCTTATTGTTTTTTAGTTTCTCTGTAACTTTCCGTGCCATCATAGCACCTCCTTCGTAACACAACATATATCACAAAGGGTTTTATAAGTCCAGATAAAAAAACACCGTAGCATCAAAAAATGCTACGGTATGTGTTTTAATTATTTAGAAAGCATAACCTTATCGCTGGTCATTTTACTTCCGCTTGATTTTTCGAACAACTGTAAAAGCTGTTCAATAGTAAGATTCTTCTTTTCTTCACCTTTTACGTCAACCACAATCTGTCCTTCGTGCATCATAATCAATCTGTTACCGACTCTAATAGCATCAGCCATATTGTGAGTAATCATAATAGTTGCAAGGTTATCTTTCCGTACTATTTCTTCTGTTATGTCAAGAACTTTCTTTGCCGTTTTCGGATCGAGTGCCGCTGTGTGTTCGTCAAGGAGAAGTAATTTCGGCTTTTTTTGTGTAGCCATAAGTAAGGTCAAAGCCTGGCGCTGACCGCCTGACAGAAGTCCAACCTTTGTAGTAAGTCTGTTTTCGAGTCCCAGATCCAGAATTTTTAAGAGCTCTTTGTACTCTGCTCGTTCTTTTGCTGTAATGCCTGCTCTTAGCGTTCTTTTCTTTCCTCTGCGAGCGGCTAAAGCTAAGTTTTCTTCAATCTGCATATCAGCAGCAGTACCTGTCATCGGGTCTTGAAAAACTCTTCCGAGATATTTTGCACGCTTGTATTCGGGAAGTCGTGTGACGTCTACTCCGTCAATAACAATGCTACCGCAGTCTACAGGATAAACACCGGCAACCATATTGAGCATAGTAGACTTGCCTGCACCATTACCGCCGATAACAGTAACGAAATCGCCCTCATCAAGGTGGAGATTTATTCCATTCAACGCCTTTTTCTCGTTGATAGTTCCATGGTTAAAGGTTTTCTCAACATTTACGATGTCAAGCATTTTTATTACCTCCCTTTACTTTTCTTATGTGATTTTGACTATACTGCTTTTTCCAGTATGGAACAGCAAGGAAGATAGCGACAATAGCGGCAGAAAGTAGCTTTAAGAGGTTTGCATCAAGTCCCATTGTGATAACTGCCTGAATTACAATGTAGTAGATGATTGAACCAAAAGCAACGGATAAAAGTCTTAAAGCAAAGTTCTTGAATATTTTGCCAAACAGCGCTTCGCCGATAATTACAGCAGCAAGACCGATAACGATAGCACCCTGACCCATCTTTACATCAGCAAAACCCTGATACTGAGCAAGGAAAGCACCCGAAAAAGCAACGAGGCCGTTAGAAATCATAATGCCGAGAACTTTATTAAAGTTAGTGTTGATTCCCTGTGCACGACTCATATTTAGGTTAGAACCTGTTGCTCTTAAAGCACAGCCCATTTCTGTTCCGAAGAACCAATATAAAACTGCAATCATAATTGCTAGTACAAGGCCGACGGTGATAAGCGGATTATGAAAAGCAAACTCTTTCACCCATCTGAGTGAAACCAGAAGTTCAGTCTGGTTAACATTTACGGACTGATTCGCTTTGCCCATAATTTTGAGGTTTATTGAGTAAAGAGAAAGCTGTGTGAGAATACCCGCAAGAATTGCAGGGATACCCATAAAGGTATGTAAAAGTCCTGTGATTGCACCTGCTAAAAGTCCTGCGATAAATGCAACGAGCATCGCAAGCCATAAGTTGCATCCATTCAAGATAAGCATAACTGCAACCGCACCACCGGTCGCAAACGAGCCGTCAACTGTAAGGTCGGCTACATCAAGTATACGGTATGTAATGTACACACCAATAGCCATTATGCCCCAGATAAGTCCCTGTGAAATTGAACCCGGCAGAGCATTTAAAAGCTGAGAAAATATTTCCATATATGTTCACCCTATATAAACTACTAAACAGTCGGAGAGTGTTTTGCCCTCCGACTGTGTTTTATAAAATATTCTACTTAAATACTGCAAGAATTATTCAGTTACAATAGCTTCGTAACCCTCAAGCGGTGTGATTCCTAACGCTTCGCAATTTTGAGCGTTGTATTTTGGAGTCTGGTTTTCTGCATACTCGATTGGCATTGTAGAGATATCAGCACCATCTCTTAAAATCTTGACAGCCATCTTACCTGTTGTGTAACCAAGGTCATAGTAGCTGATTGAAAGAGTTGCGATACCACAACCTGAACAGATACCCTCTTCACCAGCGATTACAGGAATTTTCTTTGGCTCACAGATGTTGTCGATGATACCTGTATTCTCTGCAACAGTATTATCTGTTGGGACATAGATTACATCACAATTATCAGCAGCAGTTGTACAAATCTGAGCAAGGTCGTTTGAATCCGTGAAAGGATAAAGTGTAGCAGTAAGACCTTTCTTCTCAAGCTCAGCCTTTACAACATCTACCTGATACTGACTGTTTGCTTCCTTTGAACAGTAAAGAAGACCTACTGTTTTAGCATCAGGACACCACTGTGCAATCATCTCAGCCTGCTTATCAAGAGGAGCAAGGTCTGATGTACCTGAAATATTACCACCAACAGTACCGCTAAAATCCTCAAGCTCAAGAGCAACACCGTATTCAGTAACCGATGTACCTAAGATTGGAATGTCACCTGTAGCAGCCGCCGCTGACTGGAGAGCAGGAGTTGCGTTCGCCATAATCAAATCAACATTGTTTGAAACGAACTGGTTAGCGATTGTTGAACAAGTAGCAGGGTCGCCCTGACCGTTCTGAACATCAAACTCAACACCATCTTCGCCGAGCTCATCGATGAGAGCCTGTTTAAAACCGTCTGTTGCAGCATCAAGAGCAACGTGTTCCATAAGCTGGCAGATACCGACTGTGTATTTTGTACTTGTACCCTCATTTGAACAAGCTGTCATCATAGTACAGCAACTTACACACATTACAAGTGCTAAGATAATTGATAAAACTTTTTTCATTGAAATAACCCCTTTTGTTTTGGCATTTAAGCCTTGTTTTTTCGTTGCAGTTATTATATAATACCCATAAGCATTGGTCAAACAAATGGTTTTGATGTTTATTATCGATGTTTTCGATGTTGGAGGTAGATAAAATGGAATTACGAAATCTGATTACATTTATCCACGTAGTGGAACTTGGAAGTTTTACAAAAGCGGCAGAACAACTTGGTTATTCGCAGTCAACAGTTTCCTTTCAAATAAAACAGCTCGAAGATGAGCTAGGCTGTCTTTTGTTTGAGAGAATAAACCATACTATAACCCTGACTGATAAAGGCCACGAGCTTGTTTCCTATGCTCACCAGATTCGTACTTTAACTGATGATTTCAAAGAAAGCATTGAGGAAGATAAAGAATGTAGCGGTCACATTCATGTTGTAACACCTGACTCGGTGTGTGAGGAAATGATAAATACCCACTACATTGATTTCCATACAAAATTTCCTTCTATCTCTGTTCGATTTACAACAGGAGATTCCGCTATTATGCTTGATATGCTCGACCATAACGAAGCAGATGTAATTATTACTCTTGACCACCGTTTGTATAACAAAGATTACATCATCGCAAAAGAGCAACAACTTCCAATGCATTTCGTTGCAGGGTATAATTCGAAATTCGCAGATAAAAAGAACCTATCGATTAAAGATATAATCGATGAGCCTTTTATACTCACAGAATACGGTCAGGGTTACAGACGAGTTTTTGACCGAGAGCTTGCAAAGAAGTCTTTGGAGATAACTCCTGTACTTGAAATAGGACGAACAGACATTATCACATCAATGATTGCTCAAAGCGATATGATTTCATACCTGCCTGATTTTGTCACAAAGCCTCTGATAGAATCAGGAGAGCTAGTATATCTTGATGTGTGTGATATGAACATAGATATATGGAAACAGCTTATTTATCATAAGAATAAATGGTTATCAAGAAGTATGAAGGCATTTATTGATTATGTAAAAGAGGCAGAGTTTACAAACTAACTAAACACAAAACAGGAACCAAGGTGCTACCTTAGTTCCTGTTTTATTATATGTAGCAAATTTAGTTTAAAATAGCACCCGATGTTCCGCCTGAAACAAGGGAAGCGTAACGTTTCAGGTAGCCTGATAGTTCCTTAGTTTTTGGAACAAAGTTTTTCATACGTTCTTTTAGAACATCTTCATCAACTTTCAGCTCAATTGTATTCTTCGGAATATTGATGCTTATAATGTCGCCGTCTTCTACTACACCGATAAGACCGCCAGATGCGGCTTCAGGTGTAACGTGTCCGATGCACGCTCCTCTTGTTGCACCGGAAAACCTGCCATCGGTAATCAGAGCTACGCTGTTTCCAAGTCCCATTCCCATAATCGCAGAAGTAGGATTAAGCATTTCTCTCATACCAGGTCCGCCCTTTGGTCCTTCGTAACGGATAACTACAACATCGCCTGTAACAATTCTTCCTGCGTTAATGGCAGACTGTGCGTCTTCTTCACAATCAAAAACTTTTGCAGGGCCCTCGTGTACGAGCATTTCAGGTAGAACTGCCGAACGCTTGACAACACTTCCGTCTTTTGCAAGATTGCCTTTTAATACAGCGATACCACCTGTTTCGCTATATGGATTATCAATTGGCCTTATAACCTCAGGGTCAAGATTCACACAACCCTCGATATTTTCGGCAACTGTTTTTCCTGTTACTGTGATGCATTCAGTGTTTAGTAAGCCCTTTTTGTTAAGCTCGTTCATTACCGCATACACGCCACCTGCTTCGTTTAAATCCTCCATATAGGTTCTGCCTGCAGGTGCAAGGTGACACAGATTAGGTGTTTTTGCACTGATTTCGTTAGCTATATCGAGATTCAGCTCCACACCGCACTCGTGAGCAATAGCAGGAAGATGAAGCATAGAGTTTGTTGAACAGCCGAGTGCCATATCTACAGTAAGAGCATTTAGTAAAGCTTCTTTAGTCATAATATCTCGAGGACAGATATTGTTTTTCACCAAATCCATAACAGCCATACCGGCTCTCTTTGCAAGCTCAATACGAGCAGAATACACAGCAGGAATCGTTCCGTTGCCTTTAAGACCCATACCAAGTGCTTCGGTTAAACAGTTCATAGAGTTTGCAGTATACATACCTGAACAAGAACCGCAGGTCGGACAAGTCTTGCACTCGAATTCTTTGAGCTTTTCATCGTCGATTTTGCCTGCATTATAGGCACCCACTGCTTCGAACATACTTGACAAACTTGTTTTTTTGCCTTCAACTCTGCCTGCGAGCATCGGACCACCACTCACAAACACAGTAGGGATATTCACCCTTGCCGCTGCCATAAGGAGTCCCGGTACATTTTTGTCGCAGTTAGGTACCATAACTAAACCGTCAAATCCGTGAGCAAGTGCCATAGCCTCAGTTGAATCAGCTATCAAATCTCTTGTTACGAGTGAATACTTCATTCCCTTGTGTCCCATAGCGATACCATCACATACAGCAATCGCAGGGAAAACAATAGGTGTACCACCCGACATAGCAACTCCTAGTTTCACTGCATCAACAATTTTGTCAAGATTCATATGCCCCGGAACAATTTCGTTATACGAGCTGACAATACCGATTAGCGGTCGTGACTGCTCTTCCTCGGTTAGTCCCAAAGCATGGAACAAGCTACGGTGAGGTGCGTTTTTTACACCTTTCACCACATTTTCCTTTGACATAAAATCACTCCTTAATTGTTGATGAGTTTATCCTCATCGCTCCAACTATACAGCTTACGGATATCAGCACCGACAACCTCAGCAGGATGCTCACTAGCTAACTTTCTCATAGCGTTGAAGTGCACCTGAGAGCCAGCTTCACTCATATCGAGTAAGAATTCTTTTGCAAAAGTGCCGTCCTGAATATCCTTTAACACCTTATTCATAGTTTTCTTAGTTTCTTCGGTGATAATCTTCGGACCTGTTACATAGTCACCATATTCTGCAGTGTTTGAAACAGAATAACGCATTCCTGCAAAGCCACTCTGATAGATAAGGTCAACGATAAGCTTCATTTCGTGGATACACTCGAAGTATGCGTTTCTAGGGTCATAGCCTGCTTCAACTAATGTTTCGTAGCCTGCCTGCATCAAAGCAGTAACACCACCGCAAAGCACTGCCTGCTCACCGAAAAGGTCGGTTTCTGTTTCTGTACGGAATGTAGTTTCAAGCACACCTGCTCTTGCTCCGCCGATACCTAAAGCGTAAGCAAGACCTAAATCCCACGCATCACCTGTTGCATCCTGTTCAACAGCGATTAAACAAGGAACACCTTTGCCTGAAAGATATTCCGAACGTACTGTGTGACCGGGACCTTTTGGAGCAATCATAATTACGTTTACGTTCTTTGGTGGTTTAATGCAACCGTAGTGAATATTAAATCCGTGAGCAAAAGCGAGGGTTTTACCTTCACTTAAATTTGGTTCAATGCTCTCTTTATAAAGCTTAGCCTGTTTCTCGTCGTTAATAAGAATCATAATAATATCAGCGACTTTTGTAGCTTCACTTGATGTCATTACCTTTAAGCCCTGAGCTTCTGCTTTCGCCCAACTCTTAGAGCCTTCATAAAGACCTACTACAACATCCACTCCGCTTTCTTTTAGATTAAGCGCGTGAGCGTGTCCCTGTGAGCCGTAACCGATAATTGCAACTGTTTTTCCACTGAGTTTTTGTAAATCGCAGTCCTGCTGATAAAAAATTCTGTTTGCCATAATTATTACCTCTTTCTGATTTCTGAATTATAAGTTGATTGATTGACGTAAAACCGAGCTACCTTTTTCTAAAGATGCCGTACCTGTACGGCAAATCTCTAGAATTGTGTAGTCACGCATAAGTGAAATGAAATCATCCATTTTCACACTATCTCCGATAAGTCTTAGTACAAATGACTCTCGTGAGTAGTCGATTGTTTCGGCTGAAAAAGCCTTTGCTGCCGCATAAATGTCGGTACGTGTTAATGGGTCGTTTTGCATTTTGATTAACATCAGCTCACAGTTTACGGAGTTATCGCTTGAAAGCTCTTTTATTGAGCAGACATCAGGGAGTTTATAAAGCTGATTTATAAGCTGTTGCTTGTTTTCTTCTTCACCGTCAAAGCTGAAAGTGATTCGTGAAAACTGTGCTGATTCTGTTTCACTTGCGGTAAGAGAGCTAATATTAAACTGTCGTCTGCGAAACATACTTGTAAGGCGGTTGAGTACACCAAACTGGTTTTTCACCAAAACCGCTACGTTATATCTGTTCATACTTCCACCTCCAACTTAGTTATTATGTCGTCCATACTGCCTCCCGGCGGAAGCATTGGGAGTACAAATTCATCCTTGTCGATTCTGCAATCAACAACGTATGGACCATCTGTATCAAAAGCACGAGAGAGTGCTTTGTCTAATTCTTCAGTAGTTGACACCATCTCACCATCTGCACCAAAAGCCCGAGCAAGAGAACAAAAATCCGTTTTTCTCTCTAACACGCTGTTTGAATAGTGCTTGTTATAAAACAACGTCTGCCATTGTCTTACCATACCGAGCACTCCGTTGTTCATAATGAGTATGACAATCGGAATGTTATACTTTACGGCTGTAGCAAGCTCGTTTAGATTCATTCCAAAGCTACCGTCACCTGTGATAAGAACACTTCGTTCTTTTGTACCAAAAGCTGCACCGATTGCCGCACCTAAGCCGAATCCCATAGTACCTAAACCACCGCTTGAAACAAAGCGTCGTGGGGTTTTGAAAGTAAGGTTCTGAGCCGACCACATCTGGTGCTGACCAACGTCAGTACACACCGCTGTGTTTTCGCCTAAATACTTATTGAGCGTAAGGATTGCACTTCTTGGTGTGAGACATTCACGGTTATCAAGATAGTTTTCCTCTTCTTTTTTGAGAGCCTCTACCTTACTGCTCCACTGTGGTTTTTCGCTTTCTTTTATAAGAGGCAACAGCCTTTGAAGAGTGAGCTTCACATCGCCTCGAAGTCCACAGGTAGCATTGACAGTTTTTGATAGCTCTGAACCATCAACGTCGATGTGAATAATCTTAGCTTTTGTTGCAAATTTTTCCTTGTTTCCTGTTACTCGGTCGTTAAATCGTACACCGAGTGAAATGATGAGGTCAGCGTTATGCATAGCCATAGATGAAGCAAAATGTCCGTGCATACCCTGCATACCTAAAAATCTCGGATGATTTGTCTTTATACCTGAAATTCCCATAAGTGAGCAACCGATAGGAGCATCTAGTTTCTCTGCGAGAGTGAGCATTTCTTCTTGTGCCTTGGCTGTGATAAGACCACCGCCGAAATATATGTAAGGTTTTTTCGAGTTGTTAATATACTCTGCTGCTTGTTCAATTCTTTGGTCTTTTGCAGGATAAGACTCGGCTTTTTCTGCAGGAGGTTTAGGTTCGTATTCGCATTTTGCGATTTGCACATCTTTTGGAACGTCGATGAGCACAGGACCCGGTCTGTCTGATTTTGCAAGAGAGAACGCCTCTCGTATTGTGTCCGCCAAATCTTCTACAGAGCTTACAAAATAATTGTGCTTTGTTATCGGCAATGTCACACCCGTGATGTCGATTTCCTGAAAGCTATCCGAGCCTATCTGTGTTGTCGGCACATTACCGCAGATAGCAACCATCGGGATTGAGTCAAGGTAAGCGGTCGCAATACCTGTTACAAGGTTAGTAGCCCCCGGTCCTGAAGTGGAAATCACAACACCTACTTTACCTGTAGTTCTGGCATATCCGTCAGCTGCATGAGCAGCACCCTGCTCGTGAGCAGTAAGTATATGATTTATTTCATTCTGGTGAGTATAAAGGCTGTCGTAAACATTGAGTATCTGCCCTCCGGGGTAACCGAAAACTGTGTCACAGCCTTGCTCTATCAAGGTTTTAACGAGTATATCTGAGCCACAAAGAAGCATTTTATCACTCCTTTTTTAAGTTTTCGCAAATCAACTCTGCACATTTTTTACAGCCAACGAGTGTCATACCTTCGCTCATAATATCCGCTGTACGATAGCCACTATCGAGATAACTCGACACTGCCTTTTCAATAGCGTTAGCCTCTTCTTCCATATCAAAACTGTATTTGAGCATCATAGCCGCTGAAAGGATAGTTCCGACAGGGTTAGCAATATCCTTGCCTGCTATATCGGGAGCTGAGCCGTGAATAGGTTCGTATAATCCGCAGGTGGTAGAACCTAAACTTGATGACGGAATCATACCGATAGAGCCGGTTATTTGAGACGCTTCGTCGGACAAAATATCACCAAACATATTCTCGGTAACGATAACATCAAATTGAGCAGGATTCTTCACAATCTGCATCGCACAATTATCAACAAGCATATCAGTAAGTTCTACGTCGGGATACTCAAAACTCAGCTCGTGCATAACTTTTTTCCAAAGACGGCTACTATCAAGCACGTTACTCTTTTCTACTGAACACAGCTTTTTGTTCCTTTTTTGTGCTGTTTCAAAACCTATTCTTCCGATTCTTTCAATCTCACTCACATTGTATCTGAGTACATCAGTAGCTGTATCACCCTCCGTTTTATGCTCTCCAAAATAGATGCCGCCGATGAGTTCACGAACTATGATGAAATCAATGCCGTTTTCTACAATAGACTTTTTGAGTGGTGATGCATCAGATAACTGTTTCCAAATCTTTGCAGGACGATTGTTAGAATAAACACCCATTCCTGCTCTAAGTCTCAAAAGTCCTTTTTCAGGTCTCATATTTCCTGGGACATTGTTCCATTTATCTCCGCCGACAGCTCCAAGTAACACACTGTCAGACTCAACGCACTTTTTAAGCTCGCTTTGTGGTAGTGGGTCGCCATACTTATCAATAGCACAGCCACCCATATCAATGTCAGTGTAGTTAAATGTGTGACCATAAAGGTCTGCTACTTTGTCAAGAACTTTAAGAGTAGCATTTACTATCTCAGGACCGATTCCGTCGCCTCTTATTACTGCAATATTTTTAACCATTGTTTTCGCCTTCTTTCAACGATTTAAGGAGTCCACCGCTTTTGATGATGTTCTGAATAAATGGTGGAAAAGGCTGTGCCTTGTAGGTTTTTCCTGTTGAGAGGTTTGTGATAACACCTGTGTCAAAATCGACCTTAACTTCATCGTTTTGGTTTATCTCTTCAGCCGCTTCTTCACATTCTAAGATAGGAAGTCCGATGTTGATAGCGTTGCGATAAAAAATACGAGCAAAACTCTTAGCGATAACGCAACCTGTGCCACAGGTTTTGATAACAAGTGGAGCGTGTTCTCTGGAAGAACCGCAACCGAAGTTCCAACCTGCAACCATTACATCTCCTGTCTTTACGTTTTTCACAAATTCTGTGTCAATATCCTCCATGCAATGGAGTGATAGCTCTTTTGCGTCAGGAGTATTAAGATATCGAGCAGGAATGATAACGTCGGTATCGACATTATCAGGATATTTAAAGACTTTTCCTTGAGTGTTCATATTAAGCCTCCTTGAATTCGGTGATGTAGCCAGTGAGTGCGCTTGCCGCCGCAGTATGAGGTGATGCAAGGTACACTTCGCTGTCCACATGACCCATACGTCCCACAAAGTTTCTGTTAGTAGTAGCAATACATTTTTCGCCCTCAGCCAAAATGCCCATATATCCGCCTAAACAAGGGCCACAGGTAGGAGTAGAAACAACAGCTCCTGCATCGATAAATGCTGTGTACCAGCCACGTTGTACACATTCACGTAGAATCTGCATTGTACCAGGGATAATGATGCAACGGATACCCTGAGCAATCTTATTTCCGTTTAAAATCTTAAATGTAGCTTCCATATCTTCGAGTCTGCCATTTGTACACGAACCGATTACCACCTGATCAATTTTTATATTTGAAAGCTCGCTTGCAGGGTGAGTGTTCTCCGGAAGATGCGGACAAGCAACTGTAGGTACGATTTCGCTCAAGTTAATATCGATTGTTTTTTCATATACAGCATCCTCGTCTGCGGTGAAGACTACAGGCTCTCTTTCACTCCTGCCACTAAGATACTCGAGCGTTACATCGTCAACTGGGAAGATTCCGTTTTTAGCTCCTGCCTCAATCGCCATATTACAGATGCAAAGTCTGTCATCCATAGAAAGATTCTTTACTCCCTCGCCTGTAAACTCCATACTTTTGTACAAAGCTCCGTCAACACCAATCATACCGATGATAGATAGAATTACATCCTTACCGCTACAGTTAGATGGTAATTCACCTGTGAGGTTAAATTTTATAGCAGGCGGCACTTTGAACCACGCCATACCTGTTGCCATACCTGCCGCCATATCAGTTGAACCGACACCTGTGGAGAATGCACCTAGTGCACCATATGTACAGGTATGACTGTCAGCACCGATGATACAGTCACCTGCGGTTACTACACCCTGTTCAGGTAGCAGTGCGTGTTCGATGCCCATTTTTCCAACATCGTAAAAGTGACTCACACAATGTGAGCACGCAAACTCACGGCAGGTTTTGCTCTGCTGTGCTGCTTTGATATCTTTATTTGGTACAAAGTGGTCAAGCACGATAGCCACCTTATCTTTATCAAAAACTTTGTCAAATCCTGCCTTTTTAAATTCATTGACCGCAACAGGAGTTGTGATATCGTTTCCAAGAACTATGTCGAGTTTCGCACTGATAAGCTGTCCTGCAACCACGTTTTCAAGCCCTGCGTGAAAAGCAAGGATTTTCTGTGTCATAGTCATTCCCATTACTTAACATCTCCTTTAGTCATATTGCAAAATGCACTGAGCAAAGCCTTCGTGCTGGCGGTAATAACGTCGGTATCTGTTCCTGCACCAAAGTACATTTTGCCGTCATTACTTTCCAAACCGATGTATGACGCCGCCACACTCTGTGAACCCTGACCTTGCATACTGTGTTGTGTGAACACCTCTAAGGTGTATTCTTTTCCTGTATACGATTTGAGTGCGTTATTAACTGCATTCAAAGTACCGTTGCCTTCTGCTTCAAGCTCGGTTTCAACACCCTCTTTCATAAATGTGATGTTGATTTTAACCACATCATTTTCACGCATAAACTCAAAGTCCGTTACACTTATATCACTTTGCAAATTAAGATAATTATCTGTGAAAATATCGAGCACTTCGTCAGGTTTAAGTTCTTTATGTTCGTGGTCCGAAACACTCTTACACATATAGCTGAAATGTTCACGCATTTTTTGTGGCAGATTATATCCGAATGTCTGTTCAAGCAGATATCCAATACCGCCCTTACCCGACTGTGAGTTAACTCGTATCACATCAGCATCATATGTACGACCGATATCCTGAGGGTCAATCGGAATATATGGTACATTCCATAAGTGCATTTTATTCTTGCTTCTGTATTTCATACCCTTAGCGATAGCGTCCTGATGAGAACCTGAAAATGCCGCGAATACAAGCGAACCGGCATACGGTGCTCTTTCATACACGTGCATACGAGTGCATTTCTCGTATTCTTCAACAAGATAATTCATATCAGAGAGGTTAAGCTTTGGGTCAACACCGTGAGAGTACATATTCATAGCAAGAGTGATAATATCAACATTGCCTGTTCTCTCTCCGTTACCAAATAGCGTACCCTCAACTCTGTCAGCACCTGCTAATAGTGCAAGCTCTGTATCGGCAACACCTGTGCCTCTGTCGTTATGAGGATGGAGCGAAAGGGTAACAAATTCTCTGTACTTAAGATTTTCGCTCATATACTCTACCTGACTTGCGTAAACGTGTGGTAAGCTCATCTCAACCGTTACAGGAAGATTGATGATAACGTTATTAGTTTCACTTGGCTCTAAAACATCTAAAACCGCGTTACAAACCTCAAGAGCATATTCAGGTTCAGTGCCTGTGAATGACTCAGGAGAGTATTCAAATCGGAAATTGCCTTCGTATTCTGATGCAAGTTTTTTAACAAGCTTTGCACCATCAACTGCAATTCTCTTGATTTCCTCCTTACTCTTTTTAAACACCTGCTCTCGTTGGGCGACACTCACTGAGTTGTAAAAATGAATAATTGCACTTGGTGCACCTTTACACGCATCAAAGGTTTTTCGGATAATATGCTCTCTGCATTGTGTGAGCACCTGAACAGTAACATCCTTAGGAATCATATTATTATCAATAAGTGTGCGTAAAAACTCATATTCTGTTTCAGAAGCGGCAGGAAAACCAACCTCAATTTCTTTAAAGCCTACATCTAAAAGCACTTTGTAGTACTCAAGCTTTTCTTCTAAACTCATCGGAATAACAAGTGCTTGATTACCGTCTCGCATATCAACACTGCACCACACAGGTGCTTTTTCAATATGGTCTTTTTCTACCCACTTATTATATTTTTTATCTACAGGAAAATATCCCACATTATATTTGCTACAGTCCATAATAAGCGCTACTCCTTTTCCGCTACAACATCAACTTCGACTAACGCACCTTTCGGTAGCTCTTTGACAGCTACACAAGAACGTGCAGGCTTTTGTGTGAAATACTGCGCATACACCTCATTGAATTCTGAGAAGTTTGTCATATCACTTAGATAGCACACAGTTTTTACAGTATTTTCAAGCGAACTGCCACAAACTTCTAAAACTGCTTTCAGGTTCTGACATACTCGATGTGTTTGCTCTTTGATGTCATTACCCAAAAGCACTCCTGTTTCAGGATTTAGCGAAATCTGTCCGGAGGTAAAAATGAGATTACCCACCACTACCGCCTGTGAGTAAGGTCCGATTGCCTTAGGTGCCTTGTTTGTTTCTACTTTGTTGCTCATAACTTTAACTCCTTCCAAATTAAACTAATTTAAATCCATTATCACGCAGGGTCTGCGTAATAAGATTAACATGAGAAAAATCCCTTGTTTCCATTTCTATTCTTAAAAAACAACCGTTTACACTCTCGGTGTTACCCTTTTCATAATGAACGCCTGTTACATTTCCTCCACAGTCAGCAATGATACGAGAGATATCTTTTAGCTGACCAGGTTTATCAATAAGTTCAATCAGTAAGCTTGTTGAACGACCTGAGTTTAACAATCCTCGGTCGATTACACGAGATAGACTTGTGACATCAATGTTTCCACCTGATACAAGTGCAACCACTCGCTTGCCTTTTAAATCGAATTTATCGAACATAACTGCCGCAACTGCAACAGCTCCTGCACCCTCAGCAATCATCTTCTGCTTTTCAATCAGAGCGAGTATTGCACTCGCTACTTCGTCGTCGGTAACTAAAGCGATTTCGTCAACGTATTCTTTGACAAGTTCGTATGTATTTACACCAGGTTGCTTTACAGCTATACCGTCTGCAATAGTAGATACACTTTGTAAGCACTCTATCTCACCATCTTTTACCGAGTTGTACATGCTTGGTGCTCCCGAAACCTGAACTCCATAAACTTTAACCGATGGTCTGATTTGTTTTACGGTATATGCGATACCCGAGATAAGTCCGCCACCGCCGATTGGAACTACGATTGCATCGATATTATCAAGGTCGTTGAATATTTCAAGAGCGATAGTACCCTGACCTGCAATAACGTTTTCATCATCAAATGGATGAACAAAGGTGTAGCCTTCTTTTTCTTTTAGCTCTAACGCTTTCTGATAAGCGTCATCGTAACACCCTTCAACCAAACACACATCTGCTCCGAAACCTTTTGTTGCTTCTACTTTTGAAATTGGTGCAGAATCAGGTAAACATATGAGAGATTTAATTCCGTTTTTTGTTGCGGCAAGAGCAACACCTTGTGCGTGATTACCTGCTGAACAAGCGATTACACCCTTTTTCTTTTCTTCTGTAGAGAGCATTGCAATTTTATACGCTGAGCCTCGTACCTTAAATGAACCAGTGATTTGTAGGTTCTCAGGTTTGAGATATAACTCGCAATCCGGTGCTATACCGTAGGATTTGACTACATTTGTTTCACGAATAATGTTTTTGAGCACTGTTTGTGCATCGAATACTTTATCAAGTGTCAACATTTTCATTCCGCCTTTCTTACTATGTGTATGCTGTTTTCTCTGCTTTAAGGCAAAACAAAACCCGCCTCAAAGCTTTCTTTGCTTTGAGACGGGTGTAAAAACAAATTTAGCACTCGCGGTACCACTCAAATTGCGGATATATAAATCCGCCACCTCTTCGAAGTCCAACAACTCCTATGCACTAACGTAGCATACACGAGAAACGCCTACTGGGTGTTAAAACCTTTGGGGCTTCCGGCTCAGAAGGGATGGGAAATTCCACAGTCCTTTGTCGGGATCACACCATCCCCGACTCTCTGTAAAATTCGTTGCAGATTCCGTCTTCATCGACGCCTTTATTTTCAAAGTCTATCAACTTCTATGCACTAACGTAGCATACACGGGAAACGTCTACTAAGAAAAACCATTCGGATTTCCAGCTCAGAAGGGAGAGGACAAAGGCTTTTACATACTGATTTCCACCAACCATCAGCTCTCTGGATGCGTGATCACCTTGACCATTCTTCGTCACAGCTTTTATAAGCAATATTTGATTTGTTCCACATTTTACTTCAAAGAATACGATAAGTCAAACTAATCTTTTCGAAGTTTATCATCGAATTTTTCGATACTCAATATAATAATATCTAAAATACTAATCAAACATGAGCTTACAAAAGTGTTTAGAAAAATCCGCGTAAACTAAAAAGTGAAAGAGATGCCACGACAAGTAAATCATTATTCTTGCCACCGTTATAAAATAAAAAAGACCGTATAGCATTTTACTACACTGTCTTTTTCTTAGCACTCGTCAATCGGCTGATTTCATTGGATATTCAAATATCCTTATGAGAAGTAGCCTAATGGGTGCCTTTTTATTTTGGAGCAGATGATGTATGTAAAACAAAATTTTAAATACTACCACGTTTGATTCCATTGTGGTACAAAAGCGTTTCTTCTGCGCTCTCCCTAAAAACGCTCTACCAGAGCGTTTTCTTCACGGTCGCCTTCGATTCCCAATCTGCTAAGCCAAAATAAAAAAGCACCCTAATGGGTGCCTTTTTATTTTGGAGCAGATGATGGGAATCGAACCCACACGATCAGCTTGGAAGGCTGAAGTTCTACCACTAAACTACATCTGCATATTGCGAAGTTGCTTTAAATAGCAAAATGTATTTTAGCACAAACTTCGCGATTTGTCAAACATTACTGCGGATTGTTATCAATTCTGTAAATCTGCTGATTGTCGATATCAATATCAGGAATCATAATCGGTGGTATGCCGCAATTTGCAGTCAGAGTAGTAACAAAAGCTTTTACATAAGGAAACAGTCCTTTGAAAGTTTCGGTATGTATAACCTCTTTCTTTGCATCCTCCTGAAAAGCAAAAATGCCAGATAAAACAACGTGAATTTTAAATTTGTCAGGGTTGTTAGCATCGTAAACCTCGATATCAAACTCGCCTTTGCACATATTATTTTTAGCATACTGAACATTGTATTGATATTTATTTCCAAGCTTAACCTGTGTTCCGTTTTCTAAGAGCGCAACAAATTCAACCTTGTCAACCTTATGACCTTTTAATGAAACAATAGCCATATTTAACATCTCCTTATTTAATATACTGGTATTATAACACAGTTTTATTGTAGAATAAAGTATAATTTTAAATTGTTAATAATATTGACATAAATTAAAAATATGATATACTAATTCTTGTTGTTGGGAAGTAGCCAAGCGGTAAGGCAACGGACTTTGACTCCGTCATTTCGTGGGTTCGAACCCCGCCTTCCCAGCCAAAGGTAACGGCACACGTTTGTGTGCCGTTATTTTTTTATTCAGGGTGTGGGGTTCGAAACCGAGAGGGTCTGAGCGTTAAGAAAATAATACTGTGTATTATTTTTAGCAAAGAGCGTTGAGACGGGTACTGTTTGCAAAGCAAACGGTCGTCGAGACATTTATATACGAGTATGCGAGTATATAAGTCGAACCCCGCCTTCCCAGCCAAAGATAGCGGCACACGTTTGTGTGCCGTTATTTTTATTATATTTTTATTGATAACTTACTAAATAAATTGTATAATCATAATGTATAAAATTTACAAGGGGTGTTTATTATGAAAGTATTTAACTGTATTATGGGTATTTTCTCTATTTTTGCATCTATCTACTGCATTTTGATGCCGGGTGCATCGTTTCTTGCGACAGCAGGCTGGATAGTTGCTGTATTGCTTGGAGTTATCGGCATTTGCAGTCTCTTTGAATATTCCAGAAACAAAGAAAGCAAAAAATTAATATTTAATGGTACAACGTTGCTTGTTTTCGGAATCGGTGCTACGGTTTTATCTGTTATCGCTTTATTTAACCCGGCGTGGCAAATGTTCTTTGATATCATTATTGTTTTACTGTTTAGCGTATGGCTTGTTATTTCGGGCATTGATTCAACAGCTCAGTCAATCAAAAACAAAAAAAGTGGTATTAAGAGCTGGTGGGCTACTTTAATTTTTGGTATTTTATCTATTCTTGCCGGCTTATATTCAGGTACTCATATTCTTATTGCAAGCGCAATGCTCGGCATTATTTTAGGTAGCGTATTAATGCTTTACGGAATCAGACTCATCGGTTCTGTATTTGAAAAAGAAGTATAATCGGAGATAAAATTATGAAGTGTGTTTTTAAAGAATTAGGCAGTTATAAAAGACAACTGCTGTTTATTGTGCTGACGACTATCGGCACGACGATGGCGACACTCGGCTTGCCGTCGCTTTTATCTGTACTTATAAACTACGCTGAAGCAATCAATAAAGCAGGCGAGCACACAAGACACGACGTCATCTATGTTCTTGAAATTGGTGCATTGATGCTTGTTATCGTGTTTGCGGGTTTACTTTGCGGTATTATTACCAGTAAGCTTTCTGCAACTGTATCAATGGGTGTTGGTAGAAATCTGCGTTCAAAGATTTTCACAAAGGTACAGTACTTTTCACAGACAGAAATCGACAGATTTTCTGCTTCTTCACTAATTACTAGAACTAACAACGATATTACACAGGTACAGACTTTCTTAAACCAGTGCTTAAGAATTGCTATTCAGGCACCTATTATGTGTATTTGCGGTATTATTTTAGCACTATCGAGTTCACCGAGCTTATCTTCTGTGCTTATCATTTCTATCCCGATTATGGCGGTTGTGCTTGTAATTATTGCAAAAATAGCTGTTCCGCTTTCTACTAAAATTCAGGGTAAAATTGATAGAATTAACCTTGTACTCAGAGAAAAACTCACAGGTGTCAGAGTAATCAGAGCATTTGGTACTATTGATTTTGAATCAAAGAAGTTTGAAGAAATCAACAAAGACTACAAAAAGACTAATATGAAGCTTCAGAGAACTACAAATGCAGTACTTCCGGTACTTACTGTTGTGCTTTCTCTTACAGCTGCTATGGTGCTTTTACTTGCAGGATATCAGGATATCGCAAAAGATGTTGACTACAACATCGGCGAAATTATGGCTATTATCCAGTATATTATGCAGATTATGATGGCTGTTATTATGCTGACTCTTGTATTTGTTCAGCTTCCACGAGCTTCTACTGCTGCTCAAAGAGCACAGGAGGTTTTACAGACAGAGCCCGTAATCGAAAACAAAGAAGAAACTGTAGATAATAAAGAGCAAAAGGGTTATCTTACCTTTAAAAATGTTTCCTTTACATATCCGGGTGCTGACGTTCCTGCTATCAAGAACTTGTCATTTGAAGCTAAACCGGGCGAAACCACCGCGATTATCGGCGGTACGGGTATGGGTAAATCAACCATCGTTAACCTTATCCCTAGACTTTACGACGTTACAGAGGGTCAGGTGCTTGTTGATGGCGTTGACGTTAGAGATTACGACACCGCTGTACTTAGAAGCAAAATCGGTTTTGTTCCACAAAAAGCTGTACTCTTCTCGGGCACTATCGACTCAAACATCGCCTTTGGTGACAAAAATGCTAACGAAGACAGAATTGAAGAAGCCGTTAAGATTGCTCAATCATACGACTTTGTAATGAAGAAAGAAGAGGGCTTTGACTCCCCTATCTCTCAGGGTGGTACAAATGTTTCAGGTGGTCAAAGACAGCGTCTTGCTATTGCTCGTGCGATTGTCAGAAAACCTGAAATCTACGTTTTTGATGACTCTTTCTCTGCACTTGACTTCAAGACAGATAAAGCTTTAAGACACGCTTTATCTGCTGAAACAGGCGATGCAACCGTTGTTATCGTTGCACAGAGAATTTCTACTATTATTGATGCTGACAGAATCATCGTTGTTGAAAAAGGTGAGGTTGTCGGTATGGGAACACACAAAGAACTTGTTGAATCTTGCGAGGTCTACAAGGAAATTGTAGATTCTCAGATGAGTAAGGAGGGTGAATAATATGAAAAATGTTAAACCTTCCAAGAGAAACGGTGCATACAAGAGATTGTTTGCTTGTATGAAGCCTTACAGCGGTAGTCTTATTATTGCTATCATTGTTATTTTGCTTTCTTGTATTGCCTACGCATCTGCCCCACTGCTTATGGGTAAAGCTACAGACTCTTTGGCTGTGCTTTTCAGAACAGAAACTCCTGACGGACAGTTTCTTAAATTCTTGATCATGATGCTTAGCGCTTACGCAATCAACGCTATTTTATCGTATGTAGGCACAACCTTAATCGTACATGTTGCCGAAAGCACTATCTTTGATTTAAGGAAAAAGGTTGACTACAAGCTTTCAAAGCTTCCTCTCAACTACTACGACACACACGCTTACGGCGATATTTTAAGCCGAGTAACTAACGATGTTGATACAGTTTCAAGCTCATTACAGCAGAGTATTTATCAGATATTAAATGCATTGTTTACTATCATTATTATATTTGCTGTTATGATTAACATCAATATTGTACTCACTATTGTCGGTCTTGCTATTGTACCAGTTGCTCTTTATGCGGCTGCTAAAATCGCTAAAAAGTCACAGGAAAAATTTAACGCTCAGCAAGGTGGCACAGGCAAGCTCAACGGCTTGGTTGAGGAATACTATGCAGGGCATAATGTTGTTACCGTATTTGGCAGAGAAGAAAGCGTCATCAAAGGCTTTGAGGAAACTAACGAGGACTTGTACGAAGCTTCAAAGGGCGGTCAGTTCTTAGCAGGTACACTCACCCCTATTATGCAGAATATGACAAACTTCGGCTACGCATTAGTAAGTATCGTTGGCGTTATTCTTGCGATTTTAGGCGGTTTATCAATCGGTATGATTCAGTCATTTACTCTTTACTTAAGACAGTTCTCACAGCCTCTGACACAGGTTATGCAGATTGCAAACACTATTCAGGCTACGGGCTCTGCTGCTGCAAGAATTTTTGAATTCTTGGACGAAGAGGAAGAAGTTGCTGATGCAGAAAGCCCTAAATTCCCTGAGCAACTTAAGGGTGAAGTTAAATTTGACCACATCAGATTTGGGTATCTGCCACATCAGACACTTATCACCGACCTTGATATCACAATCGGTGCTGGTGAAAAAACCGCTATCGTAGGACCGACGGGCGCAGGTAAAACAACACTTGTTAATCTTATTATGCGTTTCTACGACGTTAGAAAAGGCGGCATCAAGATTGACGGCGTAGATATCAGGGATATGGAAAGAAGAAGACTTAGAGAAATATTCGGTATGGTTCTTCAAGACACTTGGTTGTATAACGGTACTATCCGAGATAACATCCGTTACGGCAAGCTTGATGCTACAGACGAAGAGGTCGAAGAGGCTGCTAAGAAAGCAAGAGCTGATGCATTTATCAGAACGCTTCCTGGCGGATACGACTTTGTACTTCAAGAGGGTGCCAGCAACATCGCTCAAGGTCAGCGACAGCTTTTGACTATTGCAAGAGCAATGCTCAACAACCCACCGATTATGATTTTGGACGAGGCTACTTCTTCGGTTGATACTAGAACTGAGGTTTTGATTCAAGAAGCTATGAACGAAATGATGAAGGGTAAAACATCTTTCATTATTGCTCACAGACTTTCAACCATCAAGGATGCACAAAACATTTTGTATATGCAGGACGGCGACATCTTAGAGGTTGGTAATCACGAAGAGCTGATGGCTAAAGACGGCCTATACGCTAAGCTTTATAACTCACAGTTCTCAGATAATCAGTAAAATCTATTTAACTAAATGGTCAGGCAGAAATGTCTGGCCATTTTTATTTGCATAAAAAAATCTGCAGCACTTGTGTACTGCAGATTTTATGTTACAATGTATATATAATTATTTAACTCTGATAAGGTGCTGACAATAAGCATATACGTTTTGAATCTTTTTAGCCTCTACCCCGTCGTCAGCCTGTATAATCGGGTTAGATGCTGATGGTGTGCTGTAGAGCTTGAATACAATAGCCTGCTGATTTACTCGCATATTTCTAATGTGCTTGTATTCAAAATCGCGTTTTTGGATTTCGAGCTGTTCAAACATTACAGATTCGATAGCAGGGTTTGAAAAACACTTAAGATACTCTTTTTCGTCGAAAATTTCAAGCAAGAGCTTTGCGTCCTCAAAAGACATATTAGAGCATCTGAATTCGCCCTCGTTGATAACGGACATCATAGAGCTGTTGTCTAAAAGCAATAATGGTAAATTGTTAGCAGTCATTGTAAAAGCCTCCTTAAGTAAGTTTATTTTCAGTAATAGTAATTTATTACTGATTTATCTTGACCATATATTACACGATAACTTTATTTATTTCTGTGACCGAAGTCACAAAGTAGGTGCTTTTTATGAAATTTGAGATTTTTGAGAAGCTATGTAGCGAGCGTTTTCCGTTTTGGGATATGCTCAAAAAAGAAGACCAAAGCTACATATATGAAAACACATACAAAAAAATATATAAGAAAAACACTACCATATATGACGGCAGTGAAGAAGGCGGACTTATTATAGTAAACAATGGATGTCTTAGGGTATATATCATATCTGATGACGACAAAGAGCTTACGCTTATGCGTATTCATAAAGACGAGCTGTGCATACTATCCGCATCTTTTATTAATGAGCCGATTACATTTGACATTTTTGTTGATGCGGAAGAAGACAGCGACTGCTACTTTATATCAGGTGAAGCCTTTGAAAAAATAAATAATAAGTATGAGCAGGCTAGAATTTATGCGCTTGAAAATACGGTTGATTGCTTATCAAATATTATGTGGATAATGCAACAGGTGCTTTTCATGAGCATGGACAAAAGACTTGCGATTTTCTTGCTTGATGAAATAAGCAGAACCCAGACCGACACGGTTATGCTCACCCATTCGCTAATCGCTAAATATATGGGAAGTGCACGAGAGGTTGTGTCAAGAATGCTAAAATATTTCGAAAACGAGGGTATTGTCGAATTGTCCCGCAAGGGTGTAAAAATAGTTGATAAAAAAAGATTAAGAGAACTGACTCTATAGTAAAAAGGCACAAGCAAACGCTTGTGCCTTAGTTTTATATATAAAGTTTAAAACTTACCTATTACTGCTTGTTCATCTGACGAAGAAACAAAAGAACAGCCAACAGCAAAGTAATTATCGCGTAAGCGAGTACCCAGTAGAGATGTGGAAAAACCGCAGAAAAATCACCGTTTATAACTGCGCGCTCAATTTCAACAGCGTGAACAAACGGGAGTAGATTTGCTATTTTTTCAAAGACACCGCCTACAAGCTTTAAATCAAACCATACACCCGACAAAAAGGCACACAGATTTGTAAGTAACGCTCCACAGATACCGCCTACCTGCTTATCAGAAAAAACGCTACCGCAAAGTAGTCCAAGTGCGATAAAAAATATAGACACAGGTACTATAAAAAGAACCGCATATATGATGTTAACGCTAATTTCTAGTCCTAAAAACAAAGCGACGACATAGCAAATAACAGACTGTATAACAGAAATCGGTATTATCGGCAAAGTGTAGGCAACTATAAAATCAAGTGAGCCCATCGGAGTTGTATATAATCTTTGCAAAAATGAACCTGTTCTGTCTTTTGCAATGATTGTTGCAGAAAAGAGTGTCATAAAGGAAAGTCCAAACACTGTAATTCCCGGAGTAAGATGAGGTATTTCAAACAAGTTTACGGGTACATTAGACTGAATAGCTGTAAGTAAAATCAGTAAAACAAAAGGAAAAACTAAGCCGAAAAATAAATTAACAGGGTCGCGTAAGATTTCCTTTACATTTCTTTTTGCAAATGTAAGCATTCTCACTTTACTTCCCCCTTTACTACACGAATAAAAGCTTGCTCAAAATCATCTGTGTCTGCTTTAGCTTTTATATTGTAGGCCGTATCACATATTAGCAGTTTGCCGTCTTTCATAACGGCAATACGGTCTGATAACGCTTGAGCTTCTTCCATATAGTGAGTAGTCAGAATTATTGTAATTTTTCCTTTAAGCTCTCTTATGATATCCCAAAGCTGAGCTCTTGCGATTACATCCAAGCCTAAAGTCGGCTCGTCTAAAAACAAAATCTTCGGCTCGCTTATAAGCGCCATTGCAATACTTAATCTGCGTTTATATCCACCTGATAGCTTCATTGCTTTTTTTCTGAGGACTTCTTCAAGCGACAAAAGACTCGTTAGCTCTTTTATTTTATTAAGCCTCTTTTCTTTTGAAAAGCTATGTACGCCACACATAAGCTCTAAATTTTCTTTTACAGTCAAGCCCATAGCGACAGCGCCTTCCTGCGGAGAAACAGCAATCAGCGATTTTATTTCACTTGCATCTTGCAAGATGCTTTTACCACACAAAAAGGCATCGCCTGAAGTCGGTTTTGTAAGGCAGGAAAGCATTTTTATAGTTGTTGTTTTTCCAGCACCGTTTACACCGAGCAATGATAAAAGTTCGCCCTCTTTTATATTAAGACTTAAATTATCAACAGCTTTAGTATCTTTATATTTTTTTGTAAGTGATACTATTTTTATCGCGTCCATTGAATATTCCTCTTATGCAAAAAATTTTGTGTTTAGCTTTTTGCTAGTTATTTTTATAGATAAGAAAACTATCAGCCAAACCGCAAAGTAAATCACAACAAAAACAGCAGTAAATATAGCAATCACCATAAGCTCAAACGGTATCCACGAATTGATAAGATAGCACACAACATAAGCTACATAAATAAAGCTGAAATGTAAGAACATCGATTTAGGCAAAACCCAATGCTCTATCTGATTAAAAACAGATGCACCTGCTTGAACAAAAGCCAGCAGATATGTAGATATAATTGCAAGCAAAATTTCCCTTGCAGACAATGAAAAATCTTCTACGCTATATGAAACGCACAAATAAACAATACCCAAAATAATCGGACCGAAGCCTGAAAACATAAGGCCACGACGTAAAAATTCTTTAAAATACTTATTCATTATAAACCAAACCTTTCTTTGAATTCTTTTAGCTGTCTGCGTGACACACAATCTTTGTAGCCACATTTAAACTTAATTATTAGTGAACCAGCAAGCGATGCGTCAAAGCGCGAAATCTTTTTAATATTACCAATACACGACTGATTTACCTTGATAAAGTTTGACGGCAGTTTCTCCTGTAATTGATAAATGCGATATTTTACATAATATTTGCTATTATCGGTATAAGCGTAAACTTTACCATCATTAACCACAAAACACTGAACATCTTGAAAATCAAGAAGTACAGACGTCTTGTCGCTGTCATAACCGATAAGCTCGAAGGTGTCGTTAAGTACAAGCTTTTCGATTTCTTCAACAAGCTTTGTTTTTTCGTGAGCATTGACGATTACTTCTTCGTCTTTTGATTTATCTATATTAAGTATGAATTTCAATGCTGTTCCCTCCTTACGACTATATAATAAAGAAAATCAAGGGCGTTTTCAATAAAATAAAGGTATTCGGTTAGTTTTATTTTGCAAGCGGTAGAAAAAATAAAAAAGCGGTCATTTGACCGCTTTTTTTATATAGACTGAACTATTAATTCATTATCATTTGCGCTGATTGCAATTCCTGACAAAGCGCCCTCGCCAGCTAAAATAAGCTCGGTTGTAATTTTGTCCTCAACCTCTTTACGTATAAGATTGCGTAAATCACGAGCACCGCTCTTACCGTTGCAAGACTTATTAGCTAAATACTCGCACGCTTTATCGTCAAATCTGAATTCAATACCTTTTTCCAAAAGAGTTTCTATATATTCAGATAACATAAGATGCGCAATCTTGACAAAGTTGTCTTTATTCAAAGGTCTGAAAACAATAATCTCGTCAACACGAGCAATAAACTCAGGTCGTAAAAACTCAGACAAAGCTTTCATAACCTTTTCACGTTCGGCGTCTTCCTCGCTCTTTGCAAAGCCTAAAGCGTTCTCACGCTTATCAGAGCCAGCATTTGATGTCATAACGATAACGGTATTTGAAAAATCAACCGCTCTGCCATGTGCATCGGTGAGCTTGCCTTCGTCTAGTATCTGCAAAAGGATGTTTAAAACATCAGGATGCGCCTTTTCAATTTCGTCGAAAAGCAGAACAGAATATGGTCTTCTGCGTACTTTTTCGGTCACCTGACCTGCTTCGTCGTAGCCGACATATCCCGGAGGTGAGCCGATAATTTTAGAAACAGAGTGCTTTTCCATAAACTCGGACATATCAAGTCTGATTAATGTTTCTGGAGTATCGAAAAGCTCTTTTGACAGCACCTTTACGAGCTCAGTTTTACCGACGCCGGTAGGTCCGACAAAGATAAAAGATGCAGGACGGCGACGCGGAGAAATCTGCACTCTGCTGCGTTTAATCGCTTTTGACAAAGCATCAACCGCCTCATCCTGTCCAATAATCTTTTCTTTTAACTTAACGTCAAAATCAGCAAGCTTTAAAAGCTCGTTCTCTCTGATTCTGGTTGAAGGAATACCGGTCCAAAGCTCAATAACCTTTGCTAAATCTTCTTCGCTAACCGTCGCTACAAGAGCGCTCTGGTCGATAACAGAAAGCTTATCGTCAACCTTTGCAAGCTCGCTTGATACAGTCGCGAGTGCTTCGTAATCAATTTCGTCAGCAGAAGAGATTTCGTCCTTCTTTAAGTTAAGCTTTGCTTTCTCGTCATTTAAGCGATGGTAGGTTTCGAGCTCTTTATTTCGAAGTGCCGCACACGCACAAGATTCGTCTAAAAGGTCGATTGCCTTATCAGGTAAAAAGCGGTCTGTGATATAGCGCTCGCTGAAAACAACCGCTTTGCGGACAATATCATCATTAACGATAACCTGATGATGTTTTTCGTAGTAATCTTTAACACCTGCTAAAATCTCGATAGACTCAGCAATACTAGGCTCGCCTACCTTTACAGGCTGAAAACGACGCTCTAAAGCGCTGTCTTTTTCGATATATTTACGATACTCGTTGAAGGTAGTAGCACCGATAACCTGAATTTCTCCACGAGAGAGCGCAGGCTTTAAGATGTTAGCGGCATTCATAGTACCCTCGGCATCTCCTGTACCAACAAGATTATGAACCTCGTCGATAAATAAAATAATGTTGCCAGCATCTTTAACTTCCTGCGTAAGACCTTTTATACGGCTTTCAAACTGTCCTCTGAACTGCGTACCTGCTATAAGCGCTGTCAAATCAAGAAGCTGAATTTCTTTATTTTTTAAACGCTGTGGAACATCGCCCTGTGCTATTCTTAAAGCTAAGCCCTCTGCGATTGCTGTTTTACCGACACCAGGCTCGCCGATTAAACAAGGATTGTTTTTTGTACGGCGGGATAAAATCTGAATAACACGCTCGATTTCCTTATCTCTGCCGATAACTCGGTCGGTGTTGCCTTCGCGGGCTTTTTTGGTAAGGTCGTAGCAATAAAGGGATAAGTGCTTGCGCTTTTTTGAGTTTTTTTCTTTTTTAGAATTTTTGTCCTGCTTTTCTCCATTTTTAGCATTAGAGTTCTGATTAAACATATTAAAGATATTTGGAAAGCTTGGTGCACCACCCGGAGAAAAATCACCATCAGCGTCAACATCGTCAAGCGACATCTGCTCGACCATCTCGGACATATCTGAAACGCCTAAGGTTTGGGCTAATTCGTTGAGGTCGGTTGGGTCGGACATATTATCCATAATCGAGTCCATCTGCTCCTGCACAGTTTCTAGGTCGTCAGTAGACATACCCATCTTCTGCATTAAGTCCTCAACAGGCTTGATGCCTAACTCTTTTGCACATAAAAGGCAATATCCCTTTGGCTGTGTATCGGCGTTATTTGTTGATACAAACACAACCGCAGGTCGTTTGCCACATCTTGAACAAATCATATAAATCTCCTTTGTTGTATATAAATCGTAGAAACGAAAATTTACTCAGTAATAGTAGCGCTTTGCTCTTGTGTAGACTCCATTTTACGCATAATATCCCTATACGTAAAGGTATACATAATTAAAGCGAAAATCATCATAGCCGCTGTAAGGCTCAGCATAATCATAGAAATAATCATACCGGTTTTTTCATCAATGTATATAAGCGGATTTTCTGCATTTTTCATCATTTCAAAAAATACGATAAATGTTACCGTTACATAAAACATAACTGTACCGATTTTACCGTACCATTTAGATTTTGGTACTATAATGCCCTTTTTGACAACTCGTGAGCTACCGATAAGCATCAGTAAATCTTTTGCGACAAGTATAATTACAATCGGCAGAAAATACGGCTCAATAACAACTAAGCACACACCAACCGCAAGTAAGGTAAGCTTATCTGCAAGCGGGTCAAGAATTTTTCCGAGCTCAGATTCCTGATTAAATCTACGTGCTATAAATCCATCAAGACAATCGGAAATGCCCGAAATTACAATAACAACAGCCGCTCTCACATATTCTTTATCAAGAAAGAATACGACAAAAGGTGTAATCAAAAGTATTCTGATAAGGCAAATCAAATTAGGAATTGTAAGCGCTTTGTTGCTTAAACTCGAATTCCCTGAATTTTCCAATTTATTTTCTTTTACATTATTTTTTGACGACATTTAATTTCAAATCCTTAAAAAACAGATAAAATTGTACTAAATATATTACCACTATAAAAATGATAAAATATGTATGAATTGTAAATAATTGACTCAGAAAAAATATACGGCACATTATTAAGATATGGCATAATAAGCTTTAATAGAAATGCCAAAAAGCTGATTAATAATACTGAATTAATCAGCGCACACAGCACACCTAAAATAGAATTCAAGCCTTTAATAATCGGCAATTTGAATATTCTAAGCAGTACTTTAAGCAATAATACTCTAAATAGAAAATACACAACTATAAAAAGTATTGACGTAAACAAAAAGGATAACACCGAAATGACTACAGGCTTTAATGCTGATTCAACCGAAGTCGCTACCGTTTCAGGAAAGGCATTGACTGCATTACTTAAAAGGCTTTCTAAATCGGTATTTGTAAGCCCAAATGCAAACCTAACAAACAAAGGTAATGTATTAGCTGAAATCGTTGAGCCATTAACAGATAAGCTTTCAGTAACGCTGCTGATAATAGACTGACTTATAAAATTGTCATAAATAAGGTTTGACAGATAATCGCCTAAAAAAACCGCAAGCATAAATGTTGCTATAGAGCCTATAAGTGATAAAAGAGTTTTTGCCGCACCTACCTTATAGCCTACAACAACTGATATTAAAATTATCAAAATGACGATAATATCATAAATCATTAAAGGTCAAGCCTCCTGATTTCATTAACGCCTAAAATGCAAGCATCTGATGGAGTGTATAAAACAATAGCGTGTGGGTCCAGTCCTGCTTTTTTCTCTGACAGAGCGGTTCCGTCTTTAGAGAAAAGATGAATAGAATCACCGCTTAAAGCCGCTACTCGGTTTTTATAAGTACTAAGTGATGTAATCATCAAATCGGTAGAAATAGCGTGCTTCATAACACCTGTTGTTGTGAAATTATAAATATCACACATTCTGCCGTCACCACTGCGTGATAGCGACAAAGCAAAGGTGTTTGTATCAGGGTTTATATCAAAGGCTGTTAGAGTTTTGCCATCATAGTTTGTGGTTTTCAGCTCTCTTGTTCTGGCGTTTAATGTGTACACGGCGTTTTCACCGATAAAGCAAGAGTAGTTATCATTTAGATGGTCTACATAATAAACAACGTTGTCCTGTATTTCTTCAAAAAACAACGGTTCTTCTTTTGTAAAATCAAGCAGATAAATAGAGCTTAACTGGCTACCGTCGTGGGCAGAAATACCGCTTAACACAGCCGTTGTTCCTTTTGAATTAAGAGAAACAGAGGTGATGTAATAATCAGCAAAGGAATAGGCAAAAATCTGCTTATTGTCTTTGCTATAAACATACAGCTTTGATAAATAGCCATCCTTAGCAGTAACCAGTGCATAAACACCTGATTTAGAAATGTCTGCAACCAAAATGTTGTCCTGTGCTTCGCCTGTATAAATGGTGCTGTCAAGAGTGTTGATAGCAAACTCCTTACCACCTAAATCATACACAAGAGATAAATCACAATCACACGCAAGCGTCAACACCGGACTTGAAAATGTCTGCTGGTAGCTGTAGATTGTTCTTCCGTAGTTATTAAGAGTAACAAACCTGGTATCTGAAGCATAAACAATATTATTGCCGATACGATTAAAGTTACCGTTATTAATAACATCGCCATCTGTACTTATCGGAAACTGCTCTTCCTTATCCTTATTCAATATTCCGTATTCAATAAAGTTTTTAAAATTAGAAAAAGTAAGACGATCGCGGTTAGCGACACATACAACAGCTAACACCAAAACGCAAAGAATAATAAAGGAAAGAACTATCTTCTTTCTGTTATTCTTAATGCTATTAGAAATTTTATTAAAACTGCTACGAGCGCTGTCATCAAGCGGCATATCTTCGTATGATAAAACCTCGCGCTTTGTGCTTATTCTACGCTTAGGTTTTGGTTCAACAGACTTTTTGTCTTTGACTTTAGTAGTTTTGAGCTCTTTTGCAGGTTTTTCAAGTTTTGCCTGTTTTTCTCGTAGCTTTTTATCCTGCTTTACCTGCTTACGCTTTTCGCGTAAAGTTAGAGTATGAGGTGTTTGAGCGTCGTTAATCTTAGGTTTTTCTTGAGAACTTTCGTCAGAAACTTGCTCTTTTTCTGCTACATCATAAACTATATCATCACTTTCATCATTAATCGGCTCGTCCACATCAAACTCGGCTTCTTCATTTTCAAAATCATTTTGTGACTCTGAAAAAGAGGCAGCAAAGCGTTTGCCTTTTATATTCTTTTTATCGTCGTTTGTATAAAAGCGTTTACCTTTTTGTTTCATAAAAACACCTTAAAATTAATAAATAACTTCGTCTAAATAAAGTCCGCAAGCAGGAGCAGTAGGCCCTGCGCATTTGCGATTTTTTTGATTTATGATATCAGGGATAGAGTCTTTTGCAAGCTTTCCCTGCTGAATTTTAAGTAGAGTACCGACCATAATCCTGACCATATTGTATAAAAAGCCGTCAGCCTGCACACTCATATAAACAAACTTACCATCTCTGTAAACATCAAAGCTTTCAACAGTACGGGTAAAATCACCCATTTGACGTTTATCAAGCGTACAAAATGAGGTGAAATCGTGAGTGCCGATATAGGCTTTAGCCGCTTTATCAAGCATCTTTTCATCAATCGGATATCTGTAATGAAGTGCGTAGCCCTCGCAAAATGGGTCTCTGACTTCGGTATTTAGTATCTTATACACGTAGCGTTTGCCCTTTGTGCTGTAGCGCGCGTGAAACTCATCGTCGACCTCGCAGACATCGTTTACTACGATACTTAAAGGGAGATAACGATTGAGTGCGGCTTTTAGTCGCACGCAGGTTATCTTGTGCTCTGTTTTCATAGAGATAACGTACATATTAGCGTGCACACCCGTATCGGTTCGGCTACAGCCCTTGATATCGGGAGTGTATCCGAGCACCTGACAAACTGCTTCTTGAAAATGTTGTTGTACGGTTACAGCATTTTTTTGAATCTGCCAACCATGCAATTCTTTACCGTCGTATGAAATTGTGATTTTAAGGTTTCTCACCTTACTACCTGCGGTAGAAATACATTGCATAATACAACTCCAGAAATAATTAAAATAATAATAGCTACGCTTACATAATCTCTCTTATGAAGGTGGAGAGTTTTCATACGGGTTCTGCCCTCTCCTCCTTGATAACAGCGACATTCCATCGCAACAGCAAGCTCGTAAGCACGACGAAATGCAGACACAAAAAGCGGTATCAAAACAGGCACAAGTGCCTTAATACGATGAACAAGATTTCCCGACTCCATATCAGCACCACGAGCTTTTTGAGCAGACATAATCTTGTCGGTTTCTTCAAGCAAAAGTGGTACAAATCTAAGAGCGATTGTCATCATCATTGCGATTTCGTGAACCTTGACGTGGAAAATAGTTAATGGCTTCATCAGTCGCTCAAGCGCGTCTGTCAAGTCAGTCGGCGATGTAGTGAAGGTAAGCGTAGAGCTGATAAGAATCAAGCAGAAAATACGAACCGACACAAACACCGCGTTATTTATACCGGCAAGGGTGATTTTAAACACCCAAAATTCAAATATCGGCTCACCTGTTCCGTAAAAAAGATTTAGAAACGAGGTAATGAGCACAATAAATAAAATCATTTTAAGGCTCTTAAAGTAGAGTCTAACAGGAACCTTTGACAGTAAAACAACCGCTACTACTGCAAAAATAACTACAGCAAGAGAGTAATAGTTATTAGTGCAAAATACAAGCACCAAAAAAACAATAAGCATCAAGATTTTGCCTCTTGGATCTAAACGATGAAGTATGCTGTTAGATGGATAGTACTGGCCAAATGCTATATCTCTCATTACAGTCTGCCCTCCTTTTTAAGGAGTTCGGTAATTTCGTAAACTGCTTTATCTACAGTCAAAATGCCGCTTGGCAGATTAATGCCGTGTTTTCGCAAAGCATCAGTTACTCTAGTAACTTGAGGAATGCGAAGTCCGATATTAGTAAGCTCATCTGAGCGTGCAAAAACTTTTTCAGTTTTATCAAACATAGCAAGCTCGCCTTTATTCATAACCAAAACTTTATTAGTTACACGAGCTACATCCTCCATAGAATGTGAAACTAAAATCACGGTGTTTTTACGAGTTTTTTGGTACTGTGATATTTGCGACAGCAAAACATTACGTCCTACAGGGTCAAGACCTGCGGTCGGCTCATCAAGAATGAGCACATCAGGATCCATCGCAATAACTCCCGCGATTGCCGCACGACGCTTTTCACCACCCGACAAATCAAAAGGTGATTTTTTAAGCAAATCGTAGGACAAGCCTACAAACTTTGCGGCGTATAAAACTCGCTCTTTTATCTCTTGTTCACTAAGTCCCATATTCGATGGTCCAAAAGCGATATCCTTTTCTACAGTTTCTTCAAAAAGCTGATACTCAGGATACTGAAAAACAAGACCAACTTTAAATCGGAATTTGCGGATTTCTTTAGGGTTTGCCCATATATCAGTACCGTCGATAAAAACTTTTCCCGATGTCGGCTTAATAAGTCCGTTTAACATCTGGACGAGTGTAGATTTACCCGAGCCTGTATGTCCGATTAAACCGATAAAATCTCCGCTTTGTATTTCAAAGGAAACGTCCTTTACAGCCTTGCGTTCAAAAGGGGTTTTGATACCGTAGGTGCAGGACAGATTTTCTACTATGATGGTACTCATTTCAGCACCTCCACAAGCTTTTCTATACACTCATCGGTATGAAGACATAGAGTGTCGATTTCAACGCCACAGGAGCGAAGCAAATAGCAAAGCTCGGTTACCTGAGGAACATCAAGTCGGTGGCGTTTTAAAAGCTCAACTTGCGAAAAAACCTCTTTCGGCGTGCCTTGGGTAAGAACCTTGCCGTCATCCATAACAATAACTTTGTCGGCATCAATCGCTTCTTCCATATAATGAGTAATCAGTACGATAGTGATGCCTTGCTCTCTATTCAGCTTTTTGATAGTACGGATAACCTCTTCTCTGCCCTTTGGGTCGAGCATAGCGGTAGGCTCGTCAAGAACAATACAAGAAGGCTCCATTGCGATAATACCCGCAATAGCAACGCGCTGTTTCTGACCACCTGACAGCTTATGCGGAGGCTGGTTTTTATAGTCGTACATATCAACAGCTTTTAAAGCGTTGTCAACTCTTTTTCTAATCTCTTTTGGTTCTATACCGAGATTTTCAGGTCCAAAGGCGACATCTTCTTCAACAATGCTTGCGACAAGCTGGTTGTCAGGGTTTTGCAAAACTAAGCCAACTTTTCTACGAACTTCAAAATCTTCAGTTTCGTTTGAAGTATCAATAGAGTCGATATACACCTTACCGCCTGTAGGCAAAAGCATAGCGTTTAAGTGCTTAGCAACGGTCGATTTACCGCAACCGTTGTGACCTAAAAGCGCAACAAACTCGCCTTTTTTTACAGTAAAGGAAACATCATCAAGCACCTTTTTCGCCTGATTTATATTCAGTTGTTCGTCGTCTTCATCAATATATCTGAAAACTAAATTCTGTGCTGTGATAAATTCCATATTTACTCCGTTTTATTATTTCCAGATAGCAGTACTACCACAAGGTAATACTAAACCTGAATCAGTAACAGGTAAGCCGATTTCAGAAGAAGAAACCGAGCCACCGAATTTTTTAACAATAATTGTAGAAAGCATATACTCCATAACTGACGGAGGTAAACCTGTAGTATATGAATTTAATATAAAGAAGCGTGCATCGTCGGAAAGTATGGTTGAGCATAATTCCAAAAAAGAATAAAGCTGCTCTTCAAGTTTCCAAACCTCGCCCCCCGGTCCACGACCATAAGAAGGCGGGTCCATAATAATGCCGTCATATTTATTGCCCCTACGCTGTTCTCGAGCGACAAACTTCATACAATCGTCAACAAGCCACCTGACAGGTCTGTCAGAAAGATTCGAGGAAACAGCATTTTCCTTTGCCCACTGCACCATACCTTTTGACGCGTCAACGTGGCAAACCTTTGCGCCTGCATTTAAGCAAGCAAGAGTCGCACAACCTGTATAGCCAAAAAGGTTGAGCACATTAAGCTGACGGTCAGCGTTTTTAATAATGTCTGATGCAAAGTCCCAGTTAGTAGCCTGCTCGGGAAAAATGCCAGTATGCTTAAAGCCCATAGGCTTGACATTAAAGACTAAATCTCCGTATTTTAATGACCACTGCTGTGGAAGCTTTTTAAACACCTGCCATTGTCCACCGCCTGAATTTGAACGGTGGTATTTAGCATGTGCCTGCTTCCACAAAGGGTTTTCGCGTTTTGTATTCCAAATAATTTGTGGGTCAGGACGGATGAGTATGATATCTCCCCAACGCTCCAAGCGCTCACCGCAGGAGGTATCAATTAGCTCATAATCAACCCAGTTTGAGGATATACGCATTAACCAAGTCTCTCCTTAACAACGTTTGCAAGCTCTTTTGCAAGTGCATCAATCTCGTCGTAGTTTTCTCCTTCGAGCATTACACGAACCAATGGCTCTGTACCGGAAACACGAACAAGCACACGACCGCGATCTCCTAAGGTTTCTGATGCACGATTGATTGCCGCTTTTAATTCTTTATCTGTATAGAAATAAACCTTACCCTCGTTTGTAATTTTAACATTTATAAGCACCTGTGGGTAACGCTCCATCAAAGTTGCGATTGAAGAAAGGCGTGCCTGACGACGGTTAATAAGGCTTAAAAGATGTGCACCTGTAAGCTGACCATCGCCTGTAGTTGCGTAATCAAGATAAATAACATGACCGCTTTGCTCACCGCCGATGTTGTAGCCTTCTCTAAGCATAGCTTCGAGAACGTATCTGTCGCCAACAGCAGTTGAAATAAATTGCATACCATTTGCTTCGCAGAACTTATTAAAGCCCATATTTGTCATAACAGTACCGACAACGGCATTTTTCTTTAATTTGCCCTGACTCTTTAAATCAGCCGCGCAGATAGCAATAATATAGTCGCCGTCTACGAGTTCACCTTTATCGTCAACAGCAAGACATCTGTCAGCATCGCCGTCAAAAGCAAGACCAGCATCGAGCTTATGCTCTTTTACGTAAGCCATAAGCTTTTCCATATGTGTTGAACCGCAATCAGCGTTGATGTTGATGCCGTCAGGTTTATCAAACAGCATATGAACCTTTGCACCGAGCTTTGTGAAAAGCTTTTCTGCAGTACGTGAAGAAGAACCGTTTGAGCAATCAAGCGCAATCTCCATACCCTGCAAATCGTAATCAATTGTTGAAACAACGTGGTCGATATAGTCGTCAGCCGCACAATCGAGTGTTTCAACAGTTCCTAATGCACCGTCCTTTGGTTTTGCGTAAGGCTCGGAATTATCTAAAACAATACTTTCAATCTGCTCTTCTAAATCATCAGGAAGCTTGTAGCCCTCGCTACTGAAAAGCTTAATACCGTTAAACTCGTAAGGGTTGTGAGATGCAGAAATCATAATACCTGCATCAGCCTTATACTTACCGATAAGGTAAGCTACAGCAGGAGTAGGAACAACGCCTAAAAGCTTAACATTTGCACCAACAGAGCAAAGACCTGCAATAAGTGCGCCCTCGAGCATATCGCCTGACACACGTGTATCCTTACCGATAAGAACGGTAGGATGCTCAACCTCTTTGCTTGTAAGCACCATAGCCGCCGCTTTACCGATATTCATTGCAAGTTCACATGTAAGTTCTGTATTTGCGACGCCTCTAGCGCCGTCTGTACCAAATAATCTACCCATAGTTATTCTCCTATACTAAATAATTTTTTATTTTTATTCAAACAAGCTACCCTGGGCTTGTACGGTGTTAGATGGAACTGCGTAGCCAAGATGCTCATACGCCGCTGCGGTTACGCATCTGCCACGAGGGGTTCGGCTTAAAAAGCCAATCTGCATTAAATACGGTTCGTAAACATCCTCGATAGTAACCGCTTCTTCACCGATTGCCGCGGCTAAGGTTTCGAGTCCGACAGGACCGCCGTTGTAGTACTTAATCATCGCATCAAGCATTCTGCGGTCATTCTGGTCAAGACCGAGTTCATCAATCTCGAGCTTATCAAGTGCTGTTTGAGCAACCTCACATGTGATAACGCCGTTTGAAATAACTTCCGAGAAATCGCGGACACGCTTCAAAAGTCTGTTTGCTATACGAGGAGTACCTCGGCTACGAGAAGCAAGCTCAAGCGCGCCGTCGTCGTCAATCGCGATGCCTAAAATTGAAGCACTACGCTTAATGATATCTGCAAGCTCATGCGGTGTGTACATCTCAAGTCTTAAAACAACACCAAAACGGTCTCGAAGCGGTGCTGTAAGCTGACCTGCACGAGTAGTCGCACCAACAAGAGTGAAGTGTGGCAAAGGCAGGTGATACGATGCCGCCATCTGACCTTTTCCCGTAATAATATCAATCGCAAAATCTTCCATAGACGGGTACAAAATCTCTTCGACTGAACGGGAGAGTCGATGTATCTCGTCGATAAAAAGCACATCGCCCGGATTTAAATTAGTTAGCAATGCCGCCAAATCACCAGGCTTTTCAATCGCAGGACCTGAGGTGATGCGGATGTTGACGCCCATCTCGTTTGCTATAATGCCCGCAAGCGTTGTTTTACCAAGTCCCGGTGGCCCGTAAAGCAGTACGTGGTCAAGCGATTCTTTACGCTTTTTTGCGGCTTCGATAAAGATTTTTAAATTTTCCTTTGCTTTATCCTGACCGACATATTCTTCAAGCGTTTTCGGTCTAAGCGGATTATCGCCCTCGATAGCGTCCTGAGGTATTTCAGAAGTATCTACCAAGCGATCTTCAAAATCCATTTCAAAATCGTTGTATTCCATAGTATATTATCCTTTCAGTCGAAAGTATATTTCTAATTTAGAATTATCCCATTTGTTTAAGAGTTGCTGAAATAAGCTGTTCAACAGTAAGCGACGGGTCAAGTCGGGATAAAATCGGGGTGACATCAGCAGCGCTGTAGCCGAGTACCGCTAAAGCACCGACAGCCTTAGAGATATTGCCTGTATCAGCAATTACAGAGCCTTTACTAACGATACCGTCGCCATCGTCAGATGTAGCAAAGCCTTTGATTTTATCTTTAAGCTCAAGCACAATACGCTGAGCAAGCTTAGGGCCTACACCAGATGCTCTGGTCAAGGTTTTATAATCGCTTGCAGAAACAGACATAGCAATCTGCTCGAAAGTAAGCTCAGACAAAATCGCAAGAGCAACCTTAGGTCCGACACCTGAAATAGAAATCAATAGTTTAAACGCGGAAAGCTCGCCTTTACTATAAAAACCAAAAAGCTCGACTGCGTCCTCTCTGACATTCATATGGGTGTAGAGAGTTACAACGCTATTTAATTTAAGCTGTTTTAAGGTATTTAAAGTGGTCTGGACTTTATAGCCGATGCCGTTACATTCAACGACCGCAAAGCCTGATTCTGTATGAATAAGTGTGCCTTTAACTGAATAAATCATAGCTTAATTCCTCCGTTTAACATATTTTGCCTAAGAGTCGTACCCGCCGCGTGGGTGTGGGTAATCGCAATCGCTAAAGCGTCTGCGGTATCGTCAGGCTTCGGGACTTCTTTTAAATGGAGAAGTCTTCTCGTCATTTCCATAACCTGTGGTTTTTTCGCCTTGCCGTAACCGGTGACGGCAACTTTAACCTGCAACGGTGTGTATTCGAAAACCTTTACCGAGCACTGCTGTGCCGCGAGGAGTATCACTCCCCTAGCCTGTGCAACTAAAATAGCGGTAGTGACATTTGTCGTAAAAAACAGTTTTTCAATAGACAAAGCATCGGGCTTGAATTTCTTTAAAATTTCAAGCGTATCGTTATATATTTGTTCAAGTCGTAAATTGAAGTCGGTGTGAGCATCGGTGGTAATAGAACCAAAAGCCTTAGGCATATATGTGTTACCGTTATATTCAATAACTCCCCAGCCGACAATCGCGTATCCGGGATCGATGCCTAACACTACCATTTTGCACACTCCTTTCTCAAAAAACTCGTACTTTCCCATAATTAAGTATTATTATAACATAATAGCTTTATAATAGCAATAAAAAGGAATAAAAAAACAGCGAACTTTTAAAATAAAGTCCGCTGTGGAAAAACCGCTTAAAAATCGGGTTTTACAGATATTCTTCTATGTAAGATTTCAAAGTGTCCATCTTGTCTTTTGAAGGCTCAGAAATACCGCCAAAAGGAAATTCAATTTTAAGCTCGTCGTACTTGACCTGACAGATTTTTCGAAATGGTAAAAGCTCGATTTTATCGACACATTTATGCTTTTTAGCAAGCTCTTTCAGTCGAAAAATATTCTCGATATCATCGCTTTTTGTAGGGATAACCACCTGTCGCAAGGTCGTCTTTATCCCCTGCTCGTCCAAGTACTTCAAAAAATCTAAAACAGGTAAAAGTGAACATCCGACGTTTTCTTTATACAAATCGTCAGTCGTGTACTTGATATCAAGCAACACTCTGTCCGTATGTGCAAGTAAAGCTTTAACATCATCATTTAAAAAGCTACCTGACGTATCAAGGCAGGTGTTGATACCATTTTGGTGGCACAAGGCAAAAACTTCTTTGACAAATTCAGCTTGCAAAATCGGCTCACCACCTGAAAAGGTGATGCCACCATTTTGACCGAAATATTCTTTGTAGCGCATAGCTTTTTCAACGAGCTCAATTGGCGAGTAGTCAACGCCGCCTAAAAGCTCCCACGTATCAGGATTATGACAGCATTTACATCTTAAATTACAGCCTTGCATAAACACCACAAAGCGCACACCCGGTCCATCGACAGTGCCTAAGCTTTGGATAGAATGGACTCTGCCCTTTAGGTTACTCATATAGCCTCGTGGAAAGTACGGCTGATAACCTCACGCTGTTGCTCCTTTGAGAGCTTATGGAAGTTAACTGCATAGCCGGATACTCTAATAGTGAGGTTTGGATAAGCTTCAGGGTCATTATACGCTTCTATCAAGGTTTCTCTGTTTAATACATTTACGTTGATGTGGTGAGCACCCTTTGCAAAGTAACCGTCAAGAACAGAAACAAGGTTAGTGATACGTTCGTCGTCAGTTTTACCGAGTGCTTCAGGAGTAATGGAAAATGTATTTGAAATACCATCACGACAGTCGTCGTAGCTGATTTTAGCAACAGAGTTTAAAGATGCAAGCGCACCGTTTTCTTCTCGATTGTGCATCGGGTTAGCACCGGGAGCAAACGGAGTACCTGCTTCTCTGCCGTCTGGTGTAGCACCTGTATGCTTGCCGTACATAACATTTGAAGTGATAGTAAGCACAGAAAGAGTATGGATAGCATCTCTATAAGCAGGGGTTTTTCTAAGCTCTGTGATAACCTTGTGTGCCATTTCCTTTGCGATAAGGTCTACCCTGTCGTCATCATTGCCATACTTAGGAAAATCGCCGATAGTAGAAAACTCGACGATATAGCCGTTTTCGTCGGTAATCGGGAAAACCTGTGCATATTTAATTGCACTTAACGAGTCAGCGATAACAGAAAGTCCTGCAACACCAAACGCCATAAAACGTTCAACAGAAGTATCGTGTAATGCCATCTGGATTTTCTCGTAAGCGTACTTATCGTGCATATAGTGGATGACATTCATTGTATTTACATACAGCTTAGAAAGCCATTTTATATAAATATCGAGTCGCTCCATAACCTGATAATAATCAAGCTTTTGTCCCTCAATAACAGGCATCTGCGGGCCGATATGCATACCACTTGTAGTATCATAACCGCCGTTTAAAGCGATGAGTAAAAGCTTAGGTAAATTACATCTTGCGCCGAAGAACTGCATCTGCTTACCTACCTTCATCGCAGAAACACAGCAAGCAATCGCGTAGTCGTCACCGTAAATAGGACGCATAACATCGTCGTTTTCGTACTGGATAGAATCAGTATCGGAAGAAACCTTCGCGCAGAAGCGCTTGAAGTTTTCAGGCAATGCGTTTGACCAAAGCACAGTAAGGTTAGGCTCAGGAGAAGAACCTAATGTATATAAAGTATTGAGCATACGGTAAGAGCTCTTAGACACTAAAGTTCTGCCGTCTTCACCCATACCACCGAGCGCCTCGGTAATCCACATAGGGTCGCCACCAAAAAGCTCGTTGTATTCAGGGGTACGAAGATGACGGGCAATTCGAAGCTTCATAACAAAGTCGTCGATAAGCTCCTGCGCCTGCTCTTCTGTCAAAATGCCGTTGTTAATATCACGCTCGATATAAATATCAAAGAATGTGCTAACGCGACCTAACGACATAGCAGCACCGTTTTGCTCTTTGATAGCAGCAAGATATGCAAAATATGTCCACTGGATAGCTTCTCTTGCATTTTTAGCAGGCTGTGAAATATCATAGCCGTACATAACAGCCATTTCTTTCATAAAGTTCAAGAAAGAAATCTGCTTATAAAGCTCTTCATACAGACGAATCTGGTCAGCATCCAAGTTTTTAACGAGTTTTGCTTTGTCCTTTTTCTTTTCTTCAATCAGCTTATCAGCACCATAAAGCGCAACTCTTCTGTAGTCGCCGATAATTCTGCCTCGACCATATGCATCCGGTAAACCGGTAATTACGTGGCACTTACGTGCAGCACGCATTTCGTCGGTATATGCTCTGAAAACGCCATCGTTGTGTGTAGTACGATATCTAAATTCGTCCTCAATCTTCTGACTAAGCTCGTAGCCGTAAGCCTGACAAGCCTGTCGAGCCATACGGATACCACCAAACGGGTTTACACCACGTTTTAATGGTCGGTTAGTCTGCATACCAACGATAAGCTCGTTATCTTTATCGATATATCCCGGTGAATAGCTTGTTAGTGAAGAAACGGTATCGGTATCAATATCAAGTACACCGCCGTATTGACGCTCAAGCGCAAAAAGTCCGTTGAGCTTGTCCATCATATCCTTAGTGCGTGGCGTAGCGCTTGCTAAAAAGCTATCGTCTCCGACATATTCAGTATAGTTTTCCTGAATAAAATCACGCACGTTGATTTCATCACACCATTTTCCGATTTTAAATCCATCCCAATTTTCGTGCTTCATAGTAACTCCTCCTTTTCGGGGTTGTCCATATACAAAAAACGGACAATCCACTTTAATAAGCGAACTGCCCAGACGGTCGGCTAAAATGCACCTATGCTTCCTTGCGGTGACCCGCATAATCCGTCAGTCGCACAAGTGTGTAGTATTATAATACTACAAGATATCTGTTGTGTCAACAAATAAATACACAAAATATAGTGGTTTTTTACACTTTGTATAAAGATACAGTATTAGAGTCGTAAACAATGTCAACACCGTCAAAATGCACGACATAAGAAAATGCATACGGCATTAAAGTTTCTTTATCGTAGATAATAAAATCGCTGTTTGACAATTCGCAAAAACCTGAAATTTTTTGGCTGCTGCCATCAATCAGTTCAAGTTTCAGCGTCGCTTCATCGCCGTTAAAGCTAAGCGAAATATTGTTGCCGTTGTCAAGCTCTTTGTAATAAGAATTTAATACGAGCTCATCAGCGCAGTTTACGACATTTCTGCTACAACCACAAAACGTAAAAAGCATAACAAAACAAGCAAAAATAAACGCTAAAATTATAGAAGATTTTTTCATATTATCACCAGTTTTAAAATATGATTTTAATTAGTAATATATGAAAAAAGCACCGCAAAGCGGTGCTTAAAATCATTCTTCCGTATTTTGCACAGCAACAGAGGATAAAAGACTCATTGTGCTTAAAAATAAAATCAGAATATAAAGCAAAAGCGCAACGACTCCGCCCATTGCAATCAAGCCACCAATGCCAAATGTAATGATACCTGCACAAGTAAGAGCACAAACAATACTCAAAAAGTCCTTTACCAAAGTTTTATTAAGTATGCAAAAGAAAAAGCAAACTGCCGGAAAAAGCACCAAAACAGCAAAAATAATAGCAAGCTTGATATCCTGCGCCCCATCATATCCACCAGGCTGAACAGCAACCTCAAAAGCAGTCAACTGCTTGAGCTCGCCTTTTTCACTTACTCCCCACATAAATGGGAAGGTAGTCAAAACCACTTGAATAAAATATAAAACAGCAAGCGTAATACGCAAAGTTTTAGATTTTTTTGATTCAGTAATTGCTTTTTTATCCCTACCGTATGACATTTAAGTCCCTCTTTTCAAATAAATAGGATAGAAAGTATTTTAGCACATAAACACTTAATTTTCAATAGTATAATTTGACCTTATACCCTTTGATATGGTATAATCGCATACATTGAAGGTGATATTTATGAATTGGATTAATGAAGCGGTTTTTTACAATATTTATCCGCTCGGATTTTGCGGGGCTCCAAGAAATAACGATGGAGTTCTTACCTACAGATTAGACAAAATCTACGAATGGATTGAGCATTTTAAGGAATTGGGTGTTAACGCTATTGTGTTCAACCCTGTTTTTGAAAGCTCAAGACACGGCTACGATACAATCGATTACTATAAAATCGATTGTCGTTTGGGTGACAACGAATCATTTAAAAAAATATGCGACGCCCTGCATCAAAACGGCATCAGAGTTTTGCTTGACGGCGTTTTTAACCACGTCGGTAGAGATTTTTTCGCATTTAAAGACATTCAGCAAAACGGTATGTCATCGATATACTGCAACTGGTTTCACAACATTCGTTTCGACAGACAAAGTCCAAAGGGCGATAACTTCTCCTATGAGGGTTGGGCAGGCCACTACGATTTAGTTAAGCTTAATTTGCAAAACGATGTCGTATGCAATCATCTGCTCGATGCAGTGAAATTTTGGATAGACGAGTTTGATATCGATGGGCTGCGACTTGATGCGGCTGACTGTGTCGACCTTGGGTTTTTCAAAAAGCTTAGGCAGACCTGTAAGCAAAGAAAAGAAGATTTTTGGCTTTACGGCGAAATCACAAACGGCGACTACAACCGCTGGGCAAATGAGCAAACTCTCGATTCAGTCACAAACTACGAGGTTTACAAAGCCCTTTATTCTTGCCACAACGACAGAAACTACTTTGAATTTGCTCACTCTTTAGACAGAGAATTCGGTCAATACGGAATATACAAAAACCTTTTCCTTTACAACTTTGTAGACAACCACGATGTAAATAGAATCGCAAGTAATTTAAACGACGAAAGCTTGCTTAAAAATGCATATACTCTGATGTTTACGATGCCGGGTGCTCCGTCTATATACTACGGCAGTGAATTTGGAATACACGGAACAAGAACACAAAGAAGCGATTACGATTTACGCCCTTGCATAAATTTAGGCGAGATTGACAACCCGAATATCGAGCTTTTAGACCACATCAAAAAGTTGTCAAAAATCAAGCATTCACTTGATGCATTAAAGTACGGCTCATATAAAAACGAAGTCATTCAGCTTGAGCATTTGTGCTACTCGATGAAAAGCGAAAATCAGACTGTTTTTATCTTATTAAATCAAAGCAGTGAAGTTCGTAGAATTGGCTTTAATACTGGGTTTAACGGTGTTTTAACCGATGTTTTAAATGATAATAAGACTTACAACTGTAACGGATATATTGAAATTGATATTTCCCCAAAATCTTCTATGATTTTAGTTGCAAACGACGGCAGTTTTAAAATTGATTTTGACAAAAAAGCTGATGTTGTAATCAATAAAATCAAGGAGAAAACAGTCCATACTGAAGAGCTTTTAGAAGAAGAAATAACGCTTGGAAAATACAGACATTTCAAAGGTAATGAATACGAGGTTATCGGCTTTGCAAAAGACAGCGAAACTACGCAAAAGGTTGTTATTTACAAAGCGCTGTACGGCGACAAAGAAACTTGGGTCAGACCATACGAAATGTTCAAAGAAATCATTACCCGAGACGGCAAAAAAATAAGACGATTTACAAAAATCGACTAAAAAATAAACCGCTGTGATAATCACAGCGGTTTTGTTTTTACATTTAAGGTGTTGTAGAGGTTGTAGAACCTGTCACTAAATCTTCGTAAACAAAAGATGCGAGGTCATATCTGACCTGATCCCAGTCGTTAATCAAAATAACTGACTGCAAATCGTAGGTTTTGCTATATTCCCAGTTACCTTCTGTAGGAAGTGACATCTCTTCCATATCGTAATCAAGATAGGTCATACTGTTTGATACAAGGAAAGTAATGTCGTTTTTCTTGAGGTTTGTAGTGATAAGCGGACCGATTTCGTTAACAATTTCAACAATATCAGTAAGAGTAGCCTCTTCCTTAAAACTTAACATAATTGTTTCTAAAAGCTTACGCTGACGCTGAGTTCTATCCCAGTCATCACCGGAGAAGCTGTATCCAGGCACACCGCCAAGTGAGTCAGCGCCACGATTTCTTGCGTACCACAAAGCCTGATAGCCGTCAAGATGCACGAGCTGTGTTTCCTGCGTATAATCAATCTCTAAAAACTCGGTTTTTCCAAGCTGGTTGTTAACATCAATCTGAGCATTGATATATTCAATTTCTTCGATAGAAAGCTCAATATCAACGCCACCCAAGACGTCAATAATCTTTCTAAATGAGTTAAAATCAACACAAGCGTACTTATCAACCTTGATGCCGAAGTTTGCTTCAATCATCTCTACAGAAAGCGGAACACCACCCAGACTGAATGCGGAATTAAGCTTTCCGTCGCCGTAGCCCGGAACGGTAACATAAGTATCACGCTGAAAAGATGTGAGTTTGATTTTCTTATGAAGGTTATCAAGTGACAACAAAATAATTGTATCACTACGACCGTAGTCTTCAGGACCGCTACCGTGGGCATCCTGACCGAAAAGCAGGATATTAAGCACGTAGGAGTTACCGATAAGAGAATCAGTCTTTACGGTGTTAGAGTCTTCCCCTTCGTTTTGAGTAACTGTAGGTTTTGGCTCGATTTCTTCGAAATTCATACTATCAAGCACCGAGTAGTAGTAAACCATACCGGTACCAAATATAAGCATAATTATAGATAAAATCAATACAACCGTGCGGGTTACTCTGCCCTTACGATTTTTCTTTTTATAAACCTTATTAACTTGGCTTGAGGAATTAATATCAACAAAATCATTTTCTTGTTTTGCCATACATACCGCCTTTCCGCCTGCACATAAGCATACAGATGCACATAATAAAACAAGTTTATTATACATCAATAATTATAATTTATTTTCCATATAAGAAAATACGCCAAAATTCAATAAAAATTCACAACTTGTAGTGAATTAAGACAAATTTCGGCATATATATTGTACTTATTTACTATTAATCTTGCTCGTCTAAAGTAAGATAGAAAGACGGCAAAAACTCGCTTATAAAAGCATCAACATAAGGAAGCTGCATATCCTCAAGGTTTTTAAAAATTGAAGCCTTTGCTTTTGAAAATTCGCTGTTGCCTATTTTTTCTTCCTCGATACATTTAATTAACGCAGAAAGCTTGTCAGCAGCTTTTACAAACGGGATATACTCCCCATCGTTTTCAGAAATCGTCAAAAGGGGAGCAAACTCATCCTGCAAATCATCAGGCAGATATGACACAAGCTTTTTTTCAGCAACACGCTCGACCTGTTTATACGCATCGCTTATTTCAGGGTTAAAGTATTTAATAGGGGTAGGCATATCACCAGTAATGATTTCAGACGCATCGTGATAAACACCGAGCATTGCGGCGTGTTCAGCGTTAAGACAGGTACCAAAACGCTTATTAGAAATAGTTACGAGTGCGTGAGAAAGCATAGAAACCATTAAGCTGTGCTCACATATATTCTCGGTTTTTGTGTTATTCATAAGTCCCCATCGGTTGATATATTTCATTCTGGACATCAATGCAAAAAAGTGGCTATTCATAACGTTCTCCTATCTTATTATAATAAAATACATATAAATTTAAAAAAATAGTGCATTTTTAAAATAAATGTGGTATACTATACTGGTTATATTATACACAAAAGGAAATCATTTTTAAAGTCCTAATTTTTAGAGCAAGGAGAAATAGCAAGGTGACACTGAAAAACGCTGTGCAAAACAAGAAAAATTACACATTGCGTGCTTTTCTTTACGGTTTAACACTTGCTGTGCTCATTGTTGTTCCTTTGATTGTTGCGTCAAAAGGGTATTTCCTTTATTACGGCGATTTTAACGTTCAGCAAATCCCGTTTTACACGCTTGCTCACGATGCAATACGCTCGGGAAATACAAGCTGGAGTCATATTACGGACTTAGGCGCAAACTTTGTTGGTAGCTACACCTTCTACCTGCTATCAAGTCCGTTCTTTTTAGCTACTCTCCCGTTTCCTACTCACGTTGTACCGTACTTAATGGGGCCGTTGCTTATTTTAAAGCTTGGACTTTGCAGTATGACTGCGTACATTTATCTTAGACGATATGTATACGATAAACGCTACGCTGTTATCGGCGGTTTACTTTACGCCTTTTCGTCATACTCGATTTATAATATTTTCTTTTTCCACTTTCACGAGGCTATCATTGTATTTCCGCTACTGCTTTCTGCGGTGGACGAATTTATGTACACAAAAAGAAAAGGTGTGCTTTGCTTAGCGGTATTTGCATCCTGCTTTATAAACTACTACTTTTTCTTTTCTATGGTAGTGTTTGTAATTATCTACTACTTTGTTAAGTTGATTTCTAAAGCCTACAAATTTGAATTAAAGTATTTCTTGCTCATGGCATTTGAGTGCATACTCGGCGTTTGTATGGCGTGTGCAGTGCTAGTTCCGTCGCTTTATGCGATTATAAACAACAGCAGAGTAAGTGAAATACTCACAGGATACGATGCACTTTTGTATGATGTACCACAAAGATATATGCACATCTTTGAGAGTATGTTCTTCCCTCCTGATATTCCAGCAGGAGCAAATTTTGCACCGGACTCTTACTCTAACTGGGCTTCAATCGCAGTATGGCTACCGTTGTTTTCTATGACCTTTGTTATAGGATATTTGCAGTCATATCAAAAGTCGTGGCTAAAACGAATGATTATCGTTTTGTTTATTATGGCAGGCATCCCGATTTTAAATGCAGCTTTTCAAGCGTTTAACGAAGGATACTACGCGCGATGGTTCTTTATGCTTACTTTGATGATGATACTTTGCACCATCATATCTTTAGAAAACATCAGAAGCCATGATGCAACTCGTCCGTTTAAATGGACCTACGGACTTACTTTAGCGATTGCTTTGTCAATCGGATTTATGATTAAAGAAAAGTACGACGTCGGTGATGTTACCTTCTATAGCTTCGGACTTGAAGAATATCCGCTACGCTTTTGGATATACGTTGCAATTTCGCTTATTTCCTTAACCGCTTTATTCTTCATAGTCAAGTACACAAGACATAAAAAGGAGCTGTTTTTAAGACTTATATCAATCGCCTTGTGCGTTGTTATTGTCGGATACAGCGAATATTTACTGTTTCTTGGAAAAAGTGAAACCGACCACAGCGACGAATTTACCATTAAGTATGCACTTAATTTTGGCGAGGATATAACACTTGAAGATGTAAAAGATGTTCGTTCTGACTTTTACTATACTATGGACAACATCGGTATGTACTGGCAGATTCCTAACATTCAGGGCTTCCACTCTATTGTTCCGGCTTCTACAATGGATTTTTACAACACCATTGGTTCAGTCAGAGATGTTGCATCTCGCCCGGAGCCTGAGTACTACGGTGTAAGGGGTCTTCTTTCAGTAAAATATTTATTTGATGCCCGCGATGACGGTGCAGATTTTGTCGACGTTGTTACTGGCGTGATGAAAATGCAGGGCTTTAAATACATTGACACCCAAAACGGCTATGACGTTTATGAAAACGAGCATTATGTTCCGATGGGATTTATGTATGACCAGTTTATCTGCGAAGAGGAATTTAAAAATCTGTCAAACGGAGTCAAGCATCTTGCTCTTATGAAAGCGATGGTACTTAGCCAACAGCAGATGAAAGAGTACAGCGACATCACAGGTTATGTTGACGGAATGTATATGGGGCTTAACTCCAACTACAGCGAAGACAAGCTTCAAAATCAAGCCTATCCTAAATACGATGACTTTGACAGCATCACTATGGGATTTGAATACTCACAGCAAGATTACTATGATGACTGTGAAAATCGCAAGAAAACAGCTTGCGACAGCTTTTACTATACTAAAGACGGCTTTAAAGCTACCGTTACAAACAACGGTGACGACAATCTGCTTTTCTTTAGCGTACCGTATGACGAAGGCTTTAGCGCTTATGTAAATGGCAAGCCTGCAAAAATTGAGAAAGCAAACATCGGCTTTATGGCGGTAAAGGTCGACGGCCATAAAACATCTCAAGTCGAATTTGTTTACACAACCCCGGGACTTAAAGCGGGCACAATCATCACTTGTTTTAGCTTTTTAGTCTTTGCGGTTTATATGGTAATAACAAAAGGGTTTAAATGCAAAAAGAAATACAGACGACTTTATAAAATAAAGAAGTCTTAATTAATTGATTATTAAAGTCTATGACTTTTTACTAATATCGGAGGTTAATATGAGTTTTGGCGAAAAAATATTACAGTACAAAGAAGATATAATTGCTGATCTCGCAGAGCTTATTGCTATTCAGTCGGTTTCAGGCTATCAGGACCAGTGTACTCCTGCGCTTGAATGGATGATGAAAAAAGCTGAAAGCTTTGGGCTTACAACAAAATCGTATGACGGCCTTGCAGGTCACGCTGAGCTTGGACAAGGCGGTAAGCTTTGTGGCGTGCTCTCACATCTTGATGTAGTACCTGAGGGCAATAACTGGAACTCTCTCCCGTTTGAGCTTTCTGTTGGTGACGGCTATATGTACGGCAGAGGTATTGCTGACGACAAGGGTGCTGCACTTATTAATCTTTACTGCTTAAGAGCTTTAAAAGAAAGCTCAGTTGTCGGCAAAAACACTATACGTGCAATTTACGGCACGTGTGAAGAAACAGGTATGCAGGATATGGAAGTTTATTTTAAAAATGAGCCTATCCCTGATATGTCCTTTACTCCTGACAGTAACTACGGAATCTGCAGATGTGAGAAAGGTATTTTACAGCTTGAGCTATACGCTAAGACTCACGACGGCACAACGCTTACACAGCTACATTCAGGCAAAGCAGTAAACGCGGTACCTGACACCGCGTACGCGTTGCTTGACTGCTCAGAAACAGAAGATCATCAGCTACTAAGACTTGCTGATGCAAAAAAAGGCAACTTTGAATTTTACTACACAATAGACGGTATGATGGTACTTAGTCGCGGTACAGCAGCGCATGCGTGCGAACCACACAAGGGTCTCAACGCCGCTGTTGCTCTTATAGATTTGTTAACCTCTAACTTCTCTCTCCCATCCCTTGGAAGCGTATGCTCGTTTATTGAGTCTTGCATCGGTCTTGACAACTCCGGTGTTAAGATGGGAATTAAAACAAGAGATTCTCTTTCAGGACCTTTAACCCTAAGTGTTGGCACAGTACATATTGACGAGGGATATGCAACCTGCACTATCGACATCAGATACCCTGTAACTATGAATGGTGAAAACATTCTTGCACTTGTTAAAAAGGCTGCCGCTAATGAAGGCCTTGAAGTTAAGGTGCTTAATCATACAGCTCCTTTGAATATGGACGAAGATTGTGAGCTTATCAAGCTTTTATCAAGCTCTTACGAAGAAATTATGGGCGAAAAACCTGACCTGTACTCAACAGGCGGTGGTACATACGCACGAGTACTCGGTGGAAAAGGCGTTGCTTTTGGTCCTGTTTTCAAGGGTGAAGAATCAAACATCCACAACGCAAACGAATGCTTAAGTGTTGAAAAGTTCTTTAAGCACGCTCAAATTTGTCTTGAAGCTATGTATAGAATGTACACAGCACAGTAAAGGAAGATTTTATGTCCGCTGAAAAAACTATCAGATACCAAGCGCGTCAAAAGCTAAAGAGCTACGGGTGGAGCAAGGCGCTTTACTCGCTTGCGGTGCTTGCAATATTTTTTATGCTTTTTGAAGGCTTTTCTTACTCTGAAACAATACTGCTAAACGCCTTTGACAACCCGGCATTTGACTTTATAATAAAGGTTTCTTGCAGGTCTGTAGCAATTATTGTTTTTATTTTGCTTTCTCCCTGTGTTATGGGATATATTAAAATGCTTTACGGCGAGAATGGCGAATACGATATAAGCGATGTTATTTACTTTTTTAAAGATTTTAAGACTTACTTTAAATCTATCGCTTTTATTTTTTCTTACATCCTGCGTATGATTATTCCTGCTGTTTTATGCTTTTTGCCTGTATTTGCATTTATAGCTATAAAAACTTACTTATTTGACAACTCAATGAATGAGACGGTTTTTAACATCACCTTAGTTGTACTTACTGTTTTATCAACAGTCGGTTTGCTTATATACTCAATCAAATATTTTTTGAGTTTAAAGCTGTTTTGCAAAAACCAACAACAGAAACTAAAATATTATTTTGAAACATCAGACAATTTAATGTTTGGCAAATCAAAACAAGTTATAAAGCTTGGGTTATCTTTTACCCCATGGATATTGCTAAGCATCACTGTTTTGCCGCTACTTTACACAATACCGTATATTTCACAGGCTATGTGTATATCAGGTAAATGGCTATATGAAGTTTCAAGGAATGGATTAGAAAATGAATTATTTTAGCACTAACGAAGAGCTTCGAGTTTCTTTATGTACAATCGCATATAACGAAGAAACTGTATTAAACGGTCTTTTTAGAGATTTTTCAGAGCAGAGCTATCCGCATGATAAAATCGAAATCATACTTGTTGACAACGCTTCAACAGATAATACAAAAGCAATGATGGAGGAGTTTGCAAATACTGACTATGGTTTTGAGTCAGTAAAGCTTGTAGACTCTACAAATAAAAATCAGGCAACTGCGTGGAACGAAGCGTTACTGCACGCGACAGGCGACATTATAATCAGGGTTGATGCTCACTCAAAAATACCGAGACATTTTGTCGCAAAAAACGTTTTCAACATTAACGAGGGCGAGGATATCGTCGGCGGTGGCAGACCTAACACAACCGACGGAATGACACCTTGGAAATTCACTTTGCTTGCTGCTGAAGAGTCGCTTTTTGGTTCGTCGGTTGCTGACTACAGACGAGCACCGGGTCAGAAAATTTATCTCGACAGTCTTTTCCACGCGGCATATAAGCGTGAGGTTTTTGAAAAAGTCGGCGGTTTTAACGAAGATTTAGGTAGAACAGAAGATAACGAGCTCCACTATAGAATGAGAATGGCGGGTTACAAATTCTGTTGCTGTCCTGAAATCATATCTTTCCAACACACAAGAAATTCGCTAAAAAAGATGATTAAACAAAAATACGGAAACGGCTACTGGATTGGACTTACAACAGGCGTTTGCTACAAATGTCTTAACTATTTTCACTTTATCCCGTTTGTGTTTGTAATGGCTGTGCTGTTTAGCATTTTGCTTTGGATATTGTTTGCTAACCCTACTCTGTTTGCTGTTATTATGGCGATGTATACTATGTTTAATATCGTAAACACCGTAGGCTGTCTTGTACTTAAAAAGCCAAACTGGCTATTTTTATTGCTTCCGCTTATCTTCCCTATCTTACATATTTCTTACGGTATAGGAACTTTAGTAGGATTAGTAAAAATGCCGTTTTGGAAAAAGAAACTTGATAACAGTTCAAATGAACGTATAGAAATGGTTAAAAAAGCTATCAGCAAAAACACTATAAAAAATGACGATTTTCTAAACTAAGGTGAACTATGGCTGAAATTATTAAAATCGACAATGAAACTTTAAGGAAGCTTCAATTAAAAGAGCTTGAGTCTCTTTTGTTTTTTAAAGATTTCTGCGAAAAAAATGAACTGAGATGGTATCTGCTTGGCGGGTGCGTTATCGGTGCAATGAGACACAAAGGCTTTATTCCTTGGGACGACGACATAGACATTATTATGCCACGACCTGACTGGGAAAGAATGCTCAAACTTTGGAAAGAGCAGGTGCATTCTGACCGATTTTTGATGCTCAAAACTGACGAGGGTGAAATCTTTACCGGTAATATTTTTGCAACTATGGTTGACACCTCCGCTACAATGGTGAAAGAAAATCAAAAGGACATCGACGTGCCTCACGGTATTGTCACCGACATCTTCCCTATTGACGGCTGTCCTGACTCAAAATTTTCCAGATATGTGCAGTATATGTGGACACTCATTTACTCGCTGTTTATTTCTGAATTTGTGCCGGAAAAGCACGGCGGTGCTGTTAAATTAATAAGCAAGCTTATGTTAGGTATCATAAAAAGTCGCAAAGCAAGAACCAAAATATGGAAGTTTGCTGAAAAGCAGCTTAAAAAATATGACTTTGAAACACACGAATATAGCACAGAGCTGTATGCAGGCCCATATTATATGAAAAAGAAGTATCCTCAAGAGGCTTTTGCAAAGGAAGCTTATCTTGAATTTGAGGGGATGCTACTTCCGGTTATGCAGGGCTATGACGAGTACCTTTCTATCGCTTTTGGTGACTATATGGAGCTACCACCTAAAGAAAAGCGTGTGCCTCATCACGACCTTGTAGAGCTTGATTTAGATAAGCCTTGTATATAACAGTTGACTTAGCTTTATATTAAGTATATAATTTAGATATCTTCGGGGCGGGGTGTGATTCCCCACCGGTGGTATAGTCCACGAGCGAAAGCTGATTCGGTGAAATTCCGAAACCGACGGTATAGTCCGGATGAAAGAAGATGTATATAGTATGTTTCTATGTATAATTTTATCCCCGATGTATTTGCATCGGGGAATTTTTTATTTTTAGGTGATATTATGATGACAAAAACAAGAAAGCTCGTGGTTACTGCAATGCTTTCAAGCATAGCTGCGGTGCTGATGCTGATTGAATTTCCTATTCCTTTTATTGCTCCACCTTTTTATAAGCTTGACTTTTCAGAAATTCCTGCTTTAATAGGGGCTTTTTCTATGGGACCTGTTGCAGCAATTACAATCGAGGCGGTTAAGGTGCTAGTAAACTTCTTGCTAAACGGCTCTTCTACTGGTGGAGTCGGAGAAATCGCAAACTTCTTAATCGGTTGCTCGTTTGTAATTCCTGCTTCAATAATTTACAAATATAAGAAAACGAAGAAGCAAGCAATTATTTCTATGGCAATAGGTACACTTTCGATGGCTGTACTCGGGGTTTTCATCAACGCTTATGTGATGATACCGATATACTCACAGATTATGCCACTTAAGCAGATTATTCAGATGGGTATGGATATCGTGCCGTTTATTACAGATACGCTTACATTCTGCATATTCTGCGTCGCACCTTTTAATCTGATAAAGGGTGTGCTCGTATCAGCTGTCACAGGAATTATCTACAAACCACTTTCAAGGGTTATTCACCCGAAAAATTGACAATACTACAAAATATGATATACTAAAGAAAATACAGAGTAAAAGTTCGTGCGTTAAGTGTTTTGCAGACGGGGAGTTGCTGTGAAAACGAAAGGGAAACCTGCGGTGCGGACTTTGCATCCCGCTGTTACATTCGGATATTACCTCCCTATGTGATAACGAGATAGGGAGGTTTTTTATGTCTTTTTTTAATTCAATCAAAAAATCGTCAACAAATCTGAGCAAGATTGCGCCGTTGTGCGTTTGCTCGATGATGCTCGCGATACGAATTGTGCTTGGTATGTTTTCAAACTTTACGCTGAGCTTTGCACCGTTTGTAAAAATCGGTTTTAGCTTTTTGCCGATTGTGATTGTCGCATACCTATATGGACCTGTATGTGCGGCCATTGTTTCAGGACTTGGGGATATTCTTTCAATCATTTTAAACAACCCGACGGCGTTTTCGATTATGCCGGGAATCACTGTCTGCTATATACTTGAAGGCTTTATTTTCGGAATAGTGCTGTACGAGCACGAAATCAGCGTAGGTCGGACGATTTTAGCCTTTGTAAGTGTTTTACTGCTTTGCAGATTACCGCTTAATACGCTCGTTTTACACCTTATGATGGGCATTCCTTACATCGAGCTTTTAACCTACAGAGCTATTATACTAGTCATATTTGCAATAATCGAAGTTTTGCTAAGCTTCTTTATTTTAAAGGCTTTAACTAAAATGCCGATGCTAAATAAAATAAGATAAAATAAAACCACCGAAGGAAACTTCGGTGGTTTTTGTTATGTGAATTTATGCGATTTTATTTGTGAGGTTTGCATCGTCGAAAATGGAAATCCATTTGCCGTTTTTGATAGCAGCTTCGTCGTTGATAACAACCCAGATTTCAGGAGCATTAAGCTCAGTATAGTCGTCAGTCTGGATACCGCCACCGTTATTTACAATAAGGTTGTAATTGTAGTTGTGAGGTACATCGAACGATGTTGTGTACCAGCCGTTTTCGTCAGCATTTGGCATTGGATTACCAGGCCAAGCGTCGTAAATGTCTTCAGACTTACCGCCGTCAGGACTTGTAGCCCACAGCCAAAGGAATGGTGTCCATTCAAGCTCGCCGTCGTGTTTAACGTGTACTGTAATATTGTCAACTACATAGCTGTACTCGTAAACAACGGTAACATTACCGGTGATAACACCGCTTGCGTTATGCGGAATTTTCTTTAATGTATGGAACACGCTGTCTTTAGCGGTAGTTGTGTACTCATCACCGAGCTTGTACTCTTTTACATAAGCAGGTGAGAACTCCTCGCCCTCTTCATCAACATACTTGACTGTAAGCGTGTAAACACCTACAGGCTTTTTAGCAACAAAGAACTGCACTAAAGTTGCGTCGAGAATGCTAACTTCTCCATCATAGTCATAATCAGCGTGCTTGAGTTGTTCATCAGTAAGAAGCTTTTTCTGTGCACAGTGAAGCTGTATAGCAGTTGCTTCCAAAATTGTAACTTCGCCGTCGCCGTCGATATCACCGTTTTCGTTCTTTAATGAATCAGGAACAAATAAATCGTAGTTGTAAGAAACGACCTTGTCTTCCTCTGTGAATACGCCGTTCACATCGCCGTCGATGCTCTCGATTACGTATTTGATAGAGATAGACTTATCTTCAGTAGCAATGTATTTTTCGCCCGGCTTACCGATAATTACATTAGATGCAATAATATCGCCTGTTGAATTATCCACGTGGTTGATAGTAACCTTTGAGAACTCAGACTCAATAGCGCAAGCTTCGTAGGTTGACTTTTCAACAGCAATGATAGCTGATGATGCAGGAACTGTAAATTTCAAGCCTGTAACCTCACCGAGCTTCTTAATACCTGCAGACTTATCGTTTGCGATAATAACCCACTGGGTATCGTCTGAGAGACTCTTGTCAACTGTTTTCTTAATTTCAACTTTAGCTTCCTGTTTAGAACCGTTTAAGATAACAGCAACCTTGTTCCATTCGCCCTCTTTTTTATTTTCAACGGTGTAAACAATCGCTTTGTTTGCGTTAGCCATTGATGTAGAGAACATATAGTTATATGTATCGTCGTTTGTATCACTTACTGATGCAGTAAATGGAGAGAAAGTATTTCGAATTTCCATCATACCCTTGTAGTAGGATACGAGGTCAGCATTTGTTTCAAGTAAGTTCCAATCAATCATATTGAGTGTTGGAGAGCTTGAATATGAGTTTTCGTCGCCGTCCTTTGAACGACCCATTTCCTCACCTGCTAAGAGAAGGTTGATACCCTGTGAGGAAAGTGTGATAGCTGATGAAAGCTTATTCTGGGCGATAACGTCGCTGTAACGAGCTCTGTAATCAGCAGAGATACCGTGGTTTGCACCAACGAGCTTGTCATATAAAGTATTGTTATCGTGGCAAGAAGCGTATGTTACGCATTGCTCAGGTGATAAAGCATCCCAAGTACAGCCTTTACCAAAGGTGTTAGCCTTGATACCGTAAGATATACCAGGAGCAAGTAAGATTGCGCCTGAAAGGAAGCCGGCAGCAGTAGGGCCGTCAAAAACGCCGCCCTTTAATGAGTCACGAATCTGGTCGTTAAAGAAACCAATACGGTCAGAAGTTACACCTGCATTACGCTGTGTACAAGGAATAACCTCTGCGCCTGTACAAGATTCTTTATCCATTGTTGTATTACCAGCCCAACCCTCGCCGTACATAATAATACGTTCGTCAGTTTCGTCAAGCATATCGCGGATAAGGTTCATAGTCTCAACATCGTGAATACCCATAAGGTCGAAACGATAGCCGTCAACGTGGTATTCATCAACCCAGTACTGAAGCATATCCATCATATATCTACGATACATATAACGCTCAGATGCAGTATCGTTACTACAGCCTGACTGGTTAGAATATGTACCGTCAGCGTTCATTCTGTAATAATACTCAGGAACTGTGCGGTTAAAGCAGGAATCAGTTCTGTAAGTATGGTTATAAACAACGTCCATAATAACGCCGATGCCAGCCTCGTGCAGAGCCTGAATCATCTGTTTACATTCGTTGATTCTGACATTACCGTCATAAGGATTTGAAGAGAAAGAGCCTTCAGGAACGCCGTAGTTCATAGGGTCATAACCCCAGTTGTACTGAGAATCGTCGCCTGTTTCGTCAACAGAACCGAAGTCGTAGAACGGGTTAATCTGAACGTGTGTAACGCCAAGATTCTTTAAATAATCAATACAGGTAGAAATCTTTCCTTCGCCGTTTACGGTTGTACCCTTTTCGGTAAACGCAAGGTACTTACCACGGTTTGCTTCTGATACGCCAGATGAAGGGCTGAATGAGAAGTCTTTAACCTGGAGCTCCCAAATAACAGCGTCTGACTGATTTTCGACAAAGACGTGCTTATCGTTTGCCCAGCCCTGAGGGTCTGTAGAGTCTAAGTCAACAACCATTGAACGAGCAGAGTTTACACCGATAGCGTATGAATAAACGTCCTGTGTTTCTCTTGTAGTAACCTCGCCGTTAACAATTCTGTCAGGTGATGTTACAGAATATGTATAGTAAACGTTTAAAAGGTCGCCCTTTACTGTAGTAGTCCATACACCTGTAAACTTATCACCTTCAATAAGCTTTTCCATTTCGTAGTTACCAAGGTCATGTGCGCCCTCTTCTTCGTCAGAGCCGGTAGTATACAGATTCAAAACTACCTGTGAAGCGGTTGGTGCCCAAACCTTAAATTGTGTGCTTTCTTTTGTGTAGATAGCACCGAGAGTACCTGCATACGCAAACTCGTCGTCAAGAGCCATAGCAGCAGCCGAATACTCGTTTGTAACTGTTGTGTCGGTTGTTTCTTCTGCGAATACACCTACCATACAAACGCTTGATAGCATAACTAAAGCGAGGATGATAGATAAAATTTTGTTGAGTTTTTTCATTTTGTCACCTCATAATTTTACTCAATATATAAATCGTTGACGATGTCGTCTCCATCAACGATAGGCTTACGTTTTTTAAAGATAAGAGCAAGAGCTAAAATAACCAGACCAAGCAATAAAGCAGAGCCCGCTATAACAGCAATATTTAAACCATCGGATATCTTTTCGTAATTTACAACGATATTTGTTTCGACAGAGTCGAATACTGCACCATCAGCAGTATCTGAAATATACTCGTAACCCGGTATGTCGAGATACTCAACAACTATTTCAGTATCCTTGTCGCCTGCATAAGTCTTTTTATCGAGAATTTCGCCTTTGCTATCCATATAAATAATATTAGCAACGCACACCGACTGGGAATTAAGGTCATCAAGGTCTATATCTTCCTGCAGTGCTGGATCCTCGATAGAGTTGTACCTATATGTTATTGTCAAATCTTCCTTTGTGTATTTACCTGCACCGTTTTCAGGAAGATTTTCAAGGTCGAGTCGGTAACCAGAAACTCCTGCAATCTTAGGTGTTGTGTACCTTTGTCCGACACGGTTTGACATAACTATTGAGTTTGCGATATCCTCGTCATTCTCATTTACAAAATGAATAGTGATTGACGAATAATCTCCAGAATATGGCTTGCAGTTAATAGTAACCTCTGCTGTGCCCTTTTCAAACTCACCTGTTTTTGAGCCTGAAACACTTGTTACATCGTATCTGTAAAGCAGGTGGTTAGGGTATTCAACTAAGTAAGAGTCGCCTTTTTCACCCTTTAATATTTGCTCATATACAACAGCATCAGATTTAGTATCGAAATACTTAACAATCACTCGACAGGAGGTGTCCTGATTTTTAAACTTATCAAAGCTTTCTTTATCAACAAGCAAAACGCTTGAATGAGCTTTCGCAGTAACCTTGCCGTCAGAAATAACCGCAAGATTTTTAATACCTGCATCCTTATCGTTTGCAATAACTACATAAGAGTCATTTAACTTTGACGGAAGCTTTACGGTAGATTTACTGTTACTGCCGTTAAAAACCGCGATAAATGTTTTTGTATTACCGCTACCTGCAATGCTGTAAGCAATTACACCGTCGTCAAGTCCGTCAAAATATGAAATAGACTTTGCAACCTCACCGGTAGCATCTCTAAGCACGTCTACGGTCTTGCGGATATCAATAAGTCCTTTATAGTACTCATTTAAATCAGCATATTTGTTTAAATCATTATAGTCAATCTGATTGACCTCAACAGGTGATTTGTAAGAGTTTTCGTCGCCGTCTTTTGAACGGCCCATTTCCTCACCTGCCATCATAAACGGTACGCCCTGAGAGGTAAGAGTAATCGCTGCAGAAAGCTTGTTCATCTGCACGAGGTCTTCCCTACGCTTTCTAAAGCCACCCTCGTCAGGATAAACAGAAGCAACGAGTTTATCGTAAAGTGAAAGGTTATCGTGGCAAGAAGCGTAATTTATACACTGATTAGGTGATACACCCCAAGTGCCGGCAGTCGCCATACCCTCGATGCCTGCTTTAACCTTTGAGCGATTTGAGCCGCTTTGGATAAAGCCCTGATCCTTTGAGTCGAACACGTTGCCCTTTAATCCATCTCTAAAGGTATCGTTAAATGCACCGATTCTGTCAGATAACAAAGACAGGTTGTTCTGGGTTGCTAAATTCACATTGCTTGCGCAGGCGGTTTCTAAATCCCACGCTTCGCCGTACATAATGATTTTCTTACCATTTGGTAATTTATCAAGACTTTTGCGGATATAGTTCATTGTATCCACATCGTGCAGTCCCATCAAATCAAATCTAAAACCATCGATATGGTACTCATCTGCCCAGTAAACGACAGAGTTTTTCATAAACTCTCTAAACATAGTACGCTCTGATGCTGTATCATTGCCACATCCGGAACCGTTTGACCAGTTACCATTATCATCCATACGATAATAATAATCAGGAACTATCATATTAAACCAAGAATCAACAGATGCGTATGTGTGATTATACACAACGTCCATAATAACGCCGATGCCTGCATTATGCAGAGCCTGAATCATTTGCTTACATTCTTTAATTCGTACATTACCGTCATACGGATTTGAAGAATAAGAGCCCTCAGGAACATTGTAGTTTTTAGGGTCATATCCCCAGTTGTACTGCGGGTTAACCGCATCGGTTTCGTCGATAGATGCAAAATCGTAGAACGGGTTAATCTGCACATAGTTAACGCCGAGCTCTTTTAAATAATCAATACAAGTAGGCAAAGCACCCTCGACAGAATCGACTACTGTGCCCTCTTGAGTAAACGCTAAAAACTTACCGCGATGTTTTTCAGAAACACCGCTAGTTTCAGATGCTGAAAAATCACGAACGTTTACTTCCCAGATAATAGCGTCAGTAGGGTTATTAACACGATTAAATTTATCTTTATTCCAGCCCTTTGGGTTAGTAGAATTCAAATCAACTACCATACCTCTGTCGCCGTTTGCACCAACAGCCTTAGCATACGGGTCAACAACCTCGTTGGTAATGCCGTTTACAGTCACCAAATATGTATAGTACTTGTTTTTGTAATCACCCTTTAGGTGAAGCACCCATGTGCCGTATTCTTCAACAAGCTTCATACTTGTTTTAGAAAGCATTTGTGCACCGTCTTCTCCGTCAGTACCGGTAGTATAAATACAAACCTTTACGTCCTGTGCTGCAGGTGACCAAAGCTTAAATGTAGTTTCTTTCTTGGTATATGTTGCACCAAGGTTTCCCTTGTAAGTTCTGTTTTCAAGATAACGAAGATACTTTTCCATTCCAACGTTTTCCCTGCTGACAACAAGCTCGGTAGGTTTTTCTTTCTTAGCGCTTTTTGTTTCTTCGGTAGCGCTTTGAGTAGGGTCTTGGGTCTGGTCCGTTGCATAAGCACCAAACATAGCAAAAGATGGAATAATCATCATAATAAGTACTCCTGCCAAAATACGTTTAAGCTTCAAAACATTTGCCTCCAATTTACGCAATTATATACAATAATATATTACCATATTTTCAGTATCACTTTAATTCTACAAAAGAAATTAACCGCCATAATGACGGTTAATTTTTTGTAATAATTGATTTGCTTTTTAAAGATTAAAAACCATAGTCGGCTGTAGATTTAAGTTCCTCTTCAATTCTGATTAATCGGTTGTATTTTGCGACTCTGTCGCTTCTGCAAGGAGCACCTGTTTTAATCTGTCCTGCGTTTAACGCTACCGCAATATCCGCAATGGTGGTGTCCTCTGTTTCTCCGCTACGGTGTGAGATAACTGAGGTATATGAAGCGCGATGTGCACACTGCACAGCATCAAGCGACTGCGACAAAGTACCAATCTGATTTACCTTTACTAAAATAGAATTAGCGGCGTGCATCTTTATCCCCTGTCGCAAACGCTCTGTATTTGTGACAAACAAATCGTCGCCAACAAGTTGGATTTTTGAACCAAGTCTTTGGGTCAGCTTTGCAAAGCCTGAAAAATCATGCTCAGACAAACCGTCCTCGACAGATATAATCGGATATGATACGCAAAGCTGTTCAATATAGGAAATCATATCATCTGTATTCATTCGTATATTTTTCTTTGGCATACAGTAAAAGCCGTCGCTGTACCATTCAGATGAAGCGATATCCAGTGAAATTTTGATATCGTCTGTTGTATAACCTGCTTTTTCTACCGCTTTTAGTATATACTCAATCGCTTGCTCGTCGCTTTCTAAATCAGGTGCAAAACCGCCCTCATCACCTACAGCGGTTGATTTCCCCTCGCTTTTTAAAATTGAACCTAAAGTATGATAAATTTCGCAGCACTGTCGCATACCTTCTCTGAAATTTGGTGCCGAAACAGGCATAATCATAAACTCCTGAATATCGACATTGTTTGATGCGTGGGCACCGCCATTTAGTATATTCATCATTGGTACGGGCAGGGTGTGAGCGTTTACTCCGCCGATATATCTGTAAAGCGGAATTTGTAAAAGCTTTGCTGCGGTTTTGGCGCATGCAAGGGATACTGCAAGTATTGCATTTGCACCGAGATTTGCTTTATTATCTGTTGAGTCAAGCTCACACATCAGATTATCAATTTTAAGCTGTGACAGCACAGATACACCCTCAAGTGCAGGGCTGATTATATCGGTGATGTTTTTTACCGCCTTTGTTACACCCTTGCCTAAATACCTTTCCCCGTTATCACGCAGTTCAACAGCCTCGAACTCACCTGTTGATGCACCCGACGGAACAGACGCTATAGCAGACACGTTTGTTTCGGTGACCACCTGTGCTTCTACAGTCGGATTTCCTCGCGAATCAATAATCTCTCGTGCTAATATTTTCTTTATTTTTGTATTCATAAACATTCCTCCTACTTAAAGGTTTTACCGCTACAGGAAAAATATTCATTTTCATATTGTGTTAATTTGCATAATATGTTACTAAAGGAAAGGAGGATAACTATGGAACAACCTATCATCTATACCGTCAGACCAGGTAACACGCTCTTTGCAATCGCGCAATTATACGGCACAACTGCTGTCGACATTGCTAGATACAACGGCATTGTTTACCCGTACACTATATATCCGGGTCAAAGACTTCGAATTCCTGTAAAGGAGGTCACTCCACCACAGGTTTACTTTGTCAGACCGGGCGACACGCTCTTTGCAATCGCAAACAGATACGGCATTGAGCTGGGCGCTCTTATGGCAATCAATAATCTCGACGACCCAAATGCAATTTATCCGGGTCAGCGTATAACTCTTTATATATAAATAAAACCGCTTTTTTAGCGGTTACATAAAATAAAAGGCCGCTAAAGCTAGCGGCCTTTTTCTTTTTAACTTACTGTTGCTGTGGTATCTTTTTTATACCGTAAATTTTTCTAAGTATAAATGATAAAAACTTTGGCTTTTCGATAAGTACAACTTTCATAGTTACCTCCTACAACTATAGCATACTGCGATGACAACGAGCGCTGATATAAAAAGCACCCACTTGTGAGGCAGTAGGCACGAGATAAGTATTCCTGCACCGAAAGCTACGGCACAGCTGATTTTTTCGCGAGCGCACCTCATAATCATCACCCACTACTATATTATACACGGCAGTTTTTATTGTTACAGAAAGTTTATTGTAAAATACAAAAGATGTGGTATAATTAAGCAGGTGATTATATGCGCACTATAACAATAATGAAAAACGACTCGCAGCAACGACTTGACAAGTTTTTACTAAAACGCTTTAAAACTATGCCAAAGTCATTAATGCACAAGTACATACGCACAAAATACATTAAGCTAAACGGCAAAAAGACAACACCTGATGTGTTTTTGCACGAGGGCGATGTGCTTACGCTTTATATTAAAGACGAGTTTTTTACTGAAAATAAAACTGAATACGAATTTATGAAGGCATCGAAAAAACTCGAGCTCATATATGAGGATGAAAACATCCTGCTGATTGATAAAAAGCCCGGTGTAATTGTGCATCAGGATAAAAAATACGACGCTGACTGTATGGTACACAGAGTGCAAAGATACCTTTTTGAAAAGGGCGAATACAATCCCGAAACTGATAAAGCCTTTTCCCCTGCTCTTTGCAACCGCATCGATAGAAACACAGGAGGTATTATTATCGGCGCTAAAAATGCACAAGCACTCAGAATAATAAACGAGAAAATAAGAACAAGAGAAATCAGAAAATTTTATCTTTGTGTAATCAAAGGTAAACCGAAAAAGAAAAACGATACGCTCAAAGGCTTTCTTACTAAAAACGAAAGCAAAAACACGGTTAAGGTCAGCAAAAATGAGACAAAAAACTCAAAAGAAATCATCACTAAATACACCTTAATCAGTTACGATAAAGAGCGTGATTTGTCGCTGTGCGAGGTTGAGCTGCTCACAGGCAGAACCCACCAGATAAGAGCTCATATGGCGTTTATCGGGCATCCGCTACTTGGCGACGAAAAATACGGAGATAAAGCACTAAATCGCAGATTTCACCAAAATCATCAGCTTTTGTGCTCGTACAAACTAGCTTTTGATTTTACAAAAGACGCAAAAGATCTGCAATATCTAAACGGCAAAATTTTTGCTTTAAGTGACGTATGGTTTGCAAAAGATAACTTAATCAATATATAAAAAAGCCCCGCTAAATATAGCGGGGTTTTGTTTTAACTTTAAATTGAAATATGCTCTGATGCTTTGATATAAGAAAGGTTATCCATATGTTTTGTTAAAAACTCATACTGCTTTTCTCCCGTACAATGGCAGGTAATAAACTTTGTCTCAAAGCTTTTTAAAATATCAGCGTAAGATTTCAAGGTTTCATCAAGCGAAAGCTTAGAAAAATGAAAACCTCCGATAATCGTGCCCACATCAAACCAAGTGGCAATATTCAGTATTCCCTTGTGTGAGCAACCGCTAAAAAGCACGCTTGAGCCATATTCGTCAATTTTTAAATACTGCTCATGTAAAAAGGTATCGGGATAAAGGACAGAGTCTTTTTTAACTGACAAGCCGAATGAACCTAAATCGAAATCTCTTTCTTTATCATTACACGAGTAAAGCGTCAGACCTTTATCAAGCTCTAAATAATCATCAACAAAAACGAGTCGGTCGTTATCTTTAAGCGTCACATCAAGACCGATATATTTTTCGCCGTTGTAATAAGGCTCAAACGCGTAGCGACTCAAATAAACCTTTGCTTTTTTATTAATCTCTAAAAAGGTACTAAGCCCACCGCCGTGGTCATAGTGGCCATGGGACAAAACAGCGATGTCGACATCAGCTAAATCAATATTGAGCTTTTGAGCGTTTTTATAAAACAGGTCGTCTTGACCCATATCAAACAGTATGTTATGTCCGCAAGCCTGAATAAAAAATGAAAGTCCGTGCTGTGCGCCGATTTGCTCGTCTGCAGACGTGTTTTCTACTAAAGCGGTTATCTCCATACTGCACCTACTTTAAAGCCATAAACGCAGACATAGTGCCGCGTTTGCCAGCAGTTGCACGATGACTCCACAGCAAATCGCTGTTGCAACGGGTGCACAAATCGGATACTGTGATATTTTCTTTTTTAACGCCACAAGAGAGTAAAATTTGACGGTTTGCTTCAAGCAGGTCGACCATAAATTTGCCACCTGATTTAGGGAAAACGAATTTGGAGTCATCAAGTTTTAGTGCATAAAAATTATCAGCACAGCTCTTATCAACCTCGTAACAGCAAACAGAAATCGCAGGACCGATTGCGCAAACTAAATCAGCAGGGTCGGTTCCATAATTTTCAGTCATAGTTTTTATAACCTCTGCCCCAATTTTTTGCACAGTGCCTCGCCAGCCTGCGTGTGCAAGACCGATTGCTTTTTTCTTTGTATCAACAAAAAATAGCGGTGTGCAGTCAGCATAATATGTGACTAAAGTAACGCCTTTTTCATTAGTAACCAAAGCGTCAACACTTTTGATATCCTTAGGTCTTGTAATTCCGATACCACACTCGTTTTTAGTGCACACACGAACAAAGCTGTGGTGGTCCTGAGAAGAGGCAACCAAGGTATCAAAATTAAAGTCTGCACCTTTGCAAAAGCGTTTGTAGTTTTCAGTAACCGTATCAAAGTCGTCATGCTCAAAAGACAGGTTCATACTATCGAAAATGCCCTTTGATACACCGCCTAAGCGGGTAGAAAAAGCGTGGTTGATAAAATCAATTTCAGATAATTTATTGTAGGTTAAAAAATGCACTCCTGCGTTTTCTCTTAATGTCATAGTTTTAGAATTAATAGTCACAAAATCACCTCAAACAATGCTGATTATACTATACTTATCATACGCTTGCAAGACAAATCTATTTGTGATAGAATACATATATACTTAAATTTTTGGAGGAGTTATGCGTAAGGTAAAGCTTTTCGGCAATAACATCGAGGTTTCGTGTGACTACTGCTCACACTCAAAAATAGTTAACGACCATCAGTTCTGCACAGTAAACAGGGTGCTTAAAAAAGGTAAGTGCAAGAAGTTTTTATACAACCCTATTATGCGTGAACCTAAAAGGCAAAAGAACCTGCAAAAATTTTCGGCTGATGATTTTATAATTTAACATAATATATAAAAGCAAACGACCTTCTAAAATAGAAGGTCGTTTTACTTTAGGTATATAATCACTTTTGTGGAGTAAACACTAGAATATTTAGAAGACGATTTTTCCGTCTTTGTAGGTAACCTCTTTGCTTTTTGTTTCTTTTGTACCGTCAAAGTAGGTTATCTCAATGATTATTCTATCGTTGTACTTTTCAGAATAGTCTTTGTAAATAAATTTACGATTTTCGTCTATCGGGATACTGGTGATGGTGATATCCTTTTCGCCTTCTGTTTGAAGCTCATCTATCACCTTTAAATGTGAAACATACTTGTTGCTTTTTCTTACTATTGTAAGTTCATCGTTTGAATCTTTTTCAAAAGGTACAATAAGCAAAGTCGGCATATCAACTATTTTACTCTCGCCCTTATCTCTAAAATTTATGTCAACAATATTGTATTCTCTTGGCCACGAAGAAATGGCAAGCGCGAGATATTCTTTTTCTGAATAAGCGTAGATTTCTTTGATATTTTCTCCGCTTATTTTAAAGCTTACACCCTCAGGGATTATCTCTTTACTGCCTACAGTAAAGTAATTAAGCTCTTTTTCAGTAAAGTATTTAAGCTCGCTCTCACTAGCTGCGCTCGCAGTAAGCGTAAACTCATTTTGCGGATAAAGCTCAGGAACAATCAGGATAGACAAAAGTATAACAAAAACTAAGCAGGCGGCAACTAAAGAGGTGAACTTTACGGTATTCTTTTTGCTTTTAAATTCAAATGCTTCAACGTCACGATTGCAGTAATTTCTAAGCATTTTGTCAAATTTTTCATTTTGTGTCATTGCAGTCAAGCTCCTTTCGTAATTTGTTTCTCGCACGGTTTAAGCGTGATTTAATGGTGCCTTCGGGTATGGATAAAATCTCGGATAATTCTTTTACAGAATAATCTTTAAAATAAAACAGCACTAATACCTCTTTAAGATCAGCACTAAGAATTTTCATCGCATCATACAACGCGATATACTCATCGTGGTCAACTTCTTCATAAGGAATTGATGATAAAAAACGTTCTTTTTCCTCGTCGCTTTTAAAATCGAGCACATTTTTCTTATCAAAGCGTCTAAGCTCGTCGCGATAAGTATTTACACAAATTGTATAAAGCCATTTATCAAACGGTTTGCTTTTATCGTAACGCTTGTATTTTCTCATCGCTTTCTCCCACGTTGCCTGATACAAATCTTTTGCGTCGTTTTGGTTGTTTGTCAGAGATAAGCACAGCTTTGTCAGACTTACACCATAATCGGATATGTATTTTTCGAATTGTTTTTTCACGTTGCACCTCACTTTCACCGTCATTATATATACGAATGAGCTTGCTCATAGGTTCATAAAAAATCAAAAAAGCACCTGATTATTTTCAGGTGCTTTCATTTTATTATTCCTAGTAGTAATTTGCAATGTTTTTTAGTTTTTGTTCTGCGACCTTAATATGCTTACTCACAGTCGGAACAGATAGCGACAGTTCCTTTGCTATTGTTTTCATTTTTTTCTTTTCATAGTAATACATAGTGATACATTCTCGCTGACGGATTGTGAGTTCGTTTATTATAGCGCTACGCAAAATCTGCTTCATTTTGTCGATATCACCTTTGTTGGTGCTTAAATCTGAAAAGTTGCTATACGCAATAAGGTCGCGGTTTTTTCCGTCAAGGTTGACCAAACTATGCCGCATCTAAAAGCTCCTTTGCACGCTGTCTTAGATGCTTTGCTGTAAGCATATTGTCGTAATAAATGTTTCGCAGTTTAATTATCTGAGCATTGATAACGTGTCGCTCGTCAGGAGTAGACCGCTTTAAAAGCGCCTTTTTTCGATCAATTATACGCAAGATTTTTCGTGCTTCATTTACATATTCCTGCGACCATTTTATATAATCCATATTCTTCGTCCTTTCCAGCATTTCTAAAATTAATTCGGGGCTTTATTCGTTGAAGTTGGGGCTTGACTTCAATTAACATTTTAGCAGATTTTTCTACCGGTTTCAATAGTTTTTCGAATATTTGTTCGATTTTTACAGTGAGTTCATAAAATGCTGACAATATCACACTAAGATATACAACAAGCGACAAATTAGGATAAAATAATATTAATCAAAATTAAATATAAAAAGTAGATTACTTTTGAAAATTGTAAAAAGGTATAGAAAAAAGTGCGTATAGAAGTAGATTCTGTACGCACTGATTAATTGAAATTATTTTTCTGTTTTAGAATTATTTGTCGGTAACATATTTAAAATGCATTTCTTTTTCGAAGGCTTTTCGACCTTTTCTTTTTCAACTACTCTGCGGTCAATATGCACGCCGTCGTATTTCAAGCGAAATGTAATCCTGCCCTCAAAATCTCGCCTGCATTTATTACAGCGAAACTGTGCTCTAAAAGAGCGGTTTTTCATCACCCATTTATTTTTACGCCAAGCCTTTTTACCGCATTTATCACAGCAGATGTAAAACTCTTTTTTATCAATGAGCGGATTTTTAGCATCATAGATAATAGTATTTTTAAAGGTGATTTTGCGATAAAATTCATCATTTGCAAGCTCAATATAGTTACAGAACTTTTCGTTGTCATAAAGCTTTTTAAAACACTGCAAGCTAAACAAAGCATCGTCAAACGCTCTATGTAGCTCAAGTCCTTCGTCAGACAACCCCAAAAGCTCTGCACAGGTAGAAAGTCCCATCTGGCGAGATTTGTCGTGGTGGTCAAGCATATGCTCGCAATACGACTGCAAATTACAGTATCTGCTCAAAAACGGGAGCTTTTCATCGCCTAGATAATACCTGCAGTTTTCCATCAAAGTTAACACATCCGACGTACCCCAGGTAAGCAAAACGCTGTCCGAGAGAAATTTTTTAAACTTAGACAGCACGTGTGTAAAGGTGTTGTTAGAGTCTAAAAGCTCTTCGTTTGTTATATGGGTAAGCTCTGCAACTCTGTGGTTAAGCTTTTTACCAATCTGCGGAGTTACAAGCATCGAAAAGCTGTCAAGAATATTTAATTGTTCGTCCGTTTTTACAGCACCGAATTCGATAATTTCGTTGACAAATTTTTTTGCCTTTTTGCTGTAAGCACCGTTCCATTCAAGGTCTAATATTACAAAATTCATAGTTATTATAATTCTAATTTAGAAATTAATTCTTTTTAAACTGCTTCTTCATTCTTAATTCTTTGGATAAAATCTGCTTACGCATACGAATGTTTTCAGGGGTAACCTCAACAAGCTCGTCGTCGGCGATAAACTCGATACACTGCTCAAGTGATAAAACAGACGGCGGTGTAAGCTTTAAAGCGTCATCAGAGCCTGAAGCACGAGTGTTTGTGATATGCTTTTTCTTGCAGACATTTACGGTGATGTCTTCTGCCTTTGGACAAGCACCGACAATCATACCCTCATATACAGGCACACCCGGACCAACAAAAAGTCGACCACGCTCTTGTGCCGCAAATAAGCCATAGGTTACGGTTTCGCCTGTTTCGAAAGCGATAAGTGAACCCTGATGCCGTGTAATAATTTCGCCTTTAAACGGCTCGTATGAGTCGAACACGTGGTTCATAATACCGTTGCCGTTAGTATCGGTAAGAAACTCCGGACGGTAGCCCATAAGTCCACGTGACGGAATTCTGAATTCGATATGAGTAATGCCACTTTCTCTTGTCCCCATATTGATAAGCTCGGCTTTTCTGGAACCAAGTTTTTCCATAACAGCGCCGACATAAGCATCAGGCACTTCAATCATCAGGTACTCGATAGGCTCGCAAAGCACACCGTCTATGTGCTTAGTAATAACCTGTGGTCGAGAAATCTGGAACTCGTAACCCTCTCGACGCATAGTTTCAATCAAGATAGACAGGTGGAGCTCGCCTCTACCCGATACTTTGAATGTATCAGCAGAGTCAGTTTCTTCAACACGCATAGCGACGTTGGTTTCAACCTCTTTGAAAAGTCTGTCACGCAGGTTACGAGATGTCACGTACTTGCCCTCTCTACCTGCAAACGGACTGTTGTTTACAATAAAGTTCATAGAAACCGTAGGCTCATCAATCTTGACAAACGGAAGCGGGTCAATCTCATCAACGCTACAAATAGTTTCGCCGATATTTAAGTCACTGATACCGCTGATGCATACAAGGTCGCCCATTTTTGCAGTTTCTGTTTCAACTCGTCTTAAGCCCTCAAACTGATAAAGCTTAGAAATCTTTACCTTCTGTGTTTCTCCGTCACGACGGCAAAGCACAGCCTGCTGACCTACCTTTACCTGTCCGCGTTCAACCCTGCCGACACCGATTCGACCGACATAATCGTCGTAGTCAATGTTGGAGATAAGTATCTGTAAATCACCGTCAACATCGCCCTGTGGAGCAGGAATTTCGGTAACGATTTTTTCAAATAAAGGCTGCATATCTGTGCCCATTTCGTATGGGTCTAAAGACGCAACACCGTCTCTGCCCGATGCGTAAACAACAGGGAACTCAAGCTGGTCATCGTCAGCGCCAAGCTCAATAAAAAGGTCGAGCACTTCGTCGACTACTTCTTCAGGACGAGCGCCATCGCGGTCGATTTTGTTAACTACTACAAGAGGCTTTTTGTGGAGTCCAAGCGCCTTTTTAAGTACAAAACGAGTTTGTGGCATACAACCCTCAAACGCATCAACAAGCAAAAGCACACCGTCAACCATAGTCAATATACGCTCAACCTCGCCACCAAAATCAGCGTGACCAGGGGTGTCAACAATATTGATTTTTACATCGTTATACATAACGGCGGTGTTTTTAGAAAGTATTGTAATTCCACGCTCACGCTCTAAATCATTAGAGTCCATTACTCGCTCTGCAACAGATTCATTGACTCTGAAAATTCCGCTTTGCTTTAAAAGCTGATCTACCAGAGTTGTTTTACCATGGTCTACGTGAGCAATAATTGCTATATTTCGGATATCTTCTCTGTTTTGCATAATATCTCCCAATCTTATCTTATTCGACAATTAGAAATTATACCACTTTTTGCAGGTAATTACTATGTAAAAATTTACTGAAAAACAGGCTGTCTGTGTATTCATTATTTGCTTTACTTTATAAACGAATTTTGGTATAATGGTATATATATTTTTTCAAAATCCTATAAAACGCAAATGGAGGTAAAAATATGGGATATTCTATCGCTGAAAAAATCATTAAAGAACACATTGTCAGTGGCGAAATGATTAAAGGAACTGACATTGGTCTTAAGATTGACCAGACACTTACACAGGACGCTACAGGTACTATGGCATACCTCGAATTCGAGGCAATGGGCGTGCCTAGAGTTAAGACTGAAAGAAGTGTTGCATATATTGACCACAACACATTACAGACAGGTTTTGAGAATGCTGACGACCACAGATTTATCCAAACTGTGTGCAAAAAGCACGGCATCTACTTTTCTCGTCCCGGTAACGGCATTTGCCATCAGGTGCATTTAGAGAGATTTTCAAAGCCGGGTAAAACCCTTATCGGTTCTGACAGCCATACACCAACCGGTGGCGGTATCGGTATGCTGTCAATAGGTGCAGGCGGTCTTGACGTTGCTGTTGCTATGGGCGGTGGCGCGTACTACATCACTATGCCAAATATCGTTAAGGTTGAGCTCACAGGCGAATTAAAGCCTTGGGTTTCTGCTAAAGATATTATCCTTAAAGTTTTGGAAATTATGAGCGTTAAGGGTGGCGTAGGTAAAATTATTGAATACGCAGGCGAAGGTGTCAAGACACTTTCTGTTCCTCAGCGTGCTACTATCACAAATATGGGCGCTGAGCTCGGCGCTACTACTTCTATCTTCCCAAGTGACGAAACTACTAGAGAGTTTTTAAAGGCACAGGGTCGTGAAGAAGATTACATCGAGCTCAAGGCTGACGACGACGCAGTATATGACGAGCACATTGTTATTAATCTTGACGAGCTCGAACCGCTTGCTGCTTGTCCTCACTCACCTGACAATATCAAGGCTATCAGCGAGCTTGCTGGACAGAAAATCGATCAGGTTTGCATCGGCTCTTGCACTAACTCAAGCTATGCTGATATGATGACTGTTGCTCACATTTTAAAGGGCAAGACTATTCACCCTGACGTATCTCTTTCTATCGCTCCGGGTAGCAAGCAGGTGCTTACTATGCTCAGCGAAAACGGTGCTTTAGCTGATATGATTGCTGCGGGTGCAAGAATTCTTGAATCTGCATGCGGTCCTTGTATCGGTATGGGTCAGTCACCAAACAGCGCGGGTATTTCGCTTAGAACATTCAACCGTAACTTCTTAGGTAGAAGTGGTACTAAAGATGGTCAGATTTTCCTTGTTTCTCCTGAGACTGCTGCAGCATCTGCACTTACAGGTGTATTCACAGACCCTACTACCTTAGGCGAGGGATACAAGGTTGAAATGCCTGAAAAGTTCCTTATCAACGACAATATGATTATTGAACCTGCAAGCGTTGAAGAAATGGACTCTATCAGCGTTCTTCGTGGTCCTAACATCAAAGAGTTCCCTACTTCCTTCCCTATGGAGGATAAAATTAATGCTGCTTGCTCACTTAAGGTCGAGGACAACATCACAACCGACCATATTATGCCTGCTGGTGCGAAGATTTTACCACTTCGTTCAAACATTCCTGCTATTTCACAGCATTGCTTTACTGTATGCGATACACAGTTCCCTGAGCGTGCAAAGACCTTAGGCAGTTCTATCATCGTTGGTGGTGCAAACTATGGTCAGGGTTCTTCTCGTGAGCACGCCGCTCTTGCTCCACTTTACTTAGGCGTTAAGGCAGTACTTGTTAAGAGCTTTGCAAGAATTCACAGAGCTAATCTTATCAATGCAGGTATCTTACCACTTGAATTCATTAACGAGAGTGACTACGATAAAATTTCTCTGTTTGACGAACTTGAGCTTCCAAATGTTAAGAACGAAATTCTATCAGGTGATACAGTTACACTTGTTAACAAAACAACTGGTGAAACAATAAAAGCTAAATGTGAGCTATCTCAACGTCAAAAGGATATTGCGATTTGCGGTGGTTTGCTTAACTACACTAAAATAAATGGTTAATTCTTTTATAGAATTTTGTGAAAGGACGATACATAAATGGATAAAATTAAAATGATTACTCCGCTTGTCGAAATGGACGGCGACGAAATGACAAGAATTATATGGAAGATGATTAAAGACATTCTTTTACTTCCATATATCGATTTAAAAACAGAGTACTACGATTTAGGTCTTGAATACAGAAACGAGACAAACGACCAAGTAACTGTTGACAGTGCAGAAGCTACCAAGAAATACGGCGTTGCTGTTAAATGCGCTACTATTACTCCAAATGCTGCACGAATGACAGAGTACAATTTAAAGGAGATGTGGAAATCTCCAAACGGCACTATCAGAGCAATCTTAGACGGTACTGTTTTCAGAGCTCCTATCCTTGTAAAAGGTATTACTCCGTACATTCCAACCTGGACTAAGCCTATCTGCATCGCAAGACACGCTTACGGCGACGTTTACAAGAACTCTGAAATGATTGTAAAAAAGGGTTCAAAAGCTGAACTTTGCGTGACTGATGAAAACGGCAACGAATCACGCGAGCTTATCTTTGACTTTAAAAACAGCGATGGTATTATTCAGGGTATGCATAATCTTGAGTCTTCTATCTCCTCTTTTGCAAGAGCTTGTATGAACTATGCGCTAGACCAGAAGCTCGATTTATGGTTTGCTACCAAAGATACAATCTCTAAAAAATACGACCATACCTTTAAGGACATTTTTGCAGAGATTTACGAAAACGAGTACAAAGAAAAATTTGAAGCTGCAGGCATCGAATACTTCTACACCCTTATCGATGACGCTGTTGCTCGTGTTATCCGTTCAAATGGCGGATATATCTGGGCTTGCAAAAACTATGACGGCGATGTTATGAGCGATATGATTGCTACCGCTTACGGCTCACTTGCAATGATGACAAGCGTACTTGTTTCTCCTCAAGGCATCTACGAATATGAGGCTGCTCACGGAACTGTTCAGCGTCACTACTATAAGCACTTAAAGGGTGAAGAAACTTCCACAAACTCTGTTGCAACTCTCTTTGCGTGGACAGGCGCTTTAAGAAAGCGTGGCGAGCTTGACAACACCCCTGCCCTCTGTGATTTCGCTGATAAGCTCGAAAAAGCAACTATCAACACTATTGAAAGCGGTATTATGACAGGTGACCTTTATCTGCTTTCAACTTTAGAAAATAAAACAAAGGTAAATACAGAAGATTTCTTGAAAGCTGTTAACGTTAAACTTCAAGAATTATTATAATTAAACTTTCTTCTATCGGAGGGTTATTATGTCTAAACAAATTTCTATGCCTGTTATTCGCAGACTGCCAAGATACCACAGATTCTTAACCGAACTTGAAAGTCAGGGCGTTGAGCGAATTTCATCAAATCAACTGGCTACCATTATGCGTTCTACTGCTTCTCAGATTAGACAGGACTTAAACTGCTTTGGTGGTTTCGGTCAGCAGGGCTACGGCTATCCTGTCACCGCGCTTAAGGAAGAAATCGGCAAGATTCTCGGAATTAACCAAGGCTTTAAAGCTATTTTGCTCGGCGCGGGTAATCTTGGTCGTGCGGTTGCTACACATATGAATTTCCAGCAACAGGGCTTTGAGTTGTCTGCTATTTTTGACAAAAGTGATGATGTAGTCGGAACAATGCTAAGAGGCATCACAATTATGTCCGACGATGAAATTGAAAATTACGTAAACAACAACCATATTGATGCTGCATTTTTATGTCTGCCTAGAAATTCAGTAAAACCACTTATCGATAAGCTATATGCTCTTGGTATCAAAAACTTCTGGAATTTCAGCCACTATGATATAAAGAATGACTACAAAGATGTTGTTGTAGAAAACGTGCATTTAGGCGACAGCTTAATGACTCTTTGCTATAGAATAAACGAACAAAAAGACTAATAACCTTAAATTAAAAAGTAAAAGCCGACGGACAACACCGTCGGCTTTTTTATATGTAAAAAATATTATTCTTCAGTTACCTTTTCCAAAATGAAATCTACATCAGACAAATCGCCTACTCCGTAGAACTTAACTTTACGCATCATCTTTTCAAGCATAAAGAGAGAATGTTTAGTGCGTTCGCTTTTGATACTCATCATAACTGAACGCACAAAGCACGAAACCATATCCTTTGTATCAAGAGTTTTTAGAGAGTCAAATCGCTCATTATCAACATAAACGATACTTTTTATAGGAAGCTTTACATCCTTTGCTTTGTCACCCATCATTCCAAAAGGCGTGCCATAAGCATAAAACGTATCAGAAATAAGTCTGATTGCTGGGTAATCAACCGCCAGCACCTTATCATCGGGTAATTTATCGGCTACATTTTCTTCAGAAAAAGGTGCTGCAAACAAAACCGCACTGCCGTCGTATTCAACAGCAGTAGAAAATACTGAAATGCCATTAAAATCAAAAAGCGCACGCATAAATTCCGTTGACAGGTAGATGCACTCGATAACATCAGCAGTAAAGCCCTCATACTCCTCCATAAATTGCAAGAGCATATCATCAGAAATACTTAAAGTAAGGTTAGGCTTATATTCAAACGATGTCTCGTATGGCTTTAAATGCTTTAATAACGTTTTTGAATTTGTCAAAATTTCAAGATTCAATTCAGCAATTCTATATTGTCCCATAATAACGCCTCTGTGGGTAATTTATTTAAAAATTTTGTGATAAATTTTTGAGATAAAAATTCGTGCTTTTTTCTTAAAAAGAATTATTCTGCTATAAAGCTTGTAGGAAAAGTCATCAACGCAAATATTTTTCGAGTTATGAGTGAAAGACTTTACAACAGCGAAAATATCATCGTATTTGACATCAAAGTCATAGTAGTACTGGTTATCTCCGCTAAGCACAAAGCTACCGTTTTCAGCCTTAACGATGCGATGTAAAATCAGCGCGCCATCCTTTGCTCTTTTAAAAAACACGACATCGTACTTAAAAAGAGTTTCAGGCTTTTTTGCAAGAGTAACCTTGTCGGTCGTGCCGTTTAGCATCGGCTTCATACTCGTGCCTGTCGGCGTAAAAACAAAGTCTTTACCGCTATTTAGAGTTTGTTCTAAAACGGGTAAAAAAACTTCCTTTGAGATTAAATTATTCAAGCAAATCTGCTTCCTTTAACTTATTAATAAAGCTGTCAACATCTTTTTGTGCTTTCGCTTTATCGACATCATATTCAGAAGTTAAAGCACAAACAAGCTGTTCATAACTGCTTTCCTGTTCAAGCATCGACCACAAAAAAGCACCTGTTTCAGACAGCTTGATAATCGCACCAAAATCGACTACTTGCGAGCCAAGCGGAACGACAAGATGGCTGCCAGCAATTTCCTTTAAAACAAAGCCGGATTTTATCTTCATATATATCACCTACTAAATAATTATATAGTAAATTTCACTATATTGCAAGGAATTTATAAACAGAATAACATCATAAAACTAAACAAAAAGAGCTCCCAAAAAGGGAGCTCAAAAAGATTCATAACAAAATTAATACTCTAGTATATTTCCTATTTGTGTTTCAATAGTCAATTTCTCTGCTATAAACAGCTGAATTGCTGTAGCGTCCATAACTGATAATTCACCATCGCCATCAACATCACCGCGGATGGATAATCTACCATCCTCGTCTGTCTTCTTGCTTGCTAAAACAAGCTGGATAGCGGAAGCATCCATTACAGAAACTTCGCCGTCGTTATCAGCGTCGCCACAAACATAGGTTTCAACCTCTTGATCAAGTAAAACGAACTCGATTTCGTTTGCTTGCGCAAAGGCGTGAGCCGCTGAATCAGTATAGCAGTAAATAACTACGTTTGCAGTATTATAGAAAGCATCTTCGTCAATAGTAGTAACTGATGCAGGAATTGTGATTTTTGAAAGTGAGTCACAATATGCAAAAGCTTCAGAGCCGATTTCAGTTACTGTATCAGGCAAGGTAACCTCAGTAAGAGCATCGCAGTTCATAAAAGAAGAAAAAGCAACAGATGTTATCTGTGTTTCTTCTAAGGCGATGTTCTTAAGAGATTTACATCCTGCAAAAGCATAGGAACCAATTAACTTGATGTCACCTTTGAAGGTAACAGTTTCCAGCTGGGCAACATTTAAAAATGCCTGTGACTGAATGCTATGTACCATTGGGCTTAATGTTATGCTTGTCATGGTTGTATTGTCCAGAAAAGCATGTGTACCGATTGATGTAATCGGAATGCTGTTGTGGTAATAAACCGTTGAAACAGAAGTATCCGTACCGGTATATAAATCAATCTCAAATTCTGTGTTATTATTAATCTTTTCGTATACCCAGTCACCGACAGGGAATACAGTTTTTGCGCTAACCGCAAGGCAAGCTGTAGCAGATATAATCAAGATACAAAGTATCATTGAAATAATTCTGTTAGTAATTTTCATAAATAATCACCTTTTGGTAGTCTGTCCCCCACGGTGTCTCCACCGTGGGGGTTGTTAATTATTCAAATGGATCTACGAATTCTGTACCAACAACAGGAACAGATTCCTCAGTAGGGTCATAAGTGCTTGGGCCGAGAACATCAGCAATAAGCGTGATATTTACGAGCTCGATTTCCGGCTCAGTATAAAATTTCTTCATTGCATTTCCCTCCCAAATTAGTTAGTTCTAACTGCTTCGTTAGCAAGATCATAGAAGTTTACATACTCAGGAGCACTGAGGTAAACAGTACCGTCTACGATAATGTAAGCAACTGCTGTGAAGCAATACTGGCAATACTTAACACCCTTACTGTTGGTGTAATTATTATTGTAACTTAGGTAGTAGTCAAGACGGTTAAGGTTTGTAGTCTTGATATCAGACAGGTTGTAATAATAGTAGTTAAGACCATTAAGCTGTGCATTATTACCACCCTGTGCTACATTCTTAAAGTCAGCCTCGCTGAATGTTGGGAATGTTGGATCACCATTACCATCAAAAGCAACACTAGGATCACGAGCAAGGATAAGACCGTATTCAACACCATCAAGGTTATTAAGCTCTAATTCCTCACTGCTGTTATAAGCAATCAAGTAGTCGGTGTAGATATAGTCGCTTGTATCAGAGTACTCACGAGTATAAGTTACAGAGTTGATAGATGGTGTCCACTTAGCAACTTCTTGTGTACCGTAAACAGCCTTGATAGTCTTATTCTCAACAATACGGTAGCGGTAGTTCTGGAGATATGTGAGGATAACCTCTTCACCATTCTCTTCAATTTCTACCCAGTATAAGAATTTGTCACCTGCAGCATTTGTAGCAGGAGCTTCGATATTAGCAAGAGTGTTGTATTTACCTGATGTTTTATCTGTCTTTCCATCAATTGTATAAGTGATTACGTAATCTGGATTACCCTGATCAGCAACAATAGTAATTATAGACTTACCAGGTGTGATAGTTGCAGATTCAACACTCCAGCTTACAGTACCGTCAAATACTTCAGTTACATCAGCGTTAGGAGCGTACTGCTGAATCTTGTTTTCTGTGTTAATTACAGTCTTACCGGATACAGGTGTCTTACCGTAAGAATTTGAACCGTCGTCGTATGTATACTTTGTAAGATATGTTGGATAGTAAGCTTGGCCTTCATTACCAGCATAACCGAGACATTCATCGTCAGAAAGCTCGATATCTCTTACTGTATATGTACGCCACTCACCAAAACGGTTGAGATATCTGTAGTAGAAGTCAGCCTTATTAGTAACGCGAGTTACGTCAGAGTAAAGGTTGATAACAGTTGGTGAATCCTTTTCGAATGTGAAGTCGTATGTAAATGTAACCGTTTCGGTTGAACCGACATCCGAACCATTTGTACCGATTTCTTCGAATGTATTATTACCTGCATCATCAAATGAATCGGTGTACCAAGCGAAGAACTCACCGTTCATAAGAGGTGTTGTAGTAATAGTAATTGTATAAGTCTGTTTCTCTGTAGCTGAGAATACAGCTGTAGAAATATCGGTTGATGGAGTACCTGAACTCAATACATTACCGGCACTATCCCTAACCTCAACAGTCATTGTAGCCATACCGCCGTGTGATGGGATAACAGTATCTGTAGGGTTATCGTACTTTAAGTGGTTGATAACAACTTGACCCTCACCAATTTCTCTAAACATAGCATAATATGTTCCGTTCATATTGATGTAAGTCTCATAGTCATAAGCGTCAGAAATCTTAGTGTATTTACCGTTAGATTCTGTGTACCAACCAACAAAGAGGTAACCTTCCTTAGTAGCAGCAGTAAGGGAAACTGCACCAAGATCAAGAGAAATTGGAAGACTTGCATACTTCTCGCCTACTGTGTAGCCCTCACGCTCTTCCTGAGCAACGAGCCAGCCTTCACCGTAGTCAGCGTCGTTTGTTGGGTCAACTGTGTCGATTACAAAGTTGTTGTCACCATCAACTAAACCAACCATAACATCAGCGTAAACGTCATCGTCAAGAATATTTGCATACCACTGACCGTCGTAAGAGAGCTGGTGGTTTGCGTTGTTAGGTGCTTCGTAAGAGATGTAAACGAGTTTTCCGTCGAGCACGCCATCAGCAAGGCCGAGTGCATCTTCGAGTTCAGAAGTTGTATCGTTTTCGCCATCAGCATAATGCCACATAGCTGTTGAAAGTGTGTGTGTTAAATAAGTGCCTTCACTATTAAAGATGTACCAGTCAACTGCCCAGTCAGCATCAAAGTTTGTATCACCAGCGTATGTATAGCTAGTTGGGTCGTAAAGAATATCACCCTTTGCAATTACATAATACTCAGGAGTATTAGATACAGCACCTTCGATTGACTGACCTGTTAAGTCCATTGGAGTTACGCCGTCACGGCTAACAAGAGGTTCGAAAACATAACCTGCTGTCTTGGCGTTTGTTTCATTTGTAACAGTCTTAGTAACAGACTGACCAGCGCCTCTATCACCGTGGTAACCGTCTTCAGAAGTTTTAGCAACGAAGGTGATTACATCGTAACCTTCTTCGATAAGTGTGATAGGTTCACGATAGTCGTATGTCTGGATAGGATTTAATGTAATACCAAAGTTAGCAGCAAATTTAGAAGGAACTGTAAGAGGACCATTATCTCCGGAGAACAAATAGTTCATAAACTGGAGACCCTGTGGAACAGAAGTATAACCTTCTACTGATGTATCAGGAATTTCGAGCTGTGTATAGAATGAAGAACCGTCTTCAGTAGGGATCATAAGCTGACCCGGCCATGAACCAGCGTATAAAGCATTATTTGAACCCCAAGCGTAAGCAGAAACGAATGGACCCCAGTTTGTGTCAGCAATAGCAGTAGCGTCAAAGTAAACGTCTACAGCCTTCATATTGTTAGCTGCAAGATACTCATCAGTATGGAAGTAGATAGGAACAATGTAGCAATCTGAATCTACATATACTGTACCGGAGTATGAGTTGTTACCAAGTGTGTTTGGAGTAACGATTGTGTATGTTCTATCAAGAATGTCGTAAACTATAAATGAATCAATATAGTAGTTAGCAGCAGAATCACCGGAAAGAGTTGTCTTGAACTCGATCATCTGAGCCTGTGCAATATCTGCTTTCTTGTATGATTCCATATTATTCAATGTGTCGGATTCTGAAACAGTAATGCCTGTAGTTGTGAATACCGATTCAGCAGAATATGTGCCAGGAAGTGTCAATGCACCAGATGAGAGGTAGATTGTAGCACCTTCCTTAGTAGTCATAGCAGAGAAGTCGATAGACTCGTTGCCGTCTGGTGTCAAGATGAACTTGATACTCTGACCTGATGCAGCGCTTGTTGAAAGTTTCCAAGCGTTAGAGTTATTTCCAGCCCAATCGATTGTAGCGCCGTAACCATGACCATTGAAGTTTACAGCAAACTTTGAAGCATTAAAACTGTGGTAACCTTCAGCAGTAGACCACTTAGAAGTGTTGTTTGTAACTCTGAACCAAGCACCAATGTTGATAGCTGTAGCAGAAGAGTTTTGATCTGTAAGAGTTGTTGTGAGTGTATATGCTTTGATTGATGGGTCATATACAAGCTCTTTAACATAACTAGAACCTGTTTGTTCGTGGTCAAATGTCATCCACTGTTTACGAGCAAAGAGTGCGTAAACTATAGTATCAGCGTTAACTGTGACAGAAGTTGAATCAGAACCAACCTTGATAGCCTGGTCGCAACTATAGTCTGAATAGAAACCAACGAATGTGTAGTTAGAAGAAACGTTAGTTACTGTGTAAGTTACAGAAGTACCAGCTTCAACGTAAGCACCCTCATTGAGAGTGTCGCCGTTTTCGTCTGTCATAGTAACAGTACCAAATACTGTAACACCTGTGCCGTAGTTACCAATAGAAACCTGCTGTGAATTAACAGCGAACTTAGCTTCTACTATAGGTGTGATTTCGATATCCTTGTCTTCAGGCATTCTACCTGTGATAGACCAAGAACCGTCTGCGTTTTCAGTAGCAGTTAAATCACCGTCATTAAATTTAAAGTCAGAGATAGTTACCTGTTCTGATGCAGGTTCAACTGTAATATTAACCTCTTCACCCTGCTTGTAAGCCTCTTTGAAGTTCTCGATTGTAAGACCTGTTTCATCAGTAAAGCTGATATATCTGTAATCGAGGAATGTAGGTGTGATGTAGATATCCTCACTTGGCATAACGAAAGTGATTTCGTTGTCGCCGATTGTAAGGTCAGTAGCAGGAGTAGCAGTAGCAGAAGCGAGGTACTGACCATCTACTGGAGAATATACAGGAATAGTAACAGTAGAGCGTTCTGCCTTTGAATCAACCAAAGTATCAGTTTCCTGATCTCTGAAGTAAACGTCGTACTTAGTAGCCTCTGTTAGCTCGATGATGAGCTTGTAAGTACCAGCAGGTGAGCTAGGCTCAAGTTTGTAAGTAACAGGTTTTGTACTATCATAGTTTTCAGTATCAACATTTAAATAATAACCTGTTGTTGCATAATGACCAGCGATACTTGTAATACCTGTAAAGTTATCTTTTGACACTACTACATCAGGTGCTACAATATCTTCGTTATCGTCTGAAATAACATAGAATCCATTTACAAAATCAGTATCTGTAGATGTGTAAGTATCTGTAGCGATATCGTATGTAAATGTAACTAAATGTTCTTTTGTACTATGATTTGCAAGATAGAAATTCTTAACAAAGAGAGCATGAAGTGCTATGCCGTCTGATGTCATATTTTCGCTGTAAGTAGCGTCTGTTGAAACAAGGTTAGTAAATTCAGAATCTCTGTACCAACCAGCAAAGTAGTAGTTAGGGTTTGCTGTTGCAACAAATGTAGCAGTAGCGCCATTTACAAGTTCAACAGAATTAGCACCGTTTACAGTAGCTGTACCGCCTATTGTGCTATCAACCTTGTTTGTATAAGCCTGAGCAGAAGCTGTGTAAGCAGGAACTGTAACAGGTGTGATAGTAACATCTGAATCAACAGTTATTGAATAAGAGCTATCGTAGATAGGACCATTAATACCGGAGATTACATAGTGGCTGAATATGTTGCCTTGTGCAGGTGTTACGCTGAAGTTAATTGTAGCATTTGCATCAACAGTTGTATCGAAAGATTCTGTTCTATTAACTTCGTTACATGTAATGCTTTCGATAGTATCATCTTTAACAAAAGATACTTTGTAAGTTTTTACAAATCTAGCCTGATATGTTGTGTCAGCGGTGATCGCTACAGTTGTCATAGCAGTTGCAGTTCCAACTTGACCACCATTTTTATACCAACCTACAAAGCGATAACCATCGTTAGCGGTAGCAACAAGTGTTGCAGTTTTGCCGTGGCTAACCTCTGTATCAACACCGTCTTTACCGTTTACAGTAACAGAACCACCGGCTGTGTTATTTTCATCATAATTTGTGCCGTCAACTGAAGTCTGAACAGTAGCATTAACTGTGTAAAGAACATCAGAAACTGATACCGTAGCTTCAGCAGCTGAAGAAATGTATGGATAAGCAGTTGACTGGTCATATGCAATGCTATTCCAACCTGTTGGCTTAGGGATAAATGCTCTAACTGTGAGAGTTGCATCGCCTGCGCCTGCACCAGTTACAGTAGCAGTATCTGTTGTAGAGTTTGATACTGTAGCGATATTTGATTTATCGATAGACCAAGAGTATGAGTCTGCACCAGTTGCAGTAGCTTCAACAGTATCTGTGTCACCAATACCTAAAGAAACGTCATTTACTGAAACTGTAGGAAGTGTTATCGGACAGTTCCATCTGCCTACTGTAGACCTGTTGTTGCTACAGGATGCAATATACCAAGCGTTATTGGTAGAAATATCAAACGTCTGGTCATCTGACTGATTTGTCCAGTCATCTGATCCTGTACCCTGTTTAAAGATAATTTTACCAGGGAGCTTAGTTTTATCAAATTTGTAAGCGAATACGCGTTGGTTTTGTTCATTACGACCAATGTAAATCATAGAAGCGTGAGTAGATGAAGCATTACCATCCCAGAAGTAGATGTTCATCTTTCCCCAATCCTGAGTATCTGTTACATAGATTGTAACATTCGGGTCGTATTTAGTAACATTTACATCGATTTCAACTTCAGCGTCGTAGAACTTAGCTGTGATTGTTGTTGAACCAACACCTGTAGCTGTGATAGTGATTGTATCGCCACTAAGTGTAGCAGTAGCAACATTAGTGTCAGCAGATTCTACTTCTACAGCTTTTGGAGTTACTTCGCTGTCGCTAGCGTTGGTAGTAAGAGTAACGGTTGTGCTTGCGTTAGTAGAACCATCACCGAATTCGAGATCAACTGAATTTTCGCTAGCCTCGATAACAGGCTCAACAACTGTTACGTTTGCAGATGCATGTGGTATATATTTATTGTTATACTCGAAATCAGCAAATACTGCAACTGGAAGGCCGGCTTTCACACCAGTTGCTTTACCGCCTGCTACAGTAACGCTAGCTGTATCATTTGATCTGAAAGTTACAGTAGGGTTACCGTCAGCTGATGTAACAAAAGGCTCTTCCATAGTCTGGCCTTTAATAAGAGTTACAGCCGTAGGGTTAATAGAAAAAGCAGGTGTAGCAACCGATACGTTAAATGAAGTAGTAGCAACCTGTGCACCGTTGTACTTGAGAGCAACGTTAACTGTATATGTATCAGGTACATAAGCGTTAACAACGCCGTTTGTTTCCCCTACTGTGATACCAGTAGCAGAAGTTGAATAGCTATATGATACGCCTGATGCAGGAGCATAAGCAGTGATAGTAGGAGCAGCAGTATCTTGAGCGCCATTGCCATAAACGTCAAGGTTCATACCACCTACTGTAAATGTAGGGTTGTGAACAATCACCTTATAAGAAGCAGTTGCGTCACAGTCACAAGTAGCTGTGATTGTTGCTTCGCCAGCCTTGTGCGCTGTTACAACACCGTTTGCATCAACAGTAGCAACTTCTTCATTATTTGATTTATAAGAACAATCTTTATTGCCTTTACAAAAACTATTACCTTCAGCCGGGTTATCATATGTAGCGCCGAGAGCTAAGTTAGCATCAGCAGTACCGTGTGTAAATACAGGAGTGCATGAACCGGAAACTGCATAAGCAACTGTGATAGTAGTATTTTCAGTTACGTTAACTGAACCGGTCCAAGAAGCGCCGTCAGCCTGCATGCCAACGTTAAGACCGCCACCGCCGATGGAAGAAATCTTGTGTCCTTCTGGAGGTGTAACAGTGATAGCAACAGGAGTATTGTAGTTAACTGTTTTTGAATTTACAGTTGCGCCGTCAAGCTTTATAGTACCTGTAGCACCTTCCTCATCTACATTAAGAGTGTAGCTATTGATAGAATACTGAGCTGTGTAGGTAGTATTAGCTGTGATAGCAGAAACTGTAGGAGACCAACCAGTAAAGGTATAACCTGTACGGCTAGGGTTAGCAGGAGCAGTTGGAGTAGAACCATAGTCAAGTGTCTGAGTTTTTAATGGTGTACCATCCCAGTCCTCAAATGTAGCAGTATAGCTATTAATAGAATACTGTGCTGTGTATGTAGTGTTAGCATTGATAGGACCAACTGTAGGATCCCAACCAGTAAAGGTGTAGCCCTCACGAGTAGGATTTGTTGGTGGAGTTGGTGTAGCACCAGAAGCTAAATTAGACTCAGTTTTGAGATTTGTTCCGTCCCAGTCTTCAAATGTAGCTGTGTAGGTAGGAGCTTTCTCAAAGCATGCGTAATATGTGGTTGCACCAGTACAAGTATAAGAATAAGGATTTGTAGTTACTGTTGGAGCACCACCTTTTGTTGTAGTCCAGCCTTTAAAAGTGTATCCTGAACTAGCTGTTGCAGTCATTTTAACAGTCGCTGTTTTAGCTGCAGTAGCTGAATTAGTACCAGTAGAAGAAGTAGTACCTGAATTACTATTAAGCATGTAAGTACTATAAGCTACAGAGCCGGCTGAAGTATCCTCAGTATATGTACTGCTACCATAAGGAGTAGAGTAGATTTTAGCAGTTTGTGTTGAGTTAAAATAACTGTAACCACTACTAGTGTAAGTACAGGTAGTAGTTGCGCCATCACTACCACTTGCTGCTCTAGCATAGAAAAAGCCCGAATAGTCACCGCTCATATTAATAACACTTGAGTTAGTGCACCAATTAGTTCGATTAGAAACAGAAGAATTTTCACCGCCCCAGCCTGATAGGCCAGTAGCAAAGCAAAATTGAGTTGCATTGCCCCAACTAAAATCAGTAAGCGCGTAAAGGTTACCTGTATTACTAATTTTAGTCATTTTGTATGGTTGTGAATAAGAACCGTGACCAACAAAAAAGTAAACATCGGACCACTTTGAATTAGTGTTATCAAAAATAACATTAAATTTACTAAAATTTGCGCTTGTTTCAGCAACATCAACATTAGCAGAGGTGTCAGCGTTATCTACAACTGCGGCAAAGCCGGAGATACAGCTACCGAAGAGCATTACTACGGCGAGCAGTACGGCTAAGCTACCTTTGAGAAAACGCTTTGAAATTGTTTTCATAGGAATTCCTCCTTTTGAAATTTGTTATGAATCGAATTTTCAAAATTATTAAGAGATTTAAAATCTCCATACCACCTTGCGGCGGTTCCCCTTTTTTTAGAAAGAGGCAATATATATGAATTTGCTGTTGTTTTCCATAATTGGTTTCTGTCTACAGCAAAATTTGTTTTGTACAGATGTACAAATAGTATATATATGTACCCGCGTGCGCACGCGCACGCACGCACGCGAGGGATATATAGTTTTTAGTGTTTTTATTGTCGAGGCGACGGTGGTTCAGCGCTTATTGTCACGCCTTTACCCTACCTCGCATCTTTTTCAAATTTATTTAGGGACGTCGAGGACGCCGTCCCCTACAATATGAAGGCTACGGTGGTTCAGCTCTTATTTATTGAACTAAATAAGTCTGGATGCATGAAGCGTCCATAATTGATGCGTCGCCGTCAAGGTCGTAGTCAGCAAGCGCTTTTCCGGTCTTGTTAAGCTCGGTCTTTTCTGCAAGAGCAAGCTGGATACGAGTAGCGTCCATTACTGACAATGTGTCATCGCCGTCTGTATCGCCCATCTTGTAGATAGTACCGTCGAGTGATGTTGTAGCAACGCCAGCAGCCTCAGGGTCGTTAACAAGCATGTTTGTAGCAGACTTAACGAAGTTACGGATGTTTTCATCCAAGCTTGTAATATCAACAGCAGTTGTGCCGTTGTTTAAGTTGTTACAACCGAAGTAGTAAGTAGCACCGTCAGTAACAGTGATTGATGCACTTGCACGCATCATATAGCTGTTAGTAAACACAAATGAAAGTGTTGTATCAGACTGTGCAGTAAGAGTAGCTTTGTACCAGAAGTACTGCTGTGTCTGTGTTGCGTTCTTAGAAATAGCAGAACCGGTTTTTTCCATAGCTGTTGTCACACCATTAACCTCTACTGATGGAACGTAGCGGTAAGATGATGATGACTTGAAGTAAACAGTTACTGAAGCGTCAGGAAGCTTATAAGGGAATGTCTGCTCGTCAGATGGTGCATTTTCATTAGAGTCTTTTACAGTAACTAATACATAAACTGTATTGTATTTGCCCTCAACAAGGTTGATAGTAGTTGATTCTGTAGAAAATGGAATAGGTTCTGTAACAGCTTCACCGTCTAAGTAAACTGTGTAGAAATAGTTGTCTGTAGAAACGGCTTCACCGTTAAATGTAACAGTAGCTGATGGTGTAACAGTAAGCTCACCATTTTCATCGTTGAGAACACCTTCAAAGTCAACATCTGAAATCTCGTATGTTTCGAGAAGGTCTGCGTTATAGAGATCACCAGTACCTGACATATAGTCCTTACGAACCTTAATCCAGTCGTTTAAGTAGTAAACTGTGTTTGCGTAGCACTTAGATGCAGAACCGGAAGTACCTGTATTACCAATCTTGAAGTTTGAAGTAGATGTAATACCACTGCCCTTTACGTAGTCAGTAGTAACCTTTGTGCCCCAGTCGTCGTTCTTTGTATATACGCCCCAACGTGCGTTGTTCATATCCATAGAAGACTCAAACTTAGGCAACCACTCGTCAACGATGACACCGGTATCATTCGCATTGTCGTAACTATCTTTAGTGTACTTGTAGAGTAAATCTACCATTTCGTTAGTATAAATACGCTGACATTCTGTCCAGAACGCGTCGTTGTGAGCAAGCTTTGCCTGCAGGTTGTAGTTTGTTTCCCATGTTACGCCGTTAGAAGCGGAGGCGTCAGTCTGGATAGCTTTGTTCTTAGCAAACATCTGCTTAGGATCAGACATATTAGCGCTTGTTGTAACAGATGAGCCATTGTAGATCCACTTTGTATTACCTGCATATGCACCGAGTGCCCAGTCAAAGTCCCATGTAGGACCGGCAAAGAGAACGCTCTTGCCGTTAATATACTCGTTGTGGATATAGTAAGATGTTGCACAAGAGTCAAGGTTGATTGCAAGCTCGTGAATCAGGTACATCTTAGCAAATGACTCAACGTCGATA
>JAFQPG010000017.1 GCA_017411835.1 Ruminococcus sp. | reverse complement strand
GATATTTTTATTTTTGGGTTTATGATATATTAACCTCACGGTTTAAGCAAAAGCCTTGTTGACACAAGCCTTTTGAAACCTGAGAGAACATTGAATCATAAACGTCTTTTAAAGATATTTTAATTTTTGGGTTTATGATATAATAACCTCACGGTTTAAGCAAAAGCCTTGTTGACACAAGCCTTTTGAAACCTGAGAGAACATTGAATCATAAACGTCTTTTAAAGATATTTTAATTTTTGGGTTTATGATATGTTATTAAACTATAGTTATGTTCGAGAATGTTTTTCTTATTTTATTCGGAGGCGTCTATGAGTAACCTTGTCAGAAAACAAATTTCAGATTCAATCTATTTCAATACAGTAAAAGAAAGCAGATTTAAAACAATGCGTATTTCAGTAACCGCGTTTTTACCGCTTAGTATTAAAACTGCAGCGCAAAATGCACTTATGTCCCTTGTGATGACACGCTCTTGCGAGAAATATCCGGACTTTACTCAGCTGTCACGCAAGCTCGCTTCTCTTTATGGAGCATCGCTTTCTTCAGGCTTTCGCAAAATGGGCGACGTGCAGGCGCTTACGTTTTCAATTTCCGGAATTGACGACCGTTACGCTTTGTCAGAAGATGTTGTATCAAAAGAGCTTTCTGACCTTTTGTGCGATGTTATTTTTAATCCTTTTGTTAAGGACACCACTTTTGACAGCACAGAATGCGAGCAGGAACGCCGACAGCTTATAGATATGATTGACTCGGAATTCAACGAAAAGCGTATCTACGCTAATAAAAAAGCTATCAGCGCTATGTGTGACACAGAAGCTTACGGTATAGCCCGCTACGGCGACAAAGAGACTGTAGAAAAAGCTACTGCATCTGATTTATATCAAGCCTGGAAGAATATGTTAAGTACTGCACGCTTTGAAATAGTCTTTGTAGGCGATTGCGATTCATCATCTGCTTTTGATGTGTTTAAAAGCAGATTTGAAAAGCTCGACAGAGCAGTTGTAAAGCTTGATACTTTTGTTAAAAGACAAGCAGACGAGGTTAAAACTATTAATGAGGATATGGAGCTATCCCAATCTAAAATGATTTTAGGTTTTCGTACTGCGGTTGCTGAGCCAGATGACGACACTATGACCACAAGACTTATGTGCACCGTACTCGGCGGTACAGCTCACTCAAAGCTTTTCTGCAATGTAAGAGAAAAGCTTAGCCTTTGCTATTATTGCTCGTCATCATACATCCGTCAAAAAGGCATTATGCTTGTCGAAAGCGGTGTAGAGCGTGATAATATCGAAAAAGCAAAAAACGCGATTTTAGGTGAAATTAAAGCTATGCAAAACGGTGATATCACCGACGAAGAACTTGAGTCTGCAAAGCTTTCTATGGCAAATGCATTTTACTCATCCTGTGATACTGTAGGTGGTGTAAATTCATACTACCTTTCACAAATGCTTGACGGTCAGATTTATACACCGTCACAGGCTGTTGAAAAGATTAACTCTATCACCAAAGAGGATGTTATCCGTTGTGCAAATATGCTCACACTTGATACTGTTTACACACTTACAGGCAACGAAGCAAAGTGATTTTTCGAGGTGCAATAATGAATATTCAAGAGATTAAGTCAGACCTTTTGTCTGAAAAATATTATAAAGTTAAACATAAGTCGGGGCTTACAATCTATGTTTACCCGATGCAAGGTTATAGCTCAACGTACGCTATATTCGGCACAAAATACGGTAGCATAAATAATACCTTTAAAATTGATAACGGGGAAGTAGTTAAAGTCCCTGACGGTATTGCGCATTACCTTGAACACAAGCTCTTTGAGTCCGAAGACGGTGATGCTTTCTCTCGCTATGCGAAAACCGGTGCAAATGCAAATGCGTACACGTCATTTGACAAAACCTGCTATCTGTTTTCCTGCACCGATAATTTTGAATCAAGCCTTGAGATTTTGCTCGACTTTGTCCAGTCGCCGTATTTTACTGACGAAACTGTAGCAAAAGAGCAGGGCATCATTGGTCAGGAAATCAAGATGTACGACGATTCTCCCGCTTGGCGTGTAATGTTTAATATGCTTGAGAATATGTACCACAATCATCCTGTTAAAATTGATATCGCAGGAACGGTAGAATCTATCGCAAAGATTACGCCACAGTATCTTTACACCTGCTATAACACCTACTATAATCTCAATAATATGGTGCTTTGTGTTGCGGGCAATACCGATGTCGATACCGTGCTGTCTATAGCGGATAAAACACTGAAAGATTCTAAAGAGCACAAGCTTGAAAATATTTTTGAAAACGAGCCTTTTGAGGTTGTGAGCGATTATGTCGAGCAAACACTTCCTGTTGGTATGCCTTTGTTTAATTTAGGCTTTAAAGAAAAGGTTAGCGGAGTAAAGCGTGCAGATGAAAAAACGCTTGCATATACCGAGATTTTACTTTTCCTGCTTGCTTCTTCTACAAGCAAGCTGTATCGTAAGCTTATGGATCAAAACCTCATAAACTCAAGCTTTTCTTACGAGTTTTTTGAGGGAGAGGGCTTTTGTGCGACTATCTTTTCGGGCGAATCACACGCCCCAAAACAGGTTGCTCAAATCATTAAAGACTATATAACAGATTTAAAAGCAAATGGTATTGAAGAAGAGGAGTTCGAAATTGCAAAGCGTGCGACCTACGGCGATGCAGTAGCGGCACTTAATTCAAATGACCATATAGCAAATATAATTACTGATTTTGATTTTACTCACAGAGAGCTCTACACTTATATAGATGCTATCGCAAATGCTACTTTTGAGGATATAAAGTCGCGACTTTCTGATATGCTCTTTGTTGACAATTCTACTTTGTCTGTTATTAAAAACGCATAAGGTGGTATTAGATTATGTTTAATGTATCTTTTCCAAAGCTTGGGATTGATTTTACTATTGACCGCGTTGCTTTTTCTATTGGTGGCGTGTTTGATATTTACTGGTACGCGATTTTAATTGTATCAGGACTTTTGCTTGCAGGGCTTTATGCTTATTTTAATGCCAAGCGTTTTGAGATAGATTTTGATAAGCTACTTAACTGCGTTATAGTCGGTCTTATCACCGCGATTATCGGTGCACGACTGTATTATGTGGTGTTTAAATGGGAGTATTTTGCGTCCGACTTTGCCCGCATATTTAATCTGCGTGATGGCGGACTTGCGATATACGGCGGTATTATCGGTGCATTGGCAGGTGGACTAATCACTGCAAGAGTGCAGAAAATGAAGCTTTTGCCTGTTTTAGACCTTACTATGATTGGCTTTTTAATCGGTCAGTCAGTAGGCCGTTGGGGTAACTTTATGAATCAAGAAGCATTCGGCACCAAGACAGATTCTTTGTTTGGTATGGTAAGCGAAGCAACCGGCGGTGTTGCGGTGCATCCTTGCTTTTTGTATGAATCTATATGGTGTGCACTTGGAGTGCTTTTGCTACATATATTCAGCAAAAAATGGCAGAAATACTACGGACAGGTTTCATTTTTATATATGATATGGTACGGCATAGAGCGTTTTTATGTAGAGGGCTTGCGTACAGACAGTTTGTATTTGCCGTTTACAATCGGAAATTATGAACCACGTGTATCACAGCTATTGTCGCTCGTATTGGTTGTTGCGGGTATTGTACTGCTTATCGTATGTCGTAAGCGTGACGACAATTTAAAAGAAAAAAGAGCCAACTTAAAGCTTAACAATAAAGAAAACAAATCTAAAGATGAGGATAAATCACAGGAGGCAGAAAATGTATAAAATTATTGATGGTAAATTAGTATCACAAAGCGTTAAGGACGACGTAAAAGCACAGACACTTAAGCTTAAAGAGCAGGGCATTGATGTTACCCTTGCGGTTATTATCGTGGGCGATGATCCTGCATCACGCGTTTACGTAAACAATAAGAAAAAGGCTTGCGAATATGTAGGCTTTAAGAGCCTTGAGTACGCTTTGCCTTCTGATACTACTCAGCAACAGCTTATGGATTTAGTAAATGAGCTGAATAATAGAGAAGATGTAAACGGCATTTTATGTCAGCTTCCGCTTCCAAAGCATCTTGACGAGAAAGAGATTATCGAAGCAATCTCACCGCTTAAAGATGTAGATGCTTTCCACGCTGTAAATGTCGGCAAAATTATGATTGGTGACTACGACTTTTTACCTTGCACACCTGCAGGTGTTATGGAGATGCTCTCTTACTATGATATTGATGTTACAGGTAAAAACTGTGTTGTAATCGGCAGAAGTAATATCGTAGGCAAGCCTATGGCTATGCTCTTACTGCACAAAAACGGCACGGTTACTATTACACATAGCCGTACAGTAGATTTAAAGAACGTTACTAACAAAGCTGATGTTTTAGTAGCGGCAATCGGTAAAGCTAAGTTTGTAACTGCTGATATGGTAAAAGACGATGCTGTAGTAATCGACGTCGGTATGAACCGTGACCAAAACGGTAAGCTGTGCGGCGATGTTGATTTTGAAAACGTTGCTCCTAAATGTTCATATATCACTCCTGTTCCGGGCGGTGTTGGTCCGATGACAATCGCTGTTTTAATGAAGAATACGCTAAAAGCGTGCAAGCTTCAGAACAACTTAAAATAATGCACAGATAAAGGGAAGAGTAAGCTAACTTTATCGTGTAAAATTTAGCGAAAAATCTTATTGACAATGATTTTCCATTGTGATATAGTATATAAGCCGCATATTGTGGGTCATAAGCGAGTTTACTCCACCCACCAGTAGCGAGTCTATAATAAAGGAATGAATTAAATGTACGCAGTTATCGAAACAGGCGGTAAGCAGTACAAGGTAGAAAACGGCGACGTTATCTACGTTGAGAAGCTTGCAGCTGAGGACAACGCTAGTGTTGACTTCAAAGTAGTTGCTCTGTCAACTGAAGACGGTCTCAAGGTTGGTGCTCCTTATGTTGAGGGCGCAACAGTAACAGGTGAGGTTGTTAAGAGCGGTAAGGGCAAGAAAATTATCGTTGCTACTTACAAGCCAAAGAAGGGCGAGAAGAGAAAGCTCGGTCACAGACAGCCATACACTAAGGTTGAGATTAAGTCAATCGTTGGCTAATTATGATTAAAGTCGATTTCTTCGGTACTTCTCCGGTACTCGGCTTTTACATCAGCGGTCACGCTGATTATGCGCAAGAGGGCTCTGATATCGTTTGTGCCGCAGTTTCTTCTGCAGCATATATGGCGGCTAACACCGTCACGGATGTCTTAAAGGTCACTCCAAAGCTTAGAGTATCTGACGGCGAGATGTACTTGAAGCTCGATGTCGCTGATGCACATAAGTGCTCTGCAATTATGCAAGGCTTTGTGCTTCATATGCTCTCTTTAGCAGAGCAGTACAAACAGTATATTACAGTAACTATTTCGGAGGTGTAAGTTATGCTTAAAATAAACATTCAGTTATTCGCTCATAAAAAAGGTATGGGTTCTACAAAGAACGGTCGTGACAGTGAGTCTAAGCGTCTAGGCGTTAAGCGTGCTGACGGTCAGTTCGTACTTGCTGGCAACATTCTTGTTAAGCAGAGAGGAACACACATTCACCCTGGCCAGAACGTAGGTCGTGGTTCTGACGATTCACTTTTCGCTAAGGTTGACGGTGTAGTTCGTTTTGAGCGTGTTGGCAAAGACAGAAAACGTGCAAGCGTTTACCCTGTAGAGCAGTAATTTTTTTAGGGCGGATATTATCCGCCCTTGTTTTTTATTATTTATTGGTGATACTATGGAAAACAACGAAAAAGACTTTATGAAAAATCGCCCTGTTGTATCGTCTGCTAATCAGGCAAAAGACGTTTACGGACCTATGAAGAAGAGCAGCATCAATTTTTTAAGCGTTTTGCTTTCTATCATTATGATTATTTGCGCTGTTGCTTGTTTTGTAAACGGCAGAATTTTATCTGGCATTTTGTTTTTAGTTATATTAGCGATTTTAATTATGAGCATTGTTGTTGCTAAAAAGAGCGAAAAAGCAAACTCAAAGCCTGAAAATATTTCTGAGCACAAAGATGCTATTTTTAAAGAACACGAAGAATAATTTGAGGGATTTACTATGTTTGTAGATATAGCAAAAATCACGATTAAAGCAGGTGACGGCGGAGATGGCGCTGTTTCCTTTCACAGAGAAAAATACGTCGCATCCGGCGGACCTGATGGTGGTGACGGAGGAAAAGGCGGCGATGTAATATTTGTAGCCGACTCTAATTTGTCTACCCTTGTAGATTTCCGCTACAAGCGTAAGTTTGAAGCGAAAAAGGGTAACAACGGTATGGGCGGTCGAAAGTTTGGCAAAAAGGCTGAAGATTTGATTATCCGCGTACCAATCGGCACTATCGTAAAAGAAACTGAAACAGGTAGAATTATGGCTGATTTATCGGGCGAAGAACCTGTTGTTGTCGCACGCGGTGGCAAAGGTGGATGGGGCAATACTCATTTTTCAACCCCGACCCGTCAGACACCACGATTTGCAAAACCGGGTATGCCGGGCGAGCAGTTTGACGTCACCTTAGAGCTTAAGCTCCTTGCTGATGTCGGCTTGGTCGGTTTCCCTAATGTTGGCAAATCTACGCTTATTTCCGTAGTATCTGCCGCAAAACCGCAGATTGCGAATTACCATTTCACTACTATTACACCTACCTTAGGTGTTGTTTCAATGGGCGAGGGTAACTCGTTTGTTATGGCTGATATCCCTGGTATTATCGAGGGCGCGTGGCAGGGTGCCGGTCTTGGACACCAGTTCTTGCGTCATGTTGAGCGTTGCAGACTTCTTGTCCACGTTGTTGATGTTTCAGGTAGCGAGGGCAGAGACCCGAAAGTCGATTTTGATACAATCAACGAAGAACTTAAAAAGTTTAACGAAGAGCTGTCTAACCGTCCGATGATTGTCTGCGGTAACAAATGCGATTTGGCAAGTGACGAGCAGATTGCAGATTTTAAAGAATATGTTGAGCAAAAAGGCTACAGCTTTTTCCCGATTATGGCGGCTATCCGTTGGGATGTAGACCCACTACTCGATAAGATTTTAGAGGAGCTTTCAAAGCTTCCTCCGATTACAAGATACGAAGCAGAACCGATGCCACAGGTCGACTTGTCGTCTGTCAACAGCAAAGAAATCCGCATTAAAGTCTGCGACGGTGTTTACTTTGTTGAGTGCGACTGGTTGCTCAAAGTGTTGCGTGCAGTCAACTTTGACGATTATGACGGCTTGACCTACTTTGAAAACGTTCTGCAGTCAAGCGGTGTTTACGAAAAACTTCGTGACGCGGGCGTACAAGAAGGCGACACCGTATCTATCTATGACCTTGAGTTTGAATATGTAGAATAAGAGGCTTTTATGAGTAATCTTTTAGATATTAACAGCGATATACATTCTCTGTCGCCATTAACGCTTGCGTTTGTCGGCGACTCTGTGTACGATTTGCTTGTGCGACAGCACCTTGTAACTCTTGCAAATTATCCTGTAAAAGAGCTTAATAAAATGAAGGTCACTTTAGTCAACTGTAAAAGTCAGGCTGATAGTGCAAAGCTGATTTTAGACAGCCTTACCAGCGACGAGCTTGATGTCTACAAGCGTGGCAGAAACGTAAAGGTGAATACCGCGTCAAAGCATTCGTCCATCGCTGATTACCACAGCGCAACGGGCTTGGAAGCGCTTTTTGGTTACCTTTATTTATCCGGAAATACCGACAGGATAAAAGAGCTCTTTTTGCTGATACTAAAAAATAGCGAGGTGTAAAGCGTGAAAAATAAGGTTTTATCCGTGGTAGTTGACTATGTGGTTATGTTTATCGGTTCAGTTATGTACGCCGCATCGGTCAATACTTTTACATCACCTAATAATATCGCTCCCGGTGGACTTACGGGTGTGGGTACAATGCTCAACCACCTATTTGATTTGCCTATCGGTGTTGTGATTTTAGTGCTTAATATCCCGCTTTTTATCTGGGGAGCTATTGAAAACGGCAGGAAGTTTCTGACTAAAACGATTGTAGCTACTGTTTTGGTGTCTGTTATTATCGACGTTATGGCGCCGTTTTCGTATAAATACGAGGGCGATACCCTGCTTGCCGCAATATTCGGCGGTTTGCTGTCGGGTTTAGGACTTGCGTTTATATTTTTCAGAGGTGGTACTACAGGCGGAACTGACATTGTCGCACGTATTATACACAAACACCACCCGCACATCTCGGTTGGCACTATGATTTTAATCGTCGATGCTGTTGTTTTTATTGCGGCTGCTTTTGTATATCAGAGCATCGAAAGTGCTCTTTACGCAGTTATCACCGTATTTGTCAGCACTAAGGTTATCGATACCGTTATTTACGGCATTGCCCACGACAACGGTAAGCTGATGTTTATCATTACTAATAAATACGAAGAATTGTCATCTGAAATTATCGAGCGTATCGGTAGGGGAGTGACCCTGCTTGATGCACAAGGCGCTTATAAAAATGAATCTAAAAAGGTGCTTTTGTGTGCTGTGCGCCCTTCTCAGGTGCACAAAACAAAGGTGCTCGTAAACTCTGTTGACGAAAACGCCTTCATTGTTGTTACAACAGCAAACGCAATCAGCGGAAAAGGCTTTGCTCCGACAGAAAATTCTTGACAATTTAGTTACTTATGGTATAATTACTCTGTTATGTGTGAAAGTTTGCGCATAACAGAGTTTTTTTAATTTTCCTTGCATCGATTCATCGGTGCCAAATGTCCAAAAGGAGGTGCAACAAATGGCAGTAAAGGCTAACTATGAGACAGTTATGGTTATCTCAATGAAGCAGGGCGAAGAAGGTATTCAGGCTCTTATTGAGAAATTCAAGGCTCTCATCGAAAAGCATGCTACTTTGCAGAGTGTTGACGAGTGGGGTAAGCGTAAGCTTGCATACCTTATCAACAAAGAGTCTGAAGGCTACTATGTTCTTATGAACTTTGAGTCTGAGGCTAATTTCCCTGCAGAGCTCGACCGTATCTACAAGATTACTGACGGCATCATGCGTTCTCTTATCATCAGAAAAGACGACGATGCTGAAGTTAAGGCTACTGACGCTAAGCAGGAAGCTCCTGCAGCTAAAGAAGAGCCAGCAGTAGAGGCTGTTGAGACTGTTGAAGCTGTAGAGGCTGAGGCAGAGGCTGTTGTAGAAGCAACAGAAGAATAAGACGAATAATCAAATTATCGGAATTTTTCCGAAGACGAAAGGATGACACTTATGTTAAACAGAGTTATTTTAATGGGCAGACTTGTATCTGACCCTGAACTTAAGACTACTACAAGCGGTATCAGCGTAACATCTTTCAGAATCGCTGTTGACCGCAGTTACGTTAAAGCAGGCGCAGAGCGTCAGGCTGACTTTTTTGACATTGTAGCTTGGAGAAATACAGCAGAGTTTGTATGCCGTAACTTCTCAAAAGGTTCATTGATTGCTATTGATGGCCAGCTTCAGTCAAGACAGTATCAGGCGAAAGACGGCACAAATCGCACCGTAGTTGAGGTTGTCGCTGACAACGTCTCATTTACAGGCGAGCGTAGAGACCAGAACTCTTACTCTCAAGCAAGAGACTCATATTCACAAATTCCTGCAGAGCCGACTCCATCATATTCTAATGGTTCTGTCGACGATTTCCAGGAAATGCCGCTTGACGACGACCTGCCGTTCTAATTTAAGCGCCGAGCATCACAGCCCTACAATAATCGTAGGGGACGGCATCCTTGACGTCCCGAAATAACGGGATTTTTCGGATTGCCTATTCCTAATTTACGAAAGGAGTAATCACGATGGCTGATAGACCAAACAACCACAGAAAACCTCGTAGAAAAGTATGTGGCTTCTGTGTTGATAAAGTTGAAAATATCGATTACAAAGATATCGCAAGACTTCGCCGCTATATGTCAGAGCGTGCAAAGATCTTACCAAGAAGAGTAACAGGCACATGTGCAAGACACCAGAGAGCACTCACAGTTGCAATCAAGCGTGCACGTCACCTCGCTCTTTTACCATACACATCAGACTGATATTAAGCGTCCGATTGTTCGAGCCTTTTTATCTTAATGTGTTTTATAAACGCCGAGTTCATCTCGGCGTTTTTTATTTTAAGTGCCGAGGCTCGTAGCCCTCACAAAGTCGAAGACGAGTCTGCGTTTTCGTAGTTGGCAACGCCAACGCAAAAAAGGAGGCGAGTCTGTGGACTTTTGAGGAGAAGCGCAGAGCAACTAGGCATGATATTTAAGTGCCGAGGTCATAGCCCTCACATTGTAGGGGACGGCATCCTTGACGTCCCTAAATAAGTTTGAAACGTTGCATAGGAGTTAAGTCTTGATATTCTTCTCAGTGCACCAGCCTCATAGTAGCGACGTATAAACGCCAAAAAAACACCGAAGATAATAAACAAATTATACTAAAAATACTAACAAAAACGACACTATTTGACAGCTTTTACTACAAAAGTAAGGCTGTTTTTTTATATCATCAAACAATAATTCTTAGCTAGAAAATAAAATTCTCAAAAATATACAAAACAAACTTTAATTAATACAGAAAAATATACATAGTGCACAATAATCTCTCGTTAAAAATTTAATTTTCCTATTCTATTGACTGTATTTTTCCAGTTTGGTATAATGTTAGCGTGAATAATTGTTGGGTAAGTATGCCCTTTTTGCAGTTGTTTACCTAAAAAAGCTAAAATTATGCCCATTTTTTGTTCAGGGGTACTTTGCGCTTTCCACATTTTTAGCTTGGTGAACTCCGAGGTCAGGCGGAAAAGACCGCGAAAACAACACACTTGCTCACATATCTCGAAAAATTTTTAAAATATTTCCCGAGGAGGAGATAAAATGAAATCTTTTAGAATTTGTAAATCTACAGTTTCTATGATACTTGCTCTTATTATGCTCGTATCTATGTGCACCGTTGCGTTTGTTAACGTTTCCGCTGCCGAAGCTGACGTAGCTGAAACCGGCGCGACTATACCTAGTGGCACTGTTTTGTATTTGAATCCAGGTACATGGAATACTTCTAACCCGGTGTATTTTTGTCACGTTTTCAAATCTGGCACTAATACTACTGCTGATTACAAAGCAACTTTAGACAGTGAGTCTGAATATTATAAAGTCACTGTTTCAGGCTCAAGCTTTGACAGTTATCTTTGGGTACGAATGCCTACTGGTTCTGCTTCTGTAAATTGGGATACTATATGGAACAAAACTAACGATATCAGTTACAATGGTTCCCACAACTTATGTAAGATTACTGGATGGGATCAAAGTAATTTTGAGTGCTCAACTTACACACCACCTGCCGACCCAACCGGCCCAATTGACCCAGACCTACCAACAGATTTTGATATAACTGAAGAGGGTAAGGTTTATGTACGTGACGACACAACATCTAATCCTGTTGATGAGGACGACGCAAACCTGATGATATCTTTTGATAACAAAGCTAGTTGGGAAATGATGACTAAAACAGTTGATACGAAGTCTGGTCACGATTTATATGTCTATGATGAGGTACCATCAACAGTTCATACAACTATTTATTTCCGTCGTGTGTCTGCTATAGATGACAATGATGACTGGGCTAGCTGGTCAGCTACTACTGCAGATTGTATAACAGGCCTCTATCGTATTACTAATCGTGATAGCGGAATAGGCTCTTGGGGCACAGCAGCACATTCTTATGGTGTTCCTAACAAGAAAGACATCAACAACTTCTCTTATGGTGTATGGGCAGATATTAAAGGCAACGGCAACGCGTACGATTCAGTTGTCGCTCGTAAAGTTTCAAAGAACGAGTTCCATCTTTATCTCCCATCAAACACACCTAGCAATGTTACTCTTTACACAAGCTTTGCAACATTAGAGATTAATGACACAGCAGTTACTGATGGTACTGCTATTAGTCTCCCAGCAGGCGAAAGTCACACAATGTCATACGCAGCACTTAACGGCGAAACTCCAACAGATGCTACCTTGAAGGTATACAGAACATCTGGTGTAGCTACTATGCTGATGGATACTAATCGCTTGCTTCATACGGAACTTGCAGATGCTAATGAGTATCTCAGCGATGTTTCTATCTACAAAGACGCTATCGAAACAAAGGGTAGTTACCATTTCTACACAGAAGACGGCACATGGCTCAACGCTCCTGTTATGGACGACGGCGAAGAAGTAGATATGACAGTTCTCAAGAAGATTAAGGGTAGAGGTAACTCTTCATTTGAAGCTTCAATGAGAATTTACGGTAAGTATGCGTATAACTTCAACCTCGACGAAAAGATTGAACTTATCGACGGTTCAACAGCTTCTAAGAAATGGTGTATGCTTGCTAATAACGTAGACCATTCAATGATGCGTAACACCTTTATCTATCAGCTCGCTGACGATATGGGTATGACTATGGGTCCTGAGACTCGCCTTGTTGACGTTTACGACAACGGTAATTACCTCGGTGCTTTCGTTATCACAGAAAAAGTAGAGTATGGTAAGAATACTCTTATGGCTAAAGACTCAGTTGGAGAAAAGATCAACAACCTCGACGACGCAAATGTAGAGGCTAACTCAGTTTACCCACTCGGCGAGGATGGCGAACCAAATACTAAGGCAGACCCACTCTACGAGTTTGATACAGACGACCTCAACGCTGGTATCGAGACAACTATACCGATAGGCGGCAAGACATATAAGTACAAGTACTATGCAACATACGACCGTCCACAGGTTAAAGATAAGGAAACAGGGGTCGAGTTAGTTGCAGCTGCTAATAACCTTACTTTCGAAACACCTGAAAATTATAATACAGAGTACAACTATCTCCTCGAGCATGAGCTTTCAAGCCGTTACACGGCAGAGGCATCTTGGTTCATTACTCCAAAGGGTCAGCCTGTAGTAGTTAAGTATCCAGAGTTTGCAACTAAGGCTGAGATGGAATGGATTATTAGTGAGTACGCTGCTATGGAACAGGCTGTTTACGCAAGCGGTGAGGAAGACCTCGACGAAATCGGTCAGCTTATCGACGTTGAGTCATTTGCTAAGATGTACCTGATTCACGAGCTTGCAATCAACCTTGACTCTTGTGCAACATCTTACTATATCCACAACGAGTATATTAACGGCAAGAGCGTT
>JAFQPG010000001.1 GCA_017411835.1 Ruminococcus sp. | reverse complement strand
AAGAGTACGTAGATAAAAACCCTATGAAAAGCGTGCCTATGATTAAACGGCAGAACTTTTTGACTGCTCAAGGAAAAGAAGTACTGCCAGCCTGTGACACGATAACCGTGTTCACAGAAAAAGAAATACAAGAGTTTAAAGCTGAGTGTGTAAAGACATGGGGTACGGGTAAAAGGCTATACCAACAGTCTGCTGCTTATATTCTTATGCTTAACACTGGACTTAGAACTGGCGAAATGCTCGGACTTAAGAACTGCAATATAGACCTTGAAAACAGAGTAATACACATTAACCAAGCAGTAAAAGAAGTGCAAAAGCGTGATGGGGTTGAACAGCTCTCAGGTAGAGAGATAGAGGTTGGAAAACCTAAGAGTGCCACAAGCAAACGTGACGTGCCACTTAACAACACCGCTGTTGAAGCAATAAAAGAGCTAAGACAAGAGTTTTACTTCGGTGAGGACAGTCCGCTAGTATGCGATAGTAAAGGCAGACACACAAAACCTAGCAACTTCCGAAAGAGATTCTATCGAATCCTTGATGGTGCTGGCATAGAACATAAAGGTTTACATTCCCTCAGACACACATTCGCAACGAACTTAGTGAACGGAGTGAAACAACCTGACGGTACAGTAAAGTGCCTTACACCAAAGCAAGTAGGTGACCTCCTCGGTCACAGCACCTCGCAGATAACTGAGATGTATTATGTGAAAAGAGATAACTCAAAGCTGAGAGGTATTACTGATGGGTTTGAGATGTGAATTGAATATACAAAAAAGTATGTTATAATTTATGGTGAAATAATAATTAAGGTTGGTGAGTGATTAATGATTGATATTAATGTTACGATTGATGGGATTGTTTTATTTTGCGATGAGAGTGTTGTAGGAATTCACTTAGGTAATGGGTATGTATTTGGTAAGAAAGCATTTGATGATTTATCTTTTAAGAATAAAATAATTAATGGTGTTGGGAATATATCTATTAACTATTTAGGTTCTCGTATTTTTGATGAGAATGATAAAGTGTTTTTTATTTGTTTACACAAAAATGATGTTTATCAAGCAGAATTGCCAGAGGTGAAAAATGGCGAAACTATGGTTATGACAGATAGCGATTTAATGTGTGACAATCAAGTTCAACTTTATAAGGATAGAGAGGTTGGGTATCTTTACAAAATGTTTTCTTTGTTGCGTTTATTTAAGCAAGGAAACATAGGATATAAAGAACTGTTTTTGACTCATACATTTAGAGTCGTAGGGTTTATGGATAATACACAAAAACAAACAAATATAGACCTAGATCAAAATATTGTTGATACAACGATTTATAGTTTAACCGACGATGAAATTGTTCGATGCAATCAGTTTTTACAAGATTACTCTGGAAGAGAATATGATTTGTTAAAAAATAGTATTGACGAATTTGTTTGGGGTTTGGACCAAACGGATGAACCTACGGGATTTGAACAGTATACAACTGCTTTGGAAATGACATTGCTTGATGTTGATCAGCAAGGAAAAAAGCAGGTGCTATCAAAGCGTGTGGCGGTTTTGCTTGGAACAACCCCCACAGAAGTGGCGAATATTTATAACAAAATGACAAGATTTTATAGGTATAGATCTGAATCTTTACACGAGGGTGATGGTAGTAATATTACGGGATTAGAGTTAAAAGATCTTGAAGAAATAGTACGCAACGTATTAGTAAAATACTTAGCATACTGTAAGGTTCAGGTTTCAAATAATCCTACTATTACATGGGAAGAAATCAAGAATGCTAAAATGACTGAGTTGAAGAATCAAGTGTTGTTAGAAATAGGCGCAGGAGTGTTGCCCGCTTAATTTGAAGTTAAAGGAAGAATAAACATTGGTATTGTATCAACAAAGAGAGTTTATGTGCATAGAATTTCATATACAACATATTGATTGATTTGATGCTGAAATGATGCTGTACTGGTTGAAACGGTTGGATTTATTGGCATTTATAGTGATATTTGCGACTTCAAAATGAAAAAAGCAGACCCCGTAAGGTCTGCGTAATAACAAAGGAAAAACGGCTTAAACCCAGTGCTTAAGCCGTTTGCTGATTGGCAAAAGTGTATGGTTTTGATACAAAAAGGGCACCCCTCTAAACTCTGCCCTTTTTTGAAACAAGCCTGCCCTTTTGAGTTTAGAGGTGCCCTTTTTGAAACAGGCCTGCCCTTTTTATTTTACAATATTATATGTCGTTGTATAACGTAACATTGAAAGCGTAGTTCTTTTGCTTTATAATAAAATAAAAAAGATTGTAGCTTGCTATATTGCTTAACTCGTGGTAAGATTTAAGTATATGAAATTTTGATAGGATTGGCAACAGCAACAACTATGAAGGAAAGTTTGTTGTAAAAGAGCAAACGGTGTCAGGTGTATGGAATGTAGAATACATTTCTATATATGACAAAAACGATAACTCAAAGGTGGTGCGCAAATGAAGTTGTATTATTATGGCAGTCGCTCACATCATTTGTCTGGGATTATTAACATTGCGTGGTTCGTTATAAAAACACGATGCAACCATTACTCGGTAAGGACATAGATAGCATATTAAAAGAGCTGTGAAAAAAAGAAAGGAATTTATGATTATGGATAAATCAATGATCGCATATTGCGGTACATATTGCGGCGTGTGCGAATGGAAAGACAAGGTTGGATGCAAAGGCTGCAAAGCATGTGCCGGCGATATGTTCTGGGGCGAGTGCGATAAAGCAAAGTGCTGCATCGAAAAGGGCTATGAGCATTGTGGACAGTGCGCTGACATGCCGTGCGATAAGCTGAATGACCTGTTTGGGGATCCTGAACACGGTGATGGCGGTGCAAGACTTCGCAATCTGCAGAACTGGAATAATAAAAATTATGTTTATGAGAAGCTGGGTAATATAGCCCAGGAAGAAGCGAAAAAACTATAGGTACTCTGTAAAGGATATTATGCCGTATTTAGATGTGATTTTAGCGGTTAGAGAGAATGAAATGAAGAGATACTTTCAGGTTTCTTAATTGGCCGAACAGGAGGTTAATATATGGAATATATTAAGGTTACAAGCGAAAACATAGAAAAAGAGCATATTTGTTGTGCTATTTCAAACAACAATGATATTCAGGTTTCTTCAAAAAAGCATGGTTAACGGAGATGGACGAGTTAACATTTTAGATGCAACTCACATTCAAAAGTTCCTTGCACAGCTAATTCCTAGTTTATAATGGGGTGGGGGTTAAAACCACAACGGCTATCCAAAAGCCACAACGATTACCCACAAACCGCAACGATATGTTTTAGGTAAAAAAGAAAAAATCCCTGTAATCAGAGCTTAAAACACTCTTTTTACAGGGATTATTATTTTATAAAAATGCTCGAAAACGGCTTTGTTATGCGAAAAATAAAGGAGCAAAGCATTGTATCAATACTCTACTCCTTATTTGGTACGAGTGTTAATAACGGATTTATTTTAATATAGGTTTTATCGGCAGTTACACACATTTCTCGCTCGCACATAAGGGACTCTTCAAGTTCTTCGTAGAATATTAGTGTAATCGGAGGAATTACAGATGAAAAATATTATAGAAGAGTTATTCTACGGAAATATTGACCCACAGGCTCGTGCGGTCAAGAGAGGTAGTTGCATACAAAAGCAGATGACTATTCTTGCAAACAGTGAAAGTTTATTGAATGATAAACTTTCAGGTGAAGAAAAGAAAGCGTTTACAGCATTTGTTGATGCCTCAAGCATTATTCTCGGAAAGTCTGAATTGGATAGTTTTATAGTCGGATTCAGACTTGGTGCAAGGTTTGTTTATGATACATTTGTAGATAACAAAACTCTATATAGAAACTTGTTAGTGGAGGAAAGCGAATGAGAAACAAATACCACATCTACCTTACTTACGAAGAACGACGAATGTTATTGAACAATTTGAATGACTTCAGAAACAAGCTGATTGCCGAGGGTAAATATACAGACTTGTTAGATGAAGTGATAATCAAAGTAGCAAACGCAAAACTAAAACGAGTTAAAATCAAGGAGGGCTAAACAATGGAAATTACATATACAATGCAGGGTGATTACCTTCTCCCTAGTCTCACACTACCAGAGCAGAAAAACAAAGAAATCGGAATATGGGGACAGCGACATAAAAGATACTTGCTGAACCACCATAAAGTTAAATATTATAACTTGCTCACAAATTGTAAACTCATTGACTATCTTGCAGACATTAACGAACAAGCTGAAAATATGTATCAACTACTTGTAAAACAACTTACCGAAAAAGAGGGTGTTACCGAACAGCTTAAAGCTGAAAATCCTATGCTTTGGGTTAAAAAGATGAACAGCATTCAACATAGAGTAAGGGAAATTGTAAATACAGAAATTATATTTAGATAAACCAAAGGCTGATGTGATCCGTAATAGAAAACATCAGCCTTTAAACTACGCTTATATTGAGATACTTATTGAAGATAATTAGATTAGTATGATAGATGAAATCTCTGCTTGACCTAAAAATTAAGCAGGGATTTGTTTTATATTCTCTTTTTCAAGGTAACTGTTATGTGTGTTCCTTTTCCGATTTTACTATCGATGTTGATTGTACCGTGATGATATTTTACGGCGTGCTTTACAATAGACATACCCAGACCGGTTCCACCGGATTTTCTGGAATGGCTTTTGTCAACACGATAGAAACGGTCAAAAATATGAGGAAGATGTTCCTGTGAAATGCCAATGCCGGTATCTGAAACACAAAGGAGAATCTGCTTCGGTTCATCGGTTATGGAGACCTGAACAGAACCACCAGTTTCGTTATAACGGATTGCGTTGTCAACCAGATTGTAAATCAGTTCAAACAACAGACTTTGAACACCGCACATAATGCCGTTGTCACCGTTAACAGAAAGCGTAACGCCCTTTTCTTCAGATGCATAATTCAGAACTTCCTGAACTTCATTTGCGATAGCCAATAATGATACTTCTTCCACAGGCATTGAATTTCCCTCATCCAGCTGTGCCAGACGGATAATATCTTCAATAAGATTCAGCAGTCTGGAGGCTTCTTTCCTGATATGCCCCACAAAGCGTGGCATATCCTGTGTTTGAACAATTCCGTTTTCAATCAGTTCTGCAGAGCCGATGATAGCATGAAGAGGTGTTTTTAACTCGTGGGACACATTGGATGTAAAGTCACGGCGTATCTGTTCTGCATGAGCCTGTTCCGTAACATCAAAGGCAAGAATTACAATGCCTTGTACCGTATTGTCTGCTTCAATTCTGCTGACATTGAAAAGGAATTTGTTTTCATTTACTGAGGCTGTAAATTCAGCATGTCCGTGTTCTTTGGCAGATTGAATAGCACGGCTCAACTCTGGTTCATATTGCTCTGCGCAAAAGGTTTTGCCTTCGCTTGGTGAAGCAGTTTGGAACAAATGCATAGCAGCCGAGTTGATGCTGATGATTCTATGATCTGTTCCCAGTAGCACGAGTGCTTCTTTCATATTTTCTGTAATCTTATCAAATTCCTGTTGTTTACGTTTTAGAAGTTGCATCTGTAATGCAATTTCCTGATATTGGGAGTGTATTCTATGAAGCAATGGTGTCAGTTCTTCATAGGTTTCATTTTCCATTGGTTCGTCCAAATTCAGCTGATTTAGCGGTTCGACAACCTGCTTTGCCATTCTGTGTGCAAGGCATGCAGAAAGTATGATTGCGAATATGGCAATGATTATAATTGGCCAGAGCATTTCAATTACCAGTGCGGCAGCAGTATCTCTGCTGACAGAAATGCGAAGCACGCTTCCGTCATCCAGCATAACTGCCTCATAAATCGTTTTTTCTGTCAAAGTATCAGAATAACGTAAGCTGTCTCCGTTTCCATCTTCAAATGCCTCCTGAATTTCTTCTCGGTCAGAATGGTTTTCCATCGTATTCGCATCAGCGAAACTGTCAAACAATACAGTTCCATCTGGTGAAATCCAAGTAAGCCTGTAGGTGTCCAAAGGAAGCTGTTTTAGATACGTATAGCCCATATTTTCCGTAGCAGTTGCCGCCAGAACTAACTTGTCTTTTAACTGGTTATGCTGAATATATGTAAAATCCTGATACAGCATACCGGTGATTACAAGAAAGCTGATGAGCAGAACGGCTATAGCAACAGATAGAATGGATTTTAATATTTTACCTGCCATGACCGTCCTCCCAACGATATCCTACATTTCGGACGGTTTCGATCATTTTTCCGTATTCCCCCAGCTTTTGTCTGAGAGTACGAATGTGCATATCCAGTGTTCGGCTGTCGCCGATATAATCGGTATCCCAAACCTGTGCAAAAATCTGATCTCTTGTGTAAGCTGTTCCAGGGTTGGTAAGCAACATTCTTAAAAGTTCAAATTCTTTGAAGCTGAGAACGATTCTTTCGCCATTGACAGAAACGGTATGCTCATCCCAATTTGCAATCAGCCCAGCGACTTGATAGCAATTTTTGGTTTTCTTGGGCTCTGAACGGCGCAAAACCGCTTTTACTCGTGACACCATTTCCATCATACTGAACTGTTTTACAAGATAATCATCTGCCCCCAGTTCAAGACCTCTGATTCTGTCGAACTCAGCACCTTTAGCTGTTGCTATAATAACAGGAATATCACAGAAATCAGGGTTTTGCTTCATTTTGTTTATCAGTGTAATGCCATCCGTACCGGGAAGCATGAGATCAAGAAGAACTAATCGAGGCTTATCTTTTTGAAGTGCTTCCCAAAAGCTGTCGCCGTCCTCAAAACTTCTGGTTTCAAAGCCTGCTGCATTTAATGCATATACTTCTATATCACGAATACTAGCTTCGTCTTCAACACACCAAATCATAGTGAAAGCTCCTTAATTTAAAAAGTTTCGTTAATTATATCATATCAGTCTGGTAATAAAAAGCGGTTAAGTGTGACTTTACATACATTTTACTTATGATTGACAAGACTGTAGTATTGAACTGTGTTGTTTTTCGGTAGACTTTACCTTGGTTGTTTATGGGATGTTTTAACAGAAATTTTCCAATTACCCCACTTTTATAAAAAAACATTCGTATTCTATAAATAACAAGGAGTAACGTTATGAAAAGCGAGCATCAGATCATAAAAGCGGTCTATGCGGCGAAAGAGAATATACACAAAGCAGACGAGTTGATCAGGGATTATATTCCTTTTATCCGATCCGAAGCATCTAAATGTATTCAGAAACTCTGCACCGAACAGGATGATGAATTTAGTATCGCTATGATTGCCTTTCATGAAGCAGTTATGGGATATGAACGAACTCGAGGCACATTTTTAAGCTATGCAGCCATGCTTATTCGCAGCCGCATTATCGACTTTCAGAGAAAAGAAAACAGACATCAGGGGAATATTTCTCTATACACAGAAACAGGAGAAGATGACCATACCCTTATGGATGAGTTAGCAGATGATAGAGATCAATTCGATGAATCCGCCAATCTGGAAGCTGTAAAACAGGAAATCGAAGAACTGTCCTCTGTTATGGCGGATTTTGGTGTTAGTTTCTCTGATGTGGCAGATAATTCTCCCAAACAAGAGCGTACGATGGAAGCTTGTGCTTCTACAATTCGCTACGCAGCAGAAAACAAATACCTGTTGGATGAATTGCTACGAACGAAAAAGCTTCCTATGGCACAGCTTGTTCTTGGCTCTGGTGCAGAGAGAAAGACTCTGGAACGCCACAGAAAGTACATATTAGCGATGCTCCTGATCCAGACCAACGGATATGAAATCATCCGTGGTCATTTAAGGCACGTCCTGAAAAGGAAAGGAGGGAGCCTCAGATGAAATATATAGTAATGGAATGCCACCTTAGTTATGCAGTGGTTCTAAATGAAGAAGGATGTTTTCTAAAGGTAGCAAACAGACATTATGAAGTTGGACAGACGGTAACCGATATTATTGAAATGCAGGTTCCTCCGTCAGTTTCGCAGAAGAAGAAAACAAATAAATGGGTGTATTCACTGGTAGCTATGGTTGCTTGTCTGATACTGATGGTAACATCTATGTTTCAGATGGGACAGATGACATACGCATCGGTATATATGACCATCAATCCGGAAGTTCGTATTGATGTGAACCGCAATGATGTGGTTGTCAAGCTGGATGGTATCAATTCGGATGGCGATGATTTGATCGCAGGTTATGAATACAAGAAAAAAGACCTGGATCTGGTAATGGATGAACTGGTTGCCAGAGCTATTGATATGGGTTATCTCTATGAGGGCGGACAGATATCTCTGGTGCTTGATGCAGACAGTGATGAATGGGTTAATATCCATAGCGATACGCTGGCCACACAGTTAAATGAGCATCTAAACGAAAAACTGTCTGTAACGATTGAAGTGACAGATATGAAAGAACAAGGCAATAAAGTGGTTCTTCCTGTCACACCGAAAGAAGGTGACTATGGTGAATCGGACTATGAGGACACGAATAAGGCAACTGCACCACCTGCAAGTCCACAGCCTGCGGAAAGCGATTATGGTGACAGCAGTTACGATGACGGACAGACCGACTACGACGAATCAGATGATATGGATGACAGTCAGTCTGATTATAAAACGGAAGATAGTCAATCTGATTATGAAGATTTCGTCACAGGGCAAAGTGATTATGGTTCTGATTACATAGACAATGATGACAGTCAATCGGATTATGGTGAGGATGAAAAATCTGATTATGATGATTACTCTGATTACGATGATGACTGATTAAAAAAATGTAATTCTACCCCAATTTTGAAAATAGTCCTGCGTATGCTGTATATGTAAGGAAGAAAAACACCTTGCAGGGCTTCAAAAATAAAAAATTTCTATTCGACCCCGGTTTGATGAAATGACTTCCGTAATCTATTAATGTAAGATGAAACGAAGCCCTCATCCAACCACAATAATTAAAATTTCAAAGGAGAATCTATAATATGAAAAAATCTATTATTACAATTATTTTGGCTCTGGTTATGAGCCTTGCCTGCCTGACCGGATGCGGTCAAAGCACAAGTACTAAGGGTGGCACAGAACTTGCTTCAGGCGGTGTTCTGGTGCTGAGTGTAAATCCTGAAATCGCAGTGGAATATGACAAGAATGGGCTTGTTACCAATGTTTCTGCCCGTAATGATGATGCTATGAGTATTATCAGCAACTGTAAGGACCTGATTGGTAAGGAAACTCGTGAAGTAGTAACAACTCTGGTTTCTGCCATTGGTGAAGCTGGTTACTTCGTAGAAGAGGTTGAAGGTGAACGACGCCAGATAACTATTGAAATTGAATCCGGTTCCAAGCTCCCTCACGATGCTTTCTTGGATGAAGTTGTGTCCGATGTCCGTGACTGTGTAAACAAAAACAATTGGAATGTTCCTATGGACGTTGAAAACGAAAGCGATTATGGTATTACCGATTATGTAGATACAGATTACGGTCCTGAAAATGATGGAGTGACCGACTACGATGATACAGATTACGGTCCTGAAAATGACGGAGTGACAGACTACGATGATACGGATTATGATCCTAATAACGATGGTGTAACTGATTACGATGATGGTCAGTCCAACTATGATGATGGTAATTCTAATTACAATGATGGTAACTCTGACTACAAAGGTCCTGTTGTGAATACTCCTCCGGTAACATCCGGCAATTCTGACTATGGTCAGTCCAACTATGATGATGGTAATTCTAATTACGATGATGGTAACTCTGACTACAAAGCCCCTGTTGTGAATACCCCTCCGGTAACATCCAGCAATTCTGACTATGGTCAGTCTGATTACAACGATAGTGCTTCTGATTACGATGACGGAAATTCCAATTATGATGATGGAAATTCTGACTATGATAATGGATCCGACTACGGAAACAGCGATTATGATGATTAAGGAAAAGCAGCCTTTAAAACTAAGACATGAACTGAAACATAATATCAATCCACAGGACGATTTTATACTTACTTCCCGATTGAGAAAACTGTTCAAACATGATTTAAATGCTGACTCACACGGTTCTTATCGTGTGAGCAGCCTCTATTTTGACACGCCATACGATAAGGCTTTAAGACAAAAAATTGACGGTGTAAATCAGCGGGAAAAATTCCGAATTCGCTATTACGGAAACGATACTTCGTTCATCCGCCTTGAAAAGAAATTCAAAATCAATGGACTTTGTGGCAAACACAGTGTGAGAATAACTGAAGAACAGGTTCGAAGTATTCAGGAGGGTGATATTGCCTTTCTATTAAAAGCTGAACACCCTTTACTTGTGGAACTGTACAGCAAAATGAAGGGTCAGCTTCTCAGCCCTAAAACCATCGTAACCTATGAACGGGAAGCCTTCCTCTATGAGCCGGGAAATGTGCGAATCACCATAGACCGCAATCTCCGTTTTGGGCTTTGCAGCGTGGATTTTCTAAATCCTCAGCTGAACCATATACCTGTTTCTGATGGGTTGTCGGTGCTCGAAGTAAAATATGATGAATTCTTACCGGAGATTGTATCTATGGCGGTACAGATTCCAAATCGACAGGCATCAGCTTATTCCAAGTATGCCATTTGTCGTAAGTTTGATTAAACAGGAGAAAAACTATGACTTTTAATTTTCAAGATATATTCAAATCAAGCTTTCTCGAAAATGTATCCACCATTTCTGTTCTGGATATGGCACTGGCTTTGGCGCTGTCCTTTGCAGTAGGTCTTTTCATTTTCTTTGTATATAAAAAATGCTACGCCGGAGTGATGTACTCTTCCAGCTTTGGTGTAACCCTGATTGCCCTGTGTATGATTACCTCACTGCTGATTCTTGCGGTAACCAGTAATATAGTGCTTTCCCTTGGTATGGTAGGTGCATTATCTATCGTCCGTTTCCGTACAGCTATCAAAGATCCGTCTGATATTGCTTTTTTGTTCTGGTCAATTGCCGCAGGTATTGTGCTGGCTGCCGGTTTTATTCCATTGGCGGTTATTAGCAGCTTGTTTATTGGATTGATTCTAATGATTTTCTCTCATCACAAAGGCTTTGAGAAACCTTACATACTGGTGATTCACTGTGCAGATGCTTCTGCCGAAAAAGAAGCTCATGCTTTTGTATCAGGCAAGTTAAACAAAATGTCCGTGAAAAGCAAGAGCGTTACCCCTGACTGTATTGAGCTGAATTATGAAGTACGCCTGAAAGATTCCAACACCAATTTTATCAATGAACTTGCTGAGTTACCTGGTGTCAGTCATACGGTGATGGTTTCCTACAACGGCGATTATATGAGTTAAACTATGCTGAAATCCAAGTTCATCGACCGAATCTGTATAATCATCATGGCTGTGGCACTTGTGGTAACGGTTGTGTTTATGAATGGAGAGTTCGTCGGTATCACACCTGCTTCATCAGCACCGGGTTATGAAACACGTTTGTTTGACCAGACCAGAGTACACACCATCGACATTTTGATTGATGATTGGGATGCTTTTCTGGATACGGCATCAGAGGAAAAATACTCCGCCTGCACACTGGTAGTTGACGGCGAGAAGTTTTCAAATGTGGCGATTCGTGCAAAAGGAAATAACTCCCGTCGTTTAACTGAAAAGTATGGTCATGACCGTTATAGCCTGAAAGTAGAATTTGACCACTACACTTATGGCAGTTATTATGGCTTGGACAAGTTTTCTTTGGATTCCTCTTTTCAGGATAACAGCTATATGAAGACATGGATTACCTTTGATATGATGGAGCATATGGGTGTTCCTACGCCTCTTTGCAGCTACGCTTGGGTACGTGTCAATGAAAAAGACTGGGGATTGTTTCTGGCTATCGAAGAGCCGGAAGAAGCCTTTGTCAAGCGCAGTTTCGGAATAGATCACGGACAACTTTATAAACCGGATTATAAATCTCTGAATGACGAAAACGCTGATGTTCATCTGCGTTACACCGATGAGGACTTTGACAGCTACGACAATATCTTCCGCAATGCAAAGTTTGATATAACAGATTCAGATAAACAGCGTGTGATTAACGCATTAAAGATATTATCTACTGGCGATAATCTTGAAACAGCTATCAATGTAGATGAAGTACTGCGTTACTTTACTGTGCAGGTGTTTGTGGTGAATATGGATAGCTATTTGGGCAGAACCGGACATAACTATTTTCTCTATGAAGAGAATGGAGTTTTGAGTATTCTGCCTTGGGATTATAACCTTGCTTTTGCCACCTATTCCCTTGGGATGCCTGACCCAATCAATGATTCTACGCTATATGTGAACTATCCCATCAACACCCCTGCCAGTGGTGAGATTATGAAAAATCGTCCGCTATATCATAATCTGATGAAGAACAACAAGTATTATGCTCAGTATCACAAATACTTCGATGAGTTAATTGAAGGTTACTTTGAAAGTGGTTATTTTGAAGAGTTTATAGATGATACCCTTGAAATGATTTCTCCGTATGTGAAAAAAGACCCAACCGCATTTTGTTCTTATGAAGATTTCCTGCTTGGTGCTGAAACGATAAAACAGTTTTGTCTGCTGAGGGCAGAAAGTGTTCGTGGGCAGCTTAATGGAAATATCCCATCTACAATTGCCGCACAAGCAAAAGACCAGAGCGGTTTTGTTGATGCATCATCTGTATGGTTACCTGATATGGGTGAGATTGCAGATTTGAAAGATTAAAATAATGAAAAAGAAACGCTTGATCTTTCCGTTGTGGGAGGTCAGGCGTTTTATCATTTTATTATGTTAATATCAGGCCAGTATCAACAGTACGGTTCAAAGGGTTTTAAGGAAGCTTGCATTGCAATCATTTTTGCACGATACCCTAAAACAAAGATGATTTCATCAAAGCTGTTCGTAAGTTTATGGAAATGAGAATTCTTACAGCACCAATGCTTCGAGAACTTATTGACCACATTGATGTTCACGAAAAGCAAGGTGTAAACAAATGCTATACTCAGGAGATTACGATATACTACCGCTTCGTAGGGCTTATTAACATCCCGATGTTGCCCGAAGACGAAAATTACAAAGCCGACACTCGCATTGGTGTTGAGGTTGAGTATATCCCACGAAAGTCAGCTTAATAATAAAAAAGTGAGCAGGCATATAACCTGCTCACGCATATACATATTAGAAGAATTTGAATAAAAAAAGAGTGTTCATAACTTAAATCCGTTATGAACACTCATACTGGCAGGGGCAGAAGGACTCGAACCCTCGGCACGTGGTTTTGGAGACCACTGCTCTACCAACTGAGCTATACCCCTATATATTCTCAACGCAAGTTATTGTAACATTTTATAACTTTAATGTCAAGTGAAATCGCATTATTTGTGAACTTATTGGCTTGATGCAGTAAAATACCCTTTGCATATTCGTAAGATAGAATAAGTCAGAGATATTAATAATAAAAGGCAGTACAAAGATGCGATACAAAACTTGCTTTGCTGTACTGCCTTTTTATTTAGTATTTATCGTTGATTATCCGTCATTTTATTCCAAAATCGTTTTTTCGGTGGGGTCTTGCTTGTCTGATGGTTGCTTTTTTTCTTGAAGCTGAGGGATAAACTTTTTAGCAAAGACGCCTTTGTTTCTGCCGATTATGTAGAAGTATCCGATTATTGAGAATACCACCGCTCCGATAAGATTGACGAGCAGGTCTTTCATGGTATCGATAATGCCGATGTCAAGATATCCGCCCTCTATCAGGTATGTAGAGCCGTCAGCAAGCTGTACCGTTGTGCTTTCAATACCCTTGATTACTATCTCGTCATTTAAGCCGGTAGGGTTTAACAGCACTGACGAAATCGCAGGCACAAGACGGTCTTTTTGCATATCTGTTAGTGTAAAGTAGTCCATAGAAAACTCAAAAAATTCCCACACAACGCCTACCGTCATCGAAAAGCAAAACGCTACAAAGGCAACAAATATAGGCGACATATTGAAATGAAACTTCGGTGAGTTGTTCAGGATGTCAATCAGCGCAAAGCCGATAGCTGCCATCAAAAAGCCGTTTATAGTATGCAACATAGTATCCCACCAAGGAATGTGGGTGTAGAATGAGCCGATTTCGCCTAAGATTTCAGCCGAGAAAATGAACAGCAGGATAACTGCTTCAAGCTCTTTTGGCAGGGTGACGTGGAGTCTTTTATTTACAAAAAGAGGTATGTTAAAAAGCAGTAGGGTCAGTACACACAGAAAAACAGAATAGTAATCTGCACGCAGAAATCTCGCAACAAGTACCAAAGCGACAATGATGCTCAAAATGAGATTTATTTTGCTTTTAGATTTAATATGGGCTTTAAGCCTGCCTTTAGTTTTCTGTTTCATAATAGCACCCGTGTTTAATATACAAAATCAGTTAAGTACCAATGCTTTTTCTGATTGACAGCAGCACCTTGTGTGACATATTTATTGCCGTCAAAATCAGTGGTTACTATTTCAAAGCTACACGCACTTGTGCTGTTTGATTTGAACTTTAATGTGTAGCTGTCGTCCCACATAACCTCGTAGTTTACAGGGGCTATAACATCAGGGTTGACGTATAACTCACCGTCAATTTCTTTATACAGTGGAGTTTCTTTGCTTGGATAATTTAAAAGCTCCTGTGCTTTTTCTGCAACATAGGTATCGTTTACAAAGTTGTATAGCGCCTCGTAGCTCTCAAAGTATGATGTGTCAGCTTTGTAGTAGCCGTCTATGTTTTCCTCTTGTGAGTAGTCCAGCGCAGATACATAGAATAAAAAGTAGCAGTCGAGGTTTTTTTCAATCAACTGTCTGATTTCCTGCTCAGAGCATTCTTGCTTTGCCTGAGTTATGTGAGAATACTGTGATGTATCAACCTTGTTGCACGCACTTAAGCAAAGCAAAAGAGCGACAGCTAAAAATAATGCAATAAGTTTTTTCATATAAATGCTCCTTTATTTTTCTAAAATTACGACAGCCATACTGCCCATACCCTTGAACACGTTTTCGTACTGTGACATAGACAAGGAGTAGTTGTAGCCACCCGAGTTGTCCGCAACGGTGACGGTGTGAGCGTTTTTATCATAGCCGATGGTGACAAGACAGTGCTCGTGGTTGCACCATGAAAAGGTTTCGCCGTCTACTGTCCAACTACCGTCGTTTGTCGGGTTTACAAAGCCCGAGGTCACCCAGGTTATGACAGGAATGTCGTTGTTTAAATAGTTATATAATTCATCCAAACTACAGCCTGTTATATCCACGGCGGTGTAATTTTTGATGTTTTTATCGTCAAAGTAATTTTCTGCGGTTTTTACAATACAGCCCGAAAAACATCCAAAGCCGTCCCATGTGTACGGCGTGCCTAAAAAGTAGTCGTGTGGGCTGACATTGTAGAAAGTGCCGTCGTAACGAGGCATATACTTGTCCGCCATAGTCGTCATACCCACATCAAAGCCGTAGTGGTTTAGTATAGAGGTTAAGGATACAACCTCACAGCCTGTCGGCAAAGTTGGAAATTGGTTGAGCGTAGTAAAGCTTATATGGTGCTTTGAATAATCCCCGATGCTTACAGACTTTTCTGCAGTGACACCGTTTTTTAGTTTTGCGGTTATGGTTGCCTTGCCTTTGCTTTTTGGATGTAAAAGGAGAGGGTTTTCTTCGTCTACCTCTAAAACATCAGGGTCCGACACCGTAATCTCAACATTATGTGCGTAAGAGTCTTTTCCCATATCAAGCTCTAAATTGATGTCGGTGTCGACATCATATTTATCAAGGGTTAAAAGCTTTAGAGAGTCAGGCATCTTTTTGACTTTAATATCGCATTGTGCAGTTTTGCCGTTGTGACTGCGGGCAAAAACCGTACACTCACCTGCATTTTTAGCTGTGATAACATTTTCATTTGTGACGCTTACGATTTCCTCGTCGCTTGGAATAAACTCAACAGATTGGGTGTATTCGTCCTGAGCAAATACACAGTCCAGTATGATTTCCTCACCCTCACCTAAAGTCAGTGATGTTTCGCTTAAAGAAAAGCTTGACGGTGCTTTTGAAACTGTGACAGTACAGTAGGTTTTAATGCCATTGTAAGCGGTGGCGTAAATTTTGCACTCGCCTACGTTTACTGCGGTGATAGTGCCGATAGAATTTACTGTAGCGACCTTTTCATCGGAGGAAGAAAAGTCGAGCGTGTAGTTGTGATTTTTATTGCTACAGGTAGCAATAAGAGTTTTGATTTCGCCCACACCCAAGTGCACATCGTTGTAGTTGAGCTTAATGCTTTTAGGCTCATCAATAACCTTAAAGCGGTAAAAGTCGCGTTTAAAGTAGGTGTACTTAATTCCGACTATTGCATCGCCTATTTCGTTACCGATGACGGTGCTTGCGCTGCTTGGGGATACAATTTCAGGATTGTAAGAGCGTACAAGATACTCATCATATTCGTCTACCTTTGGCTTTAGCGTGTAGCTTTCGCCAACTCCGATGGTAATATAATCGGGGTTATTAATAAGCGAATATGCATACATACCGATACACGCAGTTGCGACAAGCACAAGCGTTAAAATAATGTAAAATATTATAGCTGTAATTTTCCTGACCTTTTGATGGTTCATATAATTGTATCCTTTGATATAGCTTTTTTTGAGTATAATATGATTATATTATATCTTACTGAAATTTTCCACCAAAAAAGTAAATTTGTCACAGAAAATTCAAAAAGCCTGCTATAAACTCAGCAGGCTTTTTATTTTAAATTACTATAGCGTCAGTAGGAGCGTCGGTAGGAGCTTGTGTTAGCTCTCCAGTCGGAGCATCGGTAGGCGCTTGTGTTGGTTTTTCAGTCGGAGGCTCAGTAGGAGCGTCGGTAGGTTTTTCAGTTGCCTTTTCAGTAGGTTCTTCAGTCGGTGCAACTGTTTGCTTTTCGGTTTCTTCTTCCGTTACTACTGTAGACTCGACAGTTTCAGAAACGGTGGAAGAAGGCTTAGTTTCCTTCTTTTTATCGTCATCACCCGAGTCTATAAAGAAAATAAGCGAAAAGATAAATATAACAACAGCCAAAGAGATAACTAAAGCGATGATAATGTAGTTTTTCTTTTTTGACTCGTCGATTTCATTCTTGCTCTTTTTTGTACTTTCTGTGTAAACAGGGTCAAACACCTTTGTGCTCTCATCGTCGTCAGGCTCAAAGCTGTCTTTGTCAGAGTAAAAATCGTCGCCATAGTCGTTAGCTTGAGCAGGCTCGTTTGCTACATCAGCAGTACGGTTTTGCTCTACATCAAAGTTGTCTTCATCTTGAGGTTGCGCCTTAAAGTGTTTGCCGTAAGCTTTGGTATCATCAAAATTATCAAAATTATAGTCTTTATTTTCAGCCATATTAAACCTCCGTTTTGGTTTATTGCTTTTATATTTTACCATATAAAATAAAAAATGTCTAATCAGTGTATAATACTTGCCCTTGTCAAAGCTCTTTGTTGACAATAATCGCAAAGCTTTGATATTATTTATTGTAGAGTGGGGTGATAAAAATGCCGAAAACAAAAAACCGAGTTGACTATATTGAGCTTAAAAAAAGACTTAAATTTGTGAGCAAGCCTTTGTTTGAATTTTGTGGAGCGTTTGTTGCTTATCTCGACGATTGCTACGGCTTAAAACAGAACGACCCGAAAATCAACAAGCTGTGCTCAAAGCAGGCTTTGTATAACGAGGTTATGAACGCTTTTGAGCAAAGTTTAAGCCCATTTGTAAAGGAAGAAATCAAGACGTTTGCTTTTTCAAACATTCTGCAAGGCGTTTTAAAGGCATTTTTGTTTGACTACCAGAGCGTAAATACCTTTGATGCTTTTTTAAAGAAATACGATAATTATGAAATTGATGCTCTGTTTGACTATATCGGCGGATGCTTTATTAATGAGTACTCTCAGTCAAATTGCGAGGACTGGCCGAATGATTTAGAGTCAATGAAAAGGTATATAGCGAATCTTGATGAGCCTGACGTTGATATAAAAGAAAAGATTATCAGCCTGTACGATTATCCACAGGAAACAAAGATGCGCATCAGACATATAATCGTGAGTATGTATGACGTGTTTAAGGCGTATGAGGACGAGGCTGTGAAGATGGCTAAAAATCAGCAAAAGCGTTATTCAAATCTGATGGAAATCGATTACGATTATTTCTGCAACATTTTGAAATTCGACGATATTGCCTACGCCATTACAAACAATGATAAGGTTGAGCTTTGCATCAGCTATATGTTTACAGTAAGCTATTTTTGCAAAGAATACAACGATGGCTCGGTTTTCCTTTTAAACGGTTTTTTGTGTGATGAGTATTATGCCTCTAAGGTTGAGCAGGACTCAGTCGAGAACTTTTTAAATATCATAGGAGATAAAGACTCGATGCGTATTCTGATGAGCTATGCTAAACGACCGCATTATTTGCAGGAGCTTTCGCGTGAGCTAAACATCTCTCCTGCAAAGCTGAGGATTTTCAACAAGCGTTTTCAGGATGCTAATTTAGTAGACTATGAATACACCGGTGGCAGACGCTACTACTATCTTAATAAAGAGCAGGTCAACGCATACATCGATATGTGCAAGCGACTTTTCAGCTAAAAATAAAACGGGCAGTTTCAACTGCCCGTTAATTTTTATTAAGCTTGTTTTATTAATCTACGTCGTAGAAAAGCGGGTCCTTTTTATCGCCTCTTTTGTGCGGGGCATCAAAGCGAGCAGCTTTTTGCGCGTGAGGGTCAAGCTCGTTTTTTAGACCGATGTCCTGTGCAAAGGTGTCAAAGTCATAGCTGTCGTAATCAAGGTTTTCTTTTTTATGTTGTTTTTTACGTTGCTGGCGCTTATCGTCAGTTGCGGTATAAGCTGCTGATGATAAAACTACGGTAAAGAAAACCGCAATAACAGCAAAGAAAAGGAAAAGACAAAACAGCCACCAAGCAATTTCGACAAGTAAAATCAAAAGTGATGCAAGCACAACAATGCAAACGCAAATTCCGCCCGCGCCTAAGTAGGCGTAAAGGTCGTCCTTTTGTGTGCGTAAAAAGTCAAACACAGGATGCATCGATACAGCAAGTGTAGAAACAATACCGACAAGCAAGCTGACAGAAATGCTAAGCGTGCGATAAATCAGCATATCAAGCACCATCGGTATCAAAAAGAAAAATGCAGGCACTACAGCGTGTCGAAAGTCGTGTCTACGCCATATCATTGTGACAAGCGGAATACCAACACAGCCGATAAGTGCGGTGCCGACAGCACCCTGAAACAGCGGTGCAAAAAACATCAGCACAAACATTGCACAAGCAATTAGAAAAAGATTTCTGCCCTTTTTAGTGCGGATGAATTTTTTGATTGTCTTGCATTTAGCTTTAAATGATATAAATAGAGAATTCAAGTCCATCTTAGCACCGTCCCCTCTTTAAAGTGATTATAGCATATAATGGAAAAATTTTCAAATTACTGTAGCAATTTGCATTTTTCCTTGCTTTTATAGCTGTTTTTGTATATCATTAAAATAACATATATTGACATAATTTTTGGTATATAATTAACTATATATATTTAATTTGGAGGGGTTAAATGGATAAATTCATGGATAAGCTTGTGGATGTAAACGGTGCGGTGTACTCGGTTGTATGGGGTCCGATTGCACTTGTTTTACTTATCGGCACAGGTATACTGATGACATTTCTGACTAAGTTTTTTCAGATTACACATATTGGTCACTGGTTTAAAAAAACCATAGGCAGTATTTTTAACAAAAGTATATCAGGTCATACAGATGAAAAGGATAAGTCAATTTCTCAGTTCCAGTCTATGTGTACTGCGCTTGCAGCCACAGTCGGTGTAGGTAACATTGCGGGTGTAGCATCTGCTATCGCAACAGGTGGTGCGGGTGCCGTGTTCTGGATGTGGGTTGCCGCTTTCTTTGGAATGATGACGGGCTTTTCTGAAAACGTGCTTGGTATCTTTTACAGACGTAAGAATGACCAAGGCGAATGGTGCGGTGGTGCTATGTACTATCTGCGTGACGGCTTAGGCTCTAAAAAGGGTTGTAAGTGGCTTGGGAAGCTTTTGGCAACGCTTTTTGCTATATTCACTGTTTTTGCGGCTTTTGGTATTGGCAATATGGGACAGGTAAATAAGATTGTCGCAAATATCCAAGCTGCGTTTAAAATTGAAAGCCTGTCAAAAGTGGTTTTATACACCGATGGTGAGTCATCAGTTACTCTTTATTCAGCGCTTATCGGTGCAGTTATTTTAATTTTAGCAGGACTTATTATTTTAGGTGGCGTAAAGCGTATCGGTGCTGTTGCTGAAAAAATCGTACCTGTTATGGTTGTGCTTTATGTTGTTGGTTCATTTGTACTTATCGGTGTGAATTACGATATGATAGGAACTGCATTTTACAATATTTTTAAAACCGCGTTTTCTCCTGTTGCTGCGGTGGGCGGTACGTTTGGATATCTTGTCAGCGTAGTTATCACTCAGGGCTTCAAGCGTGGCGTTTTCTCAAATGAAGCGGGTCTTGGCTCGTCGGTTATGGTGCATTGTTCAGGCAAGATTAAAGAGCCTGTAAGACAGGGTATGTGGAGCATATTCGAGGTGTTCGTTGATACTATCGTTGTTTGTACGATGACAGCTTTGGTTATACTTACCTCCGGCGTGTTCGACTTTACTACAGGCACAGTTGCAAAAGGAGCGGGAAGTGAAGCAACACTTGTTGCATCAGCCTTTGACACCGTATTTTCTATCGGGGGCGTGAATATCGGCTCGATGTTTATAGCGGTTGCTATCTTTTTGTTTGCATTTACTACTATCTTAGGCTGGAGCCACTACGGTGCAAAAGCGTTTGAATACCTCTTTGGCTCAAAGGCAACAGTAGTGTATAAGGTTATCTTTGTGCTTATGATTATGTCGGGTGCGTTGATGACATCGTCAATCGCGTGGGATATTTCCGACACCTTTAACGGTCTGATGATGTTCCCTAACCTTATCGGTATTATCTCGATGTCCGGCTTGGTCGTAAAAATCACTAATAATTACATAGACAGAAAACTAAAGGGCAAGGATGTAAGACCGATGCTTTCTGCATATCCTGAAGTAACACAAGAGGTTATGGAATACGAAGACTAAGCATTTGAGGAATGGCGGAGGACAACGAGGCGTGATATGTATGCGTTTGAGGTCCGTAGCTGAAAATTAATATGCAAAAAATTAAGCACCCGCAAATTAAGCGGGTGCTTTTATTTTATCTTCTTGTGATACAAAGACTCAAGAAAGTTGTAGCAAGCTCTAAAAAACCCAGTAATAATCAAGTTTAAAATAACTATTGAAATTTCTTTCAAGGTGTGTTATCATACTGTGGTACGCAACAAGTGCTTTAATGCAGGTGTATTAGTACAAACCAAAACAGAAAACTTGCTGATATGGCTCAGGAGGCAGAGCACGTCCTTGGTAAGGACGAGGTCACCGGTTCGAATCCGGTTATCAGCTCCATCATCGTCGCAAACGTCGCTTGTTTGCGGCGATTTTCTTTTTAGCTAAAAATCGCCACAGTACGCGCTTTGTTGCTACTCCTCTCCCCAAAATCTTAGATTTCGGGGACCCCATTTTGGCGCTTAGGTAAGCCGTTTTATACGGACGCCCGAGCGGTCTTTTTTTATTTATAGCCAATTTGATGTTTATTGATGTTTATTTGGAGCATTTATTCCGATGGACTTGTAGGTATGTGGGTGTTTGATAGCTTTTCATATTGTTCCATAAAATATGTATCTATGCTATCTGCCTTTGAAAGACTAGGGTTATTAGATAAAGCTACTAATAAATATTGAAGTACCTCTATAGCTATTTGTATTGTGTCTATTTGAACATCTTCTCGTATTTTTATTATCTTATTCTTATCTGTAAAACTTTCACCATGTACAACCTTAGACCGAAATTTGTATAAGTGTTTTATTATTTGCCTTGTTTCAAGTATGTTGTAAGGGTAAGTTTCAAGAGTTGACAATATCAACGCTACTCTTGTGGAAACCTTATAAGAAATTTCACCGAAATCCTTATTTGTAACTAAAGCCTCTATTCCGATCATAAGGTCAATAATTGCATCTTCCTCGGTTTCTCGCAGATACGCAAGAGTCAGCCTATTAACAGCTATATTTACAGAGTTTTTCTCGTTGTTTAATAAGAAGTTAAATAGTTTAATTGCAGGAACTAAATCTTTCGCACTAAGTGTGGGAATATCTGTATAGTATTTATTTATTCTTGAATTGTATTTTTTGATTTTATCTCCATGGACTTCAATGAGATTAGCATCACGCACACCCCAGTTTTGTGGAAAAGACAGAACTTGTCCGTATCCTGTTTCTATGTGTGTTGTTGTCTTTAATGCAGCAAACCATTTGTCAATAATATCTATCGGGTAAGATTCTTTATAATCAAGTCCGGATCGTAAGAATTCAGATGTATTGGGAATTGAATAATTCTCTAATTCGAGTATATATAGAGCTCTTGATACAGTTGAGACTTCGTGTGTATCAGAATATCCACCGACTTTATAAATAGATATTAGCTCTTTTTCATTTAGTTTTCTGATCTTAATATTATCTGTTATAGGAATGTTATCTTCTTCAAATTTTGTGAATAGAATCGGAACACAGATACTTATAGATAGATTATCAGGGAATATTTTGTTATATAAGTGTAGCAAAATGTTTTTAAAGACATCTTCGTTAAAAGTGGACGATTTTGCTGCGTGCATATAACTGTCAAAAGAAGTAAGTAATAGGTAGCGGATAATAGAACGTGAAATATCTTTTTTGAAATCCCAATTGCTGAAATAAACAAAACTCTTAAAATCCTGTTCATGAGTTACAAAATAATCAATTACGTTTTGATATGATGTGATTTCATCAAGGTTGTAATGATGCTCCTTATCCCAACGAGTAAATAAAGAGGTATAGTCTTTAGGTCCATCACTTACGTGTGATTCCCATAATTCTGGAAGTCCGTTTTTATCATATCCTCTGAGCATTGGGAATTTGTGATGGGAAAAGATATATTTGTTTTCATCTTCACTCTTATTTACATATTCTATCAAATCAATAAATAGGTTTTGTATTAGTTCATATAGATCAACATATATTTTATCATCCATTAACTTTACCCCGTTTACAATATATTATTAATACTCAATCCTGAAGTAATCAAGATACGCCTTGAACCTATCCTGTGCGGTAAGGCAGGTGTCTAGCAGGTAACCTTTTTCGTTGTTCCACTCTTTGAGTCCTCGGTAATAGAACAGTTTGAGATCATCCTCGATGATGAAAGGCACGATGTTATGTTTGAGACATTCTTTGAACAGGATAAGTCTGCCCACACGGCCGTTGCCGTCCTGAAACGGATGGATTTTCTCAAAAGCAACGTGAAACGCAACTATGTCATCGAATGTTTTCGCTTTAGTGGAGTTGTACTCGCTTAGGAGCTTACGCATACTACCTGCAACATCTTCAGGCAAGGTTGTGCTTGTGCCACCGACTTCGTTAGGCAGTTTCTTGTAATCGCCAACATTGAACCAATCAAGTCTACTGTCACTAGTGCCCGTCTTTAATGTTGCGTGTAGCTCTTTGATGAGTTTTTCTGAAAGCGTAGCAGTTGCCTGATCAATTACCATATCGATGCACTTGAAGTGGTTCGCAGTTTCAATGATATCGTCAACATTGACCGCCTCGTTTTCAAAGCCAATCGTGTTGGTTTCGAAAATGTATCTTGTCTGGTCGTGAGTCAGTCTGCTACCCTCAATGTGGTTCGAATTGTATGTCAGTTCAATCTGAACTTTGTGATAAATACCACCGTTTATTTTGCTCTGTTTCTGCTGACGCAGGATTTGTAGCAAAGTAGCGGTGGTTTTCTTTTTATTTGCGTGAGTCGGTTTTACGGCATCTTCAGGGATGTGCCAGGTTTTGCCGATAAGTTTAGCGCCGTCAATGCGACCTTGAGCACAGTAATTGCGTACACTACGCTCGGAGAGTCCCCATTTTTCTGCGGTTTTTGAAACTGATAGGTAGTTCATAAATACCTCCGATTAAATTTCTACGCTATTATTGTACCACGTTATCGGCAAAAATACAACTATTTAATCAAAAAACAGAATAACAAACATTGCCGATAAAATAGGCTGTACTCTAAATAAGAGTACAGCCTTTGTGTTTGTATGAGATTTTGAAGAACATACTCGGTGTTACTCTGATCTGCCGTGCAAATTCGGTTTATCACTTCTTGTTTGATAAGCGGTAGTTGTTCACAAGGACTGCAAGCTCCATACGGCTGTGAACATCAAGCGTAATATAAATATCCTTCACGTAACCCTTAACGGTATGTTCCGAGAGATAGAGGGTAGTTGCAATATCTTTGTTAGTATAGCCAAGACAGATAAGCTGTGCAACCTCGCGTTTCTTCGAGCTGAGCTTCAAAAGCGGATCATCCGAAGCGTCTTTTTCTGAAGTAACGCTCACAGGCTCGGGTTTTACTTCCGTTTCCACGATAGGAGCTTTCTTTGCATCTTCTTCTGCAACAGGAACGATATCGTCGGAAATACGGCGACGAAGGGCAAACATTAAAAACGGCTCAACCTGCGTAAACACGAACACAAGCACTGCCATAACCACCGCGTAAAAGATATACAGCGCGATAGGCGCACCGAGAAACATCTCGGCAATAACCGCATGGATAAGAACCGCCGTGATAGCAAGCCCGATAATTGCGGAGGCTACGTATCTTGACGGATAGGCTTTCATAATCGGCACACCGTAAAGCGGAGCGAGCATACATACCGTCATACCGAATCCAATGAGTATGCAGGCGACG
>JAFQPG010000002.1 GCA_017411835.1 Ruminococcus sp. | reverse complement strand
GAAAAATAAAGTATTTTTGATAAAGTTACGAAATTTGTTGATTATAAAGAAAAAAATACAGCATAGCCATCTTGACTATGCTGTATTTTCTGTTATCCCACTCGGTTTGCGTAAAACTTCGCTAACGACATTACGCTTTTCCTGCGGGGTTTTTGTTTGCAATATAAACTTTAATTATTTAGCTAAAAGCTTTTTGATACGCTCAACCGCTTGTATAGTATTATCTCTGTCGCCAAAGGAGGTAAGACGGAAATAGCCCTTTCCGCAGTCGCCAAAGCCCTCACCAGGTGTGCCGACAACGTTAGCATTTTGGAGCAAATAGTCAAAGAATTCCCAGCTACCCATACCGTTTGGACACTCAAGCCAGATGTATGGAGAATTTTTACCGCCTGTGTAGTAAATACCGAGTTCGTCAAGTGCAGATGCGATGATTTTTGCATTTTCTTTATAGTAGCTTAAATTCTCTTTAATCTGCTTTTGACCCTCACTTGAGAACACAGCAGCAGCGGCACACTGAACAGGATAAGAAACGCCGTTGAATTTAGTAGCTTCACGTCTGTACCAAAGCTTATAGATGTTGTGACCGTCACGCTCAAGCTCCTTAGGGATTACAGTATATCCGCAACGAACGCCAGTAAAGCCTGCTGTTTTAGAAAGTGAGCAAAACTCAATCGCACACTGTCTAGCACCCTCTACCGCAAAAATTGAACGAGGACAGTCGTCAGTAATAAATGCCTCGTAAGCGCAGTCGTAAAGGATAATAGCATCATTTTTGAGCGCATAGTCAATCCAAGTTTTTAACTGCTCTTTTGTGTATGCAGAACCTGTTGGGTTGTTAGGTGAGCAAAGGTAAATGATGTCTGCTTTTACGTTTTCGTCAGGCATAGCGCAGAAACCATTTTCTTTATTAGCAGGTGCAAGCACAATTTTTCTACCTGACATAATGTTTGAGTCAACATAAACAGGATACACAGGGTCGGTAACCAGAACGACGTTATCTTCAGAGAAAATATCGCCAAAGTTACCTGTATCAGATTTCGCACCATCGTTTACTAAAATCTCGTCTTTATCAATTTCTACGCCAAACGAAGCGTAGTAGTCAGCAATCGCTTTTCGAACAAACTCATAGCCCTCATAATCAGGATAACCTTTAAAGCTTTCTTTGCATGCAAGCTCATCGACACCCTTTTTAAAAGCATCAACTACTACAGGTGCAAGCGGAAGTGTTACGTCGCCGATACCGAGCTTGATAACCTTTTTGTCAGGGTTTTCTGCGATAAATTTATTAGTGCGCTTAGCAATCTCAGCAAAAAGATAGTTAGGCACAAGATTGTCATAATTGTGATTGATTTTCATATCTATCAGTCCTTATAAAAAATTTCATTTGCCATTATACTGCAAATCTTAATTTAAATCAAGTTAGTAGTCTTGATGTCTTATTCAATTACTCCGTCGTACACTTTAGTAGCAGGGCCTGTCATAAAAACAGTTTCGTCGGTGTAGCTGATGATGAGGTCGCCACCACGCAGGTGTACGGTAATATCTTCACCTTTTTTGCAGTAACCGTTTTCACACGCCGCAACAACCGTTGCACACGCGCCTGTACCACACGCCCAGGTCTCGCCTGAGCCTCTCTCCCACACTCGCATCTGCAAGGTATTTTCGTCAATCACCTTTACAAATTCAGTATTGATACGCTGAGGAAAGGCTTCGTGATTTTCAAAATATGGTCCGATTTTTTCAAGCTCTAAGCTATCAACATCGTCTACAAAGGTGACGCAATGAGGATTACCCATTGAAACGCAGGTGACTAAATACTCCTTGTCATTAACAACAAGAGGCTTGTTGATAACGGTCTCGCTATTATATATTACAGGGATATCATGAGCTTTTAAAATCGCCTTACCCATATCAACTCTTAGCATCTGTGCCTTGCCATTAACTGCAGTAATCTTCAAGGTCTTAATTCCGCTTAGTGTTTCTATGGTGATAGTATCGCGGCTTTTATCGGTAATCAGGTTATCGTAAACGTATTTTCCGACACATCTCACCCCGTTACCGCACATCATACCTTCACTTCCATCTGCGTTAAACATACGCATTTTTGCATCAGCAACATCGCTTTTGCAAATAAGGATAACGCCGTCACCGCCGACAGAAAAACGTCTTTGTGAAAGCTTTAGTGCTAAAGCGCAAGGGTCGTCAATCTGCTGATTTATCGCGTTAATATAAATATAGTCGTTTCCGATACCATGCATTTTTGTAAATTTTAACATTATGCTCACCAGCTTCGCATATTATTTGTAATGATTATACCACTCTATGATATATTTTACAACCTATTATAATTAATATATACTTTAAAATGCAATGTATTACGCTTGACAAATTAAGCGTTAAAGACTATACTTTTTCTCGTATTTTCAGATTTTAAGGAGCATATTATGATAGATGTCCCAAGCATATTTGGCATAGATGTTTTTAACGAGCAGGTTATGAAAGAACGACTTGACAAAGAAACCTACTCTGCGTTAAAAGCTACTATTAAAAACGGTGAATCGCTCGACATAAAAGTCGCAAACTGCGTTGCAGAAGCTATGAAAAACTGGGCGATTGAAAAGGGTTGTACCCACTACACACACTGGTTTCAGCCGATGACAGGTATCACCGCTGAAAAGCACGACAGCTTTTTGACCCCTATAGATAACGGCAAGGTTATTATGGAGTTTTCCGGCAAGGAGCTTACAAAGGGAGAGTCCGATGCATCGTCTTTTCCAAACGGCGGTATAAGAGCAACCTTTGAAGCACGAGGCTACACCGCGTGGGACCCTACCTCCTACGCTTTTATAAAAGAGGGGTCGCTATATATTCCGACTGCGTTTATGTCATACACAGGCGAGGTTCTCGACAAGAAAACACCGCTTTTACGCTCTATGGACCGCATAAGCGTTGAATCAGTTCGTATATTAAAATTGTTCGGCAAAAATGATGTAACACGAGTTACCGCAAACGTCGGCGCAGAGCAGGAGTACTTCCTCATCGACCGCAAAATGTACGACAAGCGCAAGGACTTAAAATATACAGGTCGTACACTTTTCGGTGCGCGTGCTACAAAAGGTCAGGAGCTTGAAGACCACTATTTCGGTGCGATTAAAAACCGCGTTTCTGCTTTTATGAAAGAGCTTGACGAACAGCTATGGAAGCTCGGCATTTATTCAAAAACCAAGCACAACGAGGTTGCCCCTGCACAGCACGAGCTCGCCCCGATTTTTACTACAACAAATATCGCAACCGACCAAAATCAGCTTACAATGGAGACGATGAAGACTATTGCAAGAAAGCATGGTATGTCCTGTCTTTTGCACGAAAAACCGTTCGCTGACGTTAACGGCTCCGGTAAGCACAACAACTGGTCGCTTTCTACAAACACCGGCGAAAATCTTTTGAAGCCCGGCAAAAAGCCTGAAGAAAACCAGCAGTTTCTGCTGTTTTTAGCGGCGGTTGTAAAAGCGGTTGACGAGCATCAGGATTTGCTTAGACTTTCTGTTGCGACCGCAGGCAACGACCACCGTCTTGGTGCAAACGAAGCACCACCTGCTATTATCTCAATGTACTTAGGCGACGATTTAGAAGCTATTGTCGATGCTATCATCAAGCACGAAGACTACGAATCACACGGCAGAGTTCTTTTGAGCACAGGTGTTGAGTCTATGCCTGACTTTAAAAAGGACACAAGCGACCGCAACCGTACATCTCCGTTTGCCTTTACAGGCAACAAGTTTGAGTTTCGCTCACTAGGCTCTTCTATCAGCATTTCGTGTCCTAACATTATGCTCAACACTATAGTTGCAGATACCCTCTCGCAATTTGCTGATATTCTCGAAAACGCTGATAACTTTAACTCTGCTTGCAGAAGCCTTATCAGAAAGACCTTCAGAGAGCACAAGCGCATCATTTTCAATGGTGACGGTTATACAGACGAATGGATAGCTGAGGCGCAAAAACGAGGTCTTTTAAATCTTAAAAACACACCTGACGCACTCAAACACTACATTGACAAGAAAAACATCGAGCTGTTTGAGCGCAACCACATTTACGGTGAAACAGAAGTCAGAGCACGATACGAAATCCTGCTTTCTAACTATTCTAAGGTTATCGCGATTGAAGCGCAGACTATGATTAATATGGCAAAGAAGGATATCTTCCCTGCTGTTTCTAAATTTACAGGCGAGCTTGCGCAGACTATCTTAAGCAAAAAAGCTGTATCAACAGCGATTTTAGTCGACGAGGAAGAAAAGCTGCTTGAGAAAATGTCAAAGCTTTTATCACAGTTTGCAAAGCTTACCGATAAGCTCGACAAAAATTTAAGCAACGCTAAAAATTTAGGCAATGACCCTCTGAAAAAAGCACAGTACTACCGAGATGATGTGCTTTGCGTAATGAATGAACTTCGAGCTGTTGGCGACGAAATGGAAACTGATATGTCCACCGAATACTGGCCTTATCCGTCCTACGGCGATATGCTTTATTCAGTACAATAAAAAGTCCCCCGACAATTCTGTCGGGGGTTGTTTTTTTGCTGTTATTATTAAGTTGGCAGGCCGCTTTCGCTTAGTGAGCGCAGATTTGAAGAAATAAGCTCTAGCGCATTATAAAATGCCTCTCTATCTTTTTCTTTTAAGCCCTTGCCCGCCATATCAACCGTAAGCGCTATGCGTTTGCTGACTTTTTGTGCAGCCTCTTTGCCTTTATCTGTAAGCTTTATAATCGCTCTATACATATTTTTGCCGACACCTTCCTTTGTGACTAGCCCTTTTTCCTCCAGTATAGATAGCATACGGGATACATCAGCCTTGTCCTTACCGCTCATTTGAGAAAGTTTTTGGGCGGTGATACCATCGCTAAAACGATACAAAGTGGTCAGGTATATTGCCTGCGGACCTTTTAAACCGTACTTTGCCATTTCCTCCGTCGCAAGTCTGTGCCAGTAGCGTGTAATTTCAAAAATAGAAATCGTGAATTTTTCAAATCTGTCTACCATTTTTTGACCCCTTTGAATAAATGCAAAACTTTTAATGTTTTGTATTATATATTTATACACTTGGTTTGTCAATTAAAATACAAATATACAGCTACAAAATCAAAACCCCCTGCAAAAGCAAGGGGTTTAAAATCAACTTATCTTTCTTCTCTGAAATACGAAAGTCCAAGATGTGCAGGTGGCTGATGCTCGCGTTTTTTACGCATACTTGTGATAACAAGCACGATAACGGTAACAACATAAGGAAGCATTTTGAAAAGCTCCTGAGCTTCAACACCAAGGCCATGGATATAGTTGTTCGCATTACACAATGCACCGAACAAGAACGCACCGAGGATAGCGACATCCGGCTTCCACAAAGCAAAGATTACAAGCGCGATAGCCATCCAGCCTCTGTCGCCGAATGCGTTGTTTGACCATACGCCATTTGCATACGCCATAACATACTGAAGTCCGCCAAGACCTGCAACCGCACTACCGATACAGGTAGCGATATACTTGTAGCGTGTAACGTTAATGCCCGCAGCGTCAGCAGTCGCAGGACTCTCACCTACAGAACGAAGGTTCAGTCCGACACGTGTGCGTCTTAAAACAAATGCAGAAACAAGTGCGATAGCAATCGCAAGATATGTCAAAAAGTCATAAGACAAGAATAAGTCGCCAAACCAGCCTAATTCATCCGCAAACGGAAGCTCTTTGCAGAAAAACTGGCTTGTCTTTGTAAGAGCGATTGAAGGCATATCGCTATCAACAAGCTTGATAAGTGATGCACCGAAGAAGTTACCGATACCGATACCAAATGTAGTAAGTGCAAGACCGGTAACGTTCTGGTTAGCTCTTAAGGTAACTGTTAAAAAGCTATAGATAAGACCCATAATTATTGAACCGACGATGGAACACATAAGCGGAATAAATACAGAAAGGAATGGGCTCATATTATCAATCGAGTTGCCGCACGCATTCTCATAAAGGAAGGAACCGGTAACACCGCCTATAGCACCAACATACATAATACCTGGAATACCGAGGTTAAGGTGGCCTGACTTTTCAGTAATAATTTCACCAACCGCACCATAAAGCATCGGTATGCCAAGAAGTATTGCACGTGTAATCATCTGGATAATCATACCTTAGCCTCCTTTCTCTGATGGCGGAATCTTACTGAGTAGTGAATAAAGAACTCACAGCCTACAACAAAGAATATTACGATACCAACCGCAATATCAGCAAAGGAAGAGTTCAGACCGCAGGTATCAGCCATTTTACCTGTACCTAAATTAATAAAGATAACAAGCGCTGACATAAGAATCATAATGAACGGATTAAACTGTCCAAGCCACGATACCATAATCGCCGTAAAGCCCTGTCCACCGACAGTATTTGTATCAATAGAATGGTCAGTACCGGATACTAAAAGCATACCGATGATACCGCAAATCGCACCTGAAATAATCATTGTGCGGATAATAACCTTTTTAACGTTGATGCCGATGTATCTAGCGGTGTTTTTACTTTCACCAACTACCGTAATCTCGTAGCCCTGCTTGCTGTAATTAAGATAAACGTAAACAAGCACCGTAAGTACAAGCACGATAAGAACATTAAGCGCGTATTTGTTGTCAAAAATTATCGGAAGATTACCCTCGTCAACAGGATTGATTTTGTTAGAACCACCACCCTCGATGTAAAGGTAGTACTTGATAATCTGAGTTGCGATGTAATTCATCATAAGGGTAAACAATGTTTCATTTGTATTATACTGCGCTTTGAATATCGCAGGGATAACACCCCAAATAGCACCGGCTAAAATACTGGTCAAAAGAATAACGAGTAAAAGCACAGGGTAAGAAAGCTTGTCGCCGAGCTCAATCATACATATCATAGATGCAAGACCGCCCATAAGAGCTTGTCCCTCAGCGCCACAGTTCCAGAACTTCATTTTAAATGCAGGTGTAACAGCAAGAGAAAGACCAAGTAAAATTGCTGTTTTCTGCAAAAAGTTCCACAGCATTACGGTAGAGCCCGAACCGAGCCTGCCAAATGCTCCTTTATACATAGTTTCGTAAATTGTGAAAAAATCTTCTTTTGTAAGAGCCATTGAAATGAAGCCGACAAGCAAAAGCGCAAGCACAATAGCCGCAACTCTGACAAGCCATGCCTGCCAAATTTTCATTTCATCTCGCTTAACGATATGAACAAGTGGCTCTTTATGATGTTTTGTTGCTGAAATACTACTCATTAGCGTCACCTGCAATTTCTTCCTTAGATTTTGTCATAAGCAGACCAACCTGCTCTTTAGTCGCGGTTCTCGCATCAACCACGCCTGTGACAACACCCGAACCAATAACAAGAATACGGTCACACAACTCTAAAAGCACGTCCAAATCTTCGCCAACAAAAATAACCGCTACACCGTTTTCTTTTTGTTCATTCAGGAGATTATATATAAGATATGAAGAGTTGATGTCAAGGCCTCGAACAGGATATGCTGCCATCAAAATTGTAGGTATTGAAGAAATCTCACGACCTACTAAAATCTTCTGGACATTACCACCTGACAGACGTCTTACAGGAGTAGAAACGCCTGGTGTTACAACATCAAGCTCGTCGATAATTTTTTCTGCCAAATTCTTTGGAGGCTTACGCTCCAAGAACATTGTCTTACCTTTGCTGTAGCTTCTAAGCATCATATTATCTGTGATGTCCATATTAGCAACAAGTCCCATACCAAGACGGTCCTCAGGAACAAAGGAAAGGCGTACGCCGAGGTTTCTGATTTCGACAGGTGATTTACCTATAAGGTCCTCTTTATTTCCTGTGTTAGGGTCATTGTAGAAGATGTTACCGTCAATGTTCTTTTGCAAGCCTGCGATTGCTTCAAGCAACTCCCTCTGTCCTGAGCCTGCGATACCCGCGATACCTAAAATCTCGCCCGCGTTTGCAGTAAAGGATACCTTATCAAGTACTGTTGTACCCTGACGGTCAACACAGCTTAAGTCTTCAACCACAAGGCGTTCTACGATATCCTTCGGCTGTGAGCGGTTAATATTTAAGTCGACCTTTTTACCGACCATCATTTCGGTAAGCTCTTCTTGTGAAGTTTCAGCCGTATTAACAGAACCGACATATTCGCCTTTTCTAAGTACCGATACTCTGTCGGATAAAGCCATAACCTCGTGGAGTTTATGGGTAATGATAATGATACATTTACCGTCATCACGCATACGACGCAGTACGTCAAAAAGCTTTGATGTTTCCTGCGGAGTTAAAACCGCAGTAGGTTCATCCAAGATAAGAATATCTGCGCCTCGATAAAGCACCTTTATAATTTCAACAGTCTGTTTTTCAGATACAGACATCGTATATATTTTTTTATCAGGGTCGATTTCAAAGCCATACTTGTCGCAAATCTCTTTGATTTTTTTAGTAGACTCTTTTAAGTTATATTTACCGTCATTTATACCGAGCACGATATTTTCAGTTGCAGTAAATACATCTACAAGTTTAAAGTGCTGGTGAATCATACCAACCTTGTATGAAAATGCATCTTTAGGTGAGGCAATAACCGCCTCCTGTCCGTCAATAAAAATCTGACCTTCATCAGGGAAATAAATACCTGCAATCATATTCATCAACGTAGTTTTTCCGGAACCATTTTCACCTAAGATAGAGAGAATCTCTGAGCGATAAGCTTTGAGGCTGACATTTTTATTAGCCACAACCTTTGAACCGAATCTTTTGGTGATGTTCTTCATTTCAACTGCTGCCTGTTTAGCCAAATTAACCCTTCCTTCCTATAATTCTCAATAATGCACTACGCCATAATACATTATTCAAAACTATAAAAAATTTATATGGGCGGGGCAAGAAGCCCCGCCCAATAATGTTTTATTTAGGTATTAGTATTTCTCGTCGAGAAGTGTGATACCGTCGATTCTTACGTCAAAGTAAGGAGCAGAACGGAGGTCAGACTCGCAGAAAATACCGTCAACGATAGCTTCTGTATCAGGTGTGAAATCTGCATCTGTGTCAACGTCTGCAAGATATGTTGTTAATGGCTCGCCGCCAACTGTGAAGTTAGCTGTATCGAATACCTTAACTGTGCCGTCTAAGAGACCTGCTTTAACTTCTTCAACCTTTTCTACTGTGCCTTCTGCAGCTGCAGCTTCGTTGATCTCTGTGAGAACAACAGAACCTGTCTCGATTGTACCTGTCCAGTCAGCCTCGATAGCTGTGCCTGTCTGTACGCACTCGATCATATGCTTGAAGTATGGAGCCCAGTCGATTCTTGAAGAAACGATGAATGTGTTTGGACACGCGTCAACTGTTGAGCCGTTGTAAGAAACGTTAGGAACGCCTGCTGTTTCACAAGCTGTTGGAGCGCCCATTGAGTCAGCGTGCTGTGAAATAAGTACGCAACCGCCGGAGATAAGAGCCTCTGCTGCTTCCTTCTCGAGCTGCTCATCGTACCAGCTACCTGTGAACTTAACGTCCATAGTAACGCTTGGGCATACGCTCTTAGCGCCGAGATAGAATGATGTGTAACCTGAAATAACTTCAGCGAATGTGAAAGCACCAACATAACCCATCTTAGCTTCTTCAGCCTTGATGTCGCCAGCATCGATCATTTCGTTGAGCTTCATACCAGCAGCAACACCAGCAAGGTATCTGCCTTCGTAGATAGAAGCAAATGCGTTGTGGAAGTTGTCAAGACCAGCTGTGTGAGCCTGTGTACCTGTAGCGTGACAGAACTGTACGTCAGGATACTGCTCAGCAGCCTTCATAAGGAAGTTCTCGTGACCAAAGCTATCTGCGAAAATGATGTTACAGCCATCAACCTCGATGAGCTCGATAGCAGCGTCTGTACATTCAGCGCCCTCAGGAATCTGAGTCTTCTGTGCATACTCAACGCCCAGTTCTTCGCAAGCTGCCTTAGCTGCGTCCATAAAGTTCTTGTCGTAAGTAGAGTTCTCGTCGTGTAAGAAGATGAAACCTACTTTTACGTCAGCAACTTCGTCAGGTGTAGCTACGTCGTCGTTTGCACCACAAGCTACTAATGAGAAAATCATTAAGCAAGCAAGAAGTGCGCATAAAATTCTTTTCATTGGATATTTCCTCCTTAAATTAATTCTGTATTAACTTATAGTTAGCCCTTTTTAAAGGAACTCTAACAGTATAATTATAACTCCCTATTTTTGAATAAAAATTTTTAAAAGAAAAATAACCATAATTTTTTAAATTTTATTATTTTCACTAATAATTTTTATCTATTTTCAGCACATTAACCAAGATTTAGTTTTTGCATACATTTATTATTCTGATTTGGAAATATAACGACGCGTATTTAAAGTAAAATTATTATATACAATAAAGATACACTATACCAAAATAAAAAAGTGGTGATTCTTTGAAGAATTTTATAGTCAAAGGAAATTTTTGCTACAGCAAAAATATAGACGAACTTATCACAAAAGAAAACTGCTACGCTGTTTGTGTCGACTCAATTTGTCAGGGCGTTTTTGAGCACATACCAAAAGATTTTGAAGCTTTGCCTGTACTTGATTACACCGACAAGCTTATCATCCCGGGTCTTGTAGATTTACATTTACACGCACCGCAGTTTGCTTTTCGCGGTATGAATATGGATATGGAGCTTTTGCAGTGGCTTGACACTAACGCCTTTTGTGAAGAAGCAAAATACAGCGATTTAGACTACGCAAAAAAGGCTTATTCGATTTTTGCTGATTGCATAAAAAACAGCGCTACAACAAGAGCGTGCATATTTGCAACCATCCATAATAAATCTACTGAACTTTTGATGGATATGATGGAAAATTCAGGTCTTGTAAGCTTTGTCGGCAAGGTTAATATGGACAGAAATTCAATCAAAAGTCTGTGCGAAGAAAGTGCGCAAATATCAGCTTTGGACACAGAAAGCTTTATAGCAGACACACTCGATAAATATGAAAACACAAAGCCGATTATAACCCCGCGCTTTGTACCAAGCTGCTCAGACGAGTTACTCAAAAAACTCGGTGAATTACAGAAAAAGTACGCTGTACCCGTGCAGTCACATCTTAGTGAAAACCTCGACGAAATACAATGGGTTAAAGAGCTTTGCCCTGATTCAAAATCTTATGCAGATGCATACGACCGTTTCTCACTTTTTGGAAATGGTGCAAAGACAATTATGGCACATTGCGTACATTTAAACGATGATGAAATCGAGCTTATTAAGAAAAATGAAGTTTTTGTTGCACATTGTCCTGCATCAAATATCAACCTGCGTTCCGGTATTTCCCCTGTCAGAAAGCTTATGGATAAGGATTTAAAAATCGGTTTGGGAAGCGATGTTGCAGGCGGAGAAACTATATCTATGTTTTCAACCATCGTACAGACAATCAAGTCTTCAAAGCTCTATCAGCGACTTGTCAATTCAAGCTTTTCTGCGCTTACCTTTGAAAACGCATTTTATCTTGCAACAAAGGGTGGCGGAGAGTTTTTCGGGAAGGTCGGTTCTTTTGAAAAAGGCTATGAATTTGACGCCGTTATAATTGACGACAGCGTGCTACCTCATCCGCAAGAGCTAAACATCAGGCAAAGAGTTGAGCGAAGCGTCTACCTGTCTGCTGATTTACTTTCTATTAATGCTAAATTTGTAAAAGGTAAAAAAATCATATAACAAAAAGGCTTGTGCGTTTTTGCACAAGCCTTTCTTTATTTCACTATTTTTGTTCCTGTTAAGCCTAAGATTGCGTCCTTTGCCTTTTTTAGCTCTGTTATTATCGCTATCCTGCCTTGTTTTGACTGGGCAAACTGCACGCTTGCATCGACCTTTTCGTACATACTGCCTTTTTTAAAATGGCCTTGGCGCAGATACTCTTTAGCTTGCTCGACGCTCATTTCATCAAGGTAGGTTTCGTTTTCTTTTTTAAAATTCAGCGCCACCTTTTCAACTGCAGTCAGAATGATAAACAAATCTGCATCAAGCTCTTTTGCAAGAAGCGAGCTGACATAGTCTTTGTCAATAACAGCCGACACTCCACGCAAATGCTCATTTTGAGCAATGACAGGAATACCACCGCCACCACAGCATACTACAACATCACCCGCTTTTACAAGTGAACGCACAACCGAAAGCTCGATAATCTCCTGTGGCATTGGTGATGCAACTACTCTGCGGTAGCCTCTGCCACTATCCTCGACAATCGTGTGCCCGTATTTTTCGCGTGCAAGCTGTGCATCTGCTTTGCTCATAAATTTACCGATTGGCTTTGTCGGATTTTTAAAAGCCTCGTCGTCTTTGTCGACTCTGACCTGTGTAAGCACTGTGCTTACAGGACGAGGAATGTCGCGCTCTTTGAGCTCTCTTCTAAGTGCATTTTGCATATCGTAACCAATATACGCCTGACTCATCGCAACACACATAGAAAGCGGTGTTTTGCTCTGCAGATTATCTTCTTTTGCAAGCAACGCCATGGCAGAATCAATCATTCCGACCTGTGGTCCGTTGCCGTGGGTTATAATAACCTCGTGTCCGCATTCAATCAAATCAGCAATCGCCTTTGCCGTTTCTTTTACGGCGATATACTGTTCAGGCAGGTTTTTACCTAAAGCGTTTCCACCTAAAGCTACTACTATTCTCATAGTACCCTTTTACCCCTTAATATAGATAAAGTAATTTGCCGACAGATAACTGTCGGCAAATTCTATTTAAAATTCTTTTCTTTCTTTAGCCGCTTTTTCAAGAGTTTCAAGTGCCTTCGCAGGGTCTTTTACCTTTGCAAGGAAAATCATAGCCGCAATGATATACGGCTTAAAAGACGCCTCTTTGTAAAGTGGATTTCTGTATCTGTCAAAAACAGAGGCTTCTACTTCGCCCTCTTTACAGGAAACACCTGTAATATCAGCAGGTAAGCAGTGCATATAAAGTGCCTTGCCGTCCTTTGTAAGCTTCATCATTTCTTCAGTACATTCCCAGTCTTTGTGCTCAGCGTTTTGCTTAAGGAGTTCTTTTTCAAGCTCTTTTATACCGTCAAAATCGCCTTCGCCGTAAAGGTCGGTACGCTTTTCCATAGCGGCAAATGATGCCCAGCTCTTTGGATAAACAATGTCTGCATCTTTGAAAGCTTCTTCCATACTGTTAGTCTTTGTAAAGCTACCGCCCGAGTTTTTTGCATTCTCTTTTGCTACCTGCTCTACCTCAGGCATAACGTCGTAGCCGTCAGGATGTGCAAGCACAACGTCCATGCCAAAGCGTGTAAACAAGCCGATAACGCCCTGTGGAACAGAAAGAGGTTTGCCGTAAGACGGAGAGTATGCCCATGTCATCGCAACCTTTTTGCCCTTTAAGTTTTCAACGCCACCGAACTCGTGGATAACGTGGAGCATATCTGCCATAGCCTGTGTAGGATGGTCAATATCACACTGGAGATTAACAAGTGTAGGCTTCTGCTCTAAAATACCCTCTTTATAGCCGTCGGTTACAGCCTCGACAACCTCCTTTTGGTATGTATGACCTTTACCGATATACATATCATCACGAATTCCGATAACATCAGCCATAAAGGAAATCATATTCGCAGTTTCTCTTACTGTTTCGCCATGCGCAATCTGACTTTTGCCCTCATCTAAATCCTGTACCTCAAGACCTAAGAGGTTGCACGCAGACGCAAATGAAAAACGGGTTCTTGTCGAATTATCTCTGAAATTGGAAATTGCAAGACCACTGTCAAAAATCTTTGTCGAAATGTTACGCTCTCTTAAATCTCTAAGTGCATCCGCTACGGTGAAAACGGCATCAATCTCGTCGTCAGTTTTATCCCAAGTCAAAAAGAAGTCGTTTTCAAACATATTTTCAATATTAAGCGTATTCAAGTGCTTTGCTAAATCTTTTGCTTTACTCATTTATATTCACCTCAGATAATCTTTATCTTACTTTTTATAATTTAGTGGAATAGCAGCATATACAGCAGCACAGCGAACAAGGTCTTCTTTCCATGTTTTTTCGTTTGGAGCGTGAGCCTGTGCTTCGGCGCCCGGACCAAAGCCGATACAAGGAATACCGTATCTGCCCATAATCGAAACGCCATTTGTAGAAAATGTCCATTTATCAACACGCGGCTCGCCGTACATACCTCTGTGCGCTTCTACAACTGCTAAAGTCGCAGGGTGATTTTCAGGTATAACCCAAGTAGGGAAATAACACTCTGTAGGATAAACAAGTCCTGTCCACGACGGACGCTCGTAGGTATACATAGTAACCTCTGCACCGTACTTTTTAACACTTGGCAAAGATCGTACTTCCTCAAGTGCTGATTCCCAAGTTTCGCCGTCTGTAAGACGTCTGTCAAGCGACACAGCCGCCATATCGGCAACCGCACATCGCGATGGCGAATTATAGAAAGACTGTGAAACCGTAACTGTGCCTTTACCTAAAAACTCATCGTAATGCAGTCTGTCATTTAAGTCTCTGATTTCTCTGATGATATCAGCCATTTTGTAAATCGCGTTATCGCCTCGCTCAGGAGCAGAACCATGACAGGAAACGCCTTTAACCTCTACTCTGATTTCCATTCTGCCACGCTGTCCGCGATAGATGCCTTTGTCCGTAGGCTCGGTGATAACAACAAATTCAGGCTTGATACCAAGCTCGTTATGGATATACTGCCAGCAAAGACCGTCACAGTCCTCTTCCTGCACAGTACCTGTTACCAAAATCTTGTAGCCATCAGGAATAAGCTCGAGGTCCTTCATAATTTTTGCACCATATACAGCACTCACAAGTCCGCCCTCTTGGTCAGATGTACCTCTTCCGCCGATTTCCTCTTGAGTTTCATATCCTTCATAAGGGTCAAAAGTCCAGTTTGACAGCTCGCCTAAGCCGACAGTATCGATATGGGCATCGTAAGCAATGATTTTTTCGCCGTCACCCATATAGCCTAAGATATTGCCCATCTTATCAATTTCAACCTTATCAAAAGAGAGCTTTTCCATTTCCTCTTTTATACGCATAATCACGCCTTTTTCTTCTGCGCTTTCTGACGGTATTTTTACTAAATCACGTAAAAACCTAGTCATATCCTTTTCATAGCCTTGTGCGGCATTTTTTATAGCATCAAAATTCATTAAAAAGTCCCCCTTTTATATAAAGTATCACAAATAGGTGTTGTATAAAAACACACAACACCTTGTGTAATCTATACTATCATTATATCGTATCTAGTTGCTAAGTCAAACAAAAATTATAATTTTTTGTATAAAAAATATTGAAATATGAGTGTAGTTGTATTACTATATAAAAGAGGTAGTTTTTGCTTTTATTACTATCCACTTAATAAAGTCTTGATTACCGCCGAAATACTGACACTTTTTATTTTTGTGTTTTATTTTTCTATATACAACAGGAGGAATGAGTAATGATTGATTTAAAAATCAACCGCGAAGGTCTTAAACACAACATTGAAAAAGCTAGGGAAAACAATATTATTATCCCTACCTTCAAGCAGATGCAAAACCCTGAAACTATCCCTGAGAAAATCAAAGATAAGCTCTCAAAAACAGGATTATGGGACGTTGACCCTGTCAACCTTTTCAGAATCACCTGGAAAAATGAAGCTAAAGAATCAGGCGGTCTGTTCCAAGATGTTCCTAACTACATAGAGCTTCCAAGTGAGCTTACAGGCGTAAAGGCAAGAATTTTTGCTATAGTAGGTAAATGGTTCCCTACGGGCTGTCACAAGGTTGGCGCATCTTTTGGCTGTCTTGCTCCTCGTTTAGTTACCGGTCAGTTTGATGCTACAATCCACAAGGCTGTATGGCCATCAACAGGTAACTACTGCCGTGGCGGTGCGTTCAACTCACACCTGCTCGCTTGTGATTCCATCGCTATTCTTCCTGAAGAAATGAGCAAGGAAAGATTTGAATGGCTCAAAACTGTTGCAGGCGAAATCATCGCAACCCCTGGATGCGAGTCAAACGTTAAAGAAATTTTCGATAAAACTTGGGAATTAAAACAGCGCGACGATGTAATGATTTTCAACCAGTTTGAAGAAATGGGCAACCCGCTGTGGCATTACAACATCACAGGTCACGCTTTAAAAACAGTATATGAAGCAATCAAGCGTGACGGCGACAACTTCTCCGGTGCGTGCTTTACATCAGGCTCTGCAGGTACAATGAGCGCAGGCGACTACTTAAAAGACCACTATCCAACACTTAAGCTTGGCGTAGGCGAAGCACTTCAGTGCCCTACTATTTTGAATAACGGCTTTGGCGGCCACCGAATTGAGGGTATCGGCGACAAGCATATTCCTTGGATTCATAACGTTAAGAATACCGATATGGCTATCGCTATCGACGACGAAGACAGCCAGAGACTTCTCAGACTCTTTAATACACCAGACGGTAAGGCTTACCTTGTAAACGACTTAGGTCTTGATAAAGATTTTGCAGAAAAGCTTTCTTGGCTTGGTATTTCAGGTATTGCAAACATTCTTTGCTGTATCAAAATGGCTAAATACTATGAATTTACAGAGCACGATGTTATCGCAACAGTTCTTACTGACAGCGCTGGTATGTATCAGTCAAGAATCGACGAGCTCAACGATATGCACGGCGAATACAACCTCAAAGAGGCTGAAATCGACCACAAGCTCCACATCCTCGGTCTTAAGACTGATAACCTCATTGAGCTTACATACGCTGACAGAAAGCGTGTGCACAACTTAAAATACTACACCTGGGTTGAACAGCAGGGCAGAACCGTTGAAGAATTAAACGATTTATGGTACGACACAAAGGGCACTTGGGACTATGTTCATAAGCAGGTTGACGAGCTCGATGTGCTTATCGACCAGTTTAACGACGAGGTTGGACTCCTTAAAAAGCTTTAATCAGGGTGAGTATATACAATGAAAAATGTTAAATATTTAAAATGCGTCAAGTGCTCTAAAACTTACGAAGCTACTGCTGACGCAACCACCTGTGAATGTGGTGGCATTCTCGACGTTATTTACGACTATGACTATATAAAAACTATTTTCAATAAAGATGTGCTTTCAAAAAGAGAAGACCAGACTATGTGGAGATACAGAGAGCTTCTTCCTATCGAAGAAAGCACCACTCCAGCAGGACTGCGTGTTGGCAACTCCCCTATCTATAACGCAGACAAGGTCGCTAAAAAGCTCGGCTTTAAAAAGCTATACATCAAAGACGACGGCATCAACCCGACTTCTTCTTTAAAAGACAGAGCTTCTGCAATGGCGGTTACTAAAGCGATTGAAGCAGGCTACACTACTATTGCTTGTTCATCAACCGGTAATGCGGCATCTTCTCTTGCGGGCAATGCTGCTGCCGCAGGACTTGAAACCTACATCTTCGTACCTGAGCGCGCGCCTAAGGGCAAGATTGCTCAGCTGCTTATGTTCGGTGCAAACCTGACTGCTGTCAAGGGAACATACGAAGAGACCTTTGAGCTTTCTAAAGCCGCTATAGATAAATATGGCTGGTACAACCGCAACGCGGCTATAAATCCATATTTAAGCGAAGGTAAAAAGACAGTATCCTTAGAGCTTATCGAACAGCTTGATTTTTGTGCTCCTGACTACGTCGCTGTTTCTGTCGGTGACGGATGCACAATCGCAGGCGTTTACAAAGGTCTTTTTGATATGTATAGTGTTGGTCTTATCGACAAAATTCCGCGTCTTATCTCTGTTCAAGCAAGCGGTTGCTGTCCGATTAATGTTGCCGCACAAAACAAGACAAATGACTGGACCGCACAGGAAGAGAACACGTACGCTGACTCTATCGCAGTAGGCGTACCTAGAAACCCTGACAAGGCAATCAACGCAATCTTAGATTCAAACGGCATCTGCGTTAATGTTACTGACGACGAAATCAGAGCCGCACAGCGTTTCTTGGCAAAAGAATGTGGTGTGTTCGGTGAGCCGGCAGGCGTTACCGCTACTGCAGGTCTCATTAAGCTTTGTGAAAACGGCGAAATTGAAAAGGACGCTACTGTAGTATCTATCGTCACGGGTAACGGACTTAAGGACATCGAAAGTGCTATCAACAACTGTCCATCCCCTGTATATTCTAAAAACGATCTTGCTGAGTTTGAAAGTGAATTTGAAAAACGAGGTATTATCGTTAAGTAATTTAAAATCAAGTTTTACTTCATAGCTTATCAAAACTAAAAACTAACATAAAAAAGCACCGACTTTTGTCGGTGCTTTTACTTTTTTATTACAAATCTGACAGAGCTCTGTGCACAAACTTGCCTTTGTTTTCGAGCACTATTTCTCCGTCTTTAACTACCTGTTTACCTCTTAGGAAAACTGACTGCACTTTGCATTTTGTACGCACGCCCTCAAACGGTGAGTAGTCAGCGTTGCTGTGATGGGTATCTTTTGAAATGATCTCTTTTGCTTTTATATCAAGCACAACGATGTCCGCATCACTGCCTTCTTTTATCACGCCTTTTTTAGGGTACATACCATAAAGCTTTGCAGGGTTTTCGCACAAAAGCTTACACATACGCTCAAGCTTGATACGATTCTTACAAACGCCGTAGGTGTACATCAGCACGCCTCGCGTTTCAACTCCCGGCATACCATTCGGCATTTTTGAAAAATCGTCTAACCCTTTGCTTTTTTGCTCAAGTGTAAAGGAACAATGGTCAGTCGCGACAGTATCTATTTCGCTCTCTTTTAAAGCGTTCCATAGTTCTTTAGAGTCTTGTTTTTTTCTAATTGGCGGAGAGCAAACGAATTTTGCGCCCTCTATCCCCTTTTTATCGTAAACTGTATCGTCAAGAAGTAAATACTGCGGGCATGTTTCGACATAAACCTTTGAGCCGTTTTTGCGGTGTGTTCTGACTACCTGTAAGCCCTCTTTAGAACTCAAATGCACAATAATGACAGGCACGTCAACAACCTTTGCGATTGAAAGCAAGCGGTCGATTGCCTCCCCTTCGCACACGCTTGGTCGAACCTTCGGATGGGTAGCAACATATAGCTCCCCCTTTTCTTTCTTTTCCTTTGTGAGAGCGTTTATAATGCCGTGATTTTCACAATGCACAGAAACAATACCGCCGTATTTTTTCAATGTAGAAAGCATATCAAAAAGTTCTTCGTCAGAAAGCATCATTGCAGGGTAGGTCATATACGCTTTAAAGGACGTAACACCCTGCTCAAACATAGAAGCGACCTCTTCTTTTATATTCTCGTTCCAATCGGAAATCGCCATATGAAAAGCATAGTCACAGCTCGATTTTGAAAAAGCCTTTATGTGCCAATTATTAAGTGCTGTTGCTAAGGTCTCGCCTTTGTTTTGGGTTGCAAAATCAATGATGGTAGTTGTGCCGCCACATATCGCCGCTTTTGTGCCGGACGAAAAATCGTCGGCAGTTACGGTGTCGCTGACTTCTAAATCAAAATGCGTGTGTGCATCAATAAAGCCCGGAAAAATCAGTTTGCCTGTGCAGTCAACAACCTGTGCTGTGTCAGCACTAATGTGTCTTGCAACCTTTGTTATTTTGCTACCTGATATGAGCACATCAAGTTTTTTTACATTAGAAGCGGAAACTACCGTTCCGCCGCGTAAAAGTATGGTCAATGAATTCATCTCCGAAAAAATTAGTACAAATATTTATAGTCGTTTATAACAGTAAGGATAAGTGCTTTTATATCTTTTGAAAGGACATCAAGCTCGTCTAATAAGTAGTCTTTTACACTGCCTAATCTCACACGCACTTTGTCTTCGCTTAAAATAAGAAAGCCTGCATTTTCGCTGTCTTCAAAGTCTTCTTTGCTATTAAACAGCGTAAACTTATCCTTGTATGGTGCACTGTCGTATGGGCAAAAGCTCATACAGTTACCGCACTCGTTACACATTCTGTCAACGTGGAGTATTTCGTGTCTTGTGTCAGGTAAGACAATGACAACATTAGCACGGTTAGGACATACATCGACACAGTTTTCACAGACAGTTGAGCAGTTAAGACAACGGTCAGCTTCAAAAATATCAGCGCAAGAATCGCACAGCACGCCCTTCTTCTCAATCGCTTTGTTTGGTGTAGTGTAAGCATCAAGAGGAATATCCATAACGTGTTTTTTGCCGACTACTTCATTTGCAAAACGCTGTGCGTCAGCGATACACTCGACAACTGTGCAAGGCCCACGCAGACAGTCACCTGCTGTGTAAACATTTTCAATGTTTGTTTTAAATTCTACTTTTCCGTTTTCTACCTTTATTCCGTTTTGCTCAAAGATAGCAGGGTCAAGTTTTTGCCCGATTGCGCTGATGACAGTATCAGCAAATACAGGGACGATTTCGTCAGTTTCCACTACCTGTCGTCTGCCTGTTGCATCGGGATTTGAGAGCTCCATTTTTTTGCAGTAGAGTACTCCGTTTTTATGAGTCATAGGAGAAACAAGTTCCATAAACGCAACGTCGTCATTTATAGCAAGCTCGAGCTCGTGCTCGTCAGCAGGCATATAGCGTTTTGTTCTTCGGTAAACGATAGTAACCTGTCCAACGCCCTCTACACGCATAGCGGCGCGTGCGGCATCCATCGCGGTGTTACCGCCACCGATAACAGCAACATTTTTGCCAAGTGTAACCTTTTCGCCTTTTCTTAAATCTCTTAAGAATTTTATTACATCAAGCTCGTTTTCGCCTAAACCTAAGTTCTGTGACTTATACGCTCCGACCGCAAAAAGGATATGAGTGTATCCCTGCGCTCTTAGCTCTTCAACACTTGGGGCTACAGTATTTGTAAGAATTTTTGCACCCATTTTCTCTATGAGTTTAACATCGTTTTCAATCGCTTCTACAGAAATCCTGAAATCAGGGATAACGTTTCGCACAATACCACCGACGTTGCTATCACGCTCAAAAACGGTGACATCTATTCCCTCACGTGCTACAAAATACGCAGCCGCAAGACCCGCAGGCCCCGAGCCAATAATTGCAACCTTTTTAGTGATGTCTTTAGCTTTTGGTGAAAGCTCTTTTAAAAGCTCGTCATATCCACCTATCGCTGCTTTGAGTTTAGTTTCTCTGATTTGTACGCTAGAGTCGTAGAAGTTACGGGTGCACTTACCCATACAAGGGTGTGCACAGATAGTACCCGTAATAAACGGAAGCGGGTTTTTCTGGGTAATAACAGAAAGAGCTTCTTTGTGCATACCCTTTTTTACTAAAGTAAGATACTGTGGTATATCCTGATTTATTGGACAGCCACCGCTACAAGGCGCAAAGTAGCAATCAATAAGCGGAACTTTTTCATTGATTTTACGATTCTTAACAGGCTTAATCGGTTTTATATGATGCTTATCGGTAAGAGAGTTTTTTGCAAGCTTTGATATAGCATCGGTATCAGTTTTCACAAAATCGCTGTATAGACAATTTTCGAGTTTTTGTGCCATCTGGGTAAGGCGCATATATCCGCCCGGCTTGAGTATAGTAGTCGCAACCGTTACAGGCCAAATGCCACACTCAAAAAGCTCCTTAATATTAAAGTAATCAGCGCCACCTGAAAAACTCATTTTCAAAGTGCCGTCAAATTCTTTTGACAGTCTTTTTGCCATTTCAATAGTGAGTGGGAAAAGTGATTTTCCGCTCATATACATCTCGTCACTCGGGAGCTCGCCTGCTTTAACGTCAACAGGGAAAGTGTTGGAAAGCTTTACACCGAAAGCCTTATCATTTTCACTCCCTAGCTTTATAAGACGCTTAAACATCGAAACAGCGTCGCTATACTGCAAATCTTCTTTAAAATGATGGTCATCAAACGCAATGTAGTCGTAACCCATCGAGTCTAAAATATCTCTTGCACTACGATAACCCAGTAAAGTCGGGTTGCATTTTATATAGGTGTTTAATTGCTTTTGCGTTATCAGATAAGTGGCGATACGCTCAATCTCATCTTGAGGACAGCCGTGCAGCGTAGACAAAGTAACGCTTGTGCAAACATTTGGAGAGATAGTGTCTATGTAGTCAGATAAATCCGGAAAATACTTTTTAAGTGCTTCTTTGCATTGTGCAAAAACAGGTGTGTCAGAGCAATCTTTCAAGCCCTCAATAAAGCTGTCAATCTTTTCAGATTTGATGCCTTCTAAGTCGTAGCCGACACTCATATTAAAAACAAAGCCGTTTTCATCGCCTAAGCTGTATGCTTTAGAAATAACCTTTAAAATGCACCACGCTTTAACATACTCGTCAAATGCATCTTTAACTGTCAGCTCTGTTGACCACTCACAGTTATACCCCTCGTCGTCTGCTTTGATACAAGGACGACTGATGCATTTTGCTAAGTCTTCACCGTCTAAGGTCTGCACAGTTTTAAGTTCAAAAAATCTCGCACCCGCGAAATACGCCGCTACGATATTCTGCGCAAGCTGGGTGTTCGGACCTGCAGCAGGGCCAAGAGGTGTTTCAATCTTTTCATTGAAAATAGAAAGTGCTTTTTTCTCCTTTTGTCTGTATGCTTTTTTTACACCAAAAACGGTATTGTACTTTGCATACTCCTGCGTGATATTTAAAAGCAATTTTTCAATGCTTATTGGTGTCATTCTTTCACTCATAATAATCTCCTACATCATCCGTTGATTTTATGCCACAATGACTTTGCTGACTCTAAAATCTCTGCATTGATTTTTTCCTCGTCTATGTCGACAAACTCGTAGTCTTTGTAAAGCAATCTGCCGTTTGCAAAGGTAGTCCTGCACTGTCTGCCTTTCATACCAAAAATCATATGTCCGTCGATGTTTGTGTTATCAAACGGAGTAAACGGTTTATAGTCCATAACAACCACGTCAGCAGCTGCTCCCTCTTTTAGTACGCCGAGTGTACTGTCAAAATAGCGCGCACAAATTTTTGCGTTATTTTTAAACAGCATATCTGTAACCTCTTGCCAACCGACATTCGGATTTTGGTTATTATGTCGCTGGATAGTAAGTGCTGAGCTCATACTCTCTAACATATCGTGGGTGTAAGCATCTGTGCCTAAACCGAGCATTATACCTTTTTCATACATTTTTAAAATCGGTGAACATCCAACCGCATTGCCCATATTTGACTGCGGATTATTGACCACCATAGTATCATAGGATTTGATAATATCCATCTCATCTTCACTAATGTGGATACAATGGCCAAGTATCGTTTTATCGCTCAGTATTCCCCATTTTTCAAGGCGCTGTACAGGCGACATACCGTAGTTTTTAAATGAGTCTTCAACATCGTTTGTACCCTCGCATATATGTATGTGATAGCCTGTCATATTATCATTTGCTTTAACACATTTTTCAAAGGTTTTATCAGATATAGTAAACAGCGCATGCATACCGAACATCGCCTTTAGCATATCGTCTTTTTTATCCTTTGTGTACTTAATAAAGTCAGCGTTTTCTTTAATCGCTTCGTCGCATTTGTCTTTTCCGTCGCGGTCAGAAACCTCGTAGCAAAGGCAGGAACGAACGCCCATTTCCTTTGCAACATCGGCAATCTCAAAAAGGGAGTTTTTAATCTCAAAAAAGCTTGCGTGGTGGTCAAATATGGTGGTGACACCGTTTCTAATGCAATCAAGATAAGTCGCATATGCAGAGGCTCTTGTCGCTTTTATATCAAGCTTGCGGTCAATATTCCACCACATACCGTCGAGTATTTCGTAGAAATTTGAAGGGTTGTAGCCGTTGATTGATAAGCCTCTTGCAAGTGCTGAATAGATATGTGTATGTGCATTAATAAACGCAGGCATAATAACGTTGCCTTTGGCATCAACAAACTGCGCATCCGGGTATTTTTCCAAAAGCTTTTTTGTAGTGCCGATTTCTTTGATAACATTGTTATCAATCAGCACACCGCCATCAGCAATATAAGGACATTCAAGGTCTCTTGTGATAACTTTACCGTTTGCAAGCAAATACATATTATCCCTCCAATACTTTATATAAATATATTTTAACATTACGCCTTTATATTTGCAATAGTTTTGCTTTTCCCTATATACCTATTTTTACTAAGTGTAGATTGCAAAAATATGCGTAAAAACTTGAAACATATTTTAAAAAGGAGTATTATAGGTGTATAAGTAAATCTACTATTTTCAGAGGGTTTAATATGTACCAGATTACACGTGCAAAAATGCTTGCAAAAGATATCTATCTTTTTGATGTCAAAGCACAGCGTATAGCCGATAACTGCCTGCCGGGTCAATTTGTTATTGTCCGCAGCGATAAAGATGCCGAGCGTATTCCGCTTACAATATGCGACTATTCAAAAGAAGACGGTACTATAACACTTGTTTTTCAGGTTGTTGGTGCCGGCTCGCTTAAGCTTTCTAGGCTTAATGAAGGTGACTATATAAACGATGTAGTAGGTCCGCTTGGATGTGCATCGAAACTATGCGATACGGATATAGAAGAGCTTAAAAACAAAAGTATTTTATTTGTTGCCGGCGGTGTTGGTGCTGCACCTGTTTATCCGCAGGTTAAGTGGCTTTATCAGCATAATATCGACTGTGATGTTATCATCGGCGCTAAGACAAAAGAGCTTATCATATTAGAGCAGGAAATGAAAAAGGTTGCTAAAAACCTATACATCACTACCGATGACGGCTCGTATCAAAGAGAAGGCTTAGTCACTAAGGTTATCGAAGACTTAGTAAAAAACGAAAACAAGCACTACGACCTTTGCGTTGCCATAGGTCCTATGATTATGATGAAGTTTTCCTGCCTTACTACTAAAGCACTTTCTATCCCGACTATCGTTAGCTTAAACCCGATTATGGTTGATGGTACGGGAATGTGTGGTGCGTGCAGGGTTACTGTTGGAGGCAAAGTGAAATTTGCCTGTGTTGACGGGCCTGAATTTGATGGACATAAGGTTGATTTTGACGAGGCTATGAAGCGTCAGCAGATATATAAAACCTTTGAGGGCAGAGCCTACCTCAAGGAAAAAGAAGGCGACACTCACCATGGTGGGTGCGGGCATTGTGGAGGTGACTTTTAATGGATGTTAAAAAGAAAGTCCCTATAAGCGAGCAAGACCCGAAAGTCAGAGCAAAAAACTTTGACGAGGTGTGCCTTGGATATACTAAAGAGGAAGCGATGCTTGAAGCAAGCAGATGCTTAGAGTGTAAAAACCCGCTATGTGTTATGGGGTGTCCCGTAAGCGTACCTATACCTGAATTTATCCATAAGGTTAAAGAGGGCGAGTTTGATCAGGCGTTTAAAATTATCTGCGAATGTAACACCCTGCCTGCTATCTGCGGGCGAGTTTGTCCGCAGGAGTCACAATGCGAGAAAAAGTGCATACGCGGTATAAAGGGCGAGGCGGTATCTATCGGAAAGCTCGAGCGTTTTGTCGCTGACAATGCAAGAGAAAAATGTATGCGACCACCACACTCCCACGAAAAAAACGGCAAGAAAGTTGCCGTTATCGGCTCAGGTCCTGCGTCTTTGGCGTGTGCAGGAGATTTAGTAAAATACGGCTACGACGTTACTGTTTTTGAAGCCTTGCACGAAGCAGGTGGCGTGCTTATTTACGGCATACCTGAATTTCGTCTTCCTAAAGAAGCAGTCGTTAAAAAGGAAATCGAATTTATCAAGCATATGGGCGTGAAATTTGAGCTCAACACCGTCATCGGTAAGTCGCTTACTATCGATCAGCTTTTAGATGACGAGGGGTATGACGCGGTGTTCATCGGCTCGGGGGCAGGTTTGCCTAAATTTATGGGCATTAAAGGCGAAAGTGCAAATGGTGTTTTCTCTGCAAACGAATACCTCACCCGTTCTAACCTTATGCAAGCGTACAAAGAGGACTCTTCTACTCCTATTATGCGTGCTAAAAAGGTCGCTGTTGTCGGCGGTGGTAACGTTGCTATGGACGCTGCCCGCACAGCACTACGACTTGGTAGCGAGGTACACATCGTATACAGACGAAGTGAAGCAGAGCTTCCGGCACGTGCGGAGGAAGTCCACCACGCAAAAGAAGAGGGCGTTATTTTTGACACTCTCACCTCACCTGTTGAAATCATTACAGACGATAATGGTGAAGTCAGCGCAATGAAATGCGTAAAAATGAAGCTTACAGAACCCGATGCATCAGGCAGACGTAAGCCTGTAATAATTGAGGGGTCAGAATTTTTAATGGAAGTCGATATGGTTATTATGTCAATCGGCACAACCCCTAACCCGCTTATTGCCTCTACCACAAACGGTCTTGACATAAACGACAGAAAATGTATTGTTGCAGACAGCATAAACGGTCAGACCTCAAGAGAAGGTGTTTTTGCGGGTGGTGACGCGGTTACGGGCGCTGCTACCGTTATTCTTGCTATGGGTGCAGGGCGCTCGGCGGCGGTCGGTATCCACGACTATTTATCCGCAAAGGACGATAAATAACGCAACTTTTAGTTTGTGATATTGCAAAAGTGCTACATAAAACAGCATATTTTCCGCATATTTCTATGGAAAATTGAAAAAATACGCAATAATCTTGCATTTTTGTACTGTTAGTTCTATAATGGTACTTGTGCAAGATTTTTGTTTTTTATCTAATCTTTTATATGAATTTTTGATATTCAAAACTTATATCATATAAAGGTGCACACACCAAATTTTGTTAATTCTATTTATAGGGGGATATTACTATGTCTTATGTTGATGAAGTATTAGCCAAGGTTAAAGAAAAAAACGCAGGCGAGCCTGAGTTTTTACAGACAGTTGAAGAGGTATTAAACTCTTTAAGACCAGTAATCGAGGCTAACGAAGAAATGTACAAAAAGCAGGCTCTTTTAGAGAGAATGTGCGAACCTGAAAGACAGGTTAAGTTCAGAGTTCCTTGGGTTGATGACAACGGTCAGGTACAGGTAAACACCGGTTACCGCGTACAGTTCAACTCTGCTATCGGTCCATACAAGGGCGGTCTCAGATTTGCTCCTAACGTATATATCGGCATCATCAAGTTCTTAGGCTTCGAGCAGATTTTCAAAAACTCACTTACAGGTCTTCCAATCGGCGGCGGTAAGGGCGGTTCTGACTTCGACCCTAACGGCAAATCAGATGCTGAAATCATGAGATTCTGCCAGTCATTTATGACAGAGCTCTACAGACACATCGGTCCTGAAACTGACGTTCCTGCCGGTGATATGGGCGTTGGCGCAAGAGAAATCGGCTATATGTTTGGTCAGTACAAGAGAATCACAGACCGTTTCGACGGCGGTGTTTTAACAGGTAAGGGTCTTACATACGGCGGTGCTTTAGGCAGAGCAGAAGCTACAGGCTATGGTATCGTATGGTACGCTGAAGAAATGCTCAAGTACAATGGCGACACAATGCAGGGCAAGAGAGTTGCTATTTCAGGTTTCGGTAACGTTGCTTGGGGTACAGCTAAGAAGCTCACAGACTTAGGCGCTAAGTGTGTTACAATCTCAGGTCCTGACGGCTACATCATTGACGAAGACGGCGTAAACACAGAAGAGAAATGGCAGTGTATGCTCGACCTTAGAAATTCAGGTAAGAACATCGTTGCTCCATACGCTGAGCGTTTCCCTAACGCTAAATTCATCCCTGGCAGAAAGCCTTGGGAATATGCTGATGCTGACCTCTACATTCCATGTGCTACACAGAACGAAATCCGCATCGAGGATGCTAAGGCTATCGTTGCTTCCGGCACAAAGTACGTTTGCGAAGGTTCTAATATGCCTACAACAAACGAGGCTCTTGAGTACCTCATTGACAACGGTGTTATCGTTGGTCCTGCTAAAGCTGCTAACGCTGGTGGCGTTGCTACATCTTGTATCGAGATGGGTCAGAACGCCGGCAAGACAGTATTCTCATCAGAGCAGGTACTTGATCAGCTCCATGACATTATGGTTAACATCCACAAGGCTTGTGCTGATGCATCAATGAAGTACTACGGCAAGTACGACCTTGTTAAGGGCGCTAACATCGCAGGCTTCGAAAAGGTTGCTGATGCTATGCTCGCACAGGGTGTTGTCTGATAACTTCCTGTAATATATAAAAATTAAGCTCCTGTCAAATGACAGGAGCTTTTTTGATGCGTTTTTTTATTTAATATCAGTTTTCCATAAGCCGTGGAGATTACAGTAAGCATATGCTGCAAGCGGTTTTTCGTCTGCAAGAGCAAAGGTAACTTCAGGCTCTTTTGCAACTTCAAGGCACTTGCGCTGACCGCCGCGGTCAGTCTGCAGATACACCCACATTATATGATGTTCTTCTATCATAGGGTGTGGAACGCTTCCGATTTTCACAACGACTTTATCGCCGTCAACACTAACTACAGGAAGATGCTTTTCAGTACTTGCTTCTTCTGTATTTGGCACAAGCTCAGTCATTTTCATACCACAGCACATCATTGGTACTCCAGCGTTATGAATCATACCAACGATATTTCCACAATGTTCGCAAACATAAAATCTTATTTCACACATAAATTTACCTCCAGTTTTATTATAATAATTCAAGCATATTTTTATGCTAAATATTCTTCTGCAAAATGCACCGCTACTGCACCGTCGGCAACTGCGGTGACAACCTGTCTGAGCACTTTTGTACGCACATCACCAACCGCAAAAACGCCCTGTACATTCGTCTTAGTTGATTCGTCAGCTTCAATGTAGCCGTATTCATCAAGCTGTACTTCGCCGTCTAAAAAGTCGGTTGCAGGCTTGCGACCGATGCTGATAAATACACCGTCGCATTCTACCTCACGCTTTTCGTTACTCTTTACGTCAATAAGCGAAACCGACTCGACTTTGTCGTTTTTCGCATCGATTTTTGAGAGAACGCTATTGTAGCAAAACTCGATGTTTTCAGCTTTTTCTATCTGGTCGTGATATATCTTTGTAGCGCGCAAAGTATCGCGACGATGCACCAAATAAACCTTTTTGCAAAGATGCGAAAGATACATCGCATCAGAAACAGCGGAGTTGCCTCCGCCAACTACAACTACGGTTTTGTCCTTATAAAATCTGCCGTCACAATGCGCGCAGTAATGCACTCCCTGTCCTACAAGCTGGGCTTCATTTTCAAGCCCTAATTCACGAGGGTTTGCACCGCTCGCGATAACTACCGTTTTAGCGTACAGCTTGCCCGACATAGCGGTCTCGATTTCTTTTATTTCGCCTTTAAAGTCGACCGAAATGACCTCGTCATACATCGTCTGTGCACCAAAGCGCTCTGCACACTGCTGCATATTCATACCAAGACTAAAGCCATCAATACCCTCTACAAAACCCGGATAGTTATCGATAACATCAGTCAAGGTCATCTGCCCGCCGACAGTCATACGCTCAAGCACTAGGGTGTTAAATCCTGCTCTGCTTGCATACAGAGCTGAAGTATAGCCTGCAGGACCGCCACCGATTATAATCATATCATAAATATGTTCCATATATTTTCCTCTTTTAAAAATTTGCCTGCCGATATTGACAGGCAAAAGCTTAAACTTCAATCATATTAAGTATCTGCTGTTTTGGTTTTGCTCCCATTGATTTGTTCACTACCTCGCCACCTTTAAGCACGACAAGTGTAGGAATGCTCATAACCGAAAAAGCAGACGCAAGCTCCTGCTGCTCATCTACATTGATTTTACCAACTAAAATGTGTGGATTTTCCTTCGCGATTTCTTCGATAATCGGGCCTACCATACGGCAAGGACCACACCAATCAGCGTAAAAATCAAGCAATACTGTTTTATCGCTGTTTTTAACATCAAAAAAATTATCCTTAGTTACCTTTAATACTGACATACTCATCGTCCTTTCAAATTTATTATATCCTTTAAAGCTGACATTATTTTCATCTTTAGTATAGCAAAGAGTGTTTAGTTTGTAAATACAAAACTAAAAACGTAGCATTTCCATTAATATTATGCTATAATGCTTTTCGATAAACTCAAATTTCAAGGAGCGGTATTAAATGTTCGAGAAGTTAAAGGGAAATATAATGTTCACGAAATTATTGCAAAGACCGGATATAGACAAGGCTTACGCAATGGTTGAGCCAACAGACTCATGGTATAAAACCATAACCACAGTGCATAATTCTTTAAAAGAAATACAAAAATCAGCGCACGAGATTATCGAAATTACCAGCAACGATAATCTCAAATTAAAAGGTGTGTATTATCCAAGTGATAAAGCCAGTAATGTCACCGTAATCTGTGTTCACGGATACACAAGCCACGCAGAAAGAGAATGGGCGTTTCCAGGGCTATTTTACTTATCGCTGGGATATAATGTACTGATTCCATATCAAAGAGCACACGGCTTAAGTGAAGGTAAGTTCATATCACTTGGAGCGTTAGAGCATAAAGATATGTTAAACTGGGTTAAAAAAGTAAACGAACTGAACCCAGACGACAGTATATTCATACACGGCTTAAGTATGGGCGGAGGAATAGCCTTAGACTTAGCGGATAAAGAAATGAAAAATGTCAAAGGTATTATCGCTGATGCGCCAAGCGTAAGCATTAAAAAGATGTTCGAAAACATAGCAAATGAAGTATTCAAAAAGGATTCAGAAAAAATAGCCTCACATGCAATAGAGCGCTTTGAAAAAGAATTCGGTGTTGATGCAAACGATTTTGAGAGGGTGGATATTGTATCAAACAGTAAATATCCAATACTTTTATCCGCAGGTAGTAAAGAGAATTTAGAAGAATTGTTCACGAGCATTAAAAATGTGAACCCTAAAGATACAGAAATAATCATTCTCCCGGGTTGCGATCACGGTAACGGAATGTATAAGCAAACCGAATTATACCAAAATGTGATAACAAACTTTGTAAATAAAGTAATTTAAAACACAAAAAAGTCCTCCGTAGTTTTTCCTACGGAGGATTACTTTTTTATCCTAATGTTGCGGCGATTACAGCCTTTATCGTATGCATACGGTTTTCAGCCTCGTCAAAAACAATCGACTGCTTGCTTTCGAACACCTCGTCTGTTACCTCCATACAGGTGATACCAAACTTATCAAAAATCTCTTTACCGATTTTTGTATTGAGGTCGTGGAAAGCAGGTAAGCAATGCATAAACTTACAGTTTTCTCCGGCGTTTTCCATAAGAGCGGTGTTTACCTGATATGGGGACAGCTCTTTGATACGCTCTTCCCAAACCTCATCAGGCTCGCCCATAGACACCCACACGTCTGTATAGATAACATCTGCACCCTTAGTAGCTTTTATTGGGTCTTCAATAAACTCAAGTGTAGCGCCGGTAGCTTCTGCAACAGCCTTACACTCATTAATAAGCTCTTCATTCGGGAAATACTTTTTAGGTGCACAAGCGACAAAATGCATACCCATCTTTGCACAGCCTACCATAAGCGAGTTGCCCATATTGTATCTAGCATCACCCATATAAACAAGCTTTTTGCCTGCTAAATCACCGCAATGCTCTTTGATAGTCAGAAAGTCTGCGAGAATCTGAGTAGGGTGAAATTCGTTTGTTAAGCCGTTATATACAGGTACATCGCTATATTTTGCTAAATCTTCGACAATCTCCTGACCAAAGCCACGATACTCAATCGCATCGTACATACGAGAAAGCACTCTTGCGGTATCGGCAATAGACTCTTTTTTGCCTATCTGCGAGCCCGAAGGGTCAAGGTAAGTAGGGTGCATACCTAAATCAGCAGCCGCTACTTCAAACGCACAACGAGTTCTGGTTGAAGTCTTTTCAAAAATCAACGCAATACTTTTGCCCTCGCATAAACGGTGAGCGATACCTGCTTTTTTCTTTGCTTTTAAGTCTGCTGATAAATCAAGCAGATAGTTAATCTCGTCAGTTGTTAAATCGAGTAGCTTTAAAAAGTCTTTATTTTTCAATGACATAATGTCCTCCTAAATTTTGCAGGCATCTTTGATAATGCCGACTGCTTTTTTGAGTAAATCAAAGTCAATGTTGAGTGCAGGAAGTAACCTGAGCTTATCCTTTGCGCTAAGGCAAAGCACGCCGTTTTCCATACATTCTTTTATAATATTCGAAACGTTCTTTTTAGTTTTGATGCCAATCATCAGTCCCATACCGGAAACTGACTCGACACCGTCAGCAATACTTAGTGTATCAAAAATATATTTGCTCTTTTTTCTGACATCTTCTAAAAGCTTTTCGTCGATACGCTCTAATACCGACAACGCTCCTGCACACGCCACAGGGTTGCCGCCGTAGGTTGAACCATGGTCGCCAAAGCCTAAAGCATTCTGTGCTTTCTCTCCTACTACGCAAGCACCAATTGGCAGTCCCCCGCCTAAGCCCTTTGCAGTAGTAAACACATCAGGTTTTATGTCGTAATTCATATAAGCGTACAGCTTGCCTGTTCTGCCGTTACCTGTCTGCACTTCGTCAACAATAAGCAAAATGTCATTTGCTTTTGCAAAGCTGTCTATTGCTTTTACAAAGTCTGAATCAAGACGAATAACGCCGCCCTCGCCCTGCACACATTCAAGCATAATTGCACAGACATTGTTTTGAGTTGCTACCTTAATTACATCGTCTATATCGTTTGCTTTAGCGTGCACAAATCCTTCTGGTAACGGAGCAAAAAGCTCATGGTAATGCTCTTGTCCTGTTGCACTTAAGGTTGCGAGTGTTCTGCCGTGGAAGCTATTTTTAAGAGTTAAGATATTAACTCTGTCGTATCCTTTATCAGATGCATATTTACGAGCAACTTTAAAAGCACACTCGTTTGCTTCTGCACCCGAGTTTGAGAAAAACACCTTTGACATATCTGTTTTTTCACAGATGTGCTGTGCTAATTTAGCACAAGGAGAGGTGTAGTATAAATTTGATACGTGCTGCAGAGTATTAAGCTGAGAAGTCACAGCCTCTACCCATTTTTCGTCTGCAATACCAAACGCAGTTACGCCGATACCTGTTGTTAAATCAATGTACTCCTTGCCGTTCTCATCTTTAACAAGAGAGCCTTTACCCTCTACTAAACAAAGGTCAAAACGGTTATAGGTATTAAGCACATATTTTTTATCTATTTCTTTGATACTCATTTTTTATCGCCTCTGATCATAGTACCTGCACCCTCGTCGGTAAGCAACTCCATAAGGATAGAATGTGGTACTCGTCCGTCCATAATAACAACGTTTTGCACGCCCTTATATATAGCTTCAATGCAACATCCGATTTTTGGAATCATACCGCCTTTGATTGTGCCGTCTTTATAGAGATTTTGTGCCTGCTCAACAGTAAGACCTGTGATAAGAGTATTCGGGTCGTCTTTATCACGCAAAACGCCCTCGATATCAGTCATCATAATAAGACGCTCAGCCGACAGTGCGCCCGCGATATGAGCAGCCGCGGTGTCGCCGTTGATGTTATATGCGTTACCGTCTTTATCACAACCGATGGTTGAGATAACCGGAATGTAGCCATTATTGAGCAAGTCTTCAACAGGCTTGATGTTTACATTTGTAATCTCTCCGACATAGCCCAGACGCTCGTCTTTAATCTTGGCCTGAATGAGCATACCGTCCATACCGGAAATACCCATCGCCTTGCCACCCTTTGCTTCAAGCATATTGACAAGAGTTTTGTTAACCTTACCTGCAAGCACCATCTGCACGATGTCTACAGTCTCTTTATCAGTAACACGCAGGCCGTCAACCCACTTAGGCTCTTTGCCAAGCTTTGACATAATGTCGTCGATATCAGGACCGCCGCCGTGTACGAGCACCACCTTAATACCGATAAGCCACAGCAGTACTAAATCTTCCATAACCTGCTGTTTTAATTCGTCGTCAACCATCGCATTACCGCCGTATTTTACAACAATAATTTTATCGTTGTAGCGTTTGATGTATGGCAAAGCTTCTGTTAAAACCTGTGCTCTTTCAGGGTTAGATAATTTAATCTTTTTCATAACAACCTCTTATGTACGGTAGTCACCGTTTATCTTTACATAGTCGTAGGTAAGGTCACAGCCCCACGCTGTTGAAGAAAACTCTCCGTCACCTACGCTGATGTTAATTTCGATTTCATCTTCAAGCAGAATTTCTTTAGCCTTTTCTTCAGAAAATTCTACGCCTGCTCCGTTTTCGCAAACGAGTATTTCGCCTTTTGCTGATTTAAAGGTTACTCTCACCTTTGTTACGTCTACGTCCGCTTTGCTGTAGCCGATTGCGCACAGCACTCGTCCCCAGTTAGCATCTGCGCCGAACATAGCTGCTTTAAGCAAGCTTGAGCATACAACGCTTTTTGAAACTGTTCTTGCGACCTCTAAGCTTTGTGCACCTGTGCAGTTGCACTCAAGCATCTTTGTGGCACCCTCGCCATCAGCAGCAATCATACGACACAAAGCAACTGTGATGGTGTTGAGCGCTTTCATAAATGTATCAAAAGCCTCGCCCTCACTATCGATGACTGTGTTTTGAGCTTTTCCGTTACACATAACAGTAACCATATCGTTAGTTGAGGTGTCTCCGTCGATTGACAGCATATTAAAAGTTGCATCAACATCGCTGGACAAAGCTTTTTGTAGCATCTCTTTGGAAATGCTGACATCGCTTGTGATAAACACGAGCATAGTTGCCATATCAGGGTGAATCATACCGGAGCCTTTAGCAATACCGCCCATACGACAAACTTTGCCGTCTATTTCAAACTCTACTGCGATTTCCTTTGCAGTTGTGTCGGTGGTCATAATCGCACTTGCGCAATCAAATGAACCGTCAACGCTCAACAAAGAAGCAAGATTATCAATAGAATTTTTAATCGGGTCAATGCAAAGTGGCTGACCAATAACACCGGTTGATGCAACGACCACATCACTTGCTTTAATGCCGACTGTTTTTTCAACTAAACTGCACATCTTTTGTGCAATTTCAACGCCGTTTGCGTTACAGGTATTTGCATTACCCGAGTTACAGATAACCGCCTGCGCATAGCCGTCAGATATATTCTCCTTAGTGACTGTAAGCGGTGCGCCTTTTACTAAATTCTTAGTATATACGCAGGCTGTGACAGCCCTTTTTTCACTTACAATCAATGCAAGGTCTTTTTTGCTCTGATTTTTGCGGATACCGCAGTGCACGCCTGAGGCTTTAAAGCCCTGTGCCGCACACACACCGCCAGAAATTTTCTTCATAATCTTTTATCCTTTATATATTTAATCCTGTGCACTCGTCAACACCGAGTAGTATGTTCATATTCTGAATAGCGCTGCCCGAAGCGCCCTTGCCTAAATTATCAAAGCGTGATACAAGCAAAATACGCTCGTCGTTTCCGCAAACCGTAATCTGCATATCGTCCTTTAAGTTAAAAGCACCTGCCGACATAAAGCCATCTTCGTCTGCACATTCATCAAAGTGAACAACCTTGCCCGTATATACGGACCTGTATGCGTCTTTGATGTCTTTTAAGGTGCCGTTTAAATCGCTTTTAAATATCGGCACAGTTACCTGCATACCTGCGTAATAGCTTGACACCACCGGACAAAACGCAGGAGCGTTTTTAAGCTCGCACACCTTCACCATTTCAGGGATATGCTTGTGTGACTGGGTAAGTCCGTACATTCTCGGCGCAGTTAGCAAAGCGTCTTTTCCTTGCTCATACTGTGCAATCATTTGCTTTCCGCCACCCGAATAGCCTGTCAAAGAAAAGCAGGAGAGGTTTGCATCTTTTTTAAGTAGAGAGAGCTTTGTAAGCGGTGCAACAAGTGCGTTGAAACCGCTTGCGTGACAACCCGGATTTGCAATTCTCTTTGAATTTCTGATTACATCATAAGACTCTAAAAGCTCTGCAAAACCGTAGGTCCATAAAGGGTCTACCCTGTGCGCAGTTGAAGTATCAATCACTGCTGTTTTGTCGTTTTCAATAAGACTTACTGCCTCAATGGAAGCCTTATCAGGCAAGCACAAAAACGCTACGTCACAGTTGTTGAGCGCGTGCTGTCGAGCACTTACGTCTTTTCTTAAATTATCGCTTAAGGTAATAAGCTCAATATCCTTGCGGTCTTTGAGTCTGTCGAAAATTCGAAGTCCTGTTGTGCCCGCACTACCATCTATAAAAACTTTTGTCATATCAGATTTTCTCTTTCACATATTTAATCTGCATATTTACCGACTCAACCGATGTACCGCCAACGCTGATGCGCTTGTTGACACAGGCTGTAAGGTCGATTTCGTCATACACATCGTTTTCAAAAAGCTCTGAGTACTCTTTGTATTTTTCTAAATGCAAGTCTTCAAGAATAGTCTTATTCTCGATGCAATAAGCAACCAAGCTGCCCGAGATTTTGTAAGCACTTCTAAAAGGCATACCCTTTTTAACTAAATAGTCAGCAAGGTCAGTAGCATTGATAAAGCCCTCGCTTGCAGCCTTTCTCATATTGTCAGCCTTAACGGTCATGGTCTCTATCATAGGAGCAAAAACCTTTAAGCACATTTTTACTGTTTCGCAGGCATCAAAGATGCTCTCTTTGTCTTCCTGCATATCCTTGTTGTATGCAAGAGGCAAGCCTTTGAGCATAGTAAGTGTTGCCATCAAATCGCCGTAAACACGAGCGGTTTTACCTCTTACGAGCTCTGCCATATCAGGGTTCTTTTTCTGAGGCATAATTGATGAGCCTGTTGTAAAGCTGTCAGAAAGCTCAACAAATTTGAACTCCCAGCTTGACCACAAAATCAGCTCCTCTGAAAAACGGGAAAGGTGCATCATAAGTGTTGCAATATCCGATAAAAGCTCAACGCAGAAATCTCTGTCGGATACGCCGTCTAATGAGTTTAAAGCGATTTCATCAAAGCCTAACTTTTCTGCTTCGAAATATCTGTCTGTGTCGTACGTAGTACCTGCAAGAGCACAACAGCCGATAGGAGATACATTCATACGCTTTCTGCAATCTTTTATTCTGTCAATATCTCTTAAAAGCATCATCGCATAAGCCATTATATGATGCGCAAAGGTAACAGGCTGTGCACGCTGAAGATGTGTATAGCCCGGCATAATGGTCTCTTTGTTAGATTCAGCTTGTGAGCAAATAGCTTTTAAAAGGCTTAGCGTAAGCTCAACTATTTCGTCGCACTCGTCACGCAGATACATTCTAAGGTCAAGCGCGACCTGGTCGTTACGGCTTCGTGCGGTGTGCAGTTTTTTGCCGACATCTCCGACTCTTTGTGTGAGCACCTGCTCAACAAACATATGGATGTCCTCTGCCTGTATATCAATTTCGAGTGCACCGCTGTTTATGTCATCGAGAATCTGTCCTAAAGCCTCGCATAAAATTTCTGCATCTGCTTTAGTAATGATATTCTGTTTTGAAAGCATCATAGCATGCGCCATACTGCCCTTGATATCCTGCTCGTACATTTTGCAGTCAAAGCGGATTGAAGAGTTAAAATCATCAGCGATTTTAGAGGTTTCGCCACTTGTTCTGCCTGCCCACATTTTTGCCATAATTATTACCTTCTAACTTAAAAATCGTTAACCAGTTAATTTTACTATAAAACTGTGATTATTTCAACATTTTTCTTAAATGTTAAATGTCCTGCACAGTTTATTGTGCAGGACAGATATTTCATATAATTATTTACCGTCGATTTGTGCCTGAACCTTGATTGGAAGACCAAACAGATTGATGAAGCCGGCTGAATCTCTCTGGTCGTAATCAGACTCGCCAAAGGTAGCGATTTCCTCGGAATAGAGTGAGTATGGACTCCATACACCTGCGTTAATCATATTACCCTTGTAGAGCTTGAGTCTTACCTTACCTGTAACTCTCTCCTGTGTCTTGTCAACAAAAGCAGAAAGAGCTTCTCTAAGTGGAGTAAACCACTGGCCGTTGTATAAAAGCTCAGCAAATGTGATTGAGAGTCTTTCTTTTTCGTGCATTGTCATTTTATCAAGACAGATTGACTCGAGCACCTTATGCGCTTTGTAAAGGATAGTACCGCCCGGTGTTTCGTACACGCCACGACACTTCATACCAACTAAACGGTTTTCTACGATGTCGATAATACCAATACCGTTTGCACCACCGATTTCGTTGAGCTTTAAGATGATGTTCTTTGCGCTCATTTTTTCGCCGTCAAGAGCAACCGGAATACCTTGTTCAAATTCAAGTTCAACATAAGTTGGCTTATCAGGAGCCTGAAGTGGGGACACGCCCATCTCCAAGAAGCCTTCTTTTTCGTACTGTGGCTCGTTGCCTGTATCTTCAAGGTCAAGACCCTCGTGGGATAAATGCCAGAGGTTTTTGTCCTTTGAGTAGTTTGTTTCGCGATTAATTTTTAAAGGAATGTTGTGTGCTTCAGCATACTCGATTTCCTCTTCACGACTCTTTATATCCCATTCACGCCAAGGAGCGATAATCGGCATATTAGGAGCAAAATGCTTGATAGCAAGCTCAAAACGAACCTGGTCGTTACCCTTACCTGTACAGCCATGAACGATAGCGTCAGCGCCCTCTTTAAGAGCAACCTCTACAAGACCTTTAGCAATACATGGGCGAGCGTGGCTTGTGCCGAGAAGATAGTCTTCATATACAGCGCCTGCTTTCATTGTAGGGATGATGAAATCGTCTACATACTCGTCTGTGTGGTCTAAGATATAGCACTTAGAAGCACCTGTCGCAATAGCCTTTTCCTCTAAGCCCTCTAACTCGTCAGCCTGACCAACGTTGCCGGATACTGCGATAACCTCGCAGTTGTTGTAGTTCTCTTTAAGCCATGGAATAATTATAGATGTATCAAGTCCGCCTGAATAAGCGAGTACAACCTTTTTAATATTTTCTTTGTTCATAGTAACGCCTCCGTGAATAAATATGCAATAATTTTATTGAGTATGCATATATTATAGATATTTTATGCATATTTGTCAATAGATTTTATCATATTTATTCAAAATACCCTTGTTTTTGACGCTATATACTTATAATATGGTAATTTTAACAAAAGGCTTGTGCATAAACATTTAAAATATGCATTTTTACTGCATATTATGGAGGTTAATTATGCTCTTTTATATGCAAAAATTTATGACAAAAACCGCTATTATCCCGTATTTATCCACTTGATTTATGCATATATACATAGTATAATTAAAGTGTAAAAGATATATATGTATCTGACACAAAGACTACTCTGACTGAAAGATACGGCTAAACACGATATTTTCATACTGCTGTGCAAGTATGCTTTTTTGCCGTATCCGTTGGGGTACGGCTTTTTTAATGGAGGTAATATGGAAAAGCGAATTGCAGTTATGAGCATTATTGTAGAAAATAATGACTCTACCGAAAAACTTAATTTGGTTTTGCATCAGGCAGGTGAGTACATAATCGGCAGAATGGGTATTCCGTACAGAGAAAAGCATATTTCTGTAATAAGCGTAGTAATCGATGCACCTCAGGATATCATCTCTGCGCTATGTGGGAAAATCGGCAATATTGATGGCGTTACCGTCAAGACTGCTTACTCAAACGTGATCAGCAATGAATAAGTGTATAAATTTAATAGAAAAGCTTTACAAAACAAAAAGTCTTAGCATAGACGAATACGAATACCTGATTGCAAATCGAAATGAAGAGTCAACACAGTTACTTAGAAGCTATGCAGTACAAAAACGCAAAGAGGTTTATCAGAACAAAGTTTTCGTGCGTGGACTTATCGAAATCAGTAATATCTGCAAAAACGACTGCTACTACTGCGGTATCAGAAAAAGCAACCTAAATTGTGAACGCTACAGACTAAGTATTAGCGATATACTTTCTTGCTGTGATGAAGGCTACGCTTTAGGTTTTCGTACCTTTGTACTGCAAGCAGGCGAAGACGGCAGTTTTTCCGATGAGTGGCTGTGCGATTTATTATCTAAGATAAAAAGCAGCTACCCTGACTGTGCTGTTACCTTATCTATTGGTGAGCGCTCTAAAGAAAGCTACCAAAAGCTATATGATGCGGGGGCTGACCGCTATCTTTTAAGGCACGAGAGTGCAGATGAGCTTCACTACTCAAAGCTTCATCCAAAAAATCTTACCTTAAAAGACAGGATAGAATGTCTTGAAAATTTAAAGGAAATCGGTTTTCAGACAGGTTGCGGGTTTATGGTGGGCTCACCGTACCAGACAACCAGAAATATTGCACAGGACTTAAAATTCATTGAAAGTTTCAAGCCTGATATGTGCGGTATCGGGCCTTTTATCCCACACAAACAGACACCGTTTAAAGACTATAAAGCAGGAGATGCTTCTCTTTGCTGTTACCTGTTGTCTATTATAAGGCTGATTAAACCGAATATCCTACTGCCTGCTACAACCGCTTTGGGTACGGTAGAAACCGACGGCAGAGAGCGTGGCATACTTTCTGGCGCAAACGTAATTATGCCAAACCTGTCCCCTATGTCAGTTCGCAAAAAGTACACTTTGTATGACGGCAAAATCAGTACGGGCGAAGAATCAGCCCAGAGCTTAAATAAACTAAAAATATCAATGCAAAAAATCGGCTACGAGGTCGTTGTCGACCGAGGCGATATATCTAAGGAGTAATACTATGGCAATTTATAACCCTAAATCACTAAAAGCAGAAGAGTTTATCAATGATGCTGAAATCAGAGAAACTCTAGAGTATGCTGAACAAAATAAAAACAACGTTGAGCTTATTGATAAAATACTTGAAAAGGCACGTCCAAAGAAAACCGCTACAGGCTACACCTGCAGTGGTCTTACCCACAGAGAGGCTTCTGTGCTTTTAGCGTGCGATATTCCGGAAAAAGTAGAGCAAATTTATCAGATTGCTGAAGAAATCAAGCTTGCTTTTTACGGCAACCGAATCGTTATTTTTGCACCGCTTTATTTATCTAACTACTGCGTAAACGGCTGTGTGTACTGTCCGTATCACTTAAAAAATAAGCGTATTCCACGCAAAAAGCTCACACAGGAAGAAGTAAAAGCGGAAGTAATCGCTTTGCAGGATATGGGTCACAAGCGTCTTGCGATCGAATCAGGTGAAGACCCTGTAAACAACCCTATCGAATACATTTTAGAGTGTATCAAAACTATCTACAGCGTTCACCATAAAAACGGTGATATCCGCAGAGTTAATGTTAACATCGCGGCAACTACCGTAGAAAACTACCGGAAGCTAAAGGACGCAGGCATCGGTACTTACATTCTGTTTCAGGAAACCTACCACAAAGAAAGCTATTTAAAACTTCATCCAACAGGTCCTAAGCACGACTACGACTACCATACTGAAGCTATGGACAGAGCTATGGAGGGTGGCATCGACGACGTAGGCTTGGGCGTACTATTTGGTCTTGAGCTTTACAAATACGAGTTTGCAGGACTTATTATGCATGCTGAACATTTAGAGGCTGTTCATGGTGTCGGCCCGCATACGATTTCTGTGCCTCGTATCAAACGCGCTGACGACATCGACCCAGATGCTTTTGATAACTCTATTTCCGACGAAATTTTTGCAAAAATTACAGCGTGTATCCGTCTTGCTGTTCCATACACAGGTATGATTATTTCAACTCGAGAAAGCGAAGAGGTTCGTTCAAAGCTTTTAAGACTTGGCATTTCGCAGGTGAGCGGTGGCTCTCGTACATCTGTCGGCGGTTATACTACGCAGGAGCGTCCACACGACACCGAGCAGTTTGATGTATCTGACCAGCGTACACTCGACGAGGTTGTAAAATGGCTTATGGAAAACGGCCATATTCCGTCATTCTGTACTGCGTGCTATAGAGAAGGTCGTACAGGTGACCGCTTTATGAGCTTGTGCAAAAGCGGACAGATTCTTAACTGCTGTCACCCTAACGCGTTAATGACATTAACAGAATATCTAGAGGACTACGCAAGTGAGGACACCAAAAAGGTCGGCTACGAACTTATTAAAAAAGAGCTTTTGAGAATTCCAAAAGACAGAGTGCGTGAAATAGCCCAGCATAATATCGACGATATTATGAACTCAAACCGCAGAGATTTCAGATTCTAATATAAGTCAAATATAAGGAGGATAATATGAGCCTTCAAAACACACCATCAAGCGAGCGCATGCACATCGGCTTTTTCGGTATGAGAAACGCAGGTAAATCGAGCGTTGTGAATGCTGTGACAAATCAGCAGTTATCGCTTGTATCCGACATAAAAGGCACTACCACCGACCCTGTTAAAAAAGCAATGGAGCTACTACCTTTAGGCCCTGTTGTAATTATCGATACACCGGGGCTTGATGATGAGGGTGCTTTGGGTGAAATGCGTGTAAAAAGAGCAAAAGAGGTGCTCTCTTCAACCGATATCGCTGTGCTTGTTATCGACGCTCAAAAAGGAAAAAGCGAGCAGGATATTGAGCTTATTAATAGCTTTAAAGAACGTGAGCTTCCGTTTATCGTTGCGTACAATAAGGCTGATTTGATTAGTGAAAAAGTAAACCTTGCCGATAACGAAATCTACGTCAGCGCTAAAACAAATGAAAACATAAACGAGCTTAAAGAATTAATCGCAAAGCTAAGTAAAAAAGCAAAAAAAGATAAACCGATTGTATCAGATTTACTAAGCGAGCAAGACCTTGTTGTGCTTGTTATACCGATTGACAAGTCAGCCCCTAAAGGCAGGCTGATACTCCCACAGCAAATGGTGATGCGCGATATACTCGACAACCACTGTATGTGTATCTGCACACAGGTGGAAGAATTAGATAAGACACTTTCCTCGCTTTCTAAAAAGCCAAAGCTTGTTATCACTGATTCACAGGCTTTTGAAAAAGTCGCAGAAATCACACCAAAAGATATTACGCTTACATCTTTTTCTATACTTATGGCACGATACAAAGGCGATTTAAAAACTCTTGTAGATGGTGCCGTAGCCTTATCAAGGCTTAAGGACTCCGACAAGGTTTTAATCGCCGAGGGCTGTACCCACCACCGCCAATGCAACGACATCGGAACTGTCAAAATGCCGATGTGGATTGAAAAATTCACAAATGCTAAACCGCATTACACCTTTACAAGTGGCGGTACCTTTCCTGAGGACTTGTCGCAGTTTAAGCTAATTGTACATTGTGGCGGTTGTATGTTAAATGAAAAAGAAATGAAAGCCCGTATGCAAAAAGCAAATGCCCAGTCAATACCGATTGTAAACTACGGTGTTGCGATTGCGCATATGCACAATATTTTAAAACGCTCTTTAGCTCCTTTTCCCGATATTTTAGAAATGCTTTAAAAAACGCTCACCCGAAAAAGGTGAGCGTTTTTATTTGTGCCGGTATTAATTTTTAATGTTATCGTTAAATCTTTTGACCTGATTAGATATCTCTTTTAACTCGTCTTTTGACATCTCGTCTAGGTGCTCTAATTTATACATAAATGCTGTGAGCGTTTCTTTTTTCTGAAGCTCGGTTATCTCGGTGTAAAAATTAACCACAACACCCGTAACGATTGCGATAACTAAAATCGAATATATAGTAACAAGCAGAGAAAGAATTTTTGCAATTGCGGTGGTAACCACAACATCGCCAAAGCCCGCAGTAGACACAACCGCATAGCAATACCAAAGCGCATCTGCATACCTTTTTATATCAGGCTCAACAAATAAAATAACAAGAGCGCAGAGCAATACAAAAAGCGTATATACAGCTATGATGTGATGTGTCTTAGTACGGACTAAGATATTTTTAAGTACTCTTAATCGTTTCATACCCATTCCCCTTTACAAATACCTTACAGCTATATCATTTTTATTATACTACAAATATCAAAAAACGCAATTAAAAATAGTGCTTGATAAAATAGTTATTTTCATCTTTGAGTTATCCTCTTAGTACCACTATAGCATGGATAAGCATATTATGTAATACACCATTTAAGGAGGTGCAAGAATGAACAAATGGAGTTGTTATGATTTTAATAATAACTATTATGATGATAATAATATAGATAACTGTCAGCAAGCCTATAATTTCGAGCGTCAAAATAATTCCTGCGTGAATAGATATTCCTGTTGCTGTTGTCAAATAGGACCTGCCGGCCCACAAGGTCCTGTCGGTCCTCAAGGTCCAATCGGCCCACAAGGCCCTATCGGTGCTACAGGTGCTGTAGGTCCACAGGGTCCGCAGGGCGAAACAGGTGCGACAGGTCCTGTCGGTCCTGCCGGCCCTCAGGGTCCTCAGGGCGAAACAGGCGCTACTGGTGCTACCGGTCCTATCGGTCCTGCCGGTCCTCAGGGTCCGCAGGGTGAAACGGGCGCGACTGGTGCTACCGGTCCTATCGGTCCTGCCGGTCCTCAGGGTCCGCAGGGTGAAACAGGTGCGACAGGTCCTGCCGGTCCTCAGGGTCCGCAGGGTGAAACAGGCGCGACTGGTGCTACCGGTCCTATTGGTCCTGCCGGTCCACAGGGTCCACAGGGCGAAACAGGTGCGACTGGTGCTACCGGTCCTATCGGTCCTGTTGGTCCTCAGGGTCCGCAGGGCGAACCGGGCGGAGTGCTTAACTTTGCAGATTTTTATGCGTTGATGCCACCAGACAATGCTGCAACAGTTGCTCCCGGTACTGATGTCAGCTTCCCTGAAAACGGAGCTATAAGCAGCACCGATATTACAAGAACAAGCGACAGCTCATTCAGTTTAGGTCCAATCGGAACTTATCAGATACTTTTCGAGGTCAGCGTAGACGAACCGGGTCAGCTACTTCTTACCTTAAACGGAGAAGATTTAGACTACACCGTTGTTGGCAGAGCAACAGGCACTTCCCAGATTGTTGGTATGTCTATTGTCACAACAACTGTTGAAGATTCAGTCCTGACTGTACGAAATCCTGCTGGTAACGCAACAGCACTCACCATTACACCGCTCGCAGGCGGAACACGACCTGTATCCGCACATCTTGTAATTACTCAGCTCGCATAATTAAAAACAACTGATTGATAAAAACAAGGCACATTTCAAAATGGAATGTGCCTTAACTATTTCTAGCATAGCATAAAAATATAAATTGTGACTTAACTTTACAAATCATATTTTGACCTATACACAACAAAAGCGAGGTGAATTTCACCTCGCTTTTACAATTTAATTTCTTTAGGGAACGATTCCTTGCGCATAATTCCCCACATTTTATCGATATATGACAGCGTATAAAAATTTTCATAATAGTGGTAATAAAAAGCTCCTTTTAAGGTCATTTCATAAATACCGTTATATTCCTTGACAAAGCCTAACCTCTTTGATATCCATAATTCAAAACCGTACATTTTTTTGAGAGGAACACCAAAGAATTTTTCAAAATCTTTAGTATTTACTTTTGTACTGTACGCCGTCCAGAATAACCAATAAATCATTCTCTGTCGTTTGGTAAAACGAATTGTCAAAGATGTAGCCAGGTCGTTCGAAGCGATTCGTTCACAATAGGATTCTACATTGAACGTATTAATTTTGAATTGTTCCTTAAAAAGACTGGTAGCAGAGCAACCAAACCCAAGAAAATTATCTCTAGTCATTGATGAGTATTTTGCATTCGGTTTGCTTGAAAAAGTCCAGATTGAATCTCGTAGATAGCCTTTGCTCAAGCAGTATTGCGTAATTGCATCAAGCAACTTGCGCTTTTCTTTTTTAGGCATTGCCACAACAGGACTTTTAGTAAAAGTGAAATCAATAAAAGGGTAAATGGCAATGTGGTTTGCACCCAAAGAAAAAGCTGTATCAATATCAGATTTCAGATCATTATAGGTCTGCCCGGGTAGCGCAAAAATAAAGTCCATCGAAACGGTTTCAAAAGGAACAGCCGCCAAAGCAGACATCATTGCAGAGGTGTCAATTTTCTTTCTGCCGAGAATCTTCTGATATTTATCGCAGAAAGATTGGATTCCAATGCTGATTTTTGTTACACCGGCATCTTTCAAAATTTGCAATATTTCCACATTTACATTGTCAGGGTGAAGTTCCAACCCTATTCCGTCTGTGATGATGAAATGCTCATTTAAAGCATCAACAATTTCCTTTATGCGAGTTGCCGCAAGTGCCGGGGTGCCACCGCCAAAATATAGACTTGTCACCGTTTTCTTTTTAATGTTTTGACCACCGACAATGTGAATTTCTTTGATTAAAGCATCTATGTATTTGTTACACAAGTCGGCTGAATAGCGCACCTTACAATACGGGCAAAAATCGCATATACTTTTACAGAAAGGGATATGAACATACAACCCGAGATTTTCGCATTCCATAAAAGGCAATATTCGATCATATTCATTCATAAATGTAAATGGCTTTGCCGTTCGTGTAAGCCACATTCTGGTTAAACTTGTAATAAAGCTCATATTTCTCCTAAATGTACTTCAGGTATGTACGAAGCATATCAAAAATTATTTTTGGATTACCTTTAAATAAAAGGGTGTATTCGGCAACGAAAAAGTATCCGCATTGTTCACAGAGACCTGGAACGTCTATGCATCGACCGCAGGTGGATAACTTTCCGTTTTCCATTACAACACATTGATGACAAGGTGTCGGAAAACAATTTTCAATAAGATAGGGAAACGCACTTTTTAGGTTGAATACAGGTGCGCCTTCTTTCATCATTTGAGTTATCGTATCACAGCACTTGGCTTTTTCCTCTTTGCTTAAAGATAAATCTTTTGTATCGAGATAAGGTGTATGAAAATTAAAAGATACTGCACGAACATTTTTGGTGTCACGGGCAGTCAAACATACATCTCGAACAAAGTTTTTATTTATTTGATTGATTGCCATATAAAAACAGATATTATCTGACGTGGCATTGCTGATATTCTCCATAATGGTGTCATAGGTATCGCCGCGAATTTCGTTGTGACGTTGCTTATCTCCGTCTAAACTCAGAAGAATCAAATCGGCTTCGGGTAGATCAATCGGGAATGTGCCGTTTGTAACCACATTGACAATAAGAAACCCCATTTCTTTTGCCTCGACAACCAAGTCACGAAGTGATCGGCCACCGTCTTTCCAAAGAAATGTTTCGCCGCCACAAAAGAATAAAATGCGCACTCCCATATCATACAGCTGCTGCATTTCCTGACGAATTTGTTTATATGGATGAACAATGGCGGTTATGTTATTAACAGAGCAGTGTTTACAATGTAGATTACATTTATCAGTAACAATTACAGTTCCAAGAATTGGCGTTTTCTTTTTTAAAAGAATCGTTTTGACACCAAAGGCGGCAAAATGCGAAAAAGATGATAATTTCATATGCATCCTATTTCGTGATAAATTGATAATTTTTCGTATTATAACATACATTAGCTTAAAAGTAAATCTTGCGGTATATTTCTCCCACAATTACAGATAATAACATCACGATTTAAAATTAAAGGAGATTTATATATGAAAGCAACAGGTATTGTAAGACGAATTGACGACCTTGGAAGGGTTGTTATCCCAAAGGAGATTAGGCGCACCTTGCGCATTCGTGAGGGCGACCCGCTCGAGATTTACACCGCGACCGACGGTGAAGTTATCTTTAAAAAATATTCGCCGGTCGGCGAGCTTAGCACCTTTGCGGCTCAGTACGCAGATGTTCTTTCGCGCATCAGCTCGATGCCGACACTCGTGTGTGACCGCGACCATGTGATTGCAGCGGCGGGCGTTTCAAAGCGCGAGTATTTAGAGCGCAGGGTAACATCAACGCTTGAAAACTATATGGAAAATCGTCGCTCGTATCAGGCGCACACAAACTCGGTTGACGAGGTTCAGCCGGTCGAGGGTATGGACCAGCCAGCGGCTGTCATCTACCCTATTATTGCATCGGGCGATGTCACCGGTGCAGTCGTGATGCTAAAGGGCGACACCATAAAAGTGCCTACCGAAACCGAGATAAAACTCGCTCAATCGGCGGCGGCTTTTTTGGGCAAACAGATGGAAGAATAAGCGTAAAAAACATTGGGTCAGGTCCCGTAAAATGCGGGAGCTGACCTTTATTTTTCGTTATCGGAATGACTCCTTGCTTTTTGTCGAAAAACACTATAAATTGTCGCGATTTTAATTGACAATACGACATATAGTGTGTTAACATTATTGTATATTATGTTTTAAGGGGAGAACGAAATGGCTAAATATCGTCACGCCAAAGGTCCTGGCTTTTTGAAAGTATTTATTATCATTTTAATTGTTTTGGTATCACTGGGTATTATCGGCGGTGCGGCATACGCTGTGTATCATTTTACTGCTGATAAAGAGCCTGAAATTATAGAAACTACTGCTCCTACAGAAACGCAACCACCTGCTACTGTAGACGAGCCTGCTACAGAGCCACCAACAGAAGACCCTCAGGCTCAGTACACAAATCTTGCTACTGATTATATGAGCAATATGACCGACGACGAAAAGATTTACCAGATGCTCGTAGTCACGCCTGAAGCGCTTACAGGCGTTGACGTTGCGACCGTTGCGGGAGACGCTACAAAAGAAGCTTTAAAAGATTTTCCTGTTGGCGGTATCTACTACTCTGCACAAAACTTTGAAGACGGCAAGCAGGCAAAAGACCTTGTAAACAAATCTCAGTCATATTCAAAAACCCCGATGTTTATCGCGGTAACTGACGAGGGCGGAGAAAACTCTCCTGTTGCAAACAAGCTAGAGAGCTCTAATCAGTTTGAAGAAACCATCTACCAAAAAGAAGGCGCACAAGCGGTTGAAGCTTATGCAGGCTCTATCGCTACAAAGCTAAAGAAATTAGGCATTAACATAAACCTTGCTCCAAATGCTAATCTCGACGGCGAGAATGCTTTTTCTACTGATGCTAAAACTGTAGTTGATTTAACATCAAGCGCTATCAAAGGCTTTAACGCAAACGGCGTTATCCCTGCAGTAAAGCTCTTCCCTGTTGGGGCAGATTCAGACAAAACTTTAGATGAACTTAAAGAAGCACAACTCACAGCATTTGCACAGGCTATTGATAACGGTGCTGATGCAATCGTTATGAGCAGCGCTAAAGCTACTGCTATTGAAGACGTTCCTGCATTTATGTCTAGTAAGGTTGTCACCGATACTCTTATTAACGAATACAAATTTAATGGACTCGTGCTTTCTCCTATGCTCACAGACAGCGCACTTTCCGACACTTACACCGCTGACGACATCGTTACAAAGTCTATCAACGCAGGTGTCAATGTGTTTGTATGTCCTAGCGATGTAGAAGAATATACAAAAGCTATCAAAACAGCTTTGGAAAATAAGACTATCACACAAGAGCAAATTGATAACAGCGTTGTTAAAATACTGGCATTAAAATACAAGTATGGTATCATTCCTGTACCTGCAACACCAACACCTTCTGAAATTTCAAACGAAGCAACACAGGTAACAGTAACCGAAGCTGTAGAATAATGAACTAAAAGGGCCGATTTTCGGTCCTTTTGTTTTTGTAAAATTTTCATAAAGTTAATATTTTTTTAATCTATTGTGGTACAATACTATATGGAAAAATTATGAAAGGGGCATAGACCTTGCTTCAAATTAAAAATATATCTAAAAAATACGAGGTCGGCGGTATCATCACAAAAGCACTCGACGATGTGTCGCTTAATCTACGCAGTAACGAATTTGTTGCAATCCTTGGACCAAGTGGCTCGGGTAAAACAACTCTGCTCAACATCATCGGCGGTCTTGACCGATACGACAGCGGCGACCTTGTTATCGGCGATATCTCGACAAAAAAGTATAAAGACCGCGACTGGGACTCATACCGCAACCACACTATCGGTTTTGTTTTTCAAAGCTACAATCTTATTGAGCATCAGTCGGTGCTTTCTAACGTTGAGCTTGCGCTTACAATCTCGGGTATCTCAAAAAAAGATCGTAGAAATCGTGCAAAAAAAGCTTTAATCGAGGTCGGACTTAAAGACCATATCAACAAAAAGCCTAATCAGCTTTCAGGCGGTCAGATGCAACGAGTTGCTATTGCACGTGCACTTGTCAACAACCCTGATATTCTCCTTGCTGACGAGCCTACGGGCGCGCTCGACTCCGAAACCTCGGTTCAGGTTATGGAGCTTTTAAAAGAGGTCGCTAAAGACAGACTTGTTGTTATGGTAACCCATAACCCTGAGCTTGCTGAAGATTACGCAAATCGTATCGTTAAACTAAAAGACGGAAAAATCATTTCTGACTCAAACGAGTTTGTTATTGATACAGCGACAGAAAACACCCACCACGAAAATATGGGTAAAAGCTCGATGAGCTTCTTTACTGCGCTCTCTTTAAGCTTTAAAAACCTGATGACTAAAAAAGGCAGAACAATACTCACCGCCTTTGCGGGCTCTATCGGCATCATTGGCATCGCACTTATTTTGTCTTTATCAAACGGTGTTGACCAGTATATTGAAGATATCCAGCGTGACACCATGACAAGCTACCCTATCACCATCACGCAGGAGGCATTTGACCTCACTTCGATTATGGATATGCGCGGTAAAACGGTTGAAGCGATTACCGACAGCACGCCTGTAAATACCAAGCAGGTAAATGCCGGCTACGGTGAGCTCGAATTTTCTGATTCGATTTTTTCCAGCGTTACCGAAAACGACTTAACATCATTTAAAAAGTATATCGACGACCAGGAAAGCGAAATCAACAGCTATCTCGGTGACAACGGTATTGTTTACACATACGATGTAAACTTCTCTGTTTTCTCATACGATGAAAACGACGATATAGTAAATTCAAATGCTGACACACAGGATATCAAAACAAGCAAAAAATCTGACAACGATTTGATGGACCTTATGCAACAGGATATGTCGATGATGACCGATATGTATACCATAGCATCTAACGCATCCGACAATGCTCCGAATTTTCAGGAAATGATGCGCGGTCAGGACAGCGTTGTCAGCGAGGTTATCACCAACAGCTACGATGTTCTTTACGGTGAGTGGCCTGACAAATACAACGAGGTTGTTTTGGTGCTTGACCGCAAAAACTCTGTTTCTGCTGACAAGCTTTATCAGCTTGGCTTTATCAGCGCCGATGAGTTTGAAGAAATCTGCGAAAAAATTCAAGACGACGAAGACCCTAAAGAAATCTCATGGGACTTTGAAAAAATATGTGAGCACAGCCTCTATATGGTGCCTATGTGCGACCAGTATATCGAAAACGACAACGGCACTTTCTCCTACATCGGCGAAGACGAATCGAAGTTTGATGATATGATAGAAGACGCGTTAGAGCTTAAAATTACAGGTATAATCAGACCTATCGAAGATGCTGCAAATGCGACCATCACAACTCCTATCGGCTACACCTCGCTTATGACCGACTATATTATTAAGCACACCGACGACAGCGACGTTATCGTTGCACAGGAAAGTGACCCGAATAAAAACGTGCTTAACAATATGAACTTTGAGGCAAAATCTGAAAAAGCTAAAATCAAGGACGCAAAAAAATATATCTTAAACCTTCCTGACTCTGACAAAGCAACCTTCTATCAGGCTATTATGTACTATGAAAATGAGGGTGACGACAGCGCAAACGCTGTGTCGGCTTTAGGCAATGCTAATATGGCTTACAGCTCATATTCAATGGGTGCTATGGGCGGTGAAATTGACTACGAAAAGCTAATGGCTCAACAGCTTGACAGCTACATTGAGGGTGACCCTGACAAAGAAATTTTGCTGTCGGTTTATGACGAGTATATCGACGGTGCTTCGTACGATGACAACCTCAAAAGCTTTGGTAAAGTAAGCTACGATGCTCCATCGTCAATTTCCATTTATACCGATTCATTTGAGCATAAAGATGCTGTCACAGCTTGTATCGAAGAGTACAATACAAACGCTGACGAAGAAAGTCAGATTACCTATACTGACTACATTGCGCTTATGACATCTTCTATTACCTCTATAGTTGATGTTATCTCGTATGTGCTCATCGCTTTTGTCGCAGTATCGCTTATAGTTTCTTCTATTATGATTGGTATTATCACCTATATTTCTGTGCTTGAGCGTACTAAGGAAATCGGTATTTTACGTGCTATCGGCGCATCAAAGAAAAACATCTCCCAGGTATTCAACGCAGAAACTTTTATCATCGGTTTGTGCTCGGGTATTATGGGCGTCGGGGTATCACTACTCACGCTTATCCCTGCAAATGCACTAATACACCACTTAACAGATATAGAAACAATAAACGCTTATCTGCCACCGGTAGCTGCCGGTATATTGATAATTTTAAGTGTAATCCTTACACTTATCGGCGGACTTATCCCATCAAGAAAAGCCGCAAAGAAAGACCCGGTTACTGCACTGCGTTCTGAATAAAACTAAAAGAGCCGACTTATTCGGCTCTTTTTTGTAAAATAAAAAAGGGCAACCGAATCGGTTGCCCTTTTATTATGCTTTTTTAAATTAGTTATTAAAGATAGACATAATGTCGTAGAATGAGTCATCATCGTCTGATGAGTCAACCTCAACAGTCTGTAGAGCTTCAACCTTTTCAGGTGAAGAATTAGGGAAAGCCTTTGAGTTGTCGCCCTGTGAGCCACAACCAGCAGCGATAACAGTAACGCTGATTTCGTCTTTCATATCCTCGTTGATAACAGCACCCCAGATGATGTTTGCAGATTCGCTTGCTTTCTGAGAAATCATAGTTGAAGCAGCGTCGATATCCTCGAGTGTGATATCAGGAGAAGCTGTGATGTTGATGATAACGCTCTCAGCACCGTCGATAGAAGTCTCGAGTAATGCAGAAGATATAGCCATCTCAGCAGCAACAGCAGCCTTATCTTTACCTGTAGCCTTACCAATACCCATGTGAGCGTAGCCTGCATCCTTCATAACAGCAGTAACGTCAGCAAAGTCAAGGTTAACAAGACCTGGAACAACAATCAAATCAGAGATACTCTGAACACCCTGTCTTAATACATCGTCAGCGATAGTAAACGCATTCTGAAGAGTGATAGACTGGTCAGAAACATACTTAAGACGCTCATTAGGAACGATAATAAGTGAGTCAACGCAAGCAGCGAGCTCTGCGATACCCTGCTCAGCCTGTGCCATACGCTTTTTGCCTTCAAATGCAAATGGCTTTGTAACAACAGCTACGGTGAGGATACCCATATCCTTAGCAATCTTAGCAACGATAGGAGCAGCACCTGTACCTGTACCGCCTCCCATACCGGCAGTAACAAATACCATATCTGTATCCTTTAAGAGTGCAGCGATTTCTTCTCTGTTTTCTTCAGCAGCAGCCTGTCCAACCTCAGGTTTTGAACCTGCGCCCTTACCACGAGTTGATTTTTCGCCGATCTGAACCTTTTTGTCAGCCTGTGAAAATCTCAGAACATGCTCGTCTGTATTAACAGAGATGAATTCAACATTCTTAACATCCATTTTAATCATACGGTTAACAGCATTTCCGCCGCCACCGCCAACACCGATTACCTTAATAACAGGTAAGTAATCGATCATTTCTTTCTCTAACTCAAATGCCATATTAAAGTCCTCCCATAACGGAATTTTTCCAAATTTACAAGTCGCACACTTCGAGTACTATACTCTACTACCTTATAACTTAACACATATTGCTGATAAATTCAATATTTTTTTCAAATATTCGAAAAAAATTAATATTAATCAAGATACCAATCTTCAGGTGATAAAGGAGCCTGTGTTTCCTCTTCTTGCTCTATTTCCCCATCTTCAAGGTCAGTAAAGTCGTCTGACAACGGGTCGTCTGTTATAGGGTTTTCAATTTGAGAATCAATAAGAGATTGCTCTTTGAAATACGATTTTTTGGTGGTGTTGCAGCTTGAAACATCAAGCTCACCCTCGGTAGTCTGCGTACCGTTTAAGTCAAGCTTTTCAACAATAATCGTCATCGCCGTACGCACCTTGTAGCTGATGTCCTCAGGCAAGCCGAGCTTTACAACAATTCTGTCGTCGTAAGTAAAGGTGATATCTGCAAGATTTGTTGAGTTTATTTCGGTGATACCTGTATAGCCGTTATCTGCAAATACAGTAACTATAGTATCAATAATATCAGAGGTTTTATCATCCTCGTATTTTATGTAACCACCGACCTCGTAGGTCTTAAGCTCTGAACACAAAAACAGAGGCAGGTCATATTTTTTGATGCTTTCTACCTGCTCGAGTATCCTACCCTTTGATGAAGCAATAAGGTAGTTTGACTCAGACACGCTTACGATATACGACGGCATAGCCTCGGTAATATCAATCGTGATGGTATCAGGAATAGCAAAGGAAACATCCGCTTCCTCTATATAAGCGTAGGTGTTAACCAGTCGCTTTTGTGCCGCTTTTTTATTTGCAAGGAAGATGTTGTCATTTCCGCCTATACCGCAGGTTTTGATAATTTCCTCTTGCGTGTATCTTGTTGTACCTGTAATCTCATAATTCTGTGTTTTAAACAGCACTGTAAGTGAAAGAACAACGCACACAATCAGCACGACTGCAACAATCACGCAGGAGGTGATTATGTTTCGAATTCTTCGAACAAGCGGAGATACCGGCTTTTTAGCCTTTTCTTTTTTAGCCTTTTTTGCGCTTTGCTTTTGTTGCTTTTTCACTCTTTTACGCTCTACGCGCTCATCAACAAAAAGCTCGTAATTATCGCCGTCGTCGTTTTGCGAAAACTCTAACAGCAAATCGTCTGCTTTATCGTTATTACGGGACCTGCGTGAAAAAACTGATGAAACACTATCACCGATTTTATCCATAATATCAGGCTTTTCTAAACCCTGATAGCTAAAGTCGTCGTCATATCTGTTATCGCTCACGCAAATCCCTCCTTTTTACTTCTTAGTTTATATCTTCTTTATGTCTGCTCCCAAGGACTGTAGTACAACCTCAAAATCGTCATACCCGCGCTCAAGATATCTGACACCTAAAATTTCGGTATGTCCTTGTGATGACAAACCGGCAACAATAAGTGCCGCCGCTCCTCGCAAATCAAGCGCCCTTACCTTAGCACCCGACAAATGTCTTACGCCGTCCACAAGAGCAATTTTACCTTCGACTTTTATATTAGCACCTAAACGATTAAGCTCGTCAACGTGCTTGTATCTGCTTTCAAAAATATTCTCAACAAAAACCGTCAGCCCGCTTGCTTTACAGGTCATCGCCATGACAGGTGCTTGTGCATCTGTCGGGAAACCCGGATAAGGCATCGTGCGTATAAGCTTTGGTGAGCGTAGTCTGTACGGAGCATCAAGCGTGAGCTTTCCCTCTTTAAACGAGAGCTCACATCCACAGTTTTCAAAAACCGGTGTTATCGCTCCTAAATGACTTAGTATTACTCCATCAAGAGTTATCTTTGAAGATGTAATCGCCGCAGCCGACATCAGCGTAGCTGCAACTATTCTGTCGGGAATGATGCTGTGACTGCATCCGCTAAGCTTTTGCACACCCTCAATTATAATCGTGCTTTCGCCTGCACCCGATATCCGAGCACCGCAGGAATTTAAAAAATCTGCCAAGTCAGTAATCTCGGGCTCTTTAGCCGCATTGGTAATTATAGTAGTGCCGTTTGCTTTTACGGCGGTGAGCATAATATTTTCTGTTGCCCCGACGCTTGGAAAAGACAAAGCAATTTTCGACGGCTTTATGCCTGATGGTGCTACACACTCAAGCTCGCCGTGCTCTTCATTTATCTCAATGCCCATTTGTCTTAGTGCAGACAAATGTAAATCAATCGGGCGTGGACCTAATTCACATCCGCCGGGTAAAGACATCTTCGCTTTACCGCATCGTGCAATAATCACACCCAAAAATATAATAGACGAGCGCATCTCACGCATCAAATCGTGTGGAATATCGCTTCTTGTCATATCAGTAGTATCTACCACAAGGGTAGAGTCACTTCGACTTGCTTTGCATCCTAAATAACGCAAAATTCTTATCGTCGCATCAACGTCAGTCAGCTTCGGACAATTAAACAAAACGCTTTCGTCTTCACACAGAATCGTCGCCGCAAGTATCGGCAAAGTGCTGTTTTTTGAGCCTTGAACTTTTACTTCGCCATTAAGCCTTTTACCGCCACTGATAAGTAATTTTGCCACTAACAAACACCCTTTCACAAAATAACTCTACACGCTAGATATTCTATGAAACTAGGGTTTGTACTGTGATTAAATTAATCTTATTTTACAATCTCTTTGACTATGTCATAAATACGCTGTGATGCGTCTATGATAGCCATTGACTGCGCGTTGTTGCTGTACTCTTTTAAAAGATTGCTGTCACTTACCATAGCATCAACCGCATTAATAAGTTTTTCGCCGTTTAAATCTTTTTCTTCGATGAGTGATGCCGCGTTTTTGTCAACAAGTGCCATAGCATTATGGAACTGATGATTTTCTGCAACATAAGGTGATGGAATCAAAACAGCAGGCTTACCCTTTGCCTGAATTTCTGACAAAGTAATCGCACCCGCACGGCTGACTACCAAATCACAAGCAGCTAAGCAAAGCGGCATATCGTCAATATACTGTCTGATATCAAGATTTTTATATTCGTCTATTTTAACGCCCTTTTCTTCCAAAAGCTGAGGAAACCAAGTTCCCTGCTGGCCGTAGGCGTGGATATGCTGAAACTTCTGGTCTTTAGCGCTACGCACAACCAAATCAGCAACAGCCTCGTTGATGCATCGAGCACCGAGCGAACCACCAAAAGATAAAATAACAGGACGCTCATCAAGACCTAAAGCCTCTCTCGCCTGTGCTTTATCAACCTTTAAAATTTCTTCTCTTATAGGGTTACCTGTAACAACAAAGTCAACGCCCTGTTCAAGATGCTTTTTTGCATCTTCAACCGCAAGCATAACCTTATTCACCTTTTTAGAAAGCATCTTTGTCGTAACACCCGGAAAAGCATTTTGCTCGTGAATAATAGCAGGAATGCCCATATTAACCGCTGTGCGCACAACAGGTCCGCTGACATATCCGCCTGTACCAATACAGATATCAGGAGCAAACTGGGCGATAATCTTTTTCGCCTTTGCAGAAGATGTAAAAACGCGTGATACGGTCTTGATATTGTGTACAATAGACTGTGGTTTAAAGTTGCGTTTAAATCCGCTTATTACAATAGATTCTATATCAAAGCCTGCTTTTTTTACCAAAGTCTGTTCCATACCATCGCGGTTACCGATAAACAGAATTTGTGCATCAGGCTCTTTCTCTTTAATATATCCTGCAATAGCAAGTGCAGGGTTGATGTGTCCGGCTGTACCGCCACCTGCAAGTAGTACCTTCATAAAAAATCTCCTTAGACTTTTTCAATATTAGCAGAACGGGAAATCGACAAAACAATACCCATCTGGAACAAAAGCATCAACAGCGAGCTACCACCGTAACTGAAAAACGGCAAGCTGATACCGGTATTTGGCAGCCAGTCGGTAATAACCAGAATATTCAGAATTACCTGAATACCAATCTGTGACGTAAGACCGATGCCGAGCAGTTTACCGAAACGGTCTTTCGCTCTAAGTGAAATAACAATGCCACGCCATACTAAAAGAGCGAAGATAAGCAAAATAGCAACCGCACCAATAAGTCCGAGTTCCTCGCAAACAATAGCAAAAACGAAGTCGTTTTGAGGTTCAGGCAGGTATAGATATTTCTGTCGCGACTGTCCAAGACCAAGTCCGAAAAGTCCACCGGAGCCGATAGCATAAAGCGAGTTTCTTGTCTGCCAGGTTTGCTGCCACTGCTCTTCATCAACGTATTCAAGCGCTTTGCCCCAGCCGTCCATTCGGTCCATAGCGTAGGAAAGCAGTCCTGTCGCCCACAAAATCAGTACAACTATAGCAAGCACAACCGCCGCCACAGCTATCCATTTGATTTTAATACCCGAGATAAAGAGCATCAAAACCGTCAGCATCGCAACGATAACGATACAGGAATAGTGAGGCTCTAAAAGCAGTAAGAATGCAGTTGATGCAAATATCGTAGCACCGGGTAGTACACCGTATTTAAAGGTATGCATTTTATCGTAGTACCTACTGCCCCAGTGTGCTAGGAAAAGTATGATAGCAAACTTACTAATCTCGGACGCCTGAATACCATAGTCACCGATACCAATCCATCGGTGAATACCCGTTTCGGACGGAATTAAAAGCACCAGTATAAGTGCAAAATAGGATATACCTAAAATCAACACAGAAAATCTGTGGAAATAGTGATAATCAACGTAAGATACCGCAAGCATAATCGCAAGACCAACAATCGCAAACAAAAGCTGACGCTTTAAGTAGTAGTAGCTGTCGCCAATCTCGTAAAAAGCAACCGGATAGCTTGCAGAAAACATCATTGTAATACCGATAGCAAGCAGTAAAACAATAAGCATACAAAACGGAACATCAAGTCCCTTACCGATAGAAAGCAGCGAAAACTGCTTTTTTCTTTTTCTGACTCTATTTGGTCCGTTTCCGTGAGATCTGCCTGAAGATGGACCAGTATCGCCATATCTGTCGTGGTATTCTCTTCTTCTTTGAGATTCTCTTCTTAAAGTATCTGTACTCAACTGATTCATCTCCTTTCAAAATTTACGTGCAAAAATCAACCGAAAATAACAAGGGACAGCGCAGCTACACCGCATAAAGCAGTAACTAAGCTGAACACTACGACAATCTTCATTTCGCTCCAGCCGCCCATCTCAAAATGATGGTGGATAGGGCTCATTCTGAAAATACGCTTGCCGTGGGTAAGCTTGAAATATGTAACCTGAAGCATAACAGAAAACATCTCAATAAGATAAACAAGTCCTATTAAAAGCATAATAAGCTGCATATCCATTACAAACGCCATAGCACACACAATTCCACCTAAGAAAAGTGAGCCTGTATCTCCCATAAAGACCTTTGCAGGGTGGAAGTTCCATACCAAAAAGCCTAAGCAACCGCCTGCTACAGCAGCCGCAAAAAGCACGTTGGAATCAACAAAATCAAGCACGTTTGCAATCATCATCATAAACAGTGCAACAAAAAATGTAATTGAGCCGTCAAGGCCGTCAATACCATCGGTTAAGTTGACTGCATTTGTGATGCCAACAATAACGAGTGCCATAATGATGTAGTAGAAAATGCCTAAATCAACCATACCCGCAAAAGGTACTGCGATACAGGTATCATCACCAAGCAAATGCATAGCCAAAAGATAAAGTGAAACTACAGTAAATTGTAAAACAAGCTTCTGTATAGCGGTGAGTCCTAAATTACGCTTTTTAACAACCTTGATGTAATCATCAATAAAGCCGATACCGCCGTAAAGCACAGCCATTAAAAGACCTGCAAAAATGAATTTTTCAGTAGTGCCGAAGCCGTCGTGTGTAGTAGAGAAAACAATTACAGCAACAACTGTTGCAAACACTATACCTAAAATGAACATCAAACCGCCCATAGTAGGTGTGCCCTGCTTTTTCTTGTGCCATGACGGACCGATATCTAAGATAGTCTGACCGTACTTGAGTTTATGCAGGAACGGAACAAGATATTTACCGGATATAGCTGATACCGCAAAAGCTACAATGGCTGTTGCAAAAGCCCAAAGTCCTATAACCATTTTTACACCTCATTTATTTTAAGAAAAATTATACTAGTCATTAATACCGCTTGTATTAAATGCAACAGTTACTACTGTTCCCGGACTTACCTCTGTACCCTCAGGAATACTCTGGCTGTAGGAAGTAGAGTCGCTGGAATTGACCGCACCCGTTAAGCTTACGTTAATGCCGTAATACGATGCAAGGTAGTTTACGTCATACAGGCTGTAGCCGATAAGATTTGGTACAGTAACCTTTTGTGTTACGCTGTCATCATCTGTATAAAGCACGACCGTACCGCCTGTAGGTATCGAGCTACCCGCAGCAGGCACCTGAGCAACAACTGTTGTGCCCTCGCCCTTTATAGTAACATCGAAGCCATCAGCGTTTACGTTTTTAGTAGCTTCTGATACTGAAAGTCCTGTGTATGTGCCTGCTATTGTATCAACATTAGCAGCCTCATCCTCTGTGTACTGAGCTTCAAGCTCAAGGTAAGGCAGCACCTCGCTCATAATGTTTGCAAATACAGGAGCTGCAACTGCACTACCGTAGTAGTTACCGCCAAGCGGTGTATCAAAGAATACAAGCATCGCAATCTCAGGGTTATCAGCAGGAGCAAAACCGCAGAAAGATGCGATATAGTCATCTACAAAGTCGCCGTTTGAGTCGGTGAGTTTTTCAGATGTACCTGTTTTACCCGCTACACGATAGCCTGCGACATAGCCGTTTTTACCACTGCCGTTTGTCGCGTTTTCTTCAAGTATGCCGCACATTTCACGTGCTACCTCTTTGGAGATAACCTGACGCTTTGTATCTGTGCTGATATTTTTAACAACTGAACCGTCAACACCTAAAATCTGTTTAACAACGTGTGGCTGGACAAGCTTGCCGCCATTCGCGATTGCCGATGCTGCGGTAATCATCTGAATAGGGGTGATAGAGAAGTTCTGACCGAAGGACGCAACCGCTAAATCGACAGGTCCCATCGAGCCGTCCTCTGTAAAGAACAAGTCGTCAGACTCACCCGGTAAGTCTATGCCGGTTTTTTCAGAAAAGCCAAATGACTGATAATAATCCCAAAACTTCTCTTCGCCGACTGACTGACCAATCTGGATAAATGCAGGGTTGCAGGAGTTACACAGCGCTTCTACGTAGTTTTGTGTGCCATGACCTGCGGTATTATGACAGCCGATTTTTTTATCATATAGCTGGAAATAACCACTGCAGTTAAATTTGCTTTTCTGGCTGATTGTACTTTCCTCAAGAGCCATAGAAAGCGTAATCATTTTAAATACAGAACCCGGATAGTATGTATCACTGATAGCCTTATTACGCCACATTTTAGACAGTGCGGCACTTTCGGCTTCGCTCTTTGCCTGCTTGATAAGCTCGTCGACCTCTTTACCGGTCGCGTTTGAGTCTTCCGTAAGATAACCGTTTTCAAAAAGATAATCTCTATCGATAGCGTTAATCTTTTTACGCTCTTCTTTGCTGATAGTGAACGGATCATTAAGGTCGTATCCATCAACCGTTGCCATACCGAGTATTTCACCCGTATTTACATCCATAGCGATGCATACGCCACGATTGTAAACGTCGTTATCTACGATAGCCTGTTGCATATATTTTTCAATAATGCTCTGGATAGTTTCATCGATAGTAAGCACAACCGAGTTGCCGTCAATAGCCTCAACATTCTGGCTGTAATCAAACGGCATAACCGTACCGTTTGCTGTAGTCGCTGTAATGAGTCGTCCCGGTGTACCCGTCAGATATTCGTCGTACTCGAACTCAACACCATAAAGGCCTTGGTCATCTGAACCCGTAAAGCCGATGACCGAAGAGGCAAGCTCGCTGTACGGATAATATCGCTTATAGTCATCAAGCAGAGCAATAACACTTGACAAATCGTACTTTTCCTCAACCTTGTTCATAAGCTCGAGTATCTTCTCTCGCTCTTCGCTCTCGATTTTTCGTTTAACTACGGTGTAGTAGCTGTTTTGCTTTGTTTTTTCGAGAACATCCTCGTATTCAAGAGATAAAATTTCCGCAAGTTCAGACGCAACATACTCGCGCTGATATTCTTCTTTAAAGTTTGCAGGAGATAAAACGACCTGCCATACAGACGCGCTTTGTGCAAGCACCTTGCCGTTTCTGTCATAAATGGTGCCGCGTTTTGCACTAACTGTTGTATCAGAGAGCTGCTGTTCAACCGCCTTTTGCTGGAGGTCTTCGCCATTAATAAGCTGCAAATACGCAAGTCTAGAAATAACCGCACCGAAGCCGAAAACCAACACGATAATAAGCAACCAAACCGTACGCTGTCTTAGTCGCTGATTTGCACCCATAGTCGTCACTCTCCTTTCTTAAATACTACTATAAATCTACTATAAAAATCGTAAGGATATATCAATATACTGTAAACTTTACGATAAATGCCATATTTATCAACAAAATTTTTGACCCTTACAATAGCAGAAAAAGAGTTAAGACAAAATCTCAACTCTTATTCTTATACATTCTTATTAGAGGTCGCTTTCTCTTATGCCCCTACTGCTGAAAATGCATCGGTTATTGAATCAAAGATAGTATCCTTTGACTCCTGTGTGAGCTCGACCTTGTCGCCCTGCGACAGGCTGACAAACTCTTTTTGAGAATTTGCGACCTTTGTCATATTGAGCTTCTCTTTAGCATACTTTTCCACGACCGCTGTCGAAATACTTGCGTCCACCTTCATCTGTAGCTGAGTATACAGGCTCTCCTGCTCCTCAAGCGTTCTCTGTGCGGCAGAAATCTGCTGGTTAAGCTCAGTAAGCTGAACCTGTCCGTGGATAATAAGTCCAACCACAAGGACAACCAATACTGCAAAAACAACCGCTACGGCAATTCTGAAGAAATTGTTCTTTCTTCTTTTTACCTTTTTGATAGGCTTTTTCGTCATATCGACAACATTATTCTGTTTTTCACTTTTTGGCTGATGCTTTGCTTGCTGCTTTTTTGGGGTCTTTACTGCAGAAGAATAGATTTCTTCTTCTTCAAACAGGCGCAAATCATAAGCCAGATTACGGTTGTCGTAAACCATAAATGCACCCCATGTCCTAACTAATTTTGGTTTCTGTTTTTCAGGCGATATGTAAATAAACTAATTCTCATCTATAAGCTGTCAAAGCATTTCGTCACTTGCCTGTATTAAAAATTTACAACTTTGACATTTTTTGTCGCATCACTATAATCTTTATCTAAAAAACTAATCAGCAGAATGATAAAAATATAACATAATATTGTGCACCAATGGTGCGCAATCACTACTTGTAGTATAGTAAACGCAGTTGTAACAATATTTACAACTTTGTTATCATTTTACCATAGAGCATATACAAAGTCCATAGTAAATAACTACAAATAAAGCAAGTATTTAACTGTATGTATAGCGTTTTTGACCACTATATTTTCCCTATGGAATTAAGACGGAAAAATTAGAGTTTTTCGCATACTCGAAGCTTTGCGCTTCGGCTACGGACGTTAAGCTCTAATTCCTCATCACTTGCAGTAATCGGCTTGCGATTAACAAGCTTTGCTTTTGGCTTATTCCCGCATACGCATACAGGAAAATCTTTCGGACAGGTACAACCCGTGCACCACGACGCCATTTTCTGCTTTACAATTCTGTCTTCAAGTGAATGGAAGGTAATAACAGCAAGTCTTCCACCCTTTGACAAAAGTTCAAACGCGTCGTCAAGCCCCGATTCAAGCACCTCAAGCTCGCGGTTTACCGCAATTCTTAAAGCCTGAAAGGTCTTTCGTGCAGGATGGCCATCTCTTCTTACCTTTTGAGGAACGCTGTTTTTTATAATTTCTGCTAATTCAAGCGTAGTTTCGATTTTCTTTTGCTCTCTTGCCTTTACAATATTCTTTGCGATTGAAGACGCATACTTTTCCTCGCCGTAGTTGTTTATTATGCGGGCAAGCTCGCTATATGGTAATGTGTTGACTAAATCAGAAGCGCTCTCTCCACTTTGGCTCATTCGCATATCAAGTACAGCGTCCTCGTGGAACGAAAAACCACGGTCAGAGGTATCAAGCTGATGTGATGATACTCCGATATCAAGCATAACGCCGTCAACGCAGTAAACGCCTCTTGCGTTTAAAAGCTCCTTCATATTGCCGAAGTTGCCTTTTACAATAATTGAATTAGGGTTGTCCTTAAAACGCTCTTTTACGTGGCGTATAGCATCAGGGTCCTGATCGATTGAAATCAGCTTACCTTCCTTTAAATGCGACAAAATCTCGGCTGAATGGCCTCCGCCACCTGCTGTGCCGTCAACATAAATGCCGTTTTCTTTTATATTTAGTCCGTCGATAGTCTCATTTAACAAAACCGGAATGTGAGAAAAGCTCATAGTCCCCTCACAGTCTCAAAAGCTCAAGAGCTTCTTTTACAGACTCTTGCTTTTGCTTTTCGATAAATGCTTCAAATGTATCCTTGTCCCACACTTCAATACGGGTATCCATACCGACAACCACGATGTCTTTAGTCAAAAAGGCATCCTCTCTAAGCTTTTGGGAAATCATTACTCTGCCTTGCGAGCTTACACCTACCTGTGTAGCAGGTGAAATCAGAATATACTGCAAAGAAAGCGCTTTGTCAGCAGGAAGCTGTCTGATTTGCTCTCTTAATCTGTCAAACTGGTCAGCAGATAAAATCTGCACACAGTTTTCAAAGCCCGATGTAACATATACTGTGTCGCCGAGCTCTTCTCTGAATTTAGACGGCAGAATAATTCTGCCTTTAGAGTCAATAGTTTGATTTGTTGTACCTGAAAACATTCTGCCACCTCCTGTAAGATTTGAGCAATTTTGTGCCACAAAATGCCACTTTGCTCCACTAATAAATTGATTATATACCATGTGCGGTAAAAAATCAAGGAAAAAGTTACGATTTATAACAAAAAATTTACAAATTGAAATTTTCTAATTTGGAAATTTATAGCAATTAGAAACGTCTTTAAAAGCAAACAAAAAAAGACTCCCTCAAAAGGGAGCCTTCTTTTACTTTTCCGCTATACAAAAAATCCTAACTAAAATAAATGTAAAAACAAAAACTAGATTATGATTTTTTAGTAATTCTGAGGTTCTGGCGAGTCTTTCTAAGCTCTGTAAGCTGAGCTGTGATAGCATCGTCAGTCTTCTTCATAATGTTCTCAACGTAATCGTTTGCAGCCTTGCGCATTTCAGCAGCCTTAGATTTAACCTCGTTAAGAAGCTCAGTAGCCTCAGCCTTAGCAGCACGCATGATTTCAGATTCCTCAATCATTGCCTTCTTGCGCTCTTCAGCAGCTCTGATAATATCCTCAGCCTCTTTCTTTGCTTCCGCAATAATCTGACTTCTGTCAGCAACAATGTTCTTTGCCTGTCTTACTTCTGCAGGCAAAGTGTCCTGGATTTCGTCAAGAATATCGTAGACTTTCTCTGCTTCAACCATAACCTTGCCGCCTGTAAGCGGTACAACCTTAGAGTCAGCAATCAAGTCCTGTAATTCATTGATTAATTCGTCCACTCTCATTTTTGATAATTCCTTTCTAGTTTCTGTTATTTTTTAAACGTTCACAAACTTGTGCATGTATAGACGCAGGGACAAAAAAACTAATGTCTCCACCAAGCGAAGCGATTTGCTTAACCATACTTGAACTCAGATACATATACTGTGAGTCTGAAGTCAAAAAGACGGTATCAAGCTCGGGATTGAGCTTTTTATTAGTAAGAGCCATCTGAAATTCATATTCAAAGTCAGACATCGCTCTCAAGCCTTTTACTACTGCTTTAGCTCCGCGTTCTTTCGCATAATCAGCAAGGAGTCCCGAAAAGCCGACAATCTCAACATTAGGGATATCAGCAAGCGTGGTTTCTAAAAAAGCGATACGCTCTTGTGTAGTAAAACTTGGGGTCTTAGACATATTGACAAGTACCGCAACGATAACCTTATCAAACATCTTAGACGCTCTCTTAATGATATCAATATGTCCGAGTGTCACCGGGTCAAAACTACCTGGGCAAATAACAGTTGAAGTGTCCATAATAGCCCCCTTAGAAAAATTCACGAACCACTATATATAGTCCTCGTGACGATATATGCTTACCTTTATTTTACCATAGGTTCTTTGTCTGTCAAGAGTGAATTTGTAATATTTTTGTAATATTTCGTCATTTAATGCACTTTCACAAATAATTACACCTGTTTTTTTCATTCTTTGTGCAATAAGTGGCATAATTTCTTGTAAAATCCCCTTGTTATAAGGCGGGTCAAGGAAGACTATGTCATATTCATCGGTAGTAGTTTTTATAAAATTTAAAGAGTCAGCGGTGTAAACACGAGCAAATTGTTTCAAGTTTGTAACCGATAAATTGCGCTCAATCACCTTAATTGACGCTTTGCTCCTATCAATAAATGTAGCGGTTGAGCATCCTCGCGATAATGCCTCAATTCCCATCTGTCCGCAGCCTGCAAACAGGTCTAAAAAATGCCTGCCTTCAAGCTCAAACTGTATTGCAGAAAATATAGCCTCTTTAACCTTATCGGTGGTTGGACGAACATCATCGCCCTTTAAGGTTTCTAAAATTCTGCCTCTTGCTTTTCCTGTGATTACTCTCATATATTTTCCTCGCTGTGAAAATGGTTATACACCGAAAGCGCACTGTCGTGTGTCATAGTCGGCGCACTTTCAAGCTCTTTTAGTGATGCCTTCTTAATATTTTGAATTGTTCTGAAGAATTTGAGCAAAGCTTTTGCTCTTTTCTCGCCTATACCATCTATTTTTGTCAATGTTGAAGAGGTTACTGTTTTCTTTCGCTTTTGTCTGTGGAAGCTGATTGCAAAGCGGTGCACCTCGTTCTGAATTGATGTGACAAATGAGAAAACGCTCTGGTTTGGTCTGATTGCGATTTCACCGTCTTCGCTTACTATAGCACGAGTGCGGTGGTGGTCGTCCTTAACCATACCAAAAAGCGGCACATAAATGCCCAGCTTTTTTAGTACAGGCTTCACAGCCCCAACCTGTCCTTTACCGCCGTCAAGTAAAATCAAATCAGGCAATTTAGCAAAACCGTTCTCTTTTTCGTTTTGCTCGCTTTGAGCTTTTAAATACTCGTTAAAACGGCGCTGTAGCACCTCTGCCATTGAGCCGTAGTCGTCCTGTCCGTCAAAGGACTTAATCTTGAACTTTTTATATGCTGATTTCTTCGGCTTTGCATTTTCAAACACAACCATACCGGCAACATTTTCGCTACCCGAAGTATTGGAAATATCATAAGACTCAATATAATACGGTATCTTTTCTAAGCCCAAAATATCGCGCAGAGCCTCTAAAACAGCGTACTGCTTTCCGACAACCCCGACCTGCTGACCGAGTGTTTCAAACGCATTTTGCAAGCACATATCTACAAGGTGCTTTTGCTCGCCAATTTTCGGTACGCTGATATATGCTCGTCTCTTACGTTTTTCCGTCAACCATTGCTCTAAAATTTCTGCATCTTCTATCTCTTTATCAAGCACGATATTACGCGGGATATCGTCTCTGATAGTATAATAACGCAGTATAAACTCACTTCTGATACTCGGCTCGTCACCCTCGTCGTCAACAATGAAGCTTTCCCTGTCAAACAATCTGCCATTTAAAAAGCGAAAAACCTCAAAGCAACCTTTTTTAGAGTCACTTGCGTATGCGATAACATCCTGCTCCTGCACAGATGTATTGACCACCTTTTGCTTGTCACGCATTTTTTTAATCGAATTAATCTGGTCTCTGATTTTAGCCGCACGCTCAAAATCAAGATTATGGGATGCTTCGAGCATTTTTTCGGTTAATCTCTTGATTGATTTTGCGTCTGAGCCCTTTAAAAAGTCGAGTGCCTCATCGACATATTCGTTGTAATCTTTAAGCTTAACTTTGCCCGTACAAGGAGCACAACACTGCTTAATATGATAATTTAAACAAGGTCTGCCTTTTTTAAAATCTTGAGGGAAGCGTCGGTTACAGGTAGGGAGTTTAAAAATCTTCTGCGCCTGCTCAACGCTGTTTTTTACATAGTAACTGCTTTTATACGGTCCGATATATGTCGCGTCGTCATCGCATTTTTGCAAAGCGTAGGAAATACGTCGCCACGGCTCATTTGTCACCTTTACATAACTATAGCCTTTGTCATCTTTTAAAAGAATATTATATTTTGGTGTATGCTGTTTTATAAGGCTACACTCTAAAATCAACGCCTCAAATTCGGAATCTGTGATAATATACTCAAAGTCGTAGACGTTTTCAACCATACGACGCACCTTGTCAGAGTGGGTGTTTTGTGAGCCAAAGTACTGGCTTACGCGGTTTTTAAGCGCTTTTGCTTTGCCGATATAAATAATCTCACGACTTTTGTTTTTCATAATATATACGCCGGGACTTAAAGGCAAAGCCATTGCTTTTTTTCTAAGCTCTTTTATTTTCTCGCTCACATTTTCACTCCTCTCACAAACTACTTCTTTTTAAATATAAAGTAAAAACACACCTTTGTAAAGCAAAATAAAAAAGGCGGAAATAATTTCCGCCTTTTAAGTACAAAATTATTTAAAATTATTCAGCAAAGCCTGACTCTACAAGAGTAACAAGACCTTCAACAGCCTCTGTTTCGTCAGCGCCATCAGCATAGATAGTGATTGTAGTACCACCGATAATACCGAGTGATAATACACCAAGAAGGCTCTTTGCATTTACTTTTCTCTCGTCCTTCTCTACCCAAACTGTAGATTTAAACTCGTTAGCTTTCTGGATGAAAAATGTTGCAGGACGTGCATGAAGACCAGCTTTGTTCTGAACTAATACTTCCTTTGTGTACATTCTAAAACCCTCTCTTTTACTTTGCAAAATAATAATTTACTAAATTCGGAACAGAGAATACTGTTCGATTATTGTTATTATATCCACAAAAAATGCTAAGGTCAACAATGAAAAACCATTTTTGTTTTGATAGATAACAAGTAAATTTTTACAAACTGGTTATTTGTGCAAAACTGCTAAAATGTTGAAAAAATTTTGTGCTTTGCATACAAGTAAACAGGGCAAAGCATCATACAATGACGCGATATTTTTCGATTACTCCTCATTTTCCTCTGCGATTATGCTGTCTGCAAGTGCACGCTCTTTATCGGTAAGGTCAGCATTTTTTAACATATCAGGGCGTTTTTTCGCGGTTGCGATTATGCTCTGTTCCCTACGCCATTTATCGACATTTTCGTGATGTCCCGACAGCAAAACCTCAGGCACCTCTCTATTTCGCCATATCTGTGGGCGGGTATATTGAGGATATTCCAAAAGCCCGTCGTAGTGGCTTTCCTTAGTAAAGCACTCGTCTTCTGACAGCACACCCTTTTCCATACGGGCTAAAGCATCTACAAAAACAAGCGCAGGCAACTCGCCTCCGGTCAGCACATAATCTCCGATAGAAATTTCTTCGTCTACAAGCTCGTCGATAACACGCTGGTCCACGCCCTCGTAGTGACCACATAGCACGCAAATGTTCTTGTGCTCTGCTATATCAATCAGCTTTTGCTGATTTAGTACGCTACCTTGCGGCGACATATACACAAAATACGGCTTTTCATCAAGCTTACTGCAAATATCCTCATAGCACAGAGCAATCGGCTGTGTCATCATCAGCATACCCTTACCACCGCCGTACGGGGCATCGTCAACGTGTCTGTGCTTATCAAAGGCATATTCTCTAAGCTGGTGACATTGTATTTCAAGCACACCTTTTTTCTGTGCTCTGCCGATTATTGATTCAGAAAGTACAGTTTCCAACATTTGCGGAAACAAAGTTATTATATCAATCCTCATCAGAAAATAGTCCTTTCATCACAGTGATAAAAAGCTTTTCGCCTTTAATATCAATTTCGTCAATAATGTCGGGAATAGCAGGAATATAAAAAGCTTTGTTATCCTTATCCTTCATTTCGTAAACATCGTTTGAGCCTGTGTGCAATACGTCAGTAATTTTGCCATAGACTTCATTTGAATTTGAGTCGACTACCTCAAGCCCTATCATATCCTGCACGAAGTTAACGCCCTCTTCGAGTTTTATATCAGAGCGCTTTATGTAAAGCACCTTGCCTCTTAATAAATCTGCTTGCTCGATGGTATCAACGCCGGGCATTTTCACAAGCACCATATTTTTATGTGCACGAGATTTAACCTTAATCTTCTGTGCACCGTTGTCGAAATACAATGTTTTAAACTGTGCTAAAAACTGTGGAGAATCACACCAGCACTCAACACGCATTTCACCTCTGACGCCATGTGTACCAACAATTTTCCCGCCTTCTAAAAACTCTTTAATCATAACTATCACCTAATAATTTATTTCAAAGTGATTTTATCACATCGGGCTCAAATAGTAAAGCAAAAGAAAAAGCGGTGCAAAATGCACCGCTTTCGCCTTAAAAAATTAGTCGATTTCGACCATAATCTTTTCGTTGTTTCTGATAGCAGCAGAGCGTGCAACAGTGCGGATGGCCTTAGCAATTCTGCCCTGTTTACCGATAATTCTGCCCATATCATTTTCAGCAACGTGGATGTGATATACGACTGTGCCCTCTTCGTTTGGAGCGTCCTGTGTAACAGAAACCTCATTAGGCTCTTCTACAAGACCTTTAGCAATCGTTACAAGTAATTCTTTCATTTAAACAGTTCCTCTCAAAATTAAAGAATGCCGTTTTTCTTGAAGAGATTCTTTACAGTATCTGTAGGCTGTGCACCCTTAGCAATCCATTCCTTAACCTTGTCAGCGTCAACCTTAACCTCTGATGGCTCTGTGAGTGGGTTGTATGTGCCGATTTCTTCGATGAAACGACCATCTCTTGGGTATCTTGAATCAGCAACTACGATTCTGTAGAAAGGTGATTTCTTAGCGCCCATTCTTCTTAATCTGATTTTTACCATTTTTTGTTCCTCCAATATATATAATTTTTATATTTATTTACCAATGTAAATTATTGGCAGTATAAACTAAGTTATGCGATTAAAAGCCCGGGAAACCTCCGCCGCCCATTGGTCCCATCGGACCTCCAAGTCCAGGTAAATGCGGCATACGCTTGCCCTTTTTACCGGCTTTAGTGAACTGCTTCATCATTTTTTGAGTCTGTTCAAGCTGTTTAATCAGTCGGTTAACCTCTTCAACAGTTCGACCACTTCCCGCAGCAATTCGGCGTTTTCTCGACGGGTTAATAAGCGAAGGCTTTTCTCTTTCTGCTTTTGTCATCGAAAGGATAATCGCCTTGCACCAGTCAATCTGACGTTCATTGATATCAACATCATCAAGCTTGTTGCCCATACCCGGAATTTTAGATAAAAAGCCTTTTATCGGACCCATATTCTGAATCTGCTCAAACTGGTCAAGCATATCGTTAAAGTCCATTTTATTGCTCAGCATCTTTTGCGCAAGCTTTTCAGCTTTTTTAGCGTCGAGCTTTTGCTCAGCATCTTCGATAAGAGAGAGCACATCACCCATACCCAAAATTCTGCTTGCCATTCTGTCAGGATGGAAAGCCTCTAAATCTTCGAGCTTTTCGCCTGTACCGGAGAATTTAATCGGTCTGCCGGTAACCGCTTTTACTGACAGCGCCGCACCGCCTCTGGTATCGCCGTCAAGCTTAGTAAGAATTACGCCCGTAATATCCAAAAGCTCGTTGAAGGTCTTAGCGACATTAACCGCGTCCTGACCTGTCATCGAGTCGATAACAAGGAGTATCTCGTTAATATCGACCTCAGCCTTGATATTTTGGAGCTCGTTCATCAGCTCTTCATCAATATGAAGTCGACCAGCGGTATCAAGAATAACGATATCGTTGCCGTAGTCTTTAGCGTGTTTAATCGCTTCTTTTGCAATTTTAACAGGATTTTCCTGTCCCATTTCAAAGACCGGAGTCTCGGCCTTTTTACCAACAACCTTTAACTGCTCAATAGCAGCAGGACGGTATATATCACAAGCGACCAGAAGTGGTCGGTGATTTTGCTTTTTAAGGTAGAGTGCAAGCTTTGCTGCGTGAGTTGTTTTACCGGCACCCTGCAGACCGCACATCATAATAACTGTAGGCGGTTTTGACGAGAAGTTAAGACGGGCATTTTCTTCGCCCATAAGTGCTGTGAGCTCCTCGTTTACTATCTTGATAACCATCTGTGCAGGAGTAAGACTTTCCATAACGTCAGAGCCTACTGCACGCTCGGTAACTTTATTTGTAAAATCTTTAGCGACTTTGTAGTTTACGTCAGCCTCAAGTAAAGCAAGTCTGACTTCTCGCATCGCTTCTTTAACATCTTTTTCACTAAGCTTACCTTTGTTCTTAAGCTTCTTAAACGCTTTTGAGAGCTTTTCGCTCAAGCCTTCAAATGCCATAAATCAGACCTCCTGTTCGTAAATCTTATTAGCTTCGTTTAATATACCTTCAGAAAGCTTTACAACCTCGCTGTCGTCAGACAACTGTGTAATCTGCTTCGCTTTTACAATAATGCTTTCAAGCCCCTGCTGAGTTTTTGAAAAGCGATTATACAGCTTAAGGTTTTCTTCGAAAGTATAAAGGCTGTTTTTTGCTCTGCTTAAAGCATCTCTGACTCCCTGTCGTGACATACCTAAGATATCGGCAGTTTCCTGTAAAGACAGATCATCATTGTAATAAAGCGAAACAGCCTGTTGCTGAGTATCTGTCAGCATCTGTCCGTAAAAGTCAAAAAGCAGTGAAATCTCGAGATTTTTATCCAAAATATCACCCTCCTGACTCTACTTGCTGTAAAGCAATTAACTTTACACCTTAGCGATTATATCAAAGTAGTGGCTACTTGTCAAGCAAATTAAGTAAAAATCTACACTAAATAAAAAGCTCCCCGCTACAAAAACGAGGAGCTTGCTACAAATTACTGCTTTGACTCTAGCTGTACTAAAACAACTTCGGGTCTGTTGTTTATACGAATTGGAATAATGCTGTTGCCTATGCCACGACTGACTATCATATTTGTGCTCTCTTGTGTAAACAGTCCAAAATCGTATTTAGGGAAAAAGCCTTGGTTTGGTGCGACCAGACCGATATCAAAAGGCAGTACAACCTGACCTCCATGAGCGTGTCCGCTCAAAACTAAATCCACTTTCGCTTTAGAATAACATTCAAACAGCTCAGGTCTATGCGAAAGCAAAACAGTGTAGCTGTCTTCATCTGTAAGAGCAGAAAGCTTTTGAGCCATAACCGTCACAGAATCGCCAAACAAATAAGCCGTTGTAAAGCTCGGGTCATTTACGCCTATCAGCGAAATGTATGAACTCGATTGCTCAAGCTTGATTTTTTCGTCCTCTAAAACCTCAACGCCTAAATTTTCCATTTCGGTCTTAAAGCTTTCATATTCTTCAATTCGCGATTCGTGGTTACCCGTTACATAGTAGCAAGGAGCAATTTCCACCGCCTTCTTTACAAAATCAAGCGTTACTTGAGTATCGGTATTGCGAGAATCAATAATATCGCCTGTTATAGCAATAATATCAGGCTTTGCAGACTCAAGTGTGCTGATAAGCTTTTTATTATCCTTACCTATTTGGGCGTTGTGTAAATCAGACACCTGCGCAATTTTAAAGCCATCAAATGCTTTTGGCAAGCGGTCGCTACTTATTGTGAATGTATTAAGCACCAAAGCTGTATTTGCCCAAACCGCCCAAGCTGTCAACGCAATCAATATGATAGCCAAAGCAAAAATCACAATCGTTCTTTTTTTATTTTTTAAGCTCATTTAAACACTTCTTCAAACTTTGTTTTTCTTAATCATACACCATCAAAAGTTGCTTTTCAACAAAAGATTAACAGGCAAAATAATCTCACATTAATTTTTCTATATATAATGTTATATTTTCTTTGATTTTAGAAATTGTTTGTGTTATACTAAATTCTGTATAAGTTTGTGCATTGATTACAGGAGAATTATATGGAACAAATTATAAACATCGACCGTATGGAACACGCTGTTGCGCTTTTCGGGAGCTTTGACGAAAATATCAAGCTTATTGAAACAGAATTTTCTGTCAGAGTGACGGCTCGTGACAGCGAGCTTAAAATAAGCGGTGAACCTGAAAACGTGATGAAAGCGTCTAAGGCTATCGACGGACTTTTGTCACTTTTGAGTCGTGGCGAACAGCTATCCGAGCAAAACGTCAGATACTGCATCTCGCTGATAAACGATGGTAGCGAAGAAAAAATCGAACAGCTTGCATCTGACTGCATCTGCATCACCGCAAAGGGTAAGCCGATTAAGCCGAAAACCTTAGGACAAAAGCAGTACTGCGGTGCAATCAAAGACAACACCATCACTATCGGTGTCGGCCCTGCAGGTACCGGTAAAACATACTTGGCTGTTGCGATGGCAGTCACCGCTTTTAGAGCTAAAGAAATCAACCGCATCATCTTAACCCGTCCTGCGGTAGAAGCAGGCGAGCGTTTAGGCTTTTTACCGGGCGATTTACAAAGCAAGGTTGACCCGTATTTGCGTCCACTTTATGACGCGTTATTTGATATGCTCGGGGCTGAAACGTACCAAAAATATCTTGAACGTGGCAACATCGAGGTTGCTCCGCTTGCATATATGCGCGGAAGAACGCTCGACGATTCGTTTATCATTTTAGACGAAGCACAAAACACCACGAGCGAGCAGATGAAGATGTTTTTAACAAGACTCGGCAATGGCTCAAAAATGGTCATCACCGGTGACATAACCCAGATTGATTTGCCAAACGGAGTCAGAAGCGGTCTTAAGGAAGCCGTAAGAATACTGAAAAATATAAAGGACATCAAGCATGTCACTTTTTCTGAAAAAGACGTAGTACGCCACAAATTAGTACAGGATATCATCAAGGCGTACGAAAAAAACGAGGAGGCAAAAAGAAGATATGACAAAGGATAAGGTAAGGGTAGTAATTACAAACTCACAGAAAAAAGTACAGATTCCGACAGGACTGAGAATGCTTGTCAGACGTTGCTGTACTGCTGTGCTTAAAATGGAAAAATTTGAGGGTGCTGCTGAAATCAGCGTAACCTTTGTCGATAATGAACAGATTAAAGAGTTAAACACCCAATACCGCGAAAAGCCGATTGAAACTGACGTGCTTTCTTTCCCTATGGGAAGCGACGGCAAATACGACACCGACCCGACAACAGGCGCTCAGATTTTAGGCGATGTTGTTATCTCAATGGAAAAAGCGCTCGAACAGTCAGAGCTTTTCGGTCATTCTCTACAGCGTGAGGTTGGTTATCTCACCGCGCACAGCGTGCTCCATCTTTTAGGCTACGACCATATGGAACCGCTTGAAAAGGTACATATGAGAGAAAAAGAAGAGTTCGTTATGGAAATGCTCGGACTTGAAGTTACTAAAAGCTATGTTGCTGAAGATTAAGGTGTAATTATGAAAGAAAAAGTAAAAGAAAAATTTTTAAAGCAGGTGCATAGCTTTAAATATGCTATCAGTGGTTTACTCTCAGCTTTTAACAGCGAAGCACATATGCGTTTTCATCTCGTGGTGACAATATATGTTGTTGCGTTTTCACTAAAGTTTTACAACCTGTCTACTGCCCAATGGGCGTTGCTTGTGCTTACAATTTCTGCAGTATTTATTACAGAAATTGTAAACACCGCACTCGAGCGTTTGTGCGACACAGTAACGAGCGAATACTCTAAAAATATCGGCTTTGTAAAAGACGTTGCCGCAGCCGCAGTTTTGGTCAGCGCTATCGCCGCTGTTTGCGTTGCATTTATCACGCTTTTCAGAGTTGACGTATTCAGATATATGCTTTTCTACTTCTTTGAAGACAGCTTCTTTGCCTTTATTGTGCTCATTTTAAGCCTGCTAGTTTCAGCTCTTTTTGTTGCACTTAAGCCTTCAAAATACAAAGAGTACTTTGAAAATGTAAAAAAGTATTTTAGCGACAAATCTAACAAAAGTACAAAGGAAGAAATATGAACAAAAAAGATAAATCTGCTTTTATAGCACTTACAGGTCGACCAAATGTCGGCAAGAGCTCGCTATTAAACCGTATGCTCAATCAAAAAATTGCAATCGTTTCCAGCAAGCCACAAACTACCCGTACACGTATTATGGGAATACTGACAAAAGGCGAATATCAGCTTGTATTTATTGACACACCGGGTATGCACAAACCTAAAACTACCTTGGGTCAGTATATGGTGCGTTCAATCAACGAGTCCGTTATGGGCGTTGATGCGTGTGTGCTGGTTGTTGAGGCTGACAAGGAAGTCGGTAAAACCGAGCTTATGCTGATTGAAAAATTCAAAAAGACTGAAACTCCTGTTGTACTTGCTATCAACAAAATCGATATGCTCAAGGACAAGGAGCAGTTGCTTGAGCTTATACTTTCATACTCAAGTCTATATAATTTTGAAGCAGTAGTTCCTGTTTGTGCGGTTGACGGCAAGGGCGTAGACGAGCTTTTAGACGAGCTTAAAAAGCTTTGTACTGAAGGCGGACATTTCTTTGAGGAGGACGCACTCACCGACCAGCCTGAAAAGGTGCTGGCTGCTGAAATGATAAGAGAAAAAATCCTGCGTTTATGCGACAAAGAAATACCTCACGGCACAGCAGTCGTAATCGAGCGTATGAAGCAACGAGAGGACTCGGGTATTTTAGACATTGATGCAACTATCTACTGCGAGCGTGCAACACACAAGGGCATTATTATCGGCAAGGGTGGCTCAATGCTCAAAAAAATCAGCACCTACGCAAGACAGGATATGGAGAAATTCTTTGACTGCAAGGTAAATCTCCAGACATGGGTAAAGGTTAAAGAGGACTGGAGAAACCGCGAGGCTCTCCTTAACAATTTCGGCTTTAATCAAAACGATTTCAACTAAGCCAAAAGACAATTTTTGGCTTCTACATATTTCCCACTATATCTCCCTTTTTGAAAAGGTATAATACCCTTAGGGGTTATACCCAAGTTCACTTGAAAGGCAGATATGTATGAACGAAACAGATGCGTGGAATTCCTTTTTAATGAGTGGTAGCGTGCTTGACTATTTGCAGTACAAATCTATCCAGAACGCTAAAAAGGACATAAACACCTTGGAGGAAAAAGATGAAATTCAAGACAAACGGACTGATAATCAAGGAGCAGAGTTTAGGTGAACAGGATAAGCTTGTCACCGTACTTACTGACTCTTTAGGCATTATTCGTGCGTTTGTCAGACGCGCTAAAAATATCAAAAGCCCGAAGTGTGCATCCACCGGGCTTTTGTGTTATTCTGAGCTTTCTGTTTTTGAAAACAAGGGTACATATTCAATCGACGAAGCACAAAGCATCGAGATGTTCATAAAACTTAGAAACGACGTGCGTAATATGAGCCTTGCGCAGTACTTTTGCGAGTTATGCCTGCACCTTTGCCCAAAGGAGCAGGAGGCAACAGAATATCTGCGACTTATATTAAATGCACTTCATCTTTTGTGTAACGACAAAAAAGACCCGCTACTTATAAAAGCGTGTGTAGAAATGAGGCTTATCGGACTTTGCGGATATATGCCGGACCTTGTTATGTGTGCTGACTGCGGAAAATACGAGTCAGAGCAGATGCTTTTTATTCCAAAGACAGGCAAGCTGTTTTGTAGCACTTGCGCTCAAAAAAACGGCGCTTACGGTATAGCTTCTCCAATAAGCGTAATAACCGCCTTGAGGCACACCTTTTACGCAGATTTTGAAAAGCTGTTTTCATTTTCTTTGAGTGAAGACTCACTTAAACTATTGAATACTATATCCGAAAGCTACTTAAGCTGTATAACAGAAAAAGACTTCTTTACACTACAATTTTTTAAAATGATGAGTGAATAATATGAACAGACATTTTAAAGCACTTGAACTAAATAAAATACTACAGATGCTCGCAAATGAAACCTCTATCCCTGATGCTTATGAAGAGGCGCTTAAAATTGAGCCTGCGTGGGGACTTTTCGAGGTGGACGAGCTGCTTAAACAAACCTATGACGCACATATGCTCATCGGCAGATTTGGTGCACCATCCTTTGGCGGCATCACAAATATCACAAATGCGCTCAGACGTGCACAAGCAGGCGGATGTCTTACTACTCTTGAGCTTTTACGAATCGCTCAAGGCTTGCGCGTTATACGCTTGATAAAGGAATGGCGTAATAAGTCGGCATCAGTAGAAACTTCTCTTGACAATCATTTCGAGTCGCTTTCTTCAAACAAGTTTTTAGAGGAGAAAATCAACACCTGCATTATAGGTGAAGAGGAGCTGTCCGATAACGCCTCTCCTACCCTTTACGACATCAGGCGTAAAATCAGAGTTGCGCAGTCAAAAGCCAGAGAAGTGCTCGACAAAATCATACATAGCTCAACCTACCAAAAATACTTGCAGGATGCTATAGTCACCCAGCGTGACGGCAGATATGTTGTGCCTGTAAAAGCAGAATGCCGAGGAAATGTAGCCGGTCTTGTTCACGACACATCAGCATCAGGCTCAACGGTATTTATTGAGCCTATGGGCGTTGTGCAGGCAAATAACGATATCAGAGTGCTCGAATCAAAAGAGCAAGCGGAAATAGAGCGCATACTGTACGAGCTTTCTGCTTCGTGCGGTACACACGCTGACGAAATTATCGAAAGCTATAAATTTACGGTTGAACTCAACATTATTTTTGCTAAGGCACAGCTTGCGTACAAAATGAAGGCAACAAAGCCTAAAATGAACGACAAAGGTATCATCGACTTAAAGCAGGCACGCCACCCGCTTATTCCTGATAAAGATGTAATACCTACTGATATCACACTCGGCAAAGAATTTGACACTTTAGTTATTACAGGTCCAAACACGGGTGGTAAAACGGTATCGCTTAAAACAATCGGTCTGCTTACTCTTATGGCGATGTGTGGCTTGATGGTACCATGCTCTGACAACAGCGAGCTGTCGACATTTAGACGCGTGCTCGTAGATATCGGCGACGAGCAGAGCATTGAACAGTCGCTCTCCACCTTCTCTGCGCATATGACAAATATCATCGGTATATTAAAGCTTGCTAACCGCTCAACCCTTGCGCTCATTGACGAGCTCGGAGCGGGTACTGACCCTGTTGAGGGTGCGGCACTTGCGGTAGCAATACTTGAAAAGCTTCGCTCTAAGGGAGCTAAAATTGCAAGTACTACTCACTATGCAGAGCTTAAGGAATATGCTTTAAAAACCGATAAGGTTGAAAACGGCTGTTGCGAATTTGACGTAAAAACTCTTCGTCCTACATACAAGCTTTTAATCGGCGTTCCCGGCAAAAGTAACGCTTTTGCCATATCAAAACGCCTAGGTATGGAAGATGACGTCGTAGACAGAGCAAAGGAGCTTGTATCTTCTGAAAGCAGACAGTTTGAAGATGTTGTCGAAACCTTAGAGGAGCGCAGACAATCGCTCGACTCTGTTTTAGAGGAAAGCAAAAAAGAGCTGGAAATTGCAAAAGCAGAGCGTGAAAAAGCAAAGAAAGAAGCTCAGCGTGCAAAAGAAACAGCTCAGCGTGAAATAGATAAAGCAAAGCGTGAAGCTTCCCTCCTTTTATCAAAGACAAAGGCGCAGGCATACGCGCTTATCGACGAGCTTGAAAAAGCAAAGAAAGCAAATAACCTTTCTTTGCAAGAACGCACAAACTTAAAGAAAAGTATGCGAGAGCTTGAAGACACCGCCGACCCGATTAAGACAACAAAGAACAGCGAATATAAGCTTCCGCGTGAATTAAGAATCGGCGATAAGGTGCTCATTTATGATATAGATAAAAAAGCCGAGGTGCTTGAGCTTCCTGACAAAGGTCAGGTTTTAGTTCAGGCAGGTATCATCAAAACAAGAGTCCCTCTGTCAAACATCAGACTTTTAAAAGATGAAAAGGTCACTATCCCTAAAAGACCTGAACGCAAGGTAACTAAAAATATTTCTGCGCGTGCAGAAACCGAAATCGATTTGCGCGGACAGACTGCTATAGAGGCAATCATCGCAGTAGATCAGGCAATCGACACAGCAATACTTACAAACACCCACAACCTCACCATTATTCACGGCAAAGGAACGGGTGTGCTACGAGCTGAAATTCACCGCCATTTAAAAACTCACAAGGCAGTCAAAAAATTCAGACTCGGCAACTTTGGCGAGGGCGAAGCAGGCGTTACAATCGTAGAGCTTAAATAAAATAAAGGCATAGGATAAACTCCTATGCCTTTTATTTTTTATATAAGCTTTGGTGTAACATAAACTGTGTTGTAGTTTACGTAAATCACCTTGCCCGGCTTTGCTGATGCCGGCTTACTTACATTTTTGACCGTCGTGTAATCAACCGGTACTTGCGCAGAATCTTTAGCTTTGCTGTGATATGCACAAAGTTGAGCAGCCTCTAAAATCGCAGTATCTGTTATTTCTTTACCGTTTGTAAGCACTATTGTGTGCGAGCCCGGTATGTTTTTTGTATGGAACCAGTAATCAGATTTTGACGCGGTTTTTAGGGTGAGTTGGTCGTTTTGCTTGTTGTTTCTACCAACTAAAACTCTAAAGCCGTCCGATGTTTCAAACTCAAGCGGTGGCAAAGCCTTCGGTGCTTTTTGCTTTGAATTTTTATGCTCCTTTATATAGCCCTGCTCTATAAGCTCAAGTCGTATCTGGGACAAGTCCTTATCGCTTTGAGCACGATTTAAAAAGTCCTGTACCGACAGCATATAAGCAAGCTCGCTGTGTGCTTTTTCTATCTGAATACTGAGCATCTGTTCGGCAGTTTTCGCTTTAGCATATGCCTTATAAAACTTCTGTGCGTTTTGAGCCGGTGTAATACTAGGGTCGAGAACAATTCGTATTACAGGTGAATTTTCTTCATAAAAGTTTTCGACCTCTACAAACATCGCGCCTTTTTTAATTTTATACAGATTTGCCTGAAGTAAATCGCCTTTAATTCTAAGCTGTTCTCTGTCTGCACATTTCTGCAATTCCTGTTTTTGGATATTGATTTTCTTTGACAAGCGTTCTATGACATTAAAGACTAATCTGTGTAAATCCTGACTGCGAGACTTCATTCTCACCGCCATATCACGCTTAGAATAAAACGCGTCTAAAAGAGAAGAAAAGCTCTCAAAATGCTCTTTTCTTACGGCATCTCCATACTGCGTAATATCCATAAAAGCGATATCAAGCGGGGTATTATCTTCCTTAAAGACAAGGGTTTTAGTGCTATCACCGTTTTTTAGATTATCTGCAAATTTTTCAAGCTCGCTTTGAAGCGTGCTACCGCTAAAAACTCTATGGGAAAGCTCTCGACATATTATCGGAGAAGTACCCTGCACAACCGATAAAATGGATTTATCAAGCGGTTTGTCAAGCGTTTCTATCGCTGATACAATATCGCTTACTTTATCTGCCATAATATTCATTTTATCCTGCTGTGGCGGTAAAAAATACTCGATTTTAGGAAGAATAACGCGCTCGCGTGTCATAGTTACGTCAACACGCTTTACTGCATCAACTACAAGCATATTTTGGTCAAGCAAAATGATGTTTGAGTATCTGCCCATAATCTCGATACAAAGTGTCAGCTTTTCGCGGTCGCCGATTTCATTAGTCGCTTCGAAATCAAAAAACAATATACGCTCAAAGTCAGGCTGTCTGATATCAAGTAATCTTGCGCCGCACAAGCGCTTTCTAAAAAGCATACAAAGCATCGGCGGAGTGCTCGGATTTTCGGGTGGAAACTGGGTCAGATGCACTCTTGCACAGTCTGCTCTACAGCTTAAAAACAGCTTTTTTGAGCCTGTTTTTGTGCGGAGGTTAAGCACGATTTCGTCTTTTGACGGCTGATGTATCTGGTTTACGTGTGAATCTTTTAGTTCTTTTAAAAGCTCGTCTTTTATCAGACTGAGCATAATTCCGTCAAGTGCCATAATAACCTCCTTTTTTATTTTAACCTTAGTTTATTTATGATATTTTGCGTTTGCCGATATAGAAAATGCTCTATAAATCTGCTCGCACAGCATCACTCTGAAAAGCTGGTGCGGAAACGTCATTTTGCTGACAGAAAGCTTAAAGTCAGCACGACTTTTTACATCTTCACTTAACCCCCACGAGCCTCCGATTATAAAATCTACAGTACCGCTGCTCATAGAAATATCAGAAAGCTTTTGGGACAAGTCCTCAGAGCTTAACATTTTGCCCTCAATACACATAGCAATCACGAAGTCTGACTTATTAATTTTACTAAGAATTCTCTCGCCCTCTTTTGATAAAGTTTTGTCGATTTGCGCCTGCGTCTGCTGGTCCATAGTTTTCTCTTCGTTTAGCTCAACGATAGAAAACTTGCAGTATCGAGAAAGTCTTTTTTTATACTCGTTTACAGCATCTGCAAAAAACTTTTCTTTTAAAGAGCCGACACAGATTATATTTACATTCAGCATATATTCACGCCCTTAAAATACGATAGCCTTGCCGTTAGTTTCTACCGGTGCAGTATCAATGGTATAGTCGCTGTCACGCTTCATACCACTTGCAGACAAAACCGCAACCGACGTATCAACTGCTAATCTTTTTGTATTGTTTTCCTGACTTAAATGTGCAAGCAAAAGTCGTGTTACTCCGCTTTCTATCATAGACGGGAGCACCTTTGCACAATCGACATTTGACAAGTGGCCTGTCATCGACAAAACACGCTGTTTTAATATATACGGATAAGGTCCGTTTTTGAGCATTTCGATGTCGTGGTTTGACTCAATAACTGCTAAATTACAGCTTTTCAAAGCGGTTAAAGCCTCGTTTGTTAAAAAGCCTGTGTCTGTAACTACAGCACATCTGCGGTTATCTGCAGTAGTAATAGAATATCCGCAAGGCTCTTTAGCATCGTGAGAAGTATTTACCCTTTTAATCAGCATATCACCAAGCACAATTTCGTCGTTTATTGCAAAAAGCTTTGCGTTTGCATCTACCCTGTCAGCATTAACAAGTGCGTCAAGCGTGCCCTTTGTTGCATAAATCGGCAAATCATAGCGCTTTGCAAAAACTCTAAGTGCTGAACAATGGTCAGTGTGCTCGTGAGTAACAAAAATAGCTTTAATCGTTTTTGTATCTATTTCATTTGATAAAAGTGCAAGCTCCAGTTGTTTGCAGTTTCTGCCTGCATCAACGAGTATCGCCTCGTTGTTACCACTGATGTAGTAGCTGTTGCCTTGACTTGAAGAAAAAAGCGGAACAATTTTTGCCATAAAAACCTCTAATAATAACAAAAGGGTACTGAATGTACCCTTTATAATGTTTATGCTGTTGTTGCTACCTCGTCGTTGTCAGGAATGTAAATCTTTTTGATGTCAGCACCAAGTGACTGAAACTTCATAATTACATCCTCATAACCACGCTCGATATAGCTGATACTTGAAATGTAGGTTGTGCCCTCAGCAACAAGCGCCGCAATAATCATCGCAGCACCTGCACGCAGGTCGGTAGCTTTTACCGGAGCACCTGTAAGCAATGTGCCACCCTCAATAATAGCGAGTCTGCCCTCAACGGAAATCTTCGCACCCATTCTGACAAGCTCTGCGATATACTGATAACGGTTATCCCATACGCTCTCGTTAATGATAGATGTGCCGTTAACAGAAGCAAGAAGTGCTGCAAACTGTGGCTGGCAGTCGGTCGGAAAACCTGGGTGTGGCATAGTTTTGATATTTACGCGGTTGAGCGGACGAGCTGTCGCATCTACTACAACTGCTTCGTCGTACTCTTCAACCTCAACGCCCATTTCTCTAAGCTTTGAAGAAATACTGTCGAGATGCTTAGGTGTAATATTTCTTACGGTAATCTTGCCTCTGGTCGCAGCAGCCGCAGCCATATATGTGCCTGCTTCAATCTGGTCAGGGATAATAGAATATGTGATACCCTTAAGATACTCAACACCACGAATTTTGATAACGTCTGTACCGGCACCACGAATGTTAGCGCCCATAGAGTTTAAGAAGTTTGCTAAATCAACGATGTGTGGCTCTTTAGCGGCATTCTCAATAATGGTCTGTCCCTCAGCCTTAACAGCAGCCAAGATGATGTTCATTGTTGAACCGACAGATACAGTATCAAAATATATTCTTGCACCGTGCAACGGACGGTCTGAAGTAGACTCGATAATTGCACCGTTTATAAGCTCATTTTTCGCACCCATAAGAGCAAAGCCCTTTAAGTGCTGGTCGATTGGTCTGACGCCGAAATTACATCCGCCAGGCAAAGCAACCTTAGCGTTGTGGAATCGTCCAAGCAACGCACCAAGTAAATAGTAAGACGCACGCATACCTCTAACTGAATCGTTAGTTGCAACATAAGTATTTATAGGGCGAGGATCAATATCGAGTGTTGATTTATCAACACGCTTAACTACTGCGCCAAGCTCCTGCAAAATAGTTGCAATAAGGGTTACGTCACTAATATTCGGTATATTTTCTATACGGCAAGGCTCATCACATAAAATAACTGCAGGGATAATCGCAACAGCCGCGTTTTTAGCGCCGCTGACAGTCACTTCGCCGAAGAGCTTGTTGCCACCATTAACAACAAATTTTTCCAAAATCTGCACACTTCCTATAATGTATATATGGTATATGCCTAATCGTTATAAAAATCAGTCAAAATAAAAATATTTGACTGAAAAATAATAGAAGTAAAGTATGTATTTTTTGCATATTACTGCAAAGCATACCATACCATCGTCCGATTATAAAGATAATACAAAGCTTTATCAAAGTCAACTTAATTTAGCTTTTGTAATAAATTTTGGTCAAGTTGTATGTAAATGACCTTTGTACTTGATATAAATTTCTATAAATATTATTCCTCTCTGTAATTATTTTGTAAATAATTCGAAATAAGAATAATTAATCGTCGTATTATCTGCCCCAGTACTTGCGGTCAAGCGAGCGAAATTGTATTGCTTCTGTGATGTGGCTTGCTTTTATTACTTCGCTATTATCAAGGTCAGCGATTGTACGCGAAACCTTTAGTATTCTGTCATACGCTCTTGCTGTCAATCCTAAGCGGTCAAAGGCAGATTTTAAAAGCACATTTGCCCTGTCGTCAATTACGCAAACCTTTTCAAATAATGATGCGTCTAAATTTGCATTGCAATTAATTGAAGTACCTTCATAACGCTTTGTCTGAATAGCTCTGGCGGCATTTACACGCTTGCGGATATCCTCTGATTTTTCTTCCTGAGATTTTGTCGTGAGGTCGTCGTAATCTACAGGAGGGACTTCAACGTGAATATCAATTCTATCAAGCAAAGGCCCTGAAATCCTGCCTAAATATCTTCGTACCGAATCCTCGGTACAGGTGCATTCTCTTACAGGGTGATTATAAAAACCGCATGGACAAGGGTTCATCGCGGCAATAAGCGTAAACGAGCATGGATAAGTCAGCCTACCCATTGCTCTGCTGATTGTAACGGTGGAGTCCTCTACCGGTTGGCGCAACGCTTCAAGTGCACTACGTGAAAACTCAGGTAACTCGTCCAAAAACAGCACACCATTATGGCACAGCGAAATCTCGCCCGGCTTAGGAACAGCCCCGCCACCTGATAAACCGACTGCTGAAATAGAATGATGTGGAGAACGAAACGGACGGTTGCTGATAAGTCCTGAATTTTCAGGTAAAAGACCTGCTACGGAGTGAATTTTTGTTGTCTCTATCATTTCGTCAAAGGTCATCTGTGGCAGTATAGTGCCCATACGCTTTGCAAGCATACTTTTGCCGGAACCCGGAGGGCCAATAAGCAGTACATTATGACCGCCCGCAGCCGCGATTTCAAGTGCACGCTTTGCTTCGTACTGTCCCTTTACCTGACAAAAATCAAGCGTCTGCGAGATATCATTTACGCCATCATAATCATAGATAGTAGGTTCAATTTCCTTAATGCCTTTTAAGTGGTCAACCAAATCGAAAACGGTCTTCACGGGATAAATCTCTATACCCTTTACTACAGCGCCTTCTATAGCATTGTCATAAGGTACAAAAAGCTTCTTAATACCCGCCTTTGCCGCTTTTATTGCCATCGGCAATACGCCGTTTACTTTTCTGACTTCTCCTGAAAGAGAAAGCTCACCGACAAATGCACAATCGTCTAAATTTTTACTTATCTGATTTGTAGCCTTGAGTAGTGAAACCAAAATCGGAAGGTCATACACAGGGCCCTCCTTTTTTATGTCAGCAGGTGCAAGGTTAATAGTGATTCTGACTGTCGGGAAAGTAAAACCACAATTTTTCAACGCTGAACGCACCCTGTCTTTACTTTCCTTTACCGATGCATCGGGCAATCCAACTATATCAAAAGCAGGTATCCCCTTAGAAACATCTGCTTCGACCTCAACCAAAAAACTATCTATTCCAAACAGTCCAAGACTGTTGCATTTCACTACCAAAGCTTTTCCCTCCTACATAAAAACCTATGGAAAATATATCTTTTTTATTATACCATACGGTGCTATTCGACTTAAAGTAAAATAAAACGACCTTTTATTGTATATTTTGCACAATATTTATTATCATATTTTGCTTTTTTGATAAGAAAAATAAATATTTCGTTGACTTTTCACCATATTTAATGTATTATAAGTATAATTATAAGTGGGCGAGGTGGACATCTTTTGCAGTATTTCTCATATTCCTTTGATAACTGTGATGATGCAACCTTAGTAGCCTATATTAAAAAAGACAGCGAAAACGCTGATGTCGCTTTTGAAGCGCTGTGTGCAAGGTACCTAAACCTTATCTCGAGCATCGCTTCAAAATACCGCTACTGTGCAGAAGGCTACGAGCTATCAGACTTTATGCAGGAGGGACTTATCGGTCTGCTTTCTGCATGCAAAACCTTTGACGAAGAACGCTCAATGTCGTTTAAAAATTACGCTATGCTTTGCGTTGAAAATCGTTTTCGTTCCATAAACAGACACGAAAATAAACGCGGACAAGTTCCTACTTCGAGCATCGTACCGATTGATGAAAATGTTTCTCAAATTGAAGACATCAATGCGCTGTCTATACAGGAACTTTTTGAAAGTAAGGAATACATAAAATCGGTTTTCTCTAGGCTTGACAGCGTGCTGTCCGACCTTGAAAAAAAGGTACTCAAACTTTACCTTTCGGGATACTCGTACAAGCAGTCTGCTACCGCTCTTTTAATAAGCGAAAAGGCAGTCGACAACGCTTTATACCGTATCCGTAAAAAACTATCCCCGTAATATATCCCGAGAGTTTATGGCGGTGCAACTCCGTCACGGGATGATAAAATATTTTTCTAAGTGAGGTTACACTATGTACGAAGACAAGACTCTGGTTTGCAAAGATTGTGGTGCTGAATTTGTATTCACAGCAGGCGAACAGGAATTCTATGCAGAAAAAGGTTTCGTAAACGAACCACAGCGTTGCAAGGCTTGCAGAGTTGCTCGCAAAAATGCTGTTAAATCAGCACGCGAGATGCACACTACAGTATGCGCACAGTGCGGCGGCGAAGCTACTATCCCATTCAAGCCAATGGAGGGTAAAGACTACTACTGCAGCGATTGTTTTGCAAAGAGAAAAGAAGCAGAATAAGCTTTAGATATAATATAGAATATCATTTTTCTCCGGGCGCTCGATTTTCGGGCGCCTTTTGCATTTTAACTTGACTTGTTGTTTTTTGAGCTTTTATGTGGTATATTAAAAACACAGTTGAATTATACAATAATTTTTGGAGGTTACTTTTATGAACACAGTTACTAAAAACGATATTATCGGCGATGTACTTGACAAATATCCACAGGTTGCACCTTTCTTTTTTGAAATGGGTATGCACTGCTTAGGTTGCCCTTCTGCAAGAGGAGAGAGTATAGAGCAGGCTTGTCAACTTCATGGCGCTGATGTCGATGCTCTTATTAATAAAATCAACGAAGCTATCGGTGCTTAATGCGTCTGTTTACACTTGATAACCGACTCAGACTCTGTGCTGATTTTGTAAGGCGTGATACCACTCTTGCTGACATCGGCACAGACCACGCATATCTGCCAATCTGGCTTGTCTCAAACGCCATTGTTAAAAAAGCGTTAGCGTGCGATATTAACGAAGGTCCGCTAAACAGCGGAAAAGCAGATGTGGAAAAATACAATCTTTCTAAAAAAATTACTTTACGCCTTTGTGACGGACTGAAAAACGTAAAGGAAAACGAAGCCGACGATATTGTTATAGCGGGTATGGGCGGCGAGCTTATTGCAAAAATACTTGATGACTGTAGCTGGGCAAAAACTCAAGGTAAGCACTACATTTTGCAGCCGATGACAAAATGTGAGGTGCTTATCCGATACCTGTATGAAAACGGCTTTGAAATTATTAAGCAAAAGGCGTGTGTATCCGATAATAAGCACTACACCGTTATGCTTGTGCAATATACGGGTAAAAGCGTTTGCGTAGACGAGAGTTTTTATTTTACAGGAAAGCTTGACAAAAAAGACGCAAGTTCAAAAGCGTATCTCGAGCACATTGTTTCACATCTTGAAAAACGCAGTATTTCGGACAAAGCCTTACTACCGATTATTGAAAAAATAAAAGGAGAGTGCAAGGTATGACACTCGTTAAAAACATACTGGAATTTACTGAAAAAATCGCACCACTTGATACTCAGGCGAGCTGGGATAACAGCGGTCTTTTAGTCGGCGATTTAAACAGAGAGGTTAAAAAAGTTTTAGTTGCTCTTGATATTACAAAAGCGGTTGTGAAAGAGGCAAAAGCACTCGGTTGTGAGCTTATTATCAGCCACCATCCGGTGATTTTCAGCCCATTATCTGAAATCGACTCTGACCACATTGTTTATAGCCTTATTAAAGCAGATATTTGTGCGCTTTGTCTGCACACTAATCTTGATGTTGCGCAAAATGTCGGCGTTAATATAAGGCTTGCACAAGCACTTGGTTTAGATGATTTGTCGCTTTATCCTGACGACTTTTTATGTATCGGTTCATTAAAACAAACCTTGACCGATAAGCAGTTTGCTCAATATGTCAAAGACTGCCTAAATTGCAACGGCGTACGCTACACAAACGGTCACGATATCAAAACTGTTGCGGTGTGCTCGGGTGGCGGAAGTGACTCGATAGAGCTTGACAAAAAATATAACTTTGACGCAATAGTAACAGGCGAGATTAAACACCATCATTTTCTTTATGCAAATGAGCATAATTTCTGCTGTGTTGAAGCAGGACATTTCAACACCGAAGATGTTGTTGTTTCCCCTCTTGTTGCTACTCTTAACGATAATTTTTCTGAGGTAAGCTTTGTAAAATCAAAAGCGCTTACCGATGTAGTTAATTTTATCTAAATTTTACAATTACAGATTAAGCGGAAAAACGGTTTCAATTTTGGCTGTTTTTCCGCTTTTTTATGCCCATTTTGTCTTTTTTGAAATATAAAGTCATTCTTTTTTAATAATTGCTAAAAAAATTGTATTATATATGTAAAAAAACGATTGCAAATGATACATTAGTTTGTTATAATATTGTAATGTAAATAACTATATGTGGTGATGTGTGATTTTTTAAACCACAAAATGAGCATCACAGAAAAGGCAAACAGATTAAGCTATGAGAATAAGAAAAAAGAAATGGGCACAGCCCGAGCTTGATGCCTGTCGCTATTTTATTAAAGAGCCGAAATCTTACTTCGGTAAATGGAAAGAGTTCTTTAATAACGATAACGATATCGAGCTTGAGGTCGGTTGTGGCAAATGCAGTTTTGTTGCACAAAAGGCGTTGCAAAATCCCGATAAAAATTTCATCGCCGTGGATATTAAAAGCGATATGCTCGGCGTAGGCAGAAGAAATATCGAAAAGCTTTTTGATGAGAATAAAAAACAAGTAAAAAACATTGCTTTAGTCGCTTTTAATGTTGAGAATATTGAACAGCTTGTTTCTAAAGAGGACAACATAAAGCAGATGTATATCAACTTCTGCAACCCGTGGCCAAGAGAAAAGCACAAAAAGCGCAGACTCACCCACACAACAAAGCTTTCAAAATACCGCACCTTTCTAAATGATGGTGCGCAGATACATTTTAAAACAGATAACGACGAGCTGTTTGAAGAAAGCTTAGAGTATTTCAAAGAGAGTGGCTTTGAAATATTCTACAAAACCTACGATTTGCACAACAGCGACGTCAAAGACAACATTGTTACTGAACACGAAACTATGTTTTCTAATGAGGGAATAAAAATCAAACACCTTAAAGCGTTAATGGTGTAAGACTTTTCAGATAAGGAGGGATGCATAGTGAAGAAACTTTTTTTAGCATTGGCGATGGTTCTTGTTTTATTGATTTCTGGTTGCTCTGCTTTAAGTCTTGATGGTTCTCAAATTATGTCTCCCCCTAAAGCTACCGGCAGTAAGGCTGAAATTCAAAAGCTTATTGACAAACAAACTTCGGGCGAATATACACTTATGTACCCTAAAAACGGGTCTAAGCGTAGCTCGATAATTATGCATAACTTCGACAAGGACGAGGACGAAGAAGCCGTTGCTTTTTATACTGACAAAAGCGGTGATCACATTCACGCTTTGTTCGTTGAATACACCGACAAGGAATACAGCGTAATCGACGATATTTTAATCGAAGCTACTGATGTAGACAGAATAGACTTTGCCGACCTCGACGGCGACGGCACTCACGAAATACTCATCGGCTACAGCCTTAGTATGTCGTCACAAAACACTTTGAGCATATATAGCTACTCAAAGCAAATCACACAGCTTGACATCTCATGCAAGTACTCCAGCCTTGTTACAGGCGACTTCACCTCTGACAAGCGTGAAGACATTTTGTTGCTTTCTTTGTACTCGGGTGATTTAGCGGCTCAGGCTAAGCTTATGGTATATAACGACGGCAGTCTTACCGAAATTGGCTCAACTGAGCTTGATTCCGACATAACACAGCTTGCATCCGCTATTTACGGTCAGATTTCCTACGGCACCTACGGAGCGATTTTAGACGGTATTACAAGCATAGGCGACTATACAACACAGGTTGTTCTGTTCGATGCTTCCCGCCCTTCTCTTTTAAATCCGTTGTACTCCTTCTCGGGCTATTCAGAAACAAGAAGAACAACACAGATTTGCTCTTTAGACTTTAACAACGATGAGCTCATCGATATCCCGATATGCTCTTTGATGATGTATAATTCAGACGAAGATATTGACACAGTAGCAAGACGCATTAACTGGTCTAATCTTGAAACCGATACATACGGCTTAGTTACTGAAAAAAGCGCTATCGCGTGCTTTGCTGACGGATATCTTCTGACTATGCCAAACAAATGGAGCGAGTCAGTTACCGCCAGATATGACGCTCAAAGTCGTGAGCTTAAAGTATATGCGTGTTCTTATGTCGATGGTGTACTCACAAAAACCGATGAGCTGCTCACCATCAAAGCTTATTCAGAAGCTAAATTTCAAAAAGACAATACAGAATACATCGAATTTTTACGCGCAGGCTCTACAGTCTATGCGTACTCTATCGGCACTGCCGACCATTATTTATCTATTACGGGCGATGAAATAAGTTCACTTTTCAGGCTCGTTAATCAATAACAAAAATGGAGGTTTTAGTTATGAAAAAAATTCTTGTTTGCGAAGATGAGGCTGCTATCCGCGATTTCGTGGTTATTAACCTTAGACGTGCAGGCTACGAAGTTGTAGAAGCCGACTGTGGAGAGATGGCTCTACAAAAGTATGAGGAAAACGGCGGTGATTTCGACGTTGCTATCCTCGACATTATGATGCCGGGTATCGACGGTTTACAGGTGTGCAAGGAATTGCGCAACAAAAACAGCGGTATCGGTATTATTATGCTTTCCGCAAGAACTCAGGAAATGGACAAGGTTACCGGTCTTATGCTTGGTGCTGACGACTACATTACAAAGCCATTCTCACCAAGTGAACTCACAGCTAGAGTAGATGCTCTTTATCGCCGTGTTGCGCTTGCAGAGCAGAGAGCTGAAAACAACTTTAAAGAAGAACTCAAATCAGGTATCTTCACCCTTAACCTTAGAAACCGTGCTCTTATGAAAAACGGTAAGATGATCGAGCTTACACAGGTTGAATTCCAGATTATGGAATACTTCTTCTCTAACCCTGGTGTTGCTTTAGACAGAACAGACATCTTAAACCACGTATGGGGCGAAGCTTATGTCGGCGAAGAAAAAATTGTTGACGTAAATATCAGAAGACTTAGAATGAAGGTTGAAGACGAGCCATCTAACCCTAAGTACATTGTTACTGTATGGGGCTTAGGCTACAAATGGGACACCTGATAAATATATAAATTAATTGCTTTATACCTATTTGCATTTTGACACACTTTAACAGAGGAGGGATGGAATGTTCAAGGGTATAACAAAACGATGGATAATCAACACCTTTGGTGTGATTGTTGCCGTCATCACTTTGCTCATTATATGCTTGAGCGTTTCGATACAATCCCTGTGCTACTCATCAGTCGAGCAGGCACTCCTCAACCGCAACAGTGAGTTGTCAGCAGTTTTTCCGGGATACAAATGCTCAAACACAGCAGAGTTTCATAACATCTCTGCTAAATACGTAGAAGATTTTCTCTACAAAGAAAATATGGAGCTGATGGTTATCAACGCAAACGGCAGAGTTACTGTAACCTCAACCGGCTTTGAGCCTGATGAGGGCATTGCTATGCCTGATTACGAAAATGCTCTTGAAGAAGAGTCAGGCTTTGCACAGTGGACAGGAAAACTAAGCTCGGGCGAGAAGGTTATGGCTACTACGCACATTATCTCGAACTCCAACGGTACATCCGTCGGTGCTATCCGCTATGTCGTATCTTTGAGAAAAGCCAACCTATACACCTTTATCGCATCGCTGATTGCGACAGTTATCGGCATTATCATTATCGGATGTATGGCGTTCTCAGGTACATATTTTATACGCTCTATCGTTAAGCCTGTAAGGGAAATGAGCGAAACTGCCAAGCGTATTGCGCAGGGCGACTTTGACGCAAAGCTTACTAAAATGTACGACGATGAAATCGGTGATTTGTGCGACTCCATTAACGATATGGCTAAAGAGCTCGACGCATCAGAAAAACTCAAAAACGACTTCATTTCGCGTGTATCTCACGAACTGCGTACCCCACTTACTGCGATTAAAGGCTGGGCTGAAACGATGCAGTACGGCGTGCCTGACAGAATCACTCTTGAAAAAGGTATGTCTGTTATCGTAAATGAAAGCTCGCGTCTTACAGGTATCGTAGAAGAGCTTTTGGACTTCTCTAAATTACAGAGTGGTCGTCTTACTATGCAAATGGAAAAAATCGACATACTTGCTGAGGTTGACGAAGCAGTATATATGTTCAAAGAACGTGCTTTATCCGAGGGTAAACACCTGCTGTATGATGAACCCGAAATTATGCCTCCAGTTTTCGGTGACAGAAACAGACTTAAACAGGTGTTTATTAATGTACTCGATAACGCACTCAAATACACTCCTGAAGGCGGTATGGTAGGCGTACAGGTTTATCAGGACTTTAAAGAGGATATGATTAAGATTATCGTTGCCGACAATGGTTGCGGTATCGCCGCTGAGGATATCCCTAAAATCAAAGATAAATTCTACAAAGCCAACCAGAAAGTCAATGGTTCGGGTATCGGACTTGCAGTTGCTGACGAGATTATCAAACTCCACAATGGTCATCTCGACATTGACTCAAGCATCGATGTTGGTACTACTGTTACTATCGGTATTCCAATATATAAAAATCAAAACGAGGAAGTAGAACCTTCTGTTCCTGCTCAATTTCCAGATACTATAGAGGAATAAACTATGTCAAATTCTAACCCATGCAAAATAACATCTATCGGTGGAAGCGCACTTATTGAGGGCATTATGATGCGCGGTCCTAAGCGCACTACAGTTGCTGTGCGCACCGGCGAAAATGAAATACACACAGAAGATCTTCGTATGAACACCCTTGCTTCAAAGAGTAAGTTCTTCAGATTGCCTATTATCAGAGGTATCACAGGCATCGTTGACTCAATGAGATTGAGCTATAAAGCCCTCTCTATTTCTGCCGACAAAGCACTTGAAGCAGGCGAAATCGAAGAAGAAGAGCCATCAAAATTTGAAAAATGGCTTACCGAAAAACTCGGTGATAACTTGATGAAGGTTATTATGGTTTTTGCAACCGTACTTGGCGTGTTGCTCGCGGTGGGACTGTTCTTCTTTTTACCTTCCTTGCTCTATGATTTGCTCGCCCTTATTTTCCCTGCTATTAAAGAAATCGTTATTTTTAAATCTATCTTTGAAGGTATTTTAAAAATCGCTTTATTTTTAGGCTATGTGGTTTTATGCTCCAGAATGGAAGAAATGAAGCGCGTATTTATGTATCATGGCGCTGAGCATAAAACTATTTTCTGCTACGAAGCAGGCTTAGAGCTTAATGTAGAGAATGTTAAAAAGCAAAAGAGATTTCACCCAAGATGTGGTACAAGCTTTTTGGTTATCGCTTTATTAACCGGCATCATTCTCGGTCTGTTTATCCCTGCCGCTCCGTTTGGTATCAGCATACTTAGACCTGTTTTCAAGCTTTTACTTTTACCTTTGATGATTGGCTTTAGCTATGAAATCATTAAGCTGTGCGGTAAATACGACAACAAGTTCACTCGTTTTATTGCTACACCGGGTTTATGGGCACAGCGTATTACAACACAAGAGCCGGACGATAAAATGATTGAGGTTGCAATCAAAGCTATGACTGCTGTTATACCTGACGACGGTTCTGATATCATCACTAAATAATCAATTATTATGACTATAAAAGAAGCATTTAATAATATTAAACAAAGACTTAATGAGGCGGGCGTTGATGACCCCGCCTTTGATACTATATATCTGTTTGAGCACGTGCTGTCATTTAGCCGTAAAGACATCACCGTATATGGTGATAAACAAATAAACGAGAAAGCTTTTTGCACGCTAAACGAGCTTGCGAACAGACGAATATCGGGCGAGCCGATTCAGTATATCTTAGGCTACTGGTTTTTTATGGGCGAAAAATATACTGTATGCGATGGCGTGCTTATTCCTAGAGATGACACCCAGGTGCTTGTAAACGCGTGCACAAAGCTGTTAGAAAAAAAGCCTGACAGCAAAATTGTTGATTTGTGCTCGGGCTCGGGCATTATTGCCGTTACCCTTAAAAAGCAATTTGCAGACAGCACCGTATTTGCAGTCGAAAAAAGTGAAACTGCATACGGCTGTCTTATAAAAAACTGCGAAGATAATCATGCTGATGTTAAAGCAATACACGCAGATTTGTACGACTGCACAGACTTCTTTGACGACAACAGCTTAGATTTGATTGCATCTAACCCGCCTTACATTATCACAAGCGAAATTGATACTTTGCAAAAAGAAGTTCAATATGAACCGAAAATGGCGCTCGACGGCGGAAAAGACGGCTACGACTTTTATCGCGGGATAATTAATCATTGGAGTAAAAAGCTCAAAAAAGGTGGGCACATCGCTTTTGAAATAGGTGAAAACCAGTTTGAGTACATCAAAAAACTCCTCGAAAATAGCGGTTTTTCTGATGTGCAGGGCTATCTTGATTTGTCTTTAACAACGCGTGCTATGACAGCTATTTACAATTCGTAACCTAAAAATTACAATTAGAACATATTTTCGAAAATTGTTGAAATCTATGGATTTCTGTGGTATAATGTTACAGTATTATATAGGGCGACTGCCCAAAAGGAGATTAAACTATGGCTATTGATAAGAATAAAGCTTTAGAGACCGCACTCGGTCAGATTGAAAAACAGTTTGGTAAAGGCGCTGTTATGCGTCTTGGTCAGGACTCTGCACTTAATGTAGGTCACGTATCTACCGGCTCTTTGTCGCTTGATATCGCGCTTGGTATCGGCGGTTTGCCACGTGGCAGAATTATCGAAATCTATGGACCTGAATCTTCAGGTAAAACTACACTTTCACTTCATTGTATCGCTGAGGGTCAAAAAGACGGCGGTAATGTTGCGTTTATCGACGTTGAGCACGCACTTGACCCTGTATACGCGCAAGCACTCGGCGTTGACGTTGACTCACTGCTTGTTTCTCAGCCTGATACAGGTGAAGATGCACTCGAAATTGCTGAGGCTCTTATCCGCTCCGGAGCTATCGATGTTATCGTTATCGACTCTGTTGCGGCACTTGTTCCTAAGGCTGAAATCGAGGGCGAAATGGGCGACTCACACGTAGGCTTGCAGGCAAGACTTATGTCCCAGGCTTTAAGAAAGCTCGCGGGCGCTATTTCAAAATCAAACTGCGTTGCTATCTTCATCAACCAGTTAAGAGAAAAAGTCGGCGTTGTATACGGTAACCCTGAAGTTACTCCGGGTGGTAGAGCGCTCAAATTCTACAGCTCTGTTCGAATTGATATCCGTAGAATTGAAACCTTAAAGCAAAACGGCGAAATGATTGGTTCACGTACCCGTGCTAAGGTTGTTAAGAACAAAATCGCTCCTCCTTTTAAAGAGGCTGAATTTGATATTATGTACGGCAAGGGTATCTCCCGTACAGGCGAGCTTATCGACCTTGCTGTTAAAGCTGATGTCGTGCAGAAATCCGGTGCTTGGTTCAATTTCGGAGAAACAAGACTCGGTCAGGGTCGCGACAATGTTAAAGAACTGCTTGAAAATAACGACGAGCTCAGAAATGAAATTGAAACACTTTTGTGGCAAAATATCGACAAGCTGAGCACTAGGGTTAAAAAGCCTGCAAAAGCTACTCCTGTTGTTGCTCCAAAGACTACAGAAAAAGCACCTGCAAAGGCTTCTAAATCAAACATTGATATTTTAGTTGAAGACTAATGACTATTACTGCTATTGAACCTAAACGCAAAGGGCTGTCTGCGCTTTACATCGACGGCGAATTTGCCTTTAAGGTTGACACCGAGGTACTGCTTTCGATGAGAATCGACGTAGGTAATGAAATAACCGACGAAAAGCTACACGAACTTACTAAAAACTCTGACACCAAAAGAGCAAAAGATAAGGCGATGTGGCTTATCTCATACCGCGACTACGCAAGAGGCGAGCTTATCGAAAAGGTCGCTAAAGACAGCAGTAAAGAAGCTGCTTTAAAAGCTGTCGAAAGGTTAGAAGAATTAGGTCTTGTCAACGACGAAAAGTACGCTAAACGCTACGCTCACGACCTTCTTTTTATTAAGCATCTCTCCCCTGTCGGGGCTGTTCGAAAGCTTACTGAAAAAGGAATTAACCGCGACTTAGCGCGTGAGGTGGTTGAAAAGCTTGACTGCGATATCGACGAAAATATCAGAATAATCATAGATAAAAAATACGCGAAAAATCTTTTTGACGAAAAAGGTCGTCGCAGATGTGTAAACGGCTTAATGCGACTGGGCTATAGCTACGGCGATATCAAAAGCGCTATGCACCAGTTTACCGATTTGGACGACGGCGAGTAATATGCAAATACTTTTAAATTGGAGATAAAAATGTCTAACACTGTTGGTTTTGTATCTTTGGGTTGTGCTAAAAACAGAGTTGACTGCGAAATGATGATGAGCAAGGTTGCAAAAGGCGGCTATAAACTTATCGAAGACGCCGCTATGGCTGATGTAGCTGTCATCAACACCTGTGGCTTTATCGAGTCCGCTAAACAGGAAAGCATCAACGAAATTTTAGAGCTGTGTAAACTCAAAGAAGAAGGTAAAATCAAAAAAATTGTAGTCACTGGCTGTCTTGCTCAGCGTTACGCTACACAGGTGCGTGAGCTTATACCCGAAGCTGATGTCGTTATCGGCTTAGGTGCAAACGGCGATATATGTGACGCTATTTCAAATGCTTTAAACGGCGAGGTTGTGGAAAGCTTTCCTGATAAAGAGCTTATGCCATTAGACGGCACAAGAGTGCAGTCTACTATGCCTCATTTTGCTTATCTGCGTGTAGCTGACGGATGCGATAACTGTTGCACCTACTGCGCTATTCCACTTATCCGTGGACGTTTTCGCAGTCGCAAAATGGAAAGTATTTTAGAAGAAGCACAGCGACTTGTAAATAACGGTGTTAAAGAGCTTAATGTTATAGCGCAGGATACCACACGCTACGGCGAGGATATCTACTCTAAGCTTATGCTCCCTACTCTTCTAAAAGAGCTTTGCAAAATCGAGGGGCTTTCTTGGGTAAGACTTCTTTACTGCTATCCTGACAGAATTACTGACGAGCTGATAGAAACTATCAAAACAGAAGAAAAAATCGTTAAATATATTGACCTGCCTCTTCAGCACTGCAACGGCGAAGTGCTCAAAAATATGAACCGCAAAGGCAACAAGGAAAGCCTTACCGCACTTATTAATAAACTGCGTAAGGAAATTCCTGACATAACCTTGCGTACGACTTTAATTGCAGGTTTCCCCGGAGAAACAAAAGAGCAATTTGAAGAGCTGTCGCAGTTTGTAAATGATATGAAATTTGAGCGACTCGGTTGCTTTGCTTACTCGCAAGAAGAAGACACCAAAGCGGCACAGTTTTCAAATCAGCTCGATGCAGATGTAAAAGAGCACAGAGCGCAGATTATCAATGAACAGCAGGCTATCATTATGGAAAACCTGTGCCAAAAGCACATCGGCAAAACACTTGATGTACTTGTAGACGGATACGACCGCTACGCAGAATGTTACTTTGGTCGCTCTGTTTTTGATGCACCTGAGGTTGACCCTTGTGTGTTCTTTACAATTACTGATGTAAAACCCTCAGTCGGTGATATCGTCAAGGTTAAGATTACCGACTATCTTGACTGCGATTTAATCGGCGAAATGGAGATATAAAATGAATTTACCTAATAAACTGACTATCCTTAGAATTTTAATAGTGCCGTTTATGGTCGCAGCTATGCTGATTGAATTTCCTTTTCACTTTTTTGTGTCCGGACTTTTGTTCGGTGCGGCATCGCTTACTGACTACTTCGACGGCAAAATCGCACGTGAGAGAAATCTCATAACAAATTTCGGAAAATTTGCAGACCCGATTGCTGATAAGATACTCGTTATCTCTGCACTTATCTGCTTTTTAGCTTTGGGGTTGTGCGACCCTGTTCTTATTATTATCGTGTTATTCAGAGAGTTTGTGGTCACTTCAGTTAGACTTACTGCCGCGTCACAAGGTAAGGTAGTAGCCGCAAATATCTGGGGCAAGGTTAAAACTGTTTCGCAGATTATTGCTATTGTTGCCGTGTTTGTGTTCCAGTTTGTGCTGGAAATCGTTTGCTTATTTACAGACCCGCAGACCTCTGCTATATACAGCGCTTTATCCGGTGCTTTCTACGTAGTCAGCGAAATTGCACTTTGGATTTCGACTGTGTTTGCAATTATTTCAGGTCTTAAATATGTGCTTGATAATAAAGATGCTATCTCACAAATGTAAAATCTATTGCAATTTTTAAAATTAATGTATATAATACTAGTGATATAAAAATGCTTTGAGCAGGAGAAGTAGCTTAAAAGATTCCACCAGAGAGAGGGATGTACGCTGAAATTCCCTTTGGATATTTTTTGTGAAATGCACCTGTGAGCTTACAGGGGGAACTTAAGTATCCCTGTACGGTAGTCACCGTTATAAGACACAAAGGGCTGAATTTTTCGGCTGAATTTGGGTGGAACCACGACTGCGTCGTCCCTTGCGGGATGGCGCATTTTAATTTATAAAGATTAGGAGATTTTTATGTTCAAAACTTTGATAGCGGACCTCAATTCCGTTATGGAGCGCGATCCTGCCGCAAGGAGCAGATGGGAAGTTTTCTTTTTGTATTCCGGCTATAAGGCAGTCAGGATGTATCGACGCGCCCACTGGTTTTACAATCATAATATGAAATTTATTGCACGCTACATTTCTCAGCGTGCAAGACATAAAACTGGCGTTGAAATTCACCCGGGCGCTACCATCGGCAAGGGTCTTTTTATTGACCATGGTATGGGCGTTGTAATCGGCGAAACTACCATTATCGGCGACAACTGCACGCTTTACCAAAATGTCACCCTCGGCGGTACAGGCAAAGAGCATGGCAAACGTCATCCTACACTTGGGAACAATGTTTTAGTCGGCTCAGGTGCAAAGGTGCTCGGTCCTTTCAGAGTTGGTGACAACGCGCGAATTGCCGCGGGTGCTGTAGTACTTACTGAAGTTCCGGACAATGCGACCGCTGTCGGTGTACCTGCCCGCATCGTAAAAATTAACGGTGAGCGACTCGACTACCTCGACCAGATTCACTACTCTGACCCTGTCGCACAGGAGCTGTGCAAAATGCAAATACAAATTGATGACCTTAAAAGACAACTGGAGGCTAAAAATGATACTGTATAACACCTTAGGAAATGAAAAGCAGGAATTTATTCCTTTCGAGTCAAACCGCGTTAGAATGTACACCTGCGGTCCTACCGTATATCACTACGCTCACATCGGCAATCTTCGCACATATATTATGGAAGATGTGCTTGAAAAGTACTTGAGATATTCAGGCTACGATGTTACACGTGTTATGAACATCACAGACGTTGGCCATCTGTCATCTGATGCAGACACAGGCGAAGATAAAATGCTCAAGGGTGCTAAGCGTGAAAAGAAAACTGTTTTAGAAATTGCTCAGTTTTACACAGACGCTTTCTTTGAAGACTGCAAAAAGCTGAACATTAAAACTCCTGATGTAGTCGAGCCAGCAACAAATTGTATCGAAGAATTTATCGAAATGGTCTCTGTTTTGCTTGAAAAGGAGTATGCATATATTTCAGGTGGAAATGTTTACTTTGATACATCAAAGCTTGACAAATACTACGTATTCGGCAATCAGAAGGAAGAAGATCTCGAGGTCGGCGTACGTGAGGACGTTGAAGAAGACCTTGCAAAACGTAACAAAACCGACTTTGTTTTGTGGTTTACTAAATCTAAGTTTGACTCACAGGAGCTCAAATGGGAGTCACCTTGGGGCTTGGGATATCCGGGCTGGCATATCGAATGTAGCTCAATCAGCATAAAGCATTTAGGCGAGTACTGCGACATCCACTGCGGTGGTGTCGACAACGCTTTTCCACACCACACAAACGAGATTGCGCAAAGTGAAGCGTACCTCGGCCATCAGTGGTGCAAGCACTGGTTCCACGTGCTCCACTTGCTTGACAGACGCGGTAAAATGAGCAAATCAAAGGGTGAATTCTTAACCGTTTCATTGCTCGAAGAAAAGGGCTACAATCCACTTGCTTACAGAATGTTCTGCTTGCAATCGCACTACAGAAAGCCACTTATGTTTGACTTTGATATTTTAGACAATACTGTTACTGCATACAACAAACTAGTCTCCCGTATTGCAAACCTTAAAAACGACGGCGAGGTTGACACTAACGTTGCAAACGAGTATATCGCTAAATTCAAAGAGAATATGGACAACGACTTAAATACCTCTTTAGGTCTTACAAGCCTTTATGATGTACTTAAAGCTAAAACAAACGATAAAACAAAGCTTTACCTGATTGAAGATTTCGACAAGGTATTAAGCCTTGATTTAATCGCTGCTGCTGATAAATTAAGAGCTGAAAACGAACAGAAAAGCTTAGGCGTTGATACTGAAAAAATCGAAGAGCTGATTGCAAAAAGACAGGAAGCCAGAGCGAACAAAGACTGGGCTACTGCAGACGCTATCAGAGACGAGCTAAACGCAATGCACGTTGTCGTTAAAGACTCTAAAGACGGCATCACTTGGGAAATTCAGCAGTAAATTTTTAAAAGATGTGTAATTTTAAACCCCCTGTAAGCATAGGCTTTACAGGGGGCTTTTTATGAAAATAATTACTATCACTAAAAAGGGATTACTAAATATATTTGCCTGCGTGCTTATCGGCGCGATAACTTTAATTGTTGCGACCTCGTCTGCAACGCAGGTTATAGAAACCGCAACCACTCAAAGGCTGATACCTATTTACTATGTAGACACCGATAAAAAGGTCTGCTCGATTTCTTTTGATGCCGCGTGGGGCAACGAACAGACAAACACCTTGCTCGATATCTTAGATGAGCATAAGGTAAAAACAACCTTCTTTTTAGTCGGTGACTGGGTAGAAAAATTCCCTTCCTCCGTAAAAGAAATTGACAAGCGTGGGCACGATATCGGCAACCATTCAGACACCCACGCCCATATGACGCAGATTGAAAGCTCTCAGCTTACAAAAGAGTTTGAAGACTGCAACGAAAAAATCACCGCTCTTACAGGAAAGAAGGTCACCCTTTTTAGACCTCCTTACGGCGAATACGACAACTCAGTCGTACAAGAGTGCAATAATAAAAATATGTACTGTGTTCAATGGAACATCGATTCTCTTGACTGGTTAGACCCTAGCCCACAGGAAATGGTGAATAAAATCGAGCAAAAGCTCTGTCCGGGGTCAATTATCCTTTTGCACAACGGAGCAAAAAACACACCCGAAGCCCTACCTCTCATAATAGAAGCGATAAAAGCCCAAGGCTACGAGATTGTCCCTATATCGCAGATTATTCCAAAAGGTGAGTACTACACCGATGTCGATGGAAAAATGATACTTAAATAAAAAAAGCCACCTGCAAAATAGCGGGTGGCTTTTGTAGTATATTGAATTATTCGCCGTAGGAGTAGGTTTCTACAAGGTACTTGTTTCCTGACAAGGTGGTTGCGTAGTAGCCTGTACCGCCTGTAGCACCGACAACATCAACCGTCTGTGTGCCGGAGCCGTTATTAAATACAACAGAAGCTCCTGCAGGAACAGTCAATTTATAAATAGGCTGACCCATAGAGTTGTTTCTTACATAAGTCATATCCTGACCCGGCCATGAGTTGTTTTTACTGCCGTGCCAGTAGTAGCATTTTACAGTGCCCCATGAAAGCGCATCGGTAAAGTAAATGGTAACATCTTCTGCGACATCACCGCCGACCTCATCTTCCTTTACTGTACTGTACCACATCTGTTTGAATGTAGTTTGCTCTACATCCCATGCACCCTCAGCATTCTGAGCTGTTGGATAATAAAGCTTACCTGAACAGCCGTCAAGGGTAATATCAGCAGTTTTGTTGTTGCCGTCACTACTGAATACGACGGTGTCGAATTTAGAGAAGTTCAGCGTAATCGCGTAGATATTCTGACCATAAGAGTTTGTCTGGATATATGAGCCTATCTGTCCCGGCCAAGCTTCAACCGCTGTGTTGGATGCCTTATTGAAATAGTAAGCTCTGATGTTTCCGTTTGCGTTTGTGTCGGTATAGTAAACAGTCTGCTGGTGAACCTTTTCTCTTAACGCATCAAATGTGCTTATAGCGTCTGTGATTTCAGCCTGTGCATCTGCTGACAGAGCTGTTGTATCAGTATCCTTGTACTTATAAACAACTTTCTTTAATGCCTGATAGTCGTTATAAGAAGCGTACTGGAAGTATGCCTTTAAGTATTCAGTAGCCTTTGTAAAGAGCTCGTCGCTTGTACCGTCTGCAGATGTTTTTGCAACATCCTTGCTGTTTTCTTCAATAGGGAATTTATCAATAATACTTGCCAGCTTCTTTTGGATATATGTTGCATCTAAAACTGTGAGCGTGTCATTTCCTGATACTAATCCGTTTCTAATCTGCTCATCAGTCAATGTAATCATACTGGCAATAGCTTTCTGGATAAGAGTAGCATCAAGCACCTCAACCTTGCCGTTTAAGTCTACGTCACCATAAACTATCGGCTTCTCTGTAGGAGCTGTAGGCTCTGTTTGAGTTGGCTGTGTTGGGTCAGTTGGCTCTGTCGGTTCAGTTGGCTGTGTTGGCTCTGTAGGCTGTGTTGGGTCAGTTGGCTCTGTCGGTTCAGTTGGCTGTGTTGGCTCTGTAGGCTGTGTTGGGTCAGGGTAGGTTACACCGAGCCTTGAGCTGTTAATACCAAACGAGAACACATAGTCGCCTGCTACAGTTGTAGTAATCTTCGCATTTGCGCTTGTTGAAGAAGAGAACACGAGCTCTTCTACATCGCCTGTAATAGGTGTTGTGTTACTTGTCCATTTGCCCTCTCTTACAACCTTGAATTCGTAGGTTGTATTAGCAGCAAGGTTCATTGTAACATAGCCTGTAGAATCGCCCTCATTTTTGAGTTTAAACTCATCAGCAACAGTACTCCAGCCGTTAAATGAACCTACGAGATAACGGTCTGTAGCAAGTGCAGAGGTCTGTGGTATATCATTAGGAGAAGCGTACCACGCACCGGATTTGATGTCGTAGTACTGGTTTTCCATAACTGTGAGGTCTCCTGTTTGTGAGCCATTGTCATTATTATTGAAAATGACTCCTGTATATGACGGTTCAAGCTCTGCTTTATAAATATCAAAGCCATTTACAGTTTCGCCTGTTTTTGTCATCGGGTATCCCGGCCATGTTGTAGTAGCCGCTGTATCACTCCAAGAGTGAACATAAACCTCTGCCCAGTTAGCGGAGTTTACGCAGTAAACTACTTTACCGTTTTCAATGATAGGCTGAGTAGGAACAGGCTTTGTAGGATGAGGTATCGGCTCTTCTGTAGGTCGCTCTACAGGTTCGCCCTCTTCGATTAAATATGTATATGCCGGATAAACCTTGTTGTAGTGGAGGTTTGTACCATAAATGATAGTTGCATCTTCAAAAACATCTACGAAATAGCCCTGTGTTGTATCATCGTAGAAGGTGTAGTCTGTTGATGTATCTAAGTATTTAACACCGTTTTCGTCTTTTTCGTAAGCTGTTGTATTACAAGCAGATGGAATATGCACCATATGGCAAGATGCACCATTCTCACTGCTGTAGTTCTGATTTTCTCTTAAGTCTAAATGGGTGTGACCTGAATACCAGATAATCTCTTTGTTTGATTCGAGAATCTGTTTAAATCTCTGGTTGTTAGGGAACTGCTCGCCTGTTTCAGCGTGAGCCATTCTGATACCGCCCTGATAGCCAGGATCGTAAATATCGTCACCTGCACCGTAGCCCTGTAAAAGTGCGTGCTGAATAAGGAAAATCTTTTTGCCGTCGCCCTTGTATTTATTGAGTAAGCCCTCTAACCAGTCGAGCTGTTCTTTTGAGAAGTTGTCGTTCTCGCCAGGATGAGCGTTAACCTCACTCATAAAGATAAAGTGGTCGCCTGTGTTAGGCTCGGTTACTTCGTAGTAGTCCTTACCCTCTACGATTGAGCTTGAATCAGCATCAAGACCGGTAGCGATAGAATACTCTTCGTTTGAACAAGCTACATCGCAGTTGCTGTTAGCCGCACCTCGTGGCTCGTGGTTACCATCGGACTCATAAATAGGGTTAACATAATCAGAGTCTGCAAGAATCTGCTGATATGTCAGCCATTCAAGTGTTGCACCATAAGCGTTAGTAACCTGGTCACCTGATGAAATAATAAAGTCAACTTCTCTATCTACGCAGACGTCGAGTGTCTGTGCCCAGTGAGCTGTAGAGTTTGTGTAAAAGCCTGCAGATGTACCGTGCTGCATATCAATATGGATATCAGAAAGCGCTGCGTATCTGTACTGACGCTCTGATGAAGAATCATAAAGCTTTTTACTGTCAGGAATATCAAACTTAGCGATGTTTTCTGATACTTTTGCATAAGCACAGTCGCTCGCCTTTGATACAAAAATACATTCTGCATCAGCAGGAATAGCTACTTGCGCAGGAAATTTATATGTGACAGATGAGCCTTTTTCGGCAGTAAATGAGGTAATTTCAAAATACTGCTCGAGTGCTTTTTCATCGTCACCCCAGTATAGGTAGTAGGTAGCTGTAGAAGCCGCGTTAAAAGTGATTGTACCCTCAGCGTAACCAGGGTCATCCTTGTTTACACCTGTAAACTCGTAGGAAAGACTGCTGACTTCTTCGGAAAATACCGAAAAAGGCATCACACTTAAAACCAGTATTAATGCTAAAATAATAGATAAAATCTTTTTCATATTAACCTCCTCAAGCCGTTAATATTTTTACATTATAATTCTAACACCACAAGCACCATATATCAAGAAAAAACTAGTAAAAATATACAAAAAAATAAAAGTACAGTCGCCTGTACTTTAAAACTTTCGTATATTTTATTATCTTGTTTGATGTATTGAGTTTTTCACTCTGTCTTTGAGGTTATCAAGCGGAGATTTTTTTATGCTCTCTCCTGTAGAAAGCTGTTTTACAGGCAGGTTTGAAGCAAGCGTATGGCACTGCATTCTTATTACAATACCCTCGTGCTGGACAAGCGCACAAAGCTGACTTATAGACTGGCACTTATCTACAGCTTTTAGAAGTTCAGATTTAGTTTTCTTCTTGTATCCGATAACTTCCACGGCTTATCCCCTTTCAGCTTTTTCTACATTATAAAAGAAAGTCGATATATTTTCAAGGCAAAAGTAAACATACTGTTAAATTTGTTTACTTTAATGCGGTTTTATGGTATTCTCATATCATAAAATGCTGAAAAGGAGAGCACTATGTCGATATTCAATAACGCAGATAAACACGCAAGCGAACCAAAAGATAAAAACGAAAATCGTGTAAAACTGCTGATTATCTTAGCGTCAGTACTTCTTGTAGCAGTTGTTATGGTTATTACTATTATTGTAGCAAGTAAAAATGCTGACAATAATGAAGCTGAAATACCATTTGTTGAACACGAAATACAGCTTGTAAAGGAAGACGAATACATCACTGTAAACGACCCTTCGCTTGGCACTATCGAGATTGAGGCTGTTGAGGGCTTTGCAAAGAACACATATATAAATGAGAATTTTATCACTGACGAAAATGGTAAAATGACCTACTATATTGACAATGAAGTCGCATCGGTGTTAGGAGTTGACCTGTCTGAATACCAAGGTGTTGTCGATTTTGAAAAGTTAAAAGAGCAGGGCATCTCATTTGTTATACTTCGAATCGGTGGAAGATACTACTCCGAAGAAGGAAAGATGTATATGGATACAAACTTTCACCAGTACTATAAATACGCTAGAGATGCAGGACTTAAAATCGGCGGTTATTTCTTCTCACAGGCTAAAAATGCACAGGAAGCTATAAAGGAAGCGGAATTTGTACTCGACAATATAAGAGGTATGAAATTTGACTATCCTGTCGCGTTTGACTGGGAGCTTATCGAAGGCGACACAGCACGTACCGATACGGTAACCGGCGAGCAACTGACTGATGCCGCAATCGCTTTTTGTGACGTAATTAAAGAAGCAGACTACAACCCTATTATCTACACAAACACTCACCTTATGTACTATAAGTACGACCTTGAGCGTTTAAAAGACTATGAATTCTGGATTGCCGATTACGAAAACCATCCGTCTATGTACTACCACTTTACAATGTGGCAGTATAACATAGAAGGTAAGCTCGACGGAATACAGGGCAATGTTGATATGAACATCTGTATGAAAAACTACTAAGAGGTGTAAAATGAAAAAAATAGCAAGCTTTACTGTTGACCACGATAAACTGAATGTGGGCGTTTATATTTCACGAATCGACGACGATATCGTCACCTATGATTTGCGCTTTATTAAGCCTAACACTCCTCCATTTTTAGACCCTTACGCAATGCACACTATCGAGCATCTTTTTGCAACATACGCAAGAAACAGCGAATATACCGATAATGTTATTTACTTTGGACCTATGGGCTGTATGACAGGCTTTTACTTTTTAACAAGAGGCTTGTCCCACGAAACATCTCTAAATCTGATTAAAGATATTGTTCAAAAATGTCGCGACCATAAGGGCGATATTCCGGGAAACTCAAGAGTTGAATGTGGAAACTACCTCGCCCACAACGTAGACTCTGCACACAAAGCACTTACAAAGTACTACGACGATATCAAGGGATGGTCAGTAGAAAAACTAAATTACGATTACATTGATTAATAAAAAAGCACCGTAGAAAAACTACGGTGCTTTTTTTTAATTTCATCTACCAGCTCTAGGTATTGACGATATCTTTTTTGCTACAAACAACTGAATTTCTGTAGCATCTAAAACAGTAACTTCGCCATCAATATCTGCATCTGCTAAAGCGAGAGCATTTTCTGAAAGTAGAACTCTCTGTGCAATATGTAGCTGTATCGCAGTTGCATCCAAAATGCTTACCTCTTTGTCCATATCAACATCGCCAATAGGTAAAGATGGCTCATTAGGTGTCGTTGGTTGATCCGGAGTAGCCGGCTGGTCCGGAGTCGCAGGTTTGTTCGGTATTGTTGGCTGATACTCACCCAAAGAACCAACAAATTTTCTGTTATATTTTTTTGCATAAACCTGTGCTGTTGAGTTTTCATAGCCGTAGATTGTAGCTTTTTCAGGAAAAGTTTTTTCCTTATCCCCTATCTCGCACTCAGGGTTATTGACTGTGATGCTTTCTATTGCGGTGCAGTCAGCAAAAGCGTGAGGCATAATGTTTTTGACGGATGAAGGAATATTTACTGTCTTTAGGCTTGTGCAACCGCTAAATGCCATTGGACCTATAACTTCAACACCGTTACCAAAATCGACCTTGCTTAAGCTTTTGCATCCGTTAAATGAACTTTGAGATATATTAATTACACTGTCAGGTATAGTAATACTCTTAAGACTCTCACATCCGTAGAACAACATATCAATAGATTTAAGCTTATCAGATAAAGTTATGCTTTTTAACTTAGCACAATTAGTAAATGCGTTTAAACCTATTTTTTCTACAGAAGATGTCATAGTTACAGTTTCAAGGTCTTTGCAATCTTCAAAGGCTCTGCCATATATCTCGGTAATGTTATTAGGAATAGCTACATCAACTATACCTACACATCCTAAAAATGCACCACCGCCGATAATCTCAACGCTAGTCGGTATTTTTGTTGTTCTACATCCGGCGTGTAAGATATTAGGCTCTGTTTTTACAATAGCATTACAGTTATCTCTGCTGTCAAAAGTCTTATTCTGTACGTCAACCGTAATCTGCTCCAACGCAGGACAATTCATAAACAAACCTATCCCGATAATCTCTACATTCTTTGGAATTGTAATACTTTTTAAAGCTGTGCAACCAAAGAAAACATAATCACGAATTGATACTAAACTGTCTGGTAGCAAAATCTCTTTCACATAACTGCATCCCGAAAATGTATTTCCGTCCAAAATGGTAATACCCTCTGAAACAACTGCTTTTTCAAAAGGATATTTATTATACATAGGCTCTACTGCCCACGCACCCAAAGAGGTTGCACCTTCACCGTTAATAACAAGAGTTTTTGTATCTGCATAATAGCCCCAGTATGCATTTTCACCACATTTTCCTTTGGCTGTCGGGTTGCCCGGTATCGCTTCATTTAGGGAAGCCTCATCGTATGTAGCGTTATATGCGGGATTGATAACAACCGCTGATGTGCTCGCAATCGATGCAACACCAAATATCATAATAATACAAAGTAATATGCAAAGATTTCTTTTCATCTAAAAAACCTCCTGTCTGTCTACCATTTGTAGACAATTATATTTTACCACCGCTATCAGGTATTGTCAACAAGATTTGAATATCGTGACAAAATGCATTTGTTCTGGCAAAAATGATGCCTTATATTTAAAAAAGCACCGTAGAAAAGTGCGTTGTTCTTATCGGAGAAAATAGAATTCTTTTAAATTCAGCTAAGAACCAGCATCGCATTTGTAAGTACAAAAGCACTTGGGCAGTAGCCCAAACCCATTAACAACAGAAAAGAGAAGATTCGTATCATAACGAGTCTTCTCCTTCTTTTTGTCTGATAAGTGATATGCTGACTAAAGTCAGCGTGATATTTTCGCTTTGCGAAAGTGATATGAAAACCATCGGTTTCGTGATATTCTATTCGCCATAAACTGTCCGCAGGACAATATCACTATGCGTAGCATAATATCACTGCGAAGCAATATAACTCGCCGTCAGGCGAATAGAGTTGCGTGATACTCCGTTAAGAGTATCACGCTAAAACTACGGTGCTTTTTTTATCTGAAAATATATCTTGCGGTTGATGCAATGTTTTCCATAGTATCTATTGCACGATGTGCTTTCTTTCTCATACCATGCTTGCCCTCGTCCATCATTTTTTTGCCGACATAGCCTGCGACCATTCCCGACGCCATACCAAAGGCTACGCCTTTCATAACTCCCATAAAATTGCCTTTTGCCATAGTTTTCACTCCTTTTTAAAAAAGACTTGCAATAAGAGTATCTCCACTTTAAAATAGAATAGAGGTGATAACTTTTGGCAGAACTCAACATTGTACTCATAGAGCCTGAAATCCCGCAAAATACAGGCAACATTTCCCGTACCTGTGCCGCGACCGGAGCACGACTTCATCTTGTAAAACCTTTTGGTTTTGAAATAAACGACAAGCATCTAAAGCGTGCGGGACTTGACTACTGGCAGTATCTTGACATCACATACTACGAAAATCAAGAAGAGTTTTTTGAAAAAACAAAAGGCGCTAAATACTACTTTTTCACAACAAAAGCACTATACAGACATTCAGACGTAAAATACGAAGATGGTGCGTATCTTGTATTTGGCAAAGAAACAAAAGGCTTGGACGAAAATTTACTGCTTAATAATCGCGAAAGCTGTGTGCGTATTCCGATGATAGAAGAAGCACGTTCACTAAACCTTTCAAACGCTGTTGCTATTGCGACCTATGAAGTGCTCAGGCAATGGGACTATCCCTCACTTTTAGAGCAGGGACAGCTGCACAACCATACGTGGTAACAAAGCGTAAATTTCTATCAAAAAATATAACGCATTTATTGTGATATAATTGTATGAAAATATGGGCAAAATATTAGTGTTTTTGACTATTGAAAATACTGCTTATATTGTTATATAATTAACATGTGGGAATTTGGCATTATTTTACACAAATTTACAATACATTTTCGAAAGGAAGTAATCATTATGAAACTCAACAAGTACACAGTTGACGACATCAACTTTGCTGGCAAAAAAGTTCTTTGCCGTTGTGACTTTAACGTGCCTTTAAAAGACGGCGTTATCACAAATGACAACAGAATCACAGCAGCTCTTGACACAATCAAAAAGATTTTAGCAGATGGCGGTAAGCTCATCCTTTGCTCGCATCTCGGTAAGCCAAAGAACGGCCCTGAAGAGAAATTCTCTTTAGCTCCTGTTGCTGTAAGACTTTCTGAGCTTTTAGGCAAAGAGGTTGTTTTTGCTAATGACGACGAGGTTGTAGGCGAGAACGCTAAGGCTGCAGTTGCTGCTATGAAAGACGGCGATGTTGTTCTTCTTCAGAACACACGTTTCAGAAAAGAAGAAACTAAGAATCTTGAGCCATTCAAGAGTGAGCTTGCATCTTTAGCTGATGTTTTCGTAATGGATGCTTTCGGTTCATCACACAGAGCACACTGCTCTACTGTTGGTGTTACAGAGCACATTAAAGAAACTGCTGTAGGCTACCTTATGCAGAAAGAAATCGACTATCTCGGCAACGCTGTTGAAAACCCTGTTCGTCCTTTCGTTGCTATTTTAGGCGGTGCTAAGGTTGCTGATAAATTAAACGTTATCTCTAACCTCCTTGACAAGTGCGACACACTCATCATCGGTGGTGGTATGTCATACACATTTGCAAAGGCTTTAGGCAAGGAAGTTGGTACTTCACTTGTTGACGATACAAAGCTCGACTACTGTCTTGAAATGATTGAAAAGGCTAAGTCTTTAGGCAAAGAGCTCTTACTTCCTGTAGACGCTGTTTGCACAAAGAACTTCCCTGACCCAATCGATGCACCTGTTGAAACATCTGTTTACGCTACAGGCGAAATTCCTGCAGACATTATGGGTCTTGACATCGGTCCTAAGACAGCACAGCTTTATGCTGACGCTGTAAGAAACGCTAAGACTGTTGTATGGAACGGTCCTATGGGCGTATCAGAGAATGAGTGCTTTGCTAACGGTACAATCTCTGTTGCTAAGGCTCTTGCTGAAACAGACGCTACAACAATCATCGGTGGCGGTGACTCTGCTGCTGCTGTTATCAACCTCGGTTTTGCTGACAAGATGAGCCACATCTCTACTGGTGGCGGTGCTTCTCTTGAGTATCTTGAGGGTAAAGTATTACCGGGTATCGCAGCTATCGGCGATAAATAATTAAGATATCCAATAGGGCGGGACTTTGTTCCGCCCTTAAATTTAAAAATAACTTTGATAAAAGAGGTAATAACTATGAATAAAAATGTTAGAAAGGCTATCATTGCCGGCAACTGGAAAATGAATAAAACTCCAGCAGAAGCTAAAGAGCTTCTTTCTCAGATTACACCACTCGTTAAAGATGCAGACTGCGATGTTATCGCTTGCGTTCCTTTTGTTGATTTACAGACTGCTTTAGACGCTACAGCAGGCACAAATGTAAAAATCGGTGCTGAAAACTGCCATTGGGCAGAGTCAGGCGCTTTTACCGGCGAGATTTCTGCTAATATGCTCAAAGCTATGGGTATAGAGTATGTTATCATCGGTCACTCAGAGCGTAGACAGTACTTCGGCGAAACAGACGTAACTGTTAACAAGCGTGTACGCGCTGCACTTAACGCAGGTCTTACCGTTATCCTTTGTGTTGGTGAGCTTTTAGAAGAGCGTGAGCAAGGCATAACAGCAGAAACAGTTTCACTCCAGACAAAGGTAGCTTTACAGGGCGTTACAGCAGATGAGCTTAAAAACATCGTTATCGCTTACGAGCCTGTATGGGCTATTGGCACAGGTCTTACAGCTACAGCAGATCAGGCTGAAGAAGTTTGCGCAATTATTCGTAACGTACTTGCTGACCTTTACTGCGAAAACTGCGCACAGGGCGTTACTATCCAGTACGGCGGTTCAATGAACGATGCAAATGCGCAGGAACTTCTTTCAAAAGAGAACGTTGACGGCGGTCTTATCGGCGGTGCTTCGCTTGTTGCTGAAAAATTTGCTGCTATCGTTGAGGCTGCAAGCAAATAATTTTTTTCGAGAGGATTTTTATAATGGCAAAAAAACCACTTGCTTTAATTATTATGGATGGCTTTGGTGTTGCTCCTGTTGACGGTAACGCTATCGCCGCTGCAGATACTCCTGCAATCGACAAGATTTTTTCTTCTAACCCTATCACACAGATTGGTGCGTCCGGTATGGACGTTGGTCTGCCTGATGGTCAGATGGGAAACTCTGAGGTTGGCCACACAAATATGGGCGCGGGCCGCATCGTATATCAGGAGTTAACCAGAATCACAAAGTCTATTGCTGACGGTGATTTCTTTTCTAACGAAGCGCTTAACCTCGCTATGGATAACGCGCTTAACAACAACTCTTCTCTCCACCTTTTCGGTCTTTTATCCGACGGTGGTGTGCATTCACACAACTCCCACCTTTACGGCATCTTAGAGATGGCTAAGAAAAAAGGACTCACACAAGTTTACGTTCACGCTTTCTTAGACGGTCGTGACGTGCCTCCTTCAAGCGGTAAAGACTTCGTCGCTCATTGTGTAGCAAAGATGGAAGAAATCGGCGTTGGTAAGATTGCTTCAGTTATGGGCAGATACTACGCTATGGACAGAGATAACCGCTTCGAACGTGTTGAAAAAGCATACGCTGCTATGGTTTACGGTGAGGGCGTGCAGTGTGCTGACCCTGTACAGGCTGTTGTTGATTCTTACGCAAACGATGTTACCGACGAGTTTGTTGTTCCTACAGTTATCGCTGATACAAAGAGGATTTCTGAAAACGACTCTGTTGTATTTTTCAACTTCCGTCCTGACAGAGCAAGAGAAATCACCCGTGCTTTTGTTGACGATGAATTTAATGGCTTTGAAAGAAGATTTGGCAGATTTCCACTCACTTATGTTTGTATGACACAGTACGACGCTACTATGCCAAATGTAGAGATTGCATTCAAGCCACAGAGCCTTACAAATACTTTAGGCGAATATCTCTCAAAAATGGGCAAAACACAGCTTAGAATTGCAGAAACAGAAAAGTATGCACACGTAACCTTCTTCTTCAACGGCGGCGTTGAAAAGCAGTACGATGGCGAGGACAGAATTTTAGTTGCTTCTCCAAAGGTTGCGACTTACGACCTCCAGCCTGAAATGAGCGCTTACGAAGTTACTGACAAATGCGTTGATGCTATAAAGAGTGGCAAGTACGATGTTATCATCTTAAACTTTGCTAACTGCGATATGGTTGGTCACACAGGCGTGTTTGATGCGGCAAGAGCTGCGGTTGAAGCTGTTGACAAAGGGGTTAAGGCTGTTACAGATGCAATCACGGAAATGGGCGGTATTTCGCTCATTACTGCTGACCACGGCAACGCTGACAAAATGTATGATGTAGACGGCTCACCGTTTACTGCTCATACTACTAACCCTGTTCCTTTCGTTGTAGTTGGTAAGGACTGCAAACTGCGTGAGGGTGGCTGTCTTGCAGACATTGCCCCAACAATGCTCGAGATTTTAGAGCTTCCTCAGCCAGATGAAATGACAGGCAAATCACTTATCGTTTAATAACAAAAAGTTATCCCGCACACCTTTTAGTGTGCGGGAATTTTTTACGCAAATAAGGCACCCGAAAACTCGGGTGCCTTGATTTTTATTGGTCTTAGAAACTAAATGCTTAATTAGTCTTCCATATTTGCTTTTGCTTCTTCGATAACCTTAGCTGATACCTGAGCAGGAGCATCTTCGTAACGCTCGAACTCAAATGAGAAAGAGCCTCTGCCCTGTGTTACCTGACGCATATAAACGGAGAAGTCAGCCATCTCAGCCATAGGAACTTCAGCCTCAACAATCTGCATACCGTCTTCGCCTACGTTCATACCGAGCACTCTACCTCTACGCTTGTTAACCTCGCCCATAATATCGCCCATGTTAGCATCAGGAACATAAGCCTTAAGGGCACCGATAGGCTCGAGCAAAGTAGGTCTAGCCTGTGGGATACCGTTCTTGAACGCAATCTGAGCTGCCATCTTGAACGCCATTTCGTTAGAGTCAACAGGGTGAGAAGAACCATCGTGAAGGATAGCCTTAACGCCAACTACAGGATAGCCTGCGAGTGGGCCCTTCTTGATAGAATCTCTAAGTCCCTTTTCAACTGCAGGGTAGAACTGCTTAGGAACAGAACCGCCGACAACCTGAATTTCAAACTCGAGTGATTCGCAATCGCAAGGCTCGAACTTAATCCAAACATCACCGAACTGACCTGAACCGCCGGACTGCTTCTTGTGACGTCCCTGAACATCAGATGTTGAACGGATAGTCTCTCTATAAGCAACCTTAGGCTGTTTGAGTTCAACTTCTACGTTGAATTTATTCTTTAATTTTGATACAACAACGTCAAGGTGCTGTTCGCCCATACCTGAAACAACCATTTCCTTTGTTTCAGAGTTGTTGACAAATTTGATAGTCGGGTCTTCTTCTGCAAGTCGAACCAGACCCTGAGCAACCTTGTCTTCTTCGCCCTTCTTCTTTGGATACATAGCCATTGAGAAAGATGGTGCAGGATATGAAACGCCATCTAAAATAACTCTGCGAGTTGGAGCACAAAGTGTGTCGCCTGTTACTGTTGACTGAAGTTTAGGGATAGCACCGATATCGCCGGCACCGATGTAGGAAGCGTCTTCCTGCTTCTTACCTTTAACTGTAAGAACCTTAGTGATACGCTCTTCCTTACCTGTACGCATATTAACAAGTGGGGTTTCAGTAGAAACCTTACCGGATACAACCTTGAAATATGAAAGCTTACCAACAAATGGGTCAGCAACAGTTTTGAATACTACAGCGGCTGTAGCACCTGCTTCATTAACTGTGATTTCAACAGGGTCGCCGTTAACATCAACAGCAGTTTCAGCGCCCTTATCAGCAGCATTAGGAGCAAGCCAAGCAAGTGAGTTCATAAACTGCTCAATACCGAATGTAGAATGAGCATCACCGCAGAATACAGGACAGATAGAGCCGTCCTTTACACCCTGTGATACACCGAGGATAATCTCTTCTGGTGTAAACTCTTCGCCCTCGAAGAACTTATCCATAAGCTCCTCAGATGTTTCAGCAACTGCTTCCTTGATAGCTTCTCTTAAGCCCTCAAGTCTGTCGCCCATCTCAGGTAAAATATCAGATGGAGTGCTATTTGCAGCCTTGTCGTATGTATAAGCCTTATATTCAAAAAGATTGATATATGTATTAGCCTGACCGTTTTCAATATGAGGTACGATAACAGGGCAAACAGACGGACCGAAAGTAGCCTTTAAATCTTCAAGTACTCTATAGAAACGAGCATCCTCGTCGCATACACCGTTTACGAAGAAAATCTTTGTTAATCCTGCTTTATTTGCAGCCTTAACAGCTTTTTCTGTACCAACATTGATGCCGTCCTTTGCAGATACAACGATCATAGCAGTTTCAGCAGCGCGGAAGCCCTCGCAAATACCACCCTCAAAGTCGAAAAGACCTGGAGTATCGATGAGGTTAATCTTCATATTCTTCCATTCTATTGGTGCGATTGCTGTCAGTACGGAAACCTTTCTCTTTATTTCTTCAGCATCGTAGTCGAGCATGGTATTGCCGTCAGAAATCTTACCGAGTCTCTCAGAAGCCTTAGCAAGATACAGCATAGCCTCAGCAACAGAAGTTTTACCTGCGCCCGAGTGACCCGCCATAGCAATATTTAAAATGTGTTTTGCGTCATATTGTTTCATAATGAAAACAACTCCTTTCTTATCGGAAAAGCTGATTCGACATTTTCGGTCATTTTCAACAATTCCATCTGTGAACACCATTTAATTATATTACAAATGGACAAAATATACAATAAAAATGAGGTCACAGTAAAAAAGTTCGCCCCATTGAATAATTCTAAGACTGTGGCTTTGTGCAAATTTTACAACGCACTGTGCAAAACCTACAAAACAAATCTTTGTTTATATGTAAAAAAGACAGTAGTATAAACAACTACTGTCTTTATATATTTAGTCTTCACAGCATTCTTTAAAAAACTCCTCTGTAAGCTTGCGATATCGGTCTTTGTCTGAAAAGAAGCTGATACCATGACCGGCATTAGGAAAGGTATATCTCACAACTTTAGTTTCATTTGCTTTTTGTATCTCCTCGCTCATCTGATACGGCACATAGCGGTCGTCTTCTCCATGCAGAATAATCACAGGAACCTTTGATTTTTTAACCGCAGTTTTGCAATTTATAGCGTTTATATCAAAGTCCCCGAATATTCGTGCGCCAAGCCACACAAACGGATAGGCGAGCTTTTCGCTAATGCCCATATCCTTTTTCGCAACATTTAAGATAATATCTTTAGGCGCGCTGTACGGACAATCGGCGATAACCCCTTTTACATTTGACGGCAAATTCAGTGAAGTCGCCATAATTACAGATGCCGCGCCCATAGACACTCCGTATAAAATAATTTTAATATCTTTGCCAAAGCGGTCTACAGAAAAATCGACCCAGCTTTTTACGTCGCGATGCTCTTTAACGCCCATCGTGATGGTGTGGCCCTCGCTTTTCCCCTGGCCTCGTTGGTCAATAAGCAGTAGGTTATGCCCTCTTTTTATAGTTTCGTTTGCACCAACGCAAAAATCACGCAGAGCGGTAGCCCTGTACCCATGAAAGCCGATGTTAAGCGGTGCTCCATCCTTTACGTGATAGTATCTACCGTGAAGCTTTAGTCCATCAAACGATGTCGTGTAGACGTCCTCGCACTCTAGCTTTTCTAGCTGTCTGATAAGCGAGAGCATCTCTTCTTTGTGCACGTCGTACTGCTCACCAAGCGGTATATTATAAATGTCGTCTTGTCCTTTTTTGCGCGAATAAAACGCAACGTAGTAAACGTAAAAAACAGCTAACAGAAACGCTGCTATCACAAATAGTATTGAAATCAAAATCAACATAAATCACCAAAAATAATTATACCATTACTGTTACCGAAATTGTCATATATACTCAATTAGTATTTGCGTTTGAGTATAGCATACGAAATGTAATATACGATAACGATAAAGCATATTGAAAAGGAGCTAAACATCATTAGTTCCTCGTAACCAAGTATCTTAAACACTACGCAAGCGATTGCTCCCGCAAAAACAAAAAGATATCCTGCCCACGCCCACGCTTTATTTGCGATAAATCTGTTTCTTTCATCACTTAGAGCAACATCAACCTTTTCTTTATACTCTTCATTAGAGCGGTACTTTATCTGTCTTACTACCTGTAATGCTCCAACAATAACAAACCCAACACCAAATCCACTCCAGAAACTGTCAATCAAGCCTGCATAGCTACACACAAACAACGCTATACCAACTATTAAAACAGCAATGCTGATAATTATTCTTCTGCTGTATTTCATATTTATTCCTCCTCGAATATAAAAACTTCTTCTATTGTTGTATTGAAAAATTTTGCGACCTTATGTGCTAAAGTAATCGACGGGTCGTATCGTCCTGTTTCCAATGAAAAAATCGTCTGACGCGAGACGCAAAGGTCTTTTGCAAGCTGGGTCTGCGTTATGCCGTTTGCTTTTCTTAGTTCTTCTACCCGATTTTTCATACTATACCTCCTAAGAAAAAGTGTAAAGTTTGCTTTACACTTGTAGTATATATCATTCTTTTTAAAATGTCAAGCATACTTTACACTTTTGCAAATAAAAAAACTCCGAAAGAAAAACTTTCGGAGTTTTAAGCAATATAGTTAATCTTTATTATTTAACTCTTTTTCTAAAGCAGACAAATGAGCAAACTGCTACTAAAGATAAAAGTGCAAAAGAGTAGAGATACATTGGTACGAAATCGCCTGTTTTCACAGCAGCGGTGTTAGCCTGTGTAGACTTTTCTTCGTCCTTTTTAGATTCGCCACCCTCTTGTGGCTTCTGTGGCTGTGACTTGAGCACATCTAAAGCTTCTTCGTAAACTTCGTCGATATCAAAAATATAATCGTAAATCATACTTCTGAGGTATTCGTCTTCATAGCTCTCGTCCATAAAGATAGCTTCGTACTTGTCAACAAGAGCCTGTGCATTCTCTTTGTTTTTATCTGCAACAAATGCATCGTAAACATCGGCTGTTTCTAAAACAACGTTAGCATTTACATACATAAAGAAAATCTCTTGATAAGCATCTTCGTAAGGCATATAGAGTAATTCGCCCAACTGCTCTTTCTCTTCGTCTGTCAAGTCTTCAGCCGCAATAAGTGCTTCGTAAAGCTTTTTAGTTGCAGGCTCAAGCTCTTCTAAATCCCAAGCAAAAGCAACTTCATCATAAGCGTAGTAAAGGTTCATTACCTTATCTGATGGCAGCTGTGTTAACGCATCAGCATAAACCTCGTCAATGTCAGGAAGCAATCTTTTTACAGCAGCTCTGAGGTCTTCATCAACATATTCAGGGTCGTTGTAAATGCTGTCATAAACCTCAACAAAGTCAAATGCTGTTGTATATGAAGGATCATTTACAAACTCATCTCTCATTTCTTTCACGCCTAAAACTGAAGCAGCGTCAAAAATAACTGTGAGAATAATATCTACTACCTCTTCATCATCGCTAACGCCCATAAGCACTTTAAGTTCTTCGTAATCTTTGTCAGTAAGACCGCCCATATTTTCTGTAAGAACTGAAAGATTTTCGAGAGCATCTTCAAGAGCCTTTATATCGCTACCTGCATAAGCTGCCTCAATATCCTTAATTGCATCATAAAATTTCTCTGCGTTTGACTGTGGAGTAACCTCGTCAACAGTCGCAACAACAGCTACCTGAGCATCTGCTGCAAAAGCAGGTACCATAGACATCATTACAAGGCACAATGCTAAAACAATAACTAATAATTTTTTCATAGTTTTATACCTCTCCTTTTATATTACTACAGGATAATTGTATCAGCTATTTTTATGTGATTCAATTTTCAATGTTGTAACAAAGGTTAAAAAAAGGCTACCATTTAAGGTAGCCTTTTAAAATCAATATCCGTATGCTTGATAATAATCGTCGCTAAGGTTTTTCCATTTCGCTACATATGCAACGCTATATTCAGGCATAGTTTTTCCCATAATTTCTTTTGTCTTGTAAAGGGTGTCAGACAGCTTTTCGTAAGTTACCGTATCGTCCTGAGCGATAACCATTTTGTACTCCATCCAACCTAAAAACTCGTCGTGTGTTTCTAAAATCTTTAAGTCTGAATATCCTGCATTATTCATCACGTCTTCAGCCTTTTCGTCGCGTTGTGCTGTAAAAGTAATATTGTTGAACCTCATTTCCCTAGGGCTGTTGCCATCATCGTACTCTAAAGTAAAATGATTTTCGACACCGTTATATGTAAAAGCGTTAAAAGTGAGCGTAATGCTTGTCTGAGCAGTCTCCACTACAGTTTCTTCAGTTTTAACCTGATCCGGTGTAGCCTTAGCGTCCTTACAGCCGGCAAATACAAACACCATACATATAACTAAAATAAAAGCGATTATCGACTTTTTCATATCGTTTCTCCTTTTGGGCAAGCAAATTTTCTTTATGCAGATATTATATATTTATTAAGGTTTGTTGTCAAACAAAAGCCCCCGATTTAGTATCGGGGGCGAAAAATTATTTTTCAATCGGCTTCATTGTCGGGAAGAGGATAACGTCGCGGATAGAAGCGGAATCAGTAAGCAACATTACGAGTCTGTCGATACCGATACCCACACCGCCTGTTGGTGGCATACCGTATTCAAGAGATGTAACAAAATCATCGTCCATCATATTAGCCTCGTCGTCGCCTGCTTCTCTAAGCATAAGCTGATGCTCAAAACGCTTTTTCTGGTCAATAGGGTCGTTGAGCTCTGTGTAAGCATTTGCAAGCTCGCCGATTTTACAGAAAAGTTCAAAACGCTCAACAAGTTCAGGCTTGTCCTGCTTACGCTTTGTAAGAGGAGAAACCTCAACAGGATAGTCACATACAAATGTAGGCTGAATGAGCTTGTCCTCAACATACTCTTCAAATGCAGAGTTTAAGATGTTGCCCCATGTGTCTGTGGACTTTACTTCAAGGTGGAGCTCTTTTGCTACCTCTTTTGCTTTTTCTGTATCGCAATAGAACTCGTTAAAATCTATACCTGTGTACTCTTTAACTGCGTCAATCATAGTAACACGCTTAAATGGAAGCTTAAGGCTGATTTTGTCGCCCTGATACTCGATTTCTTCTGTGCCGTTTACGGCTACACAAGCCTTATTGATAAGCTGTTCTGTTCTATCCATCATACCGTAAAGGTCTGTATATGCTTCGTAAAACTCGATACAGGTAAACTCAGGGTTATGTCTTACGTCCATACCCTCGTTTCTGAAGTTTCTACCGATTTCGTACACTCTCTCCATACCGCCAACGATAAGACGCTTTAAGTAAAGCTCTGTCGCGATACGCATATACATATCAAGGTTTAATGTATTATGGTGAGTAGTAAATGGACGAGCTGAAGCACCGCCAGGGATAGTATTAAGAATAGGAGTTTCAACCTCAATGTAGCCATTGTTGTCGAGATACTCTCGAATTGACTTTATAATCGCACTACGCTTGATAAATGTATTCTTAACCTCAGGGTTAACAATAAGGTCAACATAACGCTGACGGTAACGCAGGTCGGTATCCTTTAAGCCATGGTATTTTTCAGGCAGTGGTAATAGCGATTTTGACAAAAGCTTTACAGCAGTTGCGTGGATACTGATTTCGCCCATCTGAGTTTTAAAGACAAAGCCTTTAACCTCCATAATGTCGCCGATATCCCACTTCTTAAGTCCCTTGTAAACCTCCTCGCCCAAATCGTCGAATTTAGCAAAAATCTGGATTTTACCACCACGGTCGTGCAGGTCCATAAACATAACCTTGCCCTTACCGCGTTTAGACATAATACGACCGGCAACACAAACGTCCTTATTCTCAAGCTCTTCAAAACGCTCGATAATATCGTTAGACATAATGTCTCTGTCCGATGTTGTCACCAAAAACGGGTCTTGTCCTGCTTCCTGCAATGCAGTAAGCTTGTCGCGTCTGATTTGTAAAATCTCTGATAGATTTTCCTGATTCTGATTCTTGTTCTGATTCTCTGCCATAAAAATCCCTCTTTCAATAAACCTAAAAAAGGGCGACTGTGTTAAGTCGCCCGAAAAATCTTATTTTGAAATCTCAAGCACCTTTAGTGCGATAACTCCCGCAGGAGCTTCTACCTCGATAACATCGCCGACTTTTTTAGAGAGTAATGCAACACCGATTGGTGATTCGTCGGAAATTTTACCTTCTCTAGGGTTAGACTCATTTGAGCCAACAATTTTATACTCAAATGTTTTACCCATCTTAAGATTTTCGACCTTAACTTTTGAGCCAATATGAATCTGCTCGTTATTGATTTCGCTTTCATCAATAATAACAGCATTTTTAAGAGTAGCCTCGATAGTAACGATTCTTGCTTCAAGCATAGCCTGCTCGTTTTTAGCATCGTCATACTCGCTGTTTTCTGACAAGTCGCCGTATGAACGAGCTACTTTAATTTTTTCTGCAATTTCTTTTCGTTTTTCGCCTTTTAAGAAATCAAGTTCTTCTTCCAGCTGTTTCAAACCATCAGCTGTAAGCATAACCGGTTTAGCCATAATATATATGTCCTTTCATTTATAAATAGGTAATAATAGTCTGCGCATAAGTAGTATTATAGCATTTATCAACATTATGTCAAGTTTTATCATTTTGTTTTTCTAGTATTGCCTTTAGTGATAAAATAGTATGGACACCTTTATTGCAAACGCACAGCGAGGGCACTAGTGACCCAAGCTGGTATATACGCAGTTGAGTATAAAGTGCAGACGCAAAATATGTTTTATCAAGCCAGTGCGGACACAGACCCTCTATAGCCTCTCCTAAATCTACCGTATAATCATAGACAACCGTACATTCTAAATCAGCAGATGGCTTCTTGCAGGAAAGCACAAGCGCACTTTCCTTTAAGCCGATAGAAAAATTCATCCCATCGGGAGCAATAATAAAATCGCAGTCGTGTACCGCCTTTTCGCTTTTTGTGAGTCTTATCGGAACCCCTGTTTCCAAAAGCTCTGTTTCAGCAACCAATAAGTAATCATCAACCTTATCCGTTACCACCGTTAGGTTATCAATATATTTAAGCAGATACTTTACAAGTTGGGTATGAATTGCTTCTTTATCCACTAGACCTACCTTAAAATCTGCATTTTTGATGCTACACAAAAGACTTACCGCCATATTTGTGCACAGCCTGTGCTTATACTCGTCGTCTTCAAATCTCTTATAGCCATACTTTTTCGGAAGCTCTAAAGTTTCGCTACACAAAAGTCTGTTTCTCTGCGCCAAAACTACTTTGTCGATTTTTTGCCAGTTTATTTTATTGTTTTTACAGGTATATTTGATAAACTTTATCTGGTGTTTATTAATGCTTTTTATTTCTGTTTTCAGACTATTTCCTACGATATATCCTAAAATTCGGGATAGTGCGTTGTTATATTTCCTGTTTTCTATATGTAAGGCTGTAAGCATAAAATACCCCCTGCATAAACTTAGTTAAGTATATGCAAGGGGACTTTTGTTTAGTATTTAATTTTAGTACTCGCTCATCGGGTCGTACTTAACGCCGTTGTATCGAGTCTCAAAATGTAAGTGTGCACCTGTTGAATGTCCTGTAGAACCAACTGTGCCGAGGTACTGACCTGCAGATACTTTTGTACCTGTTGATACAGCTACAGAAGTAAGGTGAGCATAAACAGTTTCTTTGCCGTTGCCATGGTTAATCCATACGTAGTTACCGTAGCCACCGCCACAACCACAGGAGTAATATTTACCCCAGTTATGTGCACAGCTTGTGCAAGTAGCAACTACAGTACCGCTATCTGCCGCAACAACTGTTGCACCCATGATACCGCCACCGGCAATATCGATAGCACCATGGTTGTAATATCCACGCCACTCCTCAAACTGTGATGTGAGCATATAAAAGCCCGGACAAGGCCATACGTAGCTACCATCTGATGGTGGTGTAACGCTTGGTCTTGACGGTGCAGATGGTGCACCGGAGTTATTATTCTGCTGTTGCTGTTGTTGCTGAATCTGTTGCTGTTGAAGCTCTCTGTAGTATTCCTGAAGCTCAGAATCAAGCTGGCCGAGCTGTTCTTCAGTCATTGTAAGCTGATGTAAAATATCGTCGCTTTCCTCTTGAAGAGTAGCAAGAGTTTCCTGATTTTCTTTTAAAAGCTCGTTGAGCTCTTCCTGCTTTTCTTCAAGATTTCCCTTTTCTTCTTCTAAGTCAACCTTATCAAGCTCTAACGCTTCTTTTTCCTCACTAATCAAATCAAGCTGAGCCTGAATATTGTTAATGAGTTCTTCGTCGTGTGCAGATACGCTTTTTACAAGCTGAACCTTATCAAGAAAATCTGAAAAGTCCTTAGCACCCATAATGATTTCAAGAGATGAAACCTCACCGGCAAGATAGATAGTCTTGATACGCTGACGAAGAATATCCATATTCTCTTCGATTTCAGCGTTTTTCTCGTCTATCTGGTCCTGCTTTTCCTGTATCTGCTCATCAAGAATAGCAATCTTCTGATGGCTTAGCTGAATTTCCTTAGTAACAGTTTCTACTTTACCAACAATAGCATCAACCTGCTCTTGCTGTTTATCAACTTCAGCATTCTTTTCATTAAGAATTGCCTCATACTCAGCACTCTGCTGTTCGAGTGCTTCCTGTTGCTGTTTAATTTCATCAATGTTTGTTGCAGTTACTGACAGGATACATCCTGCTAACATACAAAGGCACACGATACATGATAGTATTCTTTTAATCATACTTTTCTCCTTTACAAATGGGTCGGAAAATGTAAGTTCAAATAATTACCAACCGAGTATTTCGTTACCCTCTTTTTTAAGATATTTGCGTATTGAAAGCAAGCTACCCAACGCACCGACTAAAACACCGGCACAAACAAATGCAATGATAACTGTCCACATAACAGGACCTTCAAATGGAACATATACATCAAGTGGGAGAATGCTCTTGATTGCTTTAATAACCGCATCATAAAGCAATGTCAACGCACCGATAGACAAGCCCGCAGACACAAGTCCGATAATAATACCCTCGATTACGAAAGGTATTCTTACAAATGAGTTTGTCGCACCGACAGATTTCATAATACTGATTTCAAATCGATGTGAGAACATAGTCATACGGATAGTATTTGAGATGATGAACAACGAGATAATCGCAAGCGCTAAAATAATCCAGAAGCTCATCGTAGTAACAAGTGTATTGAGGCTTGTCAGCTTTTCTGCAACATCACTTCGTGATGATACAGAGTTGACGCCCTCTACTTTAAGTATTTCTTCTACCGTCTGATCATAAAGTGACAAATCAGCCATTACAATATGATAAGCGTGTGGCAACGGGTTGTTGTCTTCTGTCATATTAACAAAAACTTCTTCCCCCAAAACATCCTTGTATGCAAGGATAGCCTCGTCCTTATCATAAAAATCAGCAGATGTTACGTTGTCTATTTTTGTCAGAGATTTACCGATATATACCGCCTCAAGCTCAGAAACATCGTCTTCTAAATATACAGTAGTAACGTTAGATTCACCAACAGACTCAACGACTGTTGAAACGTTGATGCTGAGCATAATGGCAGAACCGGTAAGAATAAGACAGGATATCAGTACGCCGACTGATGCAAGGCTCATAATTCTGTTTGACCAGACATTTTTAAAGCCCTCTTTTATGAGATAGCCAAAACTACTAAAATTCATCGCTTTATTCCTTTCCGATTAAATGGCAACCATTGTGTCGTCGTCTTTAGTGTCGCTGACGATACAACCGCCTTCAATTCTTACTACGCGCTTGTTAAAGCTTTCTACAAGCTCGTGCTCGTGAGTAACAACAAGCACTGTAGTACCTCTTTTGTTAATTTCGGAAAGAAGCTCGATAATCTCGTATGACAGCTCTGGGTCAATATTACCGGTAGGCTCGTCTGCGATAATCATAGCAGGGTTGTTAACAAGAGCACGAGCTAAAGCTACACGCTGCTGCTCACCACCCGAAAGCTCGGACGGCTTGTTATGTGCTTTGTCCTTTAAGCCAACCAGCTCGAGAATATACGGAACTCTCTTCTTGATAGTTTTTCCTTTTTTACCAATACAACGCATCGCAAACGCAACATTATCGTAAACAGTCATTTTACCGATAAGGCGGAAATCCTGGAACACGATACCCATTGTACGTCTTAGATACGGTACTCTTCTTCTTTTTAAATTTTCAAGATGCATATTATTAACGATGATAGCACCTGTAGTAGGTGTTTCCTCGTGCATAATAAGCTTCAAAAATGTACTTTTACCGGCACCCGATGCGCCAACGATGAAAACAAACTCACCCTTATCTACAGAAAGGTTGACACCGTTTAACGCGTGTGTACCATTTGGATATGTTTTAAAAACATTACGAAATTCAATCATATTAACCGTCCTTAAATAACCTCTTGTGTGTAGGTTTATACATGTGCAATCAACATCACTGCACAGGTCGACCTCTATGTATTAGAACTTTGTAGGGCTGGATGTTAAGTATTTCTTAACCATCAAAGCTACTTTAAATACAATAGCATCCTCAAACTCGCGTAAATCAAGTCCTGTTATCTTCTTGATTTTTTCAAGTCTGTAAACCAGGGTGTTTCTATGTACAAAAAGCTTTCTTGATGTTTCAGAAACGTTTAGGTTGTTCTCAAAGAACTTTTGAATAGTAAATAGTGTTTCCTGATCGAGGCTCTCGATAGAACCGCGCTTGAAAACTTCCTTTAAGAACATATCGCAAAGTGTTGTAGGCAGCTGGTATACAAGACGTGCAATACCGAGGTTGTCGTAGCTGATGATAGTGCGCTCTGTATCGAACACCTTACCAACCTCAAGAGCAACCTGAGCCTCTTTAAATGAGCGCGCAAGGTCTTTGATGCCAACAACTGTTGTACCAATGCCAACAACGCAATGTGTATAAAATTCTGTAGCCAAAGTATCAACGATTGAGCTGGCAAGTTTTTCAAGGTCTTTGCCCTCGATACCAGGTTTAATTTCCTTAACGAGAGTGATGTCAGTCTCGTTGATATTAATAACAAAGTCTTTTGATTTATCAGGGAAGAGATTCTGAACAATGTCATAAGCAGAAATATCTGTCTTTGATGTAATCTTGATAATCATACATACTCTTGATACTTCGCTGTTAAAACGTAGCTCTCTTGCCTTGAGATAGATATCGCCCGGAAGAATGTTGTCGAGTATTACATTTTTAATAAAGTTGCTTCTATCGTACTTTTCATCATAGTACTGCTTGATTGATGAAAGTGACACAGCAAGAAGCTGAGCATATTTTTGTGCAACCTCGTCTGTACCCTGTACAAAAACCGCATACTCTGCTCTTGAACTTGAGCCAAACGATTTGAAGGTATGGCCGTTAATCGCAAAAGTAACTGTTGCTGAAAGTGTCTCTGAATTGATGTTCTCGTTTACTTCACCGATTCTGCCGAGCTCTGAGCAAGCGATTACTACAGAAGTCTCATCAACAACACCGATGGTTCTGTCGATAGCATCTTTCATCTGATGGATTATGCCTTGAAATAATCTGTTAGACATGATATGCCTCCGAAAAAATAATAGTCAATTTACCAAAGCGACAGTAAGTTTTTCTTAAAAACCCACAGTTTCATATACATTTTACACAAAAAGACCGCAAAAATCAACCTTTTTTTAAAAATTGTGTGGTTTGAGTGATATTTATATACAAAAAATGAACAAATTATTCATAAATATTTCACAATGGTAATTTGCACAAAAGACTTGGCACAATGCACAAATAAACGCAAAAAGCCCTTTGCAATCAGCTAAATCCTAATTGCAAAGGGCAAAATAAACAAAAAGCTTAAATACATTTACAAATATATGATACCGAAATTTGTAAAATATATATACTTAAATTACAAATTTGACATCATAACAAATCTGCAAAAATAACAGATTAGTTAGTAATTGTGCACTCAGTTTCCTTATCGAAGATGTGAATCTTTTCAAGGTCGAATGCAACCTCGATAACATCGCCAGGCTTAGCTGTTGAATGTGGCTCAACTCTAGCTGTGATAGGAATACCACCGATGTTAACGTATAAGTAGATTTCAGCACCCATAAGCTCAGTAACGTCAACGTTAGCTTTAACAACGCCGTTGCCACCTGCGCACTTCTCAATAAACTCAGCCTCGTCGTGAACATGCTCAGGACGGATACCAAGTCTAACTTCCTTGCCAACGTAAGGAGCAAGACAGTTATTCTTGTTCTTTGACTCAGGTAGAACGATTGTGTACTCGTCAAACTTAAGAGCAAAGTCCTCACCCTGTTTTACTAAAACAGCGTCAACAAAGTTCATCTGAGGTGAACCGATAAAGCCTGCTACGAACTCGTTGCAAGGCATATCATACAGATGCTGTGGTGTATCAACCTGCTGGATAAAGCCGTCTTTCATAACAACGATTCTTGTACCCATTGTCATAGCCTCTGTCTGGTCATGAGTAACGTAGATAAATGTTGTACCGAGTCTCTGATAAAGTTTAGAAATCTCAGTTCTCATATTTGCACGCAGTTTTGCGTCAAGGTTTGAAAGTGGTTCGTCAAGTAAGAATACCTTAGGATCACGAACGATAGCACGACCAAGCGCTACACGCTGTCTCTGACCGCCTGATAAAGCCTTTGGCTTTCTGTCGAGATATTCTTCAATACCGAGAATACGAGCAGCCTCGCCAACTCTTCTAGCGATTTCTTCTCTAGGCATCTTTCTGAGCTTAAGACCAAATGCCATATTATCGTAAACAGTCATATGTGGATAAAGAGCGTAGTTCTGGAATACCATCGCGATATCTCTGTCCTTAGGAGCAACGTCATTAGCAAGCATATCACCAATGTAAAGTTCGCCCTTAGAAATGTCCTCAAGACCTGCGATCATACGAAGTGTAGTTGACTTACCACAACCTGATGGACCTACGAGAATAATAAATTCCTTATCTTCAATCTCAAGGTTAAAGTCTGTAACAGCAACAACGCCGCCGTCATAAATTTTGTAAATGTGTTGTAAAGAAACTTTTGCCATATGAAAACCTCCAATAATAGTACGTAATTACACGACTACTTATATCAAATAGTATTGTAGCACAAAACTTAAAACAATACCACTTATTTTTTCACTAAATATTTGCTGTAATTTTTATATAATATACCCATAAGTAAAAAACATTAGGTCAAATTTGGTCATTTTTGCTATCAAAAACAGCCTCTCTTTCCTCTTTTGTCAGTTCTCTGACCTGACCGTACTCTAAAGCAGGGTCGAGTTTAAGTTCTCCAATCTGCACCCTCTCAAGCTCAACCACCGTATGTGAGCACGCCGAAAACATCTTTTTTACCTGATGAAATTTTCCTTCGCAAATTTTCACCAGTGCACGATTAGAGCCAATTTTCTCAAAGTACGCTTTCTGACAAACGGTGCCGTCGTTTAAAACTATACCGTTTTCAAACTGCTCCTTTTCTTGTCCTGTAAGCTCGTTTTCAAGAGTAGCAATATAATGCTTATATACCTTTTTATTCGGAGCAAGCATCCTGTGGGCATAATCGCCGTCGTCGGTAATAATCAGAAGACCTGTTGTATCTTTATCCAATCTGCCAGCAGGAAAAAGATTTTTCCTGTATAAGCTGTCAGGAATTAAATCAATAACAGTCGGCGCAGATTTATCGTTGCTTGCAGAAAGCACGCCCTTAGGCTTGTTAAGCATATAATATACATACTGCTTGTACTCTATTTTCTCTGAGCAGACGGTCACCACATCAGTATCGGGGTCAATCTTTACATCACTTTGCTTGCACACTACCGAGTTTACACAAATATCTCCTTGCTTTGCAAGGCTTTTTATCTCTTTGCGCGAGTAGCTTGTCTGCGTTGATATTACTTTGTCTAATCGTTGAAGATTCTTCATCTTTATTCTCCGTAGAAAGTGTACAGCCTGCTATTTAAAACTCCTGTCGATATATGACCTGCGATTACGCTATCTCTGTAAACTATTAAAGATATATAGGCATCTGCGTAATCAATCGTATAACCCTTAAGCTTATATATGTAAAGCTGACACTGTTTTCCTTTATACTTTTCAAGGTTAAGCCCTTGCTCTTTTTGTAAGTTATTATAATCAATATATGTATTATCAAATTCAGTCGGGATAAAAATCGTCTGATGCTTAAAAAGCTGTGCAACAGCTTTATCAAATTGCTTTACAAATTCCTGTGCGTTTTCTTCTTCAAATGCTGTGATAAACTCACCATTGCTTGAATTAGCCTTGGTGCTTGGTTTGTCATATACATTTACTGCACCGACAACAGTAAGAACTGCACACACAATCAACACAACGCTGACCACAAGCTTTTTTAAAGTCTTTTTGTTAAGCTTTGATTTTAAAGTTAAGACAAACATCACAGCACCTCATATATACATATTGTCCTATGTATATGAAAAGGCTTTTAACACTATGATTAAAACAAATAATTATGGAGATTTTGTGGAGTATCAGCAAACACCTTTGCCCCACACTTTTCCATATCCTCTTTTTTTCCGTAGCCGTAGGTTACACCGATAAAATCAACGCCGCAAATTTTTGCACCTATTGCATCAAAGCTTGTGTCACCTATCATAACAACTTTCTGTCTTGAGTTTGCACCGAGCTTTTCGAGAGAATATGGAATAAGCTCCTCTTTTTTCTTTCTGCTTCCATCAATGGTTGAACCACATATCTTATCAAAGTAATCGTACACGCCTAAAAGCTCAACGACCTTTGTAGCTATCTTTTCGTGCTTTGAAGAACACACCGCAATTCTTATACCGTTTTCTCTGCAGGCTGAAAGGACTTCCTCTATACCGTCAAAAAGCTTGTTTTGCTTTAAGCCGTCAACATCATAAAGCTTTACATATATCTCTACTGCCTGCTGAGCCTCTACCTCATCCAAACCGCAAAGCTTTTGAAAAGTGTGCAAAAGCGGTGGCCCGATATATTTGCTGTAGTCGGATAAATCGGGATGTGGCTTACCCATTTTATCAAGTGTCTGCTGTATGCAATATTTTATGCCCTGTGCAGATGCGGAAATGGTACCGTCCAAATCAAACAAAGCAATATCATATTTCTTCATTTTCTCACCTTTTTAAACAAAATAAAAATATCTTTATTTTGTAAAACTTTTATGTTATACTATCTTTTGTTATATTACTACAAAAAATCATTTTGAGCAACACCTCATAGATTGGAGATTAAAATGAAATTAGGTATAGTTGGTTTGCCAAATGTCGGCAAAAGCACTCTTTTTAACGCTATCACAAACGCGGGCGCACAGTCCGCGAACTACCCTTTCTGCACGATTGAGCCGAATGTCGGCGTGGTTGCAGTTCCTGACAAGCGTCTTGATAAGCTTGCAGATATGTACGACCCTGACAAATACACTCCTGCAACAATCGAATTTGTAGACATCGCAGGTCTTGTAAAGGGCGCATCAAAGGGCGAAGGCTTGGGTAATAAATTTTTGTCTAACATCAGAGAATGTGATGCTATCGTTCACGTTGTTCGTTGCTTTGACAACGACGACATTATCCACGTTGAAGGCAGTGTTGACCCAATCAGAGATATCGACACCATCAATCTTGAGCTTATCCTATCGGACGTTGAGATTATTCAGCGCAGAATAGACAAAGCCCAGAAAATGACAAAAGCTGATAAAAAATATCAAGCTGAGGTTGATTTCTTCAAGCGTGTCGAAGATGCTTTAAATAACGGCAAAACCGCCCGCTCGGTTGAATGTGACGACGACGAAAAAAAGCTTTTGTCAGAAGTTGCTCTACTTACAAACAAACCTGTTATCTACGCCGCTAATATGAGCGAAAGCGATTTTGAAGCAGGTATTGAAAACAACGCAAGACTGCAAAAGGTCAGAGAGCTCGCCGCTACTGAAAACGCCGGTGTGCTTCCTATCTGTGCAGAGCTTGAAGAACAGATTATAGAAATGGACGCTGAAGAAAAGGAACTTTTCCTTTCTGATATGGGACTTGAGCAGTCCGGTCTTGACAGACTTATTAATGAATGCTACACCCTTTTAGGTCTTATCTCTTACCTTACTGCAGGCAAACCTGAGGTCAGAGCATGGACTATCAAAAACGGTACTAAAGCACCGGGTGCTGCAGGAAAAATCCACTCTGACTTTGAGCGTGGCTTTATCCGCGCTGAGGTTATCGCTTTTGACGACCTTATCGAATGTGGCTCGATGGCTGCTGCTAAAGAAAAAGGTTTGGTTCGAAGCGAAGGCAAAGAGTACGTTATGAAAGACGGCGACGTTGTACTTTTCAGATTTAACGTATAATAAATAGTATAATATTAAAAGGCACTTGCAAAAACGCAAGTGCCTTTCTTTTTAGTCTTTACCAAGAATATAGTCCGTTGTCACACCATACAAATCTGCAAGCTTGAGTAGATGCTCAACAGGTATTGTCTGGTATCCTCTCTCGTATCTTGAATAAACAGTCTGAGCAATTCCCAGATGCTGTGCTACATCAGCCTGTTTCATATCGTGTCTTCTCTAAGGTCACGTAACCTTTTAAAATACATAATTATCCCTCATTAGTACTACATCAGAAACAAAAAAACGTCTGCTATATGCAAACGTCTTTTATTTTTTATTTATCATTTGTTCTGCCTGTAAGGTAATCAAGTGAAACTTCAAAGAGGTCTGCAATACGCACAAGTATCTCGAGCTTTGGCTCACGTGTCATAAGCTCATAGTTTTGATACGCTCTTTCCGTAATATCGCAGTAAATCGATACCTGCATCTGTGTGTAGCCTTTTTCTTTTCTGCACTCTTTTAAACGTGTCGCTAATATCTCTTTCATAATTTCACCTACAATTGTTCTTGACAATTTGAGTATATGAAATTAAAATCAATATTATATGAACGTTTGTGCGTGCTTTTAACAAACAAAATGGGTGTTTAAAGAAACACCCGTTTTATTTTTGCATTAATCAGTTGTATCTAAAATCAAAGACAATATTTCTTTGCTATCAATATTAAGTATAGACGCAAATTCTGTGCATAATAATTTTGATGCGTCCTTATAAATACGCTCATCGGTTTTTGGAAGATGTTTGTCCCTGTTGTAATCTAGAGGTCGCTTTCCTTTAAACATAAAAAGAGCACCCCTTTTAGGTGCCCTGTCTTTTGGAGCTGAAGACGTGAATCGAACACGCGACCTGCTGATTACGAATCAGATGCTCTACCGACTGAGCTACTCCAGCAAAATATATCTTAGATTATATCCCACGCAGACGTGATTTTCAAGAGTTTTTACGAGTTTTGATGCTTTATCTTTTATTATGTTACAAAATGTGACGTTTATTTGAAAGTGACATTTTTTCACATTATAATTTTTTGTGTCAAAATCTTTTGAAAGGAGGAGCAAAATTTGGCAAAGGTAGATAAAAACACAACTGCTTATAAAATTCGAATGTGCAGAAAAAATTGCGGTCTTACACAAGAGCAGATAGCTGATGCTATCGGTATGACTCGTACTAACATCTGTAGCTACGAAATCGGCAGAACAGAGCCTAATCTTGAAACTATCATTAAACTTGCGCAGATTTTCAGGATTGACCCGATGGAGCTTCTCCCGAGTGAAAAAGATAGCACAAATCTCAACGCTCCTCTTAAGGATATTGATGACGGTAGCTTTTTACCAAAGCCTATATACTCTTTAACCAAAGACGAGCAGTCTCTTATAATTTCTTACAGGTTGCTTTCTGACAAGGAAAAATCTCGTATTTTAGCTAAAATCACAAATATGTCATCAAAGAGCAATTAATTATTTTTACATTATATATAGATATAAATACTTTACTTTTATATTCTTTTGTGATAAAATAACTTCTAGCCGCGTTCTCGGTTTTGGGAGTAAGCCGTTTTACGGACATCACCTTCCCTTTTCTGTGACGCCGGAAATATATTAAAAAGGTGGTAAGACTCATGCTTAAAGAAGAAAAGATTGCTATCATGCAGGAATACGCTATGCACGAAGGCGACACAGGTTCTCCGGAAGTTCAGATTGCTCTTTTAACAAAGAGAATCAACGACCTCACTGAGCACCTCAAGGTTCACAAGAAGGACCATCACTCACGTCGTGGCTTGTTCAAAATGATCGGTCAAAGACGTGCTCTCCTTGATTATCTCATCAAGGTTGACATCGAGAGATATCGTTCTATCATTGCTAGACTCGGTATCCGTAAGTAAGCATCACCTTAGGGCAGACGATTTTTTCGTTTGCCCTATATTGCGTTTTTTACAGGATTTTTACATTTGTTATTTAGCGGTAAAACGAGCAGATTTTGGCAAATTGCTTTTGCGCTTGTCTGTTGGTTTTATTGCTAAACGATACAGTGTAAAATCCTGTGTAAATATATTTTTATAGGAGGATTTTATTATGGCAAACTCAATGATGACTTTTGACAAGTTCAGAGTTTTCGAAACTGAATTTGCGGGCAGACCACTTGTTGTAGAAACAGGTAAGATGACTCAGCTTGCAAATGGTGCATGTTTAGTCCGCTACGGCGAGACTGTTGTTCACGTTGCTGCTACTGCTGCAGCTAAACCAAGAGACGGCATCGACTTCTTCCCTCTTTCTGTAGATTTCGAGGAGAAGCTCTACTCTGTTGGTAAGATTCCGGGAAGCTTTTTAAAGCGTGAGGGCAGACCTTCTGACAAGGCTGTGCTTGTTTCCCGCGTTATCGACAGACCTATCCGTCCACTTTTCCCTAAGGATATGAGAAACGATGTTTCTATCGTTTGTACTGTAATGAGCGTTGACCCTGACTGTATGCCTGAAATCGCAGCTATGGTTGGTACATCAATCGCACTTTCTATTTCTGACATTCCTTGGAATGGCCCTATCTCTTCTGTATCAGTTGGTCTTGTTGACGGCGAAATCGTTATCAACCCAAATGCACAGCAAAGAGCAAAGTCAGATATGGCTACAACAGTTGCTTCTACATCAGAGCGTATCGCTATGATCGAAGCAGGTGCTAACTGCGTTGATGATGAAACAATGTACAACGCTATTATGGCAGGTCACGAAGCTAACCAGCACATCATTAAATTCATCGAGGGCATTCAGGCTGAAATAGGTAAGGAGAAGTTTGCTTACCCATCAAATGAACCTGACCACGATATGTTCGAGGCTATCAAGAGCTTTTCTGAGGAAGAAATCAAGGTAGCTTTAGACACAGACGACAAGACAGTAAGAGATGAAAGACTCAAGCCAATCTACGAAAAGGTGCACGAGCACTTTGACGAGATTTATCCGGAGTGTGAGGCTAAAATCGACGAGTGTCTTTATAAGACACAGAAAACTATCGTAAGAAGATGGTTACTTGACGAGCAAAAGCGTGTAGACGGCAGAGGTATGGACGACATCAGACCTCTCGCATCAGAGGTTTCTCTTTTACCTCGTGTTCACGGTTCAGGTTTATTCACACGTGGCCAGACTCAGGTTCTCACAATCGCTACATTAGGTCCTGTATCTGATGCACAGTTACTCGACGGTATCGACGATGAAGAAACAAAGAGATATATGCACCACTACAACTTCCCTAGCTACTCTGTTGGTGAGACAAGACCATCACGTGGTCCTGGCCGTCGTGAAATCGGTCACGGTGCTCTTGCAGAGCGTGCTTTAGTACCTGTTATTCCATCAGTTGAAGAGTTCCCATACGCTATTAGACTTGTATCCGAGGTTGTATCTTCAAACGGTTCAACTTCACAGGGCTCTGTATGTGGTTCTACACTCGCTTTAATGGACGCCGGTGTTCCTATCAAAGCTCCTGTAGCAGGTATCTCCTGCGGTCTTATCACAGAGGGTGACAGATGGATGACTATGGTCGACATTCAGGGTCTTGAAGACTTCTTCGGCGATATGGACTTCAAGGTAGCCGGTACACACGACGGTATCACAGCTATCCAGATGGACCTTAAAATCACAGGTCTTTTACCTGAAATGGTTAAAGAAGCACTTGAGAAAACTCACAAAGCTAGAAACTATATCCTTGACGATATTATGCTCAAGGCTATCGCAGAGCCTAGAGCTGAGCTTTCAAAATATGCTCCAAAGATGCTCACAACTACTATTCCTGCTGACAAGATTGCTGAGGTTATCGGCAAAGGCGGTAAGGTTATCAAAGAAATTCAGGCTGAATGCGAAGTTAAAATCGATATCGAAGAAGACGGCGAGTTCGGTCAGGTATTTGTATCAGGTATCGATGCTGATAAATGTAAGCGTGCTCTTGAAATCGTTAAGACAATCGCTATTGATCCGGAACCGGGTGCAATCTTCCTTGGTAAGGTTACACGCATTATGGACTTCGGCGCTTTTGTTGAAATTGCTCCGGGCAAAGAGGGCTTAGTTCACGTTTCACAGCTTGATGTTAAGCGTACAGAAAACGTAACTGATGTTGTAAACGTTGGCGACGTTATCAGAGTTAAGGTTCTCGAAATCGACGACAAGGGCAGATTAAACCTTTCCCGTCGCGATGTTTTAATCGAGGTTGACGGTCTTACTCCTGAAAACGATTTAAGCGAAGACAGACAAAGACGCAGACAGGGCGACAGACGCGGTTCAAACAGACACCACAACAACCGCCACTAATATATTCAAGGCATAATTAAAGGGACAACCAATCGGTTGTCCCTTTTTGTATCTAAATATCGCGCCGACCTTTACTTGTTAAGGCTATTTGCATCGGCACTTAAACTATTCTAATATTAAGCGTATCTGTACCGCCTGTCGGTACAACCTTGTTTGAGCTGATAACAATAACGGTGTCGCCCTTATTAACAATACCTGTTTCAAGAGCTTTCAAAATCGCCTGGTCATTTATCGCGTCTGCTGTCTGCTTTTCTTCACCGAGCACTGCAGTAATGCCCCAGTTAAGGCAGAGCTTTCTGCAAACCTGCTGTGACGTAACGACCGCGATAATTGGGCATTCAGGTCTGTAGTGTGCCATAGCACGTGCAACAGCACCTGTCTGGCTTTCTGCGATAATTGCTTTTGCGCCGACATTTTCTGCGGTGCGTTTAGCGCTGTAGCAGATGTTATCTCTAAAATTACTTGCAACCTCAATTTTACCGACTACATTTTTAAGGTCCATCAAATCGTGGTTTGTTTCCGCCTGTGCACAGATATCGGACAAAGCTTTTACAGACTCGACAGGATAGTCACCTGCCGCAGACTCGCCCGACAGCATTACAGCACTTGTGCCGTCGTAAACAGCGTTTGCAACGTCGGATATCTCCGCACGTGTAGGTCGAATATTAGTTGTCATGCTCTCGAGCATCTGGGTCGCAGTAATTACATATTTACCTGCAAGCACGCATTTTCTGATAATCATCTTCTGAATCTGCGGAAGCTTGATAAACGGAATTTCAACGCCCATATCACCTCTGGCTATCATAATACCGTCAGCAACAGCAATGATTCTGTCGATATCATTAACGCCACTTTGGTTTTCAATTTTTGCAACAATCTCGACGTCCTCATATCCACAGCTATCGATAAAGTCACGCATTTTTAAAACATCGTCAGCTGAGCGGACAAACGATGCCGCAACCACAGTCGCGCCCTGTTTAAGTCCGAACTCGATGTCAGCTCTATCAGCAGAGCTGATATACGGCATATTTATGTTATATCCCGGGATATTTATACTCTTGCGATTTGATAATATACCGCCGTTTAATATTTTGCAGACAATGGCATCAGGCTCTGTTGCAACAATCTGTGCGACAATTTTTCCATCGTCAAAAAGAATCTGTCTGCCGATACTGCTTTTGTCTTTGCGAAAAATTGATACGAGCTTCGGATATGAAAGTGATACACCGTTTTCGTCGCCGATATCAGCAGTAGAGTAAAGTCTGAATTCCTGTCCCTCTTTGACATTTACATGCTTATCAGGAAAAAGTCCAATACGGATTTCAGGGCCTTTAGTATCAAGCAAAATGGAAATGTTTTTGCCCGATTTTTCAATCGCCTCTTTCACTCTGTCAAAGCGTGCTTTTTGCTCCTCGTGAGTGCCGTGCGACATATTAAAACGAGCAACATTCATACCCGCATCAATCATATGTGTTAAAATGTCCACGTCATCGCACGCAGGTCCCATAGTGCAAACAATTTTTGTCATTCTCACTTACATCACCCCATAATATAATTTTCCGCATAAAATCAATTATACTTTAATTCTATCATATAAACGAAAAATGTAAATCAAAATTTTCAGAGCTAAAAAAAAGGAAGCCGAATTATTTTTCGACTTCCCTTTTATCTTTTAAATTTACAAGCACAATGCCGATGCATATAAGCAGCAGGCTTACTATATAAAGCGGATTTGTAATCTCGGTTTCGCCTAAAATAATGTACGACCACATTGTTCCAAATACAGGTATAAGCAAATTATATATCATGATATTACCTGCATCGTTGTAAACAAGAAGCGCGGTCCAAAGCGAAAACGATGCCGCCGAAACAAAGGCTAGAAACAAAAGCTCTGCAAAACCTTTTACGGTAAACGCAACCGATGGAGAAAACGGCAAAGCAACTAAGCAAAGTATAATACCGCCAACAAACAACTGCCACGCGGTTACTTCAAAAATTTTGCCTTTTGAAACAATTTTTCCGTACAGACTGCCCGTTGCGCTACATACAGTCGCAATCAGAATAAAGCCTTCACCGAGGAAAGTGAACGTGCCCTCAAAAAACGAAAGATTAACAACAATAACGCCAAGCGCACCGATAATACAACCTATTATTTTTTTAGTAGTCAGCTTTTCGCTTTTGAAAAAAATCGGTGCTAAAAGCACTCCTAAAAAAGCAGAAAACGATGCAAGCACCGACGTCTTTGTCGCAGACGCGTTACCTACGCCGATGTAATTAAATGTATAGTGAAAAACAGTCAGCAGTAACGAGTAGAGCAAAATTTTCGGTATTCTCTTTTTTTCGATGTCAAAAACGTTTTTCTTGGTGAATGCACACACAAGAAAAACCATCAAACCTGCTATGAAAAATCTCAGTCCCGCAAAAAGCAATTTGTCGGGCACAGATACGATATTCATATCAGAATATGCAAGCTTTATAAGCGGGTATGCAGTACCCCAAAGCACTGTGCAAATCACCGCAGTTAAAGCACATATATATTTGTTGGAAAAAAACTTTTTCATACCTGTCCTTTTTAAAAAGCCACAGCAAAAAACTGTGGCTTTTTCTTATCTGTCAATCATTTTTGTATATGGCTTTTCTTCGGATACGCTCATGTAAGCAGGACGAATTATCTTAGAAACATTCAGTAATTCCTCAATTCTATGAGCACTCCAACCAGCAATACGTGCAACCGCAAATATCGGCGTATAAAGCTCCGGCGGTAAGCCGAGCATCTTATAAACAAAGCCGGAGTAGAAGTCAACGTTTGCAGAAACGCCTTTATACATCTTGCGTTTTTGTGCGATAACCTCAGGCGCGAGCTTTTCAATATTGGAGTAAAGACCGTACTCCTTCATCTTACCCTTTTCCCTAGCAAGCTGTTCAACAAAGCCCTTGAAAACTCTTGCTCTAGGGTCGGATATTGAGTAAACCGCGTGACCGATACCATAGATAAGACCTGCTTTATCGTAGGCTTCTTTATCAACGATTTTTGTGAGGTATGCTCTGACTTCTTCTTCGTCTGCCCAATTTTTGACATTCTTTTTGATGTCCTTCATCATACCCATAACCTTTTTGTTTGCACCGCCGTGCTTAGGTCCCTTTAAGGAGCAAAGCGCCGCCGCAATAGCGGAGTATGTATCAGTACCCGAGCTTGTAACAACGCAGGTAGTAAAGGTAGAGTTGTTACCGCCACCATGCTCTGCGTGTAAGATGAGCGCTAAGTCAAGCACGTGCGCCTCAAGTTGAGTGTATTTCTGGTCAGGACGCAAAGTTTTTAATAAGAGCTCTGCTGTCGAGATGTTTTTATCAGGGTTGTGAATATACATGCTTGCACCCTTGTTATAGTGATTATAAGCGTGGTAGCTATAAACCGATAACAATGGAAAAACAGAGATGATCTGCAGGCATTGTCTTAGTACATTCTCTATAGATGTGTCCATCGCATTGTCGTCGTAGGAAGCAAGGGTCAGCACAGAACGAGCAAGTGAGTTCATCATATCTTTACTCGCAGCCTTCATAACTACATCACGTACAAAATGCTTAGGCAAAACTCGGCAATCTGACAAAAGCTTTACAAAGTCCTTATATTCTTGCTCATTAGGCAGTTTTGAGAAAAGTAAAAGATAGACGGTTTCTTCAAAACCAAAACGACCATCTTCAATACAGCCTTTGATAATATCCTCAACATCAACACCACGATAAAAAAGCTTGCCGTCAGTAGGCACAGCCTTGCCGTCGACGATTTTATTCTGGCGGATTTCAGAAATGTCTGTAAGTCCTGTGAGCACACCTGCGCCGCTTAAATCACGCAAGCCTCTTTTTACATCGTATTTAGTATATAATTCTTTATCAATCGAACCATTAGCTTCGCATACACCTGCTAAGTCTATGATTCTTTTATCCTCTTTACGGTGCGCCATGCGTACCTCCTAAGTATTAATAATTTATAGAATAACATTATACAGTTTTTAAAGTAATTAGTCAAACACGCCCGAAGACAAATACCTCTCGCCCGTGTCAGTAAGCAACACAACAACGCGTATATCCCCTTGTGCTTTTTTAAGATATTTAGTAGCCGCACAAAGCGAAGCGCCCGAAGACACTCCCACAAGTATGCCCTCGGTCTTTGCAATCAGCTTTGCGGTTTCATACGCCTCTTCATCAGTTACCGTAATGATTTCGTCGTAAATAGTGGTGTCTAAAGTATTAGGTACAAAGTTTGCACCTATGCCTTGAATTTTATGTGCTCCTGCTTTTCCCTGTGACAGCAAAGGAGATGACTGGGGTTCAACTGCAACGATTCTGATATCAGCGTTTTTCTCTTTTAAATACTTGCCTACGCCCGAGATAGTTCCGCCTGTACCGACGGTTGCAACAAAAGCGTCTAAACTGCCATCTGTCTGCTCAAAAATCTCTTTGCCCGTAGTATCAAAATGTGCCTGAGGATTTGCCATATTGTCAAACTGTCCGAGTATGACCGCGTTATCTGTATTTTCTTTTATCTCCTGTGCTTTTTTAACAGCCCCGTCCATACCAAGCTTTCCGTCAGTAAGCACGATTTGCGCACCGTAAGCAGATAGCAGTTTCCTACGCTCAATACTCATAGTATCAGGCATAGTGAGTATCACCTTGTAGCCACGCTGTGTAGCAACACTTGCAAGACCAATGCCCGTATTTCCCGAGGTCGGTTCTATAATCACGCTACCCGATTTTAATATGCCTTTATTTTCTGCATCATTTATCATAGAAAGTGCTACTCTGTCCTTTGCACTTCCGGCAGGGTTGAAGCACTCGAGCTTGCACAAAAGTTCGCCTTTTTCTATATTAACTGCTTTTGAATATCTTTCAAATCTTACTATCGGAGTGTTGCCGATAGTCTGCGCTACGTTATCAAAAATTTTCAATGCGCTCAGTCCTCTCAAAAATGTATATAATGTATTTTTACATAAAATCGGCGCTTTTGCAAGTCAAGTGACAAAGTTTAATCTTTTATTCATATAAAAGGCAAATAAATACAAAAAACGCCCGCACAGATGTACGGGCGTTTTATTTAAAAGTTTTAGCTTACCTTTAAATTGTTATCGATAAACTCGATATAAGGTTTGCGATTATAAACGCTGTCTTTGTTATCACGATACCACTCGTACTCTTCTTTAAGCCCATCATAAAACGGTATAGTATTTTTCATCAAGGTTTCTTGTTTTGAAACATCAAGTTCATACTCGTAGTTATAAAACGGAAAATATTCGCGCTGATTTATTGATCTGTCAACGCTTACGAATCTAGCCTCTTTTCCAACTGCTTTATAACAAAGAGATGCCCATTCTTTAATCGAAACAGACTCTTTATTACCAATATTGAAAATCTTTTCTTTTGGGTGTTCTTTAAGTATAATCTCAATAAATCTGCACAAATCTCGCACATTAAAAAACTGCATTTTCATTTCGCCATTGTCGGGAATATAAAAAGGACGGTTGTTTTCGGCACAATCAAATACAAAAGCCTCTCGATATAAATTTTCATAAATACCATATAAGTATGGCGGGCGTAAGATATATGCGTTATTGATCCGCTTTTGCAAAAGCTCCTCAGCTTTGAGTTTATTAATACCGTAATCACCCCAGATGGCGTTATTTCCACACGGTTGACTCTCTGTAAAAGGTTGTTCATTCGTTTGAGGATAAACAGCACTTGAGCTGATAAAAACATAATCTTCAAATTCACCCAAAGCATCGAGAAGAAAACCAAGCTGTTCTTCGTTGTATGTACAAATGTCTAGCACAGCATCAAATTTAATGCTTTTTAATCTGTCTTTCAGCTCCGACCTATCACAATTTATAAGATTAACTCCATTTACCTGTTCTCTGGTGTTTCGGTTTATGACAAAAACCTCGTCACAACGCTTTACAAAATATTCAGCTACAAACTTACTGACAAAAGTTGTACCACCTGTCACAAGAATTCTCATCTTATATACCTCCGTTATCAGCACTTTGCTATTACACAAAAAATTAAGAGGGACAGTGAATGTCCCTCTTAAATCTTAATTAAGCTTTGTCAACTGAACCGAAGAGTTCCATCTTTTCTTTAACTGTAGCTTTAATAGCTTCAAAGCCAGGAGCTAAAAGCTTTCTTGGGTCAAAGCCCTTACCAGCAAGGTCCTTGCCGTCTTCGATGTACTTTCTTGTAGCCTCAGCGAATGAGAGCTGGCACTCTGTGTTAACGTTAATCTTAGAAACGCCTAAAGAGATAGCCTTTTTAATCATATCAGCAGGGATACCTGTGCCGCCGTGAAGTACGAGTGGCATATCACCAGTTTTCTGCTGGATAGCATCAAGTGTGTCGAATGAAAGGCCAGCCCAGTTTTCAGGATACTTACCGTGGATATTACCGATACCTGCAGCGAGCATAGTGATGCCTAAATCAGCAATCATTTTGCACTCGTCAGGGTCAGCACATTCACCAGCACCAACAACGCCGTCTTCTTCGCCGCCGATAGAACCAACCTCAGCCTCAAGAGAAAGACCTAAATCGTCGCAGATAGCAACGAGCTCTTTTGTCTTTTCAATGTTCTCTTCGATTGAGTAATGTGAGCCATCGAACATAACTGATGAGAAGCCTGCTTCGATACAAGCCTTTGCACCGTCGTATGAACCGTGGTCAAGGTGTAAAGCTACCGGAACGGTGATGTTGAGCTCTTCGAGCATACCGTTAACCATACCAACTACGGTTTTGTAACCGCACATATATTTGCCGGCACCCTCAGATACACCAAGGATAACAGGAGAGTTTAACTCCTGAGCTGTAAGCAGGATTGCCTTTGTCCACTCAAGGTTGTTGATGTTGAACTGACCTACAGCGTAGTGACCAGCCTTTGCTTTTGTGAGCATTTCTTTTGCATTAACTAATGGCATTGTAAATTCCTCCAAAATGTAATTTATTGATTCTCAATGAAAAACACTTTCATTCACTTTGTATTATACATCAAAGTTAAAGAGAATAATATCCTTAGAGGAAAAATGACAATTTTATATTACATTATTATCATAAATATTGAGAAGCTCCCGCGACATTTTTATAATTAATATATATTTTTATATTTTTTTAAAAATGTTGAAACCAAAACGTATTTTGAATTGTTTTATTAATGAAGGGGGGAATTCGAATGGCTGATATTGAGTTTGCAGGCTTATCATATGAGCAGGTTGTCAACAAGTACAACCAGACTGTTGTTTCAGTCTGCATAATGCGACTTAAAAACTGGGCAGACGCCGAGGACTGCTTCCAAAATACATTTATCAGACTTTATCAGAAAACCCCTAAAATCAACGACGAAAGTCACTTAAAAGCGTGGCTGATACGCGTCGCTATAAATGAATGTAATAACTACATACGAAAAAACAAAAAGACCTTATCTTTTGAAGAGCAAACAAACTGTGCTGTAGAATTCCCTTTGGACAGCCTTGATGTTTCGTGGGCTTTAATGCAACTTGAAACCAAGTACCGAGATATACTGTTTTTGTACTATGTAGAGCGGTACAAGGTTGATGAAATCGCCGAAATTTTACAAAAAAATCCAAATACAATTAAAACAAATCTCAAGCGCGGACGAGAAAAACTCAAGCAAATATATGGAGGTGACGGCATATGAAAAAAGTGAATTTTGATAGTCTGAAAAGCTTAGAAGCTCCAAAAAGCTGGATTGAAAATGCTATCAATATCCCTCAAACTAAAAAAGCTCCTCCTGTTTTTTTCTTTAAGTACAGTCGAGCTGTTGCTTTTGCCGCGACCTTTGTACTGGTTTGTGCAATAAGCATAACGCTCTTTTTGCATCAAAACAATGATATATTAAAGATTGAGCCCACTTATTCAAGTACACAGGAGGCTTTGAACAGCACACAAGCTACACAAGAAAGCGACGTAGAAAACACAGAACAAGAAAAAGCGAAAACAGCAACAGATAGCAAACAAGACTCTAAACCTGACTCAAATAATCAACAAAACTTAAATGGAGGAGCACCACTCGAAGACGAAACTCTTCCTTCTACAAACAAACCTGAAACGGATAAACCGGTAACTCCTACAGACGGTGGTACACCTGAACCAACACTACCGTCAAATAATAATACGGACAATACCTCTTCTCCGCAACCCCCTGCTACTGAACCTACAAATCCGTTGCAACCAACGCAAACACCTAATAACCCTGCTCCGGGTTCACCTCAAGAACCTACGGAAGAAACAATCGGAAAGCCCGACATTGCTGCAATCGCTCACTATCAGAGCGTTCACGATTACTGTGAGATAATTGGTTATATTGAAACAAAACACCTAACGGGTAGCGGAAATGTTTATTGCCAGCTATCAAAGAGAGGTTTATCAGAACCTTGGCTTGGTAGCTCTGATTACTGTGGTGCTGACCATCTTTGCACAATATGGATGGTAAAAGACGGTTACACCTACTTTGCCTACGATATCCCGCAAAGCTATGAAATCGAGCACGGCGCACAATACCTCTTCATCATATACAACGAAAGCGGTCAAATTCTTGATACAAGATTAAAATATCTATAATAACCTGCAACAACGGTGATCGATTTACAGAAAACATAGGATGTTGTTATCATTTTGCCACTATGATTGCCATTTTATAATGTCAAACTAAAATTCAAGCGTACCAACTAAGGAGGATTTACTATGAAAAAGATAATATCATTTATATTGATATTTACAATGCTTTTGGGTGTGGCACTTGTACAAGCATTTGCTCAGGAAAACAATATAGCAGGTGTTTGCGCCGATAAAGATATAGTGCAAACAGGCATAGGACCACATTTGGCACTTTGGGATGAAGCTGATGATTATTGGCGCACTTTCAGATTTGTTGATAAATACTTAGACGATCGTATCGAATGTGACAAAGAAAGTGCACAGGCGTTGAATCAGACAATAACTGAAGTCTGGAACTATAGCGATGAAAATTCAGGCACAGAACCGAATATGGAAAAAATAAATTATTACTACGCAAAGATGAACGAAGAAGCCTCACAGGTAATTATTGTGACAAAAGAGCTCAAGTATCTGTTAGATTTTTGTAATCTCGAAAAAAATAACGATTTGTACTATCCGTCTGATGTCTGGGAGAATTTCCAGAACAAGCTGACTGTTGCACAAGAGGTTTATGATAAGGGTGAAGATACAATCGAAGTCAGTAACGCTTACTGGGATTTACTGTTTGCTTTTAACGAGCTGTGTATTATTAATCCTGTTTCGGGCGATGTTGATTTTGATGGTAATCTTACTGTCATTGATGCAACCTTCATTCAGAAAAACGTTGCACAACTATGTGCGTTTAACTCCTCACAGAAAACACTATGTGGTGCGAGTGTTACTATCCTCGACGCAACACAAATACAAAAAGCTATAGCAAATATCGAAGCCTACAAAGGTTCGTTAGAATTAGAAAACTTGCAGAAAAATACATACAAAAGACAGCTACTTAACAACTCTTTGTTCTATTGGTATCGCGACTCATTTATGCCATACAACGGCTTAGATTATGACAATTTGTATCAGCCAAACTTACCATAACTTAATAACATAGATTAAAAAGGCAAAGGAGGTTATACTATGAAAAATATAAAAAAATTATTTGCACTTGTTCTCGTTGTATCTATTCTTTTTAGCTGTTGCTTGATTAATACAAATGCAGCTATCCCACCACAGAAAATGGGTGATGTAGACGGCAATTACTCTATTGATGTAATTGATGCTGCAATGATACAAAAGCATATTGCATCTATTGAGGAAATTTTTATTGGCTCGTATGAAGCCGCAGATGTTGACGGCGATGCAGAAATCACTGTTATAGATGCTACTATAATTCAACAGTATATTGCGGGTATTATCACCGAATTCCCTGCGGGTGAAGAATACTATATTGACAAATATTTCTATGACTTGCACGCAGACTACGACAGCGGTAAAGCAATGGCAGGCATGCCTGTGACATTTTATATGGACGGCTACTGTGAGCCTTCTCCTACTATAGTTAAGCTTTACATAAACGAAGAACTGGTTGCACAAACACAAGAGCAAACAAGCTTTTACGATTATACATTAAGCTACACTTTCGAAAAAGCCGGCACATATCAGATAAGAGTATTTATGTGCGACAAATGGGGCTATGGCATAAGCAAGAGAATCGATGATTATGTAGTTTTGGATGTACCAGAAGATAAGTCACAGCCTGTTATCACGGGTGTTTACAGAGATAGCAGTCATCACAATGAGCCGGAAATCACAGCAATCGCTCAGTTTGGCACAGCGCCATATCAGTATAAATTCACGCTGTCTATCTATAGTGGCAGAGAAGTAATAAAAACTCAAGATTTCTCAGAAAGCAACATATTCCAAGTAGATTTTGGCGACAGATTCCCGGTGCCGGGTTACTATTCAGTTTTAGTAGAGGTTAAGGATAGTGCAGGCAATACTGTAACAGAAATCTATGATTTCGAAACAGAAGCTGTTGCCCCTGCTTAATTGTGCGAACTCCCCTTCGCAATCAAATTAAACACATCCCCTTTGCAAAAGCGCTGCCGACTATTTTTTAGTCGGTAGTGCTTTTTTGCTTGATAAAAAACGCATATAGTATTATAATAAACCCATATATGTAATGGAGGGATAAATATGCCATTTATCGATGCTAGATTTTCAACCCCTGTAAATGAAACACAAAAAGAAAGTATTAAGAAAAAGCTTGGTGAGGCTATCACTCTTATCGGCAAAAGCGAAGCCTACCTTATGGTACAGGTAGAGGGTGACTGCAACCTTTATTTTAAAGGTAACAAGGACGCTGACTCTGCGTACTTTGAGGTAAAGCTTTTAGGTAAAGCAAGCAAAAGTCAGTACACTGATTTAACTACCGCTTTGTGCAAGCTTGCTACTTCTGAATTAGGCATTTCGGGCGACAGAGTCTACGTTAAATTTGAAGAGTGTGAATTTTGGGGTTACGACTCCTTTATGTTTTAAGAGGTAGCTATGAAAAGTTATCGTAAAGAGCTGTGGTTTAATATTCCGCAACGCAGAAAAATCGTCAACATCACTCGTGACGTTCAAAAAGCTATTGACGAAAGCGGTATAAAAGAAGGCTTGGTGCTTGTAAATGCGATGAACATCACCGCATCTGTTTTTATAAACGACGACGAGAGCGGTTTGCACTCGGACTACGAGCGATGGCTTGAAAAACTTGCTCCTGAAAAGCCATACAACCAGTACGCGCACAACGGCTTTGAGGACAACGCCGATGCTCATTTGAAACGTACGGTTATGGGTCGCGAAGTGGTCTGCGCTATTACAAACGGCGAGCTCGATTTCGGCACGTGGGAACAGATTTTTTACTACGAGCTTGACGGCAAAAGAAACAAACACGCTCTAATTAAAATCATCGGAGAATAAGAGGTTACTTATATGAAAATTGTTGTACTTGCAGGAGGCTTGAGCACCGAGCGCGATGTGTCTATCACATCAGGCTCTAAGGTTGCAGCAGCCTTAAAAGAAAAAGGACACAAGGTAGTTTTGCTTGATGTATTTATGGGCATCGAGGAAAAAATCGACAGCGTTGATACTTTGTTTGAGGACGGATACGATTTCACAAAATCTATCACAGGTGTGTCAACTCAAATTCCTGATTTAGATAAAATCAAAGCGATGCGTAAAGACCAGTCAGATTCGATTTTCGGCGAGAACGTTATTGATATATGCAAAAGTGCCGATATATGCTTTTTAGCATTACACGGCGGTGTTGGCGAAAACGGTCAGCTTCAAGCGTCGCTTGATATGCTCGGCATCAAATACACGGGTGCAGGATATTTAGGCTCTGCTATCGCTATGGATAAAGGAGTTACAAAGGCTGTTTTCTTACATTCGGGCGTTCCTACTCCGATGTCAAAGCTGTACCACAAAGAAGCTCTTACAAGCGGCGAGCTTAACAGCTGGGAGGACTTCCCTTGCGTTGTAAAGCCTTGCTCTGCAGGTAGCTCGGTCGGCGTATCCATCGTACAGACTAAAGACGACTTTAAACAGGCTATGATAGACGCGTTTAAATATGAGGGTCAGGTGCTTGTTGAGCAGTACATCAAAGGCAGAGAGTTTTCTATCGGCGTACTGGGCGACAAGGCTTTGCCTATCATTGAGATTATCCCGAAAACCGGCTTTTACGACTATGTCAATAAGTATCAAGCAGGCAACACCGAAGAAATCTGCCCTGCTGTGCTCGACGAAAAAACTACCAAGCTTTTGCAAAATGAAGCCCTGCACGCTTTTTATGAGCTCCATCTTGAAAGCTACGCTCGAATCGACTTTTTACTCGATGAAAAAGACGGCAAAATCTATTGTTTAGAAGCTAATACCCTGCCGGGTATGACCCCGATTAGTCTGCTCCCACAGGAAGCACAAGCTGATGGTCTGAACTTCCCTGATTTGTGCGAAAAAATCGTTGAGCTTTCTCTTTTAAAATACAACTGATTTGCAGGCGGTCATTGACCGCCTATGCTATATAAAGGTGATTTTATGAAACCTATTACTTTACTTGAAATTGCAAATTCCTGCTCAGGCAAGCTTTTCGGCGACGAAACTGTTGAGGTTACTTCCATAGTTACTGACAGCCGACAAGTAGAAAACGGCTCGCTTTTTGCCGCTATTAAAGGTGAACGAGTAGACGGCCATAAGTTTATTAAGCAGTGTATCAATTCAGGTGCGGTGTGCGTGCTGTGCGAGGAAAAGCCCGAAATCGAGTGCAACTACATTTTAGTTGAATCTACTCTCGTTGCGCTTAAATTTATTGCTAAATACTACCGCTCGCTTTTTACCATCCCGTTCATCGGCATTACGGGTTCGGTTGGTAAAACATCGACAAAAGAAATGATTTTTGCCGTTTTGTCACAGAAGTTCAATGTGCATAAAACTCAAGGTAATTTCAACAACGAGCTCGGTGTTCCTCTAACTATTTTCAAGCTCGAAGAAGAGCACGAAATCGCGGTTATCGAGATGGGCATTTCCGACTTTTCGGAAATGACAAGACTATCCCAGATTGTTTGTCCAGATATTTCTGTTATCACCAACATCGGTTGCTGTCATTTAGAAAATCTGATTGACCGTGACGGTGTACTAAAAGCAAAAACCGAGATGCTGCAGTTCCTTGCAAAAGACGGCAAAATGTTTTTCTGCGGTGACGATGACAAGCTTTTCACCGTTAAAGAGCACAACGGCATCAAAACTATATTCTACGGCTTTGACGAGCACAACGACTACAAAGCAGAAATTATAAAAACCGATTTACTAAAGGGCGGTATAGACTGCAAGCTTTACTTAAAATCAGGAGTAGTTAAAGCGACTGTTCCGTCGGTTGAAAGTCATATGGTTGCAAACGCTTTGTGCGCGGCTGCTATCGGCGAAAGCTTAGGTATGACTAAAGAGCAGATAAAGCAGGGCGTAGAAGCGTACAAGACTGTAGGCTCACGCAGTAATGTTATCCGCAAAAACACAGTCACTATCATAGACGACTGCTACAACGCTAACCCGACATCGGTTAAAGCGTCTGTAGATACTTTAGGAAAATTTGATGGTAGACGCGTTGCTGTTATCGGAGATATGAAGGAGCTCGGCGAAAACGAAACCGAACTGCACTATGAAACGGGTAAATTCATCGCTGATAAAGGCATCGATGTTATTGTCGCTATCGGCGAACTTGCAAAGCATCTGTATGAAGGTGCAGGCAACAATGGATATTACTTTGAAACTGTTGAAGAATATATAGAAAACTGCAACGATATTATTGAGCAAAACGACACTATTCTTGTAAAGGCATCACACAGTATGAACTTTGAAAAAATCGTTGATGCTCTCAACTCTAAATTTGATTAAGAGGTTACTTATGAAATTTATATCATGGAATGTTAACGGTCTTAGAGCAATTATGAATAAAGGCTTTATGGACAACTTTAATGCACTTGATGCTGACATCTTCTGCTTACAGGAAACAAAGCTTCAGGAAGGTCAGATAGACTTTGCACCAAACGGCTATTACGGCTACTGGAACTATGCCGAAAAAAAGGGCTACTCCGGTACTGCGATTTTTACAAAGCAGGAGCCTTTATCGGTTTCTTACGGCATCGGCATTGAAGAGCACGACCATGAAGGACGAGTAATCACCCTTGAATTTGAAAACTTCTACTTTGTGACTGTATATACCCCAAATGCGCAGGACGGCTTGAAGCGTCTTGAATATCGTATGCGCTGGGAAGACGATTTTCTTTCCTACATCAAGTCACTTGACAGCAAAAAGCCTGTTGTCTACTGCGGTGATTTAAATGTTGCGCATAAAGAAATCGACCTTAAAAACCCAAAGACGAATCGCAAAAATCCGGGCTTTACCGACGAGGAGCGAGGTAAGATGTCTAATGTGCTTGAGAGCGGCTTTACCGACACCTTCCGCTACCTCTATCCTGATAAGGAGCAGATATACTCTTGGTGGTCCTACCGTTTCCACGCTCGCGAGAAAAACTCGGGTTGGAGAATCGACTACTTTGTCTGCAGTGAGCGTTTAAACGACAAAATTAACGACGCTAAAATTCACTGTGATATCTTCGGCTCTGACCACTGCCCTGTTGAACTTGATATCAACTTATAAAACAAAAAACCGACCGAAATTTTCGGTCGGTTTTCTTTATGTCTTAAATTACTCTACGACTACAACGCCGTCTTCTTTAATAGTAATCTGCATACCTGTTTTTACATAATCTAAAAATTCGTCGCCCAAATTATCGATAACAGGCATTGTGATGTCGTCAAGCCACACGTCAGCTAAAATCGCACCGGCAGCTGCAAGTGAATCGATGTGATTTGTAAACAGCATACAAGCCGGCTGACGCTTCATGGCACATGCACAGTAAAGCACCATACCGCCTGTTGTTGAACCGATGGTCTGTGGCAAAACAAGAGCGTTGCCCCTTAGCGGTTCGCCATAGATATCAGGGTTGTTCTGGTCATTACAGGTTGCTTTTTCATCGCCAAACTGTAACGCTTTCTGCAAAGATGCAAGCGTATTAAAGCCTGCTTTTGTAACTACAGCTTTTGCGCTGCAGGTACCCGGAGTAACTACTCTGCCTTTAAATTCTTTCATATTTAGTTACCTCCTTTTGTAATCTGTGCCAAAATCTCGTCGTCTGTGTAATAACGGGCTGTTGTGTAGGTTCTTAATTTATTTGAAGATGTTATTACAGGCATCTTAGCACACAGCGGGTTGTTCATATACATAAGCGGACAAATGTATGAAGTGATAATGCCTGTGTTCTTTAAACGCTCTGCGTACTGTGTCTTATTAAACTCTTCAAGCACTGCAGGCGCTGCAGTAAACACAGTAGGGATAAGTACCTTTTTGTTGCCTGCTTCTTTTAGTGCAGACTCTACCATATCTGTCCAGTCTTTAAGTTGCTGTAAGCTCATATGAGGACAACCCATAAAGCAAAGCTTTGGCTTTGCATCTTTGTTTTTCCAGATAACAGGGTAGTTGTTCTTTACTCTTTCGAGTTCAGCGTCATCAATAATATATTCTTTTGCGCCCTCTAAGATAAGGTCTTTGCCCTGTTCTTTTGCTTCAGGTGTCAAGTTTTCGATGTGATAAAGACCAACCGCACCGTTTGATGCAGTAGCCGCACCAAAGTCTTTTAAATATGTGCAAGCTGAATCGGTAAGCTCGTCACCTAAGAATTTATCAAGACCGATAACATAAGGCACGTCCTCCATAACCTTCATACCGATTGCAGAACCTAAAAGCTGAGCCTGTGGCTTTTTAGTGGTTTCAATCTTGATTACCCACGATGCTTTTCTGCCCTCGTCTGTTAAAAGTCCGAAGTATGGTACGCATCCTGCAACCGAACCCATAATATCCATAATACCGGAGTTACGGTTACATCTAGCACCTAAAACCGAGTTAGCATATACTACGGCTGAACTCTCTGCCCAGCTTAGAATATCGCCTTTTTCAGGTTTATTGCCTACCTCGTCCATATAGCAAGCACAAGTAAATGCGTCTTTATCCATCAAGCCGAGTTTATTAAGCTGGTCCTCGTAGAAGTCCTGCTTTGAATACATAAATTTGTTAAAAATCAGTTTCTGCAAAAAGTTTGCAGGAACGTTTTTATCAAGTGGTCTAGGGTCAACAGAAAATGTCTGCTGTGAAATTGCCCCTGCATCAATCAGCTTATCCATAAGGTCATATACAGGAGTAATCATTTTAAGACCAAATGAAGTAACAAGATGGTTGTGCTTAGCTGTTACATCTATCATCTTTTCGGCACCAAAGGCTTCACCGTACATAACAAGGGTTTTCATAACCTTTGCCATAACTTCGCCTTGTTTGCCGTCTAAAATTTGCTGTTGCTTATCTGTTAAAATCATTTTTCTACCTCCTTACAGCTTCATACATACGTCCCACGCGCCCCAGATAACGCTACGCAGGTTGCCAACCTCATTTGCGTCACCGATAACGTGAACGTGTCTGGACTTTTTAGCAAGTGGTGATGGATTATAGCCGACTGACAAAATAACCGAGTCAGCCTCAATTTCAAATTCTTTTCCATCTTTATCTTTAACCTTAACGCCGTTTTCTGTGATTTCTGAAAGGGATGTTTCAAGGTGCACAGGCACTTTGTTAGTCTTGAAGAAATCACGTAAAAAGCTTGTGTTTGCAAGGCAAACACCTTTTGTTACAATAAGGTCGTCACACATCTCAACGATAGTAGGTTTTTTGCCCTTAAGATAAAGGTCGTAAGCGATTTCACAACCTGTTAAACCGCCACCGATAACAACTACATTTTCGCCTACCGATTTATTTTCGAGTAAGTAATCGATTGCCTCAATCGCCTTATCTGCACCATTTATCGGTAAGTTTTTAGCTTTTGCACCTGTTGCAATAATTACTTCGTCTGCGTCAAGTGACTTGATGTCTTTAATCTCTGTATTGAGCTTTACATCAATCGGATATTTTGAAATCTCGCGCTTGTACCACAAGATAAGCTCTTTGTCTTTTTCTTTAAATGATGGTGCAGCCGCCGCAATAAATACACCGCCAAGCTCTGATGTCTTTTCATAAAGTGTAACAGTATGTCCGCGTTTTGCACAAAGGATAGCCGCCTCCATACCGCCGATACCGCCACCAACGATAGCGATTTTCTTTTGCTTCTTTGCTTTTTCTACCTTGTACTTTTTAGACTGCATAGTTTCAGGGTTTAATGCACAACGCGCAAGACCCATAGTATCTGTAAGGTCCTGAGTATTAGCGTGGCCCTTAGAAGAAGAGAAGTTAAAACAGCCTGAGTGACAGCAGATGCAAGGCTTAATGTCTTCTAATCTGTCTTCAATCATCTTTGTAACCCAACTAGGGTCAGTCAAGAACTGTCTTGCAACACCGACGCCGTCAATTAATCCTTCTTCAACCGCTTTTGCACCGGCATCCATTTCCATTCTACCTGCGCATACAACAGGAATATCTACAAACTTTTTGATGTGAGCAACATCGTTTAGATTACAGTTTTGAGGCATATACATCGGTGGATGTGCCCAGTACCAGGAGTCGTATGTGCCGTTATCCGCATTGAGCATATCGTAACCGCAGTCCTGCAGATACTTTGCTGCTTTTTCTGACTCTTCCATATTTCTACCGACTTCAACATAGTCTTCGTCTGGCATAGCACCCTCGCAGAAGCCCTTCATCTTAGATTCAACCGAGTAGCGAAGAGATACAGGGTAGTCATCGCCACAAGCCTCTTTGATAGCGGTAACAACTTCCTTTGCAAAACGATAGCGGTTTTCGAAATTACCGCCGTACTCGTCAGTACGCTTATTGAAAAATTCGATAGCAAACTGGTCTAAAAGATATCCCTCGTGCACAGCGTGTACTTCAACGCCGTCAACGCCCGCGTCTTTACAGAGTTTCGCAGTTTTTGCAAAAGCTTCGATAATTTCGTGAATCTGCTCTACTGTCATCTGAGGGCACTCAATATCGTGAGCCCATCTAGATTTCTGAGGAGATGGACAAGCAAGCTCGTGGGATGTATCGATAATAGGTTTAACCAGTGCTCGTGTAAACTTGTTTTTATGTAAAGGAGCTACGAGCTCTGTAATAGCCCATGAACGACCCATACCGGCTGTAAGCTGAACAAACAGCTTTGCGCCAGTCTTATGAATTTCATCCATAAACCCTTTTAATTCATCAAACATTTTCGGGTTCTGCCACAGCCATTTACCCCAGAAAGTATCTCTTAGTGGTGCGATGCCCGGGATAATCAAGCCTACGTTATTGTTTGCACGCTCTAAAAAAAGCTTTGCAGCTTCTTTGTCAAAGTGGCAACCGGTAAGCTCAAACCAACCAAAAAGCGATGTGCCACCCATCGGACACATTACAATACGGTTTTTGATTTCAACGTTGCCGATTTTCCAAGGCGTAAACAACGCATTGTACTTTTCGTTCATTTAATACACTCCTTTATGTAAAGTATTAATAAATATAATTCAAAGATGCTTTTGCATCTTATTATTCAATTTCGTACAATTTTTTTGCATTTTCTGCCGTAATATCAAGCAACTGTTGCACGCCTATTCCCTTAATTTCTGCGATTTTTGTCGCGGTATAAATAATGTTAGAGGAATCGTTGCGTTTACCGCGAAATGGTACAGGCGACAAATACGGAGAGTCGGTTTCTAAAAGCAGTCTGTCAAGCGCAACCGCTTGTGCTACTTCAACAGGCACTCGTGCGTTTTTAAATGTGACCGTTCCGCCTAAAGATATGCTCATACCAAGTTTGAGCACCTCTTTGAGCATCTCGACACTTCCCGAAAAGCAATGCATCAAACCCTTTGGCTTATATTTTATTAGCATATTCAAAACGTCGCCGTGAGCTTCTCGGTCGTGAATAACGACGGGCACATCAAGCTCTTTGGAAAGCTTGAGTTGTTCTTCAAAAACACGCTGTTGCAAAGACTTTTCAATGTCCCAATGATAGTCAAGTCCGATTTCACCAAGTGCTACCGCCTTTTTATGCTCAAGCATTTTTGCAATCTGTTGTAAATAATCACTCGGCATATCCTCTAAATTTTCAGGATGAAAACCGACAGTAAAATACATATAGTCGTATTTTTCAGCAAACCCCTGTGCGATTTTTGCGGTCTTTAAATCAACCGCTGCGTTGACTACTGCGCTCACGCCCTTTGACGGTAAAGACTCTAAAAGCTCCTCTCTGTCGCTGTCAAACCAGTCGTCGTCGAAATGCGCGTGAGCATCAAAAATGTTGTTCATAAATTCACCTGACTAATCTTTGTAAAAACAAAGGGACGGTTGCCCGTCCCTATTTGTAGTCCCTATTAGCTAATACGGCTACCAACCTCGACACTGTCGTCCACAAATACGACCTTGACATCATCACCCGATGATGCTGCTAAAATCATACCGTGGCTTTCAACCTTGCAAAGTGTAACAGGCTTTAAGTTTGCAACTAAGATAACCTTCTTGCCTATCAAATCTTGTGGCTCATAGTAGTTTGCAATACCTGAGGCAACTGTGCGTTCACCTTCGCCATCAAGGAGTGTAAGCTTTAAAAGCTTCTTTGACTTCTTAACCTTTTCGCACTCTTTAACCTGTGCAACGCGCAGTTCTACCTTGCAGAAATCGTCGATACCAATCTGAAGGAGCCCTTCGATTTTTTTATCTTCCTTATTTTCCTGAGCCTGTGCTTTTTCAACGTTCTTCTGAATTATAGCGTTGAGTTCTTCAATCTCTTTATCTACGTCAATTCGTGGGAAGAGTACTTCACCGCGAGTAACCTTTGTATCAAGAGGAAGCACGTCCCACTTATCGGCATTTTCGTAGGTAGCAAAATCAGTAGCGCCAATCTGCTCAAACACCTTAGGCATAGTTGTAGGCATAAAAGCTGAAAGTAAAGTAGACGCAATACGAATACTCTCAAGCAGATTATAAAGAACTGTTGCAAGACGCGCGCGCTTGCTCTCGTCCTTGCCAAGCACCCAAGGAGTTGTTTCGTCGATGTACTTGTTAGCACGTGAAACTACCTTGAAAATCTCAGCAAGAGCGTTGTTAATCTGTGTTTTCTCGATATAGCTATCAACTTCTGCTTTAAGTGAAACAGCAGTGTTTTTCAAATCGTCGTCAAACTCACCTGCTTCGCGCTCTAAAGGCAATGTGCCACCAAAGTACTTGTCAATCATAGCGACAGTACGGGAAACGAGGTTGCCAAGACCGTTTGCTAAATCAGAGTTGATACGATTAATCATAATCTCGTTTGAGAAAGAACTATCAGCACCAAGAGCCATCTCTCTTAAAATGTGGTAACGGATAGCGTCAGCACCGTAGCGCTCGCCTAAAACGAACGGGTCAACCACATTGCCGAGTGATTTACTCATTTTCTGACCGTTAAAGGTAATCCAGCCATGAACAGCCAAGTGCTTAGGGAGCGGAAGCTCAAGAGCCATAAGCATAGCAGGCCAGATAATAGCATGGAAACGCATAATATCCTTTGCAACCATATGGGTGTCAGCAGGCCAGTATTTATTAAAATCATTATAAGCCTGATTTTCATAACCTAATGCTGTGATATAGTTAGAAAGCGCGTCAATCCAAACGTAAACAACGTGCTTTTCGTCAAATGTAACAGGCACGCCCCAGGTAAAGCTAGTTCTAGATACGCACAAATCTTCAAGGCCAGGCTTGATAAAGTTGTTAACAAGCTCGACAGCACGAGTTTTAGGCTGTAAAAAATCTGTCTGTGTAAGCAATTCTTCGATTCTCTGAGCAAAGTCAGACATTCTGAAAAAGTATGCCTCTTCCTTTGCTTCTATAACCTCTCTGCCACATTCAGGGCATTTGCCGTCAACAAGCTGGCTATCAGTCCAGAAGCTCTCGCAAGGAGTACAGTACTTACCGGAATACTCGCCCTTATAGATATAACCTTTGTTGTAAAGTGCTTTAAAAATCTTTTGCACAGACTCTACATGGTAGTCGTCGGTTGTACGGATATATCTATCATAGTCGATATTCATATAATCCCAGAGCTTTTTAAAAATCTCTACGATTTCATCAACATACTGTTTAGGTGTAACGCCTTTGTCCTTGGCTTTTTGCTCTATCTTCTGACCATGCTCGTCAGTACCTGTCAAAAACATTACGTCGTAGCCCTGCATTCGCTTGTATCTCGCAATAGAATCGCAGGCTACTGTTGTATAGCAGTGGCCTATATGTGGATTTCCTGATGGATAGTAAATCGGTGTGGTAATGTAAAAAGGTTTTTTCTCACACATAATCGTCACTCCTTAATTAAAAATTAATCATACTAAATAATTATAGCATAAAAGCCAAAAATTGCAATATAATAGTTATATATGCACTATGTATTTTTGCTGAATTTGAGCACTTATATGCTTTAGGCTTGACAAATTGAGTAAATAGTGATAATATAATGTGGCTGACAAAAAAGCATCTATCGCGGAGTAGAGCAGCCTGGTAGCTCGTCGGGCTCATAACCCGGAGGTCGTAGGTTCAAATCCTGCCTCCGCAACCAAATCAGATTCCTCTATTGATACAATCGTGTCAATAGAGGTTTCGTCGTTTTATCGTTATTTTGTAGCGAAAAGATAAGTAAATAAGCAGAGAATAAAAAACAAGCGTTGCAGTTTGAAGGAGTAAATTGATACTCTCCTCCAGCTACAACGCTTTTTTGCTGTGTTTTCCTTGGCTCAGATTTTAAAGTTATCTGTGAATATAGAGTCGTGTCATATCCTCTTCGCCGTCGCCCTGTGCCATACAGAAAAATTCCCAGCCGTAACGCTCATAAAAGCTTGTGTGGTCGGTAACTAAATAAACAGGCGAGATACCCTTTGATTTAAGATCATCTACCACCATATTCAGTAGCGCGCCTGCAATTCCTTGCTTGCGGTAGCTTTCTTCTGTGTAAACTGCACAGACGTTAGGAGTCAGGTCTTTTCTGTCGTGAAAGTCGTTTTCAATTACACCCATTCCACCAACAATCTTATCACCATCTAAGCAAAGATACCAACCAAGCTCAGTTTCACCGCTGAGGTAGCTTTCCATACACTCAAGATATGCTTCTTTTGGTACACCCCACTTGCTATTAAACCACAAAGCGGCATTCTCCATAAGCTCAGGCTTTTCTCTTAATGTTATATATTTAAGTTCACTCATTTTAATTTTCCTTTCTTATTTAAGGCTTTTGTATTCGGTGTACTCTAAGACACCGCTAATGCACTCTAAAGCACCGTTTTCAAGTTCTTTTACCATAAGGCACTCAGGTGCAGGCAAGCCCACACTCTCTCCTGCAACTATGCCAAAATCTGCAGAGGTCACAAAGCCTCGATTACAATAATTCTGAGGGTTACCTTCTACAAGCACGACCTTAAAGCCCATATTCTTTGCTTTTTCAAAGCCTGCCTCGATAATCTCTTTTGAAATGTGCTGACGCTGTAATTCTGTCTTTACTGCCACAGGAGTAAGGATAAGAAGCTCATCCCTAAACTTACCACCAAGGTGGAACCTTGAAAACATTGAATAGCCTATCACCTCGTCGTTTTCATCCACCATAATAAGCTCAAGCTCGGGCAAATAATATTTCATTGACCTGATTTCCTGAACCAAATTTACAACAATCTGTGCATCCTCAGCACTCTCGCTGTTTGTAAATGTTCTCCTTATCATATCAAGAGAACTCTGCAAATATTTATTTTCCATTGATTTAATTGTTCTGTTCATTTTAAAATCTTTCCTTTCTCTTTTTCTTATCGCTGATTCTGAGGGCTTTCTCCCACTGTTGTTTTTGTTTTTTATATTCATAACCGTCATCACTGAATTTTGCCTCGGTTTTAAGCTTTTTGTAACTTTCCAAACGGGAAGGGGCAAGTTCGCCGTTTTCTATGGCCTCACGCACAGCACAACCTGGCTCGTTTTCGTGTTTGCAGTCACGGAATTTACACTTGTCTATAAATTTTTCAACATCTGCAAAGGCGTCGGATAAACCTTCAGTTACATCCCACATACCAAGCTCACGCATACCTGGGGTATCAATTATCATCACGCCATTTTTGAGCATAATAAGCTCTCTGTGAGTGGTGGTGTGTCTGCCCATTGAGTCATCTTCACGGATACCATTTACATCCATAATCTCTTCGCCTGCAAGAGTATTCACTAAGCTTGACTTGCCAACGCCCGATGAGCCTAAGAAAACAAGGGTATTACCCTTTTGCATATATTTTGAGAGTTTGGCAATACCAATACCTGTCTTGGCACTTACGATGTAGGTTTCTACCCCCTCGGCTACTCGACTGATTTCTAAAATATATGGCAAGTAATCATCCGTTAAGTCAGCTTTTGTAAGTATAATTACAGGCTCTGCTCCCGATTGACGAGCAGCAGTAAGATAACGCTCAATCCGCTTTGGATTAAAGTCATTATTCAGCGACTGCATAATAAAAACGTAATCAAAGTTTGCGGCGATAGCCTGCTCTCCTCTGCCTTTATCGGGGTCACGGCGAGAAAAGTAGGTTTTTCGTTTAAGTGTTGCTGTAATTCGGCTGTCGCCGTTCTCAACATAATCTATCAGCACAAAGTCACCAACCGTGGGAAAATCTTCGCCATTAAAATAATATTCCTTTGACTTGAGGCTTGCATAGCCCTCGCCAAAATCTGACACAATACCAAAGCGACCTTTGTGTACTGCGGTTATCCTTGCAGGTATACCGCCTTTATTTTTAGGATTCAAATCAGGATTAAATCCAAAATCATTTATCTTCAACTTTTATTCCTCCAAAATCAGTTCTGTCTTTTAAATCATAAATTTTATAAATGTTACTGCTAACTGAAAATGGACGAAAAAACCGCAGAAAGCAACCCTTGAGGGATTTCTGCGGCTGAAAATAATTTTGGGCATAAAAAAGCACACCCCTTTGAGTGTGCCATAACGTCAGTCATAGAATTCACGAAAGGTTCTTTAAAACGGCACGACAAATAAAGGGGCTTGGAAGTCCCAAAACTATTAAAAGCGTGCCAATATTCAGTTAGCAGTTAATTACCTCGCTGTAAATCATACTGAAATTCTCCTTTCTCGTTTGCCATAAAATTTATTGAAGCAAACTATTAAATTTAATGAAGCAAACTATTCTGTCCGTAGTGTACTACTAAAATTATATTTTGTCAACGTTTTTTAACCTTTAAAGCTTGCATTGCAGAACGAATAACTCTGCAATACTGTGCTGATAACAAAAATCTATTCCTTGTCAGTCAAATTTTAAAATAACTTCTTGTAACACCCTCACGAACAAAACTGTTTTTCTCATAGTAGTGCTGAGCGACTGTATTGTTGATAGCTGTGTCGGTGTCAAATCTTCTGATACCTTTTTCAAAAAGAAAGCTCTTTAACGCAGTCATACATTTTGTGCCGATACCTTTGCCTACTATATCGCCGTTGACATAAATCCAGCGAAGATATGCTGTTGTGTCACTCAGATAATGCACCTCGCAACCGCCAACCTGATTGCCGTCGATTTTAAAATCAATATACTGTTGATTGCCTTTAGTCAAATCATTAGCTTTGATTACTACATCTGAGTTTTCGCTCTCAACTAAAACAGATGAGTAGTACACGTTTTCATGTTCAACTTCAAAGCCATTTTCTTTAAGCAAAGAATCAATATGAGCATGATTTTCAAAGAGCTTGCCGTGTCGAGCGAAACAACTCATACCAAAGTAATGGAAGAACGCATATACTCGCTCATCTGTACCAAGGTTTTTCATAGCATCATTTAACAGCAATTCACCTGCGTCTGCTCGGTCTTCTTTGAAAAACAGGTTGCGGATAACAGGGTACGAAATTTCATCTGAAATCTCGCCTTTATTATCAAAGCCAAAGGCAGTTTTTCCATACTGGACAAAGCCTACAAGTTTATCGTTATCATAAACTGCTTTTACAAAAAGCTCGTTGAATAGTTCTCTACCTTCGCCGTCGATGTCACGCTCAAATGACTTCTTCCACTCTTCAAAATTTACACTAAAAAAGTATGGTGTTTTGAAGCTCAACTGAAAATCATAAATATCTTTTAAATCAACTTTGTCTGTTATTTTTAACATCGGTCATCCTCCGAAAACTCAAGTTTATAGCGTTAATTATATCACATCAAATAAAATAATAGCAATATAAAACTTGTTATCTGTTGCTCCTCCGCTTTGAAATAAGCAGAGAATAAAAAACAAGCGTTGCAGTTTGAGGACATATATTGATGCTACTCCTCATCCGCAACGCTTTTTTGTTGTGATTTTATATGTGATTTTGTAATGATGCCGGTGAAAACCATAAACCTATCGTTAAATTATAGGGTTATCGTTAAACAATCGAAAAGGAATAAAAACTGTTTAGTGTAAAGTGATTAATAACGGAAATTCACGTTTGGGATGATTATTCAAATTGGTAGTTCCATATACCTGCGATAAGGTTTAAATCCGATTGCGTTGTAAAATTCAATAGCAGTTTCGTTAAATTCCCATACATCGAGTTCAATTCTACTATAGCCCTTTGACGCAGCATCTTGTTTTATAAAATCCACAAGTTTTGTAGCTATACCTTTACGATGGTGCTTTTTATCTACACCGAATTCGCAAATCTGATATATCTTCCTCTCGAGACTGTATGGAGATAATGGCTTTAGTATGTATTCTACAGTAGCGAACCCTAAGATATCATCACCGCTTACAGCCACAATGATATCGGAATTTTCTGATTCATACATAGTGTAAATGTGATCTTGCATTTGAGTGCAGAATCCTTCTCTGAATATGTCAGGTCTTCCATTTACATGTAGATCATTTACTTGTTTACGAAGCATATTAACTTTTCTGAGTTCTTCTTTTTCGGCAAACCTAATCAAAATATCCATCATAACCTCCATAAAGATGAGTTTTGTCACAGAAATAATTGTATCATAATTATTGTTTAAGCGCAAAGTGAATAGATACACAATTCAAATTCCGTGTTAATTATTTGCAGTGCAACGCTTTTTTGTTGTGATTTTTTATGTGGTTATTTAATTAAGCCGGTAAAAACAATAAACCTATCGTTAAATTATAGGGTATCGTTAAACGGCTGAATTTTTGTTTCAGCTCGGCAAATTGGAATTTGTTATACTACCGTAAATTCTGTCCACTCAATTTTGTTATACTGCATGACATCCACAGATTTCTTCATGCCCAGCTTTTCGTAGAATGGAATTGCATTTTCGTTGGCTATCAAATAAACCGCAATATCTTTTTCGCCGCCCGCAATTTCATGGGCTGTTTTCATTAGCTGTCTGCCGATACCCTGTCCCGTGTAGGTTCTGTCAACTCCCAAATCTGTTACATAAAGCCAATATGCAAAGTCGGTCAAGCCAAACAAAACTCCAACAACCGTACCGCATTCATTTCGTGCGACAAGACTGATAGAAACGGTTTTGACAAGTTTGGCAATTCGATTTTCGAATCGCTCTTTTGGATATTGGGAGCCCAAGTCCGTTCTTTTCAAAAAGTCTATATATTCTTCTGCTGAAATTCGTTCTTCAAAAATTCTTACTTTCTGATTCATACTATCTCCCCATCAAATTCAAGTTTGTCGGGATAATTATAGCATTCGCACAAACTAAAAACAAGCGTTGCAGTTTGAAGGAGTAAATTGATACTCTCCTCCATCCGCAACGCTTTTTTGTTGTGTAAAAATATTAAGTTTTATGTTTTTGCCGGCAATTACCCCAAACCTATCGTTAAATTGTAGGGGTATCGTTAAACGGCTGTTTTATATCCACAAAATGAATTTATCTAACATCAAATTTGTAGATGATGGCACGATACATCAGAACGAGCCCTGCACTAAGCAAAGCACCGCCAACAATATCAGTAAACCAATGCACGCCCGAAATAAGTCTGCCGATTACCATAAAAATAATAAATATAGTAATTGCAGTAGCGACACATCGTTTAAAAACTTCGTTTTTGATGCGAGAATTAAACTGCATTATAGCAGTTGGCATAACACACATTATGAGCATTGTTGTTGATGATGGATAAGAGGCTTCCAGATATCCGTTAATGAGTATTGGTCTGTAATTTACAACAAGCATTTCAAATAGCACATATACCGCCATAGTGGCAATATAGAAACCACCAAGAATAAGGATATTATAATCCACTTTCAAGAGGTGTTTTCTCTTAATCCATTGAATAAGTCCGAGAGTGCTAAACCCCATTACGAAAACGAGTGGCACCAGACTCAACCAATCCGTGATAGTATACAGGGACATATGCACACCTGTAAGGTTATGAACGAACCGGTTAATCGTTGCAAATCCAACAGATGACTCTTGCGGTCCGATTGCTTGCACATCAATAAAACGAACTGCTATCGTCCACATCACAAATGCAATAAGCATACATATTGCAAAGCAGAAGTTTTTCTGGTTTACTTTTTTCATTTGTTCAACCTACCTTTTTTGTATTTGGCTCTTGCCTAAATACATTTTAAGAGAGGGTATGAACAACCACAAGAAACGGGGCATCACAACGATGATACTCTTCGTATCATTTCCATTTTACGAGCATCAACACCTTTATTATTAAGAAGATGAACAAAAATGCTGCTGCATACGGTTGCGAACTAATGATAAAAAGGAGTACTCCAGCTGCATTTAATGCTAACGATATTTTGCTTTTATTCTTCACCCAAAACGCTTGATAGCAATTTTGCAGAGCAAGGGTTAAAATTCCAGATACTATAATTCCAATTACAACAACAAAATATGCTATCCTCAAATATGGTGCAATTTCGGTAAGGGATAAAAGAGACACTTCCTGTATAATCGCATCTGACTTCTGCCCAAAGAAAGGCAGAAAGAAAAACATTGCAATACTGCAATCGAGCAATCCAAATACCAAGTCAAAAAAATGCTTTTGTTTTTGCTTAGTATCTTCTTCTGCTATGGTCAGTAATTCATCACCAGACAGCAGTTCGTCAATTGTTACCCCAAAAAAATTTGAGATTGCTTTCAAAGAATCTATATTTGGATATCCTCTGCCTGACTCCCATTTTGAAACAGCAGTTCTGGACACAAAAAGAACCTCTGCAAGTTCTTCCTGTGTAAGTCTTTTTTGCTTTCGGAGTTCCTGTAATTTTTCGTAAAATTCCATAATATCTGCTCTTTCCTAAAATAACCACTATATGTTAAGTTCTAGTTTATCGAGTTGATTATAGCACAACAAATAAAATGATAGCAATATAAACTTAATATCTTTCACACCTCCACCTCGCTCCCGTTCTTAAAGCAGAATACAACGCTGCCGTTTGCATTTACTGTACCAATTGGTGGTGATGGCAACAATGGGAATGGTTATGATGGTCTTTTATTTCACAACTATATCCATCACAATGCTCGTCGTCTTTTTCGATTTCTATGGTGGAGTGTACTACCCCTTTTTCCTTTAATACAGCTCTTACTTTTTCTTTTATAGCATGGCTTTCTTCATTTGTCACGATATGCAAGGTTATATACGCGTCAACACCGTTTATTGTCCATATATGAATATGGTGCGCATCTAAAACTCCTTCAATCTGCAAAACAATACTTTTCACTTTTTCAACGGAAAAGCCTTTAGGTGTTTTCAGCAAAAATATATCAATACCTACTTTTAAATTTTTAATCGCGTTATACAAAATATATACAGCAACTAAAATAGACATTATCGGATCAATCAGTGGGATTTGCGTGAATTTCATTACCACAGCACCAACAAGCACCACTACCCACCCGAGCACATCTTCAACCATGTGAAGATATACGGCTTTCTGATTTAGTGAAGCAGAGCCATGCGTAAAATATGCGGCACAAAAATTTACGCACACTCCAACTACAGCGAATATTATCATACCGTTGTAATTAATTTGTACAGGGTTTATCATTCTTATTATTGCATTTATAATAACCGCAACCGAGCCGACAATCAGCACAAGCGTCGTAATTATCGAACCGAGCACAGAAAATCGTGCGTAGCCGTAGGTGTATTTTTCGTCAGGTGCTTTTGTGCTTTTTCGCTCGAAAAAATACGACAAACCGATGCTTAAAGCATCGCCCATATCGTGGACTGCATCAGACATAATCGCAACACTCGATGTAAAAAATCCTCCAAAAAGCTCGAAAACTGAAAAGGCTAAATTCAAAATAAATGCCATCAGTAAATTTTTACTCGTTTTCATAGTACCTCCATATTGACTTTATGTCATATTTTCTATACAATGTATATGCTATCGAACACTCTATTCAGTATTATATTCGTAACCAAAGCATTATCAATATATGATTTTTAGTGCTTGTATCTTACCGAACATTTTGGAGAATTTGTATGAAAAAAACTATGGACAGGCGACAAAGAAAATCAAGAGAAGCGATATTTAAAGCATTTATTGCACTATTATCAGAAAAAAATGTCAACAAGATTACCGTTGAGGATATTATCACCCGCGCCGATGTCGGACGAGCAACCTTTTACGCTCATTTTGAGACAAAGGACTTCCTTTTAAAAGAGCTATGCGAAGAACTTTTCTGCCATATTTTCGATTCTGTTGACAACAATCATAGCCACCGCCACATCTTTGAATGCGATGCTCCCGACTCGGTGTTTTTGCATCTGTTCACCCACCTAAAGAAAAACGACAACAACATTTTAGAGCTGCTGTCGTGTCAAAATAATGATTTATTTCTGCAGTATTTTAAAAGTGGCTTATACCGACTTATCGAAAGCCAGCATCAGCTATACAAATACAGCGAAAAAGCAAAGCTACCGACTGACTTTTGGACAAACCATATTGCATCAACCTTTGTTGAAACAGTAAGATGGTGGATAAATGAAAAGCTACAAAAATCACCCGAAGAAATAAACGACTATTTTTTAAGAGCAATCAACGCATAAGCAATAATTTGTCTTGCTACAAATAAAAAGCCTGAGTTTTTACTCAGGCTTTTTTGTTAATTATTCTTTTTGTTTTTAGCTTTTACTATCAGCTTTCTTACGATATCTATCGGTATTACAATCAATGATAATAGTGCTACAGCAAGCCACTGTTTAAGACTTAACGGGCAAACCTTGATAGCATTTCCTAATAACGTGCACGCTAGTATTACGCCGATTATAATAGAAATTGTAATGCGTACAAACAGCTTGTTGTTTTTCAGTCCGCTAAAGAGGTTAATCTTCTCTGTTCTGATATTAAAGCCATTTACAGCCGCCATAAAGCACATCAAAGCAAATCGTGCAGTAAGCGCTGTCTGTTCATTTTCAAACAGACCATTCATTTGAATGAACAGTAAAATTGCATAGGCAAAGATAAAGGATACTGTGCTTACTGCGATTCTTGATTTTGCACCATTTACAAAAAGTCCAAGGCCTTTTTTAATCGGTTTTTCTTTCATATACTCTGCCTTTGGAGGCTCGCTACCAAACGACAGAGAATTTAGTGAGTCCATAATAATATTGATTATAAGAATCTGAACCGATGCAAGTATCGAACCCACTGCAAAAATAGGATACAGCATACTTAAAATAAGCAAAGAAATGTTGATTGGAAGCTGGAATTCTAAAAACATCATAATGTTGTGCATAAATGTTCTGCCAAGCTCAACTGCTTTTACGACAGATGCAAAGTTGTCGTCGGTAAGTATAATATCCGATGCTTCCTTTGCAACATCGCTACCGGTCTGCATCGCAAAGCCGACATCTGCACGCTTTAATGCAGGTGAGTCGTTAACTCCGTCACCCGTCATAGCACACGAAATTCCAATCTGCTGTGCAAGAGTTACAAGTCGCAATTTTGTGTTTGGTGAGCAACGTGCAATTACTCTTAAAAGCGGGAGCTTTTCTTTGATTTCTTCATCGCTCATATTTTCAAACTCGTCGTTTGTAATAGCAAGCTCGCCGTCTTTATAAATGCCACATTCTTTGGCAACCGCAACTGCCGTTTCTATGCTGTCACCGGTTATTTCGATAACCTGCACTCCAGCATTATGCGCAATCTCTACTGCATTAGGCACCTCAACTCTTATCGGATCAACAACACCGATAACGCCCAAAAGTGTCATACCCTGCGGTATCTCGTTTTCGGTGATTTTTCCGTCATCTACGGCAAGCGCAATACATCTGACAGAATTTGATGTGAGCGACGTAATTTTACTTTTTATTTTATCTTCGCAATCAAATGGTACAACCTCGCCGTTTTGAAGCATCATTTTACTGCACGCATCAATTATTTTTTCCGAAGCGCCCTTGTAATACACTTTACCTTTTGCGCTGGCAAATGCAGAGTATTTATTTGCGCTGTTAAATGCCTGTCTGTCAAGCATCTCGTTGTTTTTCTTTATATCTCTTGCAAGCTGAGCTGTTACGAGCGACAGCACAGCGCGGTCAATCGAGTTGCCACCTGTAATGTTTTCTTCATTATCAAATGCCGCACTGTTATTCAAAACTATATTATTTATTATCTCACTATATAAAACACTTTGCGTATCTATCTTCTCACCAAAGCTATCAACAACACATTTAGGAGACATCACACCGGTTGTAAGTGTGCCTGTTTTATCGGTGCAAATAAGATTAACATACGCAAGCTCCGGAATTTTTCCGGGATTTTTTGCAAGGATATTGCTTTTCTCCATTGTCTTTACATTCTGCTTAGTAACAAGCTTTACAATAAGAGGCAAGCCTTCCGGAACAGCGGCAACTATAATCGTAAGTGCAACTGCGACATTGGAAGCAATCTTCTGAACTATATCGAGTAAGCCACCCGAAAAATAACTTTCAAAGCCAACTTCTAAAATACCGCTTAAGGTAAGAATAATAAATGTAACGACAGCAGCGAGTGTACCCCATTTCGAAATAAACCCGCTTAACTTGTCGAGAGCAATATCCAAAGCGGTCTTAGGCGCCTCAAGCGTTTGCATCTTTACTAAGGTATCGCCGTTTACGGTATTTACACCGACATCACTAACAAGCATTTTGCCTTCGCCACTCATAACACTTGTACCGGCAAAAAGACAGTTCTGATTTGTATATGCATCTGTAGAGGTAGTTTTCACGTGAACATAACCCTCTACAGGAGTTTTTCTGCACTCTTTTGTTTCGCCATTTATAGCGGCATTATTGACATCAACCTTGCCCTCAATAATATAGCCATCGGCAAATATCTCCTTACCTGTTTCGATAAAAACGATATCCCCTACGACAAGCTCATCTTTATTGATGGTGATTCTTTTTGAGTTTCTGATAACATCGCAATATCGCACAGCGCTACGCATTCTGAGCTCATTTGCAGATTTCTGTACTCCCAGCCCCGTGCGTATAGCAATCGCCGTTACAATACCTAAAACAAGAATAATCATAATCGGCTCGGAAACTTCCATAATGCCGAGTGTAGATAGTATTATCTGTATAACCGAGATAGCAATCAGTATCATAGTAATTTTTTCGCTGAGTGCTTCAAGCGCAAAGTTATACCATTTCTTTTGTTTAGGGTTTGGAAGCTTGTTTGAGCCGTATTGCTCTCTGCTTTCTAAAACCTGTTTATCTGTTAATCCGTACACTTAGATCGCCTACCATACAATATCATAATTTAATAAACTTAGTTTTCATAAGTTTAGCAAAATAAGGCTTTGTTTTCAATAATATAAAGTCGATGTTCATAAACATTTTACTTTTAGTTAATAAATGGATTTATTGCTCACTATTATTAAGCATAAAAAAAGGCAGGTGCACAAACACCTACCTTTATTATGAACTTATTTTTTAGCTTTAGCCTCTTTTTCAGCCTCGATTTCAGCTTCCCACTGGGCAACGGTGGCTTTGATTTCATCATAATGACCATACCACTGCTGACATCTTTCGTCGTCTCTATGGTCTTCAAGGTCGTAATTATCCTTTAAATACTGAGCAAAGAAATCGGTGAATTTTTCTGCACCATGGAAGTTTACATGACCCTGATTATAAAAGTCCTTTGACTTGTCGTAGGTTTCGTCTACATAACATACAAGGTGCTTGTATCCGCGTGACTCTAAAACCTGTGTAACTGCGTTAACAGTTCTCATTTCACCCTCTGAGCGACCCTGCGGAGTATTTAAGAAAAGCACTTCATAATCTTTTGTATCAAGATAGTCAAGCAACTCGTACAGATAGCCCTGTGCTATCGGGTGCATCTCGCCGACTTGCGTTGTTTCATAAGAGAAATCTTCAATCTCTTTAGTGGTAACAGGTGTTCTAATGGAGCACATATAGTAACCCATTACAGAATAAGAATACTCGTCTACAAAGTCCTGAATATTAGCCCATGCGCCATGGTGCTTGATAAGAGGCAGATAGAAAGTCTTTCTGTCAAAATCTTTTTCAGGCTTGATGGTTTTTAGGGCAACGAGTGTTCTCTCGATAGCATCAATTCTGTTTTTAAATGAGAAGCAGTCGCCGTCTGTAAGATAACGAGCACCGATTTCGATGTTACCGATTTGCTTACCGTATTTTGTAGTAAACGCACGAGTGTCAATAACTACAAGCTTAGGAGACTGTGTTTTAGTCGCTTCTTCAAGCACATTTTTTACAAGCCATGTAGGCTGTGCGTCAGAAGAAAGATTGTACGCTGTCATGCCGTATTCTTCAAAAGCCTTAGGCGCAATCCAGTATCTGTCAATACCGCTTGTACCGGTAAAAATAACATCAACTGTGTTTTCTTCTAAATCTTTAAAGTCGTCATATCGCTGTGCTGTCTGCGAAAAGTCAGGCTGCATTAATGCTACGGCGGTTAAGCCGGAAACAAGTAAAGCAACAACCAGCAAAAAAGCAATCATACGAAAAACTTGTATTTTCTTCATAAATGTTATTACTCCAATCAATCTCGTACCCATAGTAATCCATAGTACAACTAATTATGTATTAACAGACTGATTATATCACTTAATTTTACATAAAGCAAGCAAAAAACCGCAATAGCAATATTTTTACTCATTCTACAAAAAACTATATTTTTACCATATTTTTTTGCCACAAGGTGCTAAATATGCTACAATAATGTCAAATGTTTCAAAGGAGATAAAAATGCATTATTATCCTGACTACTACTTTGATTTTAAGTGCATTGCATCAAAATGCCGTCACAACTGCTGTATCGGCTGGGAAATTGATATTGATGACGATACCCTTTCTCTTTATAAAAATATCGAGGGTGAGTTTTCAAAGCGTTTTAAAGACAGCATTTCGTTTAAGCAAACACCGCATTTTGTACTTGATAAAAACGAGCGATGCCCTTTTTTAAATGATGAAAACCTGTGCGACATAATCTGCACCTTAGGTGAAGACTATTTGTGCGATATTTGTGCGCAGCACCCGCGTTTTCACAACGAGCTTCCAAATAGAATAGAATCGGGCTTAGGGCTTTGCTGTGAGCAGGCGTGTAGAATGATACTAAGCAAAAAAGAAAAGCTCACCTTTGTCTGTAAAAAAGACTGCAAAACAGACGACGAGATTATTCTCCTTCGCGACAAAGTAATCTCTGTTTTACAAAACCGCGAAAAAAATATCAACAAACGTATCAGCGATATGCTTTCTCTTTGCGATGCAAAGCCTACAGACTACTCTATAGAGCGTTGGTGTAATCTTCTTTTAAGTCTTGAATGTATGGACGAAAAATGGACCGAGATTATAAAGAAAACCAAGGAAAATTATCACAACGCTGATTTAAAAGCTTTTGATGAATATATGCAAAACAGACAGCACGAGTACGAGCAATTTGCTGTTTATCTTATTTACCGACATTTTGCAAATTCTCCTGATTTATCACAAGCAAAAAAGCGTGCGTGCTTTACTAAGTTTGCTTATGAAATGCTTTATGCTATCGGTGCTGTGATTTTTTCAACTACAAATGAATTTGACTTTGAAGCACAGGTAGAGATTGCTCGACTTTTCTCGTCAGAAATAGAGTATTCCGACGAGAATATATACACCATTTACGCTATATTTTGATACTTGCAGTTGACACATAACAAAATATAGGGTAATATGAAATTGCAATTTATTGCAAATATTTTTATGAGGGGTAAAGAATTATGACAATTGCTTCAAAAGTTTTAATCATTTTAACTATGATTGCCGGTTTCTGGTTGATTTTCCCATTAGTATTAGGTATCATCGCACTTAAGAAAATCAACACAAACACAATGACAACCGGTTGGGCTGTTGTGGTTCTCTTGTTTGTAAACACAATCGCAGGCATTCTGCTTCTTTGTGATAAGAGTACATACGCTCAAGAGGCTTAACTATTAAAAAACTCACTCAAAACAAAAAGCACTGCAGTTTTGCAGTGCTTTTTTTATTTTGATTTTACTTTTCAAAAACTATTGCCTGACCTACGGTGTCATACGAGCTTGTGTATGACTTGCCGGTTGAAGAAATGCAGCGTACTGTGTACGTATAAGTCTTGCCTGAGGTAAGACCTGTGTGGGTATAAGAAGTCGAGGTTGTATCCTTAAGCTTTTTCCAACTATCGCCCGACTTAACAAATACTCTGTACTTTGCAGCACCCGATACCTTGTCCCAAGTAATTTTTACACCCTTTGAGGTGTTTTCAAGAGATGTGATAACAGGAGCGGCAATATACTTATTTTGCCAACCTGTTGAATTATACGCGCTTATATTTTTGCCGTCGCTATCTGCACAGCGCAGGGTGTAGGTATATGTTTTGCCTGATGTTGCAGTTTCGTGAACGAGTGAAGTTGAGTCTGTGCATCCGAGTAACTTCCAACTTGAACCCGATTTTACATATACATTGTATTTTGTAGCACCTGCTACCTTGCTCCAGCTTAGTTTTGGTCCGTCTACGGTATTTGTGATTTTTGATATAGACGGTCTTTTTACGTAAGTGTTTTTGGTACCTGTGGTATCATATGAGCTTGTGTAAGACTTGCCGGTTGAAGAAATACAGCGTACTGTGTACGTATAAGTCTTGCCCGAGGTAAGACCTGTGTGGGTATAAGAAGTCGAGGTTGTATCCTTAAGCTTTTTCCAGCTATCGCCCGACTTAACAAATACTCTGTACTTTGCAGCACCCGATACCTTGCCCCAAGTTATCTTTGCACCCGTTGAGGTATTTGAAATTGACTTGATTTTTGGAGAAGCAATATACTTTTTGCTCCAGCCTGCGGTTTTGTATCCGCTTGCGTAATCTCCGCTACTATCATACGCTTTTACGGTATAGGTATAGGTTTTACCTGACGCGGCACTTGTATGGGTATATGAAGTCCCGCTTGTACTGCCAAGTGTTTTCCAGCTTGTGCCTGATTTTACATATACTTTGTATTCTGCTGCACCTGTCACCTTTCCCCAAGTGATCTTTGCACCTGTAGTGGTATTTGTAATTTTAGATACAGATGGGTTAGTAAGTCTTACTATCTCAAGTGGAAGGTCGTTTAAAGAATTTGTTGGTTTGCCGACAAATTGAACGGTATAGTAATACTTTTTACCTGCTTTTGCGGTTTTGTCTGTATAAGACAAAGAGCTTGTCGTACCAATCTTTTTCCACTCTGTGCTCTCAGTACATCTATATATTTCGTACTTACCGCTTGATGCGCCCGACGGTTTAGAGAAAGTTATTTTAACACCGCTTGATGTGTTTGAAATTTTAGTCAACTTAGGTGCTGACAGCGCCCAATATACGTTGTAAGCGTCTGCGTATTCATCAGCAAGTGAACTGCTCACACCAACAACGACAAAATCTCCAAATGAGTAGTTTACTCCATCTTCTTCAAAACAACCAAGTGCCATTGAGCCAATAGATTCAACGCTTTTCGGAATAGTAATATAGTACAAACTAAAGCAGTTAAAAAACGCCTTTTCACCAATTGTCTTAAGTCCTGATTTTAGGTCAATTTCGTATAGTGATTCGCAGTTCATAAAGGCACTGCTACGTATTTCCAGGCAAGTTGAAGGTATGTCAATTGTCTCAAGAGAAGTGCAATTATAGAAAGACTTCATACCAATTTCTTCTAGCTTTGAATTTTCTTCAAAAGTAACCGTTTTTAAACTGGTGCAATCTTCAAACGTATAGTGAACAACCTTTTCTACGCTTGCAGGAATTGTGATACTTTTAAGGCTTTTACATCCTGCAAATGTCCACTCGCCGAGATACTTGATTTGTATACCCTCTTCAAAAACTACACTCTCAAGATTTACACAATCTCTAAACACGTAATCATCAATATCTCTTTTAATAGTGTTCGGGATAACTACACTTTTGAGCTTTGTAGAACCTTGGAATGCACTATGCCAAATATCCTCTAATGGATAACCGTTTACCTCTTTTGGAATAACTAAATGTTCTGGTAACTCGCTGTCTTTGTAACCTGTAAGGTACAAATAGCCCGACTCATCAATTGAGTACACTACACCATCTTGTATGATATTTTCATACTCATATCTTGAATTATCGTTATATGATGTATCAGCAATATCTGCTTTCTCTCCGTCAGCACTGTTTTTATTATCTAAACTGTCGCTGTTTCCGATAGTTACCATGTCATTTATGAGATTGACATTAGCCTGCTGTGCGTTAGCTGTAAATGGCACACACATAAATACTGTTAGCAACATAACCATACATAAAAGTATGGATAATGTGCGGTTTAAAAAGTTTTTTGTTTTCATATTATTTCCTCCTTAGTTAGTATATTCCGGTTATCCAGCTGTCGGCTCTCTGGACTCCTGATGTCGGGTTTTCGGGTGCATTTGCATAGTCCCACACTATAACCTCATTATACGGATTCTGAACACCATTTGATGAGTTTGAAGAAAAGTTTGATGAATTATAATTGCCAGATATACCCGAAGAATCAGGATAACTAGGCTCAAACGGTACCATTTCCGGGAAATCATACTGCTTAAGTGGCGGTACAGTAGGGTCGCTATAATAACTGTTGTAGTTTGAGTACTCGTAGGACTCTTCAACATACTCTGCCTCGGTCGGTTTCTCCGTTGGTTTTTCGGTCGGCTTTTCAGTCGGCTTTTCCGTTGGTGCTTCGGTAGGTTTTTCAGTCGGTGCTTGTGTTTCTACAACGGTTTGTGTCGGTTTTGTTTCTTCCACCTCTTTTGCCTGTATAGATACAGGGTTTGACATAAACATCATAAGCACCACAGAGCAAACCGTAACAGACGTGATCACTAAAAGCATCGGTGGTTTTTTGTATTTTAATATGCTTTTAATTCTCTGTTTTAAATTGCTTTCGGAAAACGCAAGCGGACAGCGTGACATCGCTCTTGAAGATAGTCCACATTCCAAAAGCACGGTGGAATACTCTTTTTTACCATTCGGGCTAAGCGTCTTGATAACACTTTCGTCGCAGAAAAGCTCAATATCCTTTACAAACAAAAAGTAAGCAATATAGCAAAGCGGATTAAACCAATAAACACATAGCAACAAAAAGCCAAATGGCTTTAATATATAGTCAAAATGCTTTATGTGAGTTTTTTCGTGAGCTATGATGTACTGTGCGTCTTCCTCGCTCATTGCGGAATTGAGATATATTTTAGGGTTTACAAAACCAAGCACAAACGGGCTCTGGATATGGTCACAGATATATATGTTATCTTTTAGCTTTACGCTTTCACGTACCTGCAGCTTAACTCTTATGTAGCTTACAGCCATATATAAAGCAAAAATCGCTACACCCGCTAACCATACGTACGGCAAAATGTCCATCACCTCAAGCTTATCTGATACAGCAAGCTGAGTATTTTCAACAGCACTTTGGGTAATATAGGTCGTCGAGCTCTGACTTGTGCTGTCGATTTTCTGAGCATTTGGCACAAGGCTTATACTGCTTTCAAACGAAACGGGAATAGCGAGCCTTAGCGCAACCATCGCCCACAAAACGTATCTTATCCACTTTGGCGACTTAGAAAAAACTGCCCTTAAAATTATAACCGCAATTATCATCAAAGACGCAGGTATGCTCAAATTAAGAATTCTTAAAAATACAGCGTCCATTTTATTGCTCCTCGTAGTCCTTGATCATCTTTTTGATTTTTTCAACATCCTTTTTTGACAGTCGGTTTTTCGAAGTAAACGCCGTCAAAAATGCAGGCAGTGAACCGCCAAACGACTCCTCAATAAAGCTTTCGCTTTGAGTAGCATAATAATCGTCACGTGACACAAGGGACGAAACGGTGCCGTCTTTATTTTCAAATAAGCCTCTCTCGCTTAAACGCTTTAGTACCGTATATGTGGTCGTGCGTTTCCACGAAAACTCCTCTTCACACATTTTTATGAGCTGTGAAGTAGCGAGGGGCTCGTTCTCCCAGATTAGGTTTGCAAAGCGTGTTTCAATAACGCCAAGTCGTTTTTCTGTCATAAATACACCTCATTTTATTTAAAGTAGAATTTGTTTAAAATATCCACTTTTCTCTTTTTATACCCGTGTCTACAAGTTTAGTCTACACCTTGTAGACAAATTTGTCAATAAATATTGACTTTTAAATTTTACTGCTATATTATCAAATCAAAGGGAGGTGCTTTTATGGAAAAAAGTAAACGAAAAACCTTTATCATTATTGCGATTATTTTTGTCGTAGTGCTTATAGCTTTTCTCTTTATTTTGCTGAAATTTTCGCAAAATCACGACGAAAAAACTAAAGTCACCGATTCTCAAAAGCACATCTCTACAGTTGCGTCTACGCATGTAAACAGTCCATCTGAATTTATAGAATATATTGAAGAGCATATAAATTTTGAGTTTCCTAAGGATAATGTAACTTACGATTTGACCTCCTATACTGAAAACAAAGTGCCGCTTCCGCCTTATTTCGGTACACCCAAATATCACTGCGTTATAAAGCTTAATAAACTTTCAGAAAAGGAAATTGAAAGTATTGAAAAACAATTAGAAGAAGACGAAAGATTTATAGAAACTTTAGGCGATTTAAAGGTTCTTATCAGAAGCGTTGGCGGAGATAACCTTGACGAGTACAAAATGGTGTATATCATGGACACACAAGAATTTAATACTATGCCGGATAAAGCAGGAAAGTATAATTTTATTAAGGTAGCTTATGACGCCGACCTGCGAATTTTTTCTGTAAGTAGATTTAGCAATAATTACTGGAACCTGCCTAAAAGCGCACCATAAAAATACCCCTTGATACAAGCTGTATCAAGGGGTTTGTTTTTTATTCGACAACCTCGCAGGTTTTGATTGAGTAGTATTTAAAAATGTCAATGAGGTTTTCGTCTATTTTTTCCCCGCTTACTAAAATCACGACTGCAGGCGGACACGAAACCGTTATTGTGCTTAAAATTTTACCGCAACTTTCTAAGGCATTTACTGTAGCGCTGTTGCTCATTACGGCATCACGCACGCTCATTACCTTTTTCGGTATAAAAAGCTTTGGCGGTTTGTCTGTTATTTCCTCTTTCTTTTTTATAGCTAACAGAGCAGTCTTGATTTTTAAAAGTGCTTTTTTGCTTAATGACGGTGTGAGCATCAACACCACAAAATCAGGGTCAGAAAACTCGCACTCGATATTATTTTCACGTAAGATATCAGCAAAGCGGTTGCCCGTATAGCCGTAGTCTTTTGTTGCGATTGTGATTTTCAATTTTTCATTACCGACTAAGGTGTAGCCGTTTTCTGTCAGACTGCACTTTAATGCATCTACCTCTTTTACAAAAGCGTTAAGACTTTCTTTATAGCCGTTAGCTAAAAACTTGTTTGCCATATCAAGCGACTGCAAAATAAGGTACGACGGGCTGGTAGACGCAAAAAGTGATAAAGCGTTTTTTGCTTTATCTTTGAAGATACTATCCGCCGTTTTTGAAATATGCAGATACGCTCCTCCTGTCAAAACGCTCAAGGTTTTGTGCGCAGAATCACAGCACATAGTAGCCCCTAAATCTATAGGGTGCTCGGACTTTGATAAAAACTTCAAGTATGCTCCGTGAGCGTTATCTACAAGCAGTAATACGTCGTGCTTTAAGCACACGTCTGCTATTGATTTTATATCGGCAACATTTCCTAAATAATCAGGACTTGTAAGGTAAAAAGCAACAGGCTTTGTAGTCATTTCGCTTAATTTTTTATCAAGCGCTTTTGCGTCTACCCTACACGACAGATAGTTGCTTTCTTCGTTGTAGAGCCACTCTACAGAAAAATCGAGTAACGCAAGTGCTGAAACAAAGCTTTTGTGCACGTTTCGAGCTGCTAAAACAAGCTCTGCTTTGCCCTTTTTCTTAGCGTAAAGTAAAGCAAGATACAGCATCGCTCTGATGCTAAGTGACGAGCCCTCTGTGCTGTAGTAGGTGTGTGCACCAAATAAAGAGCCTGCGTTTTCTTCGCTTGATTTTATAATCGAGCTTGCTTCAAATAAGCTGTCTGCGCCAAAAACTTCGGTGATGTCAAGGTGCTCAAGACCTAAACGCTTTTCGCCCTTATGCCCCGGCATATGCGCTCTTACCTTTTTGCTGTTTGCATATTCAGTTACGAAATCACAAATCGGTGTGTTCATTTCAGTCCTCTAAAAGTCTGTCAACTTCTGCCATAATGGCACATTCCATACGCTTTTTAAAAAGCTCACAGCCGTACTTATATATGCCCTTTACAGAGCCCGTTGCATGGTATGCGTTTGCGGCACAACCACCCGAGCAGTAAAGACGAGCCCAACAATCTCTGCACTCTTCTCTAGAGTAAACGTTGCACTCCATAAACTCGTTTTGGATAGCAGTGTTCTTTACGCCATCAAAAATATTGCCGAGTAAAAATTTATCGTCGCCAACAAACTGGTGGCAAGGGTAAAGGTCGCCCCAAGGAGTAACCGCCATATATTCGGTACCCGAGCCGCAACCTGAGATACGCTTATAAATGCAAGGGCCACCCTGCAAATCTATCATATAGTGGTAGAAGGTAAACGGTTTGCCCTCTTTTCTGCGTTTAATCATAAGCGAAGCTAGCTTTTCGTACTGCTCAAGCACAATCGGTAAATCGTCGCAAGTCAGCGCTGACTCGTCCCCCTCAGAACAAACTACAGGCTCCATCGAAAGCTCTGTAAAGCCTAAGTCGAGCATAGTCTTTATGTCCTCTAAAAAGTCAGGATTGTGGTGAGTAAAGGTGCCTCGCATATAGTAATCTTTATTGCCTCGTGCATCAACAAGCTTTTTAAACTTCGGCACGATTTTTTCCCAAGAGCCTGCACCGTTGTAGTCAACTCTGTATCGGTCGTGAACTTCTTTTCTGCCATCTAAACTAAGCACTACATTGCTCATTTCTTTATTCGCGAAGTCGATAACATCGTCGTCAATAAGTACGCCGTTTGTTGTAAGAGTAAAGCGGAAATTTTTCCCCTTTTCTTTTTCAATGCTGCGTGCGTACTCAACAAGCTGTTTTACAACGTCGAAATTCATCAGCGGTTCACCGCCGAAAAAGTCGACCTCAAGATTATGTCTGCTACCTGAGTTTTCAATCAGAAAATCAAGTGCGCGCTTACCGACCTCAAAGCTCATAAGCGCTCTGTCGCCCTGATACTTTCCTTGAGAAGCAAAGCAATAGGCACAATTTAAATTGCAAGTGTGAGCAATATGTAAGCACAGCGCTTTTACAACGCCTGCAGTTTTGCGTTTAAGTTCACCTGCCATAGGCTCGAAGGTGTCTTCTACAAAAAGCTTTCCTTCATTTTTAAGTATCACAACCTGCTCGTAGCATTCGTTTATATCCTCTTTTGTTATATCATCAACGCCCAAGTACTTGTCAGACATCGCTTTGATGATTTCGTCTTTGTTGTTATTCTCAAACATAGCGATAATATCGTACGCAACATCGTCGACCGCGTGCACCGCGCCCGAGCATATATCCAAAACGATATTATATCCGCCAAGTTTATACTGATGTATCATAAAATGCACCTACCCATATCATAAAAAATGCCGCCCAAACGAGCGGCATTTCCCTTTTACTGATTACTTGCTTTCCTTTTTGCTCTCACATTTCTGGTTAGCAATACCGCAGCTTGTTTTGCAAGCAGACTGACAAGAAGTCTGGCATTCGCCACAGCCGCCCTTCTTTGCGCTTTCGCAAAGATTACGAGTTTCAATAGTCTTGATATGTTTCATAGTAGTAACCTCCTATAATATTCTAAAGGTATTTTATCGCAATTAAGCCACAAAGTCAATAAGATAATGAATTTCTGTGATTGATATATTCGCATTATATATGGTATAGTAATAAAAAGAGGTGATTGTATGAAAATTGCATACGCGGGTTTTGATTTGCTTTATCCTGCTTTAAAAAGCTTTTACAACTTAAACTGCGAGATTGTAAAGATTTTTTCCTGCAAGGTTGATAATATAACTGAGTTTAATAAAGAAGTTTGTGCGTTTGCGAAAAAGCACGATATTCCTATCACCTTTGATAAAATCACTTTAGAAGATTTAAAGGCACTTAAAAACGAGGGTGTTGATGCGCTGATTTGCGGTGCATACTATTATCGCATACCTATACTGCCTGATTTCAAAATGGTGAATATCCATCCATCGCTCTTGCCTATAGGCAGAGGCGCGTGGCCGATGCCACTTACTATTTTAAATAATATGAAGCAAAGTGGCGTAACTTTTCACAAAATGGAGGAAAGCTTTGATACAGGCGATATTTTGTTGCAAGAGTCTTTTAATCTAAGCGATAATGAAAATCTCAACAGCTTTATGCAAAAAATCTATGCCCTGCTACCCGATATGGTAGAAAAGCTTGTATGCGATTTTTCGTACTACTATGATAATGCTAAAGCACAAGGCGACGGCGAATACTGGGAAGCACCAAACGAGCGAGATTACATCATAACAAAAGATACCGATTTTGAAACTGCTGACAGAATACTGCGAGCATTTTCGGGCTTTTACGTACTCTATAATGATGGAGAAAGGGAGTTTTCCCTGCTGAATGCAAAAGCCATAGCAGGCGACAATAAAAATCAATTTTTCAAAATCAACGGCGGATATATTATTGAGGAGAAATCGTAAAAAACAGAACTTAGGTTCATTTTACACTTTATCCATTTTTTCTCATAAAAGCTGTGATAAAATATAGGTGACAGACAGCTTTAGGAGGCTTTATGAAATACTATATTGACGATATTAACTATCAAGTTAAAAACAATGCTAAAAAGTTTATTGAATTTTGCGAGTCTGAATACTCAGCACAGATAGAAGCCACCGCAAGAGGCATCGCAGATAATGCAAAGGTTGCTCCTGTGGTACTTATTTCGGGTCCGTCAGGAAGCGGAAAAACCACCACCGCTATGCGACTGGAGGAGCTTTTGGACGGCTGGGGATATGAAACTCACACCATCTCACTCGACAACTATTTTCGCGAATTAGACGATAGAGAAATAAAGCTTGCAAAAGATGGACTGCTTGACCTTGAGTCCCCAAAAAGGCTCGACAGTGATTATCTGAATATGCAGATTCGCTGTATCCTTGACGAGGTCGCTGTAGATATCCCGAGATATAATTTTACAACCTGCAAACGCGAATTTTCGGGTTGGACACTTAAACGCAAGCCTGGTGAAATCATCATTTTCGAGGGCACTCACGCGCTAAATCCGGAGGTTATTACCACACCTGACGAAGAATGTGCACGACTTTATGTAAGCATACGCAGTCAGTTTGTAGATAAAGATTTTGAGTTGCGTTCAAAAACTATACGCCTAGGCAGAAGAATTTTACGCGATACAGAAACTAGAGATAGAGACCCTAACGATACGCTCAATATGTTTGAAAGCGTAAATGAGGGTGAGGATATGTATATCCGTCCGTTTATGAGCAGATGCAACTACTCTATTGATACCACCATCCCATATGAAATCAATATCTATCGCACTCTGCTTTTAGATACGCTAAAAGATTTGCCTCAAACAAGCGACGTTGCGCTTTTGCAAGAGCTTATACAAAACGCTCAGCCACTTGACCCCAAGCTTGTGCCAAGTAATTCTCTGATGCGCGAATTTATCGGAAACAGTTCGCTCAAATATTAAGCAGATTTAGAGGTGATTTTATGAAAATTATGTTCATCGGTGCCGCTCACGAGGTAACGGGTAGCTGTACCTACATTGAAGTAGGCGATAAAAAAATACTTGTTGACTATGGTATGGAGCAAGGCATCAATGTTTTCGAAAACGCTCCTTTACCTGTCGGAGAAAATGAAATCGACCTTGTTTTTCTTACTCACGCACACGTTGACCACTCGGGGCATCTGCCACTTCTTTACAAAAACGGTTTTCGAGGAGATATCTTTTCTACAAATGAAACCGCAAACCTGTGCAATATAATGCTTAGAGATTGTGCGCATATACAGGAAAGCGAAGCAAAATATAAAAACAGAAAAAGAAAGCGCTCGGGTTCAAATCTTGTCGAACCGCTTTACTCTTTAGCTGATGCAGAAAATGTTTGCAAGCATTTCAGACGATGCGAATATCAAAGACTTATTCAGGTAAACGAAAACATCACCGTTAGATTTACGGACATCGGACATCTGCTCGGCTCCGCGTGCATTGAAATGTGGCTTACCGAAGACGATGTGACAAAAAAGATTGTCTTTTCCGGTGATGTAGGCAACACAAATCAGCCTATTATCAAAGACCCTGATTTTGTATCTGATGCTGATTATTTAGTTATTGAGTCAACCTACGGCGACAGACTGCACACTCAAAGACGAATAGACTCTATAAACACTCTTGCAGACCATATAGAGCGTACTCTGTCACGCGGTGGTAATCTGATTATACCGTCGTTTGCTGTAGGCAGAACACAGGAAATGCTGTATTTTATCCGCGAGATTAAAAATTCTAAAATGATAGAAGACTCTGTGGGTGATTTTCCTGTTTATGTTGACTCTCCGCTTGCGAATGAAGCGACAAGTATTTATCAGCAATGTGATATGGACTGTCTTGACGACGAGATTTTACAAGTAATGAAAAATGGTGAAAACCCACTAGTTTTTTCAAACTTGCACACCTACGTCACAACCGATGAGTCAATGAAGCTCAATTCAGACAGAACACCAAAGGTTATTATCTCTGCAAGCGGTATGTGCGAAGCAGGACGAGTATGTCACCATTTAAAATATAATTTATGGCGAAAAGAATGCACCATACTCTTTGTAGGTTATCAGGCTGTGGGCACGCTTGGACGACTTATCCACGACGGCGCTACATCTGTACGACTTTTTAAAGACGACATCGCAGTAAATGCTGAAATCTGCACCTTGCAAGGTGTCAGCGGTCACGCTGATAAAGACGGTCTGATAAATTGGCTGTCACATTTTGAGAAAAAGCCGCTACAGGTATTTGTCAACCATGGCGACGAAAGCTCTGCAGACAGCTTTGTCAGCACTTTAAAAGATTTAGGCTACAACGCTTTTGCACCATTTAGCGGTACTACCTACGACCTTAAAACGGGTGAGTTTATAGACATAACCCAAGGGGTGCGAATAGAGCACAAGCACAGCAGTACGTCAAAGAGCAATGTGCTTCATCACAATCTGATAGAAAGCACTCGCAGGCTGACAGCTATTGCAAAGGACCTCGACGGCATACCTAATAAAGATATTGAAAAGCTGACATCAGAAATCGAAAAACTTATCTTGCAATGGAAAGATTATAAAAAAATATAACTAAATTTTTCCGTTTACTAAAAGCCTTCTTTTACAGGAAGGCTTTTATTTTTTTATTTAGCGATATTTTTTTGCCGAAAAGGTTGACGAAACGTCGATTTTTGCTATAATCGTTACATAAGCAAAAATAGAGGCGCGGTGCTTATCAGTAATGCACACAAGGTACGGAATTATATTCGTGTATGAAAGGAATCACCGCCGAAGCCTGGTTTGATTTCCGAGCAAATCGGGCTGGTGTGATGCAGAATATGTATTACACTGTCACCCAAATATTGGGTGGAGTGCTATTTTGGTTGAACGTTTTGACCGTGGCACTTTTGCCACGGTTTTTGTTTTTAAAAAATTTAAGGGGGACATAAAAATGTCAAAAACAAACAAGATTGTTCTTGCAATCGCTGCTGTTGTTATCGTCGGTCTGCTCATTTTTGCAGCAGTATCAGGCGGATACATGAACACAGTTCCTTGCGTTGAATGCTCAGGCACCGGCGAAGTTCTTGGCGAAGCATGTGACAACTGCGATGGCGTAGGAAACCCACAGGGTTCATTATGGGCACTGCTTCCACCTTTCATTGCTATCGGTCTTGCACTCATCACTAAAGAAGTTTACTCTTCTCTGCTCGTTGGTATCGTAACAGGTGGTTTGATTTACTCAAACTTCAATTTCCTTGGTACAGTAGATACTGTAGTTAACGGCGGTCTTATCGGCGCTGTTTCGGGCACAGCAGGTATCTTTATCTTCCTTGTAGAGCTCGGCATACTTGTTGCTCTTGTTAACAAGGCTGGTGGTTCTGCTGCATTTGGCAGATGGGCTGCTAAGCACATTAAAACTAAGATTGGCGCACTGCTTGCTACATTCGTACTCGGCGTGCTCATCTTTATTGATGACTATTTCAACTGCTTAACTGTAGGTTCTGTTATGCGACCTGTTACAGATGCGCACAAAATCTCACGTTCTAAGCTTGCATTTATCATCGACGCTACTGCAGCTCCTGTATGTATGATAGCTCCTATTTCATCATGGGCTGCTGCTGTATCAAAATATGCGGCTGACGGCAAGGGTCTTAACCTGTTTATTGCGGCTATCCCATATAACTTCTATTCACTCTTAACATTTGTATTCATCATCGCTATCGTTTTGATGAACTTTGACTATGGCAAAATGGCTATGCACGAATACAGAGCAAGAGAGTATGGCGATTTGTTCAGTGGCGAGAAGCAAGAGAGTGAAGAAGAGAACTATAATCCTAAAGGCAGAGTTATTGACCTTATCCTTCCTATAGTTATTCTCGTTGGTATTTGCGTATTCGCTCTCGTTTACAACGGTGGTATCTTAGACGGCGCTTCATTTATCGATGCATTTGCTAACACAGACGCAACCGTTGGTCTACCATGGGGCGGTCTGATTGCTCTTATTATTGCTGTCGCTTACTTCATGCTAAGAGGCATCATCAGCTTTAAAGAGGCTATGGACGCTGTTCCAAAGGGCTTTATCGCAATGGTACCGGCTATCCTCATCCTCACATTTGCTACTGCTCTTAAGGAAATGACAAGTTTACTCGGTGCTAAGTTCTATGTAGGCTATATGATGCAAAATGCAGCTCCATTGCTCCAGAACTTCTTACCAGCTATCATCTTCTTAGTTGCTTGTGTGCTTGCTTTTGCTACAGGTACATCATGGGGTACATTCGGTATTCTCATCCCTATCGTTTACAACCTGTTCCCAGACGGCAACCCACTGTTAATCATCTGTATGTCAGCTTGTCTTGCCGGTGCTGTTTGCGGTGACCACTGCTCACCAATCTCTGATACAACAATTATGTCTTCAGCAGGTGCTCAGTGTGACCACTTGAACCACGTATCAACTCAGATTCCTTACGCTTTGACTATTGCAGGCATCTCATTTGTATGCTACATCTTAGCAGGCTTTATCCAGAGCTGGTACATCGTACTTCCTATCGGTGCTGTACTGACAGTTGCTACACTCTTTGTTATCAAAGCTATCACAAAGAACAAAAAGTACGAATAATCTAATAAACGTTTATATGTTTAAGGCGGCTACTTTTAGTAGTCGCCTTTTTTCTTTGAATTTTCACCCCACAATTTGTGCCTTAAAATTTACAAAGCACAAGTTGTATCGGCTTGAAAAATCTAAGTTGTGCAAGGTGGCATATTTTGAGCTTTATTTCTAGATGTTTTTACCAAATATGATAAAGCCTATTGTAAATCTTTGAGAAATTTTGTATAATATTTTTACTAATGTACGGAGGTATAACTTATGACAAAATCTAAAACTTTGTTGGCAAAAATAGTTTCTGTCGTGTTAGTTCTGGCTCTTTTGATGGGCTCTGTTCTTGCGCTGACATTTACTGCTTCTGCTGCAACAACCTACTATCTCAGAGGTACTTTTAACAACTGGGATGCAAAAGACGAATACAAGCTTGCAGACAACGGTGACGGCACCTATTCAATCACCATCTCACTTGATGCCGGCTCATACAAGTATAAGATGGCAGTACAGGACTGGTCTTGGTCTGTACCAAATCAGGATGCTAGTCTCACCCTTACTGAAACAAGTATGGTTAAATTCACTATGAACCCTACTGCTTTCACACAGAGTGCTACTATCGTTACTGCTCCTACTGCTGACGTATTTGTAAGAGGCTCTTTCAACGAATGGGAAGCATCAACCGCGATGGCTTCTTTGGGCAACAACTGCTTCTATCAGACAGTAACTCTGCCTGCAGGCACTCACGAGTACAAGCTTGCAGTTGAGGACTGGTCATGGGCAGTTCCTTCCGGTGACAACTCAAAAATCACACTTTCTGAGGAAAGTCAGGTTTTATTTGAAGTAAGCACATTAACAGGTGCTTACAACGCTACTGTACTTACAGGCGACACTAAAAACCTTTACTCATTTAATGAAACTCAGGAAAACGTTACCATCAGCAGCGCTTGGGGCGACCACGCTGATCAGGTGCTTTGCGAAAAAGACGGCAAGCTTGCTTATGTAAGCTTAAATGATGCTGCTTACGCAAATGCTGCTACAACATGGAACTTTATTCCTGCTGACGACGCTGACCCTACAGTATGCTATATTCAGAATGCTGTAACAAAGAACTACCTTTATGTTCCAGAGAGCAAAGCTGATTCTACAGTTTTAGCATCTGCAGACGGCAACACAAAAGATTCAGGCAAATGGTTTGTTGACACATCAACTGGCAATTATAAAATCTACTGCCTTGCCTCAACATTACTCTCCCTTAATACAGAAAAGCAGGACGGCTATGTTCAGGCTACTCACTACCCTGCTTTCTACTTAAGCTCACAGTTCGATGCTGACCTTAAGTATGTATATAACTACGACTACACACTCTATCCTGACAGAGTTGAGGATACTAAGGGTACAGCTAAAGCTAACTCTGCTACATCAATTACATCAAACACTTCAGGCACAGCAAAAACTTGGAATCAGGTAAAGGACACATCTGATATGCCAAAGTTTAGTGCTCCTAACACTCCACTTGCTGAGGCTGTTTACAACCTCTCTATGGAAGAAACAGTAATCAACAAATTCCAGTCAGAATTTGGTACTGCTTTCTACACAGGCGAAACTTGGAGAAAAGTTTGGACAAGAGATACTGCTATGGCTTGTGAATTTTCACTCGCTGCTATCTACCCTGAAATCTCTTTAAACTGTGCTAAAGAAAAGGTAGTTTCCTACGAAAATCTTTACTCAGTATTTGAAGAAGATACAGGTACAGGCGGTTCTTACCCTGTTTCGACCGATAAGATTATCACATACCTCTCCGTTTGGGAGATTTACCTCTCAACAGGTGACGAGAGTGTTCTTGAATACTTCTACGACATCTGTATGAACAACATCGCACAGGATTACAACACAGTATGGGACAGCGAATCCGGCCTTATGAAGGGCGAGACCTGCGGTCTTGACTGGCGTTCACAGACATATCCTGACTGGATGGGCAACGAGGTTGAAGAGTCTCTTGCAAATATCGCAGAGGGTAAGGCAGCATCAGTTAACCTTATCTACTTAGGCGTTTTAGACAGAATGATTCAGTCTGCTGAAATCTTAGGCAAGGACGCTGATATAGCTGGCTTACAGGCTAAGTACGATGATTTATACGAAGCTGTTACCACAAGACTGTGGCACGACGAGCTCGGTTGTTACGCTGCTTGGGAATATCCAAGCTATATGGGTTCACCACTTGCATACAAGGTTGACTCTATCGCAAACGGTTATGCTCTTTGGTTCGGCATCGGTTCTGACGAACAGCTCCAGTCTATCGCTGAAAACTATCCACTCGTTACTTATGGTGCAAATGTAACATATCCTACAAAACAGGGTACACTCGAACACAAAGACAGAGTTTACCACAACCGCGGCGTATGGCCTGGTTGGGAAGCTCAGCTTATGCTTGCAGGCGCAGAGCACGGCTACGACCTGTTATCTGAAGAAATCTGGAACTCTTGTATCACTGCTGCTGCTACATCTCTCGTTAACAAAGAGGTTGTAGACTTTACAACAGGTGAAGGTATCCACGTTAACCACCAGCTGTGGTCTATCGCTTCCACACTTTCCGGTTACTACAAGGTTCTCTTCGGTATGATTTACGATACAGACGGTATCACATTTGAGCCATATATCCCACAGTGGATGGAAGGCCCATTCTACTTAAACGACTTTAAATACTGCGACGCTACAGTTGACCTCACTCTCGAGGGTGAAGGCTCTGTAATTCAGTCAATCACAGTAAACGGCGAAAACGTGGGCACATCATATACTCTTCCACTTGGTGCTTCAGGCAACTACGACATCAAGATTGTTGTTGCTGATACAGATACAGAGGAAGAAATCATCAACCTTGATGATGAGCAGAACCACGTTGTTTGCCCATCACTCCCAGACGTTAAGCTTTCAGGCACAACACTTTCTTGGAACGCTCAGGCTGGTTGCACATACCTTGTATGGGACGGCGCTGAATATAAGGCTACAACTCTTACATCAATGACAGTTGACACAAGTGAGTACCGCGCATACTCAGTTGTTGCTGTTGCAAAGGACGGCACATGGTCTGAAATGAGCAGACCAATTATCGTAAGCCCTGACCGCATTAAGATTGAGGCTGAAAACTGCACATTTACAGGCAACGGTATCTTTAAAGAAACTAAAAATGGTAAAAACCACCTCACTGACGTTTACTCAAAGACTCAGCAGAGCGGTACTATCACTATCAAAGCAAACATCAAAGAAGCTGGTCAGTACGTATTCTGGGCTTGCTACAATGACTGTAGCTCAAATGACCCAACATCCTGCTCAAATGCTGCTATCCGTTCAGTATTTGTTGACGGCAAAGACGTAGGCGCACTTGTATTCCCTGTAGTAAACTACGACTATCAGACAAGTACACACCTGTTACTACAGCTTAGCGAGGGTGACCACGAGATCGTAGTTAAGTTTGATAAGGACAACTACTTCGACTACAATATGTCTCAGGATAAGCACACCTATGGTCAGGAAGTATACAACCCTGACAACACAGTTCAGTACGACTACTTTGTACTTGACAAGGCTGATACAATCTGCATCGGTACAGAACCAGAGCAGTATATGCTCGGCGATATTGACTCAAACGACGAGGTTAACATCATTGACGCTACAATCATTCAGAAGCTCGCTGCAAGCTTAGAAACAGGAGCTATTGATGAGGTTGCAGGTGACGTTAACGGCGACGGTGATATTAATGTAATTGATGCTACATTAATTCAGAAGTATGTTGCTGATATCAAAACTGATTACGCAATCGGCGAATACAAAACTAAATAAGTTATACTTTAAATAAAGTAAGCACCCCGCAGAAAACTGCGGGGTGCTTTTTTATATACTTAAATAATATTAACCTACAATCACAAGATAAACTGTATATGCAACGTATAAGGATACCATTGCGATACCGATGCCTCGTCCAAGCTTCTTTTTTATTAAACAAACAAGATACATCGCTACAGTCATAATCAGCAAAACTGATGTGTTTATTATAGCGCGGGTATCAACCGTAATTGGTGAAATAGAACCTGACAGACCTAAGATTAATAAGAGGTTGAAAATGTTAGAGCCTACAACATTACCAAGTGCTAATCCGTTTTCGCCTTTCTTTGCAGCAACAGCACTGGTGACAAGCTCAGGCAATGATGTTCCGACAGCAACAATGGTCAGCCCGATAAAGGTTTCACTCCAGCCGACAGCTCTGGCGATTTCGGTCGCATTATTTACTACCAGATTACCACCGAAGATAATAGCCGCTAAACCACCGATAATGCAAATAATACTGACAAGCGGTGACATCACCTTTACATCTTCGCTTACTTCCTCACGGTTTCTCATAGCATCTATAACCAAATAAGATATATAAGCCGCCATAATCAAAAGCATTATAATACCATCTATTCGTGCAATAGAACTACCGATTACGATAAACAAAAGCACAACCGCGTTTGCAACGATATTTATCGGGAAATCACGCTTTAATATTTTTTTATTGAGGTCAAACGGCTTCATCGCTGCACAAACGCCGACAACCACCAACATATTAAAAATGTTAGAGCCCACTACATTGCTGACTGCAATCTCATTACTGCCTGCGATTGCTGCAGAAATGCTGACAGATGCTTCAGGCGCGCTGGTACCCATCGCAACAATCGTAAGGCCAATTATTACAGACGGCACCTTTAATAGTCGAGCAACTGACGAGCTACCGTCTACAAAAAAATCGGCACCCTTAATCAACAGCACAAAGCCTACGATAAGCAGCAGGATATTTAAAACTATCATATACTAGCCTCCAAACAAGTATTTACATAAAAAAAGACTTCTACTGCGCCCATACACAGTAAAAGTCTCGTCACAAAACAAATTAATGCTTCGGGTAAGATCCGGTATTTCTACGCGATGACGAATCAAACCGCAGTCAAGTTACTGCTTCCTACTCCCCTTTACAGTATCGATTATAAACTTATATTTTTTAGATGTCAATATTTATAAAAAAATCCCCCTGCACAGCAGGAGGATTCTTTCAGGCGGACTTATCCTTATTTCTTAAGCAATATAGTCAAGCTCTTCGTATTTGCACTTGATTTTCAAAAAATCTCCCTCAACGATGATATCTACTGCTGATATCCTTTTTTCAGGGTGTGCCTTGACTAGTTCGTTTACGTACATTTTTACAACTGTGTCCGAAACCTTTTCTCCTAATACCTTAATGCGCACAATATCATCTCCTAACTAAAATTTGTTCTAAAATGTATATCAAAAAAACTTTTGTTTTTCTATTTATCTTACACTTATATTTTAGCAGATATGTACCCATACTTCCAGTTACACCTTTGAATGTCTCACTTACAGTTTATTAATTGTTAATTCCCGTCAGGATAAAAAAACAGGTGCTCTGTAATAGTTAATTCTTAAAAAGATAAAAAGATTTCAGTCTGTAATTGTTAATTCTTTTAAGAAAATATTCGATTATATGTTCGAATATTTTACAAAATTCTGCAATAAATACAAAAACGGCACATCTGCAAAAGCAAATGTGCCGTAATTTATATCAATGTGTGATATCAAATTAACCTAAAATAGAGAAGTTTACAACAAGTGCTGCAAACACGATTGATACCATTGAAAGAAGCTTGATAAGAATGTTGATAGCAGGGCCTGATGTATCCTTGAATGGGTCACCTACTGTATCACCAACGACAGCAGCTTTGTGCTGGTCACTACCCTTACCGCCGTGTACACCGGACTCGATGTACTTCTTAGCGTTATCCCAAGCACCGCCTGAGTTAGACATAAATACTGCGAGTAAGAAGCCTGTTACAGTAGCGCCTGCGAGCATACCAACAACACCGCCAACGCCTAAAATCATACCAACAGCGATTGGTGTTACAACAGCAACGATAGTTGGAAGAATCATTTCCTTTAAGCTTGACTTTGTGCAAAGGTCAACGCATCTTGCGTAATCAGCATCAGCCTTGCCGTCAATAAGACCAACAATTTTCTTAAACTGACGTCTAACCTCAATAACAACTGACTGAGCAGCACGACCAACAGCATCCATAGTAAGAGCTGCAAATACGAATGGTAAACAAGCACCAATAAATAAGCCTACAAGTACAAGTGGATCCATAACTGTAAATGAATCAAAGTTTACGTTTGAACCAACTTCCTGAGCTTTCTCGATATATGAAGCGATAAGTGCAAGAGCAGTAAGCGCTGCAGAACCGATAGCAAAACCTTTACCTGTAGCAGCGGTTGTGTTACCAAGAGCATCAAGTGCGTCAGTTCTCTGTCTTACCTCTGGTTCAAGACCTGACATCTCTGCTATACCACCAGCGTTATCAGCAACAGGACCGTAAGCGTCTGTTGCTAATGTGATACCAAGTGTTGAGAGCATACCAACAGCAGCAAGTGCAATACCGTAAAGACCGGCTGAAGCACCGCCTGCTTCTGTTAAGTTACCTGCTGATACAAAGTAAGCAACAAGTACACAAGCACCAACAATAACGATTGGAAGTATAGTTGAAAGCATACCTAAGCCTAAACCACCAATAATGATAGTTGCTGAACCTGTCTCGGATTTTGAAGCAAGGTTCTTTGTAGGTTTATAAGAATCAGATGTGAAATACTCGGTTGAAAGACCAATGAGCACACCTGCTAAAAGACCGGCAATAATAGCAAAGTAGAAACCGATATTCTCTTTACCTAATACAAAATACAGAAGTGGGAAAGCTGCGATAGCAATTACAACAGCAGAGAAGTTAGTACCACGTGACAGTGATTTCAAGAGTGCTTTCTGGTCAGCATTCTCTTTTGTACGTACGAAAAATGTTCCTAAAATAGAACAGATAATACCAACTGCTGCGATAAGCATCGGAACAGCCATTGCTCTGAAACCGTATGAGCCGTTATGCAAGTCAGAAAAAGCAGCAACACCGAGTGCAGACGCAGAAATTACAGAGCCAACATAAGACTCATAAAGGTCAGCACCCATACCTGCAACGTCACCTACGTTATCGCCTACGTTATCAGCGATACAAGCAGGGTTACGAGGGTCGTCCTCAGGGATACCTGCTTCAACCTTACCAACAAGGTCAGCACCAACGTCAGCAGCCTTAGTAAAGATACCGCCACCAACTCTAGCAAACAACGCCATAGATGAAGCACCCATACCGAATGTCAGCATAGCTGAAGTGATTTCTGAAGCATTACAATCAAAAACATATCTGAGCAGGAAGAACCAGATAGAAATATCTAAAAGGCCTAAACCTACTACTGTAAAGCCCATAACGGAACCGGCAGAAAACGCAACTCTTAAACCTTTGTTAAGACCTGTTCTACATGCGTTTGCAGTTCTTGCATTTGCGGCTGTAGCAATCTTCATGCCGATAAAGCCTGAAAGACCGGAGAACAAACCACCTGTTACAAACGCAAATGGTACATACCAAGTTAGCATCTTAAATGTTGCCATTACGCAAAGAATAACAAACATAGCTGCAAAGAAAACAGCAACAATAGTGTACTGTCTCTTGAGGTATGCGTTAGCACCTTCGCGGATAGATGCCGAGATTTTCTTCATTTTTTCTGTGCCTTCATCAAAGTTTAAAACCTTCTTTGCCATAAAAAGGGCAAAAAGAATAGCTAAAACTGAACCAACGAAGGTTGCAATAACAAGATATTTTTCCATAAAAAGGGCAATCCTCCTTATAAAGTTTAATAAAAATTTTACACCAATACACCCAAGATGTCAACAAATCGGCTGTGTTTTCGGCTTTTTGTTCAAATTTTAACAATCAAAATAGCGTTTATGTTCAAATATGATTAATTTTCAAAAAATATAGAGGGTAAAAACCCTCCATATCATAAAATCAAGCATTTGCTTTTATTAATTTTTCATCTCGCTCTTTTATTTGAGCATACTTTTTTACTGAAATTTCGCTGACATCACGTATAACTTCGCCGTCAATCTGAACGTCCTGAGGCTTATCAAACTCGATTTTCATTTCTTTACCGCTTAAAATGGTAACTTTCTTCTTATACTTGATGTGCTCACCTTTGAAAATTGACGGAAAGATTAACAATGTCTGCAACGCGTTTGTATCGTGTACAACACAGCAGGAAAGCAAGTCTGAATTTCTGTCCTGATTTGGTGTAGGCATCATACCACCACCATAGTAAAGTCCGTTCATTACAGGTGCCATCCATACTCTTTTAAAGCTATGCTTATTTCCGTCAACTGTAACGGTTGCGCCGTTGCTTTTATATGCCGTAAGTAAAAGCTTTATAGCAAGTGTAGTATAATTGATATCTTTTTTGCCCTTTTCTCTAAGCTCTTCACCGGCAGTACAAACCTTACCGTCTATTCCGTAGCCCACATTATTGATAAAAAGATATTCCTTACCATTTACGGTTACAACAGGAAGATTATCAATATACTCATTTATCTTAACAGCCTTGATTTCATTTGAGTTTACATCGTCAACATCTCGTAAAAAGTCGTTGCCTGTACCAGCCTTGAACAAATAAATATTGTTCTTAAGCTTATATCCACGCAAATGGTTACACAATACATTTAATGTACCGTCACCACCGACTACGACCACTTCATCATTTTTATCAAAGGTATCAAAAAGTTCTTCTAAATCGCTGATTTGTGTAATATTGTATGTAACAGTTTCGCTTTGAGCGTAATAGCTTTTAACGCTAAATATAACCTCATCTATGTTCTTACCGCAATTAGATTTCGGATTATACAATATATGTATCATTGTTTCCACCTCTTTTTACTAAAAAAGAGTATAGCACCAAAATGTTGAAATTTCAACATTCTTCGACAATATTTTCATTCTTAATGATGCTTTTTTCATTGACAGTATGAATATATAATAATATAATGTTAGATAGCAAACAGTTTGACATCTAACAAAGAGGTGACTTATGGCAGATAAAGACATCGGCAGGCATTTAGCCGAGCTAAACAACCTTATTCATCGTGAAATTATAAGAAGCAGTATTCAAAACAACCCCTTGTGTAATGAAGAAGATAAGTCCATTTCGGGGGCATCGTCGTGCATCATATCGTATTTATACGACCATAATGATACTGATGTATTTCAAAAAGATTTAGAGCAGGAGTTTTCTGTTCGTCGCTCTACAATGTCAAAGGTGCTTACGCTACTTGAGCAAAAAGGCTATATCAAGCGAGAAGCGGTCGACTCAGATAAAAGACTCAAAAAAATCGCGATTACTCAAAAAACCGTTTTAGTTGCTGATAAGCTCAAAGCTCACAGAACACAGCTTGAAGAAAAGATGGTTAAGGGCATCAGCATTGATGAACTTACACAGTTTAAAAAGACTTTAGAAAAAATAAAGCAAAATCTTAAGGAGGCAGAAAAAGCGTGAAGCATATACTTAAACATTTTCCTAAAAAAAGTTGGCTATATGTTTTATTAAACGCTGTATGTATATTAGTACAGGTTTACTTAGAGCTTAAAATGCCCGACTATATGGCACAAATAACTAAACTTACTCAAACACCAGGCGGTGAAATCTCGGGAATTCTCGTCGCAGGCTCTAAAATGCTTAGCTGCGCAATACTCAGTCTTTTACTCGCCGTAATTATACACGTAATCGCGGCAAAGGTTGCAGCAGACTATTCGTGGAGCGTGCGAACAAAATTATACGACAAGGTAGAGTCCTTCTCCTTAGAGCAAATGAACAAGTTCTCTACCCCATCGCTGATTACCCGCTCAACAAACGACATTACTCAGGTTCAAAACATCATTGTTTTCGGTATGATGGCGATTATCAAAGCTCCTGTGATGAGCGTCTGGGCTATCACAAAAATCTCTACAAAGCATTGGCAATGGACTGTAGCTACAGCAGGTGCAGTAGCGTTTGTATGTATCGTACTTTTAATATGCTATTTCTTTGCATTACCAAAATTTAAAAAAATCCAGTCACTTACTGACAACATCAACCGTATCACAAGAGAAAACTTAACCGGCTTAAGGGTAATCAGGGCTTATAACGCTGAAGATTATCAAGAAAATAAGTTTGAAAAAGCAAACGAAGAAATAACCTCTAACAACTTAAGTGCACACAGAATTATGGCAATTATGGGACCAAGTATGACCATTGTTATGAATGGTCTTTCCGTAATCATTTACTGGATAGGTGCTTATCTTATAAATTCTGTAAGCACTATGGATAAGCTCGCTGTTTTCTCGGAAATGGTTGTTTTCTCACAATATGCTATGCAGGTTATCATTTCGTTTATGGTGCTCAATATGATATTCATTATGGCGCCGCGTGCGATTGTAGCTGCTAAGCGTATTAATGAGGTGCTCGACACAAAACCGACTATATTTGACGGCACTATTGATAATACCAACTGCTCTGTTTTAGGTGAAATAGAATTTAAAAACGTCAGCTTTAAATACCCTGATGCGGCTGACTATGTTTTAGAAAACATTTCTTTTAAAGCGATGAAGGGTCATACAGTTGCCATTATCGGTTCGACAGGTTGCGGCAAATCTACCCTGATTAATCTTATTCCGAGATTCTACGATGCAACCGTGGGCGAAGTGCTTGTTGACGGCATAAATGTAAAGGAGTATAAGCTTGATGCTTTGCACAACAAGCTAGGCTTTGTACCTCAAAAGGCTCTGCTTTTTGCGGGTACTGTCAATACTAATGTCGCTTACGGCTCAAACGGTAAAGACGAATACACCGAGGACGATGTAAAGCGCGCGATAAAAATCGCTCAAGCGCAGGATTTTGTAGAAAAAATGCCGTATCAGTACAACTCGGAAATTGCTCAGGGCGGTACAAATGTATCGGGCGGTCAGCGACAGCGACTTTGTATTGCACGCGCTATTTGCAGAAATCCTGAAATTCTTATTTTTGACGATTCGTTCTCTGCGCTTGACTACAAAACCGACCGCGTTTTAAGGCAAGCTTTAAAAGAAGAAACACAGGGTACTACAAATATCATAGTTGCTCAACGTATTGGTACTATAAAAGACGCCGACCTTATTATAGTGCTTGACGAAGGTAAAATTGCCGGTATAGGCAAACACAAAGAGCTGCTTGATACCTGTAAGGTATATAAAGAAATTGCTTTATCACAGTTATCACAGGAGGAGCTTCAAAAATGATTAAAAATAAAAACACTTTAGTCGGCGCAAATACTAAGAGACCTCCTATTGCACCTCGTGGTAATAACAAATTCCACGGTGAAAAACCAAAAGATTTTAAGAAAACCTGGAAAAAACTTATCAATTACTCAAAGAGATACGTTCCGTTTGTAATTATCGCTATTGTTTGTGCGATGGTAGGCACGATTATCGCTTTAATCGGACCAAAGCTGTTAAGCAATATTACCGATATAATAACTGCAGGTCTTATGTCAAGTGTAGATACATCTGCAGTATCAAGACTCTGCATCATTATGATGGTAATGTACGGTATAAGCTGGATACTCAATTTTTCCCAGCACTACATTATGGCGACAGTAACGCAAAAGCTTTCTAAACGCCTGCGTACTGACATAATCGAAAAAACTAACCGACTGCCGTTTAACTACTTTGACAAGGTAAGCTACGGCGATGTGCTATCACGTATTACAAATGATATCGATACAATCGGCATGACCTTAAACCAGAGCATCGGTATGCTTGTATCGTCTTTGACTCTGTTTTTCGGTTCGTTGCTTATGATGTTTATCACAAACTACATCCTTGCATTTACAGCAGTAGCAACCTCGCTTTTAGGCTTTATACTGATGAGTGTTATTATGAAACACTCACAAAAACACTTTTCGCGTCAGCAAAGACACTTAGGCGCTATAAATGGTCACGTAGAGGAAATTTACTCGGGACACATTGTCGTAAAAGCATTTAACGCAGAAGAATCGTCAAAGGCTGATTTTGAGCGCATTAACCGTCACCTGCGTGACAGCGCATTTAAAGCATCAGCGCTTTCAGGTCTGATGCAACCGCTTATGACTTTTATCGGCAATTTAGGTTATGTTGCGGTTTGCATTATTGGCGCATTGCTTGCATTTAACGGGCACATATCCTTTGGTGTTATCGTTGCATTTATGATTTATGTACGACTTTTTACAAACCCTCTGTCACAGATTGCACAGGCTTTTACAAGTATGCAGTCAACCGCAGCAGCAAGCGAGCGAGTATTTGAGTATCTTAATGCAGACGAGCTTGAAAATGAGTCGCACAAAACAAAAGTGCTTACAAATGTTAAAGGCGATGTCGAATTTAAAAACGTAAAATTTGGCTACACAAAGGACAAAATCATCATTAAAGATTTCAGCCTTAAGGTTAAAGCAGGACAAAAAATCGCTATTGTCGGTCCGACGGGTGCGGGCAAAACAACGATTGTTAATCTGCTGATGCGTTTTTACGAAATAAACTCGGGCGATATCCTTATCGATGGCATACCGATTGATGAATTGACCAGAGAAAATGTGCACGACCTGTTTTGTATGGTACTACAGGATACGTGGTTATTTGAGGGTACCGTAAGGGAAAACCTCGTTTACTCTAAAAAAGACGTAACCGATGAAGAGCTTGAAAAAGCGTGTAAGGCAGTAGGCATACATCATTTTATTAGGACACTGCCAAACGGCTACGACACCGTGCTTGACGACAAAACCACGCTCTCGTCAGGTCAGAAGCAACAGCTCACTATTGCGCGTGCTATGATAGAAAACGCACCACTTCTCATTTTAGACGAAGCAACCAGCTCGGTAGACACAAGAACCGAGCGTATTATTCAGTCGGCTATGGATGAGCTCACCGTCGGCAGAACCTCGTTTGTTATCGCGCACAGACTTTCTACCATCAAAAACGCTGACCTCATACTTGTACTAAAAGACGGCGACATCAACTCTGTAGGCACCCACGATGAACTCATCAGTCCGGGTGGCTTTTACGCAGAGCTATATAACAGTCAGTTTGAATCTTAAATTTGGGAGGATATTATGAAAAGCTTTATTTACGATTTACCTACAAAAATTTATTTCGGCGAAAACGCTACCGATAATTTAAACTCTGAGCTTAAAAACTACGGCAAGCGTGTACTGCTTTGCTACGGCGGAGGGTCTATCAAAAAGACAGGACTTTACGACAAAGTTATTGAGCAGATTAAAAAAGCAGGGAGCGAACACTTTGAGCTTTGCGGTATCGAGCCTAACCCTCGTATAGACTCTGTAAGAGAGGGTGCAAAAATCTGTAAAGAACAAAACATTGACGTGATACTTGCTGTGGGCGGTGGTTCAACCTTAGACTGTGCAAAATGGATAGCGGCGGCGGCAAAGGTAGAACACGACGCATGGGACTTCTTCAGCGAATGGGCACCGGTAAACGATGCATTGCCAGTACTTACTGTGCTGACCCTTTCAGCTACAGGCTCGGAAATGAACTGCGGTGGTGTTATCTCAAACCCACAAACTAAGGATAAAATCGGCAGACTTGCTCGTCCTTTGCTCCCAAAAGCTTCTTTTTTAGACCCGACTTTAACCTACACCGTCAGCGCTTACCAGACAGCGTGTGGCTCTGCAGATATACTAAGCCATATTCTTGAGGTTTACTTTTCACCTAACAATGATTTATATATGCTTGACCGATGCTTAGAAGCTATGATGAAAACGGTAATAAAATTCACCCCGATTGCTCTAAACAAGCCTGACGACTACGAAGCACGAGCTAACCTGATGTGGACATCGTCGTGGGCTATAAATGAATTTTCAAAGACAGGCAAAACTCACGAGTGGAGCTGTCACCCGATGGAGCACGAGCTGTCTGCTCTTTACGACATCACCCACGGCTTAGGTCTTGCAATCTTAACTCCTAGATTTTTAAAATACTGCTTAAACGAGCAAAATGTCGATAAATATGTGCAGTTCGGAGTTAATGTTTTTGACATCGACAAAGCTCTTCCTAAAATGGAAATTGCAAACTTAGCTATCGATAAGCTTTCTTCTTTCTTATTTGAAGACTTAAAGCTCGACAGCACATTTACACAGGTCAAAATCAAACAAGAAGACTTCCCTCTTATGGCTCAAAAAGCGTGCGAGGGCGGTACTATAAAAGGGTTTGTAGAGCTGACCGCTTCTGATATAGAAAAGATTTTTGAAATGTGCATCTGATTTACTGGAGGTAATATATGAAAATTTGTGTCTATGGCGCGGCATCAAACGAGATAGATAAGTCGTTTATTCAAGACGGTGAAAAGCTCGGCAAAGAAATGGGGGTGCGCAAGCACTCGCTTGTTTTCGGCGGTGGCGCAAATGGACTTATGGGTGCAGTTGCACGCGGTATAAAAGAAAAAGACGGATATATAATCGGTGTTGCTCCTCATTTTTTCAACGTTGACGGTGTACTGTTTGACAAATGCGACGAGCTTTTAACCACCGATACTATGCGCGAGCGTAAAAAGCTGATGGAAGATTTAAGCGATGCGTTTATTGTTACTCCCGGTGGCATCGGCACCTTTGAAGAGTTTTTAGAAATTCTGACTTTAAAATCGCTTGACCGCCACCATAAGCCGATTGCACTACTTAATACAAACGGCTACTACGATAATCTGATACGCTTTTTAGAAGACGGCGTTAAGCAAAATTTTCTTAAAACAGGCAATCTTGATTTGTTTTTTGTAAGCTCTAATTCAAGCGATATTTTAGACTATCTTGAAAATTATACCGACAGCGACAGTCATATTGAAAAAACGCGCTTTGTATAGAAAAAACCGCACTGTTAAGCAGTGCGGTTTTTTATAAGCTTTTTAAGTATTTAATCAAATCCAGATAGTCACCCTGTCTTATATCTGAAATATCGTGGTTTTGCACGTTGATAAGTCCATCAAGCACCAAAAAGGTATCTACACCGAGCTCTTTACAAGGGAGAATGTCCTCGTTGACGTCGTTGCCTATCATAACGGTGTTTTCTTTAGTTGCACCGTATTTATCCATAATCTCTTTGTAGTAAAGCGGGTTAGGCTTGCAAAAGGTGCTGTTGTCGTAAGTAGTGATGTAATCAAACATACTGTCAGTCAGGTTTGTCCACGAAAGACGCTTTTTAACAGCTTCAAGCGGAAACATCGGCTGGGTAGCAACAACCACATACTCTGCGTTTTTACGCATCAGCTCTACTATATCCTTTGCAAAAGGGTTTATGGCGGTGACTTCTTTAATTACGTCGTACCTGTCGCCATACACCTGTGGAAAAATGTCGATTGCTTCCTTAGCTCTTTGTCCTACCAAGGTCAAAAACGCTTCTTCGAAAGCTTCTTGGTTTGTACGACTACCGTCGTTTTTTGCCATCATAAATGATGCCTGCATAGTAGCTTTTGCAACCGCTTTTCCGTCAAAGCCGTAATCAAAGAAAAGCTTTGCAATCTCATTTATATATCTTTGTATATATAAGTCTTGATCCATAAGTAAAAGTGTGCAATCAAGATCAGTCATTATAAGTTTTTTCATCATAAATCACCTTGCTAATTCTAACTCTAATTACAAAAATATTCAAGTACCGACATAAAAAAGTTGCGTAAACGCTCTATTTGTGCTATTCTAGATTACAGTTTAGTTAGGAGGAATACTATGAAATATCATTTTAACAGTGCTAAAATTTTACTGCCTAAAGAAGGCTTTGACAAGTGGTCTGTTGTTGCTTGTGACCAGTACACATCAGAGCAAAAATACTGGGACGATGTAAAAGAAATCGTAGGCGAGTACCCGTCTGCACTCAACATTGTACTGCCTGAAATTTATTTAAGCGACGACAACACTCCATATATCAACTCTATCAACAGCTATATGGAAAAATATTTGAACGACGGCGTTTTTGAAGAATTTGACGACGCTATGGTTTATGTTGAGCGTGAATCTAACAATACAGTAAGAAAAGGCATTGTCGGTGTTATCGACCTTGAAGACTATGATTACACAAAAGGCAGTGACGCACTTATCCGTGCAACAGAGCAGACCGTGCTCGAGCGTATTCCGCCTAGAGTTGCTATCAGAAAAGATGCTCTCCTTGAAATGCCTCACGTTATGCTTTTAATCGACGATAAAGAGCGTAAGGTTATCGAGCCTTTAGAAAGCAAAAAGAACTCTTTTGAAACCGCATATAACTTTGAGCTTATGCAAGGCGGCGGTCACATCGAGGGTTACTTTATTGACAAAGAAACTCAAACTGCTGTGCAAAATGCACTCGAAAGCTTAATTTCAGGTGAAAAAAGCGATATGCTTTTTGCGGTAGGCGACGGCAACCATTCACTTGCAACCGCAAAAGAATGCTATCGCCAAAATCCAACCGAGCTCAACCGCTACGCTTTAGTAGAAATTGTAAATATTCACGATGCATCTATCGAGTTTGAGCCTATCTACAGAGTTATGTTCAATGTCGATGCAGACGACTTTATGACTAAGTTTATTGATGCTCATAAAGCGTCAGCTAACGACCCTACTCACGACTACGAATGTGTCACAAAAGACGGTAGTAAAAATATAAGCGTAAAGGCAACCGCTAAGCTTCCTGTCGGCACCTTACAAGTATTTATCGACGAGTACTTAAAAGAAAACCCACAGGTAAAAATCGACTACATCCACGGCGAAGAAGTTGTTTACGACCTCTGCAAAGAGAGCAACACCTTAGGCTTTATCTTCAAGGGTATGGGCAAAAGCGACCTTTTCCCTGCTGTAGTATCTGACGGTTCACTCCCTAGAAAAACTTTTTCTATGGGCCACGCTCACGACAAGCGCTACTACATCGAAGCAAGAAAAATAAAATAATATAAAAAGCTCAGGCAAAACTGCCTGAGCTTTTTTGATGTGTACTAAAAAATATTGTGGTCTTTATGTTGTTCGTCAAACTCATCGTCTTTTGACTCGTATCTGTAGATAATAAAAAATAAAACCAAAAACCCGATAATATGGCCGACAATCATACCGACTAAATCAAACTCAATATATTTCATATAATAGTCAAACAGCAACGTACCCACAACCGCAATAACGAGTAAAATCAGCGATGCGATAAGTGAAGTAAGCAATGCCTTCTTTTTGCTTTTCTTCATTTAACTGAACCTACCTTAAATAATTAAAGTATATGTACTATAGCATATCAAAATAACTTTTTCAATCATTTTTTGGCGATATAAAGCCCCGAACACAAAAATTTAAACAATTTCCATAAGTAAATTCTTAGTGTCTGTTAAAACCTGCTTAGCCCAAATATATGCTATAATAGGTAAAATAGAGCCGCTATGAGTTGATTTTCACATAATTATATATAACAACATTTTTTAAAATTTTATACTTGTGCCACAATTGAGTTGATTTTTGCGTTTTAATGGTGAAAGGAGGGGTATTATCATGAAACCTGATAATCGCGATTTAATCAGAATAATAAACACTTACTCGGACACCATACTCAGAATTGCCTATCAGCATACAGGCAATATGCACGATGCAGAAGATTTAGCACAGGAGGTTTTTATTGGCTTGATGCAGAAAGATTTCAGTGAATTTGACTGTGAATATGAAAAAGCTTACATAATACGAGCTACAATAAACCGATGTCATTCTTTTTTTCGCAAGAAAAAGCAAACAGATATCGTTTATCTAGATGAGATTTATAGAAACGAAAACGAACCCATTTTTACTATTGAAGAACGCAGTGTACTAAAAGAAATAAGCTCTCTTCCTCCAAAATATAGAGATGTAATATATCTACACTACTTTGATGGTTATACCGCAAAAGAAATTGCAAAAATAATGGGCACCACAACAGGAACCATAACCTCTCAACTAAAGCGTGCACGAGAAAAACTAAAACATTTGCTAAAGGAGGATAACTATGGATAACTACAAAAAAGCGCTAAATAAAATAAAAGCCAGCGATAGCTTTAAACAAGAAACTATACAACTGCTTAGCACAACCGCTAAAAATAAGTCAAGGAAATCAAATTCAAAAGTAATCTCTCTTATTGCCGCATCACTTGCAGTAATAATAGCGATTTCTATAGTATTTTTGCCATCTATAACAACTAAGCAGAACAACTTTATAATCTCAGCAGGAGCAGCCACTGCTGACAACTCAAATGTTTTATCTTCCGAAGATTTTACACCGATAGCAAACATTTCAGCATCACAAGCAGGTTTTATAGGAATTGACTTGTCAGAGATAACATCGATTCCCCAATCTACAACAGAAACTACTGATAATCCACAGATAGAAAACACCGCTTTCTTCTGTCTTAATGTAGATGGTGAAAACATTAAAAAGGTTACCTTTGATTTAAATAACGGAATATTTGAAGTCAGTCAGAATGTTATGTACAGAGTGACTGACTACACAGGCAAAACTGATAACTACAAATTTGCAACGTCTAATGAATATGAATATCTCGATACTATAACTTTTGAATATGCTAACCAGTTAACACCTATAGGAAAATATTACGAAGGTGACTGGGTTACAATGAATGTACTCCACGATTATAATGCTGAAATTGAAAAGCCATTACTGGAAAATCTTCTGAACCTTTCCGTACTCCAACCTGACAAACAGGAAATGGAGGACGAGGAGTATTTTGAAGCAACCTTTGAGAACTTTTTAAATGAGATGTACAAAGATACAGAAATTTATGTTACTGTAGAATTTGAAAACGGAAAAACAAAAACAAAAACTCTCAAGCTGAAAGCCGACTGCGAAATAATCGGTACTAAAGAGATACATTCCTTTACCGGTGAGAACTATTATATTGACTCACCTGAAGATGAAAGCTATGAAGTTTATGAAGTATATGACTACACAGTAGATCTGTGTGCTCAAATTGTGGACTAATAAAAAAGCCTGTCTATTTGACAGGCTTTTTACTATAGATAATGCTTCATATTTTCGATATTGTATTCTTCGGTTTGTCTAAGCTTTTGGGCTAAGTCTTCTATATCCTCGTTGCCACCGTTATACTCGTTAGCATTTTTAATAACCTTTGCAACGCCCATTGCGCTACCCTGCAACATCATTTCAGCAATTTTAGAGTCAGAATGGTCAGTCATGGTTTTCATTCTGCTCATCATCTCCGTCGACATCTTTGCCATGGCGTTAGGGTGCTCGACATCACAGCCCGCCTCCGTGAGCATATTGTGAGCACTTTTGTAAATCTTGTTGTACTCCTCGCGCTGATTACTTAGCTCCTTTTTAAATTTATCAGAGCTTGCATAATCTTTTACGGCATCAATGCCGATAACTCCCATCTCAGCGTTTTTAGCAATCAGGTTAAGCATTTTTTCGTCATCCATTAATCTCACCTCGATTATAGTTTTGCCTCAAGATGAGATTTTATGTATAAAAATTTAGTCGTTAAAAAGCTCTTTGTGCATACGTGAGTAGTGGAAAATATACTGCTGAGCAATACCGCCAAACTGTCCAAACTCGTCGCCCTTCATACCATCAAACAGTACTTTAAGCGCACGCTTCATCCATACATCAAGCGGAAAAGACTCGAGTCGGTGCAAACCATAAAGCAGTACACAGTCGGCAACCTTTACGCCAACTCCCGTGATTTTCATCAGCTCTTTTTGCGCATCTGCGTAGTCCTTTATGCGCAAAGACTCAAGGTCGATTTCTTTTCTTTGCACCCTTTTAGCCGCATCTATTATATATCTGTGACGAAAGCCCGCACGAATCGGCGCTAAGTCGTCAACCGACAAAGACGCTAAACGCTCAGGGGTAGGGAAAGCAAAATGTGTGTCGTCTATCTTTTCTCCGAAATTTTCACACAATCTTTCTACAATACCTTTGATGCGGGAGATGTTATTATTTTGGGATATAATAAACGTGATAAGTGCTTCGAAAGGCTCCTGATTTAAAATACGGATACCGCCTGCATAGCTTGATGCTTCTTCTAAAACAGGGTGCATCTTTGACAGCTTTTCCTTTATACCGCCGTAATCCAAGTCAAGGTCGAAATACTCACGCCACAGCTTTTCATCTGCTTTGCCGTTTTGCAAGACTGTTAATGTAGAGTTTTCGTATGAAACTGTAGCCACTTTATTTTTTACGACGCCCGTAAAGCTGCCGTCATCGTTTTTGCTCCAGCGAAAGCTCTGACCGCAGTCAAGCGTTTGCTCAAGAGAAAACGGATATACATCTTTAAAAATTACTGTACCCATAAAATCTGTCCTTAAAATAAATCTAAAAACATTATACCACAACACAAAAATTTATGCTATAATTAGTAATAAGCTAAATATTGGAGTTGATAGCGTGAAAGAAAACATCTGCACTATTCCGATTAATGACATATTTAAAGAAACCGACGGCTGTCCTATATGCCGTATGAAAAAGCTCGTTGAGGAGCAGTACGTCGAATATATTACCGGCTCAGCAATGATGGCACCTAACATCAGGGTTATCACAAACGAAAAGGGGTTTTGTCATCACCACTACGAAATGATGATGAATACGGGTCCGAAATTATCAAACGCACTTTTGATGCAAACAAGACTTGACTATATAAGAGAAAATATGCTCCCGTCAAATCTGTCTGCAAAGCCGAGCAAAGCCCAGCTCGATAAAATAAGCAACACAAAGCACTCCTGCTATGTTTGCGATAGAATCGACGCTGATATTTTGCATTTGCTCTCGACCGTTTACGTGCAGTTTGGTATTGACGAAGAGTTCAAAGAGCTTTTCAAAAAGCAGGATTTTTTGTGCCTTAACCACTACGAGCTACTGCACCGCGGTGCAATTAAAAAGGGCGGTATAAAATCTAAGGACATGAAAGAGTTTTGTGAAATCACAAACGCTCTTTGCAAAAACTACCTTGACACACTTTACGATGATGTCACCCACTTTACTACTATGTTTGACTATAGAAACGCAGGAGGCGACTGGAAAAACTCCAAGGACTCTGTCGAGCGCAGTGTGAAATTCCTTACATCAGAAGATGTGCATTTAAAAGATAAATAAGTAAAAAATTAAAGGCTTCCGGTTTAATTCGGGAGCCTTTTTATATGCCAAAATGTTTGTAAATTTTTATTACACCTTTTGCTAAATCAACAACACCGAGAGCCAAAAACTCGCCCTGCTCGCTTTTTACTCTGAAAATCGTACCGTTTTCTACCGCACTATCTCGAAGTGCTGTGCGGTTTATATCAAGCGGGTTGCCGTTTTTAAAACGATGAGATTGCTTGTCTGACACCAAAAGCTCGCTGTAGTCTACAAAAAGGCTTTCAATCGACATCAGATGATTTTCAACCTCGTTTTTTTCTTTAAGCTCTTTGAGTGTATCAAGCGAAATAGCATTTTCAAGCGTAAAGCCACACGCTGATGTACGCACAAGAGCGGTCATAACAGCGGTAGTACCAAAGCTATTTGCAATATCAGCAATCAACTGACGGATATAGGTGCCCTTTGAGCAAGAAACGGAAAGCGTACCGCTTTGAGTCTTTTCGTCAAAGCTGTCTAAAGAAAGCGAGTAAATCGTGATTTGTCTAGCCTCACGCTCGATTTCGATGCCCTTTCGTGCAAGCTCATAAAGTCTGACACCGTCTTTTTGCACAGCAGAATACATCGGCGGAGTCTGCATTATCTCACCGACAAAATTGCTTAGCGCCTTTTCAAGCTGAGCTCTTGTAAGCTGTGGTTTTTTATGCTTTTGTACCTCTCCCCATATATCAAGGGTATCAGAGCTTAGACCAAGCTCAAAAGAAGCAACATAAGCTTTATCGTGATTTGGTATAATATCCTGCGCTTTAGTAGCGTTACCGACAAGCACAGGCAAAACGCCCGTCGCATTCGGGTCAAGCGTTCCACAGTGCCCGACTTTTTTCGTGTTTAATGTGCGCCTTACAATCGCTACAACATCAAAGGAAGTAAAGCGGGACTCTTTGTTAATTACTATTACACCGTTCATAACAGCTTTTCCGCTTCTTTAATAAGCAAGTATTTTACTGTTGCTAAGTCGCCTTTGATTGAACAACCCGATGCGGCAACGTGACCGCCACCGCCAAAATGAGCACAGAAGTCGGACGCGTTTACTCCGTCGTTTGTACGAACGGAAACTTTAAAGGTGCCGTCTTCTTTTTCGCGCATAGTAATACCCATTTTTACGCCCTCAATCTGACGAGGAATCGAAGCTAAGCCCTCCATCTCGTCGTCGCCGGCACCTAAAGCCTTTTGCATAGCAAGCGTGGTATATATAATCGCGCACTTACCTCCACAGTAAAACTCCATAGTATCATAAACCATACGCTCCATTTTGAGCTTTGCACGTGTTTTTGTCTCAAAATTGATGCGGTTAATCAGAGCAAAATCACAACCTAAATCAATGATTTCTGCCGCAATGTGGTGGGTCTGGGCGGTAGTGTTTGTATAACAGAAACAGCCTGTATCGGTAGAAATGCCGGTGTAGATACAATTTGCAATGTCGCGGGTAATCTCAACCTTCATCGCTTTTAGCAGCACGTAGATAATCTCTGCAGCAGCAGCACAGGAAGCATCAACACAGATGTTATCAGCCACCATCGAATTTGACCCATGGTGATCAATACACAAATTGATGCGCTCCTTGTACTCTTCTTCAAGCTCGCCTAAAAGCGACAAAGCCGCTACATCTACAGACACGACAAAATCGCAAACAAAGTCCTGCTCACAGTAGTTTTCGGTAAGATAGGAAAACTTGCTCGGAATTTTTCCACACACTTTAACGTTAGCGTTTTTACCGAGTGTACGCAAAGCATAACATAGTGCAAACGCAGAGCCTAAGGTATCCCCGTCAGGATAACGGTGTGTCAGTATATGAAAATTGTCGTTTTCATTAAGTAAGGTTGCCGCTTCAGTCAGCGTTATCATCCTCATTGTCATTCTCCTTAATATCAAGAGAATTTAAAATTCTCGATATTTCAGCACTGTACTCGATAGAATCGGTAGCAGTAAAAATAAGCGAAGGCACGTGTCTTAGCTTTAGTCTGTGACCCAGCTCGCGTCTTATATAGCCTGATGCAGAGTCAAGCCCCTTGCACGCACCCTTTGCTTTCTCTAAACCCTCAAGCGCACTGACATAAACGGTGCAGTAAGAAAGGTCGTTTGTCACCTCAACACGCACGATAGAGAGAAAAACCTCTGTCACGCGCGGGTCTTTGAGCTCACGGAAAATCGCCGTAAGCTCGCGCTTGATGTCTTCGGTTGTACGTCCTATTTTATGATTAGCCATAGTTAAAACCTTCTATTAGTCCTCACGATACTCTTCGATTGTGAATACCTCGAAGATATCGCCTTCTTTAATATCAGCGTATTTCTCAAGACCGATACCGCACTCGTAGCCCTCGTTAACCTCTTTTACAGAGTCCTTGAAACGCTGGAGTGAATCGATTTTATCGTCAGCGATGATGATACCGTCTCGAACTACTCTCACGCCTGCACCACGCTGGATTTTACCGCTCTTAACATAAGAACCTGCGATATTACCAACAGACTTGATGCGGATGATGTTTCTGACTTCTGCTGTACCGAGGATAACTTCTCTTGTTTTTGGAGCAAGCATACCCTTCATAGCAGATTCAATCTCTTCGATACAATCGTAGATAATTCTATACATACGCATATCTACGCCATCACGCTCTGCATTTGCCTGAGCAGTTGCGTCAGGTCTAACGTTAAAGCCAACGATGATAGCATTTGATGCGTTAGCAAGCATAACGTCAGATTCGTTTACTGCACCAACAGCACCATGGATAATATTAACTCTTACTTCTTCATTTGAAAGCTTTTCAAGTGACTGCTTAACTGCCTCTACAGAACCCTGTACGTCAGCCTTAACAATAATCTTGAGTTCTTTAACTTCGCCGAGCTTCATCTGGTCAAACAGGTTATCAAGTGTAACCTTAGTCTGAGCGTTAAACTGCTCTTCCTTAATTGCTGCTTTTCTCTGCTCAACGAGTTCTCTAGCTAAACGCTCGTCAGATACTACGTTGAAGATGTCGCCGCCTGATGGTACATCAGAAAGACCTGTAATCTCAACAGGAACTGACGGACCTGCTTCTTTAACTTTCTTGCCCTTGTCGTTGAGCATAGCTCTGACGTGACCTACAGTAGTACCTGCAACAACGGTATCACCCTGTCTTAAAGTACCGTTTTGTACAAGTATAGTTGCGATAGGACCTCTGCCCTTATCAAGACGAGCCTCGATAACTGTACCTTTAGCGGCACGATCAGGGTTAGCCTTTAATTCTTTCATATCTGCAACGAGCAGTACCATTTCAAGCAGCTCATCAACACCCATCTGGGTTTTAGCAGAAACAGGTACGATAGGTGTGTCACCGCCCCATTCCTCAGGAATGAGTTCGTACTCTGTAAGCTGTTGCTTAACCTGCTCAGGGTTTGCGCCAACCTTATCCATCTTATTGATAGCAACGATAACCGATACGCCTGCAGCCTTAGCGTGGTTAATAGCTTCAACTGTCTGTGGCATAATACCGTCGTCTGCAGCAACAACAAGGATAGCAATATCAGTAACCTGTGCACCACGCGCACGCATTGTAGTAAACGCTTCGTGGCCCGGTGTATCAAGGAATGTGATATCTCTGTCGTTAATTCTTACTCTGTAAGCACCAATGTGCTGTGTAATACCGCCAGCCTCGGTGTCAGTAACGTGGGCGTTACGGATACAGTCAAGCAATGATGTTTTACCATGGTCAACGTGACCCATAACAACAACTACAGGTGCACGCTCGATGAGGTTCTCATCATCGTCTTCGCTGTCGTCGATAATACGCTCCTCGATAGTAACGACAACCTCTTTTTCTACCTTTGCGTGGAATTCCATCGCGATAAGTGTCGCAGTATCAAAGTCAACAACATCGTTTTGAGTAACCATTGTACCCATCAAGAATGCCTTTTTAACAACCTCTGCAACCGTTGCTTTGAGTCGAAGTGCAAGCTCAGAAACGGTGATTTCTTCAGGAATCTGAATTGTCATCTGCTTAGCCTTACGCTCTTCCTGAATACGCTTTAAACGCTCTGCTTCTGTCTCACGCTTGCCCTGACGGCGGTTACGCTGATTGCTCTTGATTTTCTGCTTTTTAGATGACATCTGATTTTCGTTCTTAACCTTTTCAAATGCCATACGGTCATATTTTTCGTTGTATCTGTCAACGTTTACAACAACAGCAGATGTATCGATAACTCTGCCCTGTCCGCGACGTGACTTGATTTCAGACTCGAGGTCAACCTCTTTTTCAACCTTTTCAGGCTTTACAGCAGGTTTTGTATCTTGCTTTGTGTCTGTCTTGTTTGCCTTTTTAGCGCCTTGTGGACGAAGCTTATCCTTTGCTTCCTCACGCTTACGCTTTTCTTCTTCCTTACGCTGTGCAATTTCCTGCTCTGCTTTTTCGATAGCTCTGTCCCTTACAGCAAAATATGCATTGAAGTTTTCAACAGCGTTTTTCTGAGTAAAGTAATCAAAAATTACGTCGAGTTCAGACTCCTCGAGGGAAGTCATAGTTTTCTTTGTTACCTTGCAGTACTGCTCAAGCACCGCGATAACATCTTTAGCAGTAACGTCTAAGTCTGCTGCTACCTCTTTGACTTTATATTTAATCATCATAGCCATGAGTTATTCCTCCTTTAATGAACAAATCAGTGTGTCTGCTTTCTTTGCAAAGCCTTGATCGCATATACTCAAAACTGCTGAGTATTTGCCGACAGCTAACGAGATGTCGTCTTTTGTATATGGGACAACATGTGCACATACGTTGCATCTGTGGGCTGTGCTCAAAACGCCTTTAGCGGTGTTTTTTGAACAGTCACAAGCAACTATCACAAGCTTTGCTTTTTTAAGATTGATAGAATCGATAACAGGGTCGTTGCCGAGCACCAGTTTTCCTGCGCGTCTGCACAGACCGAGTAACGACAACAGCTTATCATTCATTTTCTATCTCCTTTTCCATTGTATCGTAAAGCTCAGGAGAAATCGTACAGTCAAGAGCACGCTCAATGCGCTTTGCTTTTTTTGCAAGCTTTAAGCATTCTATATCTTTACAGATGTACGCGCCTCTGCCCGCTTTTTTTCCGGTTAAGTCAAGCGAAATTTCTCCGTCCTTTGAACGAACCACACGCACAAGCTCGCGCTTTTCTTTCATCTGATTACAGCCCATACATTTTCTAAGCGGAACTTTTCTTGCTGACATAATACTTCTCCTTTCAGATTTTCTTTAATTAAGCCTCTGATTCATCCTCTGTGTCTTCGCCCCAGAAGCCTGACTCAGGACGAATATCAATCTTCCAGCCTGTAAGCTTTGCAGCGAGACGAACGTTCTGGCCTTTGTTACCGATAGCAAGTGAAAGCTGGCCATCAGGAACAGTTGCTTTACAGGACTTTGCATCTAAGTCGATGATTTCAACACCAACAACTGATGCAGGGGACAATGCTGCTGATACATAAGCTACAGGGTCTTCGCTGTAGAGCACGATGTCGATTTTTTCACCGCCGAGCTCATCAACAACTGATGAAACTCGAGCGCCTCTGGTTCCGATACAAGCGCCTACTGCATCAACCTCGCTGTCTTCAGAGTAAACAGCCATCTTAGTACGGGAACCAGCCTCACGAGAAACTGATTTAATCTCAACAATACCATCGAAAATTTCAGGTACTTCGTTTTCAAAAAGTCTTTTTACAAAGTCAGGATGTGTACGGGAGATAATCGCGCGTGGACCGCGGTCGGTCTCCTTAACGCCTGCAACATAAACCTTGATGGTGTCGCCTTCTTTTAACACCTCGTCTGCAATCTGCTCGCCCTTTGGTAAAACAGTTTCAGCCTTGCCAAAACGGATAGTAGCATTACCTGTTACAGGGTCAACACGCTCAACTGTCGCAGTAGCAATTTCCTGCTGCTTTGACTGGAATTCAACAAGCATCTGACCTTTCTCGCCGTCGCGGATACCTTGACGGATAACTGAACGAGCTGTCTGAACAGCAATTCTGCCAAACTTCTTAGGCTCGAGCAAAATACCGAGCTCTTTGCCAACTGCCGCACGCTTTGAAACAAGCTTTGCATCTTCAAGTGAAATCTCAAAGTTTTCGTCCTCAACTTCTTGCACAACAGTCTTAACGATTTTTACAGCAAAAGCGTTCTTTTCAGGATCCATTTTGATGTCAACATTTTCGTTGCCACCATAAAGGTTTTTACAAGCTGAAACGATAGCTCTTTTAATCTGGGAAATCATATATTCCACCGGAATACCTTTTTCTTTTTCTAAAAGTCTTAATGCTTCGAATAATTCTTTGTTACTAGCCATTTTTTGTTAAACATCCTTTCTGTATATAAACTAAATTATAAAACCCTTTTTATATATCAAAATCATCAAGCTTGATGTACGCGGCATCCTTCTTGCTGACTGTGATTTCATTTTCTGCTGAATGGTCAGTAATTGTAACCTCGCCATTCTCGTATGCTTTGAGCACACCTTTAAATTCTTTGCCGATACCATCAATCGGTCTTATCATCTTGACCATAATATCAGCACCGATAAACTGCTCAAAGTGAGCATCAAGTATGAGCTCACGCTCAATACCCGGAGAGCTAACCTCTAAAATATAGTTGTCGGTAATCGGGTCGAGCTCGTCAAGCGGTTTGTCAATCGCACGAGAAACATTCTCGCAGTCATTGATGTCAACCCCGCCATCCTTGTCGATAAAAACTCGCAGATACCATTGTGCACCCTCTTTTACATAGCGCACGTCCCAGAGCTTCAGACCAAAGCTTAAAATGATAGGTTCTACAAGCTCCCACACAGCAGATGCTGTGCCTTTTTTCTTATTGCCTGCCATAAATTCACCTCAAACAATACAAAAGAGCGGGTCCGTCAAGACCCACTCTTTTTTACTAGTATATTCAACTGTCGATAAGTTTAGCACATTATTTATAAAAAGTCAAGTTTTATGCATAAACGCTATAGTTTTAAACTTTTGCTGTTTCTTTCTCTCCTTAATTAACTCTTTGATTTTAAAATTATTCGCCTTTTGCTTTTCTAAACTGTGTAGCCCATCCGCCAACAAAAGCATCTTCCACCGCACTCCACTCTTGAGTGCCCTGTGCATACTTTAAAAGTGCTGAACCTACGTCGTCTTTCCACTGCTCGCTTGGCATAGTTGTAAAGGTCCACGCAACAGGAGTTTTTCCCTGTGCGATATAGTCATTCGCGGCTTTTAAAAGCGGGTTATCAGCAACATATTCGTCGGTAAAGGTACTAAATGGTGTTACAAAGCCCATATCCTGCGAAATGGCTGTTTTGCCCTGCTCCGAAGTGATAACCCAATCAAGGAAAGTAAGGGTTGCTTCTATATCCTCAGAAGATGCGTTTTTATTTACGCACCAGTAGTTTTCAGAGCCTGTGCAAAGGCCTTGGTTTTCTTCGCCCTCAACACCGATATAAATCGGCAATATGCCGATATCCTCGTCGTCTACCTCGTAGCCTTTGATATCGTCGTATATCCACGTACCGTTTTGGTAGAATACCGCCTCGCCTAAAGCAAATTCAGACACCGCATCTTCGTCTGTTTTTGATAAAAGCTGTGATGGCTCAACAGTTGAATTGTTGATGTAAAGGTCCCAGATGTTTTTATAGTTTTCAAGATATGTGCCCTTAATTGCGTCGCTGCTTTTTACTCCCTCGTCGAGATACTCGTAATAAATCGGAACATTTGCAAGGTGAGTTTTAAATCTCCAGTCGGAGCTTGCGTCCATACCCGCGCTGGTAAACGCTCCTTTTATACCTAACTCTTCACGCTTTGACTGGATATCTTCTGCGACCGCTTTTAAGGTTTCAAAGTTGTTGATTTCTTCAGGTGACGAAATTACCGCTTTGTCTGTTTCGATGTAATTATTTAAAAGCTCTTTGTTGTAAATAATGCCGTAGGTTTCGATTGCGTAGGCAATCGCGAGCACCTGTGAACCTTCGCCCTTTAGCGCAAAATCATCGCTCTTTAAATTTGCATAAAGCGTAGACTTTGACAAATCGTAGCAGCAATCTTTCCAGTTTTTAAGTCCTACAGGTCCGTTAACTTGAAAGAGCGTTGGAGCATCAGTTTTTACCATTTCTGATTTCAGCGTCGACTCATAGGTATCCGATGCCGCAGTTACAACAGACACTTCAACTCCCGTCTGCTCAAAATAGGTTGTTGCAAGTTTTTCCCAGTCCTCTGACTGTTCAGGCTTGAAATTCAGATAATAAACCCGCGCTTTCGTTCCACCCGATGCGTTTTCGTCGTCGGTTGCACACGAGCAAAACAGCGTGCACATCAGGCAAAGCACAAGCGCGAGGGCTACTATCCTTTTTCTTTTTCGCATTTTGATTTCTCCTTTATAAAATAATAATTACGGACAACCGTTTACTAAATAATAAAGGAATTCACTTTATAATTTTGTCGCCTTTTAAATGGAAAATACTATATTTATAAAGTCTTACAAAAGGATATATGTTTATTTTTGAAGGATAGAGTCAAACCACAGTAAAACAAGATGCAAAAAAGGGACCCTTAATGGGTCCCTTGATGCTTTTTATACGCTGGCTTTTAACTATACAACCTCACAGTCGTAATAATCAAGCATACTGAATACGCCGTCGTTCATACACTTAGCCTCTATCTTAATTATTGAACCTATCGGTGCATTTTTTATCGTGTAGGTTGTATCTGTTGTTGAATACATACTTGTCTGTCCATTATATTCAACTGTAAGCCAATATTTTGTTGAACCATAAGCCTCGTTCCAAGAAACTACTGTGCCGTTTTCTGTGTATTTAGCTGTTACATATAGTTTTTCATCTACTACTGTTTTTGTTTTATACACATCAGTATCATAAAATTGACCGTTGATATTATGTCTTAGCTTGTAGTAATAGGTTGTGTTTGGCTCAAGGTTTTTAATTGTAAATGTGTTTGTTGTTGATGAACCATATACCTTTAGGTTATCTTCTGATGTACCGTAGAATATCCACGCCTTTGCTTGAGTTGTTGTTCTCCAATTAATTGTAATTGTGTATGGTGTGGTTGTTGCATCTACCATTTCATAGTCTAATGTTTTTACATCATAAGAATCAGCATCACTTCGTTTCTGGTATGTTCCATCGGTTAGCTTTGCTACTACTGCTATGTTATATGTTGTTCCAAGCTCAAGACTTTTTATTGTCATTGAAGTGTCGCTTGTCTTGCTGTAAACCTTGTCTTCTCCAATATATACATAGTACACAGAAGCGTTTTCGGTTTTATCCCAAGAAACTGTGATTGTGCTTCCCGTTACATCAGTAATTTTAACACCATTTACCTTTGTTTGAGGTTTATTTGTTGCAACCTGTGTTGTGGCTGTATATACCTTACTATCTACAATGCTTTCACCAATACGATGTTTGAGCATATAGTAATACGTTGTTTCAGGCTGGAGCTTTGTTAATGTATAGGTATTTGTTGTTGACGAACCACAAACTTTCAGATTATCTTTTGATGTGCCATAGTACACCCATGTCTTTGTTGCACCTTGAGCATCCCAACTGATTGTGATTGAGTCTTCTGTTGTAGTAGCAGATGATGTCATTGTGCTTTCGAGTGTTTTTACATCATAAGAATCTGCATCGCTTCGTTTCTGGTATGTTCCATCACTTAGCTTTGCTACTACTGCGATATTATAGTCTGTATCTGCATTAAGACCTGTTATAGTCATTGAAGTATTACTTGTCTTGCTGTAAACACGACTTTCGCTTATATATACATAGTATACCGATGCGTTTTCTGTTTCGTCCCAAGAAACCACCATTGAAGTATCTGTTATATCTGAAACCTTAACCCCGCTAACCTTGACTGGTTTTCCTTCTGTTGGGGCTTCAGTAGACGCCTCTGTAGGAGCCTCTGTTGGTTCCTCTGTAGGCTCCTCAGTTGGGGCTTCGGTTGAAGCTTCTGTTGGAGCTTCTGTTGGAGCTTCTGTTGGAGCCTCTGTTGGTTCCTCTGTAGGCTCCTCAGTTGGGGCTTGTGTTTCTTCCACTTTATCAGGGATAACCGTTAAATAGTAATATGACCAGCTTGAGTTGCCCTCTGGTCTGAAGTAAACAGTACCATCACCGGCTTTTGAAGAACCGATTTTGTAATTATCGCCGGAGCTGTTGTACCAAGAAGTAAAGTCTGTACCATCGTAGTAAACTACTTTAACTTCATCTCCATTTTTAAACGAGTAATCGAGCATATACTCGCCTGCGTTATTTGGGTTTTCCTTAAAGAGTCTGTTTTCAGAAAGTGTTTCTATTCCCCATTTATCCACACCATCGAAGGTGCCCACCAGATAATAACCGGCTGGGTAAGTATATGGCAAAACTGTAAAGTAGTTGTAAGACCAGCTTGAGTTGCCCTCTGGTCTGAAATAGAGCGTGCCTTTACCAGCCTTTGAGGAACCGATATTATAATTATCCGAGTTTCCGTACCAAGTGGTAATGCTCGTACCGTTGTAGTAAACAACCTTTATCGCATCACCCTTGACAAAAGTATATTCAAGCATATACTCGCCTGCATTGTTAGGGTTAGATTTCAATAATCTGTCTTCTGTTAATGTTGAAATTCCCCAGCAATCTTTTGAGTTTAGGGTACCTACTAAATAATAACCTGCTTTTAAAGTGTTTGCCTGAGTAGGAGCTTCAGTCGGTGCAGCAGTTGCTGTAGTAGGTGCATCTGTAGGGGCTTGTGTAGGAGCATCAGTCTGGAGTTCAGTAGGTGCATCTGTTGGTGCCTGTGTAGGAGCAGTTGTCGGTGAGATAACCTCGCCCGGCTCATAATCGACATTAACCTTTAATGTTTCAGTATTAAGTGTAAAGGTATATGTGCCACCGCTTGCAACAAGTGTGCAGTTTTCTGAATCGTTTTTACACATTCTCCAGCCGTTGCCGTCTGTAGTGTCTTTTATAGTACCAGGATTGCCAAACCAAGCATCGTTTTTCAGAAGCTTAAAGGTATATGTACCTGCAGGTAAATCTACCTTTGCCACAGCCTGATTATAATCTGTATAAACAAACGGATTTGCTGACTTATCCCAGTTGTTAAAGCTACCCGCGAGTACTGCGTCGCTATCGTTACCGATAACAGATTTATCGATAATACTCCAAGTACCGTCTGATGTATTCCATCCATCACCAATAATAAAATAGTTGTTGTTATTGGAGATGCCCAAGTCGCCTGTTCTATTCCATACGTTGTCCCAGTTGTTGGATGTTGTAGACGGATTCATACGAGCAAATATGCATTCAGTATAAACTCCGCTAGGAAGTGAGGCTTCATATATTCCGTCTGAATCAGAGTCTTTTAAGTTAAGCCAACTCTTACCGCTTGAGTTCCACACATAAACCGCAAAACGAGCGTTGTCAGACAGCCAGTTTGCTGACGGCTTAAAATATAATTTATCAGATACACCTGTGTTATATCCATAGAAGCTTCCATCTTTGTATATAGATGTATAAGCATTAAAGGAATGTCCACCTGATGACGGAGTCTGACTGCCGTTGCCATTATTAAATACAACCTTAGATGTTTCAAAACCTGCAGGAACGTCGTATTTGTATAAGCCAAGAGAGCTGTCATACGTCATTTCAATTCCAGGCCAGCTCTTGTTTTTATCGCCGTCTTCATTGTAAACGTAAGCAAAAACAGTATCCCAATTCTTGCTACCATTATCAAAATACATCGTAAGCTCTGTATCAGGGTGCAACTTTTTGTACTTTTTCATAGTTGAATCGGTAGTTGTGCCTCCGGTAGCAGTTGCAAGCAAGGTTGCTTCACTGCCGTACTCTACACCACAGCCTACAGAAACTACATCGCCGTCAGTATAAGACTTAGCGTAATCACCATTTATTGAATAAGTACCGCTAGTAGCTTCGTTATAGCTAAGAGTAATATCAAGTGCATCGCCTCTGAATGCCTGTGACTGCTCGCTTACGGAAACGGTTGACGGGTAGCTGTATACTACAGCAATACCAGAACTGCCGATTTCACCGCTGATAGTACCGTTTGATACAGAAAAATGATTACCTGTAATAGCGTCGGTATAAATACCATCGTACATTTTATGCGCAGGCACAGAAACAGAGGTCTTTCCACCAGCTACATTAACAAGCACAACGCCGGTGTTTCCGCGTTCGTTGTAGACGATGTTGCCCGAATGCGCAAGATATTCCGGGTGTCCTGCAAAATAGTTTTTAAAGCGGTTTATTGCTTTAACCTCTTTGTCAGCCCATGCGGTAATATCACCGTCACCGAGCATAGTTGTTTCGTTGTTTTCAGGACGAGCAAGATAAAGTCCGCATACCTGTGCACGACTGCCCACAATCGCCCATGTTTTTTTCATATTATCATTTGAAATCCAGATGGAATTGTTGTCAGCATAATATGTATCGTGTGACTCGTTCCATTGAACCGCTTTATCAGGAGCAGCACCATTAGAAATACCCGGCTGACACGCCCCTGCGGCGTTACCGCTTGCAATAGCATCACGAACAGTATTACCTGTATTGTTATCAGTAACGCTCATATGGTCTGTATATGCGGTAATCGGTAAACCACCACCCGGACTGCCAAGCATCTCACCGTAATAGTAAGGTGTGATGCCTCGTGTCTGCTGAGCATGGTATGTCGCTGTACCTAAAACATTTGGCCAGAAATCAGACGCAGTGCCATAAGCATCGGCAGGGGTTTCAATATGCTTTACGGCATCAAATCTAAAGCCGTCCGCACCCGCATCAATACATTCCTTTAAAAAGCCGATAGCGTAATTTTGAACTTTAGTATTGCTTGTATTAAGGTCAGGAAAACCGCTTAAGCAATTATGTGTAACATCATATCGGTCTTCCCAGTTTGAAGTATTCCAAGTGATAGAATACCAGCAATTAGAGTCGTTTCTCAAATCACTGGAAATCTGAGGGTTAATCGTATTTTCCGAAGAGTCGTTTGCCATGTGATTAAATACAGCATCAACGATTACTTTAACGCCATACTTGTGCGCTTCTTCACACATAGCTTTAAATTCTGTTTTTGTGCCGAGCGCATTCCATGAATTTGTTTCAATATTAAAGCTGATTGGCTGATAATAAACCCACGCAGAATTTTGAACCGAGCTCCAAGACTCTGTTGTAGATTCCTTTGACGACTGAATCGGAGATGTCTGAATAGCAGTAAAGCCTTGACTTGCAATAAGCTGCATATTCTTTCTTATGTTGTCAAAAGACCAGTTCCAACAATGCAGTATCTGACCATACTGAACATTGTCAACAAGACCATAGTCGATAGTTTGAGCCTTTGCATTAATTGTTGTATAGTCCATAGCTATCACGCAGGAAAGCATAACACAAACGCAAAGCATTAAACTTAATAATCGCTTAATCATATTTGTCCCTCCATAATATTTTTCTCCTATTTTATTTTACACCATAACTTGTTGACTTTTCAACGGCTATAAGCACTAAAAAATATCAGCGTTCATTGTGTATTGTCACCAAGTTGTGTGCCAGATAAATAAAAACGGTTGGAAGCAACCATAACTTCCAACCGTATTTTTTCAAATAATATTACTACATTGTCTAATATTCATTTGTGCATTTTAGCGCTCAAGTTTCCAAAATTTATCGCTATTTCTTCAAGCTTTAGCGATTATTTGCTTTTTCGCTTAGCCTGTGTAATCTCTCCAACTACCGTTGTCATAAATTTTGTTCATGCCCTCGAGTCTTATATCGCCTGTTTGCTGACCTTGGTTGTTGTTATTGAATACAACCATATTTACTTCGCTCGGGATTTCTGCTTTATACACATCATTACCGATATGCTCCATATGCAGTCCCGGCCATGAGGTCATACCGGAATTTGAATCGCTCCAGTAGTAAACCTTTACCTCGCCCCAGTTATCATTGTTTTTAAAATAAATGTAGTTTCCTTGTGGGACATAATGTGTGTTAGCCTGTGTAGGAAGCTGTGTCGGCTGTTGTGTTGGCTGTTGTGTCGGTACTTCAACACCTAAATCACTCCAGCTACCATTATCATAGATTTTGTTAATACCCGCAAAATTAATATTTTCGGTCTGTTCATTTGAACCGTTACTAAAAATCACATAGTCAACATCGTCAGGAACTTGAGCATAATAAACACCATCACGGTATTCAGTCATATCCTTGCCAGGCCATGAAATCATTGACGAGTTGCTGTCGCTCCAGTAATAAATCATCACCTTAGACCAGTTGTTAGTGTTTTTATAATAAACATAGTCACCTACAGGTAAAGGCACAGTCTCAGTTGTTGGGTCGTCATTGCTCTCTATTTCGATGTACTGACCACAGTATGAGTTTTTGACCGTTTCTCCGGCAAGCACACGCTGAATAGTGGTTGCATCCATAATATCAAGATTTTTATCCTGATTAACATCTCCTGCAATAAGGGAGTCCCCCACGCACAGAGTAATCGATGCAATGTGCTTTTGTACCGCAGTTGCGTCCAAAATATTTATCTCTTTATCAAGATTAACATCACCTAAAAGCAATTTGACCTTTGGTGGCTGTGTTTGCGTTGGTTTTTGTGTAGATGGCTGTGTAGGCTCAACACTGCTTGATGGATTATATACAACCGCAACACCTGTGTTGCCGATATTACCGCTTATTCTGCCGTTGCTTACTGTGAAGGTGTTACCTGTAACAGCGTCCTTGTAAGTACCGCTTTGCATCATCTTTGCAGGAACATTTACCGACGTGGAGCTACCGTTTGCATTGACTAAAACTACACCCGATGTACCGCGCTCAACATAAGCGATTGAATTGTCGCTTGAAAGGTGCTCGCTTTGACCGTCAAAGAAGTTTTTAAATTTATTAACCTCTGTAACAGCTTTTGATTTCCATGTTGTGTTTGAGCTTGCTTGTCCCATATTACTTGCAGGGCGAGCAAAAAACAGCGAGGTTGAATAAGCTCGAGAGCCAACAATCGCCCAAGCCTTGACGATTTTATCGTCAGAAATGCCTGATGTTTTTTGAATTCCTGCAGAGCCGGAGCTGCCCATGTGTGTATCGTGAGATTCAACCCACAGTACATTTTTATCAGGTGCTGCTCCCTTTGCATAATTTGAATTTGCCATAGCAGATGCGTTGCCGTTATTAGTTGCAACTAAAACGGCATCACTTGAGTAGTTGTCTGTAATGCTCATATACTGAGTATAATTTCCGATATCAGTACCGCAACCGTTTAAAATCTCACCGTAATAGAAAATTTTATTTGATGTTGCGTTTTGTGAGCCGTTAATAACAGTTGGCCAGAAATTACTTCCACAACCTTGGTCATTTGGAAGCTCAATATGCTTTGCAGCGTCAAAACGGAAACCGTCAACACCAACATTGATACATTCAATAAGGAAATTCTTAACGATGTTCTGAACATCAGGATGAGCAGTATTCAAATCAGGCATACCGATATGGCCCATTGTCATCGCATAACGGTTTGAGTCATTTGCCCAATCGTTGTAATCGTGATAAAAATCACTTCTTTTAAGGTTACTTGCAACGCCACCGTTTACATTTGAGTAGCCACCACCCTCGTAGTTGTTGGCAACGTGGTTTGCAACTACGTCAACAATAACCTTGATGCCGATTTTCTCTGCTTCTGTGCAAAGAGCTCTAAGGTCGTTTTTGTTACCAAGCCATGTGTTATTAGAAATTGAAAAATCAAGCGGCTGGTATAGCTTCCACCACTGTCCCTCCTGATTATTCCAACCACCGTTATAATCCTTTGGGGACTGAACAGGAGAAGTCTGAACAGCAGTATAACCCGCAGCTTTAATCGCACTAAGGTTTGATTTTATCGAGTTGTATGACCAGTTAAAGCAATGTAGTATCGCACTTCCCTCTATGTCGCTTTGCGGTCCTGTGCTGGCAGCCATTGTGCTGACATCAACTGCAACCGCCTGCGTATCAAACAAAGAAAAACTGCAAGTCGCCACGCACGACAGCATTATACATAAAGTAAGTGCTAAACTCAAAAATCGTTTCATAGATATATCCCCTGTATATTATTTATATATAAAATCCTAATATAAAAATTTTACAATTTTGGAGTTTAGAAAACAAGTGATTTTAACACTAAACTTTTTAAAACAATGTTGTGTAAACTGACAATTTAAGAAAAATCCTTCAACTTTATCTTTTATTTTTCTTTGCAAATTTCAGAGTCTTTCGTCAAAACGTACTACTACCATCTATATTATTTGTAAGTTATAAACAAAAAAGGGACCCCAAAAGGGGTCCCCTAATTAATTCAATTTATTATCCTTCTAACAACTACAGGATTGTAGTAAACCATACCGTCTGGGCTGATAGCTTTAACTGTTACGTTGCTGCCGTCAGCTTCTGCATAGTTTGTTGAAACCTTGTAGCTTGTTTCTGTTGTGCTGTAGGTATAAGTTCTGTTAGGTGTTTCTACAACTACCCAGTACTTATATGAACCGTAAGCAGGGTTCCATGAAAGCTCAAGTTTATCCTCACGGATTATGCCATCCACAAAAAGCTGCATATCTGCTAAGGTTGTAACACTGCCACTTGCGCCGTCAACAATCTTATCACCGATTTTGTGTCTGAGCTTGTAGTAGTAAGTTGTCTTAGCTTCACGATTTACTGCTGTGTAAGAATCTGTTGTTGAAGAATCGTAAATCTTAAGGTTGTCTTCAGATGTACCGAGGTAAATCCATGTCTTTGTAGCGTCTTCAGCTTCCCAGCTAAGTGTGAATGAGTAAGCATCAGATGTAGAAGTTGCTTCACCAATCTGATAGTTAAGTGTTGTTACTTCATACCAATCAGCCTTAGAAGTCTTTAAGTAAGAACCGTCCTTAAGCTTTGCAATTACTGCAACGTTGTAAGTTTTATTTGGATCAAGGCTCTTAACCATTAAAGATGTACCAGCAGTCTTGTTATAAACAATATTCTCGCCAATGTAAACATAGTACATAACTGCGTTTGCAGCTTCGTCCCAAGAAACCACCATAGATGTCTCTGTGATATCTGAAATAACAACATTTTCAACCTTTGTTGGGTTTGGAATAACCGCCTCTGTTGGTTCTTCTGTAGGTTCTTCAGTTGGCTCTTCTGTAGGCTCCTCTGTTGGCTCTTCAGTAGGCTCCTCTGTAGGCTCTTCAGTTGGCTCTTCAGTTGGCTCTTCTGTTGGCTCTTCAGTTGGCTCTTCAGTAGGTTCCTCTGTTGGTTCTTCTGATGGTTCGTATGTAATGAACTCGTTGTAGTCAAAGTCTATATACTGTACAGGAGCATCATTAACCTTTCTAACAAGATACTCTTTGTCAGAGTTAACCATTTCTATGATGGTGTTTTCAAGGGTTAATTCACCGGCAGCTAAAGCTTTAAACTCAAATGTAGCAAGAGTCTTTTCGCCGGTAAATCTCGCACCGTTTATATTAGAGAAATTGAACTTGATTTTGTCTGTGAGATTTGTGTTGCATACAACTGTAGAACTAACTACAGGAAAACACTTTTCGATATACTCGTAGTAAGCGTCTTCATCTTCTTCCTCAACATCTAAAACCTCTACGAGGTTGTTGTCGAAGTTAATAATAGCTTCTGTGTTCATCAGTTTTAAATTAATGAGGTTATAGGTATAAGTGAAAGTATCGCCGACTTTTACATTAGTAGTAACACCATTGGTTGTTACAGCTAAATACTCGGTACCCTCTGCTGACGCAGTGAAACTTAAACCCATAAAAGCTGATAATAAAATGGTAAGTGCAAGTAATAAAGACAGTAGTTTTTTCATAGTCTTACCTCCAAAATATTTATACATCTTAATAGTAACATCACTGTAACAAATAGTCAACACAATAATCAAATTTAAGCAAAAAAATCCCCGCTCTTTTGAGCGGGGATAACTGAACATAAAAATATATTGATTACTTAACCATCCAAAGTTCCTTAGCGTACTGGAGAATAGTTCTGTCAGAGCTGAACTGTGAGCAGTGAGCAATGTTTTCAAGACACTTTTTACCGAAGAGGTTCTTGTCCTTGTAATCTTTGTTAACCTGAAGCTTAGCCTCAACATACATAGGAAGATCATAGAACAGGAAGTAGTGGTCAGCAATGTGCCAGTGTGTGCCGTTAACTAAGCCGTTGTGAAGCTCAGCAAAGCTACCTTCGCCCTGTGCACCATCATCGTCAAATGTGCCATCAATAAGAGTATCGACAACTCTCTTGAGCATTGGGTTTGTCATATAGATGCTCTTAGGGTCATAACCGCACTGCTTTAAGTTTTCAATATCTTCAACTCTGCCACCAAAGATGTATTCGTTTTCTTCGCCGGCAGCCTGTGTAATCTCAACGTTAGCACCATCGTAAGTACCTAAAGTTACAGCACCGTTGAACATAAACTTCATATTACCTGTACCTGAAGCCTCTGTACCTGCTGTAGAAATCTGCTCTGAAACATCAGCAGCAACAACGATTTTTTCAGCGTAAGATACATTGTAGTTAGAAACGAAGATAACCTGAAGCTTATCCTTTGTATCAGGGTCGTTGTTAACGAGCTCTGCGATTTCGTTGATGTACTTAATGATAGCCTTAGCTCTTCTGTAACCAGGAGCAGCCTTAGCACCGAAGATAAAGCAGGTAGGCTCAAAATCAGGGAGCTTGCCATCTTTAATCATAAAGTAAATCCACATAATAGAGAAAGCGTTTAGAAGCTGACGCTTGTACTCGTGAAGACGCTTAACCTGAACATCAAAGATGAACTTAGGATTGATTTCCTTGCCCTCCATCTTCTTAACGTAAGCTGCGAGCTGCTTTTTCTTAGTAGCTTTGATCTTATTGAATGCCTTAACAGCGTCCTTATCGATGCAAGAAGCGAGCTTGTCAACCTTAGCCATATCTCTCTGCCAGCCGTCGCCTACACGCTCGGTGATAAATGATGAGAGCTCTGGGTTACAAAGGCCGAGCCATCTACGCTGTGTGATACCGTTTGTCTTGTTCTGGAATCTTTCCGGATAAATCTTGTACCAATCGTTTAATACGTCGTTCTTTAAGATTTCTGTATGAATCCAAGCAACACCGTTTACATAGCTTGAGCCGTAAATAGCAAGTCTAGCCATATGAACTCTGTCGTCAGAAAGGATGCACATCTTACGGATGATGTCATCGCTAATACCTCTGCCCTTGAAGTCGTTCCAAAGACGCTCGTTGATTTTCTCAATGATAGCGTAAACCTCAGGAATAACGTTTCTCATAAGGTAGATATCCCATTTCTCCAAAGCTTCTGCCATAACTGTGTGGTTAGTGTAAGCGAAAGTCTTCTGAGCAATCTGGAAAGCCTGCTCAAAGTCAATGCCCTCAAGCGCTAAAAGTCTGATAAGCTCAGGGATAGAGCATACAGGGTGAGTATCGTTAAGCTGAATAGCAGCGTGCTCACTAAAGTGTGAGAAATCGTTGCCGTATTTAGCCTTATATCTCTTGATAATATCCTGAAGTGAAGCAGAGCAGAAGAAGTACTGCTGCTTAAGTCTAAGAACTTTACCTTCGTATGTGTTGTCGTTTGGATAAAGTACCTTAGAGATGTTTTCTGCATCATTCTTTGATTTAACTGACTGGTCATACTGACCGTTGTTAAATGCGATAAAGTCGAATTCCTCTACAGGCTCAGCCTGCCAAAGTCTTAATGTGTTGATGTTCTTTGTGCCGTAGCCGATAACAGCCATATCGTATGGTACAGCAACTACAGAAGAATCAGCATACTTAACAACAACAGCCTCTTCAAGGTGACGAACTGACCATGGGTCATCAAACTTCTGCCAGTTGTCAGCAACCTCTACCTGATAACCGTCTTCGATAAGCTGTTTGAAAAGACCGTATTTGTAGCGGATACCATAACCGTCAAGTGGTACTTCCTGTGTAGCAGCTGAATCGAGGAAGCAAGCTGCAAGACGACCAAGACCACCGTTACCAAGAGCCATATCCTCAACATCTTCAAACTGATTGATGTCGATACCCTTGCTCTTGAGTAAGTCTTTTACTTCGTCGAGAATACCAAGGCAGTAAAGATTGTTGTAAATCATTCTACCCATCAAAAATTCTGCTGAGAAGTAGTATGCTCTTCTAGCGTTTGCGTGCTTTTTCTTAGATTTCTGCCAGTTGTCAGAAAGCTCGCTCATAATTGCCTTACCAAGAACAAAGTGAAGCTGCTCGAGTGTTAACTCCTTTGGCTTTTTACAGTATTCACTTTTTGCAATTGTGGTAAGCATATCCATTGTTATACCCATTTTAGTTTTCCTCCAATCTTGAGTATCTCTGTGTCATATCGTAAAGTTTATTTGAAATTTCCTTAGTCAACATATCAGGGTTTACTCTCCATGTCCAGTTTCCGCCAAGAGTTGACGGGATGTTGATTCGAGCTTCACTACCTAAGCAAAGCACATCCTGCATCTGGACAATACAGTATTTAGCGATACTAGCGTATGCAGTTTCGATAATCTTCCATGTGAAGTTATCATCAGGGGTGATGTTACAGTACTGCATTGCAAAGTCAATTTCATTTTGCTGTGCTGTAGAACGCCAGCCTTCGATAGTATCGTTATCGTGAGTACCGGTATAAACAACGCAGTTTTCTGGATATCTGTGTGGTAAGAAGTCGTTGTCCCAGCCGTCTGAGAAACCAAACTCGAGCACCTTCATACCAGGATAGCCCGAATCAGCAAGCAGCTGCTTAACGCTATCGAAAAGCTCGCCCAAGTCTTCAGCTACAATCGGAATTTCACCGAGGGCTTCTCTTAATTTATTAAAGAAATCGATACCTGGTCCGATTTTCCACTCGCCGTTGATAGCGTTTTCTGCAGGATAAGGAATAGCATAGTAAGTATCAAAAGCTCTGAAGTGGTCAATACGTGTGATATCAAAAAGCTTTGAAGCAGCGGCAACACGCTTAATCCACCACTCATAGCCTGTGTTCTTTAAGTATTCCCAATCATAAAGAGGGTTACCCCACAGCTGACCAGTCTCGGAGAAATAATCCGGTGGACAGCCTGCAACACATACAGGCTCGCGGTTTTCATCAAGCCAGAACACCTCAGGGTTTGCCCAAGTGTCTGCGCTATCCATAGCAACATAAATAGGCATATCGCCTAAAATCTGTATACCAAGAGAATTTACATATGCTCTGAATTCTTCCCACTGGGTGTAAAATTCAAACTGCACCCATTTGTAGAAATCGATATCATCTTTATATTTGCGCTCGTATTTTTTGATTGCAGCTTCTTTTCTGAGCTTAATATCCTCGTCAGGCCACTGTGTCCAAGCCTGCATATCAAAGCCCTTCTTTACTGCCATATAAAGCGCATAATCTTTAATCCATCCGGCGTTTTTACGCTTAAATGAGTTAAATGCTTTCTGGTCTTCGTTAGCTTTGAAGTTTTCGTACGCTATGCGCAGAACCTCGAAACGGCTGTTGTAAATCTTTTCGTAATCGATGTAGCCGTTGTCACTGCCCCAATCGTACTTTTTAAGCTGTGCTTTTTTCAAAAGCTTCTTTGATACTAATGTATCAAGGTCAATCATATACGGATTGCCTGCGTAGGTAGAAAAAGACTGATATGGTGAATCACCATAGCTTGTAGGACCTACCGGCAGAATCTGCCAAATTTTTTGACCCGAAGCTTTAAGAAAATCCGCAAACTTTCTTGCTTCTTTTCCGATAGTGCCTATTCCGTAAGGCGAGCTAAGGGAAGTAATTGGCATGAGTATTCCGGCAACTCTGGCCATAAAATCAACTCCTGTCAGTAATATTTCACAAAAAATAGTGTAATGTTAAAGATGTTCTACCCCATAGTAAAACATACGCTATTATACTATCATATATAGGGGTAAAACACAAGGTTTTTTTGCTATATTTCAACAATTTCGCCAAGAGCATAAAAAAGTGCACATGCACTTGCTAATTTTCGTATGCTACTACGCTGAGGCTCTCTTCCCTGTGCAAGCATTACCTTATGGGATAAAAGCTTATCCTTTGTGCTGATGCCGATGTAAACAGTGCCTACCGGCTTATACTGTGTACCGCCCATCGGTCCTGCTATACCGGTAGTAGAAATCCCGATGTCAGCACCGCTTAAAAGCCTTACCCCACGTGCCATCTCCTGTGCTGTTTTATCGCTTACTGCACCGTAAGTAGACAAAGTTTCTTCCTTAACATTTAATAGCTTATTTTTAATATGATTTGCGTAAGTGCACACACCACAGTCAAAAACAGAAGAAGAACCGCTTACATCCGTAATAAGCTTTGAAATAAGTCCTCCCGTACAGCTTTCTGCAGTCGCTATTTTAAGCGACTTTTTGTTTAATGCCTGTACAACTAAAGTTCCTAAGTCATCAATGTTTATATTTTCTTTTTGTAGAAGTTCTAAAAATTCCTGTGCTTTCATAAAAATCTCCTTATTCTTAGTTTCCGCATAAATCTATACTACCATTTATTTGTAATTATTGCAATCTTGTGCAAGTTCTGTTATTATTTTTTTAACAACTTTTACGGAGAAAGCTTATGGCATGGTTTTTTACAGAAAAAATAACAGATAAGCATTTTGAAATCACGGGTGAGGACGCTAAGCATATTGCAAAATCACTTAGAATGACAAAGGGCGAAAAGCTCACCCTTTGCACCTTAGACGGCAAACGTCACGAATGTGAAATCAAAGATTTTACATCAGACAGCGTTATTGTTGATGTGCTGTGCTCCACCGCTTGCGAGCAAGAGCCTAGCGTTAAAATCACCTTGTTTATGGCACTTACAAAAGGTGATAAAATGGACGATATCGTTCAAAAATCTGTCGAGCTCGGTGTGTATAAAATCGTGCCTGTACTGACAAGCAGATGCATCTCGCGCCCTGACCAAAAACAGATAGCAAAAAAAGTACAGAGATGGCAAAAAATTGCTCAAAACGCTGCTTGTCAATCGCGCAGAGGCATTATCCCGCAGGTAGGCGATATGCTTACTTTAAAGCAAGCGAGTACGCTTTTGAAAGACTACGATAAATCGATAGTTTTTTATGAGTGTGGCGGCGAAAAAATCTGTGATATTATAGACGAAAATGTACATACACTTGCGATGTTTGTCGGCAGTGAGGGCGGTTTCGAAGAAAACGAAATCGAGATGCTAAAAGAAAACGGCGCTATCCCTGCAACGCTCGGAAAACGTATTTTGCGTGCTCAGACCGCACCGCTTGCGGGTATTACCGCAGTAATGTATCAGACTAAGAATTTGGAGTAAAATTATGATAGGTATTATTTGTGCTTTGGCGATTGAGGTCGAACAACTAACAGAGCTTTTAGAAAACAAAAAAGAAGAAACTTACGCTAAAATGAAATATATCTCTGGCACAATTTGTGGCAAAGAGGTTGTTATGACCGAGTGTGGTATCGGCAAGGTTAACGCCGCTATGAGCACTCAGGTTATGATTGACAAATACAATGTCGATGTTGTTATCAATAGCGGTATCGCGGGCTCAGTTTCACGCGACTTAAAAATCGGAGATATTGTTATTTCCAAAGACTGCGTACAGCACGATTTCGACGGCACACAAATGGGTGACCCAAAAGGACTTATCCAGTACAATGACGAAAAACGTATCGAAATTCCTGCTGACAAGTCTACTGCTCAAAAGCTAATGCAGGCATGCAAAGGTATTGAAAACACAAATGTAATGCTCGGCACGATTGCAACAGGCGACATTTTCGTTGCCGACAAAGCTTTAAGACAGAGTATCGCTGACGAGTTTTCAGCGCTTGCGTGCGAAATGGAGGGTGGAGCAGTCGCACAGGTGTGCTACAGAAACGAAGTCAAATTTGCTATACTTCGTTGCATATCCGATGACTTCGACGAAAACGAGTTTTTAGATTTTATGGAGTTTCGTGTGCTCGCCGCCGACAAGTCAATCGCGGCTATCAAGAATTTTCTGCAGTTGCTCTGATTTTTCTATAGGTACAAACGACAGCTTTACTATGCTTCCCTGCACGTGAAACCATACTGTGCACAGTCCAAACCATCTGTGGACAAAGCTTTCGTGAATTGTAACAAGGCTTATTTTATTTACATATATCAGGTGTCTTCTTTTAAAGAGGGCACCTTTTTTTATTATTATCACACCGTCGGAGACATAGTACCTGTAATGGCGAAAAAACAGCACAATATAAACGTAGCTTGATACTATCGCCACAACAAGCACAGCTACCAGTATCACGATAAAATCGTCCCGATTAAAACCTAAAAACGCAGCCGAGCCCTGTGCGACAGTCAGCGCGGTTGCGTATATCCCCATAACCGCTTTTGCTTTTTGTGGAAGCTCTTCCATAATATCACCGAAAATATTATGCACAAAAAAAGCCCCCTTTAGTAAAGGGGGCAAAATTTGTACGCTTTTACTTTACCGGCATTGTGTCTTCAATAGTGTTGACAGCATTTTCAAAATAGTTTCCGACAAACAGCTCGATGGAGCCTGTATCAACACATTTTGCAAGTGCATCGTCCATAGGGATTTTTGCAAGCACCTGTGTGCCAAATTCCTTAGCAATATCGTCGATATGGCTTTCGCCAAAAATCTTGTGCTGAGTTTTACATTCCTTACACTCAAAGTAGCTCATATTTTCAACTACGCCGAGTACAGGAATGTTCATCATATCAGCCATTTTGATAGCCTTTGACACAATCATAGAAACAAGCTCCTGCGGAGATGTGACAACAATGATGCCGTCAAGCGGAAGTGACTGGAAAACTGTTAATGGTACATCACCTGTTCCAGGTGGCATATCAACAAACATATAGTCAACGTCTTTCCAAATTACGTCTGTCCAGAACTGCTTAACTGTGCCTGCGATAACAGGACCACGCCATACAACAGGGTCAGTTTCGTTTTCCAAAAGTAGGTTAACTGACATAATGTCGATACCTGTTTTTGTGGTGTTTGGTAAAATACCGAACTCGTTGCCTCTTGCTTTTTCTTTAACGCCAAAAGCCTTTGGGATAGACGGACCTGTAATATCAGCGTCTAAAACTGCTGTTTTATAACCTCTGCGGTTGAGCTCAACCGCCAGCGAAGATGTAACAAGGCTTTTGCCTACACCGCCCTTACCGGATACGATACCGATGACTTTTTTTACAGAGCTCATCGGGTTTAACTTTTCAATCAAATCTTGTGGCATTGTGCGATCAGCACAATTTTCGCTACAATTTGAACAGTCGTGTGAACAACCCATTTTATTTAACCTCTTTTCAAAATTCAGGGCGAACCTGAGTCCGCCCATAAATATATTATTTAAATTTGTTTTTATTATTCAGCGTCTGGCTCTTCTTCAACGCCGTCGATAATTTCAAGCTCTTTGATGTCTTCTTCGGTTGCAACTACTGTGTCGTCAGCTACTTCTTCTGTTTTTGAAAGCTCCTGTACTAAACCGCCCTCAACAACATCAGTCTCTTCTACTTCTTCAACCATCTCAAAGCCTGATAAGAAAGTATATGGGATACCGTAACCGAGCGCGATAGCAGCAACCATCATAACCTCAGGTGTTGCAACGAGCACCTGATGAAGCGGAAAGCCTGAAGCGAGTGTAGAAATAATAATGAAAAGTGCAGGAATAACAAGCACGCAAAGCACGATAGGTGAAAAACGCTTTACAGGAACACCGTCACCAACTCTTGTAGCATAGAAAACTACCAAACCAAAAAGTGCAAAAACAATAGCGTTTACAAGATTGCCCATACCCTCATCCATATTCTTTGTGAGAGTTAAAAAGAAGTATGTGCAAATGATGTAACCGATTACCAAAAATGCTGAAAAGAATAAGTTAAGCTTTTCTCTGCTAGATTTTTTCATAATAAATCCTCCGATAATTTAAGATTAAATATAATAATAAACCCGTATTGTGACAGTTTTTTGACGAAAATTATTTTGCCTTTGCAATCACACAATACCAGCCGTTGTCAAAAATTTCATCGATAATAATAAAATCATCTTTTAGTGCTTGTTCTACATCACTAAGTCGCGAATCAATAATACCGCTCATAATATAAACGGTATCTTCGTCCATAAATTCGCGCACGCCTTTTGACAAGAATATTATAGCATCTGCAACAATATTTGCAACAATAATATTATATTTTCCCTGTACTTTTTCTGTCAGGTCACCACAGACAACCTCGAACTTATCGTCCACCTTATTGACTTTTGCATTTTCTTTTGCGGTGCGTACAGCAAGCGGATCGATATCAACGCCAAAAGCGCTTTTTGCGCCGAGCAAAAGTGCGGCTATGCCCAAAATACCGCTACCGCATCCGACATCAAGTACAGTAGCGTCGTCTGTTACATACTTTTCAAGAGTAGAAAGGCAAAGTCTTGTTGTTTCGTGCTTGCCCGTACCAAACGCAAGTCCGGGGTCGATATCAAGCACCACCCTACCGTCAGTATCTTCAAGCTCGTACCACGACGGACATATAAGCAGTTTTTCGCCGACTTTAGTCGGTTTGAAATATTTTCGCCAGTTATTAAGCCAGTCGTCCTCTTCACATTTTTCTTCTTCAATTTTATACTCTATACCTTGTGCATCATAGCGCTCTTTTAAAAAGGCGATAGCTTCTTGAGGGCTTTCCTCAGGGTCAATATAGATATGAATTTTTGCGATATTTCTATCCTTTTTAAGCAGGTCTTCGTCAATTAAATTGATGTGCGCGATTTCCTCTACACCCTGCTCAAGGTCAGTATAATCCTCGATATAGATGCCGTACGGAACGGTCATATTCGCGATGTCGCCTGCTATGTCAACATCTTGAGGTTTTATGTTAATTGTGATTTGTGTCCACTCCATAAGCGACATCCTTTCTTGCATTACATATACCATATAATATAACATTTCTCTGTTATTTTCAATGTAAATTTCACAGTACATCATTATCTCAAATGATAGTTTTAATCTTTTTCGAATATTTTTTAATGTTTAACGATAAAAAAGTATTGACAAACATAAAATTGTGTGTTATATTAGCATCACTGAAACGCGTTGAAGACAAAATTAAATCAAATTTTAAAAATGAGTTAACCGCAAAAACGGTTAAAAATTGGAGGTATATGAAAATGAAAAAAGGACTTAACATTACATTATCGGTGATATCAAAAATTATAGAGGTTGCGTGTTGGATTGCTTCTGTAGCAGGCGTAATAAGCTTTGTCGGCTCTTTGGTTGACAAAGAGTTTATCAGAGAACTTATCGCTGAAGATACTGCAGAGCTTTCCGGTATGGGCTTTGATGTCAGCGTACTGGCACCAAATGGTGACATCAACTTCTTTGCAGTGACGATGTGTTTCATCGGTTTGGCACTCCTTTTCGTTTTGATGGCGCTTGTTTTCCGCAATCTTAACATTATTTTACGCACAATTTCAGGTAAGTACAAAAACGCAGAAAGTATCTCACCCTTCCAGAAAGATGTTGTAAGAAGAGTTCGCGAAATCGGTATTTTCTCAATCAGTATCCCTGTTCTCAGCTTTGCTATCACAACGATTATCACCGCAGTTTCTCTTATTAACTCAATTCCATGTGAGGTTTCCGTTTCTCTTGACGGCGTGGTTATCGGACTTGTATGCTTCTGCTTAACACAAATTTTCACATATGGTGCAAAACTCGAAGAAGAAGTCGACGGACTACTCTAATCGGAGGTAATATTATGGGAAAAATAGTACTTAGACTTGATAGAATGATGGTCGAGAGAAAAATGTCTTTGAATGAACTCGCAGAAAAGGTTGGCATCTCAAATGTCAACCTCTCTAAAATCAAGAATAACAAAGTAACCGCTATTCGCTTTCAGACTTTAGCGGCAATCTGCGAAGCTCTTGATTGCAAAGCGGGTGATATTTTAGAATACTCCGACGAAGAGTAACATTCATAAATATGTACAGAAAAAAAGGCTCCCTAAATTAATAGGGAGCTTTTTTTAATTTGTTTACGGGTGCTGTGCACAGCAATATCACGCCTCGCCTTAGATTTTATGAGGGCTACAAACCTCGGCGCTTAAAACAAATCTTTTATCTTTTGTCTGAAGCTTTTACGCTTTGAGTAGTTTTTGTCAGAACTTGTGCTTTCAAATTCTTTTATAAGGTCCTTTTGTTTGCTTGACAAATTCTTTGGAACCTCGATAACTACTTTTACGTACTGATCGCCCTTACTCTTTGAGTGCAGGTGCTGAACACCTTTGCTTTTTAATTTAAAAATATCATTTGGCTGGGTGCCTTCGTGGAGTGTGTAGCTTACTTTGCCGTAAAGTGTTGGCACAACAACCTCACCGCCAAGTGCCGCCTGAGCAAAAGTAATCGGAAGCTCACACCAGATGTCGTCGCCTCTGCGCTCAAATACAGGATGAGGACGCACGCCGACATATACGTGTAAATCACCCGCAGGACCACCATTTGTGCCTGAGTTTCCATGACCTGCAACGCTTAATACCTGCTCGTCTGAAATACCCGCAGGAACATTGATTTCCACCGTCTTTTTCTTTCTGACTCTGCCTGCACCGTTACACGCCTTACAAGGGGTCTCAATGATTTTGCCCTGCCCTTTACATGCATCGCATGCACGCGAGGTCTGGACAACACCAAAAGGTGTACGCTGATTAACCGTTACCTGACCGCGTCCACCGCAGGTAGGACAAGTTTTAGCTGAAGTACCCTTTTGCGCGCCCGAACCTGAACATTCAGAGCAAGTAGTAACCGCCTGATATTCAACCGTCTTTTTACAGCCCATAGCAGCTTCCTCAAAAGAGACATAAACTGTAGCCTCTACATCAGTACCGCGTCGAGGAGCGTTCGGGTTTGCAGAACGTCTGCCCGAAAAACCGCCAAAGCCACCGAAAACAGAGCTGAAAATATCGGAAAAGTCGATATCCTGCGAAAATGGTGAACCGTAAGAGCCACCACCCGCACCGTAATTCGGGTCAACGCCTGCGTGACCAAACTGGTCGTATCGTGCTTTTTTGTCCTTATCAGACAGCACCTCGTACGCTTCGTTTACCTCTTTGAACTTTGCCTCACATTCAGCATCGCCCGGATGTAAGTCCGGATGGTACTTTTTAGCTGATTGACGATATGCTTTTTTTATTTCATCGTCTGTAGCGCCTTTATTAATGCCTAAGACTTCATAATAATCTCTTTTATCTGCCAAGAGCCTTCACCTGCTTTACGCACAAGACGGTGGCCCAAAAATCAGGGTCACCGTTTGTGTAGTTATTTGAATATATTACTCTACGTCTGTGTAGTCTGCGTCGTATACGTTAGGGTCTGAGCCAGGAGCCGCACCACCCATAGGGTCAGCATTTGCGCCTGTAGGGTCAGCGCCCTGTGCCTGCTGTGCAGCAGCTGCTGCCTGATAAAGTTTAGCACCGATTTCCTGTAATGCCTTCATAAGGTCTTCCTTAGCAGATTTGATAAGCTCGATATCGCCACCCTCGATTGCAGCCTTTGCAGCAGCAACCTTAGTGTTGATAGTCTCTTTGTCAGCCTCTTCGAGCTTGTCGCCGTTTTCAGTAACGAGCTTTTCTGCCTGATATACCATCTGCTCAGCCTCGTTCTTTGTGTCGACCTCGTCTCTGCGCTTCTTGTCTTCTTCAGCAAACTGTTCAGCTTCTTTAACAGCCTTGTCGATATCGTCCTTGCTCATATTTGAAGATGAGTGGATAGTAATCTTCTGCTCTGCGCCTGTGCCCAAGTCTTTTGCAGATACGTTAACGATACCGTTAGCGTCGATATCAAAAGTAACCTCAATCTGTGGAACACCACGTGGAGCCATCGCAATACCTGTTAAAGCAAACAAACCGAGCTGTTTGTTATCTCTTGCAAATTCACGCTCGCCCTGAAGAACGTTGATTTCAACCTGTGGCTGGTTATCAGCAGCAGTTGAGAAAATCTGGCTCTTCTTTGTAGGAATAGTTGTATTTCTGTCGATAATCTTTGTCATAATACCGCCCATAGTTTCAACACCTAGAGAAAGTGGTGTTACGTCTAAGAGCAGAAGACCGTCAACCTCGCCACCGAGTACGCCTGCCTGAATGCAAGCACCGATAGCAACACACTCGTCAGGGTTGATACCCTTGAATGGCTCTTTGCCTGTGAGTGATTTAACAGCGTCCTGAACAGCAGGAATACGTGATGAACCACCAACCATTAATACCTTGTCAATTTCAGAAATCTGAAGACCTGAGTCTGAGAGAGCTGTTCTTACAGGACCCATTGTCTTTTCTACAAGGTCTGCTGTAAGCTCGTTAAACTTTGCACGTGTGAGTGTAAGGTCTAAGTGCTTAGGACCTGTAGCGTCTGCTGTGATAAATGGGAGATTGATGTTTGATGTTGTAACGCTTGAAAGCTCAATCTTTGATTTTTCAGCAGCTTCCTTTAATCTCTGCATAGCCATCTTGTCTGAAGAAAGGTCAACACCTGATTCAGCCTTAAACTCTTTAACCATCCAATCAATAATTCTCTGGTCAAAGTCGTCACCACCAAGACGGTTGTTACCAGCAGTTGCGAGTACTTCCTGTACGCCATCACCGATTTCGATGATAGATACGTCGAATGTACCACCGCCTAAGTCATATACCATAACCTTCTGGTCGTTTTCTTTATCAATACCGTAAGAAAGTGCAGCGGCTGTAGGCTCGTTGATAATACGCTTTACATCTAAGCCTGCAATTCTACCTGCGTCTTTTGTAGCCTGACGCTGTGCGTCTGTAAAGTAAGCAGGAACTGTGATAACAGCAGAGCTTACAGCTTCACCTAAGTATGCTTCAGCATCAGCCTTAAGCTTCTGTAAAATCATTGCTGAAATTTCCTGTGGTGTGTAAGCCTTGTCGTCAACCTTAACTTTGTAGTCTGTGCCCATCTCTCTTTTGATAGATGAGATTGTTCTGTCAGGGTTTGTGATAGCCTGACGCTTAGCAACCTGACCTACAAGTCTCTCACCTGTTTTTGAAAAAGCAACTACTGATGGTGTAGTTCTTGCGCCCTCTGCGTTAGCGATAACTACAGGCTCGCCGCCTTCGATAACTGCTACGCAAGAGTTAGTTGTACCTAAGTCAATACCAATTGTTTTTGCCATAATAAATTCCTCCAAATGTATGTTTTGAAATGTTTAATACTATATATTATCAGCCACAATTTGCAACTACTACCATTGCGTGGCGGATTATCTTATCGTTTAATTTATAACCAATCTGGTAAACCTGAGCGATTGTGTTCTCGCCTAAGCTTTCGTCCTCTATCATTGAGATAGCGTTGTGCATATTAGGGTCAAAGCTCTCGCCTACTTCACCGAATGGTGTGATATTCATTTTATCAAAGCTTGCTTTAAGACCCTTTGCGATAAGCTCGATGCCCTTTGTAAACTCTTGCGGTACATCTTTGTCTGCCATTGTGCTCATCGCCATTGTAATCGAGTCAGCAATCGGAAGTATCTCTTCAACTGCTTTTGCCGTTGCATCAGAGTAAATAGCCACTTTTTCGCTTTGAGTACGTTTGCGATAGTTATCATACTCTGCGTAAAGTCGCATATATTTATCCTTTTGCTCTTCGAGCTCTTTTGTCAGTTTTTCTTCAACTGTCAGCTCTTTCTCTTCCTGTTCGTTTGCAGTTTCTACAGCTTCTTCTACTGTAACTTTTACAACCTCTTCGTTTTCGTTGATTTTATCTTTTTTACTCATATTTATCTCCTATACTTCAAGCAGCTCGCCGATTAAATCAGACGCGCATTTGCTTGCATATTCAAGCTGTGGGATCAGCGTTTTGTAATCTGCTCTTAAAGGTCCGATTAGCGCTATTGCGCCTGCAGCTCGAGAGCCGATTTCATAGCGTGTAATAATAACACTGCTGTCAGAAAGCTCGAAACGACCGCTTTCTTTACCGATATACACCTTTGTATCTTTACTGCTTTCATTTAAAAACTGTGACAACTTTTCACTGTCTGATAAAAATCTGAGCACATTTCGTGCGCTGAGTAAATCATAGCTTGGTAAAAACAGCAGGTTTGTTGCACCGCTAACCGAAACGGTTGTTTGCATCGCCTGTTTTGATGCATCAAGTATCGCCATAAGAACATCGGTCATAAATAATGACAGCTCGCCAAATGCCGCCGCGGTTGTCTGCAGATATGCCTGACTGATTTCTTTCAAAGGTAAACCGACAAAGCTTTCATTAAGCGCTCTGTCAAACATCGCGATAAGCTCGGGTGTTAAAACAAATTCGCATCTGAACAGACGGCTTTTCACCATACCGTTTGATGTAATCAGCACCACCATACCCGTATGTCTGCCCGTTACAACAAAACGAATTTTGTGCACTCGTGCATCGTCACCACTCGGGGTTGTCGTGATAGCCGCCATACCGGAGAGCTCTGAAAGCACCTGTGCAGTTTTTGCTAAGATTTTTTCGGGTGCATCTGCCGCTAAGAAAATTTCCCTGTCGATGTGCGCTTTGACACGCTCGCTGAGCTCTTGAGGCTTAAACAGATTATCAATATAATACCTGTAGCCCTTTTGCGACGGGATACGACCGGCAGAAGTATGAGGCTGAATAAGGTAGCCTTTGCTTACTAAATCAGCAAGCTCGTTTCTAACCGTTGCCGACGAAACAGACAGTCCCATCTCGCTTAAAAGTGCCTTTGAACCAATCGGCTCGCCGTATGCGATATAGCTTTCTACTACGGCGCCGAGAATCTTCTCTTTTCGTACGCTAAGCTCCATACAGCTCACCTCTCTTTTGTTTAGCACTCGAAGCGCGTGAGTGCTAATTACATACTATAGAGTAGCAGATAGCACCTAAAAAGTCAACCTAAAATTTGGTAAACAATTTGTGAACTTATATGCTCGAATACATATATTTTGCACAAAAACCGCATAAAAACTCGCTTTTTATGCCAAACCCAAAGCGGTTTTAGCTATGCTAAGCAGGCTTATCACTAATTGACAGTGAGTGCTATTACATATATAATGTATGTATATTTCACCATAATTTTAAGGAGGACAATATGCTGCTTGCTATTTTTACTACTGCTGTGTGCTTTGTTGCCGCTATAGTAATGTTCACTCCATATTATCGAAAAATGCCCCTGCTTAGACCGCTTGCGATATATCTTATTTTTGAGGGCTGTGTTATTATGCTCACCCATATTCTGTCGGACTTAAACCCTACAAGTACAGTCGGCGATACAATCGGACAGGTCGGCACGCTTGTAATCGTTGTTTACTACATCTTTGTACTGCTGATGACTAAAACAAAATCAAAACGCAAAAAGAAAATGGAGGGCAAATAATGGACGCTTACACCGGATATATATACGCCGCTTTGTGGCTTATACTGGCTATATATCTTCTCATACAGGCCATAAAAAATTATAAGTTTTTATTTGTTATTTCGGGCTTTTTCTTTTTTATGTTTTGCTGGTATCTGGCAAACGAGTTGCTTTCTATCGATTTGTTTTCCGGCGTCTACTCGCTTATATTTAAAGGCGTTGCTATTGCAGTACTTATCGTTTGTGCTGTTGCGTATCTTATACACAAAAAGCGACAAAACGCTGAAAATATGGAAGATTAACCTATTTATAATACGCTTTTGCTTTTTTGGGCAGAAGCGTATTTGTGTGTAAAGGTTTTTTTATCACAACATCTTGTGATTTCAGCATTACAATCGAAATTTTTCAAGTTTATTTTATTAAAACACTTGCATTTTTTCTTCGATAATGTTATCATACCACTATATGACCGTAAATTAAGGAGGTGGGACAATGCCAAATATTAAATCAGCAAAGAAGCGCGTTAAGGTTATCGCAACTAAGACAGCTCAGAACAAAGCTACTAAGAGTGCTCTCAAAACAGCTGTAAAGAAAGCATACGTTGCTGTCGATACTAACGCTGACAATAAGGCTGAGGCAGTTCGTCTTGCTATCAAGAAGATTGACAAGGCTGCAGCTAAGGGCCTTATGCACAAGAACACTGCTGCTAGAAGCAAGGCTTCTCTTATGAAGAGACTCAACGCATCAGCATAATTAGCGTTAATAATGACGACCTTAAAAGCAGAGCGCACGCCCTGCTTTTTTTGTTTATATTAAGCGGTTGAGGCTTGATACCTAACTATCACGTCTTGTTTTACTCCGCTACTCTTCAAAGGTCCACAGTTTCGCATTGATTTTTTGCGTTTACTTAGGGGGTACGAAAACGGGGACTATCTTTCAACCACATTGAAATTTGAAAGGCTTCGGTAGCTTGGCACTTAATCTTTACAAAATCTTAACTTTTCTGATGCATAAACTTGGTTGACTTTTGGAATAAATACTGTTATTATTTTATATGTAAATTATCATGCGCTAAACATATAGGAGGTATCGCGATGGAAAAGAAATCTAAGTTTGGTTGGATTGTCGTTTTAATTTCCGCTGTTGCTGCTGTTACTGCTGCTGTTACTGCATTTTTAGTAGTAAGAGAAAAGAAAAAGAAGGACGAAGCAGAGCTTGAGGAATACCTCGATTATTCAATACAGTAAATTAAATTGCACCCGCAAAAGCGGGTGCTTTTTTTATTTCAATAGTTCCTACTTCTCTTTTGATTTTGATAAAAGGCTTGCAACAAGTGAAAAAACTATTGCCGAGCAAATTCCCGCACTTCCTGCTATAAGCCCGCCTTTTAAAATTCCTATTGCGCCGTACTGGTCCACGGCGGTTTTTACGCCCTGCGCCATCAAGTGCCCAAAGCCACACAAAGGCACCGATGCACCCGCACCCGCAAAATCTACAAGAGGCTGATAAAGCCCTACTGCTGATATAATAACTCCTGCTACTACATAACCTGTAAGTATACGAGCAGGAGTTAATTTTGTTTTATCAATAAGTATCTGACCGACAAAACAGATTGCTCCACCAACTAAAAAAGCAAAAATATACTGCACCGCGTTCATCTCCCAAATCTGTTTTTAGTATTTATATACCATATTATAGCTAGTATTTTGTCTGTTATTCACATTGAAAAATATGTTGAAAAATGCTAAAATGTAGAATGAGTTAATTTAGGTTAATTTTAAGTTTTTATTATCAATTTTTTTAAAGGAGGTTTTGATATGCAGTCAAAGCTTACTTTTCCCAAGAAACCGTATCGCACTCACGGCGGTGTGCACGTGCCACACCGAAAAAACACAGCATCTAAACAGAGCGTTGAAATGCCTACACCGAAAAGCGTTACCATCACGATGTCACAGCACATCGGTGCACCTTGCAAGCCGACCGTTAAGGTTGGGGACGTGGTTGCTGTGGGTCAGGTTATCGGCGACAGCGACGCTTTTGTCAGCGCACCTATACACGCGTCTATTTCGGGCACAGTCAAGAAAATCGAAAAAATCACCGTAGCTGACGGTTCAAAGGTCGAGGCTATCACCATTGAATCAGACGGTGAGATGCGAGTATATGAGGGCATCAAGCCACCTGTTATTGAAAACATCTCCGATTTGCTCAAAGCGACAAGAGAGAGTGGCTTAGTTGGTTTAGGAGGTGCAGGTTTTCCTGCTCACGTAAAGCTTAATATCCCACCTGACAAGAATGTCGACACGCTCATCATCAATGTTGCTGAGTGTGAGCCGTATATAACCGCTGACCACCGAGAGGTGCTTGAAAACTCTTGGGGTGTTATGAGCGGCGTGTACGCATTAAAAGAAATTTTAGGCTTAAAGCGAGTTATCATAGGCGTTGAAAACAACAAACCTGATGCTATAAAAGTGCTTAAAAATATTGCGGACTCAGAGGTTGACAAATACGACGAGGTCAGAATTCTTCCGCTTAAAGCCTCTTACCCTTACGGTGCAGAAAAAGTGCTGATTAAAGCGTGCACTAACCGCACGGTTCCTATGGGCAAGCTTCCAAGTGATGCGGGTTGTATCGTAATGAATGTTGCATCTATCGCTTTTCTGGCTCAGTATATGAAAACGGGTATGCCACTTATCAAAAAGCGTATTACCGTTGACGGCGACGCTATTAACGAGCCACAGAATGTAATTGTTCCTGTCGGCACCTCGGTTAAAGAAATTATCGACTTTGTCGGCGGATATAAAGAAGAACCTAAAAAAATTATTATGGGCGGTCCGATGATGGGCAGTAGCGTATCCGACGACTCACTCTTTATCGCAAAGCAAAACAACGCCATACTTGCTTTTACTGAAAAAGAAGCAAAACTTCAGGAGCCTTCAGCTTGTATCCGTTGTGGCAGATGTGTAGACGCGTGTCCGATGTGTCTTATGCCACCTGCGATTACAAAAGCTGTAAACGCTAAAGATGTTCAGGCTATGCTTTCAAGCAACATTATGAATTGTATGGAATGTGGCTGTTGTGCTTATGCCTGCCCTGCTAACCGCCATATCGTAAACAACATTAGACTTGGCAAGCAGATTATCAACAACGAAAAGAAAAGACAAATTCCGCTAAAGGAGGGTAAATGATGGAAAATAAAATGTACGTTTCTTCGTCTCCTCATTTCCGCTCTGATGCATCTACAACTAAAATAATGCTCGATGTCATTATTGCACTCATACCTGCAACCATCGCATCAGTCATCATCTTCGGGCCTTTAAGCTTAATGCTCATTGGCGTGTGTATTGCATCGTGTGTGCTGTGCGAATATATAAGCAGAAAGGTTATGAAGCGCGACACCACCATCGGCGATTTATCAGCAGTTGTAACCGGTCTGTTGCTTGCACTTAACCTGCCGGTAAACATCAATCCGTTTATCGCTATATTTGGTAGCATCGTTGCTATTGTAGTAGTTAAGCAGATGTTCGGCGGTATCGGTATGAACTTTGTTAACCCTGCTATCGCGGCGCGTATTGTACTGCTTGTTTCTTTCCCTAACGCTATGATGACATGGGTAGATGCTTTTTGGTACAAAAATGCTGACGCGATTACATCGGCTACCCCGCTGGCTGCTGACACAGGTACATATTCTTATACACAGTTACTGCTTGGTACAACAGGCGGTTCGCTCGGCGAAACTTGTGCTGTAGCGCTTATCTTGGGCGGTATTTACCTTGTGATTAAAAAGGTTATCTCCCCTATCATTCCTTGTGTATATATCGTATCAGCAGGCTTGATGGCACTTATACTCGGTCAGGACCCTATTTATCAGATTTTATCGGGTGGTTTACTGCTTGGTGCTATCTTTATGGCTACCGACTACACCACATCTCCTATCACAAAATGGGGCAAGGTTATTTTCGCTGTAGGTTGCGGCGTGCTTACTATACTGCTTAGAACCTTCTCCAATATGCCTGAGGGTGTATCATTCTCAATCATATTGATGAACATTTTAGTTCCTCTTATCGAGATGGCTACAACACCAAAGCCATTTGGTAAAATCAAAAAAGCAAAGGGGGAGAAAAAATGAGAAAGATGAAATTTAAAGACATCTTAATCCCGACAATCTCCCTGTTTATTATCTGCATTGTTATCACAGCGGCTTTGGCTGTTACAAATTCAATTACCGCTACAAAGATTGCAGAAAATGAAGCACAGGCTCAGCAGGAGTCGATGAAGGTTGTTTGCCCTGATGCACAAAATTTCGAGCTCATTTTTGAAGCCGAAAACGGTAGCGCCGTTTATATCGGCACAAAAGGCGAAGAGGGCGATATTCACAACGATATTTTATATACCACAGGCTATGCTATCTCAACCGTTGCTTCCGGATACGGCGGTCAGATTAAAGTTATGACCGGCATCGATACAGATGGCAACATCATCGGAATCGATGTTTACTACAACGACGACGAAACTCCGGGTCTTGGCAAAAACACTTCAAACGAAGATTTCACATCCCGCTTTAAAGGTTTAGTTTCAAGCGAAACTATCGTTGTCAGCAAAGACTACTTAGGCGAAGGTCAGAAGGTTGACGCTGTTACATCTTCTACCATTTCATCGCGAGCTGTTATATCAGCAGTTAACGAAGCGTGCGATATATACAACAATAATGTCAAATGGGAGGGAGAGCAGTAATGGCACAGAAAAAATCACTTTTTCAGGAATTTACTAAAGGTATCGTAAAAGAAAACCCTGTACTTTGCCTTATGCTCGGTACCTGTCCTACTCTTGCTGTCACCACCTCTGCTACAAATGCTATCGGTATGGGGGTTGCGGCTACCGCAGTTTTGGTTTGTTCAAATGCGGTTATCTCCCTGCTTAGAAAAGTTATTCCGGACAAGGTAAGAATCCCTGCATACATCACTATCATCGCGGGCTTTGTTACTATTGTTCAGATGCTTGTAAAGGCTTTTGCTCCTGCAATCAACGATTCTCTCGGTATCTTTTTGCCGCTTATCGTTGTAAACTGTATCATTTTGGGTCGTGCTGAAATGTACGCAAGTAAAAACCCTGTTGTACCTAGTATTTTAGACGGTCTTGGTATGGGCATCGGCTTTACTGCGGCTCTACTTTGCATGGGTATTATCAGAGAAGTTTTCGGCTCAGGTACACTCTTCGGCTTTGAGGTACTCCCTATCCAGATTCTTATCTTTATACTGCCTCCTGGTGGCTTCTTTGTTTACGGTCTGCTTATTGCACTTGCAAACAAGCTCAATACAAAAGCAGGCAACAAGGTTGTTGAAAATCCTTGTCAGGGTTGTCCGATGAGCAAAACCTGCAAGAGTGCAAACATTCAAGAATGTGCAGTACAAAATACAGAAAAGGAGGTAGCAACAGATGTTGGTTAAATCTTTGATTTCTGTGTTTTTAGCGGCTATCCTTACCGAGAACTACGTTTTAAGTAAATTCTTAGGTATCTGTCCGTTTTTAGGCGTTTCTAAAAAGCTCAACACAGCCGTTGGTATGAGCGTAGCGGTAACCTTTGTTATGGTGCTTGCTACCGCCGTTACTTATCCGATTTATACATATCTGCTTGTACCAAATGATTTGGCGTACCTGCAGACTATCGTATTTATTCTTATCATCGCAGGTCTTGTTCAGCTTGTTGAGATTGTACTCAAAAAGTACATTCCTTCACTTTACGAATCTCTCGGTGTTTATCTTCCACTTATCACAACCAACTGTGCAATCTTAGGCGTAACTATGCTTGTACTTCAGAAGGTTGACACTACAACTGCTTTTACATACACCTACGGCCACGCACTCATTAACGCATTCGGTGCAGGTGTTGGCTTCTTGGTCGCTATGGTTATGTTTGCAGGGGTTAGAACCCGACTTGAATCTGCAGATATTCCGAAGTCATTAAAGGGCTTACCAATCACTTTGATTTCTGCGTCACTAGTTGCTCTTAGTTTCTTAGGCTTCTCGGGCTTTGTTGATAAGCTCGTACCGCTTGCGTAAGGAGGTAAAATAATATGAACGAAACATTATTTGCTGTACTTATTGCCGTAGCGGTTGTTGCTGTTATCGGTCTTATCATTGGCTTAGTCCTTGCGGTTGCTTCAGTTATTATGGCTGTTCCAAAGGACGAAAAGGCTCAAGCGGTGCTCGAATTACTACCCGGTGCTAACTGCGGTGCTTGCGGATACTCAGGATGTGAGGGCTACGCAAAGGCTCTTGCAAAAGGTCAAGCAAAACCCGGTCTTTGCTCTCCGGGCGGAGAAGATTGCACAAACGCTGTTGCTGAAATCCTCGGTGTTGAGGGCGAAACTGTAAAAAAAGTGGCTCTCGTGCACTGTATGGGTAGCTGTGAAAATACGCAAAATCGTGCAGAATTTCAGGGCATCAACAGCTGTCTTGCCGCATCAAAAATCGGCAACGGTCTGACTGCTTGCTCTTATGGCTGTCTTGGTATGGGCGATTGCGTAAACGCTTGTCTTAATGACGCTATCACCGTATGCAACGGCGTAGCCGTCGTAGATATTGACAAATGTGGCGGATGCGGTCTTTGTGCAAATGCTTGTCCAAGAAAGCTTATCACTATTGCACCTGTTAAAGAACAAGCTGTTGTTCGCTGTAGCAACCACGACAAAGGCGCTGTTGCCAAAAAAGCGTGTAAGGCAGCTTGTATCGGATGTCAGAAATGCGTCAAGGTTTGTGAAGCTAAGGCTATTACAGTTACCGATTTCTGTGCAAGCATTGACCCTGAAAAATGCACAGGCTGTGGCGTTTGCGTTGAAAATTGTCCTTGCTCGTGCATTACAATCTAAAATAAATTATGATATTAACGGCATCAGGAATACTGATGCCGTTTTTTTGTGACGGTATTCTGAAAATTTATGAATATTTATGTAAAAGGCTTTATTATATGCTAATTTTGTAGTATTCTTTATAGTGAATTTATTTGCACAAAAATAGTGCTTTCATTAAAGTAAAAGGAGAGAAAAATATGGTTGAAGTTAAAAACCTGACTAAGACTTACGGTAACCTAAAAGCAGTTGACAATATCAGCTTTACTGTTGATTCCGGCGAAATCTTAGGCTTTTTAGGTCCTAATGGTGCCGGTAAAAGTACAACTATGAATATGATTACCGGTTATCTGTCTTCTACATCAGGCACAGTAACTGTAGATTCTAGTGAAATTTTAGAAAATCCGAAAGAAACAAAAAGTAAAATCGGATATCTTCCTGAAATTCCGCCACTTTATCCGGATATGACGGTTAAAAAATATCTTGAATTTATGTTTGACATAAAGAAGATTAAATTCCCTAAAGATGCCCACATCAAAGAGGTTATGACTATCGTTAAAATTCTTGATGTTCAGGACAGACTTATAAAAAACTTGTCAAAGGGTTATAAACAGCGTGTTGGCTTTGCTCAGGCGTTGCTTGGCAACCCACCTGTGCTTATTTTAGACGAGCCTACAGTAGGTCTTGACCCTAAGCAGATTATCGAAATCCGTAACCTTATCAAGGGTCTTGGCAAAAAGCACACAGTTATTTTTTCATCACACGTGCTATCAGAGGTTTCCGCAATCTGCGACAGAATCATTGTTATTTCTAACGGTAAAATCGTTGCCGATGCTAAAACAAACGAGCTTTCTTCTACCCTGTCAGGACAAGGCCAGTTACTTCTCGAAGTCGAGGGCTCAACCTCTGCTGTTTGTACTGCAATCAACGAGGTTTACGGCGTAAAAAGAGTAAATAGCGTCGGTGCTAACCATTACACGGTTGACTACGACATCACTATCGACATCAGAAAAGGTGTATTCAAAGCTTTAGCTAAAGCTGACTGCCCAATCCTTGAAATGAAAAACGGCGGTATGACGCTTGAAGAAAGCTTCTTGCACCTTACTTCTCAAAATCAAACTGTAAAAGGAGGAAATAAGTAATGCTTGCTATACTTAAACGCGAAGTTTCTGCGTATTTTAACAGCGCTGTCGGATATATCGTGCTGGCTGTTTTCTTCTTTTTCTCAGGTTTGTTCTTTTATCTTAATTGCCTGCTGGGTAATTCTTCAAATATGACAGGCGTGTTTGGCAATATGTTTATGATTATTCTGCTCTTAACCCCTATCATCACTATGAAATCTTTTTCTGAAGAAAAGCGTCAGAAAACCGACCAAGCGCTTCTGACTGCTCCTGTAAATCTTTTTGAAGTAGTTATGGGCAAGTTCTTAGGTGCTTTTGTGCTTTATGCTTGCTGTGTTTCTATCTTTTTAGTTTACGCACTTGTTATCTGCTTCTTTGTTACTCCTGACTGGGCAGTTATTTTATGCACTATCCTTGGTATGCTGTTACTCGGCGGTGCATTAATTGCTGTTGATATTTTCATTTCTGCTTTGACAGAAAGTCAGGTCGTTTCTGCATTTTTGAGCATCGGCGTCGCACTTTTCATTTCTTTGCTTGATGTTTTTACAAGCGTTACAAACTCTGCTTTTATCACAAGTATAATTAACGCAATCTCATTTAATCAGAATTATACTAACTTTACATACGGCACTTTAGATCTCTCTAACATCGTATTTTTTGTAAGCGTTGCTGCTATCTTTATTTTCCTTACAATACGTGTGTTTGAGAAAAAACGTTGGAACTAAGGAGGGGCGAAAATGAATAAAGACAATCTAAACACTACAGCCATTGCCCCAAAAAAGCAGTCAAAGTTACTTGCTTTCTTGAAATCTCGTAACGCTAAGCGTGGTTCAATCGCTATTGCGCTTACTGCAATTTTCATTGCTATTGTAATCGGGCTCAACATCATCGCAGGTCTTCTTACAGAAAGATTTCCGATATTCAGCGCAGACCTTACTGCAAGCAACGTTTACGAGCTGACAGAAGCTTCTTTAGACTATGTTGATAAACTAAAAGATGACATCACTATCTACGTATTAGTTGACGAACAGACTTTAGAATCACAGGGCGAATACTACGTGCAGGTTAACAAGCTTTTACATCAGTTTGAAAACCATTCAAAGCACATTACCTTAAAATATGTTGACCTTGCAACTAACCCATCATTTGCTTCCTCATACAAGGATATAAACTGGACATCAAATTCATATTTACTGCTCATTGAGCATGGTGACGAACATATCGCTGTAGCACTTGAAGATGTATTCACCTACGACGAAGAATACCTTGCATACGGCGAGTATCTTATAAGCGGTCAAAACCTTGAGCAAGCAGTAATGACTGCTGTTTTAAATATCACCACCGAAGAAAAGGTAGGCGTTACTATTCTTTCGGGTCACGGAGAGCTCGAAAACCCTGCACTTTCTTCAGTACTTTTAAATAACGCATACAACGTTGAAACCGTCTCTCTTTTAAACGGAGAAATTTCAAAAGACTCACAGTTTGTAATTATCTTTGCTCCTACAAATGATATCGACAAAAACACCTACGATACTCTTGTTGACTGGCTATATAATGACGGCGAATACGGTCATACATTACTCTACGTGCCAAATGATATGGTAAACGATGCGATGCCTAACATCGACACCTTACTTGAAGAATGGGGTATGGCGGTATCACAAAACTTGATATTTGAAACAGACCCAACATATATGACAAACTCCCCATATCCAAACCTAATGTCAATATTTAACTACGACGAGCAGGAGTTTTCAGGCGGACTTAAAGACACCTCTATCCCTGTTGTAATGATGTATAGTATGCCGGTAGAGCTTATCGATACATCTGCGACATCACTTTTATCATCATCAGAAAACGCTGTGCTAATGCCACTTGATGCTGACGAAAACTGGGATTATAACGACGAAGAACCACAAAAGCTCTGCGGTGCTGCGATTTCAACACAGGGCAATGAAGATAATACTAAGAAATCTAACGTTATCGTGTTTGGCTCTTACACCGCACTTTCTGAAAGCGCGTTTGGCGTATCAAGCTTTAATAACAGCGCTTACTTTATTAACCTGTTCAATACTATTTCACACCGCGACGATGTGTCAATCACTATCGAGGGCAAGGCACTTGAAAACACTGAGCTTGGTATTACATCGCTGTCAACCGCTACCGTACTGGGCATAATCTTCTTCCTTATTATCCCTGTTATGGTTATCGCTCTTGGTGTTGTTATGTGGGTACGCAGGAGGCATAAATAATGGACGAAAACAAAACAAATGTTAATATAGAGACAACAGAAACTCAGGACTATATCCCTACTATTGAAGAAGAAAACGCTTTAAATTCCTTTTTAGAGCGTGACTCTTCAGAAAATGCAAAATCGGAAAAAGCTAACAAAAAGAAAAAGCTTTCTAAAAGTGCTTTGTGGGTTATCATAGGCATTATTGCTGTACTTTTAATTGCAGGTACTGTTATTTTGCTTCAGCTTTTGCCTGAGCCTGAGCTTGAAACCCCTGAAACAACCGATGCTGAAATTGAGCTTACTGTTGACGAAAAAGGTGAGCATCAAGCAAGTCTTGTATTAGACGAAAAAGGCAAGCTTGAAAATAACGGCTATGGCACCTTGATTGAATACACCCCATCAGATATCAAGCAGATTGATATCGAAAACGAATCAGGCACATATACGATAACTGCTCATACACCGATTGAAACTAACGAAGAAACAGGCGAAGAAACAAGCGGTGCAACAGTCTACACACTTGTTGGCTTTGAGGACCTCCAATTACAATCAGGCTCTGCGGATACCATCGCAGACGACGTAGCGTCTATAAGCTTTACATCTGTTGCAGACCCAACCGGTAAGAAGTCAGACGATTTCGGCTTTAAAAAGCCTCGTTCAGTAGTAAAAACAACCTTTAACGACGACACAACCTCTACTATTATTGTCGGCGATGATGCACCATCTGAGCTTGGAACCTATGTTATGTTTGGTGACAGCAAGGCTGTTTATATCGTTGACAGCGAAGAGGCAGACGGCTTGCTTTTCTCTGTTCTTGATTTAATGACTCTCACCGTTAACGATTCAGCAACTGATACAAATAATGCTGAATTTGAATCACTTACCCTAAGCGGTAGCGCATTTGCTGATGACATTGAGCTAAGACCAAACGACGACAAGGCGATTGACTCGTCCTATGTTATGATTTCACCTGAAAAGATGTTTGTAAGCGAGGTTGAAGCCGCTAACATCAGTGGTGGTATTCGTGGCCTTTATGCAGATGAAGCCGTTTGCATAAACCCAAGCTCTTCCCAGCTTGCAGAATACGGGCTTTCTTCTCCATACGCTGCTGTAACTGCAATTTATCCTGATACAACTGTCCATCTTAAAGCGTCAAAGCCAAGTGATGACAGCGTATATCTTATTGCTGACTCTAACATTGTTTACAAAATCGCGCTCAGTTCAGTTGCGTGGGTACAGACAAGCTTTGAAAAGCTTGTTCCTGACATTGTTATCGACCCTAACTTTGAGTCACTCACCAAAATTGTTGTCAAAGACGATAGCGGTTCATACAACTTTGATGTAGTCACAACCACCGACACAGTCGATACCACAGAAGGCACAACCGAAGAGGTCACCGTCACTACAGCAAAGTACAAGGATAAAAAGCTTGATAGCGACAATTTCTCTGTTTTCTATCAGAATATCGGAAATATTCAGAATGCAGGCACAACAGACGCCACCCCATCGGGCAAGCCTGCTCTGACTATTGAGCTGTCTTATTCAACAGGTCGTGCAACTGATGTCATAGACATTTACGCGACATCAAATAGCAAGTACATCGCTGCTCTTAATAATCAGGTGCAATGCCTTGTATATAAAAGCTACTGCACTAAGTTTTCTCAGAGTGTGCAGGACCTTATTAATGGCAAAACCGTAAGCAGCTTCTAAATTTATATTGCTTTTTAAAAGCCCTCTTTTACGAGGGCTTTTATTTTTGAAAAATACAGTATTTATCACCTTTTGCAACATTGACAAATGTGAGCAAAAATGCGATAATAAATGTGTATGTAACCTAACTTAGGGAGGAATTTTCAATGGCTAAAGAACTAGCTAAATCTTACGACCCGAAACAGGTCGAAGATAGAATATACGACTTCTGGATGGAAAACAACTATTTCCACGCAGAAATTGATAAGGACAAAAAGCCTTATACTATCGTTATGCCACCGCCAAATATCACAGGCCAGTTGCATATCGGCCACGCACTCGACAACACCTTGCAGGATATTCTTATCCGTTTTCGTCGTATGCAGGGCTACTGTGCGCTTTGGCTTCCGGGTACTGACCACGCATCTATCGCTACTGAAGCAAAGGTCGTTGAAGCACTCAAAAAAGAGGGTATCTCAAAAGACGACTTAGGTCGAGAGAAATTCTTAGAGCGTGTATGGGACTGGAAACACGAGTACGGCTCACGAATCACTAAACAGTTCAGAAAGCTCGGCACATCTTGTGACTGGGACAGAGAGCGCTTTACTATGGACGAGGGTTGCTCCGATGCTGTAAAAGAGGTTTTTGTACGCCTCTATGAAGAGGGCTTAATATATCAGGGCGAGCGTATTATCAACTGGTGCCCACATTGTAAGACTTCTATCTCTGATGCAGAGGTTGAGTTTGAAGAACAGGCAGGTCATTTCTGGCATCTTCGCTATCCGCTTACAGACGGTAGTGGATATCTTGAGCTTGCTACCACCCGTCCTGAAACCTTGCTCGGTGATACTGCGGTTGCTGTAAATCCAAACGACGAACGCTACAAGGACTTAATCGGCAAAACTCTGACTCTCCCGCTTGTAGGACGTGAGATTCCTATCGTTGCTGATGACTATGTGGAAATGGACTTTGGTACAGGCGTTGTTAAAATCACTCCTGCACACGACCCTAACGACTTTGAAGTGGGTCTTCGCCATAATCTTCCTGTATTAAACTGTATGACAGACGATGCAAAGATTACAGAAGATTATCCAAAGTACGCGGGTATGGACCGCTATGACGCAAGAAAAGCTATCGTTAAAGATTTAGAAGAAGGCGGTTATCTCGTTAAAATCGAGGACTACTCTCACAACGTTGGTACCTGCTACCGTTGTCACACAACCGTCGAGCCTCGAGTTTCAAAGCAATGGTTTGTTAAAATGAAACCACTTGCCGAGCCTGCTATCGAGTGCGTTAAGGACGGCAGAGTTAAATTTGTTCCCGAACGTTTTGATAAAATCTACTTCCACTGGATGGAAAACATCAAGGACTGGTGTATTTCCCGTCAGCTGTGGTGGGGTCATCGAATCCCTGCTTACTACTGCGAACAATGCGGTGAAACAGTAGTCGCAAAAACAGCACCAAGCGTTTGTCCAAAATGCGGATGCACTCATTTACATCAGGACGAGGATACTCTCGATACTTGGTTTAGTTCAGCGCTTTGGCCTTTCTCAACCTTAGGCTGGCCAAATGATGCTGAAGATTTAAAGTACTTCTACCCTACCAATACTTTAGTTACAGGTTATGACATCATCTTCTTCTGGGTAGCTCGTATGATTTTCTCAGGTCTGCACCACATGAATGAGGTTCCGTTTAATACCGTATTTATCCATGGTATCATCCGCGACTCCCAGGGCAGAAAGATGAGTAAATCTTTAAACAACGGTGTTGACCCGATTGAAGTTATTGACAAATACGGCGCTGATGCGCTTCGCTTCTTCCTCGCTACAGGTAACTCACCTGGTAACGATATGAGATTTAGCGAAGAGCGAGTTGAGTCTTGCCGTAACTTTGCTAACAAGCTTTACAACGCATCTCGTTTTGTTCATATGAACATCGACGACCACGATGTTTCTTGTAAGCTTCCTGATACTTTAGAGCTTGAGGATAAGTGGATACTTTCTACTTTGAACACCCTATGCAAAGAAGTTACTGACAACCTCGATAAATTCGAGCTCGGTATTGCTGTTCAAAAGCTCTATGACTTTATCTGGGACTGCTACTGCGACTGGTATATCGAGCTTGCAAAATCTCGTCTTAACGGTGACGATGCTGTTTCTGCTCAAAATGCTAGACAGGTACTGCTCTACGTACTTGATAAAATCTTGAAGCTTTTACATCCGTTTATGCCGTTCATTACTGAAGAAATCTGGCAGACTCTCCCACACGATGGCGAGACAATCATGCTCTCAGAATATCCAAAGTACAATGACGAATTAAACTTTAAAGACGAAGCTGTGCAGATGCAGGTTATTATGGAAGCGATTACCGCTATCCGTACAAGAAGAAACGAAATGAACGTTCCACCATCAAAGAAAGCTAACTATTTTATTGCTACCGATAAGAAAGAAACCTTTACTCATGGTGTTCAGTTTATCAAAAAGCTCGCATCAGCAAACGATGTCGAAATCGGCGACGAGTTTACTCTAGATAAAGCTGTCACTGTTGTTACAAACGACGCTAAAATCTACATTCCTATGAGCGATTTAGTTGACAAGGAAGAAGAGCTCAAGCGTCTTAACAAGGAGCTTATGCAGGTTGAAAAGATGCTTGCGCAAGACGAAGGCAAATTAAACAATCAAGGCTTTATGGCTAAAGCGCCTGATCACGTCATCGAAAAAATCAAAGGACAGGCTCAAAGAGAAAAAGAAAAAATCGCTCTTATCAAGGCCGCAATAGAAGCTCTCGATTAATAAAAAGCAAACCCCCGAGGATATCCTCGGGGGTTTTACTATGGGGAGAATTTATTTTATTCTGATACTTCTGTGACTAAAAGCTGTAGCTGTGTCATTGAATCGTCACACATAAATTTCAAAGTCTTAGTAACCTGTGTGCCATCAGTAAAGTTAGCGGTTACATCGAGTGAGTAATCATCAGCGTGTAAGTTAAATTCATTGTATACCACGTCATCAAGGTCAACATAATCTTCGTCATCAAGAGTATACACGTGTTCACCTTCATCAAATTTAAATCTAACGCACATTGTTAGTGGTACTGTACCGTCAAATCCGTCTTCAGGAATTTCAAAACCCATCTCATCAACATCCCAGAAGCTTCGTGGTTGGTTGTTGTAGTCGTATGTGCAAGATGTCGCTGAATCCGGAAAATGAACTACATACTTACTACTTACATCTTCACGCACCTCAGTAAAATCAATAAGACCGCTAAAACTAGGATCGTAGCGTAAGTATCCGTTATTAGCAGTATAAGTAATGCTTTCAATATTCTCACCACTACATTGAATATCTACGTTGAATTCTCTACCTAGCTCTAATACAGATACTTTCTTTAAATCCTCGTCTAAATACCTAAAGAGAGCACTCTCGTTACTTTCTTCTAGATTGCCTAAACTGATATACGTCTCAGGTGTAATCTCTGCCGCTCCTACCGTAATAACAAAATTATGCTCACCGTCAGGTTTATTTGCACCAAACGGGATAAAATTCAAACCGATAATCAGCGCGAGCACCGCCGCTACTGCGGATGTAAATTTAATGGCTGTGTGTTTAGGCTTCTCCACAGCACACGCCTCAGTTTTTGCGTTTTGCATATTTTCAATCGCATTTTCAATTAGTGAATCGGGAGCTGTGATGCTTCTGATTGCATTTTTATAGTTATCTTTCATAAACTGTCACCATCTTCCAGTATTTTTCGTAGTTTTTTTCTTGCTCTTTGCAGTTGCGAATTCACCGTGTTTTTACTTTTACCGAGAATTTGGGCTATCTCAGGAACAGTATACTGTTCAAAATAGTACAGGTACACCACATTTCTGTAATTTATCGGCAGGGAGAAAATCAGCTCAAGCGCCGACAAGTCTTCTTCTTTTACTGCGCTAAAATCGGGATTTAACGGCTCGGTGCGAGTATTCCACACAGATTTTCGCAAATTTCTGCATTTGTTGATTGTAACTCTAATCAGCCAATGTTTGATATGCACATCATCAAAAAGAGGAGCGTTTTTTGTCAGAAGTGAAAGGCAGACTTCCTGAAAAATATCCTGTGCGTCCACAGGGTTTTTAAGATTTTGCAACGCAATGCGATATATCATATCGGCGTGCTGTCTTACAATCTGCTCTGCTTTTTCTTTTTTTGCCGTCAAATCTGACATCTTCTCCCCCCCTTTCACTAATAATACAACTGAGCAATAATTAAAAAGTGCAGTCTATAAAAATTTTTATATACAGAAAAAGCCCCCCCGTTTTGGAGAGGCTCTTATTTTTACGGTTTTTTCTTGCAAAACTCGTTCATACAGCATTTGTCACACATAGCTTTTCTTGCTGTACACACAGCTCGTCCGTGAAGCACAATACGGTGACAAAAGTCGTTTGACTCGTCTTGTGGCAGTAAATCGCGCAGTATAAACTCTATTTTCTTTGCATCCTTTTCGTTATGCAGACCGAGTCGTCGTGTGATTCGGATACAATGTGTGTCAACTACAACAGCAGGCTTTTTGAAAATGTCGCCCATAACAAGGTTAGCAGTTTTTCTGCCGATACCCGGAAGTTTAATAAGCTCTTCTAATGTATCGGGTACTACGCCACCATAGTCGCTTACAAGCATTTTACCAAGCTCGACCAAATCACGTGACTTAGTCTTATAAAGTCCACAAGATTTTATGTACTGTGCGACCTCGTCATAAGTAGCATCTGCAAAATCTTGCGCCGAATTAAATCGCTCAAAAAGTGCAGGCGTTACCATATTGACTCTGGCATCTGTGCACTGGGCAGCAAGTCTTGTTGCTATTAAAAGCTGCAACGGGTCAGTATATGTCAGCGAGCAAATAGCGTCAGGATATTCTTTTTTTAAAGCTTGCACTGCATTTAATGCAATCTGTTTTTTTGTCATTTTTTCACCTACTTTATAAAATGATTGTACCATATTATCTTTTTTCTGACAAACCCTTTATTTTTGTAAGGTTTGGTACTATAATAAAGCATATTGTTTTTTGAAAGGATACCTTATGTATCAGAATTGTATTTTTGACCTTTATGGCACACTTGTTGATATTCGTACAGACGAGTCAGGCGAGAAATTTTGGGGCGAAATTGCCGATGTATATACAAGCTACGGCGCAAAATATACCTCAAACGAGATTTGCGATGCTTACTACAAAATCGCTAAACGTGAATCTAATCTTACGCATATTACACATCCTCTATACAAACATATAGAAATTGAGTTGAGAAATGTCTTCAAACGCCTGTATAAGCGAAAGGGTGTTAACGCATCTAACAAAATTATTGACGACACAGCTTTGAAATTTCGTAAAGCTTCTACCGAATTCATCTGCCTTTATGACGGTGTAATCGACCTGCTCGAAAGCCTGAAAAAAGCAGGCAAAAAAATATATCTACTCTCAAATGCTCAGCGTTGCTTTACCTATCCGGAGCTTGAAGAACTCGGAATAGTAAATTACTTTGACGGTATTTTTATCAGTTCTGACTGTGGCTGTAAAAAGCCTCAAAAAGCTTTTTTTGATAAACTTTTTAAACAGTTTTCTCTTAAAAAATCAGAATCTATTATGGTCGGCAATGATTGTATCACCGATATGATGGGTGCAAAAGAAGCTGGCATCGACGGACTTTATATCCATCAGGAAATCAGCACACCGCTCGAGGGCAAAAAGCTTGTCTGTAACTACAAGATTATGGACGGCGACGTTACAAAAATCAAGAATTATCTTCTTAAGGCTTAAAGCAAGGAGGCGCTATTATGAAACAAAAGATTCTTTCGCTTGTTGCATTAATAGTGGCTTTCTGTGCGTTTTGCGCTTGTGTTGCTTTGCTTATAAACGGCATAGTAAATAGTTTGCCTGATGTTGGTGCTTATGTTTTTCAGTTGATTGCTACCACGCTGATACTTTTGCTTTGTATTGGCAACTTCTTATACGTTATATATTCACTTAAAGGTGAAAAAAATACTGACGAAAAAGTTGATAACACCCCGACTGATGAAAATACACCTTAATAATTGTAATTTAAAAGACCGCACGTTAATGTGCGGTCTTTTTTACGTTATACTGCTGGTTTAAATTCTGTTATAATACCTGCAATCAATTTTTGAATCAATGTTGCATCAAGAACATCCATCTTTGTGTCGGAATTAACATCTGCTCTTGCAAGGCTTTCGTCAGAAAGCGTGATAATTGCAGCTATATGTTTTTGCAATAATGTTGCATCAATTATTTCAACTTTACCGTTGCCATCAACGTCACCAAGCGGGAATTCAGGGTCAGGGATTGGCTCAGTCGGGTCTTCTATTGGACCATAATCTATATCTTGTGACCAGTTGCCACTTGCATTATTGTAGAAACCATTCTTCGTTGGTTCCAGATTTGCTGTGTGAGCTTGCCCGTTGTCGCTGAAAATAATGTAATCAAAACGTCCTATTGGCATCAAGTTTATCCAATAAACCTCGTGACCTTCGTCGGTTATACCAACCAGCTCCATCTCAATTCCCGGCCACTCAACACTGTCGTCTGTATCACTCCAGCCGTAAATATACGCTTTATTCCATTGTGCCTCGTTTACAAGGAAAACGTTAAATGTTCCGTCCGGTATTACAGGTTCTGTAGGTGGATCGGTTGGCTCCTCAGTAGGATCAATTATCGGAGTATATACCCATCTATCCTCAGCATTGTTGAAAAAGCCTTCTTTGTATGCTTTCAGTTCTGCTGTGTACGTTTTGCCCGCATCACTAAAAATCAGATTAGTGAAATGTCCATATTCTGCTAAGTTTATTTTATAAACCTCATAGCCTAAATAATCTATTTCTAATAATTCCATCTTTACACCCGGCCAATCAGGTGTTTTTTCTGTTTCGCTCCAAGCAAAAACATATATATCTTCCCACATAGCCTCGTTAATTAAATACACATTAAATGTATCGTCCGGAATTGTAGACTGTGTCGGTTCTGACTGAGGCTGTGTTGGAGTAACTGTTGTTGCATTTGTTGGTTGTTCAGTTTCAACCTCAGTAGGCTCACCTGTTGGTTCATCTGAAGGTTCATCTGTATCAGTCTCAGTTTCTGTTGGGACATTAGTTGGCTCCTGTGTTGGACCTATGTAATCGGAGCACCAGAAATGCTCTAAATTATCATAGTAATATCCTTCTACGATATACTCGTCAGGAACTACTAAATCATCAGTCTGATTACTACCGGCATCGCTGAAAATTATGTAATCATAATCAAGGACGAACTCGAGCACATAAATTTCTGCGCCGTTTTCCCACAATTTATCAGTTTTTGTCATTACAACGCCAGGCCACTGTGCGTTAATGTGTGCGTCAACCCATGCATAAGCGCTAACTGTATTCCAATTAGCTGAATTAATCAGATATAATCTGCCCTCCAGTGGAACAGGTTTTGGTCCTTCGGTAGGTTCTGTTTCAACCTGTGTAGGTTCCTGTGTTGGAGCTTCGGTAGGTTCGGTTACAAGCTGTGTAGGTTCTTGCGTTGGCGCTTCGGTAGGCTCGGTTACAATCTGTGTAGGTTCTTGCGTTGGTGCCTCGGTAGGCTCGGTTACAACCTGTGTAGGTTCTTGCGTTGGTGCCTCAGTAGGCTCAGTTTCAGGCTGTGTAAGTTCCTGTGTTGGCACTTCGGTAGGCTCGGTTTCAGCCTGTGTAGGTTCCTGTGTTGGAGCCTCTGTTTGTTCTTCAACAACAGTTAGTCCCTCTGCACAAGCGGTTTCCGTCAATTCAACAAGCATTTCGCCCTTAAACACGAGCTTGTTTAAATCTGAATCTCCTAAAGTAACGAGATGTGAATCTATTTCAAAAACACCGGAATCTGCGATAACCTCGAATTTGCCGGTAAATAAAATGCTGTCATCTTTTGGAAATCTTACGCCGGTAGTTGAAGAATAGTTAAACATCAACTGATTAGGCATATCAAAGTTGACAACTGCATCTTTTGTAATCGGGAACATAGTGATTAAATCGTAATCACCGTATTCATCAACATCAGGTAAAAATTTCAAGCCACTATCATCAAAATCAACTCGAGCATCAACAGATGCAATTTTCAGACCATCAACTCTGAGATAGTAATTATAGGTAAAAATATCTCCCTTTTTTGCTTCAAAGTATTTACCATCTATGAGAACATACGCTTTGTTCTCATCAAGTGTAACCTCAGCTGAGGTTGCAAAAGGCAAAACAGTAAAAGCACTTATAGTAATAACTAAAGATAATAATAAAGATATAAATTTTTTCATATTATCTCCTCCTATCGTCAATGTGCAAACTTCCACGATAACATTATATCACTTAAATTTTGAAAATACTATTAATCTAATTCACAATAAATACACTCAATTACTGTGCTATTGCACAAATAAAAGATTTTAAATAACTATTGGGGCAAAAAATAAAGTCCGCAACCGTCTGGTTACGAACTTTTAAGGGCTTACACCCTGAAAACTGAATAAAGAGTAAGAGATAAAGGGAGCATGCGGAATTGACCAAAGAAACAATGTGGTCAAGCCCTCGACCTATTAGTACTGCCAAGCTAAACATGTCACCATGCGTACACACGCAGCCTATCAACCTCGTAGTCTACAAGGGGTCTTACTCGCATAAAGCGATGGGATATCTAATCTTGGAGTTGGCTT
>JAFQPG010000007.1 GCA_017411835.1 Ruminococcus sp. | reverse complement strand
CTTGGTAAAGGAGGTAACATAAATGAATACAATTAAAAGATTATTGGCAGTAGTGCTTTGTATAATGTTAATCGTATCAGTTGCTGTTATCTCTACATACGCAACCGAGACCGACATCGCAGACACTTCTGCAAACTCTATCACAATTCATGTTAAATCAGAGGACTGCATTCCTTATGTTTACTACTGGAATGCATTGCCAAATGATATCTCAACTGCTTATCCGGGTGTTAAAATGACACTTGATAAAAATCAGACCGGAGATAACTGGTACACCTATAATTTCTCAGATGTTGAGAAAATCAATATGTTATTTACAAACGGTACAACTACTCTTGATGGTCAGATTTCTGTTGAAACTACTCGTACAACAGGCGAGTGGTGGTACAAAGACGGTAAATGGAGAGACAGAAACCCTGATATTCCTATCGACAACGAGTTCACAGATTTAAGAGAAGATTCTATCTACTTTGTAATCACAACTCGTTTCTACGACGGTGATACAGGCAACAACGTACATTGCTGGGACGACCAAAAGGCTAACAACCCTGACTCTGACCCTGCATGGCGTGGCGATTTCAAAGGCCTTGCTGAAAAGCTTGATTATATCAAAGCTTTAGGTTTTAGTGCAATTTGGATTACTCCTGTTGTTACAAACGCATCGGGCTATGACTACCACGGCTACCACGCAATGGACTTTGCGACAGTTGACTCACGTTACGAGAGCTCAAACTTTACTTATCAGGATTTCATCGATGCTGCGCACGATAAGGATATGAAGGTTATTCAGGACGTTGTATTCCAGCATACAGGTAACTTTGGTGAAAGCTATTTCTGTCCGCTGTTTGAAAAGGACGAGGACGCTGATTTAGCTAACCTTGAGGAATGTATGGTTCCTACCGATTATCTGCTTGATTCTTTCGGTCTTTCCAAGCCTGAAGATTACTGGGCACAGAAACCGGAAGTACAGTATAAACAGCGTCTTGACCTGATGAAAAACACTTCATCTGCTGCTGGTGCCAACAACTCAACAGGTACACATCCTGATGATGTTGACTACTCAATGGATAAGATTTCTACAGACCCTAAGTATAATGCTAACAACTACTACCATACCGGTTATTTCCAGAGCCTTAACTGGGACGACTGGACCTGTAAGTACTGTCAGATTGCAGGCGACTGTGTTGACCTTAATACAGAAAACCCTGCAGTAGCTAAGTATATTACAGATACATATACCGACTATATCGAAATGGGCGTTGACGCATTCAGAGTTGATACAGTTCGTCATATTTCAAGACTTTCTCTTAATATGATGTATAACGACCAGCTTAACAATGCGGCTAAAGCATTTGGCAACAACAACTTCTATATGTTCGGCGAAATCTGCTGTCGTTACTCACAGGTTTGGTATCGTGACCACGCTTGTGAATCTGTTCAGTTCTATACTTGGGACGAACCTGACACATCGCTTTCAAGCAAGTGGAACTCAAATGTAAACGCTACTGCTGAAGAGATTAACGAAAATATGAACCTTACATTTGACCACTACAAAAAGTACGACAATGTAAGCTCACAGCCTACATCAGATAACGCATTCTTAAATGGTATCACATACCACACACCTGACTATTCAAAGAGTTCGGGTATGGGCGCTATCGACTTCCAGATGCACTGGTGCTTCAACTCTGCTTCCGGCGCATTTAATATCGGTAAGTCTTCTGATAAATACTACAACGACTCTACTTGGAACGTTGTATATGTTGAGTCTCACGACTACTCTCCTGACGGCGGTCAGGCTAACAGATTTGCAGGCGGTACTCAGACTTGGGCTGAGAACTTAAACCTTATGTTTACATTCCGTGGTATTCCTTGTCTTTACTACGGCGGTGAGGTTGAGTTCCAGAAGGGCGTTGTTATCGACGTAGGTCCTAACAAGCCACTCTCGCAGACAGGTAGAGCATACTTTGGTGACTATCTTGAGGGTACTGTTAATGCTACTGACTTTAGTGAGTACACAGCTACAGGTGAAGTTGCTGATACTCTTAACTACCCACTTGCTAAGCACATCCAGAAGTTAAATGCTGTAAGACGTGCTATTCCTGCACTCCAAAAGGGTCAGTACACAGTTTCTTCTAACTATGTATCAGGCAATATGGCTTATATCAAGAGATATACTGATGCAAGTGAAGGAATCGACTCTCTCGCTTGCGTTACCGTTACAGACGGCGCAACATTTAAAAACCTTCCAAACGGCAAATACATCGATGCTATCACAGGCGATGTTAAGCAGGTAACAAACGGTACACTTACTGTATCTAACGTTGGTAAGGGTAATATGAGAGTTTACGTATGCTGCGAATCAGGCTTTACAGGCATTACCGGCGCTGTAGGCCCAACAGGTCAGACATATCTCAAATAATATTTCCTTAATATATAAAAGCAAAAGCTCGGGTTTATCCCGAGCTTTTTTGCGTGTGTAAGAAGATAAATATACAACTGCGTAACAAAAAGACAGCACCGAAAAAGATGCTGTCTTAGATAAAAATTTTATATCAAATTATAATTTAGCGTTTGTTTTGTTCATAAAGCTTTCTGATTTTATGAGGAAACGCTCGTGGTAAGCTTTGCCGACTATACCGCATTTGTCGCTACAAATAATTTCAAAGCAAAGCTTTCTGCCGTCGATTTCTGAAAGCTCGCTTTCGCAGGTGATTTCAATCCCCAAAGGGTCAGCAGATAGATGCTCAACATTTATTTTTGTACCGACACTTGTAACACCCTCATCTAAGAAAGGCTGTACGCTTTCTGCCGCTGTTTGCTCCATAAGGGCTACCATCGCAGGGGTTGCAAAAACATCGAGCGTGCCACTGCCCATAGCCTTTGCGGTTTTGTCGTTATTTACTGTGATTGTAATAGTGTTTTTGATTCCTGTATTTAGCATTTTATGCACTCCTTTATGGTAGCTTATTTAATCTACTTATGATTATATCATTTTGCTTATAAAAAACAACCCCATCAATAATTGATGGGGTTAAGCTTTTTATATTAGTCGTCGTAATCTTTATCGTAGGAGAGGATATCGCCTGTTTTAGCATCTATATCGTAATCGTATTCTATCTGGCCCTGTCTGAAATCAACTTCATATCTGAGCACGCCGTCATCGTAGTCGAGCTCTACATAAAGTCCGCTTACTTCAGATTCTTTTAGGCCTGCGTGCTTTAAAGCGATTGATTTTGCTTTTTTCTCACCGATGTTTTCGTCCTTTTTCGCTTGTGTTTGAGCCTGTGTAGGAGCGGTGGTTACTTCTTCTGTTTTAGGTTGTGTTGGTGGTTGTGTTTCGATTGCAGTGACTGTTTCAGTAACGTCAGCTATATCAAGGTTTGCACCGCTTTGAGCGTTAGTTGAACAACCTGCGATGGTGAATGTAAGCACAAGTACAAGTGCTAAAACTAATAATTTTTTCATTTTATTATCCTCCAATCTTTTTAATATTTGCAAATATTAAAGAAAAAAATGCAGAAAGACGGTGTCGCCTTCCTGCATCTGTTTTAACCAAAATATCTCTTGAGAAGGCCTTTAAAGCCTGCGCCGTGTCTTGCTTCGTCCTTTGCCATTTCGTGAACTGTGTCGTGAATAGCATCAAGACCTAAAGCCTTTGCTCTTGTAGCAAGGTCAAGCTTGCCTGCACAAGCGCCTGTTTCAGCGTCTACTCTAAGCTCTAAGTTTTTCTTTGTTGAGTCTGTTACAACCTCGCCGAGTAATTCAGCAAATTTAGCAGCGTGCTCTGCTTCTTCAAGTGCTGCTTTTTCCCAGTAAAGACCGATTTCAGGATAGCCTTCTCTGTGAGCAACTCTTGACATTGCAAGATACATACCAACCTCGCTGCATTCGCCCTCGAAGTTAGCTCTTAAATCCATGATAATATCTTCAGGGGCATCTTTTGCGATACCAACAACGTGTTCGCAAGCAAAGCCCTCTTCATCAGCCATTTTGTTAAATTTCTCGCCTGGTACCTTACATACCGGACAAACTTCTGGTGCTACGTCTCCTTCGTGAACGTAACCGCATACTGGACATACCCATTTCATAATAATAACCTCCAAAATAATGATACTAATTTTTTGTGCATCCGCTGCAAGTGCCGTGGAATACAACATTTTTTCTTTTGATAACAAATCCTTTTTGAGAAAGCTCTTTTTCTAAAGGCGATTGCTCGCTTTGAATTAAATCGTAAACGCCTCCGCATGCTTCACAAACAAAATGTGCGTGGTCAGAGGTATCTGCGTCGATTCGTTCCTCACCGTTGACATTGGCTACCGTGATGATTTTACCCTGCTCTTTAAAGAGCGAGATGTTTCGGTACACAGTACCAAGACTTAAGTTTGGTATCTCATCTTTGAGCTGTTCGTAAACCCAAGCAGCACTCGGGTGGGACTTCGTGCTTGCTATCGTCTTGAATATAGCCTCTCGTTTAGAACTGTAATTGTGACCTTTCATATTGGTCACCTCCTTGAAAAACAGTAATCATTCCTGTTTTCTGTCATTAGTATAGCAGACATCAAATCGTTTGTAAAGAGTTTTTTGGAATTTTTTTGAAATTTTTTTCATATAATCTATTGGTAAAAGAGCAAAATTTTGCAAAATCGCTTTTACACACGCTAAGGAGGACTATATGCCGAGAGTTTTTTTGAGCCCGTCGCTACAGGAGTTTAACCCTTATGTAGGCGGAGGAAATGAGGAATACTATATGAACTTAGTTGCCGATGCGATGGAGCCGTATTTAAGAGCATCGGGAATTGACTTCGAGAGAAACACACCGACCCAGACCCTGTCGCAGGCGATTGCGCAGTCAAATGCAGGCGACTTTGACTTGCATTTTGCGATACATTCAAATGCCGCCGGTCAAGCAAATTCTGGAAATGTCAGGGGAGTAGAGTTTTACTATTACCCGACTTCGTCTAATGGAGAACAGTTCGCCAATATTCTGAAAGAGAATTATAAAGAGGTATATCCGCTTGATGACAGGATACAAACAGTTGCAACCACATCGCTTGCAGAAACGCGCAGAACAAAAGCCCCCGCGGTGCTTGCGGAGGTGGCGTATCACGACAACGTTGAGGATGCTCAGTTTATCAGAGATAATATAGATAACATAGCACGTAATTTTTCAAAAAGCATTGCCGATTATTTTGGTGTTCCGTTTGTAGAGCCTGGTGCTTGAAATATGTAAAAAATGGCTGTATAATACATATTATATTGCTAAATATTTGTAAAAGCGGAGGTAAACGATGAAAACACCGGATATGAAAATAATTGAAAAGACTATTGCAAATTTGCAAAGAAACAATATGCTCGCCTTTTACTGCGAAACAAAAGACGAAGCGCTAAAAAAGGTTTTGTCTTTTATTAATGAGGGCGACACCGTTACAAACGGCGGTTCTGAAACTTTAAAAGAAACCGGCGTTATTGAGGCTGTAAAATCAGGCAACTATAACTATGTTGACAGAAGTCAGGCACAATCAAAAGAAGAAGCAGAGGAATTAATGCGTGAAGCATACTTTGCTGATGTTTATCTTACAAGCTCAAATGCTGTTACTCAGCACGGTGAGCTTTATAATGTTGACGGAAATTCTAACCGCGTTTCTGCAATCTTATACGGACCAAAGAGCGTTATTGTAGTTTGCGGATATAATAAAATAGTAAAGAACTTTGACGAGGCGGTTTATCGAGTAAAGACTAAAGCCGCACCACCAAATACAAAAAGACTGCACACAGGCGCGTACTGCGAAAACGCAGGCGAATGCTTGTCGTGTGGCAGTGATGGTAGCTTTATGTGTGACGGCTGTAGAGGTGACGGCAGAATTTGCTGTAACTATGTTGTTTGTGCACAGCAACGCCATAAAGAGAGAATCAAAGTCATAATCGTTGGCGAAAAGCTCGGTTACTGATTTTATATTTGTTTTATCTATGTATGCAGTCCCAATTTCCCGGGACTGCATCAACTTATCTTGACTGATTATTTGACTGGTTTCTGTTCTGATTGTTTGACTGATTGTTAGAGTTGTTATTCTGATTTCTGTTCTGATTGCTAGAATTGTTATTCTGATTTCTATTCTGGTTGTTAGAATTATTGCTATTGTTTTTGTTCTGGTTGTTTGACTGATTATTGTACTGGTTGCTCATAATTTGCACCTCCCTTGAGAATATTATGAGCACATATTTAAGGATTATACTTATGAATGATTTTCTAAATAGAATGCGTGATTTACTAAAGGAAGATTTCGACGCATTTTTAAAAAGTATGGACGAGCCGTCTTTTCGAGGTATTAGGATAAATACCTTAAAGGCGGACAAAGAAAAGCTCTTACAGCTTTTACCATTTAAAACAAAACAAACCCCGTTTTGCAAAGACGGTTACTATATCGAAAATGACGAAAAGCATATCGGCACACACCCGTTTCACCACGCAGGAGCTGTTTATCTGCAGGAGCCGTCTGCTATGTCGGCGGTTACTATGCTTGATGTAAAAAAAGGGGATAGAGTTCTTGATTTGTGCGCGGCACCGGGCTCGAAAACTACGCAGATTGCGTCTGCACTTTGCGGTACGGGACTTTTGTGGTCTAACGAAATCGTTAAAAGTCGTGCAAATATCCTGCTCCAGAATTTAGAGCGCTTGGGCGTGAAAAACGCTGTTGTGTCTTCAACCTCTCCTGAAAATTTATGCCCGATGCTAAAAGGCTATTTCGATAAAATTTTAGTCGATGCTCCTTGTAGTGGAGAGGGAATGTTCAGAAAAGACAAGGACGCTCAAAGTCAGTGGAGTGTGGAGCATGTTTGCGCGTGTGCCAATCGCCAGCTTAACATATTAAACAGCGCAAAAGAGTCGCTGAAAGCAGGCGGTGAGCTTGTGTACTCAACCTGCACTTTTTCGTATGAAGAAAACGAAGGCGTGGTCAAACGCTTTTTACAGCAAAATCCTGAATTCGAGCTTATTGATAGCAAAGAAGATTTTGGCAGAAGCACGCTCGAGTTTGCAAAGCGTATTTTTCCGATGGATGGTGGCGAGGGGCATTTTGCCGCAAAATTTAGAAAAAACTACTCACCTGATAACGAAGTCGTAAATACATACAATAAGAAAAATAAAAAGAAAAATGTACCGCCGGTAATGAAAAAAGCGGACAAGTCAGCGTACGACTTTTTAGCACAGATTTTTAAAGAAGACGAATATACTAATTTATATAGTATAGGCGAGAGGGTATACGCTCTAACATGCGAGATGGAAAAACTGCTCGATTTAAATTTCGATTTAAGAAAAATAAACGTCATCAAAATGGGCGTTGAGGTTGCGGTTTTAAAAGGTAATCGCTACGAGCCTTGTCATAATGCCTTTACTGCGTGCAAAATGCAAAGCGCGAAAAATGTCGTAAATCTTGACATAAACGACAAAAGGCTGTATAAATTTCTACATGGGGAAGAGATTGAGGCTGATAAAAGCCTTAAAGGCTATACCTGTGTTTGCGTTATGGATATACCGCTTGGCTTTTCAAAAGCCGTAGGTGGTATGCTGAAAAATAAGTACCCGAAGGGTTTAAGGAATTTAAATGGATAATCTTACTAACATTCTGACAATTAAAGATTTGCTTAGTCGTCATGGCTTTACTTTTTCAAAAGCGCTTGGTCAGAATTTTCTGATTAATCCGTCGGTGTGTCCGCGTATGGCAGAGTTTTGTGGCGCAACAGAGGGTGTCGGCGTAATCGAAGTTGGTCCGGGCTTTGGCGTTCTTACCCACGAGCTTTGTCTTCGTGCAGACAAGGTGGTCAGCATTGAGCTTGATAAAAGACTGATGCCTGTACTAGAAGAGACTATGGCAGAGCACAGTAATTTTAAAGTTATTAACGAAGATATATTAAAGATAGATTTGCACAAGCTTATTGAAGACGAGTTTAAAAATATGCACGTTGTAGTATGCGCAAATCTGCCGTATTATATTACATCGCCTGTTATAATGAAACTGCTTGAAGAAAAACTGCCGATTGAGTCTATTACCGTTATGGTTCAAAAAGAGGCGGCACAGCGTATTTGTGCAAAGCTTGCAAGCAGGGATAGCTCGGCGCTTACGGTTGCGGTTAACTACTACAGCGAGCCGAAGTTCTTGTTTCACGTAAGCTCAGGTTCGTTTATGCCTGCACCAAAGGTAGACTCGGCAGTTATTAGACTTGATATATCAAGTAAGCCGAGGGTGGACACAAAAAGCGAAAAAATGTTTTTCAGAGTTGTTAAAGCCGCTTTTGCTCAACGAAGAAAAACCTTGTCAAATACACTTTGTACTATGGGCATTTCAAAAGCTTTAGTCAACGAAGTTTTAGACGATGTTCAAATTGAGCGAAGTACCAGGGCAGAACAGTTAGAACTTTCTGACTTTGCAAAAATCGCAGACGCATTTTATGAAAGGGGTTGTTGATATGATTAAAAAGCTTGTACTTATTATGACTTTGCTACTTATATGCATCACCATGATGGTAGCGGCACTTTTAATTGAAGAAGCGGTATTTATGCAAATCAGCGGCTACTTTGCACTTGTTTGCGTTTTTATATCGCTTGTCGGAGTTTTCCTTTTGCTACACAAAGAGAAAAAAGATAAAAAAGACGAGTAAATAAAAAAGGCTGTTCTATTGAACAGCCTTTTGTTTTTGTTTTACATCTGCTCTGGGCAGGTGATAGAGAACATCTCTAATACATTTTTGATAACAGTCTTTACGCTGATGCAAAGAGAGAGTCGAGCCTGTGTAAGGCTTTCGTCTTCGCCTTTAACACGACACGCGTTGTAGAACTTGTGGAAGAGTGTCGCAAGTGTTGTAACGTAGCGTGTGATTTTTGTAGGGTCGTAGTCTACAGCGGATGAAATAATCTGCGACTCAAAACTTGCCAGATGGTGGATAAGCTCGATTTCTTCGCTCTGAGTCAAAAGCTTTAATTCATCGTCGGTGCAAGCTCTGAAATTTACGCCGTCTTTTTCAAGTGCTTTTAAAATAGAGCAGATTCTAGCGTGTGCATACTGAACGTAGTAAACAGGGTTTTGGTTGTCCTGAGTAACCGCTAAGCCTAAATCAAAGTCCATCTGTGTGTTTGCTTCTCTTGTGTTGAAAAGGAAACGCACGCTGTCTACCGGAACCTCGTCGAGCAGGTCGGAAAGTCCGATAGCCTTGCCTGTACGCTTGCTCATTTTAACAGCTTCGCCGTTTTTAACGAGCTTTACAAGTTGCATCAAAAGTACGTTTAAGCTGTCGCCGTCACATCCGATAGCGTCCATAGCATTTTGCATACGCATAACGTGACCGTGATGATCAGCGCCCCATACGTCGATAAGTGTTTCAAAGCCACGCTCAAATTTATTTTTGTGGTAAGCGATGTCTGCTGTAAAGTAAGTTGGGTTGCCGTTTTGACGGATAAGCACGTCGTCCTTTAATTCGAGGTTATCGATATATTCCTGAGTTTTGCCAAGAGACAGAAGTTTCTTTGTGCAGACCTCTTTGTTTTTATACCAGATAGCGCCTTCCTTTTCGTAGGTAAGACCTTTCTCGGTCAAGATGTCAACAACACGCTTAACGTCGCCTGCTTCGTGCAGAGTGCTCTCGAAAAACCACTTGTCGTAGGTGATGCGGTATTTTGCCATATCAGATTGCATCTTGTCGATATTTTTAGGCAAAGCGTAATCTACTAAAACTTTTTTACGCTTTTCAGAGTCTTTAGAAACTAAGAAATCGCCGAACTCTTGCGCGTATGCTTTAGCGTGGTCGATGATGTCGCCGCCCTGATAGCCGTCTTGCGGGAACTCTACGCTTGAATCAAAAAGCTGGAGATAACGAGCTTCAAGTGAGCAAGCGAATTTTTCAATCTGATTACCTGCGTCGTTAACATAGAACTCTCTGTAAACGTCGTAGCCTGCCTTTTGCATAACAGCAGACAGACAGTCGCCGAGCGCACCGCCACGAGCGTTACCCATATGCATAGGTCCTGTAGGGTTAGCGGAAACAAATTCAACCATAACCTTTTTATTCTGACCAAAGTCGCTTTCGCCGTAATGCTCTTTTTCAGTTAAAACATCCTTGATTACTTCAGCAAAGTACTGGCTTGATAAAAAGAAGTTGATAAAGCCCGGACCTGCTGTTTCAAAACGCTCGATTAATGTGCCCTCTAAATCAAGGTTCTCGGTAATCGCCTGAGCAATCTTAAATGGTGGAAGTCTAAACGCTTTTGCGGATACCATAGCAGCGTTTGTTGCTAAATCGCCGTGACTTCTATCAGCAGGCTCCTCGATAACAAAAGCAGGAATATCTGCTTGCGGGAGCTGTCCTTTTTCTATTGCTTTGTTAATTGCGTTTTCGATTACAGTTTTCAAAGAGTTTACTGTGTTTATAGATGTGTGTGCCATATTTATTCCTCTTTTTTCTTAACGTTGATGTGAATTTCGTTGTCGGATACTAAATCTGCAAAAAAGTCGAGCTGGTATTTTACTTTGATATCTCCGCCGTCATCTGTGAGATTATGCTCGATTTTTGACGTGTAAACGCCCATCATAATATCGCCCATAACGGTGCGGTAGTGACATTGATGTCTGACATCTTTTTCTAAAATCAGTCGTGACTGTCGTTCGCCGTAGCGGATAATAGAAACCTTTTTGTCGTTTTCAACCTTGACTACTGCGTCGATGCTTATGTTCGGGTTATCGTTGTCGTACTCTTTGTACTTGATGTAGCGATGACCGTTTTTTAAAATGTACTCGCCTGTGGTGATAACCTCGATTTTGTCCTTTTCTCCGTCAACCTCCTGAATACCCGTGACGGTGATGATGTAATTATCCTGCATAGTGTTCCTTAGTATTCTTCAATATTTATTCTGCTTACGCAGTTTTGCATATCCTTTGATAAAAACAGCGATGCGATTTTTTCAAAGTTGTCCGGAGTATCGCTGACAAAAAACTGCGCTGTGCCAGGAGTCTTGTCTGTGTTGTTAAGACCGTTTTCTTCTAAAACCTTTTTGGTGTAGAGGGCGGTTTCCTTACCCGAGTCAATAAGCGTTACGTCCTTACCCATAAAGTCCTGTATAGCGTCTTTTAAGATAGGGTAGTGGGTGCAACCTAGAATAACGGTGTCTACGCCTGCGTTTTTAAGATTAGACATATATTTTTCAACAATCAGCTTAACTACCATATCGTCCCTGTCTATAAAGCCGTTTTCAACAAGCGGTACAAACATCGGGCAGTCTTGCTCAAAAACTTCAAAAGAAGGGTTTTTAAGCTGTATGCGTGTTTTGTAGCTGTGTGAATTTATGGTAGCAGTTGTACCGATAACGCCGATTTTACCGTTTTTACTTTCTTTTAGTGCTGTAAAGCAGGTAGGAAGAACAACGCCTGTGTACGGTACTTTGAGTGTGCTCTCTAAATCAGGGGCAACAGAGCTGACAGTACCGCAAGCCGCAACGACCATCTTAACATTGTTCTTTAAAAGAAAATTAGCATCCTGCATAGCGTAGCGTCTGATGGTATCCTTACTGCGGTTACCATAAGGCACTCTGCCGGTGTCACCAAAGTATATGATGTTTTCATTCGGCATAGCGCACAGCATCTGCTTGACTGCAGATAGTCCGCCTAAGCCCGAGTCAAAAACTCCGATAGCGTTTTTATTCATATAAAAACCTCTTTATTGTATGAATTTGCTTGTAGACATAAATATACTTATATATAATAGCACAAAGTGGTGACGCTTTCAAGTATGAAAACCTTTGACAATTTAGGCAATACAATGTATAATTTTATGAAAGCTTATAAAAGGAATGATTTTTATGATAAAAAAGGCGTTTACTATCGTTACAGATAAAGTGAACACTGTGCTCGAGCCTCAAGGCTTCAAAAAGCAAAAGGTTGATAACAGCAACGCTGATGAAATTGTTGCACTTTTCACCGGTGAAAACGTTGCATATTCTGTAATTTACTATACTGAAAAGATGCATATGGTAATGCGCTCTTGTACTATGACTGAAGACGGTCCTGACAACGAGTGGAAGACTATGGCTACTTGGATGTTCAACCCAGAAACTGATACCGAAAAGGAAGCAAGCTCAATCGGTAATGATTTTGCAGATGCGGTATCAAGCCCTGTTAATATTAAACGCGCTAAGCAGACTAAGAAAAAGAAAAGTGACGAGGGTAGTGCTGACCCTGTTTTCCTTTTCAAGCGTCTTGTGAAATTCTTCCCTGAGCTTAAGGAAGAGATTAAATACGAAGAGGATACCTACTATCCGTTTAGAGCAGTTACCTTTGCAAGAGAGCACGTTGTAAATAAAATCAACACTTGTTTAGCTCGTGGCGACAAAAGGGAAATCACAAAGCTTATGGGCGTGCTATCTGCACAGTATTTAAACGGCGACCCTGACACCCGCGCAATCGTTACGATTGTTATCTTAAATTCTGTAGAAAGCAAGTATCAGGATATTATTGAACCGCTTATGTCAGACGAGCTTTCAAAGGCTTATAAGAGCGCACTTAAATTTAAAAATAAAAAGGTTAAGCCAGAAAAGGTGAAGAAAGCCGTAACAAGCACAGGCACACGCCTGTAATTGTGGGTAAAAGCACCTAAGCGCACCTTTGTTTTAGCTAATTAATCGGCACTTTGACATATCTTTTGTCAGCGTGCCGATTTTTTACAAAATTATTTCAAAATCGCTTGACGGCTTGACTTTATTATGATATACTCTTAAGTACCTCGAAAAAGGGGTCTATTTTTTTGCGCCCTTTTGAGGGAGGCTAAATTATTCCGAAAATAACCGGGAGGTGCCGTTAAATGAGAGTAAAAATCACATTGGCCTGCACTGAGTGCAAACAGCGTAATTACAACACAATGAAAAACAAGAAAAACGATCCTGACAGGCTTGAGATGAACAAGTATTGCAGATTCTGCAAGAAACACACTCTGCACAAGGAAACAAAGTAAGACGGAGGGGAACACAATGGCTGAAGCAAAAGCAAAGAAAAACATTTTTTCTAAGATCGGTTCATTCTTCCGTTCATGCATTGGTGAAATCAAAAAGATTACTTGGCCATCAGTTTCTACAACAACTAAGAACTTCGGTATCGTTGTTTTAGTTATTGTTATCGTTGGTCTGTTCATCTTTGCTCTTGATATGGGTTTGTTCAAGCTCCTCAGTTTAGTTATGGACCCTGGCTCATCTGTAGTATCATAATTGATTCTTAACTTCGCATCTTATTATTAAAGGAGAAGTAATTATCATGAGTGAAGCAAGATGGTATGTAGTTCATACTTATTCAGGATACGAGAACAAGGTTGCGTCTACTCTTATGACTACTGTTGAAAACCGCGGTCTTTCTGATATGATTTTAGACGTTAAGGTTCCGACAGAAATCGTAACAGAGGTTAAAGACGACGGAGCAACCAAGGAGGTAGAGCGCAAGCTCTTTCCTGGCTACGTATTTGTAAAGATGGTCTATACCGACGAAACATGGTATGTCGTTCGCAACATTCGCGGATGCACAGGCTTTGTTGGTCCTTCTAGTAAGCCGGTTCCTCTTACAGAGGCTGAGGTTTACCGTATGGGCGTTGAAACACGCGTGGTCGAGGTTTCGTACAAGGTCGGCGATCAGGTTCGCATTATCGACGGTCCGCTTGAGGACTTTGTTGGTATTGTCGACGAGCTTGATACTGACAAGAATTACGTTCGCGTTACAATCTCTATGTTTGGACGTGAAACACCTGTTGAGCTCGAGCTCAATCAGGCAGAAGCTATAGAAGAATAATAATCTTGGAATAATTAGCATTTCGCTTTTTATATGAGGGACTAAAGTCCCTTGTGGGAGGAGCACCGCTCCGCCATCTACCACGAATTTAGGAGGAATAAACAATGGCTCAGAAAGTAACTGGTTATATTAAGTTACAGATTCCAGCTGGTAAAGCTACACCAGCACCACCTGTTGGTCCAGCACTTGGTCAGCACGGTGTAAACATCGTTGCATTTACTAAAGAATTCAACGAGCGTACAAAAAACGATGCAGGACTTATCATTCCTGTAGTAATCACAGTCTATGCAGACCGTTCTTTCACATTTATTACAAAGACACCACCTGCAGCTGTACTCATCAAAAAGGCTTGCTCTATTGAGAAGGCATCTGGCGAACCTAACAAAAAGAAGGTTGCTAAGATCACAAGAGAGCAGTGCGCTAAGATTGCAGAGCAGAAGATGAAAGACTTAAATGCAGCATCTATCGAAACAGCTACCTCAATGATCGCAGGTACTGCTAGATCAATGGGCATCGAAGTAGTCGACTAATAAATGTATCCGGGTGGGAGGAACTATCCGCTTAACCACCTAATAATGGAGGAAAAAAGATGAAACACGGTAAGAAATATGTCGACAGCGCTAAGCTTATCGACAGAACAAAATTATATGACACAACAGAAGCTCTTGACACAGTTGTTAAGACAGCTACTGCTAAATTTGACGAGACTATCGAGCTTCACGTAAAGCTTGGTGTTGACTCACGTCACGCTGACCAGCAGGTTAGAGGCGCTATCGTACTTCCAAACGGTACAGGTAAAAACGTTAGAGTACTTGCTATCTGCAAGGGCGAAAACGAAAACCTCGCTAAGGAAGCTGGCGCTGACTTCGTAGGTGCAGAAGATATGACACAGAAAATCCAGACAGAAGGTTGGATGGATTTCGACGTTCTTATCACAACACCTGATTGTATGGGTCTTGTAGGCCGTCTTGGTAAAATCCTCGGTCCACGTGGCTTAATGCCAAACCCTAAGGCTGGTACTGTTACTCCTGATATCGCTAAGGCTGTTAAAGAAGCTAAGGCTGGTAAAATCGAGTACAGACTTGACAAAACAAACATCATTCACTGCCCAATCGGTAAGGCTTCTTTCGGTACAGAAAAGCTCCAGGAGAACTTAGATACTCTTATGGGTGCTATCGTTAAGGCTAAGCCTGCTGCTGCAAAAGGCCAGTACATCAAGTCTTGTGCAGTAACATCTACAATGGGTCCAAGTGTTAGAATCAACCCTAACAAGTTCGGTTCTTAATTTAGGTATTAATACTTTTTAGTATCAATATATTCGCTGTTCTAAAGACAGCAGGTGTCTTTTGACATAATGGTTAATCCGCCTGCCGAGGAAGAAGCATTTTACATCTAAACTATGTAATTTTGTGCCTCTCCTCAAAAGGGAGAGGCTGCTTTTTTTAGAAACTGCGTAAAAACACTATATTTTACGGAGGTGAAACAAATTGCCAAGTGTAAAGGTTTTAGAAGAAAAGAAAGCTATAGTTGCTGCTTTATCAGAAAGACTTCAGAAATCTGTAACAGGTGTACTCGTTAGCTACAAGGGTATCAACGTTGCTGACGATACAGCACTTCGAAAAGAGCTTAGAGAAGCTGGTGTTAACTACACAGTAGTTAAGAACACTCTTTTATCTCGTGCTTGTGAAGAGGCTAACCTTACAGGTCTTCAGGGTACTTTAGAGGGTACAACTGCTCTTGCTACCAGCGATGACGATTATGCCGCTGCTGCTAGAATCCTTTCTTCTTATGCTAAGAAGAGCAAAACTTTCGAAGTTAAGGGTGGCTACCTTGATGGCGAAGTAGTTGATATGGCTACTATCGACAGACTTGCTAAGCTCCCAACAAGAGATGTTCTTCTCGCAAACGTACTCGGTGCATTCCAGGCTCCTATCGCATCATTTGCTCGTGCTATCCAGGCTATTGTTGACAAGGGCGGCGTAGAGGCTTGTGCTCCTGAAAAGGAAGAGGCTGCACCAGTAGAAGAAGCACCTGCAGAGGAAGCACCAGCTGCTGAGGCTGCACCTGTAGAAGAGGCTAAGGCTGAGGAAACAAAAGCTGAAGAAACTCCTGCTACAGAGGCTCCTGCCGAAGAGCCAGCTGCTGAATAAGCAAAATTTTCGGTAACTTATTAAATTTTAAAAACAACTTACTAATTTATTATTTGGAGGTAATTAAAAATGGCATCTGAGAAGATTACTGCTATTATTGAAGAATTAAAAGGCCTCACAGTTTTAGAGCTTTCTGATCTCGTTCACGCTGTTGAGGAAGAATTTGGTGTATCTGCTGCTGCAGCTGTTGCTGTTGCTGCTGCACCTGCTGAAGGCGGCGCTGCTGCTGAAGAGAAAACAGAGTTTGACGTTATTCTTGCATCTGCTGGTGCACAGAAGATCGCTGTTATCAAGGCTGTTAGAGAAGCTACTGGTCTTGGTCTTAAGGAAGCTAAGGCTCTCGTTGACGAAGCTCCAAAGCCAGTTAAAGAAGGCATCTCTAAGGAAGACGCAGACGCTCTCAAGGCTAAGCTCGAAGAGGCTGGCGCTACTGTTGAGGTTAAATAATTTAACTAAAGCAAATTTACATCAAAAGCCACGACTTTGTGTCGTGGCTTTTCTTTTTATTAAAACAAGTTGATTTACGGAAATTATGCTTTATGCAATTTGTATAATTCTAAATTAGAATATTAGATAATTTGTCAGTTGTTTATGCCTGATATTAATGCTATACTGAAATTAGAAAAAAGTTTTTAACAAATGAAACAAAATGCACGTTTGATGTGTTTTATTAATGAAAGAGTTAATTTATTAATAACTGCTCTTAGTTTTAAAGCAACGCTTTTACAATCTTGCAGTTGGTTTAAGTTGTAACTCTTGCCTTTTAATTCTAAAAACGAAATAATATTAACATCAGGAGGGATAAAAATGAAAAAAATAGTTAGTATAATGCTTATGACAGTTTTGCTGTTGAGTTTAGTTGTGACACCTGTTTTTGCACAGAGCTCAAATCTTATTAACGATACTCTGCAAGAACAGCTTGATGCTTTAAACGATGATGATAAGCTAAGCGTGTGGGTATGGATATACAGCGCTATTGACGTGGATGAGATTGAGCATCAGGCTTTAGTTGAGACGGGTTTACTAGGCGAGTCGCTCGATACTAATGAGGAAATAGATGCTTACAGAAGAGCGCGCACCCGCTTGATGAGCGAGTTCCACAAGGCTGAAAATCAAGCCGTTTTGGATAAAATCGGCGTACCTGATGAGGATATAATCTTTTTTAGCACGCTTACTCCTTCTTTTATCATAACTATTACTAAGTCAAAGGTGTACGAAATTGCGCAGATGGAAGAGATTGCATCTATCGACTATTATTATGTAGGACCTGTTGTAGAGCCGACTGAACCGCCATATAAACCGATTGAGCCTGTACCAATAAAGACAGTAAGAGAGCGTTTTGAAGAAGAATATAGCATGCCGGAAACTTTTAGAGAACTATACAATGTTTATTCAGATGAGCTTAATACTCAGCTTGATTGGGCTTTAATTGAAGCTTTTTCTGGAAGATTAGTGGAGCCTACTGAGATTCCTACGGTTTTCACGACTATAGTTGAAAATGTTGTTTTTAGTACTGTTTATTATTACGATCCGTTTGAGACTCCGTACTGTATTTATGATGCTCAAAAGGACGAATTTATAGCGATTACCAAAGTCAACTTTGATGAGTATGAAGGCTTAAGAGAAGTTTTTTGCTCCGGTGAATACGGTATTCTCGTCGGCGATTTAGACGCAGATAAGGAAGTAACAGTTATTGATGCTTCAAAAATTCAGCGTATTGTTGCAGGACTTGAGCAGATTGATATTTTTGCGGTTGCAGATTTTAACGGCGATAAAAGCGTAGACGTTTTAGACGCAACTTCTATCCAGAGAAAGCTTGCAAATTTAGCTAGCCCAACTGTTTACAACGAGGACTTGGTTTTTGTAAGCTATAGTGATAAAAGCTATTATCCACAGGGCAGACCACAAATGCCTCCTGACTACTGTGGCATAGCATTTGAAGATGTTTATTCAAAAAGCGGTATATATGATATTGAAAATTACGTAAATGCAGATTATTATAACGAAGATTTCTTAGCTGTAATCAAGACAAAAGAGCAGTACGACGAAATTTTCAAAGTAGAAAACGATGTATATGACGAAGAGTTTTTTGAGAATAATTATCTGCTTGCTGCTTTATATACCCTTGATTGCGATGAGGCTGACGGCAATCTATATGATGTTGCAGTTATGAATAAAACGATGTACGTAAAAATTACAGAAATTGTTGACCCGGGCTCAGGAATAAGTCCGACAACACCAAGGTTTGTTCTCTTGACGAAGCTTGAAAAAGACCAAGTTAAAAGTGTTACCGACATAGAATGGACATAATAAAAACCGCCACAGTTTATGTGGCGGTTTAGGTTTTTTGTGTTGTAAATTACGACTCGTTTACAAATTTTCCTGTCAGATGCTCAATAGTAAGACAAAGACATTCGCAGTGCTCAAATGAAGCGTCCATTTCTTTTTGTATAGACTCGGTTTTTGGAAAATATTTCTTTGCAAGGCTTATTACCTTTTCTTTTGCAAGCTCTCTGTCGCTGACTATCGAGATTTTGCCAAAAGCGATAACGCTGTTAAAATTTAAAGACCAGTGGTTTTCTTTTTTACCGACTTGTGTAAATATCGTGAATGACGCTTTGTTGTGCTTTTTAATCGCGTCGATTTTGTGTCCCTGCAAAGCAGAATGAAAGTAGATTTTGTGCTCGCTCTCGCTGTAGTAAAAGTTCATCGGTACACCGTACGGATAGCTATCGTCGCCGAGTAGCGAGAGCACCCCGCGCCACTCGCTCTTGAGCAGCTTTTTGCACTCGCTATCAGTTATTTGCTGTTTAAATCTACGCATTTTGCGAAACATAAAATCACCTCGTATATAGACTATTTTAATTTCAAAACTGTTACTTGTCAAATATATACGAGAGTTTTATAATTTGTTATAAAGCAATGTCCTTTAGGGAGGAATTAATATGAAAAAACTTTTATGTATGATTATTGCTTTGGTTATTCTTGCGTCTGTATGCACAGTAAGTATCGGTGCTACTACACCGCCTGCTGCGTATATCGGAGATGTCAACGACGATGGTAAAGTAAATATCGTTGATGCTACTATTATTCAGCGTGTACTCGCCGAACTCGAAGAAGAAACTGTTTATATAAGATATTTGGGAGATACCGACAAAGATGGTTTTCTCACCGTAGCCGATGCAACTAAAATTCAGCGCAGAATTGCTGAGATTGATAAATATTATGGTGGCGACTGGTATAACTACGATATGATGGTAGACGATTTTTACGCTGACTATTATTCAGGTGTGGCAAGAGTAGGGGAACCTGTTACGTTTACTATGAACTCGCGTGCCGGCTCACCTATACTTTCCTATAAGCTTTATGTTAACGATGAATGCGTAGCAACAAGCGAAACTGACAACAGCCTTACATACACGTTTGATAAGTCGGGTATGTATGATGTCAGAATGGAGACTGTTGCTATGTTTGCAACGGGAGAAAGAAATTTATATGATTATGTTGTAATTGACAAAGAGGAAAATGAAGAACTGAAGTTTAAGACCATTTATTCAACAGGCAAATACTGGGGAACTTATGCGTACAACCAAGATGGTATGAAAATGTACGCAGAGGGCATAGGCGGTACTGCGCCATACCAGTATAAGTTTGAATTTAGTAGACGTCTTGATGGTGCTATATATGATCCATGGGATACATCTGAGGTAGAACTAACTGTGCAGGATTATTCAGAGCAAAATTACTTTGAACTTCCAAAAATTGTGCCGGAATATAGTTATGGCTATCCAGGGACGATTGACTGTAAAATGAATATATATATCAAAGATGTTCACGGAGACATTGTGTCTAAGAGTATAGAGTTTTATTACGACGAACATCCTATCGGATAATTCTAATATAGAATAAAAAACAAAAATCTTCCATAAATAAAAACACACCTTTTAACGCATAATGATAGTGCTAAAAGGAGTGATATAGATGGACGAACAGATTTTAAAGCCGTTTGTATTTCCTGAAGAAATGCCGGCAAAAGATCAAAAAATCGATAAAGGCGTTATCATAGATGTTGTTGAAAACGAGGTTAAAGTAAATAAAAATGAAGAAAACTCGCACAGCGTATGGGAATATCGCGGCAAGAACAAAATGAATAACTGAAAACAAAAGGGCGTCGAGTAATCGACGCCCTAACTTTATATAGATTTGCTACAATCAATACTTTTCTCTCTTTACATAAGATGTATGTAAGAGCTCGTGAGCCTTGTGTGAACCAGGCTCTTTGAGATAATCAGCATAGATAGCTGTAATCTCAGGGTTTTTGTGTGACTTTCTGTATGGGAGATTCTTATCATCGTCATACAGAGCAGCAGCACGTAAGCCCTTAACGTCAACAAAGTTGCGTGTATGACCATCAACGATTGGCTGACCGCCGCCGTTGATACAACCGCCAGGACAGCACATAACCTCGATGAAGTGGTAGTCAGCTTCGCCGCTCTTTACCTTATCAAGAAGCTTAGCAGCATTTGAAAGGCCTGATGTTACAGCAACCTTAACTTCCATACCTGCAACGTTGTAGGTAGCTTCCTTGATGTCTTCCATACCACGAACTTCTGTGTAGTCGATAGACTCTAAATCTTCGCCTGTGAGTATGTCAGCAACTGTTCTAAGCGCTGCTTCCATAACACCGCCTGTTGTACCGAAGATTGTACCAGCACCGGTACCGATACCCATAATAGGGTCGAAATCTTCGTCAGCAAGCTCTGTGAACTGGATACCAGCAGTTTTAATCATCTTTGCAAGCTCACGTGTAGAGATAACGTAATCGTTATCAGCGATGCCGTCGTGGCCCTGATCGTCACGCTTAATCTCAAACTTCTTAGCAACGCAAGGCATAACAGCTACTACAACCATATCTTTAGGGTCAATGCCCATCTTTTCAGCGTAGTATGACTTAATCATAGCACCCTGCATCTGCTGTGGAGATTTACAAGTTGAGAGGTTAGGAATGAGCTCTGGATAGTAGTGCTCGCAGAACTTGATCCAACCCGGTGAGCAAGATGTAATCATTGGAAGTGTACCGCCGTTCTTAACTCTGTCTAAGAACTCTGTGCCTTCTTCCATAATTGTAAGGTCAGCAGCAAAGTTTGTGTCAAATACCTTGTCAAAGCCAAGGCGACGTAAAGCTGCAACCATTTTACCTGTAACGTTTGTGCCGATAGGCATATCGAAGCATTCACCGAGTGTTGCTCTGATAGATGGAGCTGTGTGAACGATAACAGTCTTTGTCTCGTCAGCGATAGCTGCGAAAACTTCTGCGGTGTCGTCACGCTCAATGAGTGCGCCTGTAGGACAAACTGCTGTACACTGACCGCAAGCTACGCAAGAAACAGCGTCGAGTGTCTGGTTGAATGCACAACCGATTTCTGTATCAAAACCACGGTTGTTAGCACCGATAACGCCAACGTACTGGTTTTTACAAGCAGCAGAGCATCTGCGGCAAAGAATACACTTGTTGTTATTTCTAACAAGGTGAAGTGTAGTAGCGTCGATATCGTACTTAGTTTCTTCACCCTCGAATTTTGTTTCGTCTACGCCGTATTCTTTACAAAGAGCCTGGAGCTCACAGTTGTTTGAACGTGGGCAAGAGAGACATTTCTTGTCGTGGTTAGAAAGGATAAGCTCGAGTGTTGTCTTTCTGTATTTCTGAATCTGTGGAGTGTTTGTGAAGATTTCTGTACCCTCTCTGTCGATAGGATATACACAAGCAGCAACGAGTGAACGAGCGCCCTTTACTTCACAAAGACACATACGGCATGCGCCGATTTCGTTAATGTCCTTGAGGTAGCACAGAGTAGGAATCTTGATACCGAACTGGTGGCATGCTTCAAGGATAGTGGTGTTTTTCTCAACAGAGAAAGGCATACCGTTGATTTTAATATTAAGCATTTCCATATTAATTCTCCTTTCTCTTAGCCTTTAATGATAGCGCCGAACTTACATGTAGGTAAACAAGCACCGCACTTAACGCACTTAGCTGTGTCGATTTCGTAAGCTGGCTTTTTCTTACCAGGAGCTGTGTAGTCAGTAACAGTGATAGCGCCTGCAGGACACTGTCTAGCACACATTGAGCAACCAAAGCACTTGTCTTTGATGATACTAAATTCGAGCAGGTCTTTACATACGCCTGCTACGCACTTCTTATCAACAACGTGCTGGATGTACTCATCTCTGAAGTAGTTGAGTGTTGATAAAACAGGGTTTGGAGCTGTCTGACCAAGACCGCAAAGAGAGTTTGCCTTGATGTAGTTACAAAGATCTTCCATCTCGTCAAGCATCTCTAATGTACCCTGACCCTTAGTGATTTTATCGAGCATCTCTAAAAGTCTCTTTGTACCGATACGGCAAGGTGTACATTTACCGCAGGACTCGTCAACAGTGAACTCTAAGAAGAACTTAGCGATATCAACCATACAGGTTGTCTCGTCCATTACGATAAGACCACCGGAACCCATCATAGAGCCGATAGCAAGAAGGTTGTCGTAGTCGATAGGAATATCTAAATGCTGTGGTGGGATACAACCGCCTGAAGGTCCACCTGTCTGAGCAGCTTTGAACTTCTTGCCGTTTGGAATACCGCCACCGATTTCCTCAACGATTTCTCTAAGTGTTGTACCCATAGGAACTTCTACAAGACCTGTGTGTTCAATCTTACCACCAAGAGCGAATACCTTAGTACCCTTGCTCTTTTCAGTACCGATTGTGTTGAACCAGTCAGCACCCTTTAAAATAATACGAGGAATGTTAGCGTATGTTTCAACGTTGTTTAAGATAGTTGGCTTTTTATAAAGACCCTTAACAGCAGGGAACGGAGGACGAGGACGAGGCTCGCCACGCTTACCTTCGATAGATGTCATAAGGGAAGTTTCCTCACCACATACGAAAGCACCTGCACCAAGTCTAAGCTGAATGTCAAAGCAGAAGTCTGTGCCGAAGATGTTGTCGCCAAGTAAACCGTACTCGTGAGCCTGATCGATAGCAATCTGGAGACGATTAACAGCGATAGGGTACTCAGCACGAACGTAAACGTAACCCTTTGTAGCGCCGATAGCATAACCTGCGATAGCCATAGCTTCGAGCAGAGCGTGAGGGTCACCCTCTAAGATAGAACGGTCCATAAATGCACCAGGGTCACCTTCGTCAGCGTTACAGCAAACGTACTTCTGGTCAGCATCATTAGCAGCAGCGAACTTCCATTTTAAACCTGTAGGGAAGCCTGCACCGCCACGACCGCGAAGACCTGAAGCGAGAATAGTCTCGATAACTTCTGTTGGGGTCATTTCTGTCAATACTTTACCAAGAGCTGCGTAACCGTCCATAGCGATGTATTCGTCAATCTTTTCAGGGTCGATAACACCGCAGTTACGAAGAGCGATACGCTGCTGCTTAGCATAGAAAGCAGTTTTGTTAAGTGATTTGATAGTGTCTTCTTCAACAGTCTCCTGATAAAGAAGTCTTGTAACGATTCTACCCTTTAAGAGATGCTCTTCAACAATCTCAGGGATATCGTCGATTTTAACCATTGAGTAGAAGCTACCCTCCGGGTAGATAACTACGATTGGACCTAAAGCACAAAGACCGAAGCAACCTGTTGTGATAACGTTAACTTCGTTTTCCAAACCGCGAGCTGCGATTTCTTCTTTGAGCTTATCAACAATTTTTAAACTGTCTGAGGAGGTACAGCCGGTACCGCCGCAAACAAGCACATTAGAACGATACATTATTTGTCCTCCTTTTATTTGTAGGCACCGATTGTGTACTCAGTAACTACGTTTCTGTTAACGATGTGGTCGTTAACAACCTTAGCTACCTTTTCAGGTGTCATTTTTACGTAAGTAACCTTGTCCTCGCCCGGAATTTCGATTTCAACAACAGGCTCGAACTGACAGATGCCGATGCAACCTGTCTGTGTGATAGTAACATCCTGTAAGTTGCGCTTAGCAACTTCTTCTGTAAAAGCGTTAAGTACAGGTCTTGCACCAGCAGCGATACCGCATGTAGCCATACCAACTAAAACTCTGATTGCGTTAGGGTTTTCTTTTCTCATATTGAGCTCGAGCTTAGCCTTATCTCTGATAGCCTGTAATTCTGCTAAAGATTTCATATTTTTGCACCTCCGTATATGATGTTTGATTGCTCTTTTAAAAATCCGTCTATCCACTCTAATACGTCTAAAGTGTCAAGCGGAACATCTTCACCTAAAATCTGTCTTAACTCTCTTGTGTCCAGCACAAACTCGCCTAAGTCGGTAGAATGTGAAAACACAAAGTCAAGAGTAGGGTTGCACTGGATAAGAATTTTAACGGTGGAGTTGATATCTCCAAGCGGTGTCATATCTACACTTGATTTTATAAAATGTGCAGAAAGTGTTGTGCCGACACCAAGCTGAGATTTAATATCAAAGCTGCCGCCGGTTTGCTGTGCAGCCATCTTAAACAGCGGAACTCCCAAGCCAACCTTTCTGGTTGTGCGGGTGGTGAAGAAAGGGTCAATGACGTTTTGTACCTGTTCTTCGCTCATACCCTTGCCGTTGTCTTCGATATAGATGTCGAGGAAATCGTCTTTATCACTTTCCTTTACGGTGATGGTGATGAGCGACGCATTGGCGGATACAGAGTTTTGAACAACGTCCATTACATTAAGAGATAATTCTCTCATAAATTAGTCCTTGTATTTTTCAAGAATCTCTGGAATCATGTCTGCAGTAAGTCTGCCGTAAACATCATCGTTGATTGTGATTACTGGTGCGAGACCGCAAGCACCGATACAACGACAAGCAGTAAGAGAAAACTTACCGTCTAAAGTACACTCTTCAGCCTCAATGCCAAGGCACTCGGAAAGCTTGTCTAAAACTTCACCGGAACCCTTAACATAACAAGCTGTACCCATACATACAGAGATGTTGTACTTGCCCTTTGGGGAGAGAGCAAACTGTGAGTAGAAAGTAGAAACGCCGTAAACTTCTTCAAGTGGTACGTTTAAACCTTCAGCTACCATAGTCTGAACCTCAATTGGCAGGTAACCGTAGATTTCCTGTGCTTCCTGAAGAACAGGCATTACTGCGCCCGGATCATCGATGTGTTTAGCGATGACGGCTTTAAGCTCTGCTTCCTGCTCAGGTGTTCCCGCAAACGGGATACTACTGATTTTCTTTTGCATCGTTTTTCCTCCTGATTAGAAAATTATGTACTTGAATTGTAGCAAAAAATTCGTATATGCACACAAATAAATTATAACACTAAAGCACGCGTTTGTCTATATAAAAAAAGGCTTTTCTTGCTCCAAAAACAAGAAAATTGTCAAAAATTTATCAAACTTTTTGTCACATATTACAGTTAGCAAAAGCTAACCTGAAAAAGCATTAGAAAATGCGACGAAAAAATCTACATTAATTTCTTTAAAAGAAAAAACGACCGTTTGCATCACGCAAGCGGTCGTTTAGTAGTAAGCTTTAATTTTTCAGTAAAGCGAGCACCGACTCAATAGACAAAGCATCAAGCTCGAAATAGTTTTCTTTATCCTTCATATTTTGAAGGTAATGTGCGTCGCTGTTTTTAACAATAAGCATATTATTTAATATCGGGTGCATCGCTTTTAATTGCTCAACATCGCCCGACGACGAAATTTCAGCAGTTGTAAAATCGCATTCGGGCGGGATTTCGCCGAGTACTGATAGTATGGACATACTGTCGCGGTTGATGTGGGCAGGGTAGCACACACCGTCAAAATCGCTCACAAGCTCTTTGACATTCATTACGCTGATGTCGGTAGCTAAAATAAGCAGGTTTTTGACCTCCTCGATTTCCTCGTCGTTTTCGTTCATTATTACCTGTCTACCGTAAATGTCGGCGCGGTTTTCAAACTGCATCTGATGTGCTTTTACATAGTCGTTAAAAGCGTTTGCTTTTTCTAAGGTAGGGAAAAGGCAGACAACGTGAATTTCTTCCGCTGTTGTCAGCTCCATACCCGGTATAACACACAGCCCGTTTTCTTTACCGACTTTAATAACAGCCTGACAGTTTAAGGTCGAGTTGTGGTCGGTGAGTGCGATGACATCAAGTCCCAAAAGCTTTGCCATACCGACAATATTGTTCGGGGTCATATCCATATCACCGCAAGGAGAAAGGCACGAATGTAGGTGCAAATCGTAGTAGTATTTCATATTATTTTAAAAGCTCATAAATTTTAGTTGATAGGTGGTAAGCGTTTTCTTCACTTTGCAAAATGGTGATATCGTGAGCAGCCGCTTTTGCTTTTGCGTCCTCGTCAAGTGCAGCGTTTTCAACAAGCACAATGCAGGAAACATCAGCAAGCGACGCGACAGCAATCGAGTTGATATTACCCATAACCGTAAGCCAGATTGAATCAGACGGTGCTCTGCCCATAACCCAGCTTAGCAAATCGCCGATGTAGCAATCGGTGATTTCACGCTCAAAATCGCCCTCTACCAAAATTTTAAGATTAAGTTTTTCAACAGCTTCTTTTATATTCATAATAACTCCGTATTAGTACGTATTAGATAGTGTTTTTCAAATGGTCATATATGTGCTGGATAGACTCTTTGAGTTTGTGGATACAGTCGCCCTCTTTAGCGATACCTTTTACGATATCCTCCGCCATCGCACGACAGGTAGGAGAACCGCACGAGCCACAGTCAAGACCGGGAAGACCTGCGCAGATTTCCTCCATCTGCTCCATCTTATCCATAGCCTTGAATATATCTTCGTCTAGTCTGAAGCCCTCGCCACTAAATTCAAGCTCGCCCTTCCACATAAATTCTTCAAGTTCTTCGTCCTTTAAGTGGTTGAGTGAAATAGGCAGATATTTACGCAAATTCTGAATACGTGCCTGCGCAACATACGGGTTTTCAACGGTTAAAACACCGCCGACACAACCGCCCGAGCAAGCATTTAGCTCGATAAAATCAACGTCACGGATTTTATCATCTTCAAGACCTTCAAGCACTCTAATAACATTCTCTATGCCATCGGCTGCAAGATATTTATCGCCGAGCATAGCGGCACTTTCTCCACCGCTTGTTGCCCAACCAACGCCGATTAAGCCTGAGTTTGCGATAGGCTCAAGCACGCTTAGCTTTTCCATCGCCTGTGTAAGTGCAGGATAAATTTTAGAGATAGCGATCGCACCGTTGCACGCAGATTTTTCGCCTGTTGTCGGAGAAGTCACCTCGGTAACCTTAGCGGCGCAAGGGGTAATAAAGAACACGCCGATTTCTTCGTCAGGCAAACCTGTTTGATTTTTAACTTCTTTTCTTGCAAGCCTTGCCGCGATTTCCATCGGAGCCAAAATCGGCATAACATTGTCGCATAAATCAGGAAAACGAATTTTAATAAGTCGTACGACAGCAGGACAAGCCGAGCTGATAATCGGCTTGTTGAGTTTTCCTTCATTAATGAGCTTTCTTGTCGCTTCTGATACGAGCTCTGCGGCGCGGGATACCTCAAAAATAAAGTCAAAACCGATAGCTCTAAGACCGTTTAAGACGATGTCTATATCGTCAAGGTTAGAGAACTGACCGAAAAGTGCAGGTGCAGGGATAGCAACCTTGATTTTATAATTTTCAATTTCTTCGATTGTTGATGAGTGAGCTTTTTTAGCGCGGTGTGGACAGATGCGGATACACTCGCCACAGTCGATGCAACGCTCAGACAGGATAGTAGCCTTGCCGTCGTGAACGCGGATAGCTTCAGTAGGGCAACGCTTTAGGCAGTTAGTACAGCCACAACACTTGTCTGCTTCAAGCTCAACAGAGTGAAAATACTTTTGCATTTTCCTTACCTCTTATGTAAATATAGTAGATTTAGTTGTTAACTTTAACGGTTAAATAAAGGTTTGTACCGACGCCGATTTCAGTTTCGATACGCATATCGTCGGTGTACTTTTTAATGTTTGGTAAACCCATACCCGCACCAAAGCCTAAGTTTCGTACGTTGTCAGGCGCGGTAGAAAAGCCAGCCTGCATAGCCTTCTCGACGTCCGGAATACCCGGACCTTTATCAGCAAGCAGAACTTCAACTCTGTCAGGGTAGATGTCAACGTCGCAGTAGCCACCCTCGGCGTGGATAACCATATTAATTTCAGCTTCGTACATAGCAATCGCTACTCGTCTGATAGCATCGGGGTTGTAGCCCAAAGCCTTTAAACGCTTTTTGACAGCACCGCTCGCTTCACCTGCTCTGGTGAAATCATCGCCGGGTACTTCGTATCTTAAATGAATTGCACTCATACGTCACAGCCTCCTGATAAACCGTTTGAATACAGCAGACCGCAAGCGGTAAACATCCTGAAACGGGTTTTGATAAGGGTGATGTCGCGTGACTGAGCAAGCTTAATGATAGACTCGTCAGGCTCTTTGCCTCTAACAAATACAATGCACGCCATATCCATCATTTCAGCAGTTCTTACTACCTGTGGATTTACAAGACCTGTGAGCAGTACAGACTGGTCTTTAACAAAAGCCAGCACGTCGCTCATCATATCGCTGCCGCAGGCGGTTTTTATTTCGTGATCAAGGTCGCCTTCGCAGATAACCTCGCCCTGTAAAATATCAATAATGTCTTTAACTATCATAAAAAACGTCCTTTCAGTTTATACATACCATAATTTTATCACAAACTAAGACTTAATTCTACACAAACATTCTCCCATTATTATGTGAAAAATGACGGATATAGTACCCCTTTAAAAATAGTTCTTTCAGTAGTATAATATAATTTGGGTGATAATATGAAAGCAATAATTTTTGATTTAGACGGCACGCTGTGGGATACAAGCGACACGGTGGTTGATATATGGAATATGGTGCTCTTAAAAAAATGTCCACAGCTTAAAATGACAAAGGAAATTATGAGCTCTCTTATGGGAAAAAATAAAGCGCAGTTTGTTGACGACTTTTTTACAGGCATAGAAAAAGATGAAGCAGAGTCGCTCATAGGCGAGATTTTTAAAGCAGAGCAGACGTATCTTATCGAGCACGGAGCTAATATGTACGACGGTGTTATGAAAATGCTTAATGTTTTAAAAGAAAAATACAAGCTTATGATTGTGTCAAATTGTCAGAGCGGGTATTTAAATGCTTTTTTAACACATTATTCTCTAAAAGAAATATTATACGACTACGAATGCGCCGGCTCATCAAAGCTTTCTAAGGGAGAAAACATAAGACTTGTAATGAATAGAAACGGCATAGATAAGGCGATTTACGTCGGCGATACCAAAAGCGACGAAGATGCCGCAAAAGATGCAAAAATTCCATTCGTATATGCGTCCTACGGCTTTGGCGAGGTTGAAAAATACGATGCGGTAATTAATTCTTTTGAAGAAATAAAAGATGTTGCTAAGGAATTATTATAAAAGCTATATAGTAAAGAAAAAACACAGGGAATGAGCCCTGTGTTTTTTTAATGGTTAATTATGTTTATTGCCTAAAAAAGCTTATAGTTACTTGTTGGCGATAAAAAGCTGAATGGCACATGCATCAAGAATTGAAAGCTCTCCGTCTGCATCTGTGTCGCCACGCTCAATCTGCTCGTCTGTCAGAGTTTTACGTTGTGCGATATGCAGCTGGATAGCGGTTGCATCTAAAATTGAAACCTCATTGTCGCCATCAACATCACCCAGCATTATGCCACTGTTGACTTTTTTGCTGATTGCAAACGCAAAAGTATTCATAGGAAGATTTTTTTTATACATTTTTTCTACATCATTGGTAACAACAAAAATGTTAATGTCTTCTGCAGGGAAAATGATTACCATAGATTCGTATGATGCAAAGTTGCCCGCGTGATAAATAGAGCCATTACTTTCATCAATCATAATACCAAAGCCGTAACCATCACCAAAGGAATAGTCGGTTGTCATTTCTTTAAAGCTTTTCTCGCTGAGGAGTGTGCAATCAGATAAAGAGGTCAACCATTTATCCATATCTTTTGCGTTTGAAACGATGTCGCCTGCGCCGTGGGATAAACCGCGGTGATAAGGCTCGATAAGTTCACCATCCATATGATGCTCTGCTAAATCAGGAGAATCTACAAGCTCCTCGCAAAAACCTGTATTTGTCATTTTCAGAGGTTCAAAAATATTTTGCTTAACAAAATCGCTGTAGCTCATACCTGATACCTGCTCTACAATCATTGATAAAAGCAAGAAGTTCGAGTTTGAGTAGGAGAAATTGTTGCCCGGAGAAAATTTCAAATGTTGTGTGAAGAGCCAATCTGTAATTATCTGCTTATTCTCGCTTGCGGTTGCAGTTTTAGTTACGGTATATTCTTCAAATGGAATTTCGTGACCTGTGTAAGCGTAATCAGGATTAACATGGTCACGAATACCGGAGCGCATACTAAGCAGATGCTTTATAGTAATGTCTTTTCCAATTTCATATTCAGGAAAATACTTGGTTATTTTTTCATCAACGCTTAGTTTTCCTTGCTCTTGTAACAAGAGAATTGCTGTAGCACAAAATTGCTTGGACACTGAACCAACAGGAAACAGAGAGTCGATAGTCATATTTTTGCTGTCGGCAGTGTTTTGCATACCATTTGCACTTTGGCACAGAACACGACCATTTTGGGTTACATAAGCAACACCCGAAAAGTCTTTAAGTGTGACTATTCTATCGAGATAATTTTGGTATGCCTGCAATGAAGAAACAGACGCGATATCGTCTTTACTTATTGCATTAACAGTTGATAAGTCGGATTTACCGGTAGCATTTACGGGAATAACAAATGCTGTTAAGAACATTAAAAGTGAAAGAAATATACTGATTATTTTTTTAAGTTTCATTTTAGCCACCCTTTCTGAATCTATTATATCACGCACAAAAAATAAAACAAGAAATGTTTGACAAATAATCTGTAAAGGCAATACAACGTAAAAGGCTGACGGAATAAAATCCGCCAGCCTTTTATCTATGTAAGGTTTCTGTTTTTTTAAAAATTTAAATATCAGCGTCGACAGCCTTTTCTTGTTCAAGCGAGCGTTTAACGTCTAAAATACGCTGATTTTTACTGCCCCTGAATTTGAGCATCAGAGAGCGCTCCTCTAAAATAAACGGACCGTCAACAAGCCAGTCGCAGTAAGTGAGCAGCTCTTTATATTCAGGGTGTGTGTCAAACTGTGAGCACAGCTTTTCAAAGGTGTAACCTGTGTAGCAGAAGATGTCATAGCCTTGAGCTTTTGCTTCTTTTGCTAAAACCGACAGAGCCTCTGCCTGACAAAACGGTTCGCCACCCGAAAAGGTCAGGCCTCTAATAAGCGGGTCTTTTTTAAGCTCTTCTAAAATACGCTCGGTAGACGAATCGTATCCGCCCTCAAAGTCCCACGTCTGCTCGTTATGACATCCTTTGCAGTGATGCGGACAGCCTTGGGTAAAGACAGTCATCCTTATACCAGGGCCGTCAACAATCGAATTTCTGATTACGCCTGCAAGTCGAAGTTTCGGCATTATACCGCCTCAGCTTCGCTAAGTCCGCTTTCGCCCAAAGAGTGCTTAACTCGGTCTTCAACCTCAGCACGCTTAGCGTTGTTAAAGCGGTCAACAGTACCAACAAGGTAGCCGGTGATTCTTCTGATTCTTTCAAAGCCAACACCGCTTGAGCCTTCCTTACGACCACACTTAGGACATACATCGCCGATAATACCGGTGTGTCCGCATACAGGGTCTCTGTCAACAGGGTGGTTGATAGAGCCGTAGCCGATGCCTGATTCTTTCATACATCTTACAACCTGCTCAAATGCATCTAGGTTCTGTGATGGGTCGCCATCAAGCTCAACGTAGGAGATGTGGCCTGCATTTGTTAAGTTGTGGTATGGAGCTTCAAGCTTGATTTTATCAAAAGCACCGATTGGATAATATACAGGAATGTGGAATGAGTTAGTGTAGTAGTTTCTGTCTGTAACGCCAGGGATAACGCCGAAACGCTGTTTGTCCATACGAACAAATCTGCCTGACAGACCCTCAGCAGGAGTAGCGAGAAGTGAGAAATTAAGCTGATATTTCTCAGACGCTTTGTCCATCTTCTTTCTCATAAAGCCAATAATCTCAAGACCTAAACGCTGAGCCTCTTCGGTTTCACCATGGTGCTTGCCAATGAGCGCTTTGAGTGTTTCAGCAAGGCCGATAAAGCCACAGGAAAGTGTGCCATGTCTTAAAACATCTCTTACTTCGTCGTCGATAGAAAGCTTGTCAGAGTCAATCCAGATGCCCTGACCCATTAAGAATGGATAGTTTCTTACGCATTTCTGACACTGAATTTCAAATCTTTCGAGCAACTGGTCGATAACTAAATCAAGCATTCTGTCGAGCTGTTCAAAGAAGAAGTCAACATTCTTGTTTGATAAAATAGCAAGACGAGGGAGGTTGATGGAAGTAAAGCTTAAGTTACCTCTGCCGTATGTAATTTCTCTTTCTTTATCGTGTACGTTGCCGATAACACGAGTACGGCAACCCATATACGCGATTTCTGTTTCAGGGTGACCTTCCTTGTAATACTGGAGGTTGTATGGAGCATCAATAAATGAATAGTTAGGGAATAGACGTTTTGCAGAAACTCTGAAAGAAAGCTTGAACAAATCGTAGTTAGGGTCGCCTTCGTTGTAGTTTACGCCCTCTTTTACCTTGAAGATATGGATAGGGAAGATAGGAGTTTCGCCGTTGCCAAGCCCCTCTTCGGTTGCGAGCATAACGTTTTTGATAACGAGTCTGCCTTCAGGAGAAGTATCTGTGCCGTAGTTGATAGAAGAGAATGGAATCTGTGCACCTGCACGTGAGTGCATAGTGTTCAGGTTGTGAACTAAAGCTTCCATAGCCTGGAAAGTAGCGCGGTCAATTTCCTTTTCAGCGTGCTTTAAAGCAAAGCGCTGGATTTTACCTGCAGACTTATCGCCGTAAGCTTGAGCTAAAAGTTCAAGCTCTTTAGCCATATACTCTTTGCCTGCTTCGAGCTTAGGAGCGTCAGATGTAAGTTCTTCTGCCTTGTCGCAGATGTTTTCTAGTACAGATGCTGTGTCTTCTACCTCTTCGATAAGCTCAACAGCTCTAGCAATATTCTTTCTGTATAATTTTCTATAGGTTTTAGCAACGCCCGGAGCCATAGCGTAGTCAAAGTTAGGAACTGACTGACCGCCGTGCTGGTCGTTTTGGTTAGACTGGATAGCAATACAAGCTAAAGCTGAGTATGACGCGATGTCGTTAGGCTCTCTGATAAAGCCGTGACCTGTTGAGAAACCGTCTTTGAAAAGCTTAAGCAAGTCAATCTGACAGCAGGTAGTAGTAAGTGTTAAGAAGTCGAGATCGTGAATATGAATGTCACCATTTCTGTGAGCCTTAGCGTGCTTAGGGTTTAAGATATACATTTCGTAGAACTGCTTAGCACCCTCGCTACCGTATTTGAGCATAGTACCCATAGCGGTGTCGCCGTCGATGTTAGCGTTTTCACGCTTAACGTCGTTATCCTTAGCTGACATAAATGTGAGGTCCTCGTAAATCTTCATCAGCTTTGTATTCATTTCACGAACACGTGTACGCTCTGCACGATAAAGGATAAATTCCTTTGCAGTTCTTGCGTGGCCGTTTTCGATAAGCACCTTTTCTACTGTGTCCTGTACGTGCTCAACAGTAGGTGTGTCGGTGTTTTGCTCAGCCTCTAAATATTCGCAAACCTTCTGTGCGAGTTCGTTTGCCGCGGTGTAGTCGTTACCGCCGATAGCCTGCGCTGCTTTGTAAATAGCTTGTGCGATTTTGTCTAAATCAAAGTCAACAGCTCTGCCGTCGCGCTTTACGATTTTGTTAATCATAATTTCTCCCCCTATAAAATTACATTCTTGTTACAAACTCGGTCAAAAAATACCATATATTGTGGTGACCCTAAAAGTGCTTATAAAGTATAGCCGATATATGGAGTAAAATCAATCGGTATTTTATACGATAAAAAACTTTTTATTTGTACAATATATCCATTGACAAGGGGTTAATTTTTCAATAAGGAAAAATAACTAAATTTTGTGTCGCATTATACCCATACCACAATATATTGTGTTTGTATTAAAGCGTTAAAGCAATGGTTACAGCTTTGTTTTTCTATATTCTATCGGCGAAAATTAAATAAAGATAAAACAAAAAACCGACGCCCAAAAAGACGTCGGTTTATAATCTTTATATACTATATATAGTGTTTAGATTTCAACTGTGTTTACTTTCTCAAACTCTTCAACGATTTCCTGTGACGGAGCTTTTGTGCAAAGGGTCACAACTACAGCAACTAAAGCAGCTAAGAAGAAGCCGACAACGAGTGAGTAAAGAGAGGTTGAAGCAGCGAGTGTTTCGCCACCAATCGGAATGTACTCCCAAACGATTACGAGAGCTGCACCCGTAGCCATACCTGCAACCGCACCGGAAAGGTTAAATCTCTTCCAGAAGAGTGAAAGCAGTACTACAGGACCGAATGCTGCACCAAAGCCTGCCCACGCGTTTGATACAAGACCCATGATAGATGAGTTAGGGTTTAAAGCTATTACATAAGCGATGATAGCAACAACTACAACAGCAATTTTACCTACCCAAAGAGCGTTTTTGTCAGATGCTTTTTTGTTGATTGCACCCTTGTACATATCTTCACTTACAGCAGAAGCAGTAACTAAAAGCTGTGAGTCAGCAGTTGACATAATAGCAGCTAAGATACCGCAAAGGAAGATACCGCCGATGAAGATGAGCACGAAGTTGCCGTCGAAAATCTGGAGAATAGATTTGATGAATACTGTTTCGCTTGTTGTAGAATCAAGTGCTTGTGTTAAGAAACCTCTAGCAAAGATACCGAGTAATGATGCGGCACCCAGAGAAAGGATAACCCACACGATAGCGATGATTCTTGATTTCTTAACCTCTTTGTCAGATTTGATAGCCATAAATCTGATAAGAATGTGTGGCATACCAAAGTAGCCAAGCGCCCAACCAAGGTTAGAGATGATTGAAACAGCAGAAATAGGGTTGCCTTCAGAGTCTTTCATAAGGCTTAAATAACCCATAGGGTCAGCAACACCGTTTGCAGAAAGTGCAGATGTTAAGCTACCAAACTCACCTGTAAGACCGATGTAAGCGATAATCGGAACAGCTAAGATAGCTACGAGCATAAGCAAACCTTGGATAAAGTCGGTGTAGCATACAGCCTTGAAACCACCCATAAATGTATAGATAAGGATAACGAGTGCTGCGATTGAAAGACCGATTAAGTACATAGTGTCAGAGTTGTCGGCTGAGCCGAAAACATTTGCAAACAGCTTTGCACCTGATGAGAAAGCAGATGCTGTGTAAACCGCAAAGAATACGATAATGATAAGAGAAGCTACGATTTTAAGGATACCGCTCTTATCGTGGAAACGGTTTTCAAAGAAGCTCGGGATAGTTAAAGAATTGTTAGAAACTATTGTGTATTTTCTGAGTCTTCTTGCAACTAAATACCAGTTTAAAATTGTACCGATTAAAAGACCGATAGCAATCCAAACTTCGCCTGTACCCGCGATATAAATGGCACCCGGTAAACCCATAAGCAACCAGCCACTCATATCAGATGCCTGTGCTGACAGCGCTGCTGTCCAGCTACCAAGACCTCTTCCAGCTAAGAAGTAGTCTTCGTTGTTCTTGTTCTTTGAGCTGAATGCGCCGATGAGAATCATCATGAGCATATAAGCAGCAAAAGCAACAAGAATGATGATTTGTTTTTCTGTCATTTTGTTTTCCCTCCATTTTAAAAAATAAAATGTACCTTGCCATTTTAACACATTAAATTATTAAAGTCAATAGGTCATTATACGCAATAAAAGGCGATTAAATCTACAAAACTATTGTAATACTTAAACATTTATATTATAATATAATGGAATATGTAAACTGGGGTGATATGTGTGATATTTACCAGACGATTGTGGGCGGAGATTAATATGGATGCCGCTATAAGCAACTATCACGCAATTAAAAATCAGATAGGAGAGGACACAAAGCTGTGCTGTGTTATTAAAGCAGACGGCTATGGTCATGGCGCGGTCGAGCTTGCAAAGCTTTACAGCGAGCTTAAATGCGACTTTTTTGCGGTGTCTAATCTCGACGAGGCGCTTGAGCTTAGGGACGCCGGCATTACTGAACCTATGCTCATTTTAGGCTACACTCCTGCAAACAGAGCAAAAGACCTTGCGGATTATAATATTTCTCAGGCAGTTTACGGTTTAGATTACGCAAAGATGCTTAGTGAAGAATGTGTTAAAGCCAATGTGTCTTGTAAAATTCACATCAAAGCCGATACGGGTATGAGTCGTATAGGCTTTATGTGTCAGAAATTTGAGAGAGACGAAAATTCTATAAAAGAAATAAAAGAAGCGTGCGAGCTTCAAAATCTTATTCCGGAGGGTATTTTTACTCACTTTGCGGTTGCTGACGAATGTGAAGACGGAAAAGAGTACACCGACAATCAGTTCAAGGCTTTTTTATATACAGTAGACAAGCTAAAGGAAATGGGAGTAAATTTCGAGCTTACCCATTGTTCAAACTCGGGTGCTATAATCGACCATAAGGACAAAAAGCTTGATATGGTGCGTGCTGGTATTATCCTCTACGGACTTGCACCGTCTAATAAACTTAAGGACAGATTAGACCTCGAGCCGATTATGAGACTCAAAACTATGGTGTCGTACGTTAAAGAAATAAAAAAAGGAACTACAGTCAGCTACGGCAGAACCTTTACTGCCGACAAGGATATGAAGATTGCAACAGTTCCTGTAGGCTATGCTGACGGATATATAAGAGCTTTTGCAAAAGACGGCTATATGTATATAAAAGGTCAGAAAGCTAAAATCATCGGCAGAATTTGTATGGACCAGACTATCCTTGATGTTACTGATATAGAAAACGTGCAGATAGGCGACGTTTGCGTGCTGTTTGGTAACGGCAGGGGTGGCGAACCTACTCCTGATGACGTAGCACTTTGGGGCAATACTATAAATTACGAGATTGTGTGCTCGGTATCTAAGCGAGTACCAAGACTTTACCGCCGAGACGGCGTTACTGTGGAAGTGATGTATAAGATATGAAACTTTTAGTAGTTGACGGAAATAGCATATTAAATCGTGCGTTTTACGGCATCAGACCGCTTAGTACAAAAGACGGTATGTTTACTAATGCGATTTACGGTTTTTTAACTATGCTCGAAAAAATAAAGGCAGACACAAATCCTGACAGAATTGCGATTGCTTTTGATTTAAAAGACAAGACCTTCAGACACGAAGCTTACGCTTTATACAAGGCAAACCGCAAAGGTATGCCACAAGAGCTTCATATGCAACTTCAGCCTTTAAAAGATTTGCTGAGTGCTTTAGGATATAAGCTTGTTACCTGCAAGGGCTATGAGGCTGACGATATCTTGGGCACACTTGCAAAAGCGTGTGAAAATACGCAAAACGAATGTGTTATCGCAACAGGAGACCGAGACAGCTTACAGCTAGTATCAGACAAGGTATCGGTGCGACTTGCTAAAAACCTAAACGGTACTATGATTTACACAGAGGATACTGTCATTTCAGAATACGGCGTTACACCAAAAGAGCTGATTGAAATTAAAGCGATTCAGGGCGACTCTTCTGACAACATACCGGGTGTTGCGGGTATCGGTCCAAAGGGTGCAACCGAGCTTATCCAGAAATTCAAGACGGTTGAGTATATCTACGAAAATATCGACACAATCGATGTAAAAGACGGTGTGCGTAAAAAGCTGATTGACAGTAAAGAAAACGCGCTTATCAGCCGTATGCTCGGTGAAATCTGCGTTACTGCACCGATTGATACCGATATCGATGCGTATAAAATTGCCGATTGTGACCGCGCTGCTGCTTCAAAAATGATGGCAAAGCTTGAGCTTTTCTCACTTATTTCTAAACTCGGACTCGATGTGGTAGAAGACGTGCAGGATGATGTAAAAGCTGAAGAAACTAAGGTTGTAGAAATTGCTGAGCTTGATTTAGAAAATTCTAAAAAAGAAATAAACGAATATATTAAAACTTCAAAAACACTTTGTCTTTACACTTATTTTGAGGGCGAAGATGTGCTCTCTCGCATGCCTATAAAAACCGCCTACGTACTTGATAAAAAGGTTGTTTTATGTAGCGATGAAGACTTGCTTTGCGACGTGCTTAAAAACAGCGAGATTGAAAAAGTTGTTTTTTCTTCAAAAGAATTATTCTCTTATGCCGACAAATGTGGCTTTGAAGTAGAAAACCTTACTTTTGACATTTCGCTTGCGGCTTATCTTTTAAACCCGAATGCTTCTTCCTACGATTTGGAAAAGCTTTGCGCACAGTATGAAATAGCTCCTTGCAAGGTTAATGAAGAGCAAAAAGACTATGCTGTAGTTTACGGTATGAAATCGCTTTTTGAAAAGCTTGATGAAAAAATTGAAGAGTTTAATCAGAAATCGCTTTTGTGTGATATTGAAATTGAGCTTGCAAACGTGCTTGCTAAAATGGAAAACATCGGCTTTATGGTTGATGTTAAGGGCATTAAAAGCTACGGCGAAGATATCGCCCAAAGAGTAGAAAATTTAGAGCAGGATATCTACAATCAGATTGGCTATGAGTTTAATATAAATTCACCAAAACAGCTTGCGGTTGCACTTTTTGAAGATTTAGGTCTGCCTGCAAAAAAGAAGACAAAAAGCGGATATTCCACAAACGCGGATGTGCTTGAAAGCCTTGTTAATTACCACCCTGTAATTTCAATGATTTTGCAGTATCGTACACTTGCAAAGCTCAAATCCACCTACTGTGATTCGCTTGTAAAGGTTGTGCGTGAGGACGGGCGTATTCACTCGTCGTTTAATCAGACCGAAACACGAACAGGTCGTATAAGCTCAACAGAGCCGAATTTACAGAACATTCCTGTACGCACAGAGCTCGGTCGAGAGCTTCGCCGTTTCTTTGTTGCAAAAGACGACTGCGTTTTGATTGATGCTGACTACTCACAGATTGAACTTAGAGTTCTTGCACACATCTCAAACGATAAAAATATGTGCAAAGCATTTGCTGATAACGAGGATATCCACGCAACCACCGCTTCTCAGGTGTTCAATATGCCGCTTGAGATGGTTACACCGATTATGAGAAGCAGGGCAAAGGCAGTTAACTTCGGTATCGTTTACGGCATCGGTGCTTTCTCCCTTGCGAAAGATATCGGCGTTACAAACAAAGAAGCATCAAATTATATCAAATCTTACCTTGAGCACTACTCGGGCATTGATGCATATATGAAAAATACTATCGAGCGTGCAAAAGCAGACGGCTATGTCGATACCGTTTTCGGTCGTCGAAGATATCTGCCTGAGCTTACAGCATCTAACCATATCACGCGTGCTTTTGGCGAGCGAGTAGCCCGAAATGCTCCTATTCAGGGCACTGCGGCTGACATCATTAAAATCGCTATGGTGCGTGTTGATAAACGACTAAAACAAGAGGGACTTTCTGCACGACTTATTTTACAGGTGCACGATGAACTGATTGTTGAAGCACCGATGTACGAGTCGATGCGTGTTGCGATGCTTTTGCAGGAAGAAATGGAAAGCTGTGTAAAATTAAGCGTACCGCTTGTTGCAGAAGCTTCTGTCGGCAAAACATGGTATGATGCAAAAGGGTAATTTAAAGGAATAAACTATGAAGAATGTACTTTTTATATGCACAGGTAACACCTGTCGCTCCCCAATGGCACAGGCGATTTTTAACAAAATCTGTGCTGACAAAAATCTTGATTTTCAAGCGTCGTCTGCAGGCGTTGCGACTATAGACGGCTTGAGTGCCAAAAAGCATGCAGTTGATGCTATGGCTTTACTCGGGCTTGATATAAGCGAGCACAAAACAAGATTTTTACCTAACCTAAAGCTTAATGACTACGACCTTTTTGTGACTATGAATTTTGACCAAGCGACCTTGGTGGAAAGCTTGGGTGTACCTGCAAAAATGGTAAAGGTACTGCAAAAGCCACAAAAAGATAAATACGATTTACAGGTGGGTATCGCTGACCCGTACGGAGGCGATTTGAATACCTACAAAAAATGTGCTCAGGACTTAACTGATGCAATAAACGAGCTGATAAAAACGCTATGAAGATTTTAAAAATGACTAAAGAGCATTTAGACTCTGTATTAAAAATCGAGCAAAACAGCTTTACTCACCCATGGAGTAAAGAGAGCTTTTTATCAGAGCTTGAAAAAGACTCGTCTTTTGCTTTTGTTGTAGAGGAAAACGACGATGTTCTCGGCTATGCCTTGATGTCTACTGTGCTTGACGAGGGTAGCTTACTCGATATTGCGGTTGATTCAGCACATCGCAGAAAAGGTGTTGCGAATTTGCTTTTTTCTCATCTGTGCGAAAAAGCAAAGGAAAAAAACTTAAGCTTTATTACGCTTGAAGTAAGAGCATCTAACGAAAATGCAATAGCCTTTTACAAAAAGTCGGGCTTTGAAACCGTAGCGTTAAGAAAAAACTACTACACAAAGCCCCAAGAAGATGCAATATTGATGACTAAATATTTTTAAATTTGAGGAAAAGTATGAAGATTTTATCTATTGAAAGCAGTTGTGACGAAACAGCCGCGGCGGTCATACAAGACGGCAGGGAAGTGCTTTCGTCGGTTATCGCATCGCAGGTTGAAGAACACAAGCTCTACGGCGGTGTTGTGCCTGAAATCGCTTCTCGAAGACACGCAGAGTCAATATGCGGCGTAGTAAACGAAGCTTTGAAAAACGCAGGTACTACTCTAGAAGATATCGATGCAATCGCGGTTACTCACGCACCCGGTCTTATCGGAGCGTTGCTTGTCGGCGTGAATTTTGCTAAGGGACTTTCTCTTGCGACTAAAAAACCGCTTTTGCCTGTGCATCATTTGCGTTCCCATATCGCCGCTAATTATATTTCGCATAAAGAATTAAAACCGCCGTTTTTGTGCTTAGTCGTGTCTGGCGGACACAGCCACATCGTTATGGTTGAAAGCTATACAAAAATGAGAATTATTGGTCGCACCCGCGACGACGCCGCAGGCGAAGCGTTTGACAAAGCGGCTCGTACAATGGGCATACCTTATCCGGGCGGAATTATGCTTGACAAAATCGCTGAAAACGGAAACCCTGATGCCTTTTCGCTTCCGCGTCCTAAGGTCGACGATGCACCGTACGACTTCTCTTTTTCGGGACTTAAAACTGCGGTGATTAATATTATCCACAACCTTGAGCAAAAAGGCGAAGAAGTGCCAAAAGAGGACGTTTGCGCAAGCTTTAGAAAAGCAGTTGTACGTTGTCTTGTTGACAATTTCATCAAAGCCGCAAAGGATTTAGGCGTTAATACCCTTGTTACTGCAGGCGGTGTGTCGGCAAACTCGCTTTTGAGAAAAGAGCTTGAAAAAGAGTGTAAGGAAAACAACTTCAAGCTTTATATGCCACAGCTTTCTCTTTGTGGTGACAATGCCGCGATGGTTGGTTCGCAAGGCTACTATGAATATTTATCGGGTAATATTGCACCGCTTGATTTAAACGCGGTTGCAACCTTACCGATTGACTACAGAGAATAATTTTAAGTATTAAACTGATATTATAGAAAGGGGTGACGATATGAAAAATAAGATTATTAAAATTACATCATTAATGTTGTGCTTAGTGCTTTGCTTGTCGTTATGCTCGTGCTCTATGATAGATACCATATCGTCACTTTTTAAACCGCAATATGGCATTGTTGAGGATATTTCCCTTGGCTATACTCAAATGGATATAAGCGATTTTACTTATTCAGAACACTACACGCCATATAAGAATAAAGACTCATACGACCTGCTTGAAAACGATAAGATGCGTGCACTTTACGACTTGCTTTATCAGAACGTGTACTATGTTTACCCGCAAGCAGGAGAAAACGGCGAGTATAAAACAAAGCAGGCGGTTTTAGAAGAATCTAATTTAAGCGAAGCACAGGTAAGACTTACCATAAAAGCGCTTACCGACGACAACCCTCAGATTTTCTGGCTGTCGTCTACCTTCGGCTTTTTACTCCATAGCGAGTATAATTACACAGCAGTTCAGCTTTACTCGCGTTATTCACCGGATGAGCTTGCTTTACGTATGAAAGAGCTCAAGGAAAAGGTCAACGACTTTTATCTTTCGCTTGACTCTGATATGAGCGAATTTGCGCGTGAGCTTGAAATTCACGATTATATACTTAAAAACTGCGAGTATGACGAGAGCGTTGATTTTACATCGCAGGAAAACTACGAAAAGACCGATGCCTTTGATGCTTACGGCGCGCTTGTAAACGGGGTTGCGGTGTGCGAGGGCTATTCTCGTGCATTTGAGCTTTTGTGCAATGGCGTTGGTATCAGATGTATTAATCTGATTGGCACAAGTCAGGATGAGCTTCATATGTGGAGTGCTGTTGTGCTTGATGGTGACTGGTACTATGTCGATACTACGTGGGACGATATAGAAGATAAGGCGTTTATGTATGACTACTTTAATATAAATGAAAAGCAGTTAAAGAAAGACCACGAGTTTTCAGCCATTGCAAGCGAAATGACCGATGAACAAATCAACGGCGACGGCGATTTAAACGCGCTTACTTCTAATTTTTATATTCCAAAATGCGACAACACAGCGTTTAATTATTACGTAAGAAAGAGCGCACATCTTACAAATTACGACGGCAAAGAGGTTGTAAACAGCCTGTTAAAAGCCGCAACCGACAAGGAAGACTACTTCCATTTTTATATCGACCCTGACGAGTTCACCTACGACTACGCAGTAGACAGTCTTTTTTATTCGTACCCACAGTATTTCTTTAACTATATCAGTACGGTGAACGAAAGTTTAAGCGATTATTCAATCGATACAAGCAGTCTTTCGCTTTACAAAAAAGAGAGTCTGTCTGTTGTGACGGTTGTATTAGATTATGTATAAACCTACAGGAGAAAAGTATGATTATTATTTCTGTTGATTTAGGCAAAGCCAGAACCGGACTTGCAATCAGCGATAAAACAGGCTTCTTAGCATCACCGCTTATGATGATAGAAGAAAAAAGTCCTGCTAAAATTTTAGAAAAGGTAGCAGTCGCAGTAAAAGAAAATAAAGCAGAGCTCGTAGTCGTCGGGCTTCCGAAAAATATGGACGGTAGCGAGGGCGACAGCGCAAAGTCGGCGCGAGAGTTTGCGAGCAAGCTTAATGAAGTTACAGGCATAAAAACGGTTATGCAGGACGAGAGAGGCACGACCATTACAGCGCACAATTATTTAAGCAACCGCGACGTAAAGGGCAAAAAGCGTAAAGCACAGGTCGATATAGTAGCGGCGTCTATTATATTGCAGGACTATTTAGATAAAAACAGATAAGAGGGATAATATGACTGAAGATTTACTTGTAAAGATAAACGCACTTGCAAAAAAAGAAAAGGAGCAGGGACTTACAAAAGAAGAAAAAGAGCTCCAGCAAAAGCTTAGAGAAGAGTACCGAGTACAGTTTAGAAGCAAATTCAAAACTCAGCTTTCTAATGTTGACGTAAAACTTCCTGATGGAACGGTAATCCCGCTTACACAGTTACAAAAAAAGAATAAGAAATAAAAAAAGCCAACTCATAAAGAGTTGGCTTTTTATGTGTGCTTTTTAGTCGCTTATTATATTAACTGAATTTGATTCTCTTGATAAGCATTCGCTTAAAGCGATGAATATAATCAAAAACGGGGTTGTAATCGGTTGGTAGATATTTACGATTGCTTGTGCACAGTAAGCGATAACAGGGAAAACAAATACAAGCACAAGAGGGTTTTTGCGTGAGGTTTTAAGTGCTCTTATAATCGTGGAAATAATAATCGTAAGGTACGACAAAAGTCCGAGTACACCCTGCGTTATAAGGTAGTTTAAATACTCAGAGTGTATGCAGTCGGTAGAGCTGTTGCCAAAGCGGGTAAAAAGCTCTGCAAAATGAGGCTCAAAAACGTGGTAGAAGGTGTCGCAACCGCTTCCAAAAAGAATGTGTGCAAAATCAAAATTAAAGAAATCTTTTACACCGTTTATCCACATAAAGCCTCGGTGAGTACCCCATCTGTCGTTAAAGCGGAAAATCTGTGAAAGTGCACCGATGTCGGAGGTAGTGTCGACAAAGGTGTATTTATAAAACATATACGAACAAACACAAAGCGCGAAACAACCAAATAAAATGACAATCGCAGACAGCGTGTTTTTCGGCCATTTATCCTGTGCTTTTTCAGGAATAAATAAAAGAATAGCGGTAATTAAAACAAGTGCACCGATTAATATATAAGTGTAGTTGCTATATACGAGTGCTTTTCCGATTTGCTCGAAGCCTTTGGAGTTGTCGTCCATAACAAGCGAGAAAAGTCGTAGCAACAAGCCCGACAAAAACATAACAGAAAGCGCGAGCATCAGCTTTTTGAGTAGATGAAGCTTTCTTATACAAACAAGTAGCATAAAGAACAGCATCGCAAAAAGACCGATATATCCGCTGTTTGAACCTGCAACAAGTAAGCCACAGTAAGCAAACGCAATGGATATAGCAGAAAGTACAAGCACCGAGCGGTTTTTCTGCACAACAAACATCATAATCGAAAATGGCAGGAAAATACACATATAGCTTGCTATCGTGTTTTTGTTACCGATGGTTGTACCAAAGTCTACGACAACATCATGCGAATATCCGTTCATAATACCGATAGGGTCGATGTAGAAAAAGTGCAAAATCGCAAGTAAAGAGATGATACAACCGAAAACTAAAAATGCACAAAGCACGTAGTTTTTAAAGTAGTAAAATCTTGAAATGATAAAGTAGACTGCGGTGTATAAAAGTAGCAGTACAAGTCCGTTATCTCTGCCTGCACTACCCAAAAGCGAGTCAAGCTTGTAGTCGCTTATAAGAGTAGAAATTACTGCGCAGAATAAGAAACTCAGAAAAGCATAGTCGGTTAAAGAAAACTTAAAAAACGGTTTTTGCTCGACAACTATGTTTTCTGCCTGAGCTTTTTTCTCGCCGGCGTATGCGATAGATATACCGATTACTGCGATTACCAAAGCAGATGTAAGACAGATAAATAGAATGAATTTATCTGTTCTTGCTCTTGCATATTGATTTGTCAAAAAAAATTCGAAAAAGGTGAACATAACAAACAGATAGTAGTTTACTATCGCATTTCGCATATTGTATGTAGACTTTTTCTCAATAGTCACATTAGAATTTGTCATATAAAAACCTCAGGTTTGAGTTTTATGTTCAGTTAAAAAGACCTCTTATAGCGGTAGCAAGCTCGCACAGTTTGTCAAAGCTCAAATCACTACCAAAAGCAATCTCACCGTTAAAGGTAGCGGGGTCGATGTTGACAGGCGCGATTTTCTCGTCAGATATGTAGATGTAAAGCTGAGTAGGTTCTGGTAAACTACAAAGCATTTGCGTTGCAGTTTCGCTAAGCTTTACTTTGATACAGCTATCATCGTCGTTTGTGCCCGAAAGCGTGAAGGTTTCAAAATCATCAAAGCCGACTACTGTATTGCCATCAGCGTCTAAAAGTTTGATGTCGCAGTCGATTTCAGCCCATTCCTCAGCAACGGTCTGATCTTGTGTCGGCGGAATTGTATGGGTAGAGATATCCTCTGTAGGCTCCTGTGTTGTAGTAAAAGCGCAAGAGGTGCACAGTACACACAGCATAATAATCAAAGTAACAGTAAGTAGTTTTTTCATTTTTTCACCTTTAAATATGTCATAATAGTTTTTTATGTATCAAAAAAGCATTGCATACACAATTATTTTACCATAAATATATCAGCTCTACAAGAGCAAAATGCGTTAAATGTTGTACTTTTATTTTATTTATATATGTGTTAAAATAGCGTTGGAGCGTGATAAAATGATACGAAAAATTACAGAAAACGACCGCGAGCTTTACTACGACTATATTGATAAATTTTACTCATCTGATGTAGTAAATGCACCGATTCCAAAAGAAAACTACAAGCTTGCTTTTGATGAATTTATGCGTAGCGATGAGTACGCTTTCTGCTACATTTTTGAGTATGATGGTGTGCCTTGCGGTTTTGCGTCTTTATCAAAAACCTTTTCGCAGGAAGCAGGCGGTATCTCGATAACGCTTGAAGAAATCTACGTTGATGAAAAATACAGAAACAAGGGGATAGGCAAGAAGTTTTTCGAGTTTTTATTCAAAAATATCCCTGCTGCAAGATATAGACTCGAGGTAGAACTAGACAACGAGAAAGCAAAGCGTTTGTATGAGCAAATGGGTTTTGAAGCTTTGCCGTATATGCAGATGGTGATTGATAAGCACAACAAAGAGTGCTTTGAAAAAGGAGAAGGCATATGAAAAGAATATGCAGTATTTTTTTATGCGTAGTTTTTGTTTTGCTTTTGCTTTGCTCTTGTGCCCGCACTTACGAAAAAAGCGACGAGATGTTTGCGCTTGATACCATAATCACCTTCAAAGTAAGCGATAGCGATAAAGAAAAAGCGGACGCTACCGTAGAAAAATGTAAGGACGAAATTAAGCGACTTGAAAAGCTTTTGAGCGCAACCGACAAAAATTCTGATGTCTATAAAATTAACCATTCTGACTCTAAGCCTGTTTTGGTACAAAATGAAACTGCTAAGCTTATAAAATCAGCTTGTGAAATTTCGAAAAGTTGCGACGGCGCTTTTGATATTTCCGTCTACCCGCTCGTAAAGCTTTGGGGCTTTGATTCTAAAGACTACAAAGTGCCGACAAAAATAGAAATAGATGACGCATTACAGTATGTAAATTATAAAGATATAAATGTAGATGAAAATCTTGTTACCCTTAAAAAAGGTATGAGTATCGATTTGGGCGGTATCGCAAAAGGATATATCGGCAACCGCTTTTACTCGATTCTCAAAGAGCAAAATGTTGAAAGAGGGCTTATAAACCTCGGTGGTATGATTATTCTTTATTCGAATAATAGCGACTCTGATGATTTTACGCTGGGGGTTGAATATCCTGATACAAGCGAGGTTTTTGCAACCTTTAAGACGAAAACCCCTTTCACGGTAACAAGCGGTGCGTATCAACGCTTTTTTGAAGAAAACGGTGAAAAATATCACCATATTATAAGTCCATATACAGGCAAGCCGTCACAAAGCGACATTTCGTCGGTTACTGTTATCGGTAACGATGGGGTGGAAAACGACGCGTTGTCTACAGCGTTTTATGTGATGGGCGTTGACAAAACGCTTGATTACTTAAAAACTCATAAAAATAAAAGCGGTCAGATGTACAGCTTTATTATGCTAAACGCAGATAAAACTGAGCTTTATGTGTCATCAGATTTGGTAGAAAACGGCTTTTTGCTTGAGCAAAAGTTTGAAAATGAAATCAATATTAATGTAATTGACATGATGTTTGTGTAAAGTGCTTGACCGTTTGGGTTTGTTTTTGGTATAGTTATGTTAATATTTTTTAAAAGAGGTATGTTATGGAGAGAGAACGACTTGGCTCACGTTTGGGCTTTATTTTGATTTCTGCCGGATGTGCAATCGGACTCGGTAACGTTTATCGTTTCCCGATTATTACGGGTGCATACGGCGGTGCGGCGTTTGTTTTGATGTATATTATTTTTCTTATTATGCTTGGCTTACCTGTTATGATGGCAGAGCTTGCTGTCGGTCGTGCAAGTCAGCGTAGTATTGCTACATCATTTGATGTGCTTGAAAAACCAAAGCAGAAATGGCATTTGATGAAATATGCGGGTGTTGGGGGTAACTACCTGCTTATGATGTTCTACTGCACAATTTCCTGCTGGATGGTTATTTATTTTTATAAGTATATTTCCGGCTCAATGAACGGCATCACGGACGCTTCTGCGCTCGGTGATGTTTTCGGCGGTATAGTCACTAACACTGAGCTTAATATTTTAGCGACCTTCGGCGTTATCGTTGTTTGCTTTGGTGTTTGTGCGCTTGGACTGCAAAAGGGCGTTGAGCGCGTAACAAAGGTTATGATGGTAGCTTTGCTTGCGCTGCTTGTAGGTCTTGCTGTTTATTCCTGCACCTTGTCAAATGCGGCACAGGGACTTCAGTTTTACCTTATCCCTAGCTTTACAAATATGAAGCAAGCGGGTATTGGCAAGGTTGTTTCTGCTGCTATGGGACAGGCGTTCTTTACTCTTTCTGTCGGTATCGGCTCTGTTGCGATTTTTGGTAGCTATATCGGAAAAGAACGCAGACTTTTGGGCGAGGCTGTTACTATTATCGGTCTTGATACCTTCGTTGCGATTATGTCAGGTTTGATTGTGTTCCCTGCTTGCTTTACTTACAACAATGGCGTTACCGCTGATGCAAATTCAGTAAGTGCAGGCTTTTTGTTCACAACCCTTTCGTCCATCTTCAACCAGATGCCGGGCGGACAGTTTGTGGGCACACTTTTCTTCCTGTTTATGATTTTTGCCGCATTTTCTACTGTAATCGCGGTATTTGAAAACATCGTATCTTTCTGGCTTGAGCTTACAAAGCTTAAGAGATGGACAGTTTGTCTTATCAATATTGCACTTCTGGCTGTGCTTTGCTTGCCTGCTATTTTGTCAAACAATGTATGGGCAGATATCAAGGTGTTCGGTCAGGTGTTTATGGACTTAGAGGACACTATCGTTTCAAAATGGTTGCTCCCTATCGGTAGCATTGTATATGTTACTTTCTGTACTTGGCGCTTTGGTTGGGGCTCTAAAAACTTCTTTGAAGAGGTTAACACCGGTAAGGGTGCAAAATTCCCTAAATGGGTAGTGCCATATATGCAGTTTGTACTTCCGCTTATTATTCTTGCGGTGTTTGTACTGCAGTTTGTTAAATTCTAAAAGCAGAGCCTTCCGTTCACGGAAGGCTCATTTTATGTTCAAAAATTGTTAAATTTTTTATCATAATTCTGTCAACACTACTTCATATAATCAATACATCGATATATAATTAATATTGTATTATCACAAAATCTCTGATATATTCAAAATTTATAGGAGGGATATTATGTCCGATTATTATAACGATATGTTTAATGAAGAAAACAAAACCCCTGATTCAAGAGATAATCAGAATGATGCAATCAATGAGGTTTACTCAAATGCTGATGAGCAAAATGATCTAAATGCTGATATTAAAGAAAGCAGTGCTAATAAAGAAAGTGTACAGCCTGTAGATACTGTTTTTACAACTGCACCGACAGTAAACTCTGATGTATATAGTAATAACGGCTATAGCAGTGCACAATGGGGCGCACCAAAACAGCAGGGTGCACACTTTAACAGCTCATATCAACAGCCACATACAAATGAGTATTCAAACCCATACCAACAGCAAAATGGCGGTGTATATACAAACCCGTATAGTCAGATACCAACAACACCAAAAAAGAAAAAAGAGAAGAAGAGTATTTCTGCAGGTGTTGTAGCGATTGTTCTTGTGCTGTCTGTTTTGCTTTCTTGCGTGTGTGGTTTTGCGGGTGCAATGCTTTATACAAATAAAAAGGTAGCAGACGCTGAAATATCAAGCAACGGTGCAATGATTATCAACAAGGTTGATATTGACGAAGAAACAGCAGAAAAAGTTGCTGACAAATCAACCGCTCAGATTACCGACGAGGTTGCTGATACTGTTGTCGAAATTACAACCGAGGTTATGTCTACAAACTCTTTCTACGGTCAGTATATTTCGCAAGGCGCAGGCTCGGGCGTTATCATTTCCAGCGATGGCTACATCGTTACCAATAACCATGTTATCGACGGTGCTTCTTCAATCACGGTAACCTTAAGAGATAAAACTACTTATGAAGCAAAGCTTGTCGGTACTGACAGCATTATTGACGTAGCATTACTCAAAATCGATGCGACAAATTTAAAAGCCGCAAACTTTGGCGACTCCGATAAATTAAAGGTAGGCGACAAAGCGGTTGCAATCGGTAACCCGCTCGGTCAGCTCGGCGGAACGGTAACCGACGGTATTATTTCAGCCCTTGACAGAGATGTTGTAATCGACGACGAAACAATGAGCCTTTTGCAGACAGACTCTGCTATAAATCCCGGTAACTCGGGCGGTGGACTTTTTGATGGTCAGGGCGCATTAATCGGTATCGTTGTCGCAAAATCTTCTGGTGAAGAAATCGAGGGCTTAGGCTTTGCTATTCCTATTAACGATGTAATTGATATTTTAGACGACTTAAAAGAGCACGGCTATGTACGAGGCAGAGTGTCGGTTGGTATGCAGCTTATCGATCTTTCTAACTCGATGTACTCGATGTACTACTACGGAAACTCACAAGACGGCTGTTATGTATATTCGGTTGACTTTGATTCAGCCGCATATAAAGCAGGTGTCCAGCAGGGCGACAGAATTGTGTCGGTAGACGGCAAGGAGATTTCCACATCATCTGATGTTGAAAAGGCGCTTGAAGGAAAGAAAGTCGGCGATGTTGTGACATTTAAAATCGAGCGTAATGGTCGCACAGCAGATGTCGAGCTTGAGCTCGGGGAGTATATCCCGCAAAATCAGTTTACAAATAAACCGCAAGAAGATATCTTTAACCCGTTTTCATAATTAAATAAAAAAATTAATAAAAAAGAAAGGCAGTCTGTATGACTGCCTTTTTTATTTAAATCATTCTTCTTTTGAAAGCGCTTTTAGTATCATATTAGCGCACATATAAACGTTACCGCCACCCATAGTCAGCACCAAATCGCCGTCTTGAGCGTTTTCGCAGATAAACTTTGTTATATCTTCAAAGGTGTCAATGCATAAAGCACCGTCGATTTTTTCGCCTAAATCGGTGTTGTAGATGTTGTAGGTGTTTGTTTCTCTTACTGCTAAAATTTCAGAGATAATAGCCTTGTCAGGAATCGAAAGTGCCTTTGCAAAATCGTCGAGTAGCATCGCTGTACGAGAGAAGGTGTGTGGCTGGAAAATCGCCCATACCTTTCTAAAGCCCATATTCATTGCGGCATTAAGAGTAGTTGTCAGCTCTGTTGGGTGGTGAGCAAAATCGTCAGCAACGGTGATGCCCTGTGGCTTGCCTAAAATTTCAAAGCGTCTGTGAACACCTGTGAATTTGTGCAGGTTTTCTGCGATTTCCTTTGGTGTTGCGCCTAAAGTCGCCGCAGTAGCCGCTGCCGCAAGAGCGTTGTAGATATTGTGCATACCAGGGACTACAAGCTCAATTTCGCACAGCTTTTCGCCTTTAGCGCAAAAATCAAAGGTAGAGTAAGCGCCCTGAGTTTTTAAATTTTCAGCGTAGTAATCGTTTGTATTATTAAAGCCAAAGGTTACTTTTTCTAAAGAAACATCTTTTACGGCATCGATTGTGTTTTCGTCGTCACCGTTTAAAACGAGCAGTCCTGTTGTCTGTTTAGCAAATTTATTAAACGACTGCTTGATGTGGTCTAAATCTTTGAAATAGTCAAGGTGGTCGGCATCAACGTTAAGTATGATAGAAATATACGGGGTAAGCTCTAAAAAGGTGTCGACATATTCGCATGCCTCGCACACGATAATGTCACTTTGACCAACATATGAGTTGCCGCCTATAAACGGCAATTTACCGCCGATAATCGCGGACGGGTCAAAGCCCGAACCGATGAGCACCTGTGAGAGCATCGCGGTGGTTGAGGTTTTGCCGTGTGTACCGGATACTGCAATAGAGCGGTTGTACCTGCGGGTAACAATACCGAGCATAATACTACGCTCAATACAAGGGATATTAAGCTCTTTCGCTTTTACAAGCTCAGGGTTATCCATCTTTACGGCGGCGGTGTAAACAACAAGCTCCTGATCAGTTATGTTTTCTTCTTTATGTCCCATAAATACAGGAATACCGTAGCCTTTGATACGCTCTAAAGTATCGCTTTCGTTACAGTCAGAGCCGGAAAGCTCAAAGCCCTCTGAATGTAAAATTTCAGCAAGCGGACACATACCCGAGCCGCCAATTCCTATAAAATGAATCTTTTTGATATTATCAAGCAATTTATCGTAGTTCATATTTTTGCCCCTCATTACAATACATTCAAAACTATTATAATGTTTTATGTATAAAAAATAAATATCTATTTCAAATTTGTTACTACTTTTTTATTATATAGAAAAATAAATCGGCTTGTTACTGTATAATTTTTAGTAGTTAGACTTTGTAAGGACTGATTTTATGAATAAAAATGATATAATCAGATTAAGCATAACCGATATGACCGTAGACGGTAGCGGAGTAGGCAAGTGCAGTGACGGCACGGTTGTTTTTGTGCCTGATACTGCAGTTGGCGATGTCATAGATGCCAAGATTTTAAAGGTGAAAAAAACCTTGTGCTACGGTAAAATCGAAAATATAATAGAGCCGTCAAAAGACAGGGTAGAGCCAAAATGTAAGGTTAGCACCCGTTGTGGCGGTTGCGTGTATCGTCATATAAGCTACGATGCTGAACTCAAAATTAAGCAAAAAAAGGTGTACGATGCAGTCACCCGCATCGGCAAAATTGACGGACAAAAGGTAAAAAGCATCATCGGTGCCGATGATAATCGCATCGACAGATATAGAAACAAAGCGCAAATTCCTGTAGGACTTGATAAAAACGGGGAGGTCGAGATGGGCTTTTATTCACGCCACAGCCACCGAATCGCAAATTGTGATGACTGTCTTTTATCGCCTGAGATTTTCACCCGTATTTCACAAACTTTTAAAGAGTTTATCCAAAAGTACCCGAACCTTATTTATAACGAAGAAAAGCATCTTGGTAAAATAAGACATCTGTATCTTCGTATCGGCGAAAGCACTAACGAGGTGATGGTTTGCGTCGTTGTAAACGGTAAAAGCTTTGACCACCAAGATGAGCTTTTTAATTCTATTATAGAAAAATACAGCGAAGTAAAAAGCATAATAATCAATGTAAACAAAGCAAAAACCAATGTGATTTTAGGCACAGAAAACATCGTCGTTTACTCAAAAGAGTCTATAAAAGATGTGCTTTGTGGTTTAGAGTTTGAGCTCTCACCGCTTGCGTTTTATCAGGTCAACCGAGAGCAGGCTCAAAAGCTTTATCAAAAAGCAAAAGAGTACGCCGCTTTATCGGGCGACGAGGTTTTAGTAGACCTTTACTGCGGTACGGGCACAATCGGGCTCACTATGGCTAAAGACTGCAAAGAGCTAATCGGCGTTGAGATTGTAAACAAAGCGATTGAAAACGCGAAGATTAACGCTAAAAATAACGGCGTAAAAAATGCCCGCTTTATCTGCGCTGATGCCGAAAAAGCCGCGATAGATTTAAAGAAAGAGGGCATAACCCCTGACGTTATTATTGTTGACCCGCCGCGCAAAGGGCTTACAAAAAAGCTTGTCGATACTATAGTCGAAATGGCGCCAAAACGTGTGGTTTACGTTTCGTGCGACAGCGCGACTCTTTCGCGCGATTTAAAGCAGTTTGAAGAAAACAAATATTCTGTAAAAGAAATAACGCCTGTCGATTTGTTCCCGCGCACCTCCCATGTTGAAGCTGTCTGCTTGCTGTCGAGAAAATAAAATTGACGTAGGAGGAATATTATTGAAGTTACATATTATGACTTGGAATACACAGTTGTATGAACATGGTAATATAATCGCTAAAAACTTACCTGTGAAACCAATTGATGATTGTAAATATAAGGAAGTTTTTGGTGTTGTAAAGAAATACATTGATGGTTTAGAAAATGCCGTAGCTGTATTGCAGGAAATTCCATACAATTCAAATGTGACTTGGAATAAGCATACTGTATATGAAAAACTGCTTGAAATTTTTCCGAAAGAAAAATATGAAATCTTCTTTCGTGTGCAGAGTGAAAAGCAAATTCTAATGACTGTAGCCATTGCGTTAAAAGACAAGATAAAACCTTTAGACGATAATTATTATCCTGCTAACAATAAGCCTAAAAATCGTGCAGTTGCTGTAGAAATTAATGGTGTTAGTATTTTAGGTATTCATGCTGAAAATGGAGAAAAAAATAAATCCTATTTAAATTCTTTGCATGGCAAGGCGGATATTATTTTAGGTGACTTTAATGCAGGTGATTATATAGAATCAGAAAACCGAAACACATTTAATCAAATACTAAAAGAGCATATAGGCATATGCAATATGCCTACCAAAGTAACACAAAGTGGAAGAAGAACTTGCATCGATCATGTGTTTGTTAGGAAAGATATGGTTGATAAATGTTTTAATCTTATAGTACATGAAGAAATAAAACTGTCAGATCATTTTCCTGTTACATTTGAATATGAGATAGATTAGTTTTGTTAATATATTCCCTACGACAGTCGGGGTGGATATATTCCCGTCGACGTGCGTTAATAACTGCATTGCACCTCCCACGTGGAAGCTGTCTGCTTGCTTGAAAAGGTTGATAAAACTTAAGCTTTTGCGTACACTATGGATAAATGTTTAAAGGATGATTTTATGGAAAGTGTGTTTGATAGAATTTACAACATCGTCAGCCAGATACCAAAGGGCAAGGTACTTACCTACGGCGATGTTGCAAAGCGTGCGGGCAACAAAAGATGGGCGAGGGTGGTAGGTTACGCACTTCACCAAAACCCCGACCAAAGTAAAATCCCTTGCCACAGGGTAGTAAACCGCGAGGGCAGGGTTGCGCAGGCTTTCGTTTTTGGCGGCGAAAATGAGCAGATTAAACTGCTTTTATCAGAAGGCGTTGAGGTAGTAAACTCAAAGGTCGATTTAGAAAAATACAGATGGAAAGAGGATATTTTATTATGAGAGCATTAATTACAGGAGCATCGTCGGGTATCGGCAGAGATATGGCACTTTATCTTGCACAAAAGGGCTGGGATTTGGTTATTGTTGCGCGCAGGACAGAGCGTTTGCTACAGCTCAAAGAGCAGATAAAAAACGTTGACGTGATGTGCATCACCGCCGATTTGTCGAAAACCGACGAATGTAAAAGAGTGTACGAAGAAACAAAGGGCGCCCAGATTGATATGCTTATCAACAACGCAGGCTTTGGCTTGGCGGGGGACTTCGTCGATACCGATTTGGACACAGAATTACAGATGGTCGACACAAACGTAAAAGCTCTGCACACACTCACAAAGCTTTACTTAAAAGATTTTGTAAAGCGTGACAGCGGAAGAATTTTAAACGTCGCTTCAATCGCTTCCTTTATGCCGGGACCTTTACTTGCTACATATTATGCTACTAAAAACTATGTGCTCAGACTTACCCAGGCTATCTACAAAGAACTTAAGAAAAAGGGCAGTAAGGTGACCGTATCCGCACTTTGTCCGGGTCCGATTAACACCGAGTTTTTTGACGTTGCAAACGTTAAGTTTTTAATCGCAGGCGTAAAAAGCGAATATGTCGCAAAGCTTGCTGTGGACAAAGCGTTAAAGGGCAAGCTCATTATTTTACCGGGAATTGTAAAGGTAGTGCCGTTTTTACTGCGTTTAGTTCCTCAAAAGCTTGTTATGTCAATTCTTTACAAGGTGCAAAGTATTCGCAAAGGATAAAACAAAATAAACAGATATAATAAAACAGCGATGGAGCACCACCGCTGTTTTATTTTTTGTTTTAATATACCATCATAAGTGGGTTTAAAGAGTTTCTCTGCGCTTCGGCTTCGTCGATGTAGTCAATCGCCTTGTAAAGTCCGTTTACTACGCAGTCTTCAGGGTTTTTAGCAATATGTACTTTAACGCCTGTTGCGTTTTCAATCAGCATTTGCATACCCTTTAGCTTGCTCAACCCGCCTGTGATTGTGATGCCGTCTGTGTTGACATCGCCTAAAAGCTCCGGCGGAGTATCCTCAAGCACATCAGCGATTGCGACCGCTATATTCTTCGCTATGTCAAAAATGACCTCCATAATTTCAGACGAAGTAACGTCCACAAATTTAGGCAGACCGCGTACAGAATCTCTGCCCTTTAAGCGGAAGGTGAGCTCATCGTCTTCGTACATAACGGTGCCTATAGCTTCCTTGCACGCTTTTGCCATCGCTTTGCCGATAATCAGATTATGCTTTCTTCTTGCGTATTTAATGATTTCTTCGTCCATCGCGTTGCCTGCAACTTTCAAGGTTTTGCCGACCGACACACCGCCTAAGGTGAGCACCGCGATATCCACAGAGCCTGCACCGATGTCAGCAATCATAGTGCCGTGTGGGCTCATAAAATCTTTATCACATCCAAAAGCCGCCGCTTTTGTAGACTCTAAAAGAAGTACTCTTCTGACACCAAAGCTCGAAATAGCGTTTACAATCGCACGCTTTTGAACCTCGGTGATTTCGCCCGGAATACACGCGAGCACTCGTGGCATAACAACCCTGCTTGTGCACACCTCACACAAAAATGTGTTCACAAGCTCCTCTACTAGACCCGACTGCGCAATAACAGAGGACTCAAGCGGAAAAGCAACCTCGATTTTGTTGGAGGTTCTGCCGAGCATCCTGTATGCATCGTTACCGAAAGCAATGATTTCGTCGTTTGTTTTGTCGTATGCTATAACAGACGGCTGGTCAACAACCTTGCCGTCTTTTTCAACGCAAATGCGTGTACTGCTTGTACCTAAATCAAGTGCTATATCCATTTTTATACCACCTTTCAACTAAAAATTATATATCAGTAAAAGCTATTTTTCAAGGTTAATATAGATTTGCGACAGAAAGCAAGGTGACACAGCAGATGTACGACGGCTTTGCCTTTTGCAAAGTCTTTGCGCATTCGCCTAAGGTTGAGCCTGTAGTGATTATATCATCGAGCAGTAAAATGCTTCGCCCATCAATCTTTTGCTTGTCTATAACTTTAAACGCGCCTTTTAAATTCGTGCGTCTTTGATCAAGCTTTAGTCCGTGCTGTGCGTGGGTCATTTTATCTTTTTCAATAACTTTGAAATACGGAATTTTCATCAGATTTGACAGCTCCAGCGCTAAAAGCTCGCTTTGATTAAAACCACGCTGACGTATATTGACCTTGTGCATCGGCACAAAGGTTATGTAGTCAAATACAGTGTCCTCATAGCTTTCTTTTATTTGCTTATACAAAAGCGGTGCAAAGCGTTTTGCATACCGCCTTTTGCCTCCCAGCTTAAACCGCAGCATAGCTTTTTTGAAATTTCCTGTATAGGGTAGAGGAGAGCAACATCGGTATCCTCCTAAAACACCCTGCTCTATTCCGTTTTCGGGGATATCACGTAGGCAATCTTTGCATGCGTACTCGTGTCGTTCAATCAGTTTGTTGCAGTAAGGACAGCGCACAGGGTAGAGTAAGCTGTGCAAAAAACCGCAATTTAATTTTTCAGCCATAACAGCTCCTTTTTACTCGCTTTGCAAAAAGACCTTAAGTCCCGAGTAGCGTAAAATCCTTTTGTTGTTTTCAACCATACGTCGTAAAGCGCTCTGGTCGCCGACTAAAATGAGCATTTTCTTTGCTCTTGTGACTGCGGTGTAAAGCAGGTTTCTATACATAAGCTGTGGCGCAAAGCTGTGTATCGGCATAACAACCGCCTCAAACTCGTTGCCCTGACTTTTGTGTACGGTGCACGCGTATGCAAGCTCTAAATCTGAAATCGAGTCGAAATCGTACATAGCGACCTTATCGTCAAATCTGACTTTAACGTAGTGGGAGCTGTTGTTTATTTCAATGAGTTCACCGATATCACCGTTGAAAATACCGTCGCCGAATTCACCGTTTTCCTTTACCCAGTTTATGTTATAGTTGTTTTTATTCTGCATCACCTTGTCGCCTTGTCTGAGCGTGCAGAAGTTTACCGTTATTTCGCTTTTGCTTTTGTCTTTAGGGTTTATTATATTTTGAATTTTTTTATTCAATTCAAGTGTGCCGAGCACGCCTTTTCTCGTAGGAGAGAGTATCTGGATATCCTCCATACACGAGTAGCCGTAGGTGTTTTTAAGCCTTCGTGTGCAAAGGTCAACGACAGTATGCGCGATTTCCTCCATATTGCCTTTTTGGATAAAGAAAAAGTCGTTGTCGGTGACGTTTAAAACAGGCATTTCACCCTGAACGATTTTATGGGCATTTGTGACGATTAAACTGCTCATTGACTGGCGGAAAATCTCTTTTAATTCAACAACAGGTACGGTGTTTGAAGAAATCAAATCAGAAAGCACGTTTCCCGCTGAGACTGATGGAAGCTGGTCACAGTCGCCGACTAAAATCAGCCTGCACGCAAGCGGTAGAGCACGCATAAGAGATTCAAAAAGTGCGCAGTCTACCATCGAAACCTCGTCGACAATTATTGCATCACAGTTTAGCATATTGCGTTCATTTTTCTTAAATACAGGTCTGTCCTCGATATCGTAGCTTACCTCAAGCAAACGGTGGATAGTCTTTGCATCTTCACCTGTAAGCTTGGTCATTCGTTGAGCCGCTCTGCCGGTTGGCGCACATAAAGAGACCTTTTGCCCATTTTCTTTTAGCAGTCGGATAATAGCATTTAGGGTAGTGGTTTTTCCCGTACCCGGACCGCCGGTTAAAATCAGCATACCTTTTGTGAGCGCTTCTTTAATCGCTTTTTTCTGGAGAAATGCATATTCGATATTATCTGTCTTTTCAATTTTTTCAATTTTTTCTTCTACATCTTCAATCCTCATTGCAGGATAACGCATCAGCATTTGCAAGCGTGCTGAAATATACACCTCGCTTTGGTGCATTGTAGATGTGAAGATAAACTCTTTCTCGTTCATTAGTTCCTGTATAAGCGTGCCGTCTTCGAGCGTATCCGATAACGCTGCTTCAACACAAGGCATTTCAATTTGAAGCAAATTAGCAGTAACTGATAAAAGCTTGTCCTTTGGCAGACAGGTATGACCGTTTAGCTTGTTGTGGTTTAATACGTGGAAAAGTGCCGCACGCACGCGGTAGCGGTCGTCACTTGAGCGATTTTGATGCTTTGCAATCATATCGGCAGTATCAAAAGAGATGTTGAGCCTTTCGTCGCATAAAATAAACGGATTTTCCTCAATATAGCTTATCGCATGATTACCAAAGCATTTCCAAATCGCAACCGCAGCCTTCGGGTCTACTGAAAATGCCGAAAGATAAGCTACAAGCTCTCTGATACCGACAACCTGCTTTAACTGCATACTGATGTCGAGTGCTTTGTCCGCAGATATACCTCTGATTTTAGAAACACGCACAGGGTCGTTTTCAAGCACGTTTAGGGTGTCTGCTCCAAATTCTTTTACAAGTCGTTGTGCAGTTGCTTGCCCGACGCCTTTTATCGCACCCGAGCTTAAGTATTTTAATATGCCGTCTAAGTTTTCGGGCATACTGCGTTCGCAGGCAGTAGCAAAAAACTGCTGTCCGTACGATGGGTGATTTTTATATGTACCGTATAGCTTTACCTGCTCGCCTACATTTATCATCGGCATCGTGCCGACTGCGGTTATCATTTGGGTTTCTCCTGCAAGCTCGATAACGGTGTAGCCGTTTTCTTCGTTGCGATAAACGATTGACTCAACCTGCCCGCAAAGCTCGTAAAGCTCGTTGTTATTAGTGTTCATAATAATTCCTTAAAAGAAAATAGTAATAAAGATTGAAATTTTTTACTCTGTGATTTATAATATAACATATTGTTAAGAATAAAGATATAGTTTTGGGGGATAAAAATGGAATTTATTGCAAACGAAGGCAAAAACGTTGAAATAGAAGTTAACGGCGTGACATATATGCGCCACGCTATAAAAACCCATTTTGTAAAGCAGGGCGAAAGCTACATTGACATTTTTGAAAAGTACGTTTCTCCGCTTTATCAAGAGGGCGATATCGTAAGCTCTGCTGAAAAAATTATTGCACTTTGTCAAAACCGCGTGGTTTATCGTGATGAGCTTAAAATCGGCTTCTTTGCAAAGCTTCTTTCTAAATTCGCTTCCCATCCTGATACAGGCGTCGGCGTAGGCGAGACCATCAAAATGCAGTACGCTATTACAAAATGCGGTCTTTTAAAAGTTTTGTGGGCTTCTTTTGCAGGCGGCGTGTGCAAGGTGTTCGGAAAAAAAGGCGTGTTCTACGAAATCGTTGGTAGCGAAGTTGCGGGACTCGACGGCTTTTACGACCACGTATGGAGCGAGTACCGCGATATCGGTATCGAAAACCCTGAAAACCCATCAGGTGTTTGCGACGAGATTAAAGAAAAGCTCGGCATCTCGTGTATGATAGTCGATGCAAACGACTTAGGTCAGGAGATTTTAGGCTATTCCTCCGACATCACTTTGACTCAAGAGGAGCTTTTAGGCCTTATAAGGGACAACCCTACAGGTCAGGGTCAGCAGACAACTCCGCTCATTCTTATCCGTAAAAAGCAGTAATAAGTAAAAATAAGCAGGGCTTTTGTTTAAGCCCTGCTTGATAATTTTGAGAGTGCAGACTTTGATATGGATCAGAAAGTTAGGTGGGCAATGAATGCGTTGTTTTATTGTGGTTAAAAAGCACATTTCATTTTGGCAGATTATTAGCTTTTTGTTGATCGAAACTATGATTATGTCAACAATTATTTTATTGATTATGCAATCTATAGATATAGCGATAGGTCTGTTTCATAATGGCGATTTTATGTTTAGTTTCTTGGATATGTATAGTAGACTGGGAAGCTTTGTGGTTTTTGATTTCAGTGTTATGGTTATTAGTATGATTCCAGAATGTATCGGATTTAATATAATTATCACGGTAATCAATGTTTTGCTGTGTGTTGTTATGTCTTGTTTTTCATTACACATATTTAAACCAAAGGCTAAAACTGTTCTAAGAATTTGGCTTGCTATTTTACTAGTAGAGATAGCCTTATCATTTGTTTTTATGTTGTCATATATTTTTTTTCTTTTGGTTTTTGTTTACAGGGCTGTTTTATTGTTTTTTGTGATAATGTCACTAAGGCACATAAATAGAAATTACGAATATTACGATATTTAAAAATAAATATTGAAGGTTAGGTAACCCGACTAATTATCGAGATGGCTTTACTTTCTCTTAGTCAAAGGGTAGACAGCTTGATAGTTACACTAAAGACGATACAACTGTAGAATATACTTACGATACTGACGGTATGCGTCTTACTAAAACTGTAGATGGCGTAAAGTATACATATCTTCACGAAGGCGGTTTGCTCATTCAGGAAATTAGTAGAGTTGTATCTCGCTGATCTAATAGGTGTACAAAATGTTTTAAGCCCCAGAGCACTTCAAAGTGTTCTGGGGCTTTTTGATATAGTAAATAATAGTTAAAGAAACTGGATATTCTATTAGTTTCACTAACAAGTTAATTGTTAATTTTCCAAAATATCATAACTCTGTTTTTAGCCTTTCTTTTTTCACTGACAACAATTTTATCTATATATTTATTTAGCAGTTCGGTTGTAACTTCCTTTATCGGCTTTCGTTCATCACCAGATTTAGAAATTTGTTATGTTCAGTATTTTAGCCTTTGTCTCTTGAAAACTCGATTGTATCGTCGCCATCAGTGATTGTGAGTGTGTCTTTGTCTAAGGTGTACGGGAGCTCGTTTGCATCTAGCAAATCTTCTGAGCTTTCAACAGGTGTAAGTTTAATGACATCTGATTTTACTTCGTATGTGTAATCAACAGCGAGCAATCCGCCCAAAGCTGATATAGTGCCTGTGCCGTCTTCTTCGAAGGTTAAAGTCATCTGAGTACCCTCAACGCTAGCACTCCAGCTACCAACAATCGAGTCAGCACCGCAAGCACAAAGTACTGTCGACAACAAGATGACAACACATAAAATAATGCTCAGTTTTTTCATTTTTACCATCCTTTCGAATTGTTGTTTATAGTAAAAAATTATGAGATTTCTCTCTGATTTCAGTTTACTATATGCAAATTTTTAAGTCAATGCTTTTGAAAAATATTAAAATTTATGACCCTACTTTTTCTATAAATTCCTGCTTAGTTAAAACGTAAAGATTTTCAAAATCATTTTGCAAAAGCCGAAGTTCTTTTTTTGTGTATTCGTTTAAGTCGTCGCTGATGCACACCACGTTTTTGATTTCAAGGTCGTTTAGCTTTCTTAGTTTTGATATAATACTGCGAACGGTAAATTCTACGTCTTTGCTTTTTCCGATTTTTGGGATAATCAGCAAGGCTGTGCAGTCATCATTAAATTTTGTTATCCTGTAGTAAATTTCAAATACAATGTGTGATATTCCAACAACTGCTAAAAATGAAAGTATAACGAAAAATACAATCTTCATATTATCACCTCAGTATATGATATTTTTAAAAACGCGATTTGTTACGAATATATCGTTTGCTATTACAGATAATAAAATCGGCGTATGTGTATTATGCCGAAAAATAAACGAGGTGAACAAAATGGACAACACTTATGTAAACCGTAGCATCCACTGCACAGTAGACAGTTGTAAATTCCACAATAATACTGAAAACTACTGCTCATTAGAGAGCATCAACGTGCAGACACACGAAAAGAACCCTACAAAGGTTGAGTGCACAGACTGTGCAAGCTTTATGTGCAAGGATAGCTGCAAGAGCTGTTAGTAAATGGTGAAATAAGAAAGGGCAGACAGGCTTACTTGTCTGCTCTTTTTGTTTCACAAAAAAACTATGCCTACATAAAATATGAGTGTAGTATTATTTTGAAAGGTGGGCGTGAAATTTTGTATAACAGCGTAGCCATAATCGGTGGAGACAAACGCCAGCTTTTTTGTGCAAAGGCTTTTTGTGACGATGGTGTAAATGTAGCTTTGGGTGGCTTTGATAAAATAAAAAGCGACTGCGAAATAAAGGTTTTGTCACCGGTAGAAGCGGGGGCTAAAAGCGAGCTTATAGTTTTGCCGTTGCCTTGCGTAAAGGGCGGATATTTAAATGCTCCTATGTCAGAAGAAAACATCGCTTTTGACGAGACTTTTTTAAGTGCAATAAAAGGCAAAAAGATATTTTGCGGTCAAAAGGATAAGCTTTTAGAAATTGCTCCGTCTATTAATAAAGAGCTTGTGTACGATTACTCACAAAGAGAAGAGTTTGCTGTGTTAAATGCGGTCTCTACTGCTGAGGGTGCGCTTGAGATTGCTATGCGTGAGTTTGAGGGTACAATTTCACATTCAAAATGCCTTGTTTGTGGCTTTGGCAGAATAGGCAAGGTGCTTACCGATATGCTTATTGCTTTAAACGCTGATGTGACGGTAAGTGCAAGAAGCAAGAAAGATTTAGCCTATATTTCAACAAAGCAGTGCAAAGGCGTTTTTACAAATGATCTTCACACGCTTAAGCCTTTTGATTTAATATTCAACACCGTGCCTGCACTTATTTTCAATTCAAAGGTTTTGTCGCACATCGCAAAGCACGCGATTGTTATAGATTTAGCATCAGCCCCCGGCGGAGTAGACTTTTTATCTGCTTCAAGAATGTCGATATGTGCAATACACGCGCTGTCGCTACCCGGAAAATGTGCGCCGAAATCAGCAGGCGAAATTATAAAAAACACAATTACAAATATGCTTGAGGAGGATGACAGGTGTCAAAAGTGAGCATAGGATATGCTCTTTGCGGTTCCTTTTGCACCTTTTCTAAAGCGATTGCACAGATGCAAAATCTCGTGCAGTTGGGATATGATGTTCTGCCGATTATGTCTTTGACAGCATCAAGTACTGATACACGCTTTGGCAGTGCAAAAGACTTTGTAAGAAAAATTGAAGAAATTACTCAAAAAAGGATAGTAGATACAATCACAAAAGCAGAGCCGATTGGACCGAAAAAGATGTGCGATTTACTGCTTATTTCACCATGCACAGGAAACACACTCGCAAAAATTGCAAACGCAATTACCGACACTCCTGTCACGATGGCGGCAAAATCGCATTTGAGAATACTTCGACCGTTACTGCTTTGTATTGCGACAAACGACGGACTGTCGGCATCTGCACAAAATATCGGTAAGCTGTTAAACACAAAAAACGTGTACTTTGTGCCGTTTAGTCAGGACGACCCAAAAAACAAGCCGAATTCTTTGGTTTCCCATTTCGAGCTTATCCCGCAATGCATTGAAAAAGCGCTTAAGCACGAGCAATACCAACCGATAATAATGTGATTGTTACGAGAAACTTAATTCTAAAACAGAAATATAATTTTTAGCTGAGTGGTGTTTTAACTGCTCAGCTTTGTTTTTGCAGAAAGTTTTTCGTCTATTAGTTGAAAAGATTTTTTATGTGTGATATATTTATATATTATCTGTATTATATTTTAGGTATAGATAGAGGTGTATATATGAAAATCTGTAAAGAATGCAAGAAAATGTATAATGGTGCAGATACTAGATGTACTGATTGTAATAAAAAATATAAGCTGGTTGACGATATAAATGAGCCGGTAAGGCTTTGCGTTGTCGGTGGTCTTGAACGCAATATGGTATGCGGTGCTTTAAAAGACAACGACATTCCGTTTATCGAAACCCAGTACGGTGCGCAGAGTGTTGCTAACGAGATTGTCACAGGCTACGATGCAAAGCTTGTAAATGTTGCGGTGCTTATTCCGTATTCTGCCGTACCAAAGGCTTACGAAATCTTAAAACCGCTTGAAGTAAACCTCGACTACATCGAGCCTTTGCTTGAGCAGATTCAAGCTGATATCGACGAGTACAAGTCTGATATCGTAAAATCAGAGTCGATGAGCAGATCAAAGCGCACTACAGTAAAGGTGATTTCAGCCTTGCTTTTTGTTTTGCTTATGGCTTTAGTGATTTTTGGCACAGACTATGTTATGGAACTTATTAAGAGCTTATTAGGAGGATAAAGATATGAAAATAAATACTAAATGCGTGCAAGCGGGCTACGAGCCTAAAAACGGTGAGCCACGAGTGCTCCCGATTGTGCAGAGCACTACCTATGCTTACGACAGCGCAGAAACTATGGGCAAGCTGTTTGATTTAGAGGCTGACGGCTTTTTCTACACCCGTCTTGCAAATCCGACACTTGATAATGTTGAAAAGAAAATCGCCGCTTTAGAGGGCGGTGTGGGCGCTATGCTCACATCTGCAGGACAGGCTGCGTCTTTGATTTCTATCACAAATATCTGTAAAACCGGCGACCACGTTATTTGTGCGGCGGCTATCTACGGCGGCACATTTAACCTGTTTAATAAAACTTTGCGTGATTTAGGCATCGAGTTTTCTTTTGTTGACCCTGCGGCATCTGAAGAAGAACTTAATAATGCTTTTAAAGAAAATACACGTGCTGTTTTTACAGAAACCTTATCAAACCCATCGCTCGATGTATGCGACCTTGAGCTGTATGCAAAATGTGCTCATGCTCACGGTTGTCCGCTTATTGTTGACAACACCTTTGCTACTCCTGTAAATTGCAGACCGTTTGAATGGGGCGCTGACATTATCGTTCATTCTACATCGAAGTATCTCGACGGTCACGCTGTAGCGCTCGGCGGATGTATCGTTGACAGCGGTAATTTTGACTGGAACAACGGCAAGTATCCAATGCTTACAACACCTGACGAAACCTACCATGGCGTTACGTATACAGAGCATTTTGGCAAGGCAGCTTATATTGCAAAGGCACGCGTGCACTTGATGCGTGATTTAGGCACACAGATGGCTCCGCAGAATGCTTTCTTACTAAACTTAGGTATCGAAACTCTGCATTTAAGAATGGCTCGCCATTGCGAAAATGCGCTTAAGGTTGCAAAGTTTTTGGAGAGCAACCCTAAGGTTGATTGGGTGAATTTCCCTGAGCTTGAGTCAAACAAGTACTTTAAGCTTGCTAAAAAATATATGCCACAGGGTACCTGCGGCGTAATCTCCTTTGGCGTAAAGGGCGGCAAGGCAGAGGCTGCTAAAATGATGGAAGCATTAAAGCTTGCTAAAATCGTTGTGCACGTTGCTGATGCGCGTACCTGCGTGCTTCACCCTGCGTCTACTACACACCGTCAGCTTACAGACGAGCAGTTGCTTGATGCAGGCATTATGCCTAATATGATCAGACTCTCTGTTGGTATAGAAGATGTTGATGACATCATCGCTGATTTATCACAGGCTTTAGAAACCGTATAATCTTTAAAAATTATCCGCAGTACAGATGTATTGCGGATAAAATATAGGTGCAGTATGAAATTTTTTACAAGCGCGATTATCGCCGCATCGGGCAACTCAACCAGAATGGGACTGTCTGTTTCAAAACAGCTTATAAAACTAAACGGCAAAGAGACTATAAGTCATACGCTGACTGCGTTTGAAAACAGCGATGTGATTGACGAAATTGTCGTTGTCTGCAGAGAATGTGACAAAGAGGCTATATCTGCTATTGCTCAAAAATTTTCTAAAGTAAAAGCAGTTGTAAACGGCTCTGATACAAGGGCGCAATCGGTAAAAAACGGCGTGCTTGCGTGCTCTGAAAATACGAAGTTTTTTGCTATCCACGACGGCGCTCGTCCGCTTATTTCAGAAAGCGACATCAAAGCGGTGGTAAAGCACGCGTACGTAAGCAAAGCCGCAACTCTCGGCACACCTGTTACTGATACAATTAAGGTAGTAGACAGCGAAAATATAATTAGCTCTACACCTGACAGAGCCTTACTTAAGGCGGTGCAAACCCCACAAGTTTTTGAAAAATCACTTTATTTAAAAGCGATTGATTATGCTCAGGAAAATTGCCTTAATGTAACCGACGATTGCTCTATGGTTGAAGCGCTTAAAGAAAAAGTAAGCATAGTTATCGGCAGTGCTGAAAATATAAAACTGACGACTCAAACTGATTTGATTTTTGCTCAGGCGATTTTAAATTCAAGAGAAAATAATTCTAAATAAGAATTCTAATAAAGAAATAAAGAGGCGATTTATATGAGAATAGGACACGGCTACGACGTACATAAATTAGTAGAAGACAGATTGCTTATCTTAGGCGGTGAGCAAATACCATACAAAAAAGGACTTTTAGGCCATTCTGATGCCGACGTACTGCTCCACGCAATTATGGATGCTTTGCTTGGAGCAGCATCACTGCACGACATCGGTTATCATTTTCCTGATACCGACGAGCGTTTTAAAGATGCCGACAGTATGCTTTTGCTCAGAGAGGTAGTTAAACTGCTTAAAGAAAAAGGCTATAGCATCGTCAATATCGACGCGACTGTTATCGCTCAGGCTCCAAAGCTAAAGCCGTATATCGAAAATATGAGAGAAAACATCGCCTATACCTGCAAGATTGATGTATCGCAGGTTAATGTAAAAGCTACCACCGAAGAAAATCTCGGCTTTACCGGTAGTGGCGAGGGTATATCAGCGCACGCAGTTTGCCTTATTGATTAAAAAGAGAATAGAAAACGCACCTTTTTCATACTTTTGTAGTAACGAAAGAGGTGCTTTTTTATGTTAATAAAGAGATGTTTAATTTTTGTTTTGGTGTTTGCATTTATGTTTTGTACTCTGAGTTTTCCTGCGTCTGCGCTTACACAAGAGGAAATCCCGTCGCCGAGCGCCATTTTAATTGAGCCAAATAGCGGTAAAATTCTTTTTGAGAAAAATGCAGATGAGTCGCGTGCCTGTGCATCAATCACAAAGGTGATGACACTTTTGCTTATTATGGAGGCGATTGAGGACGGCAAAATTTCTTACGATGATGTCGTCACCACCTCCGAGCATGCAAAAAGTATGGGCGGGTCGGATATATGGCTTGAGGTAGGCGAGCAGATGACGGTTGACGAAATGATAAAGGCGACTGCCGTCGCGTCTGCAAACGATGCCGCCGTCGCTTTGGCTGAGCATTTGTGCGGTAGCGAGAGCGATTTTGTTTTAAAAATGAACGAGCGTGCAAAAGAGCTCGGTATGAAAAACACTGTGTTTAAAAACTGCAACGGGCTTGACGAAGAGGGGCATCTCACGAGTGCTTACGACGTTGCTTTGATGAGTGCTCAGCTCATAAAACACGAAAAGATTTTTGACTACACGACTATCTGGATAGATACCCTGCGCGATGGCGAAACCCAGATAGTAAACACAAACAAGCTTTTGAAATCTTACGACGGCATAACAGGCTTAAAAACAGGTACGACAGGGCAAGCGGGCTCTTGCATCAGCGCAACGGCTACGCGTGGCGATATGTCGCTTGTTGCGGTTGTGCTCGGAAGCTCTACGGGTATAGAGCGTTTTAAGGACGCGGCGTCACTTTTAGACTACGGTTTTGCAAATTATGAAGTCCTTAATTTTTCAGCAAATGACAGTAAGCTAAAAAACATAAAAGTAAAAGACGGAATGCAAAGTGAAGCTAAGCTTGAATGCGTCGGTGCTAAAAGCTTAGTAATAGAAAAGGGAAGTAGCAAAAACGTCGAGAAAAACATAAAGCTTAAAGAAGAGCTTACTGCACCCGTAAAGAAAGGGGATAAGGCAGGCACGCTTGAATTTACGCTTGATGAAAAAACAGTCGCGAAGTTTGATATAGTAGCAAAAGAGGATATCGACAAAATAAGCTTTACTGCGGTGTTTTTTGAGCTGCTCGATGCATTAGTTGCTTTGTAAATTATGTAGAAAATTCATTTTTGCGGTGACAGATTGCACAAAATTTCAGCGATAAAATCGTTACTTTAAATATCTAAAGTTGGGCTAAAGTCTATTGCAAAAAAACTCAATATATTGTATAATAAACCCATTAATATAACCATAGGCGGTTATATTTCTTTTACGGAATTATCAAAAGGAGGATCACTAATGCCAACAACACTAAGTGATAAACACTTGAGAGGCTTTGTCAGCGAAGAAGAATACGCAGGTATTGCTCCGCAGGTCAAAGCTGCTCACGAAGCTCTCCATTCTGGAGAAGGTCTTGGTAACGACTTTATCGGCTGGCTTACATTGCCTACTGATTACGACAAAGAGGAGTTTGCTCGTATTAAAGCTGCGGCTGAAAAAATCAAGAAGGACACCGACGTATTCATCGTTATCGGTATCGGCGGTTCATATCTTGGTGCACGTGCTGCAATCGAGTTTATCAAGTCCCCTAACTACAACGCTTTATGCAAGGACACCCCACAGATTTACTACGCCGGTAACTCAATAAGCTCAACAGCTTTGGCTGAACTGCTTGAAATCTGCGAGGGCAAGGACGTTTCTATCAATATGATTTCCAAGTCAGGTACTACAACCGAGCCTGCTATTGCTTTTAGAGTATTCCGCGAATTACTCGAGAAAAAGTACGGTAAAGAAGGCGCTAAAGAGCGTATCTACTGCACAACCGACAAAGCAAGAGGAACTCTAAAGCAGCTTGCTGACAAGGAAGGCTACGAGACTTTTGTAGTTCCTGATGACGTAGGCGGCAGATACTCTGTTTTAACTGCAGTTGGTCTGCTTCCAATCGCTGTTTCAGGCGCTGATATCGACGCGTTGATGAGCGGTGCAAAGGCTGCGCAGGACGAGTTTGATAACGCAGACCTTTACACAAACGATTGCTACAAATATGCCGCTATCCGCAACATCCTTTACCGCAAGGGCAAGGAAACAGAAGTTTTAGTTTCTTATGAGCCTGGCTTTACTATGATGAACGAATGGTTCAAACAGCTCTACGGCGAGAGCGAGGGTAAAGACAACAAGGGTATTTTCCCTGCAAGTGTAATTTTCTCTACAGACTTACACTCAATGGGTCAGTATATACAGGACGGAAGACGTAATCTTTTCGAGACGGTTGTTCTCTTTGACAAGTGCAAAAAGGAAATCACTTTAGGCACAGACGAAGAAAACGTAGACGGTCTCAACTTCCTCTCTGGTAAAACAATGGACTTTGTCAACAGAAAAGCATTTGAGGGCACAGTGCTCGCGCACAACGACGGTGGCGTACCAAATATCGTACTAAACCTCAGCGATATGGGCGAATTTGAGCTTGGCTATCTCATCTATTTCTTCGAGAAAGCTTGCGCTATCTCCGGTTACATTCTTGGTGTTAATCCGTTTAACCAGCCGGGCGTAGAGTCTTACAAGAAGAATATGTTTGCGCTTCTTGGCAAACCGGGCTACGAGGACCAGAAGGCAGAACTTGAGAAGAGATTACAGTAATCCATTCTAAATTTAAACACAGGAGGCTATATAATTATGGTAACATTAATTATTGGTAAAAAAGGCTCAGGCAAAACAAAAAAACTCATCGCGCTTGCTAACGAGGCTGTCGCTAAATCTCAGGGCAACGTTGTTGTTATCGAAAAAGGCGCTAAGCTTACTTACGACGTAACTCACAAAGCAAGACTTATCGATACAGAAGTTTACGGCATCAAAGGCTACGATATGCTTTTAGGTTTTATCAGCGGTATCTGTGCTGGAAACTACGACGTTACTGACATTTTCGTTGACTCAACCTTCAAGATTTGTGCTGAGGGTGTTGACGGCATCGCTGATTTCGTTGAAAAGCTCGACGCTTTATCAAACGAAGCTCAGGCTAACATCACAATGCTTATTTCATCTGCAGAGGCTGACCTTCCGGCAGGCTTAAAAGCAGAGTGCGTTGAAATCTAATTTCTAAAAAAGAAATAAATACATAATAAGACGGCAAAACCTTCGCGGTTGTGCCGTCTTTTTATTTTAAGCACCGATCATCGTAGCCCTCACAAAGTCGAAGGCGAGTCTGCATTTTTGTACTTGACGAAGCCAACGTAAAAAATCAATGTGAGACTGTGGACTTTTGAGGAGTAGCGTAGGTGAATGAGGCGTGATAGTTTTAAGCGCTGAGGCTCGTAGCCCTCGAATTAACGACGGACGAACCGGGACTGCCCAAAAGGTGCATAGCACCTGCAGGGTGGTTAGGTGAGTAGGAGTTAATCGAGGAACAGCGCAGAGCAACGAGGCGTGATAGTTTTAAGCGCCGATCACCGTAGCCCACAATAGAGAATAGATAATAGAAAATAGAGAATAGAGAACAGAGAACAGATAATAAATACAACCCTAATTGTGCAAAGCGTATAATCTCAAAAGGAAAATATAGCTAAATTATCTATTGTTTGCAATGCCCTTTGAACGTATAATAAAAGTAGAAAAAATTTTAACATAATGCAACACTTAGTATATGTTCAAGTGTTTTATTAGTGAAAGAACAAATTTTATTAAACAAATTTAATAATAAGGAGTTGATATTATGAAAAAAGCAATCAGTATTATATTAGCTATGGTTATGCTTGTTTTGATTTTTGCCTTGCCTGCTTATGCTCAAGACAGCGAAACAAATCTTTACTTCGATAAATTCTTAGAGTTTATATATGAAGAGGAAAATTATCGTCAAATTACTAATGATGAGGTCAATTATTATAGAGAAGTTTACAGCGAGCTATATTGTCACCAAAACGAGCAAGGCAACGTCGAATGGGTACTTATAAAATGTCAGATTTATCCACTACCTTGGGAAGCGGTGTTTGGTGTAAGAGTGGGAAACAGGGTATTTAAATACATCGGCGGATCTTCTGATGACGATACCGGTCATTACGTATATATCAGCACGACAGATACCATAATCCCACTTAATAAGAAGAATTTAGACAGCGTACTTGAGCTTTGTCCTGACATACTGTGGGTGCTTGAAGAAAACAACATCGGTCAGCAGTTTGGCGATGTTGATAACGACGGAGAATTAAGCGTAATAGATGCTACCTATATTCAGCGTGATGTTGCAGATATTTACGATTATCTTATGACGCACAATCATATTAACCCGTTTAGCGAAGATAGTTTTGATGTTGCTGATATCAACCACGACGGCGAAACCTCTGTTCTTGATGCAACTTTTATCCAGAAAAAGCTCGCTCAAATTGAAGAATAAATTCTTTTAAAGAAATATAAAAGCAACTTGTTTTTACCACTTTTCTTTAAGTGAATCCCCAAAAAAGGAAAAGGACAACCCAAAATATCGGTTGTCCTTTTTCTGCATATTAAGCGCTGTTTGAAAAGCCCCTTGCTTTGTGCAAAGCGTATAATCTCAAAAGGAAAATATAGCTAAATTATCTATTGTTTACAACGCCCTTTGAACGTATAATAAAAGTAGAAAAATTTTAATATAATGCACCATTAAGTATATGTTCAAGTGTTTTACTAATGAAAGAAGAATTTATTAAAACAGATTTATTATAAGGAGTTGATATTATGAAAAAGATGCTGGCGGTTGTTTTAACCTTAGCTATGCTGTTTTCTGTTGCTAGTGCATCGGCTGTTGTTGCAAATGCTGATACAAGACAGATATCAGTAATTCAGGCGATTACAAATTACGAGCATAATACGGGCGAAAAGGTCGAAACAAACCGATATTTCTTCCTTATGCCAAACGGCAAAAACGGCTTTAAATCTACTGATGGCTCAAATAATTATGAGGCTGGCGATTACGTTTCATCTTGGTACAACGATTACGCCAATAAGCCATGCATTGCTTGGCAAAATAGTGGTATAGCAGACACCGAATATCCTGGCTACACTATGCTCAATGGCGACGGCGGCGACGTGTATTACGCAGATGTACCTACAGTTGTTTCAGAAATTGTCATTAACAACGGTGTAAATTATTCCTCGGATGAAAATATGCAACTCTATGCAAGAAAAACCGTAAATATCTGTAGCGAGTACTACGACGCTAATGAAAGCGAAGAATACCCTGAAGGATTAGACGGCTTTGATAATATGATTTACGTTATTGATCCTGACAAAATCGTATGGTCAGAAGATGCTACCAGTTGTGTGGGACTTGAGTCGGGCGAGTGGTACTATTACTACGGCAACGGCTGTTACGGTACCAAAAAGGACGGCAACGAGCACGACTGCTTAAGAGACGACCACGACCACGAAAACCTGTATATTAATTTTGACACGTCAAATACAGGCTGGACAGATTATGAGAAAGTTTACTGCGCGATTTACGGCGAAGACAGAGGTCCTTACTATCAGCCATATACTACTCCTGCGCTGATGACCGACTACGACAACGACGGCGTATATACATACGACCTCAATAAATCTGAAATCAATCTTAAGGAATACGCAAGATACTGCATCTATTTTTACAACGATAAAAATCAATACACAGCAGATTTGACAATGCAGACTACAAATCTCAAAGACACCGCCTACGCAACAGACGAACTTAATTATCTCAAAAGACCTTTCCTTAGATGGACTAACGAGAAAGAGCTTGTCCTAAAACCTCTTCAACCGCTCAAAGATGCTTTAGAGCAATACGAGGAAGAAACAGGCAAAGACGTTGCTACCTATCGCTATTATTTCTTGATGCCAAACGGCGAAAGCGGTAAAAAAGGCGACGAAAATACTGATTTTAATTATCCTTTCTACAACACCTATGCCGAGAACTGGTACAATAAATATACCGATACAGCAGGTGTTTACTTCTGGGAAGGCGAGGACTTTTTGTCTAGCAATTATCCGGGCTATTCTATGGAAAAGGGCGATGCCGATGGTATTTTCTACGCTGATGTTCCTTGTGGAGTAGAGATGATGTTTTTTAACAACTGTATAACTCAAGGACTTAACTACTACGACGATATATACCACCTTGCAAGACAAAGCTTGAATGTGCCTACCCGTACTGACAGCTCGTATTATAACGGATTTCCGGAAGGTGTAGAGAACTTTGACAACCTGATTTATGTTCTCAACCCGTCTAAAAACGACTCTCTTGAATCGCCTGAACCTGTTGAGTATGGTGGCGAGTGGCATTATTACTACGGAAATGGTTGCTACGGCGATGTAAAAGACGGCGACATTTCCGATTGTATCCGCGACGACCATACCCATGGCAGAAGATATAAGCATTTAGACGAGTTTTTAGATTATGCAAATCTGACACAGGAAGACTCCTACTGGTACACAGGCCCGCTTTACTATTACTACGAAGACGGCAAGACTGAGCCTGAGTGGTTTATCGCAAGGGGCAACAGCGGTTTTTCAGAGTATAAGTATATTTACGGCGTGTTTGATGATTACTACATAAACGAGTATGCTGTTTACAGCCCGTCTGCATTTTCGTGGTGTATCTACATTTTTGACGAGCAGAAATTCTACTCGCTTGAAGATGCGTGGGATAAAGGCTTTGTCGATAAAGACGCTGCATTTACACAGTATTTCTTGAAAAATGATATCGCACAGCTAATCGGAGATGCTGACTACGACAACGAGCTGTCGGTTATGGACGCAACTGCTATCCAGCGTCACTTAGCGGGAATTAAGAAGCTTTACGATTCGCTTTACTCCGACAATTTTTGTTACGGCGAAGTTTTAAAATACCGAAGCGACTTTGACCGCGACGGCGAGCGCACCGTATTAGACGCAACAGCTATCCAGAAAAAGCTTGCAGGAATTACAGATTAATTTCTAAATTAGAATTATAAACAAAGAAACGGCAGAGGATAAAAACTCTGCCGTTTTTATTTTGAGAATAGATAATAAATTATTATAGAGGGCTACGGTGATCGGCGCTTAATATAAAAGAAAAAAGCCTCCAGCAAAATGCTAGAGGCTTAACTCTCAAATTTAAAATTCAATTAGATAGCTCTTGTTACCTTACCTGAACGTAAGCAACGAGTGCAAGCGTGTACTCTCTTTGGAGAACCGTCTACGATAGCCTTAACACGCTGAACGTTTGGCTTCCAAGTTCTGTTAGAACGTCTGTGTGAGTGAGAAACCTTGATGCCGAATTTAACATCCTTACCACAGAAATCACATTTTGCCATTTTCCCACACCTCCTTGTTAGTTTTACAAAATGCTTTGTGAACTTGTCTATAATAACAGAAAATAAATAAAAAAGCAAGCCTTTTTTCAAATTTCTTTTTCTCTTGTATTTTCTTTGTGCTTGTTGTATAATATATGATGTCTAATTATATGTGGCAGTTTGCCATTTTGGAGGCTAATTAATTGTTCCGAGAACTTATTGATTTATTTATGGGAGAGGGAGATTTTTTCTCCATAGTTATCCACATACTTGCTATACTGATGATTATCTTTTTGGTCTTGCCTTTTCACGAATGGGCGCACGCGTGGGTTGCAAGCAAGCTCGGCGACACGTCTATTAAATACAGAGGTCGTCTGTCTTTAAACCCGATGTCGCATATTGACTATATGGGTGCGCTGTGCCTTTTGCTTTTTGGCTTTGGCTGGGCTAAGCCTGTGCCGGTTGATGACAGAAACTTCAAAAACCCTAAGGTCGGTATGGCGATTGTAGCGCTTGCAGGTCCGCTTGCAAATATCGTTGCAGGAATTGCTGGTGGCTTTGTTTTATACGCTTTGGTGTACCTTGCACCGTCGTTTGCTATGTCTACTGTCGGTGCTTATGTTATGATGTTTTTACAGTACTATGTTGTTATCAACTGCTCGCTTGCGGTGTTTAACCTTATTCCGATTCCACCGCTAGACGGCTCGAAGATTTTATTTGCGTTTTTACCTGACAGACTTGTCTATAAGTTTTACCAGTATCAGCAGATGTTTTCTATCATTTTAATCGTACTGTTGTTTACGGGGATACTAAGCATTCCGCTTGGCTTTTTACAAAGCGCAATTATGAAATTTATCAGCTTTATTTGTTCATTACCATTTAGATTAATAGTTTAGCAATTATTCGATAGATTTAGAGAGGAGGGCTCAAAATGAACGAAAAAAAGAATATCGACAGCATTTTGTTGCCCGACACAAACGACAAAACCGTCGTGGACGAAAGTCTCAGACTGACCTATAAATTCGAGGCATTTGAGGGCCCGCTCGATTTGCTTTTGTCGCTTATTACAAAGAACAAAATCGACATCTACGACATCTGTATCGAAGAGCTGCTTTCGCAGTATATGGAGCAGATTGAAAAGATGAAGGACGAGGATATGGACATCGCCTCCGAGTTTTTGGAGATGGCTTCGCGTCTTGTTTACATCAAGTCCGCTATGCTTTTACCAAAGTACGAGGACGAGGCTGAAGACCTTAAAAAGGAACTGACAGGCCAGTTGCTTGAGTATCAAGAATGTAGACGTGTTGCAAAAATGCTTGCACCGCTTGTGTCCTTTGATACCTATTCTAAAGAGCCGTCGCCTGTAGAATTTGATTTGACATATAACCGCGTGCACGCTCCGAATGATATCGCACTTGCGTATATCGGCGCAGTCGGCAGAGGCAAACGTCGACTCCCACCGCCTAGAGAAGCGTTTGCAGGCATTGTTTCTAAAAAGATTGTATCGGTTAGCTCGCGTATTATCCACGTTATGCGTAAGCTGTGGCGTGGACGCACCGTTACATATAGAGAGCTTTTTGTCGCAAGTAAAGAGAAAAGCGAGCTCGTCGCTACCTTCCTTGCGGTGCTCGAGCTTGTAAAAGGCAAGCGTGTTGTTATCGAGGGTAACGGCGATAACGCAAAAGTCAGTATGATTGAGAGGGATAGTAAATGACAAGAGAAGAATATAAAGCTGCCGTTGAGGCAATACTTTTTGCGTCGGGTAGTTCTGTACCTGTGTCCCGTCTATCACAGACACTTCAAATTACTGAAAAGGTTATTAACGATTTATGCACCGAGCTTATTAAAGAGTACGAAGAAAGCGAGCACGGTATCACCGTCATTAAGCTTGACGACAGCTTTCAGATGGTTTCTAAAAAAGCGTACGCTGAGCAAATTCGTACCGCTATGGATTTAAGACGAAATGTTCCGCTTTCTCAGGCGGCTATGGAAGTGCTCGCTGTAGTTGCTTACAACCAGCCTGTTACAAAGTCGTTTATCGAGCAGGTGCGTGGTGTGGACTGTTCGGGTGTTATCGGCTCACTCACCACAAAAGATTTAATCGAAGAAAAGGGCAGACTCGAGCTTCCGGGTAGACCGCTTTTATACGGCACCACCGAGAATTTCCTCAGATGCTTTTCTATTTCGTCGATTGACGAGCTTCCGCCACTTCCTCAAAAGCAGGAAAATCCTGACGAAGACGCTCTTGATGACAGCCAGCTTAGTATTTTTGAAGACGAAAATGCAGATGATAAAGAAAAAAACACTGACGACACTATCACTGCTACAGTAGGTGATATTATTTCTCAGGCTACTGCTGATTAAGAGGGTGTAAAAGTGTTAGCTTTATATATAATACTGGGTATTATACTTTTGCTTTTTGCACTTTGTTTTGTAAAGCTTGAGTTTTTTGCGAATTATAACGAGTCGCTTACACTAAAGCTTAAGGTGCTTTTTGCGCAGTTTACCTTAGTGCCTGCAAAAAAGAAAAAGGCAAAGAAAACGAAAAAACCAAAAGCTGAAAAAACAAAAAAGAGCGAAAAGAAAGAAAAGGAAAAAAAGCCATCTTATCTTAAAAAGCTCAGCGAAAAAAAAGGCGTAAGCGGTCTTTTATCCATCTTTGTCGAGCTGTCAAAGCTTGTTTTTACTACCTTAAAAGGACTTTTTGCAAACACCGTTGTGACAAACTTTGATTTGGATATTAAGGTGAGCGGTGACGATGCCGCCGATACAGCGTTAAAATACGGCAAGCTGTGCGGGGTTATCTACTCTGCGGTTTCTATTGTGTGCAATGCAACACAAACAAAAAGCTATAATTTAAACGTGACGCCTGACTTTGACGATGAAGCTCAAAGCCTAGTGCGTTGTGATATAAGATTTTACATCCGAGTTTTTTACGTGCTTAAGTACTTGCTTAAAGCACTCATTAAACTGCTTGTGATAAGATACAAAAGATAATTGATATACAGATAAAGGAGAGTTTATTATGAGCGACCATCCTATTAATTCATTGATGGATACCACAATGAGAAAAATCAAGGAAATGATTGACGTCAACACCATCATCGGTGACCCTATCACCACCCCTGACGGCACCACCATCATTCCTGTTTCAAAGGTGAGCTACGGCTTTGCATCAGGTGGTTCTGATTTGCCTACAAAAAAGGACAACAAAGACTGCTTTGGCGGCGGTAGCGGCGCGGGCGTTACCATCACTCCTGTTGCTTTTCTGTCAGTATGCAAAGGCAACGTTAAGCTCATTCCGATTGAGAAATACGACGGCGCTGTCGACCGCATCGTCGGTATGATTCCTGATGTTTTCGACAAGGTTGCTGACTACTTCAAAAAGGATAAAAAGGACGATATCGACACATCAGACCTTGATATGGATATCGACGAATTTGACATCTGATAAAGTATAAAACGCGTAGATTTTTCATATATATCAGTGGTGATTATATGAAGCGTGCGTGTACTTTAGTGCTTACTTTTTTAGTATTTGTTTTTTGTTTTGATACTACAGCCTGTGCCAAAACTCTTTCCATTTCGGCACAGGCTTATGTGCTTTATTGCGTAGAAAACGACTCAGTGATTTTAGAGCACAACGCAGAAACTAAAATGAAAATGGCATCAACCACCAAAATTATGACTACGCTTTTAGCGCTTGAAAAAGCGCAGGAGAACGACTGCCTTGTTGAATTTAATGAGGATATGATTGCAGAGGGGAGCTCGATGTATTTAAAGGTCGGCGACACGGTGCATTTGTCTGATTTGGCGGTTGGTATGATGATGTGCTCGGGCAACGACGCCGCAAACGCTGTGGCACTAACTTTAAGCGACAGTATCGAAGGCTTTGCAAAGCTTATGAATAAAAAAGCGAAAAAGCTTAGGATGGAGAATACTAATTTTGTCACGCCGTCGGGACTTGACGACGAAAACCATTATTCGACCGCTTTGGATATGGCAAGGCTCATGGAAAAAGCGCTTTTAAACGAGCAGTTTGCAAAAATCACGTCGAGCACTTCTTTAAGCGTTGACTTTTTGTCACCGCAAAAAAGCGTTACATATCAAAATCACAACCGACTTTTAAATATGTATGAGTACTGCATCGGCGGAAAAACAGGTTTTACAAAAGCTGCGGGCAGATGCCTTGTATCTGCTTCAAAAAAAGACGGGGTGACCCTGATTTGTGTCACCTTTAATGCTCCGTCTGACTGGAACGACCATATAGCGATGTATAACTATGGCTTTGAAAAACTCAGCGCTGTCGACACCGATGACAGTGAGGAGAATTTCTACGTTGATGTGGTCGGTTCGGATAAATCGAAAATCCCGCTTTTTTGCGAAAACGGTCCGCCCGTAGTTGTAGAAAAAGATAAACTGAAAAAGGTTAAACGAGAGGTGTATATACCTAAATTTTTGTACGCACCGATTAGCTACAACGATTTTGTCGGAGCTGTTACGTACACCCTAGACGGTGAAATCATCGCCCAAAATTCGCTTTACGCGATGGAGGACGTAGACGCTAAAAGAAAAAATAAATTTGCTTTATTTTTGAGTAATATTTTTTGATTTTTATCAAAAAGTGGAGGATATATGAAAAGGGAATTTGTAAGACTACAAAAAATGCTCGCTGACTGCGGTGTTGACTCACGCAGAAAATGCGAGGAGCTTATAAGAAAAGGTGTGGTCAAAGTAAATGGCAAGGTTGCGCAGATTGGCGACAAGGTTGACCCGTATGCTGACAAGGTTTACGTTAGAGGCAAAAGGGTAACAGGTTCTGCAAAGCCTTCACACCGTTATATCATGCTGAATAAACCTCGTGGCTATGTTACCACTATGCACGATGAACGAGGCAGAAAATGTATCTTAGAGCTTATAGGAGATATCGAGCAGCGTGTTTATCCAATCGGTAGACTTGATAAAGACTCTGAAGGTTTGCTTTTGCTTACAAACGATGGCGAATTTGCAAACCACATTATGCATCCTAAAAAGCATATCAATAAAGTTTACCGAGTAACGGTGCGCCCGTCGATAAATGAAGAACAGGTTGAAAAATTGCAGACAGGTGTTATCTTAGACGGCAGAAAAACTGCCCCTGCACAGGTGCGAGTTGTTACAAAGCAAGAGGGAAGAGTCGTGCTCGAAATGGTTCTTAGAGAGGGCAGAAACCGACAGATAAGAAGAATGTGCGAGTCCTTAGGCTTGGAGGTTGCTAGACTAAAGCGTGTTGCAATCGGTACAGTAAAATTGGGCGGTTTAAAGCAGGGTATGTATCGCGATTTATCAGCAGATGAGGTGAAGCGACTTTCCCACGACCCAAACCCTAATAAGAATGCAAGATAAGGAGCAAAGAGATGCTTACCATAAAGACTGAACAAAACAGTGAGATTTTAAAAAAATGCGGGTGCGAAAACGCAACCGTGCTGATGTGCAAGGAAGACGGGGTTGAGAAAGGGTATATCGCCTTTGTGCAAAACGGCTATGTGCTCGATATCGTTGGCTTCGAGGTTTATTATTCTGAAAAAGAACTAAAAGGTGAAGCCTACATCATCGCACAAACGCTTATTAAAAGCCTTGGTTCATACGGGCTCAACCACTCCTGTTTCTATATTCAATGTTCTAAAAAAGAATTATTCGATATGCTCTTAAAATTCTCGTTTGCTCAAAATGACAATTATTTAACAATAAATCTTCAACAATTATTTAAAGTGTGCAAAAATTAAACTTTGCACACTTTTTTCTTGTATTTTTATGGTATTTAAGATATACTATATAATGACGAAAAATAGGAAATTATTTAACGTTATTAAACATAAATCAGGAGGAAATAAAATGAGTTTTTCAAGCGTTTCTCAACTTAGAGAAGAGCTCAACAAAACTGCAGGAGTAAAAACACTTTTAAAGTTTTTTGACGAAGGTAGTTTTTGCGAGACCGACGCACTGCTTAAAAGCGAGGGCGATTTTGCAGAGGCGGTGACAGGCTACGGCACGGTAATGGGCGTTCCTGTTTACGCATTTGCGCAGAACAGCGATGTTGCAAGCGGTGCAATGAGCAAGGCTCAGGCTAAGAAAATTGCGCGTCTTTACGACCTTGCAAAGATGACCGGTGCACCTGTTGTCGGTTTTTACGACAGCGTTGGTGGCAGACTTGCACAGAAAAATGACCTGCTTGCCGCTTACGGCGAGATTTTAGGCAGAGCATCAGAAATCTCCGGTGTTGTACCACAGCTTTCTGTTGTACTTGGTACATGTCTTGGCACATCTGCTTTAATCGCTACAAGCGCAGATTTCATCATTATGGAAAAAGACGCTGAGCTTTCTATCGATGTTACAGGTGAGTGCGCAAGCGCTTGTCATAATGCTAAGCACGGTATCGCTAACATCGTTGCAGACAGCAAAGACGAGGCTATTGATAAAGCACGCGACCTCATCACATTTTTCCCTTCAAATAACTTAGACGTTGCTCCGTCTGACGACGCTTTAGCACCACAAGAAGATGCTTCTTGCACAGTATGTTCTATCGCGGACGCTGACTCGCTTTGCTTTGTAAACGACGAATTTGCAGATTGCGTTAAAACTGCATTTGGTCGTGTAAACGGCGAGGTAGTTGCTTTTGTTTCTACAAACGGCGACGAGATTGACTGCAAGGGCGGTCAGAAGATTTCTAAATTTATGCGTTTTTGTGACGCTTTCTCTATCCCTGTAGTTACTGTTGTTAACTCAAAGGGCTTCAAAACCTTAAAATCAGCAGCGAAGGTTACTTCTGCTTACGCTGAGGCTACTACCGCTAAGATTGCAGTTGTAGAGGGCGAAGCTGTTGGCGCTTTATATATTGCGCTTGCTGGCGAGGCTTCAGGCGCTGATGTCAGATTTGCTATTGACGGCGCGGTTATTTCTCCTGTTAACCCTAAGGCGCTTGCGTTTATTATGAACGAGGACGCTATGAACGTTCCTGTAGCACAGCAGGATAAAGCGGCAGAAGATTTTGCAAAGCGCGAGCTTTCTGCAATAAACGCTGCACAGTGCGGTTATGTTGACGACGTAGTTGACAGCTCTGCTTTAAGAGTTAAGGTTTTACAGGCACTTGAGATGCTTTCTTCAAAGCGTGTTGAAACCTTACCTAAAAAGCACACAACCATCTGATAAAATTTACTTGATATATACGAAAGGAAGATTACTATGAAAAATTTAAGAATCACCGTAAATGGTACAACATACGACGTACAGGTTGAAGAAGTAAACGGCGCTGTAGCCCCTGTAGCTGCTGCTCCTGCTCCAGCCGCTGCTCCAGCTCCTGCTGCTGCTCCTGCTGCTCCAGCAGGCAATGGCGAACCTGTTCCTTCTCCAATGCCTGGTACAATTTTATCAGTAAATGTTACTGCAGGTCAGGCTGTCAAGTCCGGCGACGTGCTCGTTGTTCTTGAAGCTATGAAGATGGAAAACGAAATCAAAGCTCCAAAGGACTGCACAGTTGCTACTGTTAACGTAAACAAAGGCGAGACTGTTGACTCCGGTCAGACACTCGTTACATTATCATAATCAAAGGTGAGTTATTATGGCAAAACAGATTAAAATTACTGAAACTGCTCTGCGTGATGCTCATCAGTCATTGATTGCAACACGTATGACACTTGAACAGATGCTTCCTATCCTTGACAAAATGGACAAGGCAGGTTTTTATTCTCTCGAGTGCTGGGGTGGTGCTACATTTGACAGCTGTCTTCGTTTCTTAAATGAAGACCCATGGCACAGACTCCGTACAATCAAGGACCACTGCAAGAACACAAAGCTTCAGATGTTATTCAGAGGTCAGAATATGCTCGGTTATCGTCACTACGCTGACGACGTGCTTGAGTATTTTGTTCAGCGTTCTGTTGCAAACGGTATCGACATCATCCGAATTTTCGATGCTTTAAACGATATCAAGAACCTGCAGACTGCTATCAAAGCCGCTAAAAAGGAAGGCGCTCACGCACAGGTTGCTATTTCTTACACAACAGGTCCGGTGTTCACTGACGAATACTACGTTGAGTACGCTAAGCGTATTGCTGATGCAGGCGCTGATTCTATCTGCATCAAGGATATGGCGGCGCTCTTAACCCCATACGCAACAGAAAGCTTAGTAAAAGCTATCAAGGCTGAGGTTGATTTACCTCTTCAGCTTCATACCCACTACACCTCAGGTCTTGCATCAATGTGTCTTTTAAAGGGCGTTGAAGCAGGCGTTGATATGATTGATACCGCTATTTCTCCACTCGCACTTGGTACTTCTCACGCACCAACAGAGTCTATGGTAGCCGCATTAATGGGCAGTCAGTATGATACAGGCATCAAGCTTGAAGAGCTTACTGATATCCGCGACTACTTCATGACACTCAGAGCAAAATACATGAAAGAAGGTCTTTTAGACCAGAAGATGCTCGCGACTGATGCAAACGCTCTTATCTATCAGGTACCTGGCGGTATGCTCTCTAACCTTCTTTCTCAGCTCAAGCAGGCTGGCAAGGAAGATAAGCTCAACGAAGTTTTGGCTGAAGTTCCACGTGTTCGTGAGGACTCCGGTTATCCACCACTTGTTACTCCAACATCACAGATTGTCGGCACACAGGCTGTGTTCAATATTATCACAGGCGAGCGTTACAAGATGTGCACAAAAGAGTTTAAGGATATGGTTGCAGGTAAGTACGGCACAACACCAATGCCGATTGACCCTGAATTTAGAAAGAAGATTATCGGCGATATGGAGCCTGTAGATTGTCGTCCTGCTGATTTACTCGAGCCTGAGCTTGAGAAGCTCCGTGCAGAAATCCCACAGTGGATTGAGCAGGAGGAGGACGTGCTTTCTTACGGTATGTTCCAGAAGGTTGCGCTTGACTTCTTCGAAAAGAGAAGAAACGCCGGCGTTGGCATCAACGGTGAAAAACTCGACAAAGAGAATATGATTCACCCTGTATAATTTTAAATCTCGCAGGGCGTAGCACATACGCCCTGCATTTTTTATTTAAGTAAGATAAACATATATGCGCTTGTAGCTCAGCAGGATAGAGCGTTCGCCTCCTAAGGTTATACTAAATCACTCGCCTTTGCTCAAAAGGCGAGCGATAATATAGATAAAATTTCATACACGTCTCTGTACCTCAGCAGGATAGAGGGTCCGCCTCCTAAGCGGAACGCCCCCGGTTCGAATCCGGGCAGGGACGCCACAAAAAACGCCGAAAGCCTTGATTTTTCAAGGTTTTCGGCTTTACTTTTTTGTCGGGTGTCCTTGTTTGTTCTGCTCGGCTTCTTTACTGTGAGCAATCCTTTTTACTTAGGTTGCGGACTCCCTATCCCTTGAAAATCCTGCTAATCAAATTAGCAAGAAAACCCCGTTTTTGCTAATGAAAATCGACTTTCTGCTAATCGCTCAGAAAATCGTGCTAAAAATCTTGCTAATTAAAAAGTGTGCTTATAATAGTTCG
>JAFQPG010000016.1 GCA_017411835.1 Ruminococcus sp. | reverse complement strand
TTCCTTTTCAAAAGTAGCCGTATCGCCTGCCTGGTCGGTGACCTCGGCGGTTATTCTGTAATTGCCTTCTTTTAAGAAAGTAAAACTCTTGTCGGTTGCGCCATACAGGACATATCTTTTTTCACCTGTTGCAAGGTCCTCTGATGTGTACTGCACATTATACGGCTCATAGCCACCCTTTATATCTGTTTTGAAGAAAAAGCTCACATGCACATCAGGTGTTTCATTTTCAAAGCCGACATCTTTGATTGTCACCTTATCCCTGACATTTTCGGTACGGTAGAAGTTGAGCCTGTCATTAGTCTTGTAATACTCGCCTGAGTTATCGTCTGTATTACCCTGCTCGTCTGTAAAATATAGTGTCAGTTCATCGTCGGCATTTTCTACTATATATTTGTGTGTGGCACCGATGCGCTCGAGGTTTTCGTCCATCTGTGCTTGTTGCCACTCGCCGTCGCCTATCTTGTAGTTTAAAGTCGGGTTATCGTAACCGACATAGTAGACAACTTTGCTTTTGTTGGTAGTTGCCTTTATGTCATAAGACACACTACTGCCGTCCACAGTATATGGCAGGTTGTTTTCCACTTTGTAGACATCGCCTGTGAGCTCATTTACAAGTCGGACATCTTTGACAATAAGCGGATTGTTATCTTCATTTGTGTCCTTGAACTCTACACTCCAGTTGTAGTTCTCAAAATCCTCGTATGTAAAGTCAGGTACGATATTATCAAGCGGACAAACAAATGTACCGTCACACGCTACATCTGTTCCATCAAATGCGCCTTCGTTAACCTCATTTTTATATCCGCCACCTGCGCCGTAGAACATCTCCCAGGACTGGACTGTACCGTCCTTTTCAGCGGTAAAAACAACCTCGTGCTGAGTACGCTTTGCGGTATTTAAGGTGTACTCTATATATATATCAGACAACTCATTATAATCTCTTACTGTAATAGTTCTGAGAGCGCTGAATATCGGCATTCTGTAACCTTCATAGCCCTCAACAGTCGATACCTTATTGAGCGCATCGTACGCAACCCATACAAAGCCGTCATTACAGTAGTTAGGGCTATAGGAGTTGACTACCTTGAACGCGCCCATCTCGCCTGCGTCTACTTTGTCATTGTTATTTACATCAATCCAGATATCATCGTTGTAGCCAACGATAGCCATAGCGTGTGCGCCATATACTCCATCACACGCAATAACGCATTTCTCTCCCGAAAAACTATCGTTTGCAGGAGCATCAGGGTTAGTCTTTAAATCACTGTACAGCCAACTGCTCACATAGGTTGAGTAGCCAACTATTTTGTCATTATTGAGTTGTGTTTTTATGTCGAGTAAGTCAGGGTCATCAGGCGATGTGATTTGCTTGTCGTCTATGCCGACATTGTCATACTCTGTGTAGTCCTTTAGTCTTGCTCTGATGCCCTCGCGCCATATACCCTCGTCTGCATGCCAGTCCATAGAGTCCTGGTCGCTATATGGCACTTCGCTCATAGTAGGCGCGCCATAGTGTTGTAAAAATCTGTAGTTACGACCATGGTCGGTACCATCATTTGCACTGGCATTTACAAAATTATAAACGATCTGCGGAGAGCGCGTATTTTCGTATGTTGCTTCTACATCGAGTTTTTTATTCACTTCGTAAGAAAACTGATAGTAAACAGCCGAAAACGTCGCACAAGAGCCAAGTCCCCCCTGACTACCAACAGGTGGAAAATACTTTGATGTACTCAGGTCTACGCTCTTTGGCAAGGCTTCATCTGCGGTTGCTGCAGCATTTGTTTGTGCGACACTTGATTTTGTACGCTTAACAGAGCTTTGTGCTGTATCGTCAGCTCTTTTTTCACCTGCAGGACCAATAATGCGGTAGTAGTCGCCGTCTTTATACATAGTAAAGGTGTCGTTTTGCAAAACCACATCTTTGCTGGTTACCTGTGCGGTTATGGCTACCGATGTTGCCGACACCAGAATAAGCACAGCCAGTATAAATGACAGCAATTTTGTGTTGATACTTTTCACGTTAAAATCCTCCTAATAAAAAGTGCGCAAGCATAGCCTACGCACCGAAAAACGCATGCTCTATTACTGCGACACAATTTTCATGTACTATAAGTATGCGAAAAAAGAGCATCTGCATTTTTACCAATAGATAAAATGCACATACTTGTACAATTTACACGCAAAAATTAAATTGTGTCGCAGTTACAATATACCATACCTTTTATGGTTTGTAAACAAATATCAAATCGCAAGGCTATGGCGGCAACAGCAAGTGGTGCAGACGGACTGATGATAGAGGTTCACAACGACCCTAAAAACGCTCTTTGCGATGGTGCACAGTCGCTGACCCCTGCTGAATTTGACGATGTCGCTAAAAGTGTTGAAAAAATCAGGGAGGTAACAGCGCTATGATTATCGGCATAGTCGGACTGGGTCTTATCGGAGGCTCACTATGTAAAGCAATAAAAGCAAAGACTAAGCACACCGTTTACGGCTTTGATATTGACCAGAGCATCAACTCCTACGCTGTGCTTGACAAATCAATAGATGCTATACTTAATAAGCAAAATCTTTCTGACTGCGACTATGTTTTGCTTTCTGTTTACCCAAAGGCAACTATCGATTATTTAGAGGAAAATGCAAGTTTTATAAAAGACGGTGCTGTGGTTATCGACTGTGGTGGTGTAAAACGCTCAATATGCGAGCAGTGCTTTAATATAGCAAGCAAAAGAAACTTTGCTTTCATCGGCGGTCACCCAATGGCGGGACTGCATCAATCAGGCTTTAAATATTCAAAGGCTGACTTGTTTTTGGGTGCGTCAATGATACTCACCCCGCAAAATACCGACGACATCTCCTTGCTCCAAAAAGTAACCGAGTTTATAAAGTCAATCGGGTTTGCATCTGTAACAGCCACCACCCCCGAAAATCACGACCGCATAATTGCCTTTACCTCACAGCTTGCACACGTGGTTTCAAATGCCTATGTAAAAAGTCCTCAAGCAAAGGTGCACAAAGGCTTTTCCGCAGGCTCGTACAAGGACCTCACCCGCGTTGCAAAGCTCAACGAAAATATGTGGACTGAGCTGTTTTTAGAAAACAAAGATAACCTGATTTTCGAGCTTGAACACATAATAAGCGCGCTGTCACAGTACAAAACCGCTCTTGAAAACGACGACGAAGACACCCTTAAAGCTCTTTTAAAGGACGGCTCCGACCGCAAAAAAGCAATCGACAACTAAAGAAAAGCAGGGCATATTACCCTGCTTTCTTTTTTTGTATAAAATTATTTAGAAAACTGTGTCGATTTAACATAGATTTAACATTAATTACTTTTTTATTTAACACAGCGCCTGCATAATTATGGTATTGGTTACAAATTTTTAACCTTTTAGCTTTCAAAGGAAAGTAGGCGAATTTATGACAATCATTAATATCATTATGCTTATCGGCGGACTTGCGTTCTTCCTTTATGGTATGAATGTTATGAGCTCCGGGCTTGAGAAGATGGCGGGCGGCAAGCTCGAATCAGCGCTAAGTAAAATGACCGATAACCTCTTTAAGAGTATGGCTCTTGGTGCGGGTATTACCATCGCTATCCAGTCTTCATCAGCGCTCACCGTTATGCTCGTTGGTCTTGTAAACTCCGGCATTATGCATTTTGGCAAAACCATCGGCGTAATTATGGGTTCAAATATCGGTACAACTCTTACCGCTTGGATTACCTCTTTAGCAGGTATTGAGTCCGACAATATATGGATGAGCCTTCTAAAGCCTGCGAACTTCTCGCTTGTATTTGCTTTTGTCGGCATACTTATGATTATGCTCTCTAAAAGACAAAAGCGCAAAGATACCGGCGCTATCTTAATCGGATTTGCTGTACTTATGTGCGGTATGGGTCTGATGGGCGACGCTATGGAGCCGCTCTCTGAAATGCCTGAATTTCAGGAAATCTTAGTTGCCTTTAATAACCCTATTCTGGGTGTTTTAGTCGGTGCAATATTCACCGGTATTATCCAGAGTTCTGCTGCTTCTGTTGCTATCTTGCAGTCCTTTGCTATGGCAGGCGGTCTTTCCTACGGCATGGCTATCCCGATTATTATGGGTCAGAACATCGGTACCTGCGTTACTGCACTTATCTCATCAATCGGCGTTTCTAAAAATGCTAAAAAGGTTGCCGCTGTGCATATTTCCTTTAACATTATCGGTACGATTATCTGCCTTGCGCTGTTCTATACTGCAAATGCGATATTCAAATTCGCTTTTATCAACACAGATATCGATACCTTTGGTATTGCGCTTGTGCATACTATTTTTAATATCGTAACCTCTCTTATGCTTTGTCCATTCTGCAAACAACTCGAAAAGCTTGCAAATCTTATCATTAGAGACGACAAAATTACGCAGGAAGATTCGCTCGGTATACTCGACGATAGAATTCTCGCTATGCCTGCATTCGCTATTTCAAAGTGCACAGCTATCACTATCGAAATGGCACAGCTCGCTAACGACAACATCAACCGAGCAATCTCATTGATGAAAAACTTCGACAAGAAAGTTGTCGACAAAATAAATGAAACCGAAGAACTTATTGACGGATACGAGGATAGACTCGGAAACTATCTTATTAAGCTGTCTAACTGTAACTTAACAGAAGACGAAAACTGGCAGGTCACAAAGCTGCTCCACACCATCGGCGACTTCGAGCGTATCGGTGACCACGCTATCAACCTGCTCGACACAGCACAGGAGCTCCACGATAAAAACATCTCCTTCTCTGCTGAAACAACAAGAGAAATCGATGTTATCACAGAAGCTCTGTCAGAAATTCTTTATCTTACAACAGAGGCTTTCTCAGAAGGCGATATCGAGCGTGCAAAGCTTGTTGAACCACTCGAAGAGGTTATCGACGAATTAGTTCTCCAAGCTCGTGCAAAGCACACAAAGCGTATCCAGCAGGGCAACTCCCCTATGGTGCTCGGCTTTATCTTGACAGACCTTCTGACAAACTACGAGCGAGTATCCGACCACTGCTCAAATGTTGCGGTAGTGCTTATCGAAATCGACTCAAAGCAGCTTGGTACCCACCAGTACTTAGACCGCTTAAAGAGTGCGGACAACCTTGCGTTTGCCGACACCTACAACGAGTATCTCACCCGCTACCAGATTACACCTACATCTGACGTGTAACCCGAAAACAAAAATAAAATATAGATAATACAGGCCCCCAAGAGCATTTAACCCTTGGGGGTTCAATTTTGCTTTCATATACAACACACGAAAACAGAGGACTCCCAATGAATTGGAAGTCCTCTGTTTCTGGAGCTGATAACCGGATTCGAACCGGTGACCTCGTCCTTACCAACCATGTTTTTAACCTTTCGCAGAGTTTATAGGCGCATTTATCCCCCGTTATCCTGCGTAATCTCGAGTATATTTCGCCTAACTCTGCGTAACTTTTGCAATCTACGCTCCCTTGCTGTGCAAACAAACATCACGTAAACATCAAGGGAACATCAGAAAACAGTGTGAGCGGTTATTTGCTCCTGTTTTGGCTCAAGTCTAAAGCGAATAGAATAATGCTTTCATAACTAACTTCTTCACCAGACTTAATATATTCGATGAGCGTTTGAACTTCATCGTCAGTATCCAAATCGTTTAATACTCCAATGATGAATTCTTCATCACCCTCATAATAGTTTTTCAATTTGGTTATTAATTCAAGTGCTTTTCTCGAAACATGCTTGTTTTGTAAGTATTCAGATAACATCATATTATTTTCTCCTCATAACCCTCTAAAAATAGTTATGTTTACTGCTTATCAGACGGAATCGTATAATCAGACATATATACCTCACTGTATAAAACACTCTGAATCGGGAAACTTGGCTGTTTCTTCATACCTCATTAAAATATGTAGAAGTAACATATAACCAATATAGTCTATTGTTATCGGGCTATCCTCTCTGATGATAAATGTATTTTTGCACTCCTTTTCAACCGCCACCGCTCCCGATGATACATATTCCATAACAGGCGGAAAATAAACTGTTCTTCTTTTTGCTTTATATGGAGTGGAGGGTAGATTCAACTCGTGTTTGTTAATTACAAGAATCCCATCCTGCAAATTTATATCTCCTGATTGTGATTTCTCATCATTCCAGTTTTCTCCGCCATAAGTGTAAATAACTATATCCTCATCTTCCAAGACTTTTTTACACAATCCTGTGTAGCCTAAGCTCATCCTCACCCCTCCTGTACTAAACTTTATACTTTTGTAACTATATAATATCACAAACAAAGTCCAATATAAAGGACTTATACCGGTTAGGATATAAATACCTATTGACTAAAGCTGATTTATTGCATATAATATATGTAAAGAATGATAGTTTACATATATTGGAGGTGTTATAAATGACAGATTACAGAAAACTATGTATTGAATTGTTCGGTACTGATGATGTTGACAAGCTCAGAGCCATCGCAGGCAAAAAGCACTCAGGCAGAAAAAAGAGACTTACCGACACAGATATTGAAAAAGCTCTCGCTATGCAACAGCAAGGCAAGACAGTTGAGCAGATAGCTGACCACTTCGGTGTGAGCCGTCAGACTATGTCTAAATACCTGAACAAGGATTATCCCGGCTATACCCTGCGTCTTGATTTTATGCACGAAAGAAGAGTCTGCACCAAAATATATGTTGACTTCGAAAGTGAAAGAGTACGCATCACAAATTCTGTCAGCAACCCTTTATACACTGCTTTTGGAGTTATAAAAAATCCGACATGGGAAGATTTTCAGGACTTCTTGGCTGAGCGTTGTTTTCCTGAAGACAGATTTATGGCAAAAACTATGCTCAAACAGCTTGATGTATTAAGCGGTTACGACCCCCTTGAAATCATCAGAAAAACTCATGGGCGAATGGCTGAAGATAACCAGTACATCAGAATTACTGCTATCAACTGAGGTGAATTATGAAAACCATAGATATGACCAATCACGATATCGTAAAAACAAAAGCCACATCATCAAAGGGCAATCAGATGAAATGGCTGTTAAATAACTGCTGGTACAAACAAGACCATATGGGCTATGAGGGTTTGAGCGAAGTTGTTGTGTCACAGCTTTTGAAAAAATCTGATGTCAGCGGTTTTATCGAATACGAGCCGATAAGAATCAAGTATAATCTTACTGACAAAAGCGGTTGCTTATCACGCAATTTCAAAAGCGATGATGAAATAATCATTACTCTTGAGCGTCTATACAAGCAACACAAAGGCAGGTCATTGGCATCAAAATTATCAAGCCTCTCAGACATTGAAGAAAGAATAAAGTACACTGTCGACTTCATTGAGAGCGTAACCAAGCTTAAAAATGTCGGTGCGTATTTTGCGATTATGCTACAGTTAGACGCGTTTTTCCTCAATGAAGACAGGCACACAAATAACATTGCTTTCATTTACAACGAAAAGAGTGAAGAGTTCACTTTTTGTCCTTACTTTGATTTTGGTTTATCGCTACTTGCAGACACTAACGACTATCCACTCAATGTCGAAAACGAACAGTGCATCAAACACATTAAAGCAAAACCTTTCAGCCTTGATTTTGATGAGCAGGCAGATATCGCTTCTAAACTTTACGGTGATCATGTGAAGTTTTCCTTCAACGCTTTGGACATAGATAATATATTGGATTCTCTAAAAGATTACTACGAACCTAAAATAATCGCCCGAGTAAAGGATTTATTGTCAGCACAAAAACGAAAGTATAATTATATGTTTGATTAACATAAAAGCAATCAAGCTCCATCGAAAGTATCGGTGGAGCTTATCTTTTTCTTGTGTTTGGTTATTAGTCATAAACAGCAGAAAACCTCACTGCATGTAAACGGTGAGAGGAAGTTCATAATTATATCCGCATATATTCCAATAAAATGCTTACAAGAAGGGGATATATTATTTATAAAACGAAAACAACCCGCCCAAATTGCAGATTTTACTGCTTTTAGGGCGGGTTGAGTTGTTGCATCTTACTTCAAGATCTTGAATTTGCCGATTACAGGTAGCTCTTTTGCTCTTCCGTTAGCGG
>JAFQPG010000015.1 GCA_017411835.1 Ruminococcus sp. | reverse complement strand
GTACCCGTTTTCGTTCCTCTGTGCCTAAAAATAGTCCACCGGACTATTTTTCAACGCCACAGACCTTCTTAAGGTTCAAGTCCTATATTTGTACAAACAAAAAAATACCGAACCAAGTCTAAAGACCCGATTCGGCATTTTCTGGTGCAGGTAACAGGACTTGAACCTGCATGAACTTGCATTCATATGGACCTGAACCATACGCGTCTGCCAATTCCGCCATACCTGCATATTAAGTTTTCTCTCTTAATTTTTACACTGCAGAGAGTGAGCCGAGTAGGAGCTTACTATCAGATAAATCTTACATTCAGCTTATTCCAATTTAAAAGTCTTTCGACCTTATGTATTATATCAAAGCAAGTCTTACTTGTCAATAAAAGTATAGGGATATCCGATGTCGGATATCCCTTTTTGTTTAAATATTCCAGTGCATTATTGTTTTGCCAAATGCTTTTCTGGTATCAAGTTCGAACGAAGCTGAAATATCAGCGTAGCTATTAACCTCGACGACCTTGCCGATGATGTGGGTGAGGTAGCTGACAATGTGAGGATACTCCTCGTATAACTTTATTGTTTTTTCAAAATCTGCTTTACCGCTTCGGCTTGTTCCAAACATTCTAAGTCCTTTTTCGAGTATCATACGGGTATTGATAGGCACAGGATATTCTGATACGCCCATAATCGCGATAGTGCCCTCAGGGTGGATGTACTCGATTATCTGCTCGATTGCTACTGGTGAGCCATTAGCACCGACACACTCAAACGCGTGGTCTATTTTAAGCCCGCTCGGTATTTCTGTTGTAAGATAAGTTTCGTCGACAAATGAGAAATCATAGAGCTTTTCTCTGCTTATGCCAAAAACGCACACCTTAGTTTGCGGGAACATATTTTTTAAAAACAGAGAAGTAATGAATGCTAAATTTCCGTCGCCCCAAACGCCGATGATATCGCGTCTTTTGTGAGCAATGCTGTCAAAGCGGGAGATAGCGTGCACGCTGACGCTGACTATTTCGGTAAACGCCGCAACATCTAAGTTAATACCGTCAGGAAGTTTAACCAAACGCTCCTTAGAAATATCCACAAACTCCTGCATAAATCCGTCTGTTGAGCTTGCACAGAACTTACTGCTCTCGCGGTAATTTTCCGCGATAATCTCGTCGTACGCAGTTGGGATATTTGGTATCATAACGACCTTGTCGCCTGCTTTAAAGGTACCGCTTTTGTCGTATACGACCTCGCCGACACCCTCGTGGATAAGCGCCATCGGCAGTTTTTCTTTCAGCACCTTTGCATCTCTTGTGCCCTGATAATAGCGCTGATCAGCGTTACAGATAGACAGGTGAGTCGGTCTTACTATGCAGTTGTCAGAAAAGCTGAGGTCCTCGAAGTCAATTTCAAATCGTCTTGGGGAACTCAATCTGTAGATAGTATTAATCATTTTCCTCGTCCTCTAAGAGTGATTTGGCAATCTTTAAATCATAAGGGTAAGTAATTTTAATGTTATATGTTTCGCCTGTTACCAAGTGGACATTTTGTCCTTTCATAACAAGAATTTTTGCAGCGTCTGTAAGGATATCACGCTCAGCATCAGTTAAAGAATTGTAGATGTCGCGCAGGTTTTTAGCTTTAAACGACTGTGGTGTCTGACCCTGATACATATTCTTGCGTTGAGGGATGTTGCTTATAGTGTCTGCATTTACGCTTTCTACGATGGTATCAGTAGCTGGAATAACGGTATCACAAGCACCGTACTTTTGTGCTGCCTTAATGTTTTCCTCGATAATTCTATGTGTTACAAAAGGTCTTACGCTGTCGTGAGTAACAATAATGGTGTCGTCATTTAAAGCGTAGTTTTTCTCGATATAATCGATAGAATTCATAATTGTTTCGTTTCTGGTGTCGCCACCCTCGATAACAACGATTTTGTCGCACTCGCCGATATGCTTTGAGATAATCTTTTTTGTGTGCTCAATCCACATAGCAGGGCAGAGCACGATGATTTTCTCAAACTTTGGTTGGGACAAAAACTTTTCAATAGTATGAATAATGATAGGCTTGTCTTTGATTGTCAAAAACTGCTTTGGTTTGTCGGTGTGGCCCATACGGTTGCCTGTACCACCCGCAAGAATAACTGAAAAAACCATAATTATTTCTCCTTAAAGTTTAAAGCAATTCGCCTTTGTAGTTTATATGTTTTATCTGAGCATCGTCGTTTAAGGTTTTAACCTCGTTGCCGATATCAAGACGGTAGAAATCGTGTGAGCCTACACGCAAGGATAAAGGCAGCAGCTCCATATAATCGTCGCCGTACCACTGCTTTAAGTAGTTATCAAAGCCTGTCGGTATGTACGACATAACGTCGTCAAACGGAGCATCCAAAACATTTTCGAACCATCTTATCGGCATAACATCTCGCCATTTGTGGTCGGTAGCAGGCGGTAAAACGGTGCTTGTATTACGCTTGCTGTAAGAGCGTAAAAGCTTGTCGTACAGCTTGCTGTAGGTGTCCATTGAAAACAATCTTAATATAGGCAACAAAAGCTTTGAAAGCATATAGCTTTTGCCTTTGCGCGGATGATTTATCCATCTGACGTTCATCATAAGCCTTAATGCCATCAAAGTTTTATAATGCAGTTTACTTAAAAACGGCTTGTCTGACGTTTTATCAAAAACGAAAATGTCCATGGAAATACCCTTGAGCATATCAAACTCATCAGAATACTTGGTTGCAAAATAAGTATCTTTGATTGTTATTCTGTCAAAAAAGTAGTGGTAGCCATCTTTGTTTGTATAAGACTGGTAAGTGTATTTTTTCGGCAGGTTTTCTATACAGGCTTTTTTAAAACGCTCGTAATCGTCTCTAAGCATTGCGATGTCGATGTCGTCGTCCCAAGGAATAAAGCCCTTGTGTCTTACAGCACCGAGCATCGTACCGCCCGACAGAAAATACTGCACAGAGTTTTCACGACAGATTCTATCGACAACGTGTAAAAGCTCAAGCTCCATTTTGCGGATGTACTCAAGCTTTCCGTTATACAGGCTGTCGATTTTGTCAGAAAAGATGTCATATTTATCAGAGCACAAATGAGTCAGCGCGTAAAAAAGTCTTTCTTCATTTGAGCAAACAGGGGAGTAGCCGATTGATTTTAACTTGCCTGTGTCAAGTACCCTGTAGTTTTTGCTTTTATTTTCACCTGTGTTTACAAAATCAAGCTTAACGCCGTATTTGCAAAGTGTTTTATAAACAAAGGTTTTTAATTCAAATATAGATATCGGGTCAGATGATGCGTTATAGATGTTGCCGTGTTTACCATTTTTTAAAACAGTGAACACCGCATTTACTGCATCACTCATACTTATTGCAGAAACAACAGAAAAAGCATCGTTGCTGTTTACACTTACGCATTGAGTAGACAAAGCGTCTTTGACGATTTCAGTCATATTGAGCAGGTTGTTGCTGTTGTCTTCAAGTAAAAAGTTATCAAAGCGAATTTCTTTTACATTAAGCTTTGAGCAGTAGGAAGAAAGTGCAGACTCAACCTCACTCAAAAAGCTGTCAGCAGTGATTTTTGAAAGTTCCATTTCAGAAACCGAGTGTATATCCTCGCGCTGTGGAAGTGGCGGAATAATCGTAAGCAAAATAAACTGAGCATTTTTGATTTTCGAAGCATAGTCGAGCGCTTTTGCAAGCGAAATTAAATCGTAGGTGTCAGTTTCTCTTGCATCAAAACAGTACAAAAAGCACTGCTTTGAAACAGTGCTTGATAAAGCATCAGGGGTCTCTACCTGATACACGGTATATCCATATTCAGTTGTATTATTCAGAGATTCGAAGGTGTCTTTTAAATAATCGCACAAAATATGCTCACCGATAATGTTTATAACAGTACCTTTTTTAGGGAGCAGGCTATGCGGTTTTATATATTCACAAGACATAAAAATCTCATTTTTTGAGAAATCACTGAGCATAGTTTACCTCTGCAAAATTCTAATACAGAATTATTTTTTAGCTTTACTTTCCTTATATTTTTCAAATGCAGTTGGAACATCGCCGTCATAAATAAGCTGACCTTTTTTAAGGAAAATAGCGCGCGAGCATATTTCAGCAACGCTGTTTTCGTTGTGGCTAACGTAAAGTACGGTAACGCCTGTCTTGATAATCTCGTTGATTTTATCTTTACATTTTTTCTTAAAGCTTGCGTCACCGACAGCGAGCGCTTCGTCGACAACTAAGATATCAGGCTCTATGTTGATGTTGATAGCAAAGCCTAAACGCAGTCTCATACCGCTTGAATATGTTCGTACAGGCTGGTCGATATAGTCGCCTAGCTGAGCAAAATCGATGATTTTTTCTTCGATAGTTTTGATATATTCGTCGTTTAGTCCGAGAATATATCCTTTAAGGTAGATGTTTTCTCTGCCTGTCATTTCCATAGAGAAGCCTGCGGTAAGCTCGAGAAGTGCTGCAACCTTACCCGTAACCTCGACCTCGCCTTCCTGTGGGAAAGCAACGCCTGTTATCATTTTAAGTATGGTTGATTTACCGGCACCGTTGTCGCCGATAATACCTACTGCTTCACCAGGATATATATCAAAGCTTACATTTTTCAATGCTTTATTTATTTTTGGATTTTTAGGTTTTCTGAAAAGCGCCTTGAATCTTTCCTGAGAGTTTTTATACAGGATGTATTCTTTACTGACGTTTTTAAATGAAATAATAGGTTGTGCCATATTTTTCTCCTTACAGTACATCAGGGAGTGTTTTTCTGAGTCTGTTGTAGTTATAGATACCAAGCGCAACAACTAAAACAAATTCAACCAAGAAGATGATGAGCTCGAGCGGATACTCAAAGAACCATCTGTCATATAAAAATGCGTTTCGATAGCCGTTTGCAAAGAAGTTGATAGGATTTAGCATCATAGCAAATTCCAAAATAGGCTTAAGTGGTTTGCCGAAAACAAGCAGGTCTACTTCCATATTGTAGCTGTTGTAGATAATACCTGATAACCAGAAAATACCCGACATAATAGAGATAATCATATTTTCAAAGTCAGCAGAAAAAGCAGACATCGGAGCAGTTGACCACGAAAGTGCTACGAAGAACGCAAACATCAGCGGACAGTAAAGGAAAAACTGCAGGTTGTAGATGCTTACTCCGTGTGCAAATGCAACATATACGTACATAATCACAAAGAGGAAAAGATGTACAAATAGTCTTGCCACAGAGGTGTATGTCATAATGGTGGAAACAGGGAAGCTGACCTTTGTGACAAACTGTCGGTTTATTCTAATAGATTTCGCGCCCTGCGTAATGCTTTCGGAGATGAAGAACCATGGTATAAAACCGACGAGCATAAAAATAAATCTGTCGAAGTTTGCGATGAATTCTCCGTTAATTATAACCTCAACATTACCGGCGCTTCTGATACCGACAGAAAAAGCAAACCAGTAAACAAAGAGGGTGAATGCAGGCTTGATAACTGCCCAGAACGGACCGATTACCGCACCTTTATAGGTTTTGATAAGTTCGTTTTTAGCAAGCAGAAAAATCTGCTTTCCAAAGCCCTTGTGTTCCTTGAAAATCTGGAACAAGTCAATTACCTCCCTCAGTGGTATATAAAAATGCAAAAAGCACAATTACTCATATTAACCCACTATATAATTATAGATAATATCATTATATATTATTTTTCCAATTTGTCAATTTATCTTGCGCGATTTTAGTACGATTTCAGTCGTTTTGGTCAAGTAATGACAATAAAATAAAAACTAGGCAATAAAACGCAAAAAAGGCACAGAAAATTCTGTGCCTTTTTATTAATGAGATTGATGTATTACTTTAAATAACTACTTGCGTCGACAAACTGCTGATTTGATGTCATAAACGCCATATAGCCGTTTGATACCTGAAGGTCTGCTGACTGAGTACCGTTACCATTGTTAATAACAAATTTTGTAAACTGATCTTCAAGTGTATAAGCGTAAGCGGTGTGACCGTTAACCTGACCTAAGTTTGTCATCTGTACGCCCGGCCAAGTTGTACCAGTTGAATCATTCCAGTAGTGAATGAGTGCATTGCCCCAGTTGCCATCGTCTAAAACTACGATAGTGCGTGGGTTAGAGAAGTCAAATCCAAGATCGCCAGGGTTAGGATTTGTTGTTGGTAAAATCTCGCCGCCACCTGTATATACTGACCAAGCGTTTGAGTTCTTGTTGAATATGTAGTTGTTGCCAGGAATTTCGAGGTTACCTGTTTGTGCAGAACCATTGTTAGAGAAGATGATTCTGTTGAAGTTGCTTGGAACCTCAATCTTGTAGATATTACCCGAAACATGATCCATCTTAACGCCCGGCCATGTAAGTGGAGCGTCGCCGCCCTCTTCCCAGTAGTGAGCATAAGCGTCGCACTGTGAACCCATATCTGCGTAAAGAGTCATTGTATCAGGATCAGGAGCAACAGTTGGGTCAGGAGCAGTAGTTGGATTTATTACAGTTGTTGGATCCGGAATAGTTGTTGGAACTGTTGGGTCTGGTGCTGTTGTAGGAATAACCTGTGAAGTGATAGGTGCACCGATGTTTGGCTTTACTGTCATATTAGCAATATGTTTTTGAATAATTGATGCGTCAATTACAGTAACTTCGTCGTCTTCGTCTACATCACCTGTGATTAACTGCTGTGAGTTAAGTGCTACAATGGACGCAGCGTACTTCTGAATTAATGTAGCATCAAGAACATCAACAACGCCACTTAAGTCAGTATCGCCCAAGAAGAGCTTTGCATTAGGGTCTGTAGGCCTCTGAGTTGCCTGTGTAGCAGTTGTAGGCTTCTGAGTTGGTGTTGTAGGAGTTGTAGGCTTTGTAGGTGTTGTAGGAGTTGTAGGTGTTGTAGGGATTACAGGAGCACCAACATTAACCCACTTTTTAGCGCCATTGTCATAGTATGAGTAAGCCTGGAAGGTAAGGTCTTCTGTTTTATTTGCGTCTGAACCACTGTTGAAGATGATGTTAGAATCAGTTGCAGGAACAGTGAATTCATAAACGTCCTTGCCCTCATAAGTGCCTGCCTTAGTCATTGCAGTACCCGGCCATGTTACAGCGCCGGCACCGCCTGTAGGCCATGTGTAAGCGCTAGCACTGCCCCAAGAAGCTGTATCTACAAGATAAACAGTTCTCTCGTTAGGGAACTTAAATGGTGTAGCGTTAGGGTCAATCTTTGTATATGTGTATGAACGCTCTTTTGTTTCTGTGCCGTTTGTTGCAGTAAACTTGATTGTAACAGACTCGTCAAAGTCCATATCAGCACCGATTGTGAATGTCTTTGAGCCTGTGAAAGTTACAGCAGAAGCGTTACCGATTTTGTATGTACCGCTTGTAGCGTACTCGTTTAATGTTGCTGTGATTGAAAGTGTATCAGCGAAGTTGCCGCCTGTGTTTGAAACAGATACGTCAGGTGATTTTGAAGCACCTGCAACTTCCATAAGGATAGTACCGTTAGCGCCTGAGTTAAATGTAACCTTACCGCCTGATACTGTAGCAGTTGTGTCGTTGTAGGTGTTCTTAAGAACTGTACCGTCAGCAACGATGCCGTTTACTGTGAGTGTTACGTTTGTGTTTTTGTTTGCGTTGATTACAGCAAATACTGTGTCGTTAACACCGTTTTTGTTGTATTCTCTTGCAAAGCCTACACCGCTTGTAGCATTAAGTGAAGTATGTGAACCTGCGCCAACAGCAACGTGGTTGTTTCTGAACTGACCAACCTTCTGCCAGTGAGAAAGTACGTTCTTATCCATTGAGTTCCAGTTCATATCAGAACGGAGCAGATGGTCCTTAACGCCATTGATAGAAGAATTTACGAGTGGTCTGTTTGACTCGTCACCGTAGAAAATCTGGATAGCACCAGGCATAAGCTGGAATGCTGAACCCTGATAAATAAGGTCGCCTCTGCAAAGTGCAGTATCGTGTGAAGAAATGTATGTAAGTACGTTAAAGTTAGGGTCATTATTGATTTTGTTAGCATACTCAGAATATGTGTTGTTGATAGAACCGGCGTTTGGAACACCGCCGCCACCAGTGAACTGGAAGTTGATTTTTGAATCAAATCCGCCCTGTGTGTAGTAGTTGTCTTTGTTTACGCCTGAGCCGTAGTCTTCAGCAGTCATCCAGAAATCGTCTGTCCAAGAAGCTGCCTCAACCTTACCTTTGTTGTTTGCTCTCCATTCGTTAAGAGCCTTTGTACATTCGTCAGAAAGAGCCTTCCAAGAAGGAAGCTCAACGTGCTTAGCAGTATCGCATCTGAAACCGTCAACACCGTATTCTCTAACCCATTCTGAGAGCCAGTAAACAAGGTGGTTTCTAACAGTCTTAGAATTGCCTGTTTTTGAGAACCACGCATTAAGGTCGTTGATTTCCTGAGTTTTTCTGCCTTCCTTCTGCCATTTTTCCTGTAAGAAGGTAGGAACATTTACAGCAGAAGTTGAGTCTGTTCTGAAGTCAGGGAGGTCACCACCGGCTGATTTTGTGAGATCGTCGCCACCAAATGCCGGATAACCTGCGATACCACAGCGTAACCAATCAGGACCCCACCATCTAGCCCAACCTGCTTTAGCGCTAGAAGAATTATAGTCGATAGATTTGTGGTAGTCACCGTTGTATTTCCAGTTATAATACTGGTCTAAAGCGTAGCTGAGGCCACCCCAGGTTGACATAAACTCACCGTAGTTGTATTCGTTCATATCGTAGATTGTGTTATAACCAGGGTGGTTCATAACGATATCAAGTACGATTCTGATATCATGATCGTGAGCTGTATCTACCATCTCTTTAAATTCAGCAGCTGTACCGAAGTTAGCGTCTGTCTGAGTGTAGTCAAGAGCGTAGTAGCCATGGTAAGCATAGTGCTTAACAGAGTTTGATTTACCCTCGTTTACGATAACGTAACCATGAATCTGCTCATAAGGAGCTGAAATCCAGAGTGCGTTTACACCGAGGTCGTCAAAGTAGCCTTCTTTGATTTTGTTTGTAATACCTTTGAAGTCACCGCCGTGGAATGTTGCTACATCAGAGTTGAGCTGAGCGTTAGTAACAACAGAGCCGTTTCTGTCGATAAGACGGTTGTATGAGTGGTCATTTGAAGTGTTGCCATTTACAAAACGGTCAGTAAGCAGGAAATAAACAGAAGCGTTATCCCATGAGAAACTGTCCGCACTTGTAACAGCGTTTGTCTGTGCTGTGTCTGTGTCTGCAGCAAAAGCCTGTGTAGTTGCAAGAACGGTAAACATAGATGCAACCATAACGATGCTGAGTATCAGACTTAAGAATCTTTTAAAGTTTTTCACATCAATCTTCCTTTCAATTTCATAAAAACTTTTTTGATTCGGGACTCAATCTACCCTATTGTAATTATAAAACTTTTATTATAAATAATAAATACATAATATTAACAAAAATGTAACCCAAATAATGTGCATTTTCACCTTTGTTCGCTTTTCTTTTTAGTTACTCAGTTAACAAAAATAAGCCTGCTTAGCATTATGCACAACAAACAGCTTATTTCATTGTGCATAATGACGGCGAGGCTTTTTAAAAAGTAAACAAATAATAAACCGATAAGATATACAAAATGCCGAAATGCTATACGCCTTAGTCAAAAACACCAAAATGAATTTGTAGTTTTTTACATAGACGACAAACAAAAATTTTCCTATATATTTACATTTATATGTATATATAATGCGTTGACAAAAGGGGTAGTTGATAATATAATTTATTTGACGAAATTTGTTTTGTTGAATATACAGATTGGGGGTAGAAAGTTGGACAAAAAAACCATTGTGTCCCTTAGAAATATCTTTTTTGACTACGGAAATGAAGTCATATTAAATGGTATTGACCTTGATATTTACGACAAGGAGTTTATTACTCTTTTAGGTCCGTCAGGCTGTGGTAAAACCACAACGCTTAGAATTATCGGCGGCTTTATTGAGCCGAAATCCGGTGATGTTTATTTTGACTCACAGCGTATTAATGATTTGCCACCGCATAAGCGTAATGTCAACACCGTTTTTCAGAAGTATGCTTTGTTTCCGCATCTTAATGTGTATGATAATATCGCTTTTGGTCTTCGTTTAAAGAAGATGGATAAGCGTGAAATAGAAAACAAGGTCAAGCATATGCTTGCTATCGTAGACCTTAAAGGTTACGAAAAGCGTAAGATTAACAATTTGTCGGGTGGCCAGCAGCAGCGTGTTGCGATTGCACGTGCGCTTGTGTGTGACCCTGACGTTGTTTTGCTTGATGAGCCGCTTGGTGCACTTGATCTTAAGTTGCGTAAGGATATGCAGATTGAGTTAAAGCAAATTCAGCAAAAAACTAAGAAAACCTTTGTTTATGTAACACACGATCAGGAGGAAGCGCTTACTATGAGCGATAGAGTTGTTGTTATGAACAACGGTGTTATTGCTCAGATTGGCACTCCTACTGATATTTATAATGAGCCTGCCAACGCTTTCGTTGCTGACTTTATCGGCGAAGCAAATATCATTAACGGCACTATGCTTGAGGACTGCAAGGTAGAGATACTCGGTCAGGAGCTTACCTGCGTTGACAAAGGCTTTGGTAAAAATACTCCTGTTGACGTTGTTATCCGTCCTGAAGATATCGAGGTAGTAGACCCTAGTGATGCTGTTTTAGTCGGCAAGGTTGAAGATACAATCTTCAAAGGCGTTCATTACGAAATGAGCGTTAGGTGCAATAAGTGTCAGTGGATTATTCATTCAACTGTTGCTCAAAAGGTCGGTTCTACTATCGGTATGACGGTTATTCCTGACAATATTCACATTATGCCTAAGATGTTCTTGCTTCCTAATAACGAGATTTTTGCGACTGTACTTTACAGCGACGAAGAGTCAAAAACAACCACGATTTCAATCGAAGACAACGAAATTGAAATCAAGGATGTTTACTTTGAAGAGGGCACAAAGCTCCATATTACCTTACCGCCAAATGGCCTGCATATTGCGGGTGACGGCGTCGGTGATTTAGACGAGGTATATATTGAGTCGGTTATCTGGAAAGGCGAGCATAACGAGATTATTTTAGAGTCAGATGAAAGAAAATGGCTTATGCAAAGCGATCAGGACGAGCAGGTTGCTACCTATGTTCCTATAAGCTTTGATTTTTCTAAGGCAACTTTTGAGGTTATAAACGAGGAAGGAGCAGCCGATGAAATCTAAAAAGACAGCATACCCATATATGCTGTGGATGCTTCTTTTTACTATTGTACCGATATGTATGGTCGTATATTACGCCTTTACAGATGAGAATGGAAATTTCACTTTACAGACCTTTGTCAATGCGTCTGACTATTCGCAGGTGTTCTTATACTCCTTGTGGATAGCACTTATTTCAACCTTTATCTGTTTGGTTTTAGCGTACCCGTTGAGCTTTATGATATCAAGATGTGATGAGCATAAGCAAAGTATGATTATTATGTTCATTATGGTACCGATGTGGATGAACTTTTTGCTTAGAATCTACGCTTGGGTGCAGATTTTGCAAAACTACGGTCCGCTTGATACATTGCTTAATTTTGTCGGTATTGATATTACGCTGATAGGCAACTCCGGTGCTACCATCTTAGGTATGGTTTACGAGTTTTTACCATTTATGATTTTGCCTATTCATACCGTAATGAGTAAGATAGATAACTCACTAATAGAAGCAGCCCAGGATTTGGGTGCAAGCAAATTCTATGTATTTAAAAATGTAATATTCCCGTTGTCAGTGCCTGGTATTATTTCAGGTATCACAATGGTATTTGTACCTACAGCGAGCACCTTCTTGGTTGCTCAATACTTAGGCGGTACACAGCTTATGATTGGTGACATCATTGAGCGTGTGTTCCCGTCCGACCATCATACAGGCTCTGCTATAGCGCTTGTGCTTATGGTGGTTATTTTAGGCTTCCTTGTATTTATGAACAGATTTGGTGATGAGGAGGCGGTAGGCGTATGAAAAAGCTTTCTAACAAGATTTACTTCGGACTTATTATGGCGTTTTTGTATTTGCCGCTTATTTACCTTATCGCATATTCCTTTAATGATGGCAAAACCTCTGTGTGGAAAGGCTTTACCTTCAAGTGGTATGTTGCGCTGTTTGAAGATGCACAGATTATGCAAAGCCTATATAACACGCTCATAGTTGCTGTTTTAGCAGCGATTTTTGCAACTATACTTGGCACACTTGCGGCGATTGGTATTCACAATTTCAAAGGTGGCTTCAAAAGTGTCGTGCAGAATGTTTCGAACATTCCTATCATCAACCCTGAAATCGTAACCGGTGTTTCCTTGATGCTTTTGTTTACTATGGCGGGTGTAGCGCTCAATTTTGAGATGGGCTTTGTTACCGTGCTTTTAGCGCATATCGGCTTTTGCACACCGTATGTTATTTTAAATGTTATGCCACGACTCAAGCGAATGGATAGCAGTATTTACGAGGCTGCTCTTGATTTGGGCTGTAGCCCGATTAAGGCGTTTTTCAAGGTTGTTCTGCCTGAAATTATGCCGGGTATTTTCTCGGGTATGCTCATAAGCTTTACCTATTCGCTTGACGATTTTGTTATCACCTATTTTACACGAGGCAGTCAGTTCCAGACTTTACCTATTCAGATTTATACTATGACACATCAGCGTATAAATCCAAAGGCGAATGCCCTTTCTGCCTTGCTTTTTGTGACTATCCTTTTAATACTGATTGCAATAAATATCAGAGCAAATAAGGAGAGTAAGGAAAAAGCTCATATTTAAAATTTTCAGGAGTGAAAAATGAAAAAGATAATATGCGTTATTTTATGCCTTTTTATGATTTTGCTCCCGCTTACTCTTTCGGGCTGTAGCGGTGAGAAAGGTTTTGAAGGCGAGATAAATGTATATAACTGGGGCGAGTATATCTCAAACGGTGACGAAGGCACGCTTGATGTTATCGAGGCTTTTGAAGAAAAGTACAACATCAAAGTAAACTACACCAACTTTGAGACAAACGAGCAGATGTATAGTATGCTGAAAAATTCCAATTCCAGCTACGACATTATAATTCCGTCAGATTATATGATAAGCAAATTAATAAACGAGGGAATGCTCGAAAAAATTGACTTTGAAAATGTCCCGAACTACAAATATACTATGGAAAAATTCCGCACATCAGGTTTTGACCCGACAGGTGAGTACACGGTACCGTATACTTGGAGTACAGTTGCTCTTGTGTACAACAAAAAGCTTGTAGAACCTGAGTCTGTTAAAGGCTTTACGTCTTTGTGGGACGAAAAAAATGCGGGAAAGATTTTGATGTTTAATAACTCGCGCGATTCTATGTCTATAGCGATGCAGCTTTGTGACCCGCCGATTGACCCGGGCAAAACTGACTTTACTTTTGAGGATATCAACAGGGCAACTGATAAGCTCGTTGAACAAAAGAAGTATCTTAAAAAGTATGTTATGGATCAGGTCTTTACGGAGATGGAAGGCTCACAGGCAGGTATAGCACCGTACTATTCGGGTGATATTTACACAATGATGCAGAATAACGCTGACCTTACTTATTGCTTGCCACAGGAGGGTTCAAACCTCTTTATCGATGCTATGTGTATTCCTACAAGCTGTCAGAATAAAGAGTACGCAGAGCTGTTTATCAACTTTATGTGTGACCCTGAAATAGCGCTTGCTAATGCTGAATATATCGGCTACGGTACCCCTAATCAGGCGGCATACGAGATGCTCGATGACGAGATTAAAAACTGCGAGCTTATTTATCCAAGTGACGAATATCTTGAAAAATGCTACACGTTTTCTAATATTCCAAACGATGTTTACCTTTATATGCAGGAGCAGTTTGTAAAAGCGTGTTCATCTTCAGCCGAAATTTCCGATGTAGGGGAAGAGGACAGCGAGTCTGATATTATCTATACAATTATCGTTTGTATATTGCTTGCTGTTATAATTATCGCAACTATCACGATGCTTACGCTCAATATTATCAAAGCGGTAAAAAACCGAGGTAGAATTCAAAAATCATAAAATTAATAAGTAAAACAAAAAGACCTCACTTTTCGTGAGGTCTTTTTTCTTAAATAGAATATTAATTAGTTTTCAATAGATTTAAGCTGATTTGAATTTTCCTCAGTTAAATCGTTTTCAATCGCAATCTTCTTGAGGATATTCTTCATTGTTTTGTCGAGCGAGCTGTCCTTTGAGTAATCAGCAGGGAAGATAAAATCAACTCTGTCTTCAATAAGCAGTTGCTCAACCTTTTCTTTGTTTGAGTTGTTATATACAGCAATCGATTGTCCGCCGTACGCTTTCATCATTTTCATACAAGGCACGTCGGATAAACCGTCGCCGATATATATCATATTGGTAAACGGAACTCTCTTTGAGTCGTCAGGCATCGAGCGGTTTAAATCGACATCATTTGCAACATCGAGCACACCTTTATTTATGCGATATACAAACTGAGTTTTATTTGTGTAGTTTACTGCGGTTTTTGGCCATACCGCGTGACCTGTTTCGTCGTAGTAAAATTCGCACGCAAATATCTTTTTGAATTTATCGCTTATTTCAGAGCCCTCGATAATCTCTTTGAGTCCTGATGAAATTACGTAGTGCTCAACGCTGACGCCGACAATAGCGCCGTATTGATTTACTCGGTCAAACCAATCGGCAACACCCTTGTAAAGCTCGATATCTTTGCCGTTTTTAACTAAAGTTTCTCTTAAAAGCGGAATGTTCTTTTCTTTTGATTTCTTAATCATTGTGTACATATAAGCAAGTATAGAGTCCATGTGCTCGTCCCTGCCAAAGCTGTTTGCCGTACTCCAGAAATCAGAAGATGTCATAGATAAACTTGGTATGAAATTGTAGTCCTGCATATCTTTAGTGCACAGGGTTTTGTCAAAGTCGTACATTATAGCGACTATAGGTTTATCTGACATATTATAATTCCTTTCAAGAAATAAGATAATTCTAAATTAGAAAAATATCAATACTCTGTGATTTCAATGTATTCGATAACTATATCTTCAACAGGCTTGTCATATACATCAGTAGAAACGTTAGCTATAGCGTCTACAACGTCCATACCCTCATATACCCAGCCGAAAACTGTGTAACCACCATCGAGGTTGTTGTTGTCAACCTGATTGATGTAGAACTGTGAGCCGTTTGTGTTTGGACCAGCATTTGCCATAGAAACAGAACCTCTGATGTTTGTAGCATATTCAGAGATTTCGTTGTCAAATTCTCTGCCGTAAGCAGAAGCGCCGCCTGTGCCATTGAAGTTTGTGTAGTCGCCGCCTTGAATCATAAAGCTGTTGATAACTCTATGGAAGATTGTTTTGTCATATCTGCCATTTTCAGCAAGAGCGATAAAGCTGTTTGTTGCAAGTGGAGCAACCTCGTCTAAAAATCTCATTGAGATGTCGCCAAGGTTTGTGTGAATAATAGCAACAGTCTCGCCTTTTTCAGGTTCTCTGATTGCGTAATCGTCATCGAGTTTTGCATCTTCGTCAGCGGGCTCGATGTCGTTGATGTTAAGTAATGCGTCAGTTGGTTTTGCTTCGAAATTCATAGTTTCTCCTCCGTTTAATGTTTCTGTTGTGCTTGAGTAAACCTCTTTGTTACAGCCTGCAAGACAACAAGCAAGTATAAGCACAGTTAAAATTAATGCAAAAATTCTTTTCATTTTATTTATCCTTTCTTTAAAAGACTACCGTAATTTTAATATATATTCACTTTCTTTTCAATACCTTATATGAAAATTTCAAACAAAGTTCATTTTCTCTCTGGTATATATTAAAGCCTGATTTCATAAAAATCTATAAAAAGAAAGCCTAAGGAGGATATAAAATGACAGGCTATTTACCCGAAGGAAAATTGATGAACTCACACGAAAATATGAAGATTTTGTCTTCAATTTCAAATATGCGTGAAGCAAGACTTGAACAAAAAATACTTGAAGCAAAGGCGACAGTTTGTGACCAAAATCATAATCTGATTGTTGATTTGGGACTTATAAAAGGTATCATCCCGCGACAAGAGGGCGCAGTCGGTATAAAAGAGGGGACTGTGCGTGATATAGCGGTTATATCGAGAGTGAACAGACCGGTAAGCTTTGTCATTACCGACTTTGCCACCGATGACAACGGTGCACCGCTTGCTATACTCTCGCGTGAAAAAGCCCAACGCAGATGTATAGACGAATACATAAACAAGTTAAAGGTAGGCGATATTGTGCCTGCGCGAATTACACATCTTGAAACCTTCGGTGCATTTGCTGATATTGGCTGTGGAGTAGTTGCGCTTATGCCGATTGATGCAATTTCTGTTTCACGAATTGAGCATCCGCGTGAACGCTTTAGCGTCGGTATGGATATAAAGGCGATTATCCGTTCTATTGAGAACGGACGAATAAGCTTAAGCCACAAGGAGCTTTTGGGTACATGGCAAGAAAACGCAGACAAGTTTACACCCGGCGAAACTGTTTCCGGAGTTGTACGCTCGGTCGAAAATTACGGCGCATTTGTAGAGCTTACACCGAATTTAGCAGGACTTGCAGAACTCAAAGACGGAGTAAAAGTCGGCGAGCAGGCAAGCGTTTATATAAAAAGCATTATACCATCAAAAATGAAAATCAAGCTTATTATTATAGATACCTTTGAGTCGGAGCAAAAAGCCGAAAAACCTCAGTACTTTTATCAAGGCGATAGGATAGAGGAGTTTATCTATTCGCCTTTAGAGTGTGAAAAATATATAGCAACACATTTTTAGCATCCTTTTTGTTGACTATCATCTCTTGTGGTGTTAAGATAAATGTAAACGAAAACCACAATATACAGAGGTGTAATATGACACAGGATACTATAAATATTATTATACTTGTTTCTGTTTTGCTGTCGCTTTTACTAAGCGGTGTAGCACTTATACTTTTGCTTAAAAAACGCGGCGAAAAGCTTGATTTTTCGGAGCTTTATGAAAAGAATGCAAAACAGCTTTCGGATGTACGACAGGAGATAAATCAGTCGGTACAGCAAAGCGTAAAGACAATGGGCGATATGATTGCCCTTAATCAGCAAAATTTTGCCCAGAGTCAGAATGAAAACTCTAAAGCAATCGAAGAGCGACTGAAAACCTTTGCTCTTGAAAATGAGCAGAAGCTTGATTTAATCAGACGAAGTGTCGAGCAAAAGCTCAGCTACATTCAGGAAGACAACAACAAACAGCTTGAAAAAATGCGTCAGACTGTTGACGAAAAGCTTCAGAAAACCCTTGAAGATAAGATGAATAAATCTTTTGCGCTTGTTTCTGAGCGACTCGAGCAGGTTTACAAGGGACTCGGCGAGATGCAAAATTTAGCTTCGGGTGTTGGCGACTTGAAGAAGGTTTTGTCAAATGTAAAGACACGCGGTATTTTAGGCGAAATTCAGCTTTCTTCTATTTTAAAAGAGATTTTAGCTCCTGAGCAGTATGAAGAAAACGTCGCTACAAAAAGCGGTACTCGTGATGTGGTTGAGTTTGCGGTGAAGCTCCCTGCTGATGACGATGGCTTTATATATTTGCCTATCGACTCGAAATTTCCGGGAGATACCTATGGAGCACTACGTGATGCTTACGAGAGCGGCTCAAAAGATAATGTGGACCAAGCCGCTAAAGCACTTATAAATACAATCAAAAAAGAAGCAAAGGATATCCGCGATAAGTATATCGACCCGCCAAACACTACCGAGTTTGCTATAATGTTCTTACCGTTTGAGGGCTTGTATTCAGAGGTAGTTAATCGCGGTATGGTTGAAATGCTCCAGCGTGAATACAGGGTAAATATCGCAGGACCGAGCACGATGGCGGCTCTTTTAAACAGCATCCAGATGGGCTTTAAAACCTTGGCTGTTCAAAAGCGAAGCGCCGAGGTTTGGGAGGTGCTTGGTAATGTCAAGAAAGAGTTTGATACCTTCGCAGACATTTTGACAAAAGCACAACAGCATATTAATCTTGTCACCAAAGACCTTGACAATTTAGCAGGCGTGCGCACCCGCCAGATTCAGAAAAGACTTAGTGCCGTACAAAGTATTGATAAGCCTGTAAATGATATTCCTCAATTAGAAGACTGATAATTGAATTAAAAAACACCCCTTTGGCAATACTTATCATAAGTGTTACCAAGGGGGATTTTTCTTGCAGTATAATAAGGTCGAAATCTGTGGTGTTAACACCGCAAATTTAAAAGTTCTTAGCGAAAAAGAGAAACGAAAGCTTTTAAAAATTATCAGAACAGGCAGTGAAAAAGAAGCAAAAATAGCACGAGAAAAAATGATTAACGGCAATTTGCGTTTGGTGCTTTCCGTTATCCAGCGCTTTGTAAACAGAGGTGAAAACCTCGACGATTTGTTTCAGGTCGGCGTTATCGGACTTATCAAAGCGATTGACAATTTTGACGAAACTTTAGATGTACGCTTTTCTACCTACGGTGTGCCGATGGTGTGTGGAGAATTGCGACGATATTTAAGGGATAATAATTCGATAAGAGTTTCCCGCTCGATGCGTGATACCGCCTACCACGCAATGCAAATTAAAGAAGAGCTGACTATAAAAAACGGCAAAGAGCCTACTGTTGAAGAAATCGCAAAGGTTATGGAAATCCCAAAAGAAAATGTCGTTTTAGCACTCGAAGCGATTGTCGAGCCGGTGTCCCTTTACGAGCCTGTTTTTTCCGAGGGTAACGACACTATCTACGTAATGGATCAGGTAGGGGATAAGTGCGACGACAACGACTGGCTTGACGAAATAGCAATAAAAGAAGCACTTAGAAAATTAAACGACCGCGAAAAGAAAATTTTGTCTTTAAGGTATTTCAAAGGAAAAACCCAAATGGAGGTTGCAAATGAAATCGGTATCAGTCAGGCTCAGGTCAGTCGTATCGAAAAAGGCGCACTCGACTTTATAAAAAAAGAGATATAAAAAAAGCACAGCTTTAAGCTGTGCTTTTAATTTTTGTTTGATTTATTCAACTGCTTGTGCAATTTCTTCTGGCTCTTCTTGAGCGATTTCTGTTTCTTGAGCCTCAGCTTGCTCCTCGATTTCTTCTTCTACAGCTAAAGACTCATCCGCATCTTTAGCAAAAGTAAAGGAGAACATTTCTCTTAAAGAGCCGTCAGTTGTAAGCATTTTAAATATAATAACTGCTAAAACAGCACCTAAGAGCGGAGCAAAGAAGAACACCCAGTAATTTCTTATAGCTTGCTCGCCTACAAGTAAAGCAGGACCAAAGCTTCTAGCAGGGTTTACAGATGTGCCGGTGAAGTGAATACCGAAAATATGAACTAAAGTCAATGTAAGACCAATTATAAATCCCGACGGCTTTTCGTATTCCTTTTTAGATGTAACGAATAAAATGACAAGCACGAAAACAAGTGTCAGTATGGTTTCGATAACAAATGATACACCCGCGCTACCTTGGTATAAGGTGTTTTGTCCAAGCGAAGCTCTGTTGCCAACAACAAGTGAAAGAACCGCAGCACCTGTTATACCGCCTGCAAACTGTGCAACAACATAGGAAACGAAATCAAGCACAGTCATCTTGCCGTTTAAAAGCATAGCAAGAGAAACAGCAGGGTTTATATGGCAACCGGAAATCTGACCGATTGAATACGCCATCGCAACAATAACTAAACCGAAACTCAGCGCTGTCATAAAGTATGCCATATCAGGTGAGTTTACAGCACAGTTGAGTACCGTCGCTGTACCACACGCAAAAAGCACAAGAATAAATGTTCCAAAAAATTCCGCAAAAACTTTTTTCATACCCATCACCCCTAAATTGGTTTACAATCAAATAATATCAGCGTTTATCAGTAAAATCAATACTTTTATGCGATTATTCCTGTGTATCCTGCGATTATTCCTAAAGTAGCCGACAGACAAACGATAAGGATAGGACTAATTTTCTTATAAAGAAGTAAAAACAGCATAATCGCAAAAGTTATAAGTGAAAACCAGAATGTTGATGATAAAAATACCTGTTGAGTAAAACCATTTGTAAAAAAGACCTCTATAGCGATAGAAACGACCGCAGCCGCAATAAGACCAACGACCGTCGATTTTAGCCCGAACATCGCGCCTTTTACAGTTTTGCTTGATTTAAATTTATCATATATTTTTGCAATAATAAGAATGATTAAAAAAGCAGGCAAAACTACACCTGTTGTCGCGCATAAAGCTCCGAAAAATCCGCCGACCTGCGAGCCGATGTAGGTCGAAATGTTGACAGCAAATGCGCCTGGAGTGCTTTCGCTTATCGCGATAAAGTTTACAAGCTCTTGTGTAGAGAGCCATTGATGTTTTGTAACCGTTTCCTGAATAAACGGAATCATCGCGTATCCTCCACCAAAGGTGAAAGCGCCGATTTTTAAAAACTCAAGAAAAAGAATAAGATAGGTCATCTAAGCTCTTTACCTCGCTTTCTTGCGATGTAAGAGGCAACGATGCCCACGACAGCACTTGATAATACGATAACAAGCACATTTGTAGAAAATGCTACAACAAGCACAAACGATAATGCCATAATGATGTATGCGACTATGTGCTTAGGAGCTTTTTTGAACATTGAAATAACAGCCTTTATAATCAGCGCAAGCACACCTGCTCTGATACCTGTAAAAGCAAATCTTACAATATTAAGTTCATTAAATTGCTCAAGAAAAATCGAGATTAAAAAGATTATAGCAAAGGACGGGAGCACAACGCCTAAGGTCGCAAAAAATGCACCGATTACGCCGGCTACCTTGTAGCCGATAAACGACGCCGCACAAATTGCAATCGGGCCGGGGGTGGACTCGGAAATAGCTATAATATCGGACAAATCGTCCTCGCTTATCCATTTTCGTTTTGCAGATGTTTCGTTTTCGATAATCGGTATCATTGCATATCCGCCACCAAAGGTGACCACACCGATTTTCATAAACGATAAAAGCAGCTGTAAGTATAATTTGAGTTTGCTTTTTTTCATATCAGTTTTGCTTCCTCACAATTTTATAATCGTCGCTGAATTTAAAGTAACTGCAGTTTTGCAGCGTTGACTGCATAAATTTCGCCATATCGTCTTCGTCTAAGTTTACCATACACTCATAGCAGTCGTAGTATTCGTTGTATATATAATGTGCACAAAATTCACAGTTAGACTTTTCGCTCATAAAATCACCACCAAAAGTAATATTAGCATAAAATAATTGCGTTATCAAACTGCTTTTATATTGGAGCAAAAATCGGAAAAACGTTTCTGAGTACTGTCCATATAGCTAAGAAAATAAGTAAAACCCATAGATACTTAGCTTTTAGTATAGTAAACTTTAGCTTTTTATCAAACAGCCGACAAATCAATTCTATGCAAATCCATATATAAAGAGTGATTGAAAAAACAACAAGGAAGTTTTGTCTAAGTGATAAAAGTATATCTCCATTTAAAAGTGCAACCGTTGCTCGCGTAATACCGCATCCCGGACAGTGAATAGAAAAAACAGTGTAGGATAAACACGGCGGAAAATACTCTACATATCTTACGCAATATTTTGCCGATAAAAACAGCGCAATAGGTAAAATAGCAAAAGCTATTAATATTAAGATTTTTTGATAAGTTTTATAGTTTTTCATAATGTTTTATATAGCAAAAAAGGGGCGAAATATTCGCCCCGTAAATTATTAATAATTACTATTATAAATTCCAAGAACTTCGCTAACACTGCCTGCCTCAGAAACTGCAATTATAAGAATGAGAAGCACAAAAAAGGCAATAACAGAAATAACGATACCGGCAATTGCGAGACCATTTCCATGTTTTTGTTTAGATATTGAAATCATACCGAAAATAAAACCTAATACAGATAGAATAATACCCTGACCGCAACTGAAAAATGATAATATACCCAAAACAAGAGAAGCAACAGCAAGGCCCTTGCTGTTATCTTTTTGTTGTGGTTGAACATATTGAGGGGCATTTTGTGGAAATTGCGGGTTGCCGTAATATGGTGGAGTTTGCTGATTATACATCGGCTGAAGTGGCTGAGTATATTGCTGATTAGGCTGGTTATACATCGGCTGAGGTGGCTGAGCGTACTGTGGCGCAGGTTCTACAGGAGTAGGCTGTGCAGGTGTAGGCTCTGCAGGAGTAGGCTGATTGCCTAAGTTTTCATCTAAATTTTTATTTAAATCATTAAAGTTATTTACATCGTTGAAGTTGTTATCCATATTTGTGATTCCTCCTGAATTTTTTGTGACTAAATTGTATAATAAAACGTATTGTTTGTCAATAAAAACGATTTGCTGTAGAAAGGGCAAAAGTCGTGTTTATATATTCATATTTTATGCTATAACTATTGAATAAAAAAACTCTTTGTGATATAATATCACTAATTGTAAAATGAGTTATTATGTCATTTTGGAAATGAGGTATTATTATGAGCATAAAGGTTACTCTTTTAGCACACACCCCTATGCCAGAGCAGACCGTTGCTATGGCGGCGAAGCTGTGCTATAGCGCAACTGATATTGAAAATATCAAAGACGGTTTGAATGAAGAAAAAACCACCGAGTTTTTAGATATGCTAACCCAGCTTGGACACGCAAGTCCCGTTGAGCACGCAAGCTTTACTTTCGGTATTGAGGGTATTTCCCGCGCTTGCTCACATCAGCTTGTGCGTCACCGTATTGCCTCATACAGCCAGCAGTCACAGCGTTATGTTGATGGCACCAGATTTGAATTTGTTACTCCGCCTGAAATAGAGCGTAACGAAAAAGCGTATGAAGCGTATAAAAAGGTTATCGATATGCAAAGCGAAGCTTATGCGCAGATTCGTGATGCTTTGATTGTGGGATATATTAAAGAAAATTCTTTAAAAGAACTAAACGGCACAGACGAAGAAATCTTAAACAGCTTTAAAGAAGAAAACAAAAAGCTTTTTAATCAGTACGTCAAAAAAGCGAATGAGGATGCGCGTTTTGTACTTCCGAATGCTTGCACGACTAAGCTTGTATGCACCTTTAACGTGCGTAGCTTAAACAATTTCTTTGACCATCGTTGCTGTAATCGTGCACAGTGGGAGATAAGAGAGGTTGCTCAGCAGATGCTTTTACTGTGCAAAGAGGTTGCTCCGACTCTGTTTAAAAATTCAGGACCTAGATGTATACGCGGTGCGTGTCCTGAGGGCACCATGACCTGTGGTAAAATAAAGGAAGTTAGAGAAAAATATGGCAAGTAAATTGATTGTTATAGAAGGACTTGACGGTAGCGGAAAGGGAACTCAGTCTGCGCTTGTAACACAGGCTTTAAAGGACAGAGGCTTTAAAGTAAAAAAGCTTACCTTTCCTGATTACGACAGCCCGACATCATCTTTAGTAAAAATGTACTTGGGCGGTGAGCTCGGCAAAAGTCCAGACGATGTGAACGCATACGCGGCATCCTCTTTTTATGCGGTTGACCGAGTTGCATCATACATAAAAGATTGGAAAAAAGACTACGAGGAATGTGACTATATCGTGCTTGACCGCTATGTCACATCAAACATTATCTACCAGATGTCAAAGCTTGAAGATAGTGAGCGTGATGAGTATATCGCTTGGTGTGAAGATTACGAGTACAATAAGCTTAAAGTCCCTTATCCTGATATTGTTATTTATCTTGATATGCCGCCTGAAGTTTCTCAAAAGCTTATGAGTTCAAGATACAACGGCGACGAAAGCAAAAAGGATATACACGAGAAGAATATGAACTTCCTTTTAAATTGCAGAAAAAGCGCACTATATGCTTTGCAAAAGCTTAACTGGGTACATGTGATGTGTGCTGATGGCGACACACCAAAAAGTATAGAAGCTATTACAAAGCAGATACTTGATATTATAGACAGTAAACTGTAATAAAGGATTTTTTATATGCTTGATTTTTATACACCGACCTTGTCTGACATTTCGTGGATAAATAAAATAACACAAAAAAGTGGTCAAATCGGTTGTGACATTTCTTTTGCTACTACTTATCTGTGGCGCAAAAAATATGACATCAGAGTCGCAATTTACAAAAATACATTGTATAAAGCGTATTTTAGTGCAGATGGTGTTATGGGATATTCTTTCCCTATAGGAGAGCTGTCGCCTAAAGAGGCGCTCGACGCTCTTTTGCTTGATGCTAAAGAGCGTAAGGTTAAACCGCTTATCGGTATGCTTAATCGCACAAACGCCGAGATATTGTCACATCTTTATCCTGATATGTTTGAGTTTGTAGAAGAGCGTGACAGCGCTGACTACATTTACAGCAGAGAAAACCTTGCTCTTTTACAGGGCAAGAAATACCACGCAAAACGAAATCATATTTCTAAATTTATGCGTAACAATCCCGACTGGTCGTATAAAGAGCTAAGTGCAGAAAATATTGAAGATGCGTATTTTGTTGCGCATAAATGGCATATGCAAAACGACTCTGATAAAGCAGAGCTTGAAGCTATACGAGAAGCACTTGATTGTTTTGAAGAGCTTTCGCTTTTTGGCGGAGTGCTTTATGTAAACGAGCGTCCTGTTGCTATGACAATCGGCTCGAAAATTAACGACTCGGTCTGCGATGTCAATTTTGAAAAAGCCGTTGATGTCGATGGCGCTTACGCTGTTATCAATAACGAGTTTGCAAAAGCCCACAGCGAATTTTTGCAGTTTAACCGCGAAGAAGATTTGGGGCTGGAGGGCTTGCGTAAATCAAAGCTTTCGTATAACCCTGATAAAATCTTGATGAAATATACAGCAATTATGAAATGATAATTGGAGGACACTATGGTCTATTGTTTTTTAGCAGACGGCTTTGAAGAAATCGAAGCTTTGGCAACGGTTGATATTCTTCGTCGAGCTAAGGTCGATGTAAAAACAGTTTCTGTAAACGGTCAAAAGACTGTTACAGGCTCGCATAATATAAAAGTCCTTGCTGATATTACGGCACAAGATGTAAACGATTACGAAAGTGATATATCAGGTGCTGTTTATCCGGGCGGTATGCCGGGGGCTCAAACGCTTAGCACAGGTGAGTGTACTTTGCCTGTAGAAGTTGCGAAGTACTGTGTAGATAACGGCATTTTGGTCGGCGCGATTTGTGCTGCTCCTATCGTTTTAGGCAGAATCGGACTTTTAAATAATAAAAAGGCTACCTGCTACCCTGGTTTTGAAAACGAGCTTATCGGAGCTTTTTATACAAGAGATAAGGTCACAGTTGATAAAAACATCATCACCGGCAGAGGACCGGGATGCTCGGTTGATTTTGCCCTTGCTTTAGTTACTTACTTAAAGGGCGAAAGCGTTGCACAAGATATCAGAAAGTCGATGCAGTGCGATGAGTAAGACACAGCTAAGAGCAAAGCTTTTGTCAAAGCGCAGATGCCTTGATAAAAGCGTTAAACGCTCAATGGATTTAGAAATTCAAAGCAGACTTTTATTGACGGATGAATACTTTTTCTGTGACACAGTGCTTACCTATGTATCAAACGAAAATGAAATTGATACCTTGGGGTTGATTAACGCCGCTTTTGCAAATAAAAAGCGTGTTGCTGTCCCTGTTACAAACGACGATTATTCGCTGACATTTTATTATATTAATTCTGTAGAAGAATTAAAGAAAGGCAAATTTAATATTTTAGAGCCTGTAGATAAATCGCATCCCGTAACTGATTTTTCTAACAGCATTTGCGTTGTTCCGTCGCTGTGCTGTGATTTGCTTGGCAATCGCGTAGGGTACGGAAAAGGCTGTTACGACAGATTTTTATCTACATACGATGGAAAGAAAATTTGTCTTTCCTATACTGAGGATATTTTACCATCAATAGATGTTGATGAAACCGATGTCCCTGTTAATATCATTGTTTCAAATTCATTTGTAAAATATATTTAAATCTAAGCTAATCAAAAAGGAGGATAATTATGGGCGATAATAAAAATAATTATTCCAATGATTCAATAGAAAACACAAGAAGAAAGAAAATCGACGAATTCAGACAAGGCTTTGACAAAAGCGTAATGAGCGACGACAGCACGTCTTCATCATACCAGTACAGCGATGATGGTTCGTACGTTGGCTATTCTACAAACAGCGCACCGCTAAAGCGTCGCCGTAAATCAAACGAGATTAATTCCTACTCTGATTCTGATACCAAAAAGCGTATTGAGCGCGAGTCTAAAAAAGCACTCAAGCAGCAGAGCAAAAAGGACAAGAAAATCGAGAAGAACAAAGCCCGTCGTAATCAGAAAATGTTCAGATGGGTATGGCTTGCAATGGTCATTATTATGGGCATTGTTTTGTCACAGGTTATTCTTGTCGGAGTTAATGATATGCTCGCGATCTCTAGGGAAGATGACCCTAAGGTAGTGACTATCAGCATACCTGCTGACCCTACAATGGAGCAGGTTGCGGATATACTTGCTCAAAGCGGTGTAATTGACAGACCTGAATTTTTCGTGCTTTACGCTAATACTACCAGCTCGATTGATGGTTTCCGTCAGGGCGAGTATGAACTTGAAACCGATAAAGACTACGAGGCTATCATCAACTTCTTGCAGAGCAATGTTAACCGTACCGATATCGTAACCGTTCAGATTACAGAGGGTATGAACATATTAGAGATTGCAAACAAGCTCCACGAAGAGGGAGTAACAAAAGATGTTCAAGAATTTTTAGATGTTTGCAACAGCGATATTTTCGACGAAGATTACGCATTTATTGCTGACCTTAAAAATGTTGACGAGCGCTACTATAAGCTTGAGGGTTATCTTTTCCCTGATACCTATGATTTCTATTTGAACGAAGATCCTGTTTCTACAATTTCAAAGATGCTCAATAACTTTGAAAACAGATTGTATTTTACAAGCGACAAATATTTTGGTAGTTCTAAAAAGCATACTTTAGATGAGTATGTCGAAAAATCTGATTATTCAATGGATGAGATTATTACTATAGCATCTATTATTCAGGCTGAGGCGGCAAATTCTGAGGATATGTACTATGTATCGTCGGTATTGCACAACCGTCTTGACAATGGTGTGCAGATGGGTGTTGCACAGCTTAACTGTGACTGTACTGTTTACTATCCATATCGTGGATACGAGGATGTTCCAAAGTCCATAAGAGACAGCTTTGCAAGCTCATACAACACATACGAGTTCAACGGACTTCCAACCGGTTCGGTTTGCAACCCTAGCTTAGAGGCTATTTTTGCAGCCATCGACCCATACGATACAAACTACTACTATTTCTGCCACTCTTCAGTTGAGGATGGTTCAACACCTTACTATGCAACTAACGAGAGCGAGCACGAATACAATCTTGTACTTGCAGGTCTTAAGTAATGATTAAACCGGAAATTTTATCTCCTGCGGGAGATATGGAATGTTTACATTCAGCGCTTAATTTCGGTGCTGATGCAATATATTTAGCGGGACAAAGCTACGGTATGCGTACTGCGTCTAAGAATTTTTCTCTAGAAGAATTAAAAGAAGCGTGTGATATCGCGCATAAAGCGGGCAAAAAGATTTATCTTACCTGCAACACCTTGCCGAGAAACGAAGATATTTTTACAATGCCTGACTTTTTGATGGGCGCACAAGACGCGGGCGTTGATGCGTTTATTATCGCTGATTTAGGCGTTTTTGAAATGGCTAAAAAGTACGCGCCCGATGTTGAACGTCACATTTCAACCCAAGGCGGTATTATAAACTATGAGAGCGCAAACGCGTGGTATAATATGGGTGCATCTCGTGTTGTGCTTGCTCGCGAAATGACCCTTAGTGAAATTGCTCAGATGCGTGCGAAAATTCCGAAAGAGCTCGAGATTGAGTGCTTTGTGCATGGTGCGATGTGTGTTTCTTTTTCGGGTCGTTGCCTGATTTCTTCCTTTATGACGGGCAGAGATGCAAACAGAGGTGACTGTGCCCAACCTTGCAGATGGAAATACCATCTGTTTGAAGAAAACCGCGAAGGTCAGTTTTTCCCTGTTATCGAAGAAAACGGTGGAACTTACCTCTACAATTCACGCGACCTTTGTATGATTGAGCACATCGACGAGCTTGTAAAAGCGGGTATATCTAGCTTTAAAATTGAGGGCAGAGCAAAGTCTGCTTATTATACAGCAGTTACCACAAACGCTTATCGTCACGCACTTGATGAGTATCTTGAAAATCCTGATGATTTTAAGCTATCACCTTGGATAAAAGAAGAACTCGAAAAAATCTCACACAGAGAGTATAATACCGGCTTTTTCTTTGGTAATGAGCCCGGACAAACTACCGACAACGGCGGATATATCCGCCACTACAATCAGGTAGCGGTAGGCGAGGGCTACAAAGACGGGGTTGCAACTATTACCCAGCGCAATAAGTTCTTTGTCTGTGATACACTCGATGTTCTCCCGCCGTCGGGCATACCGTTTACGGTGGTTGCAAAATCGCTTACGACGCAAGATGGTGAAAAGGTTGAGAGTGCACCACACCCGATGCAAAAGCTTTTTATGGAAACAGACAAAGAAATCCCAAAAGGCTCGGTTATCAGAAAGAAAATTGTTGACATAACATAAACTAAGTTTTATAATAACTACGATATTAGTGGGCTGTGACAAGACGAGTAAAGCATCAGTGTTGTCAAAGAGAGGGAGCCGTTGCTGGAAGGCTTCTACATCACCGCTTTACAGCTACCTTTGAGCCTTCGTGTGAAAGCACGACGTAGGTCTGCGTTAAAGACAATCAAGTGGACGGTTTTTAAATCGTCAATTTGGGTGGTACCGCAGGTTAGCCTGTCCCATATTCTGGGGCAGGCTTTTTATTTTATAATTTATTGTAGGGAAAGGTTGGGACTAAGTCTTAACTTCCCGCAAAAAGGAGATATTTTTATGCAGTGGACAGGTCTTAATGAATTAAGAGAAAAGTTTTTGTCATTTATGGAGAGCAAAGGTCATTTGCGTTTAGAGAGCTTCCCGCTCATTCCAAAGGACGATAATTCGCTTTTGCTTATCAACTCAGGTATGGCACCAATGAAAAAGTATTTTACAGGCGAGATTACACCTCCTAGAAAGCGTGTAACAACCTGTCAGAAATGTATCCGTACACCTGATATCGAGCGCGTTGGTATTACCGCTCGTCACGGTACTTATTTTGAGATGCTCGGTAATTTCTCGTTTGGTGATTATTTCAAGCACGAGGCAACCGCGTGGGCGTGGGAGTTCTTTACCAAGGTGCTCGAGATGCCTGTTGAAAAGCTCTACGTTTCTATTTACGAAAACGATGACGAGGCATATAAAATCTGGACACAGGAGGTCGGCGTTGACCCATCACATATGGTTCGTTTAGGTAAAGCCGACAACTTCTGGGAGCACGGCTCCGGTCCTTGCGGTCCTTGTTCAGAAATCTACTTTGACCGTGGAGAGGAAAAGGGCTGTGGTTCACCTGATTGTGCAGTAGGCTGTGAATGTGACCGCTTTGTTGAGGTTTGGAACCTTGTATTTACTCAGTTTGACTCTGACGGTATGGACCACTATACTCCACTTGAGCACCCAAATATCGACACAGGTATGGGTCTTGAGCGTCTTGCTTGCGTAATGCAGGGCGTAGATAACCTTTTCTTAGTTGATACAGTGCAGAATATTATGAAGCACATTTCTGATATCGTTGGCGTTAACTACGGCGAAAATGAGAAAAATGATATCTCACTTCGAGTTATCACCGACCACATTCGCTCAACAACATTTATGATTGCTGACGGCGTTATGCCATCAAACGAGGGCAGAGGCTATGTATTAAGACGACTTCTCCGTCGTGGTGCTCGTCACGGCAGATTGCTCGGTATGACAGAGCCTTTCCTTTACAAGGTTTGCGAAACTGTTATCAAAGAAAACGCATCTGCTTATCCTGAGCTTGTTGAAAAGAAAGATTACATTACAAAGCTTATTAAAATTGAAGAAGAAAACTTTGCTAAAACTATCGACCAAGGCCTTTCAATGCTTCAAAGCATCATTGATGATGATTCTGTTAAAATGCTTTCAGGCGAAGATGCATTCAAGCTTAACGATACTTACGGCTTCCCGATTGATTTGACAAGAGAAATTCTCGAAGAAAAAGGCATCAAGGTTGATATTGAGCGTTTCAAAGATTTACTTGTAGAGCAGAAAAAGCGTAGTCGTGCTGCTCGTAAAAACGCAGGCGCAGATGCTTGGGTATCTGATGCTACTGATTTATCAGACGTAGCAGCAACTGATTTCGTAGGCTATACAGACTATACCGCAAACGCTAAGGTGCTTGCTATCATTAAAGACGGCGAGCGTGTAGAAAGCGCTTTTGCCGGCGAGAGCGTTGTACTTGCATTTGATAAAACGCCATTTTATGCAGAGTCCGGTGGTCAGGTTGCTGATACAGGTAGCGTGACTGCAGATTCAGGCAAAGCAAATATTGATAATGTTTCTAAGGATAACAACGGCATTTATCTGCACGTTTGCGAAATTGAAGAAGGTGCAATTTCTGTAAATGACGATGTTTTCTGTGCTATAGATGCATCAAGAAGAGAAGACATCAAGCGCAACCATACAGCAGCTCATTTACTGCAGGCAGCTTTAAGAGAGGTGCTTGGAAATCACGTTCAGCAGGCAGGTCAGCTTGTAAGCGAAGAAATGGTTCGTTTTGACTTTACTCATTTCTCTGCTCTTACAGCAAAAGAAATGATTGAAGTAGAAGAAAGAGTCAACGAAATGATACTTTCCGCTGTTCCTGTTTTATCACGCGAGATGCCGATTGAAGAAGCTAAAAAGCTTGGCGCTATGGCACTTTTCGGCGAAAAGTACGGCGATGTTGTACGCGTTGTTTCAGCGTCTGATTTCTCGCTTGAATTTTGTGGTGGTACTCATGTGGATAATACCTCAGCGCTCGGCCTTTTCAAAATCAAGCAGGAAGGCTCTGTTGCGGCTGGTGTCAGACGTATTGAGGCTGTAACAGGCAAGGGCGTGCTTGAATATCTCAACACAGCAGTTAACGCTTGCGTTATTGCTTCCCAGATTCTTCATATTAATAACCCTAAAGAGCTCGTGCAGGGTGCCCAGCGTATAGCTCAGGAATTAAAGGATAAGACAAAGGAAATAGAGTCTTTGAAATCACAGCTCGCAGGCACACAGGTTGCTCAGATTATCGAGAGTGCACCACTTGTTAAGGATACAAAGGTTATCACCGCTATTTTGACCGATGTTACACCTGATATGCTCAAAAATATGTGCGACAAGGTTATCGACAGAGTTGAAAACTGCGTTGTTGTTATTGCGGGTATCAATGGCGAAAAGCTGACTTTTGCTTGCGCAAGCTCTAAGGCTGCTATCGCATCTGGCTTGAAAGCAGGCGATATCGTCAAAAAGGTTGCTATTATTGCCGGCGGTAACGGTGGCGGTAAGCCTGATATGGCTATGGCAGGCGGTAAAAACGTCAAGATGGCTGACGAGGCTGTTATGGCAGTCAAGGGTATAGTAGAAGAAACTCTTAACGCATAATATTAATTTATAATTCTATATTAGAAATATCCTCACTCTAAGCAGGGTGAGGATATTTTTGTGTGAAAAATATATAAATATATGGGGAATTTACTTGCTTTAATTAAGCGAAATTTTTGTGCTTTTATTATTGACAAGCGACGATTGTTTTATTATAATACTAAATAGTGTTTTAGTATGCATTATTGCGTAAAGGAAGGGTTGTTATGCTACTTTCACTTAAGGATATCTTCGTGAATGACGGCATGAAATCTGACTATCACTACACCTTGTCTTTGTCCGATATCGAGCTCGACGGGATATATCCATTCAAATCTGACGTTGATGTTTCTGCGGTTATCGTAAATAAGACGGGGCTTGTTACTCTTGATATCGACGTTTCTTTTGAGTACTCTCGTCCTTGTGACAGGTGCTTTGTTGACGTCGAAAAAAAGATGTCTCAGCATTTCTCGCACAGACTTGTTGAGTCGCTCGAGGGTGACTACAATGATGAATACATCGAAACCACCGACTACAAGCTTGATTTATCCGAGCTCGTCACTTCAGACATTATACTGAATTTACCGTCTAAGTACCTTTGCAAGGGAGACTGTCAAGGTCTCTGTCAAAAATGTGGACATAATCTTAACTTAGGCGAATGTGCTTGTGACAAGCGCGTGATTGATCCAAGACTTGAAGCATTAAAAGAATTACTAGACTAACATATAATTTTACAAGGAGGTCGTCACAATGGCAGTACCAGCTAGAAAGCATTCAAAAGCAAGAAGAGACAAGAGAAGAAACAACGTTTGGAAACTTCCAATGCCTGCTCTTAGTGTTTGTCCAAACTGCGGCGAGTACAAGGCTCCACACAGAGTATGTGGTAACTGTGGTATGTATAACGGCAGACAGGTTATCGCTAAAGATGCTGAATAATCAATAACAAAAGTATCAGGCGGCAGGACTACTGACCGCCCTTTTGTTTTATATGGGGGTGTGACTATGTCAGTAAAAATTAATAGTGTAGAAAAGCATAGTCACGCATCACGCTGTAAAATTAAAGCGGGCGAGTATCTGGTGTCTATCAATTCAAACGAGATTGTAGACGTGCTTGACTACCGCTTTTATCAGTTTTCAAAACAGCTTACTTTGGTTATCGCTGACGAAAAGGGAGAGCAAAGAACCATAAAGCTCAAAAAGCCTGAGTACGATGAGCTCGGTCTTTTGTTTGACTCTTATCTTATGGACGAGCAAAGAAGCTGTAAGAATAAATGTATATTCTGCTTTATCGACCAATTACCAAAAGGCTTGAGGGATACATTGTATTTTAAAGATGATGACTCACGTCTTTCGTTTTTATTCGGTAACTATATCACGCTTACAAATATCACTGAGCACGAAATTGACAGGATTATTAAAATGCACATCAGTCCTGTTAATGTTTCTGTTCATACTACGAACAAAGAGCTCAGATGCAAAATGATGAACAACCGATTTGCAGGAGATGCGTTAAAGCATTTAGAGCGTTTGTGCAATAGCTCAATCGAGGTCAATACCCAAATTGTCTGTTGTCCTTCTTATAACGATGGTGACGAATTGAAACGCACCCTATCTGATTTAGAAAGCTTAGGTGTAAATATGATTGCTGTTGTGCCTGTAGGACTGACAGCGCATAGAGAGGGCTTAGCGCCTTTGACACCTTTTGATAAAGAAAAAGCACTTGAAACGATTGCTATAATCGAAGAGTTTGCAGACAAGTGCTTAAAAAAGCACGGCAGACGCATCGCTTTTGCGGCAGACGAGCTGTATATTAAAGCAGAGCTTCCTTTACCAAAAGCTGAGCACTACGAAGATTTTTCTGCGCTTGAAAACGGTGTCGGACTTATCTCGCTTTTAGAAGACGAGCTAAACTACGCGCTTGATTGGTATGATGGTGACACCACTATGAGCAGAAAAGTCACCATCGCTTGCGGCACATCTGTTGCTCCATTTATGCGTAAAATGATGGACAGCATCGAAGAAAAATTTTCAAATGTAAAGGTCAATGTTGTACCTATTGTTAATGAGTTCTTTGGTGGCGGGGTTAACGTCAGCGGACTGATTGTCGGTAGAGATTTGATAAATCAGCTTAAAGATGTTGATTTAGGCGATGAGCTTTTAATCACATCAGCGATGCTAAGATACGAAAACGATTTATTTTTAGACGATACATCTGTAAAGGATGTTGAGAATAGCTTAAATATTAAACTGACACCGGTTAATAATAACGGTGAGCAGTTACTTAATGCAGTAATTTCTAAGGGGGGAGTGTTAATATGAAGCCTGTAATTGCGATTGTCGGCAGACCAAATGTCGGCAAATCAACATTGTTTAATAAGCTTATTGGTCAAAGGGTTTCTATCGTTGACGATACCCCGGGTGTAACGCGAGACCGTATTTACGGCGAGGTTGAATGGCAGGGCAGAGCCGCTACTATCATTGATACAGGCGGTATTGAACCTCATTCGGACGATATTATTTTATCTCAGATGCGACTGCAAGCAGAGCTTGCTATCGAGACAGCAGACGTGATTATTCTTGTGACTGATGTTCGTTCAGGTGTTGTTGCGACCGACCTCGATGTTGCTCAGATGTTGCTTAAAAGCTCAAAGCCTATAGTGCTTTGTGTTAATAAATGTGATGCTGTCGGCGAGCCTGACCCTGCATTTTATGAGTTTTATAATTTGGGCTTAGAGCCTATTGCTGTGTCGTCGATTCATGGCCATGGCACAGGCGATTTGCTTGATGCCGCGTTTGCACATTTACCTACTGATGACGAGCTTGAGGACGACCCTGAGGTCATTTCTGTTGCTGTTATCGGCAGACCAAATGTCGGCAAATCTTCGCTTATCAATAAGATTACAGGCGAGAGCCGTTGTATCGTATCTAATATTGCAGGTACAACAAGAGACAGCATCGATACAAAAATCGAGAACCAGTTTGGTACATTTAATTTTATCGACACCGCAGGTATGCGTAAGAAAAGTAAAATCGTAGATGCTATAGAAAAGTATTCTATCCTGCGTGCTAAAATGGCTATCGAGAGATGCGATGTCTGCGTTATTATGATTGATGCACAAACCGGTGTTACCGAGCAGGATACCAAAATTGCCGGTATGGCGCTTGAAGCCGGCAAGGGTTGTATAATCGCTGTAAATAAATGGGACGCTATCGAAAAAGACGACAAAACTATGCAAAACTTCAAAAAGGATATCGAAACCGAGTTTGCATTTATGTCCTACACACCGTCTGTATTTATCTCTGCGAAAACAGGTCAGCGACTTACAAACCTTTTCGAGCTTATCGTGCAGGTTTCTAACAACAACGCAATGCGTATTAAAACAGGTATGCTCAACGAGCTTTTGGCTCAGGCTACTATGCGTGTTCAGCCACCTACGGATAAAGGCAGAAGACTTAAAATTTACTATATGACACAGGCTTCAACAAAGCCGCCAACATTTGTGTTTTTCTGTAACGACGCTGAACTTTTCCATTTCTCGTATCAGAGATATCTGGAAAACCGTATCAGAGAGGCTTTTGAGCTGACCGGTACCCCTGTAAGAATAGTAATCAGAGAAAGAGGAGACAAATGACAGTTGATATAATTATCAGAGTTCTAATCACCGCTGTTGTGGCATATCTTTTTGGTAGCATCAGCTTTGCGGTTATTTTTACAAAAATGAGTTCAAATAAGGACATCAGGGAAATGGGTAGTGGTAACGCAGGCTTTACTAACGTGCTTCGCTCAGTTGGTGTCGCACCTGCAGTTTTTACTTTGCTTTTTGATTTCTTAAAAGGTGTTATAGCAGGTTTTGTTGGTAGATGGATTTTTTCTACCATAGAAGTCACTACAGCAGATGCTCTGTTGCAGGAACTTATAATATATGGCGGTTTTATCGGTGGCATTTTTGCGATTATCGGTCATATGTACCCTGTGTATTTCGGCTTTAAAGGTGGCAAAGGTATTGTCACCGCGGCTGCTATGATGGCGGCTACTGACTACAGAGTATTCCTTTTGATAGTTGCTACCTTCCTGATTGTTTTCTTTTGTTCAAAGATTATTTCGCTTGCATCTATTACTTGTGCAGGCCTTTACGGCGTATATACATTTTTAATTACATTTTTCTTTGATTATCGTGCGGGAGTGTTCCCGTTGCGTTATGTACTTTTGACAAGCTTCTTGTCGCTGTTTTTGGGTGTTTTTGTTATCGTTAAGCATAAGGACAACATTAAAAGACTTTTAAAAGGTGAGGAAAAGAAAATCACCGCAAAGAAAAAGAAAACAAATGCATAAATTTAAAACGCACAGAACTTGCTGTGCGTTTTTATTTTTGACTTGCATAAATGTAAGTGATATTGTAATATAGACAAAAGGGGGCTGAGTATGAAGAAATTTGTTTTTGCTATTATTTTGATTGCTGTGCTTAGTGTGTCTATGCTGACTGCTTCTGCGGCGGATTTCGGCTGTAATGTCGACACCAGCTCATCAGCTATTTATATGGAGAATTTAGATACTAATACTGTAGTTTATGAGAAAAATGCAAACGAAAAGATGTATCCTGCTTCTCTTACAAAAATTATGACCTACATAGTAGTAACTGAAAATATCCCTGATTTAGAAAACACAAGCATTACTATAAAGGAAGATGCTTTTATCGGTCTTGACCCTGAAAGCTCTGTTATGGGGCTTCAAAGTCATATCGGTGAAGATTTCGCGGTTATCGACCTTCTGTATGGTATGATGGTGCCGTCGGGAAATGATGCGGCGTGGGTGCTTGCTGATTATGTCGGCAATGGCTCGGTTGATAATTTTGTCAATCTTATGAACCAGAAGGCAGCTCAGCTTGAATGTAAATCAACCCATTTTGTCAATCCGCATGGCTTGTTTGATTCAATGCATTATTCAACCGCACTTGACCTTTCGGTTATTACGAAATACGCTTTTGAAAAGCCGTATTTTGAAGAGATTACCGCAACAAGTCAGTACTATGTTAAAAAAATGGATACAAAAATTGAAACAACAAACTATATGATAGACCCGTCTTATCCGCAGTACTACTATGCGCCTGTTAAGGGTGTTAAAACAGGCTACACCGACGAAGCCGGTAAATGTCTGATTACTACTGCCCAAAAAGACGAGTACAGATATATGTGTATTGCACTCGGTGCACCTTTCTCTTACGCGGACGAGATTAACTATGCGATGCTTGATACAAAGCAAATGTACGAATGGGCATTTAACAATATTTCTTATATAGAATTATTACCGAATAACGAGGTTATGAAAACCTTACCTGTTGAGTTTGTATGGGGTGACGAATATGTCGATGCAGTAACCGACGGTTCTGTATCTGCACTCCTTCCTAATAACTACGACGAGTCACTTGTGAGCACAAAGGTTGATTTGCCTGACTATGTCAGCGCACCTATTGAGAAAAATCAGGTGTTTGGCAGTGTTTCTGTGTACTATGATTCCCAGTTAGTCGGTACTTCAAATATCATTTCACTTGAAGATATTGAGCGTGACCAGTCAAACTATCTGATGCACCGATTTATCGGCTTTGTTGTCAACAACATTATATGGATTGTTGTTGTATTGTGCGTGCTGATTATCTTTGTGTGTATGCTTATATCCTCGCATAAGCGTAAAAAAAGACGCAATTCACGCTATAGATACAGATAAATAAAAATTAGACGGTGAGTTTTTCACCGTCTTTTTTATTTTTGCTCTATTGACGAAATTGAGTATAAAGTATAAAATAATAGTGAAAATATAATATACGAAATCATATTTTGGAGGTTAATTATGAGTTGTATATTTTGCAAGATTGCAAACGGTGAAATTCCATCAAATAAAGTTTACGAAGACGATAAGATTATCGCGTTTTATGACTTAGAGCCTAAAGCACCTGTGCACGTGCTTATTATCCCAAAGGAGCATATTTGCTGTGCTGACGAGATAAACGAGGAGAATTGCGCTGTGGTTTCACACATTTTCTCTAAAATTCCTCATATTGCAAAGGAGCTTGATCTTGACGGTTATCGCATTGTCAATAACTGCAAGGAAAACGGCGGACAAACAGTATTCCATTTGCATTTTCATTTGCTTGGCGGTACTAAGCTTAGCGGCGATTTTGCGTAATATAGAGGTGTGTTATGAAAAAGACTTATAAAATGACAATAGCAGGTTGCGAGCGCGAGCTTCCAATCTGCTCAGTTAACGATAAAATTGATATCGCCGCTTTTATTATGTTTGACGATGTCGAGATTACTGAAAAATCTGCTCAGGAGCTTTTGAAAATTTGCCCTGAGCACGATGTTGTTTTAACTGCAGAAGCAAAGAGCATTCCGCTTTGCTATGAATTTGCCCGCATCGGTTGCAAAAACTATGTTGTCGCTCGTAAGGGTGAAAAGGTTTATATGACTAACCCGATTTCTGTTGTAGTTAATTCTATCACCACAGCACACGAGCAAAAGCTTTACATAGGTGACGATGCAGCGCAAAAGCTAAAAGGAAAGCGTGTGCTTATTTTAGACGATGTTATTTCAACAGGCGAGAGCTTAACCGCGCTTGAAAAGCTCACTGACGCTTGTGGCGGTATTGTAGTAGGCAAGGCGGCTGTGCTTGCTGAAGGTGATGCTGCCGACAGAGATGATATTATTTTCTTAGAGAAACTACCGCTATTTTTTAAGTAAGAAAAATATACATAAGGAATGAAAATTATGAAACGATTGCTTGCACAGATAGGTCTTACATACTTATCCGTACTTGCGGTCGTTTTTTATTTTGGCAAGCTTTTAGCATTTATTATATTGTCGATAGCACTTTTATTATTCATTGTATTTTTAGCAGTTAAAAAGTGCAGAGCTACCGTCTACTTGCCCGTTATGGCGTTTATAGCGCTTATTGCGTGTGTGGTAAATATTCTTTATACAACCTGTGTTTATGATAAAACCGTTGAGACCTATAACGGTTATATCGGAAAGGTTGTAGCAAAGCTTGAAGAAGAGCCGTATAAAAATTACGATATGTATTATTATAAATTCAAATGCATAAAAGCGGACTCGCAAAATTGCAATTTCATGTTTATCGCATATAGTAAAGATTTACTTGACATTGATGCGCTTTCTACCATAGAAACGCAGGTTGAATTAAGCAAAACAGAAAACAAGTCTTATATAGCTAAACGATATTTTCTTACAGGTAGCTTCGGTTATGGAACAGCTCAGATTAAAGAAATTTCACCACCGCAAAAAGGCTATAGGTATTACGCAATAAAGCTTAGACAAAAAATACGAGAAACGCTCGAAACATATCTGAGCAAAGATGCATTTTGCCTCTCTAGTGCGTTGCTCCTTGGCGACAAGTACGCCTTGTCAAATGAATTAAGACAGCAGTTTACACAAGCAGGCGTATCCCATCTTATTGTTGTGTCAGGTATGCACTTTTCCATTTTAGTTTCACTATTTATTATTTTGACTAAAATAAAAGGGCTAAGACGATTTAAGAATTTTATTTTGGCTTTAGCCGTGTTATTTATATTCATATATATGGGTGTGACGGGGTTTGTACCATCGGTTATGCGTAGCGGAATTATGCTTTTAGTTTGTATTATAGGCATGATGATTGTTGATGACCCGTATCCGCCTAATTCACTGGGCTTTGCCGCAATTATTCTAACCTGTTATAGACCATATTTAGCGGGTGATATGAGCCTTATCCTGTCTTTTGCGACTACTTTTTCTATAATTACGTTGTCACCGATTTTGACAGATAAATTCTCTAAAAGAATAATAAGTGATAAACCAATACCTAAAAACGAAAAGAAGATAAAGAAAAAATTAATTACATACTCTCGCAAAATAGCTTACTTTTTGCTTGCTATGCTAAGTGTAAATATAAGTGCTTATGTGGTGTCGCTTCCGTTGTCTATATTATTTTTTGGTGCGGCTCCGACTTTGTCAGTAATCGTAAGTATAGTGCTTTATTTCCCAATACAGTTTTTGCTGATATTATCGTTTATTATTGCTGTAATCGGCTTTATACCGTTTACAAGTTTTTTAATTGTTTTCTTATCATCAGTAGCAAATATGCTGACTGATTTATCTTTAGCTATCGTTAATTTCTTTGCTGATTTGCCATTTTCGTATTTACACGTAACCTTTAACTTTGTGTATTTGTTTATACTTTTGAGTGCGATACTGCTTTTGTGGATGTTCATTTCAAAAGATAAGTTAAGGCTTAAGGTGATTTCGCTTTGTATGGCATTGATGCTTTTAGTCGGATATTTAAGTGCCGTGTATCTTGAGTCTAATGTCAGCACAGTAAATGTTTATAATGTAGACAACGGCTTGGCTGTGATGTATAAATCGCCCGATACAAACGCACTGCTCACGCTTGATTGTAACAGTAAAAATACATTTGAAACTATAGGTAAGCTTGAAAACAAGGTGACAAAGTTCGAGCTTGTGTCCTGTGTAAACAATACTCAGGATAGCTTTGATGGTTTAAATTCTTTAACTAAAGCATTTGCAATTAACAGTGTTTTGCTGTATGATAACAAAAGGACAGTATATCTGCCCGATACTGTAGATACGTGCATCGTGCCACAAAGTTTCCAAAAGGTTGCTTTAAGCGATAAAGAGTCAGTAACGTATTATTTAGCAGGAGATAAGTACATCACTTATCTTGATGCAAAGACCTGTTCTTTGCTTGTGTTACCAAATGGTGTTGATGTAGAGAACATCCCACCTGAGTATAGGAGCGCAAGTATAATTGTCTTTTCTAAGTACCCGCAAAATTTTGAGCTTTTATCATGCGATACTCTTATAATCAGCGAAAAAGAAGAGAGCGCGTATTTTGATATGAAACTTGTTCATTCTATCAGCGACAGGGTATTACTCACCGCTGATGGTGATATTGAAGTTGTAATGGAGGTGTAACAATGCCGATAATGAAAGAGCCTGATTTTAAAAAGCATATAGCGTCAAAACAGTTTTCTAATCTTTACTTCATTGATGGTGAAGAAAAAATGCTAGTCGGTATGTACACCGATACACTTATTAAAAAACTCATGGGTAGCGAGTTACCAGAGTTTAATTTTCATACTTTTGACAACGAATCTGACGTTTCCGATGTATCGGTTGCGTGCGATGTGATGCCGTTTATGTCGGATAAAAACTGTGTTAAGGTCGTTGACCTTGACATTGACGCTTTATCAAGCGACGACCTCGAAAGCTACATAAGTATCGCAAAAAATGTACCGGATACTACAGTACTCATACTTTCTATGATTACAAAGGTTAATGAGAAGCCTGCTAAAAAGTATAAGAAACTGCGAGACGTTTTTGAAAAAAACGGCGTTGTTGCTGATTTGTCCCGTCGCTCTGACATATCATTAGAAAAAACCGTATGCAAATGGGCAAACGAATGCGGCAGCAAAATAAGTCCGATTAACGCATCGGTACTGATAAAAACCTGCACAAAAGATTTGAATATTCTGCACAGCGAGGTTGAAAAACTTTGTGCTTATGCAGGTGAAAATGAAATAACAGTCGAGATGATTGAAAAGCTTGTTGCTAAAAATTTGCAGGCGAGAATCTACGATTTGTTTGATTTTGTTATAGCGCAGAATTTTGATAAAGCGATGCAGACTATAGACATACTTTTCTATCAGCGTGAAGAGCCTGTTTCTATTGTTATTGCTTTGTCTACTGCTTATGTTGATATGTACCGTGCCCGTATTGCAACAGAAAACGCAATTCCCATGAAGGTCTTTGCTGATGAGCTATCCTACAAAAACCGTGCGTGGGTGCTTGAAAAAATGGCTCGTCAGTCAAAGCGTATTTCTACAGTTGCCTTAAGACAGAGCATAGACGCTCTTTTAGAGCTTAATGAGCGTATGGTGAGCGTAACATTAAATGCACGCACAGAGATTGAAAAGCTTATCTCACGCCTTATATTGATTGCACGAGGCGATGACAATGTCTGAATTTGAAAAGCTTAATATCAAAGAGGCGGTAATCGTTGAAGGAAAATATGACAAAATACGGTTGCAAAGTGTCATTTGTTCTACTATAATTACTATTAACGGGTTTCGTGTTTTTAAGGATAAAGAAGCGCAACAGCTTATTAGAAAGCTTGCTCAAAAACGCGGAATTTTAGTGATGACTGATGTCGATTCTGCGGGCTTTGTTTTGCGTAATTTTTTAAAAGGCATTGTTGATGAAAAATCAATCAAGCATTGTTATATCCCGACTGTCTACGGGAAAGAAAAACGCAAAGCGCAGTTCTCAAAAGAAAGAAAAATCGGCGTTGAGGGAATAGACGCAAACGAACTTGTAAATGCTATATTAAAAAGCGGTGCAACAATTTTAGGACAAGAAAAAGCACCTAATATTCGAAAAATCACAAAAGCTGATTTTTACGATTTCGGACTTTGCGGAAAGAGCTGTTCTAAAAAGCTTAGAGAAGCATTGCTTTCTTATTTGCAAATGCCACCTTATCTTACGACAAATGCGATGATAAGCGCGGTTAATTGCATATATACTTATGAAGAATTTAATGAAATATTAAATTATTTTTATAAAAATATGGAGGTAAATTATGAATCTTAAAGGAACAAAAACAGAAGCTAACTTGATGGCTGCTTTTGCAGGCGAGTCACAGGCTAGAAACAAGTACACTTATTTTGCATCAAAGGCTAGAAAAGAAGGCTACAATCAGATTGCTGATCTTTTCTTAGCAACAGCAGATAACGAGAAAGAACACGCAAAGCTTTGGTTCAAGCTTTTAGGCGGAATCAACGACACAATGCAGAACCTCGAAGATGCTGCAGCAGGCGAAAACTACGAGTGGACAGATATGTACGCTACTTTTGCTAAAGAGGCTAGAGAAGAGGGCTTTGAAGACATCGCTTTACAGTTTGAAGGCGTTGCTAAAATTGAGAAAGAGCACGAAGAACGCTACAGAAAGCTTCTTGCAAACGTTAAAAACGGCGAAGTTTTCAAGAAAGGCTCTATCGTTATCTGGGAATGTGGCAACTGCGGTCATATCGTTGTTGGTACAGAAGCTCCTGAGATTTGCGCAGTTTGTGCTCATCCAAAGGCTTATTTCAGAATTAAAGCTGAAAACTATTAATTTTACTAAACATTGTAAAATAATAACACCCCGATTAGCTAACACTAGTCGGGGTGATTTTTTATGAAAAAACTTGCATTTTTAAAAATATTGTTTGATATAATTTTGTTTATGTCAGGTGGCTTTTGCTACGGCTTAATCGAAATTTTGTGGCGCAGACGAACCCATATTTCAATGATAATAACAGGCGGTCTGTGCTTTTTATTTTTGTACAAAATCTTTGATAAATTCAAGCACCTGACATTGACTTTAAAGTGTGTTATAGGAAGCTTGGTTATAACAACACTTGAGTTTTTATGTGGCTTAGTAGTCAATATCCGCCTTAAGCTTAAGGTGTGGGATTATTCAAAACAGCCCCTTAATCTTTTAGGTCAGATATGCTTGCTGTATAGCTTTTTGTGGGGCTTGCTTACAGTGCCCATAAGCTTTATCTGCAAGAAAATCAGCAAGCTTAGTCTTGTACGTTCTTTGACACAAAAGCGGACAAAATACGATTGTTCTTAATGCGTTTTACGGTTATCAACAGGTCTTTGTATTTAACACTTTGGTTGATAGTCGGGATAGTGCCGAGCTGTTCAACTATGAAACCGCCGACCGAGATGCTCTCGATATCGTCATCGTCGTTCATCTCGAAAATTTCAAACAAGTCAGACAGGTCCATATCACCGCTGATGATATATCGTCCGTCTTTTAGCTTTGTGTATGTGCGTTCTTCTTCTTCGTCCTCGTCCCATATATCGCCGACGATTTCCTCAAGCAGGTCTTCCATAGTAACAATACCGAGCATACCGCCGTATTCGTCGGTGACGATAGCAATATGAAGTTTTTTCTCTTTAAAGTCAGCGAGAATGTCTGATAGTTTTCTTGATTTATAGATAAAATGCGGTTCTGTTATGAGCTCTTTAATATCAGGAGTTTTGTTTTCGGATAACTCCTCTAAATAATCTCTTGTGTGGAGTATTCCGATGATATTGTCGATGTTATCTTCATATACAGGAATACGAGAATATCTTTCTTTAAGTATAGTTTCTTTGATAGCTTTTTCGTCGTCTTCTGTATCAATTAATACAACGTCAACTCTAGGTGTTAAAATTTCAAGAGCAGTTTTTTCGTCGAAATCAAGAGCAGACTGCACGAGGTCTTTTTCTTCCTCTTCGAGTATGCCTTCTTCTTCAATGGTGTCAATAATGTATTTGAGCTCGTCTTCAGTAACGCTTGGCTGGTCTTTTTTGATGTTAGCGAGCTTTAATACAGCAGATTTAATTCCGATAAAGAAATATACAAACGGAGTGAGGATATATGTCAGAACCTTTAAAATGCCTGCTGTGTTGAGCACGATAGCATCGGTAGCTTCTTTACCAAAGCATTTTGGTACTACCTCGCCAAAGGTGAGTACGAGTAGCGTTGTAGCGCCTGTTGCAATCGCAGCGCCGTAGTTGTGGAAAAGCTCAATGCACAGCACCGTAGCGATAGATGAACAACCAAGGTTTACTACATTGTTGCCGATTAAAATCGCAGTCAGCACCTTGTCAAAATTATCTGTGACCCAAAGTGCGGTTACCGCTTTTTTACTACCATTGTCAGCGTAGCTTTTCAGTCTTATTCTATTTGCGCAGGAAAACGCGGTTTCCACGCACGAAAAGAACGCAGACAGCATTATTAACACAGCAATTATAATTCCATAAACGAAATTAGAGTCCACTTGTAATCCTCCATCATAAATTTTATCAATTATAGCATACTACAACTTTACGAAAATAATATTATTATATAGAAATAATGCAGAAAATTGCTTATTTTTCTTGAAGAATACACCAAATGATGTTATAATGAAACAAGTTATATACATTATTTTGTGTTTATGGGGTATGCTACCTGCGGAGGTGCATTTTCTGTGAACACAGATTTTAATAATGAATTGATAAATAACGAGCAGGCTCCTGACAGCGAGCCTGATTTAACCGAGCAATTCAGTGGGGACAATTACCACGAGCGTATTGGAAATATCGGTTCGGTGATTACGCGTAGGGGAGACAGCGTTATTTATTGTCTTACCATCATCGGACAGATTGAAGGGCATTTTATTTTGCCGTCTTCTAATAAGACGACTAAGTACGAGCACGTTATCCCTCAGCTTGTTGCGATTGATGAGGACGAGCGAATCGACGGCTTACTTATACTGCTTAATACGGCAGGTGGCGATGTCGAAGCGGGACTTGCTATAGCGGAGCTGATTTCGGGAATGAAAAAGCCGTCGGTGTCTATTGTTTTAGGCGGAGGACATTCAATCGGTATCCCGCTTGCGGTAGCGTCTGATAAATGCTACATTGCAAAAAGCGCGTCTATGACGGTTCATCCTGTACGCACAACAGGTCTTACCGTCGGTGCTCCGCAGACTTTTGAATATTTTCGTAGGATGCAGGATAGGATAACTACCTTTGTCGCTGAAAATTCAAACATCACTAAAGAGCGTTACACCGAGCTTGTTTTAAATACAGGCGAGCTCGTCACCGATATCGGCACTATTTTGGAGGGTCAGGAAGCGGTGGACGAAGGTCTTGTTGACGAAGTCGGCACTTTGTCTGATGCGACCGATTGCCTTTTTGATATGATTTCAAAATGTAAAAAGCAAGCTTCAGAAGAAAAAGAAAATTCTAAATAAGAAAATTACGCCGTATGGCGTTACATAACAGGAGGCTATAATGAGTATATTTGATGCTATTATTCAGGGTATCGTACAGGGACTTACCGAGTTTTTACCTGTATCTAGTAGTGGACACCTCGCTATAACACAGCACATTATGGGTGTTACAGAAAATAATTTGTTCTTTAATGTTATGCTACATATCGGCACACTCGTTGCAGTAATTGCATTTTACTACAAGCTTATATGGCGACTTATCAAAGAGTTTTTCGCTATTATAGGGGACATATTTACAAAGAAGTTTTCCTTTAAAAATATGAACCACGATCGCAAAATGATATTTATGCTTATTGTGGCTCTTATTCCGCTTTTCTTATTGTTCGCACCTATTCCGGGTACAGATATGAAAGTCAAAGATTTTGCCGAGGTGCTTTCAGGCGATTCAAAATACTTTATTGTGGTCGGTTTCTCTCTTTTAGCAACAAGTATTTTGCTTACTTTTGGTAATGTGTTTAATAAACGCTTAAAGAAAAAGGAAGAAAAACAGGGCACCTTATCTCAGCTTGGTGCAGGCAAGCAGTCGCTTACTGTACTTGATGCCATTGTTGTCGGCTTGACTCAGGTTTGTGCCGCAGTTTTTCCTGGTCTTTCCCGTAGTGGCTCTACCTTAGCCGCTGGTCAGCTAAGAGGTGTAAATCGCCAGAGCGCACTTGACTTTACTTTTATTATGGCTGTTCCATCTATTTTGGCGGCGGCGGTTTTAGAGCTTTCTGACGCAGTTTCGGCACCGGGTGGTATTGGCATCTCAATCGGTGTGATTATCGCGGGAATGCTTGCGTCGGCTATTGTCGGCTACCTTTCTATCGTGCTTTTCAAATGGTTGCTTAAAACCGATAAGATGATTATCTTTATTGTCTATACTGCTGTTGTCGGTATTGCTGTGGTTGTTGTCAGCATTATTGAAATGAACATTGGACATAACATCTTTGTTTAATTCTAAATTAGAAATTACATATTTCTCTGAACGAAATAAAATATTCTAATTAAATTCTTAATTAGAATAATAAATGATTCTTATAAAGAAAAAACAGGAGTGGTGAACTTGGCTCAAAAGAAAACATCTAAAAAGCCGGTAGCAAAAACTCAATCAAATAAAAATAAAGCAAAGGATGTATCGGCGCAAAAGTCATTTAACCCGCAGGTAAAAGCTATTCTTTTATGTGCTGCGGCTGTTATATTGTTTGCGCTTTTAGTTATCAGAGGCGACAACCTCTGGCTTTCTATGCGTAGCTTTATGTTCGGTGTGTTTGGCATTTGCTTTATCCTTGTACCTTTTGTCTTTTTATATATGGGCATTATGACCGCAAAGGAAAAGGAAATGTCCCATAAAGGCACAAAGGTTTCTATGTCAATACTTATCGTTTTGTTTTCGTGTACTCTGATTTATTTATGCGGTGCTGTTGACTACAACGAAGGTAGAAACTACATACAAGCACTTGGAAATTCTTACACAGGATCTGCGACGGGAGTAAGCTTATGCGGTATGTTCGGTGCAATTTTGGGCTATCCGTTTAGAGCTTGGTTTACTAACGCGCCTGCTATTGTTATAGTTATTGTTGCGTTAATTGTCTTTATAATGTTGCTTACGGGTATTTCACTTGTTGATATTGCAAATGTTGCGCATAAGCAGTACGACAGATTTGCTAAACAAAGGGACGAGCGCAGACAGCGTAAAGCTCAAGAGGAAGAGGTTGTTGATGATGCACAGGTAGTTGACTATACTACCCCTAGAAGCTCTAAAGACCGTATCGATATTCCACTTGATGACAACACTAAAAAGAGAAAGAAAAAGCCGATGTCTCCTGAAAGCGAAGCTGACCAGCAGATTATCGACATTATCAATAATGCAAACAACGGTATCAGCGCAAATGATGATGAAGATTATAGCGGTGTAAATGATGCGTCTGCTGTAGCTGATAAAATTTCACGCAGAAAGAGAACATCTGTTAAAGCCGATGGAGCAAAGCAGGCAGACCCTCAGACCGTGCCTGTAGATGTTGATATCGACGAAGAAACCGAGTCTTTCTCAAAGCAGGTTTCAAAATCAAAAGAAAAAGAAAAGAAAAAGCAGTACACTTTGCCTCCTGTCCAGCTTTTAAATCCAGGTGAGGAAAGCGACGACCCTGCGGCGATGATGGAACTGCAGAACAACGCCACAAAGCTTGTTGAAACCTTAAACAGCTTTGGTGTAAAAGCGAACATCACCAACATCTGTCGTGGTCCATCTGTAACGCGATACGAGCTTCAGCCTGCCGCAGGCGTTAAAATCAGCAAGATTACAAATCTTGCTGACGATATCGCGCTCAACCTTGCGGCAAAAGGCGTGCGTATTGAAGCGCCTATTCCGGGCAAAGCGGCTATCGGTATAGAAGTACCAAACAAGTTTACAAATATCGTTACGTTAAGAGAGCTTATCGACTCTAACGAGTTTAGAAACAGTAAATCAAAGCTTTCCTGTGTGCTCGGTCGTGATATCACGGGCGAGATTGTCATTACTGATTTGGCAAAAATGCCTCACCTGCTTATCGCGGGTACAACAGGCTCGGGTAAATCAGTATGTGTAAACGCTTTGCTTATGAGCATTTTGTTTAAAGCAACTCCTGAAGAGGTCAAAATTCTTCTTATCGACCCTAAGATGGTTGAGTTTTCTAAATACAAAGGTATTCCGCATCTGCTCGTACCTGTTGTTTCTGATGCGAAGAAAGCGGCAGGTGCGCTCAACTGGGCGGTATCTGAAATGCTTAATCGCTATAAGCTGTTTTCTGAGTTCGACTGCAAGGATATCGGTTCTTACAACAGACTGGTTGAAAGAAATCTTGAATACATAGCCCAAAATTCTACAGGCAACGAGGAAGAGGACGTTTGTATGATGGTTGGTGGTCTGCCGGTTGCAAAAGAAAAACTTCCTCAGATTGTTATCGCTATCGACGAGCTTGCCGACCTTATGATGGCGGCACCGAGCGAGGTAGAAGATGCTATCTGCCGTCTTGCACAGATGGCTCGAGCTGCAGGTATGCACTTGATTTTAGCTACCCAGCGTCCTACCGTTAACGTTATCACAGGTCTAATTAAAGGTAACATCCCATCTCGTATTGCATTAAAGGTTGCTTCAAACATCGACTCGCGTACAATCTTGGACGCAAGCGGCGCTGAAAAGCTTATCGGTCGTGGTGATATGCTTTATTCACCTGTTGGTGCTTCTCAGGCAGTTCGAGTTCAGGGATGCTTCTCCGAAGACGAAGAAATCGAGCGTGTTACATCATATATCAAGAAATCTCACGATGCACAGTACAACACAGAGGTCGAAGAGCGTATCCGCAGAATTGCGGCTGAAGAGCTCGGCAAGGGCGCAAAAGATGCTCCTTCTGCATCAAATGATACACCTGATGTTGACTCTCTTATGGAAGAAGCAATCAAGGTAGTCGTTGAAGCAGGACAAGCATCTACATCTCTGTTGCAACGTAGACTCAAAGTCGGTTACGCTCGTGCAGGTCGTATGATTGATGATATGGAGCAGATGGGCATTGTCGGCCCACATCAGGGCTCAAAAGCAAGAGATGTGCTCTTGACCTATAATGAGTGGCTTGAACGAAACCACGTTATGGATGTGCCTCAAGGCGGCTCATACGACGATGATTATAATTCCGAAGAAGAATTCTAAATAAGAATAATTAATCAAAATATTTGTGTTTAATTCTAAATAAGAATTCTAATATAGAAATAAAACTATTTATAAAATTCTGTAAAAGAATAATAAATAATTCTAAATTAGAAATAAAATAGAGATATCAGAGGACGCTATGGCTTTTTTACCAATCTCAATTAAAGATGTAAAAGCTCGCGGGTGGGACGGTGTCGATTTTGTGTTTATCACAGGCGACAGCTACGTTGACCACCCGTCCTTTGGCGTGTCTATAATTTCGCGTGTACTCGAAGATAGGGGGTACAGAGTCGCGATTTTATCCCAGCCTGATTGTAACAGCGATGCTGATTTTTTGCAGTTTGGTATGCCTCGTCTTGGCTTTATGATTACGTCCGGCAATATCGACAGTATGGTTGCGCATTACTCTGTTGCTAAAAAACGTAGAAAAACCGATGCCTATACCGCTGGAGGAATTATGGGCAAACGACCTGACAGAGCGGCGATTGTATATTCGAATATTGTCCGCAGACTTTTTCCCGAGTCTATTATTATATTAGGTGGTCTGGAAGCAAGCCTGCGCCGTTTTGCTCACTACGATTACTGGGACGATAAAGTTCGCCATTCAATTCTTTTCGACAGCAAAGCTGATATTATTATTTACGGTATGGGCGAGAACCAGACTATTGAAATCGCCGACCGCTTAAACGACGGCTATACTGTTGAAGGCCTTTATGATATAAAAGGCATTTGCTACGCTGTTAAAACAAAAGATTACACCCCGATGAGTGTAACAGAACTTCCGACCTTTGAGCGTGTAAGTACTGATAAAAAAGATTACGCGATTGCAACGCGTAAGGAGCTCGACGAGTATGACGCTGTGCGTGGCAAAACTATGATACAACGTGACGGTGATATGATTTTGGTGCAGACTCCACCAATGCCACCGCTTACGACAAAAGAGCTCGACTATGTCTATTCGCTACCATACGAGCGTACCTATCATCCGATTTACGAAGAGCTCGGCGGTGTACCGGGTATTTTAGAGGTTGAGTTTTCTATTACGCATAATCGTGGTTGCTTTGGTGGTTGCAATTTCTGCGCTATCGCTTTTCATCAGGGCAGGGCAGTTACTGTTCGAAGTCAAGAAAGCATTTTAGAAGAAGCGAGAAAGCTTATCGCATCGCCTAATTTCAAAGGATATATCCACGATGTCGGCGGACCTACCGCAAACTTCAGATTGCCATCGTGCAAGTTGCAGAAAAAAGCAGGACTGTGTAAGGGCAAAAAATGCCTTGCTCCAACTCCTTGCAAAAACCTGCAGGTTTCCCACGATGATTATATTGATATCTTACGAAAGCTTAGAAAGCTCGACGGCGTTAAAAAGGTGTTTATACGAAGCGGTATCCGATTTGATTACCTTTTAGAAGACGAGTCCGACGAGTTTTTCAAAGAGCTTGTAGAACACCATATTAGCGGACAACTAAAGGTAGCACCTGAGCATTGTTCTGACATAGTGCTTGATAAAATGGGTAAGCCGCATATTGGCGTGTATAAGCGTTTTCAAGACGAGTTTTATAAAAAGACTGCGAATGCGAAAAAAGAGCAGTATTTAGTACCGTATCTTATGAGCTCACATCCGGGCTCTACCTTAAAAGAAGCGGTCGAGCTTGCACTTTATTTAAAGCGTGAGAAAATACACCCTGATCAGGTACAGGACTTTTACCCGACTCCGGGTACTGTATCAACCTGTATGTATTATACGGGGCTTGATCCATATACCTTAAAGGAAGTGTATGTTGCAAAATCGCCTCACGAAAAGGCTATGCAAAGAGCACTTTTGCAGTACTTTAAGCCAAATAATAAAGATTTAGTTATTGAGGCTTTAGTAAAGGCAGGTCGAAAAGATTTAATCGGTACCGGTAAAAATTGTTTGATTAATGCACCAATACCGCAAAAGTATCAGACGCAAAAACCAAAACCGAAAAACTCAAAAAAAGTCAAACCTAATTATAAGAAAAAGCAAAAAATGCGTTCTAAAAAGGGCTAAAAACTTGACCTTATTCGAGTTTGAATATATACTTAATTCTATAAATCACAGAGAGGAATTTTTAAAATGGGAGTTTATGAAGAGCTTGTTGCGCGTGGACTCATCGCACAGGTTACAGACGAAAAAGAAATCAGAGAATTAGTCAATAGCGGTAAGGCTGTATTTTACATCGGCTTTGACCCTACAGCAGACAGCCTTCACGTAGGCCACTTTATGGCACTTTGCCTTATGAAGCGTTTACAGATGGCTGGCAATAAGCCTATTGCGCTTATCGGCGGTGGTACTGCTATGATTGGTGACCCTAGCGGTCGTACAGATATGCGTCAGATGATGACAACTGAAACTATCGCTCACAATGTTGAATGCTTTAAAAAGCAGATGAGCCGTTTTATCGACTTTTCAGATGATAAGGCTTTGTTAGTTAACAATGCTGACTGGCTTTTAGATTTAAATTATGTTGACGTATTACGCGAGGTTGGTGCTTGCTTCTCGGTTAACCGTATGCTTACTGCTGAATGCTACAAACAGCGTATGGAAAAGGGTCTTTCCTTCCTTGAGTTTAACTATATGATTATGCAGTCTTACGACTTTTACGCATTGTATCAAAAGTATGGTTGTAATATGCAGTTTGGCGGCGACGACCAGTGGTCGAATATGCTCGGCGGTACAGAGCTTATCCGTAGAAAGCTTGGAAAAGATGCTTACGCTATGACAATCAACCTGCTCTTAAATTCAGAGGGCAAGAAGATGGGCAAGACCCAGTCCGGCGCTGTATGGCTTTCTGCTGAAAAAACATCTCCGTTTGATTTCTACCAGTACTGGAGAAATGTTGACGATGCTGACGTTGTTAAATGCTTGAAAATGCTTACTTTCTTACCGCTTGAAGAAATCGAAGAACTTTCTAAGCTTGAGGGCTCTGAGATTAATAAGGCTAAAGAGATTTTAGCTTTCGAGCTTACAAAGCTTATCCACGGTGAGCAAGAGGCGACAAAAGCGCAGGAGGGTGCACGTGCACTTTTCTCTAAGGGCGTTGATACCGACAATATGCCTACAACCGCACTTAATGATGCTGACTTTACAGACGACGGTATTTCAGTACTTGATTTGCTAATTAAATGCTCGCTTATTTCTTCAAAGGGCGAGGGCAAACGCCTTATTCAGCAGGGCGGTGTTTCAGTAGACGATAATAAGATTACTGATATGTTCGCAGTTGTTCCAAAATCCCAGTTTGACAAGGGCTATGTAGTTGTCAAAAAGGGTAAAAAAGTACATCACAAGGCTACTTTATAAAATTTAATATACAGGAGGATTTTATGAAAAAGTTTTTTAAAGAATTCAAAGACTTTGTTATGCGTGGTAACGTGGTTGATTTAGCAGTTGCTGTTATTATCGGCGGTGCTTTTCAGGCTATCGTTAATTCGCTTATCAACGATTTGGTGATGCCGTTTATCGGTCTTATCACAGGTGGCATTAACTTTGCAGACCAGTTTGTAGTTTTAAAAGCTCCTCAGGGTGTCGACCTTACAGGCGTTGTTACTGCTGCTGATGCAACTGCATTGGGTGCAACCGTTTGGGCTTACGGTTCATTTATCACAGCAGTTATCAACTTTATTGTTATGGCTTTTGTTATCTTCTTACTCGTTAAGATTATCAACAAGGCTCAGTCTATTGGTAAGAAAGAAGAAGTGGAAGAAGCGCAAACAACAAAGAAATGTCCTTTCTGCTGTAGTGAGATTGATATCGAAGCTACTCGTTGCCCACATTGTACATCAGAAATTCCTGAAGAATAATTTTCTACATAAAATTATAACCGCCTGTTTTTGCAGGCGGTTTTTTATATGCAACATTTATATGTTAATGGTAAAAGAAAAAGCAGAAGCGAAGGCTTCTGCTTATTTTCTTTGCTTTGGATGACAAGTCCAAAACATAATGCTTAAGACAAATATTTAAAGTTAGTAATAATTAAAAGTATTTAGCGGATGACTTTTTACCGCTCTTTTTCTTTTCTACTGCGTTGACAATAGCGAATGTAATGCTCATCACTACAATCATAACAGCAAGCCAGAAAATAAACTGGAAGTTGTTACCGCTTGCATCTGACTCAAAGCCCATAGAACTTGTGATACCTGCAAGAGCTTTTTCAGATAACTTGTTTGTTTCAAGTACAACCTCAGTAGCTGCAGCGTCCTGTGCAACTGTAGGAGCAACAGTAGGAGCAACCGTCTGTGCTGAAACAGGTAACTCAGAATCAACAACCTCTAAGGTGTCTGTTGGGCTTTCATCAATTGGGTTAGAGGCGGCAATGTTAGAGAAGAGCATCTCGAGTGTGAACTCGTCTGCAATACCGCTCTGTGTAATGCCGTTTGCACCCTGGAACTGCTTGATAGCATCCTCGGTCATTGTACCGAAAGAACCGTCAGCAGTGCCGTCGTAGTAAGAAAGTTCAGACAATCTTTCCTGTATTTTGATTATTTCCTCGTGGTAATCGCCCTTTGCAAATGAAGTAGGAGTTTCCTCTTTTTCATCATCTGCTGATGCAGAAGTTGTAGCGATTTCATCGTCTTTTTTGTTGTTAGTTACTGTTTCCTGCTCGTATTTTGGAGCATTATCAGCATATAAGTACTCGACATCGCTGCCTGCAAGACCATCTACATAAAGACCTGCAGTTTTCTGGAAGAGCTTGAATGCTTTTTCAGTAGCTGGACCAAAGTCACCGTCTACAGTACCGTTGTAGTAACCAAGCTCCTGCAATCTTTTCTGGAGCTTTTCTACAGCCTCGCCCTGTGAGCCAAGCTTTAAAGTTGAACTGTTTGTTGAAGTAGAACTTGATGAGCTTGATGATTCAGAGCTTGCACCGTTTGATGTGCATTTACCGCTTGAAGCAAATGTATATGAAACGCCGTCGATTGTTCTTGTAGTATTTGCAAGATACTGACCGTTTTCATAATAATATTTAGAACCGTTAAATTTTACCCAACCGTTTTTAGGGTAGGAAACACCGGGAACTTTAAAGTATGTAGTCCAACCGTGTGTATAAACTGATTCGTAGCAAACGCCGTACTGTGAACCTCTAGCATCAACAGCCATACCGTCACCGACATAAACGCCTACGTGACCAGGCTTCCAAAGACCAAGACCGTGAATTCTAGGAACACCGCCTGATACAGAGCCTGTGTAGCTTGAGTTGTAAAGCTGAGCATCACCTGTACGATGACCGCCTGCATAAGAATAGATAAGACCGGAACAGTCAACAGCGCCTGGGGTAGAGCCGCCATAAACATAGCTCCAACCTGAATAGTAAGCGTTTAAAGACCATTCAGCAAGTCCTGCGCCCGTACCGCTTGCAGAAGATGAGACAGTACTCATAATGCAAATGCATGCAAGAAGCGCAACTATAATTGTAATAGATAAAATCTTTTTTAATGCTTTCATTATAAAGTAAACCTCCAATGTTCAAAACGCACTTGTTTCGTGCTTAGAACTTGTGAAAACGTATTTCAAAATTGAATAACTTGGTAACAAATTTGTCATTATTATATCAAAGAATTATTTTCAGTTCAACCTTTTTGGGCTAAATATTGTGAAAACGCTATAAAAATTCAATATTTATTAATAATTGTGTACAAAAAGTACAAAAAATGTTCACATTTTAGGTGGTTACAGCTTGTAACTAATTATTTTCTAAAAAGAAAAATACGACAATCGCGATAATAAATAGCCATTGTTTTAGTGTCAAAATAGAATTTTTTTGGAGAATTAAAAGCGTTTTTAGTGCTAAAAAAGAAAAAAGACGCCCTTTGTAAACAGAACGCCTTTTATACCTTATATATTTAATTTATTCAAAATACTTTCTTAGATTAAATTTGTCTTTAAAGTCAAAGTGCTTTTCAAACACCTTTGAAAACATACCGATAGTAAACCCGTTTAATAGCGCACAAATTACTGTGCCAAGCTTTACACCCTCAAAATGCCATAAGCCAAAGAAAACAAAACTCATTATTATTGCAATAAAACAGCTTGTCAAATCGTAAATAGATTTAAATCTATTTATGTTTATGCCAAGTTTTACCGAAACTTCTTTTACAAATAGCTCGTAGACCTCCGGAGCGATGTAGGTGTGAAATAATAATGATACTCCGGTAGAGCACCCGAGTAGCCCTAATATGTAAGATACAATCCGTACGGTTATTGTTTCGCAAGGTATATATGAAACACACATTATCATAAAGTCAAGTATAATTCCGTATAGCACCGCAGTTACAAAAGAGAAGAGGTAGGATAACTTGAATTTGCGTAGTACTACAACCATTAATATAAGCAATACCGCCTGCAAGGTATATTCTGCCATACCAAAAGAAAAGAACGGCAAGAGCTGTGAAACCTTTAGATGTAGTAAATATGCAGGTGCTACCACCATAGATAAACCAAAGTCTGCTTTTTCCATTAATGCGGCACTTAATGCGAGTAACACAAGTCCGATTATGTACGAAAGCTCCGTGTAAAAAACTTTTTTTCTCATAAACACCTCAAAAAATAATAACAGCCCCGATGTTTAATACAGAAACATCAAAAGCTGTTATTTAACTAAATATGAATTCTGGTTAGCTATAAATTCATTGACAAATTCTTTTGAAAATTTATTTTCAATGATGCTGAGTGCTTCGTCAATCTTAGGCGGTCTGTACTTTACATTATGACAGTCAGAACCGATGAAATGTATTTGGTCGTTTTTAAGCATTTTAAGAGCTTTTCTTCTTGTTGATTTTGTGATAAAGAAGCTCGCATTTACCTGCATCAGTACACCATTGTCGATAAGTCTTTGTATTGTGTCTTTTTTCTGATACTTTATTGCTCTTTCTATATGTGCGATAACGACCTGTATGTTTGTAGAATTTACTAAGTCTGTAATCTCCTTAATTGTGTATTCGCCCCATGGCGCCATCGGCATCTCTAAAAGTAAAAGCCCTGTGTCAGAAAGGGTTAGCTTAGAAAGCTCATCCATTTTGCAGATGTTAGGGTAGTAGTAAACCTCAGCACCGAGCAAAAGCTTCGGCATTTCGTCAGCTTCCTTTTCAAGCTCGGCTTTTAAAATTTCATAAGCTTGCTCACGCCTTTGCAAAAAGGCATCAGGCGATTCGTCCATAGCTATGTAGTGCGATGTGAGCGCAATGGTCTTTACGCCCTGCTCTTTAAGCATTTTAAGCATAACTACGCTTTCTTCAACACTTTGCGCGCCGTCGTCGATTTCAGGCAGTATGTGCGAATGAAAATCAAGCATAACAAATCTCCTTTCCTTTAAACGTTAGCATAAGTATGATACCACAAATATAAATTATTGCAAGTGCGGTTATTAAGTTAAAGAATGTGCTTTAAGCCACAATCTGTAAGTAAAAAATCTTTTAAATCTCTTGTGTAATCCAAATCATCATCGCAAAAAGACAGATATACAATCTCTTGTGTTGTGTCGTTGTATGCAATAGCAACAAGCCTTTTAGGATATATCAGCTCATCGCTGTAATCATTTACAGATAAGAAATTAAAATTATAATCATCAATTTGCACAGATGGTTCACATATATATCCATCGGCGCTGAACGGTTCTTTTTGAAAAGAAAAACTTTCTGTTATATAAGACTTTTGCGATAAATAATCTTCTTTAGAATACCGACAAATAAGCACGTCTGAATCACAGGTGAAATATACGGCAAACATAGATAAATAGTCGTAGTATTCTATTTCTTCAGAAGTACCGATTTCTTCAAGTGTTGGCATCAAATCAGATTTAGTGGTGTCTTCCTGATAATGTGTTTGCACAGAATCATTTGTGTAATGCTTTATAGTTTCAAACTTACATAGAAAAAAGCTGAATAAATGAACAAAAATAAAAATAATCAGCAACAGAATAACTAATATTGTCTTAGGTAGAGCTTTAATGTTTAAAAATATTAATGTTGCTAATATCGCTAATGCAATTACAGGTAAAATAAAAAATGAAATAGAAAAAGAAAAATTTACAATTGCGTTTGCAAATGCAAAAATCATTCCCAAAATAAATACAGCAAGAGGAATTAAAGAAGATAAAACTAAAGCAAAAACTCGTCGTTTTGTAATTTTCATATTAATCACCTTATTTATAAAGAAACTACCGCTAATTACTTTGTCGCTCGCGAAGTGTATCTTTTTATTTTGTATTCTCCTTAGCAGTTCTACAAGAAGCAATCAGCATAACACGCAAAGATGTGCATTTGGAAGAAAGGGATTTATACGATTGTTCGTCAATGTAGTTAGTTTTACGCAGCAATTCAAGCCAATAACCTGTTTCACTTGCTTCTTTTAAGGCGATTTCAAGCTTGGAAATAAAATCTTTCTTGCCCTGGGCATATTGTGCTTCGTGGATATTTGCGCCTATGCTTGTTCCGCTTCTGCCAATTTGATTGGCGATAATAGATTCATGGTTAGATTTTAAAAGCTTTACGAGATTTATAATATCCACAGAAAATTCCATAGAAAGTTCTGCAAGTTTATTCTCTTTCACAAAATCGCCTCCTTTTAATTAATGGTATCACAAAAATCGGCATATTTCAATGATGCGTCGCCTTGCGGCGACATGATGTTATGATACGCATAATGATGTTGCTCTCGGTGGTCGCAATGATGCGATGTTTGCTCTAAAACATTAGGCGAAGCCGACATCATTCCCGAAGGGAACATCATTGGCAAAGCTAACATCATTTGCAAAAAGCAAACATCATTCAAAAAGACCGCTTTTGTCTGGTAGACAAGAGCGGTCTTTTTGTTGGCGGAGGACAAGAGATTCGAACTCTCGCACCGGTTTCCCGGCCTACTCCCTTAGCAGGGGAGCCTCTTTGGCCACTTGAGTAATCCTCCGTATGCCAAAGTGTTTTTAAAAATTATAAAAAAATGGCGGAGAGGAAGGGATTCGAACCCTTGGTCCCTCGCGGGATCACTAGTTTTCAAGACTAGCTCCTTAAACCACTCGGACACCTCTCCGTAAACTTGCAAATGAAATTCTAACACACGAAAAATTTATTGTCAAGTGCTTTTCTTTTATTTTATACTTAATTTTAGTAATTAATACTGATTGACTAAGCTTTTTATTTTTGATATTATACCTAATATATTATTAGTAAGAGGCGTTTTATGTTGCATATATTAGAACACGTAATTATCCATACGCTTGTTGACAGCCTAAAGATGCTGCCTGTGCTTTTCCTAGCTTATCTTTTGATGGAGTATCTTGAGCTAAAAGCAGGCGAGAAATTAAATCGTGCTGTTGCAAAAGTCGGTAACGCAGGGCCGTTGCTTGGCTCGCTTATCGGTGTTATACCGCAATGTGGCTTTTCGGGCGCGGTAGCTGGATTTTTCTCAGCTCATATTGTGACGCTCGGTACGATGCTCGCGGTATTTCTCTCGACCTCTGACGAGATGCTTCCGATACTTATTTCGAGCAATGTTGAGATTATGGTTATCATCAAGATACTTTGCTTTAAGGTTATAAGTGCTGCTGCTTGTGGCTTTATTATTGATTTGTTGCTAAAAGCGTTTAAGAAAAACCGCAAAGCCTCGAGCGACCATATCCACGATTTCTGTGAGCAGGAGCATTGCAACTGTCACGAAAATATTTTTATTTCCGCTTTAAAGCATACTGCCAAAGTGTTCGTGCTTATTATTGCGGTATCATTTGTCCTTAATTTTATTTTCGAATACTTTGGAAATGATTTCTTATCAGGAATGTTTGTTTCAAAACCGTTTGTATCGGAAGTGTTATCAGGCGTTATCGGACTTATCCCTAACTGCTCGGTATCTGTGCTTATTACCGACCTGTTTGTAAAGGGCGTTATCTCGCCGGGCGCAATGCTGTCGGGCCTTATGACAAACGCAGGTGTCGGACTTTTAGTGCTGTTTAGACTAAACAAAAAGGTAAAAGAGAACATCTTCATAACCCTTGTTTTATTGCTGTGCGGTATAGTTTTTGGTTTTATTTGCGGACAGCTTTGGTATCTGTTTTAGTTTTTAAAATCCTCCTGAATTTTCGGGGGGATTTTTTTCTTTACTTTTACGATTTTATGTGTTAAAATTTTAGTGTATTAAATTATGAAACAGGAGAAGTTCCTATGCCTAAGAAAATCAACGACGAATTTACAGATTTACTGTATGATGCTATCGTTACATTACAGACAAGAGAAGAATGCGAGATGCTCTTCAAAGATTTATGTACTATCCCTGAGATTAAATCTATGTCACAGCGACTTGTTGTTGCAAAAATGCTCAAGGATAATATGGTCTACAGCGAAATCGTTTCTAAAACCGGCGCATCTACCGCGACTATCAGCCGAGTAAACCGTTCTTTAAGCTACGATAACTGTGGTGGTTACGACCTTGTATTCGGCAGATTAGAAGAAAAGAAGTAATGAGTAATTCGTTTACGCCTGCGGGGTATAATTCTTTTTCAGAATATTATGACGCGTTGATGCAAAACGTCGGCTACAAAGAGCGTTGCCGATATATACTCGAAGTTTTCAAAAGGCTTGACCACGATATGGGGTTGAGCCTTGATCTTGCGTGCGGTACAGGCTCGCTTACAGTCGAGCTTAAAAAACAGGGTGTCGACATCTACGGTGTTGATGCGTCCTATGAGATGCTCTCTTACGCTAGGGAGAAGGCGGTCGAAAACGAGCTTGATATTCTCTTTTTATGCCAAAAGATGCAGTCGCTTGATTTATACGGCACTATCGATACCTGCATCTGTACGCTTGACAGCATCAACCATCTTATAAAAGAAAAAGATGTGCAGAAAACTTTTGATAGAGTATCTCTGTTTATGAACAAAGGCGGATATTTTCTTTTTGATGTCAATACTGTTTATAAGCACTCTGAAATTCTTTGTGACAATACCTTTGTGTACGATACAGATGATGTGTTCTGCGTGTGGCAAAATTCTTTAAAAGAAAATAACGTTGTAGATATTGAACTCGACTTTTTTGAGCGTGAAGGAAATGTTTACTATAGAAGTAACGAGAGCTTTTCAGAGCGCGCATATACCGACGAAGAGCTCACAACTATGCTTGAAAAAGCATCTTTTGAGGTAGTTGCCCGTTATGGTGATATGACCTTTGAAATGCCAAAAGACGATGAGCAACGCGTTATTTATATAGCCAAAAAATTATAAGATTAAGTAATATTTTAACGGTGATAATAATATGGATAAAATAATAAGATGTATTACATCAGACGGAGCGATTATGGCGTCTGCCATCGACTCTTCAGACATTGTATATAAGGCGTCTAAAATACACGGCACATCGCCTGTAGCGTCCGCAGCACTCGGCAGACTTTTGTCTGCAACCTCTATGATGGGCGCGATGCTAAAGAGCAAAGATGCGTCTATCAACCTGCGTGTTGCGGGTGACGGACCGCTTGGTGCAGTGATTGCGGTTTCTGACTCTTCCGGTAATGTAAAGGGATATGTGTCAAACGCTAATTGCCCGAGCACTCATTACAACAGTAAAAAGCTTAACGTTTCTGAAGCTGTGGGTAAAAACGGTGTGCTTAACGTTATGCGTGATTTAGGCACAGGCGAGCCATACATCGGACAGATTGAACTTGTATCCGGTGAGATTGCTGAAGACATCGCGGCATATTATGCCCAGAGCGAGCAGATTCCAACCGTCTGCGCTTTAGGCGTTCTTATTGATAAAGAAACTGCACAGGTGCTTTTGTCCGGTGGTATGCTTATCCAGCTTTTACCGGGTGCAGACGACTCCACTATTGAAAAGCTTGAAGAAAATTTAAAAGATCTTGATTCGGTTACAACAATGCTTGCAAAGGGTATGTCTACTTTAGATATGTGCAAAGAGGCTCTAAAAGGCTTTGAGGTAGAACAGCTCGACGAGTTCGAAGTAAAATATGTATGTGGTTGCTCTAAGGAGAAAATTGCGTCTTTAATTGAATCTATGCCTAAAGAGGAGATAGAGGATATGATTGAAAAAGACGGCGGAGCTAAGGCGAATTGCCACTTCTGTAATAAGAGCTTTGAGTTTAGCGTTGACGATTTAAAAGCCATTCTTTTGAAAAAATAAAAATTTTCAAAAAAGGCTTGACATTTTTGCTTGGGTATAGTATTATAATACCCGTCGCAAATAAGAGGCGAACGCGTGGGAGCATAGCTCAGCTGGGAGAGCATCTGCCTTACAAGCAGAGGGTCACAGGTTCGAGCCCTGTTGTTCCCACCACATATGGCCCGGTAGTTCAGTTGGTTAGAACGCTAGCCTGTCACGCTAGAGGTCGACGGTTCGAGCCCGTTCCGGGTCGCCATATTTGCCTCTGTAGCTCAGTCGGTAGAGCAGGGGACTGAAAATCCCCGTGTCGATGGTTCGATTCCGTCCGGAGGCACCAATATTTGCGGATGTAGCTCATCTGGTAGAGCGCCACCTTGCCAAGGTGGAGGTAGCGGGTTCGAGCCCCGTCATCCGCTCCACGAAAGAGCACTTAATTTAATTAAGTGCTTTTCTATATTCGGCGACATAGCCAAGTGGTAAGGCACGAGTCTGCAAAACTCTGATTCCCCAGTTCAAATCTGGGTGTCGCCTCCAAAGGTTTTCCTGAGAGTGAAAGAAATTTCACTTTCAGGAGGACTGTCGTTAAACTCAAGACTCTGATACCGAACAAAGTTCTCAGTTTAACTACAGTTTTGTATTTAAGCCATCTGCCGTGCCGTGACAGCACAGCAGACAGCGTAAATTTTATTTGGTGTTGTTTTGTTTTTTTGGTGTTGGCTCTGTACACCGTCCATCAGCTTACTCTTCGCAATACTGCACTGTGAGGACTTATCCTCTCATCTGATGGTGACACTTTACTTACATCGTCGCTTGAGATTGTCCAACAAACAATCAGCAGTCTGACCTTTTATCGCTGACTCCCTTTGAAGTCATCTTATTTACACAAAAGGTTTGTGCAGGGTATCTTGGCGAGGTATGCAGCTCATTAAGCAAAGCTCTCATTATTACCTGTACACCGTAAGAGAACTGGAGATTCTCCGACGGTCGATATTAAATTGTATTGGTATAAAAAATCAAACCTTGCACTCCAGTCGGTAAACTAATGTGCAAGGCTTGAAAAACTAACATTCAGCAATGAATACTGAACAGATTTAGCATTCCATAACTTGGTAGTTCCTGTACCGAGTGAACTTGGTAGAGAGGTGCGAACTCTCTGCCAAGGTGGGTGCTTTTTTGTTTGATAGATTATCTATGTCTACCATTATTTTACATAAAGCTTTTAATAAAGTCAATGCTTTTAGCTAAATTGTAACCTAGTGTCCCTCGAGCGTGTTTCGAGGGACACTTTTTGTTATTAGGATTAGTTTAATAAGTCAGACATACTCTTTCTGTCAGATGTGGCCTTCAGGAGAGTTTTCTCCCAAGTCTTTTCGGTCTGATACTTAAAGAACTCATACAAAGAGTCTATATTTTCCTCTGTATCGTATTTTTCTAGGCACTCATAGTAAAGACCTTTATCTTCATTAAAAATAACGATAGGAGGCTCACCGTGGGTCAGGAGATAGTAATTTGTAAGAGTTCTACCAACTCTACCATTGCCATCAGCGAATGGGTGTATATTTTCGAAGACTGCGTGAAAGTAAGCTGACACCTTTAAATGGTTATTTCCTTTGTATGTGTTTACTTCATTCAAAAGCTCAGTAATATCTGCTTCTACATTACTGGCCAGAGAACCAACTTCTAAACGACCCGTTACATAATCGTTTTTCTTGAATTCGCCCGGTCTTTCGTTATTGGTTATATACCTGCGTTCATCATAGGTTCCACTGGTTAAAATCTTGTGAACCTCTAATACAAGCTCTACGCTCATTGGTTTAAGTCCTACAATGAACTCTTTGAGGTATTCATAGCAGAGTTTTTGGTTTTGCTGTTCAAACAGTGTTCGTGGTGCTCCTGAGAACGAGGATACAGCACCATCGCAAAAGATTTCTCTTGTGTCGTGGTAGTTGATTTCGTCGTTTTCAATTTTTCCTGAGTTGTAAGCAAAGAGGATACGGTAGCTATCTAGTGCTAAATCCAGTTTGTCAACTGTTGATATATCTTTTGTTTTCCAAATAGAACAGATTTTTTCGTACTTTTCAGAATACATACGCAACCTCCTGAACATTGTCTTTGTATAGTATAGCATAAAAGATAGGGAATAGGGAAAGTTTTTTTAAAAATATTGTTATATGTCCCTTGGAGGGACACTTATGTTATTTTTCGTAGTATACACAATAAGGGTATACAAGGCTGTTAAGCTTACCAACCACTACAGCCACTCTGTAATGGTCTTTATTTTTGCTTCTACCGAGTTTATCTCACTCGTAAGCAATTACCCCTCCCGTAGCTTTTTGAAACGCTACAGCGTCCTTTTTGCGTTCAAAACCTGCAACTTTAGTCATAGTTCAAACCTCCTATGAAGTTTTTTGTTGGCTATCGGGGATTGTGACCGTCTGCCTGTCCGCATTAACCCCCTCTATCGAGGGCGCCACTCTGCAGTGTTTTTAGTATACCAGACTTACTGTCCGATTAACGGGTCTGTCAATCAGGTTGTGATACTTCGATATACAAAATATCATCTTTGGCATAGATGAAGCAGATTTCCTGATATAGAGCTTCTTGTTTAGCAAGCTCTATCTTTTCGTCTTTATCTACATCGTAGTAAAAATACTTTGTATTAACAGGTAGTTGTATCAGGTCACGGTTAATTAAATCATCAGGCGTTGTCATTGTGTTACCTCCTAATCGTCGAATTGGTCAATCATTTCAAAATATGTAGGGTCTGGGCTGAATTGGCATCTTCCGTTTAAATCCTTGAGCTTAGCACTTGCAGATTTGCAATTCAAACAACCGTGCATTATCTCAGCCACGAAGTTGGCTAACCATACAGCGTCAATCTTTTCTTCCTTAATGAGCTTCACAATCCTGTTGAACCCGTAGGACTTTTCAAGTTCCCCATTTCTCAATATCTGTAAAAGTCCACTTTCCTGAATGATGTCGATTTTATTTGTTTTCATTGTTATCTTCCTTTCAGATAAGATTGAGCAAATCAGAATTGTTGATAATGTTTCCGTGTTTTTCGAATTCATCTGATGAGATGTGGTCGAAGTCTACAACCCAAGTATCAAACTCACAAACAAACCTTGCTGTTTTGGTATCGTACTTGATTACTCCTAACACATCAATGTTGTAAATGATATCTCCGGTGAATAATAGTCTATCCTCCCACTCAGTAGTATTGTGAGTGAATAGCCACTCCTCTTGTTCTTCCTTAGAGAGTTGTTCCCACGCGTTGTCTGTTCCAAGACCTATGTGTACTCCGATTGTTGATTCATCATCTACTACATAAGACAGCTCATCACCGGTATTCTCAACGATATAATAAATCTTTTCTTTAGGTGAATAGATTAAGCTACCGTATACTAAATCACCTTGTGATACAGCTCTGTATAAATTTAACATCTTTTGTACTTCCTTTCTTATAATACTTTGCTTAGAGTAAGGTAAATATCTGTATAACCTTTGTCTAAGATTTTCTTCAGCGTGTGTTTTGCACAGGTTGAGTAAATATCTTTGTTAGTAGTTCTAAAAAGGTTAAGGTCATAATAGAAGCCTTTTATGAGTTTACTTATCTCTGTTATTTGAATTTCAATCGGATTATCGTTTGTGTCACGTTTGGTGATTTCGTAGACTTCGCCAGTGTCGCTTATAACATTACCTAGTCCGTCATAATCACAATAAAATAATCTTCCGTCTTCAGCTTTTATTGTTCCTGTACCGATGTATTGTACTTTCATTTTGTTTTCACCTTCTTGCGTTTTTTAAAACACTCTTGTGTCAATATGTTAGGCCAGTTTCCTGTATCTTCATATAATTGACAGCACGGATAAGGGTTGTATCCGTGACCACCTAGACCTGTCATCTTAACATACCAATGTGCACACTTATAACATTTCATAGAATTCGAAACTCCTAGGGTGTCCCTCCGAGGGTCTGTTGTTTATGTTTTAGGTAATACTAATGTTGTTTCACAAGTGTCCCTTCGAGGGACACTTGCTGTTTTATTCGTCGTACTCTATAACTCTTGCTACAAAGTGAATTGATGGATAGTAATGCAATTCTTTTGCTAGTTCCGTTGCAAACTCCTTAGCACTTTCTATTGTGTAGAATTTGAAGTTAGGATTGTTATCTACATAGTAGTGGTCAATTTCATAGTCCATAGTGTCCTCCTTTAGCACCCCACCCTTACGAGCAGGGTGCTTGTTATTTTATATTCTCTGTTCAACTACTAAACCAAATTGAGTTTGTGTGTAAACTTCGATAACCTTGAAATACTCGGTGTACTTCTCAATCTGTTCTTCTGTCAGACTAGTGAAGTCTTCAGAATCTTCAGGAGCACCGATGATGAAAAAGTTACCTGCGATGATTTCATACATTTCACCCTCATAACTATATAGTGCTCGGTTAAGTGGAAGTCCTGTAATTTTGCCTTCCTCGTTACATATAAGAGCAACTTCGTCTTCAAATGGATAAATCGCCTCGATGTAACCACCTACTAGTTCTTGTAGAGCTTCGAGCGTGTCGTCTATCTCTACCACTCTAGGTTTTTTCTCAGGTTCTACAAGGAGAACCTTGCGTATTTTTTCTTTGTTTGTCATAAGTATTACCTCCTGTATTTATCTTACATATATATTTTACTATATTGTACCCAATATATCAATTGGTATTATTCACAAAGATAGGCAGGTGTTTTTGTTTAATTTGTATATTGTACCCGATAGATTATTTGTGTACAATAATATACGAGGTGAAACAGTATGACAATCAGTAAAGCACAACTCAGAGCAACTGCAAAATATATGAAAAACAATTACGATGAGATTAAAATAAGAATCCCTAAAGGAGAAAAAGCTATAATACAAGCTCATGTTGAAAAAACAACAGATAAAAGCGTAAATGAATTTATCCAGCGCGCTATTAAAACTACAATTGAAGAAGATTTAAAATGAATAATCAAAAAGGAGATGTGTACTTTGATTATTGATACTATAGAAATTGATGTTGATAAGCTACCTGTAGTACTGCAGGAGAGAATAAAAGAACTACACGAGCTCGATGAGTCAGGTGACTGGTTAGAGTACAGCATCAAGGCAGAACAAATTGAGGTAGTTGCGAAGCGGTTTTTATTAAGCGGTGTTATTACTTCTAAGATTTTTGAATTGATATGTATGAAATACGGTGGTGTTGAGGTATGAACTTTATAAACTTTACAGATTATAAACAAAGTAATAGAAGCTATACAGGTAACGCAGGCCTGAAGCGAGGAATAATAATTGATGATGAAAATTGGTTTTTAAAATTTCCAAAAAACACGACCGGCTTCAGGAATATGGAAATCTCATACACAACTTCACCATTATCTGAATATATAGGCTCCCAGATATATGACAGTGTAGGTATTGATGTCCACAGTACTATGCTTGGTAGATTTAATAATAAAGTTGTTGTTGCTTGTAAGGACTTCAGAACACCAGGTGAAGAATTAGTAGAGTTTCGTGCGATAAAGAACGATTACATTGAAGGATTGGAAGAAAAGTTAAGTTCTGTTTCTGACGGTAGCGACACTCACTTATCAGCTATAATCGCGATTATGGATAAAAACAACACTTTTTCAGAAATGCCGGAGCTTAAAGAGAGATTTTGGGATATGTTCGTTGTTGATGCTCTTATTGGTAACAATGATAGAAACAATGGTAATTGGGGTTTACTTATAAATTACACTACCTCTGAAAAGCGACTGGCTCCTGTATATGATAATGGAGCGTCATTCAGTGGTAAATTAAGTGAAAGCCAAATGCAGAATATTCTGAATGATAACAAAAGGTTTCATCAAAGTGTGATTGATGGCAGAACCTGTGCTTTCTTAGATGATAACAACCGTGAAATCAATCCACTAAAATACATTCAAGGTAAACAGAACCCTGATTGTAATAAAGCTTTAGCTCGTATTATGTCAAAAGTAAACACTGATGCAATTCTCGAAATGATTGATAAAATACCAAATGAGGTTGATGGTCTGAAGATTACAAGTGATATTCAGAAAGAGTTCTATAAGAAATGTGTTCAGTATAGATATGATGAGATACTATATCCAACAGTAATGGAATTAGAAAACCAAAGTACGGCGTTAAATCGAACATCACAGGTTATCCTACCAAACGAAATACCTGGTACAGGTAGTATCAGCTTCGAGTAATTTAGGTTAAGAGAAACAAAAAAGGAGTGTCCCTCGAAGGGACACTCCTTTTTATATTGATTAAATAGTAAAGCGCAATTTTTACAACTTACCAATGTTAAATACTTTAATTATTATGTTTATCATAGTAACTATGATAAAAGAGCAACATACAATAGAAAAACTATTGCAGAATATAGACCATTCTCTTACTACGGTTGTGCTAAATAACTGCTGTAGTCCTGTGGTGAAAATATCAGCACAAAATGAAGAAAATGTGCTGATTGATATCAACGGAGAGTTTGAATAGATTGAATAAACATCACTTGCGGGAACAATATTATTATCATAAATAAACACGCCATAGAAAGAAATCAACCAAAAGACAGCAACACAGCTTAATAATAATATTATTGTTCTTACGATAAATAGATACCCTCGACTTTTTGAATTATTGAAAGCAACATTAAATAATTTTATTGTGTATTGGCAGTAAAACAAATAAATAACAACTGCTATGCCTATTGCAATATAAAATTTAGTGATGCTATATGTGAGTTCGCGATAACTATAATTTATGAAAGCTACCGCACAAGAAACAATCCCTAACATATAAAGGAAAATTCCTAAAATTTTTGAACCATCTTTTACATAATACCAAGCAGAAATAAAAAAACAAATACTGCCCGTAACCATTAGAATAAAATACATCAACATACTCTTCCCACCTTTTAGTTTTTTCAGACAATCAAGCTTAGACACACCTTTCTTTATTAGCTTGTCTTAATTATAGAAGCTTTTGAATCAAAATTTCAAGATGCATTATTAACGAAAATTTTATGTGATTTTCATATATGTACACAAAGGAATTTTTTTATTTTTTGCATATATAAAGTTTAGCTTGACCATTAGAAAATCTTGCTGTATAATATCAAAACTTGACCTTCCAGAAGGTGTTAAAAAAGATATTGTTTGCATATAAATAGTGAGAAGTGTCCCTTCGAGGGACACTTCTCTTTTTGCTTAGAAGCTTTGAGTAAAACCAAAGCCTGGTATTTCATTTGGTAAAATAGGAGCTCGGGCGTGAGCTGATACATTCATAGTTTGCTGTGGCTGAGTTTGAGTATGCTCGTGGTCTGAATAATTCAAAGCTAAATTTTTTAGCTTTGAAAAATTACAAGAGGAAAACTGTGTATGAGTTGTTTCAGGATTAGCTTGCGCAACATATACTTTGTTTGCTTTTCTTACAATTTCTCTTGAATGTTTCTTGCAAAAGACAAATTGAGAAATAAGCACCTTATTATTCTTATCTTTGCTAATATCAAAGTCAATCAGCTTGTTATCAGGAACTGGTATCATATTGTTTATCCCTATGAGTCCATATTTACCACCATCAATCTTTACGAGGTAGTTGCTTTCTTTAAGTTTTGAATGAGCAGGACGCGGGTGTTCCAAGGGTGCATAAAAAGAAATCCCGTCCTTGATGAGGACGGGACCGATATAGGGCCTATTCTGATTTTGTGTATCTGTGTAGTTTGTACTGTATTGCACTTTGCTGTCTTGAGCGTGCAAAAATCTTATATAGTCAAGGTCGATTTTGTAAATTCTCAAATATAACCTCCACAAAAAGAAAGAAGGACAGATAAAATTCTGTCCTTCTAACAACTTTCGTATATCCTAAGTTTTGCGATAATGCGGGGTCAGGAATCACCCGATGTTATTATTATATACTCGTCATAGTTTTATGTCAAGTATATTATGACTGTTTGTTATCGAACAGGGTAGGGTCTTTTTCTCTGCGCTCACCGGTGAATGAAGCACTTTCTACTTTGATGTAAACACTAGCGTAGTTTTTGCCTTCCTTTGTTGGGTGGCTATATGTTTCTAGTCTTCCGGTAATACCAATCATTGCACCTTTACAAAAATGGTCAGCGATGAAATTAGCATCGTTGTTATAAGCAACTACAGAGAAGATGTCTGATTGTCTGTTTTCACCTGGCTTGACATAATCTCTATCACAAGCTATGCGAAAACTAAGGGTAGGTGCTCCACTATTAGTTATCTTTGGCTTGAGCTCAGTGATAATTCTGCCGATGTGATTAGTTGAGTTTAGCATAATACATTTTCCTTTCTGCGTTTAAGTTCGCCAACATTTCTTACAGTTTTCGGGAAGCGAAAACTGCTTCAGGTATTTTTCTTGCTGTGCCTGAGTTAAACTACAAAACCTGTTTCGAGAGAAGCCACATATAATTACCGCTCCGGTAAAGACAAGAGTGTTCTTGCCATCTTCGTTTATTGCGTTTATGTGCTTATCAAAAATCAGTGCAATCGAATCAGAGGTCGAGTAATGCACTCTTAATTCATTATCGAATAAGCTTTGCAAATCACACAATTCTGCGCCGACGGTTTTGAGTTGTGGTGGCTTTCCGTCCTCAACCCACACTACCTTCATTCTGCGAGTTTTACCCATTACCTTGTTAACCCCTTTCAATTGTGATTTAAACAGTTTTGTTGTTTTACTTTTCAGTATTTTGAATTAAGGATTTTCCCCACTCGCTGACGCTAGTCTGTGAGTGAGAGTAGTGTTGCCGAGTAGGTAACACTACGAAATGCCGGGGCATTAAAAATGCGTCGGCGGGAAAATCCCGGGCGCAAATCGGGGAGTGTGCCAAAGCGACATAGTGCTCTGCATCACTCTTGCACCCGTCTAAGCTCAGATGTTGCACAACGAAGTTCTGAGAGTAACAGGAGCGTCCGTAAAGCACATCTAAGCGACACTATAGGGTTGAAATACCCTTGTGTCGCGCCTAACCTAATCGACCCTTTTCGGGGGTAGATTAGGTTTGCAGGATAAAGGACAGCAGTCGCAAGCGACTGCTGTCCACTTAGAAAATCCCGTAGTACGGGCTTTTTGATAGACGGCGGTAGTGCCGTCTATCTTATTTTTTTAATGGCATCACCGCCGTCCGTTCCTTGCGTTGTTGGCTTGTAGCCTAGCTTTTGTAGGACGGCTGTATAGCGGTAATTGTACATTTTACATCTCTTCGCACCACCAATCGCTTGATAAATCGAAGTTTTCTATGTGTTGCCATATCACTTTTT
>JAFQPG010000014.1 GCA_017411835.1 Ruminococcus sp. | reverse complement strand
TGTTATAGTCCGCGACGACGATGGTGCGGGTGACAGGACAAAGCTTTTACTTCGTAAAATCTTTCGAACTCAACGACCCAGCACCTGCGGTGCTCGGTACCCGTTTTCGTTCCTCTGTGCCTAAAAACAGTCCACCGGACTATTTTTTAACGCCACAGACCTTCTTAAGGTTCAAGTCCTGTTTTTGTACAAACTAAAAAATACCGAACCAAGTCTAAAGACCCGATTCGGCATTTTTTGGTGCGGGTGACAGGACTTGAACCTGCACATCGGTTGACACTAGAACCTAAATCTAGCGCGTCTGCCAATTCCGCCACACCCGCGTATCTATTTAATTTCGCACTTATCAGAGCAAGTGCTATTATACACAAAATTTTCTGTTTAGTCAACAGGCTATTATTTTATTCACTAAAACTTAATTGACATTGACAGCACTTTAGATTAAAATAATATTATTAACCAAAGGAGGTATTATTATGGATAAAAAAGTACACGAGCTGTTAAATCAGCAGATTAACAAGGAGCTTTATTCAGCTTATCTTTATCTTGATTTTTCTAACTATTTCAAGGCTAACGGCTTAGACGGTTTTGCAAACTGGTATATGATTCAGGCTCAGGAAGAGCGTGACCACGCTATGCTGTTCTATACATATCTGCAAAACGAAAATCAGGTTGTAACACTCGATTCAATCGACAAGCCTGACAAGGTGTTAAACTCTTCTATGGACGTACTCAAAGCAGGCCTCGAGCACGAAAAGCTCGTTACATCTTTGATTAACGACATCTACAGCGCCGCTTATGACGTCAGAGATTTCCGCACAATGCAGTTTTTAGACTGGTTTGTAAAAGAGCAGGGCGAGGAAGAAACAAATGCTAACGACCTGATTTCAAAAATGGAGCTTTTCGGTTCTGACCCTAAGGGACTTTATATGCTCAATCAGGAGCTTGGTGGCAGAGTTTACAGCGCACCATCACTCGTACTTTAAGCTTTTATACTAATTTTACACTTTAAAGGTCGCAGGTGTATTCCTGCGACCTTTTTTGTATTTAAGCGATATATTTTTTATGACAGAATTTACTTTATAAATTTGTTTGACTATTGCACCTTGCTGTGATATATTCGAGTAAGAAAATTTGGAGCGATAAAGGATATCTAATTCAGATTTTTGATGGATATTTTTGCTTACAAAAAGGAGATTTTATGAAGAAGCTTAAGCTTTTCAGCCTTGCGTGGCCGATATTTGTTGAGACAGCGCTTTTTATGCTGCTTGGCTTTGTCGACGTATTTGTTTTGAGTCGCTACAACGACCTTGCCGCATCGTCTGTCAACACCGCAAACCAATCGGTTTCTATCGTCACCATTGTGTTTACTGTTATATCGGGGGCAAGTGCTGTACTGATTTCGCAGTATCTGGGCGCAAATAAAAAAGAGAATGCCTCAAGAATTGCCGCGATGTCAATACTTTTCAATTTAATAACGGGCATAATCATAAGTGCACTTTTGGTTGTGTTTTCAAAAGATATACTTGTCTTTATCGGCGCTACGGGCACTATTCTCGAATTTGCAAGCGAGTATTTAAAAATCGTCGGTGGCTTTATATTTTTACAGGCTGTGCTTGCATCAATGACCGTGATTATACGCAACCATGGGCTGACAAAAATTTCGATGTATGTCACCGTCGGTATGAATATTTTAAATACCGTTCTCGACGTTATTTTAGTCCCTAAGCTTGGGGTTGTCGGCGTTGCTGTTGCGACCACCTTTTCGCGAGTTTTAGGCACAATCGTGCTTGCTGTTGTGCTGTTTACAAAGGTCGAGAAAATTTCGATATTCAAGCTTCTAAAGCCGTTTCCGTTTGGCGACACAAAGGATATTATTAAAATCGGTGTGCCGTCTGCACTTGAGTCGTTTTTGTATAACATTTCCCAGCTTGTCATCACCTCGATAGTCTTAAACTTCCTTTTAAGCACCGAGCTGATTGCAAAAACCTACGTGCAGAATATCACGATGTTTTTCTACATATTTGCGGTGTCAATCGGTCAAGCATCGCAGATTATCACAGGACACTTAGTAGGTGCAAATGAGATGGACAAAGCGTACAAAAGGGGTATGAAAGCATACCTTACTGCGCTTGTTGTTACGCTTTCTGCGTCTGCTATTGGTGTGGTTTTCGGCAAACAGCTGATGGGCATTTTTACCGACAATGCTCAGGTCATTATGTTCGGTGCAAATATCTTGATAATCAATTTGTTTTTAGAATTCGGCAGAACTACAAATTTAGTCATTATCGCGTGCTTGCGTGGGGCAGGGGACGTGTACTTCCCGACATTATGCGCGATTGTTTCGATGTGGCTTGTCAGCGTGCTGGGGTCGTACATCTTGGCTGTGGTGCTCGGGTACGGAATTTACGGTTTGTTTGTGGCGCTCGCGGCGGACGAAATACTGCGCGGTGTTTTAATGCTTATACGCTTTAAAAGCGGAAAATGGAAAACTAAGCGCGTCGTTAAAACATAATAATATATAAAAAAGGCAGAGCGCTTTGCTCTGCCTTTCAGCTTTTAAAAGCGGGCTTTTTAACGTCAGTATCAGCAAAAGAGTTGCCTTGTGAAGGCTCTGACATAGAGAAGTACATCTTAGCCGCTTTAGTTGTACCAAAGTCGCGATTAGAGCCTGTATCCTGAACCTTGTTGAATGCTTCTCTAAACATCGCGTTGTGAGCTTCCTCGCGGTTTAACAAAAAGTCGATTGTTTCACGTACCTTTTTGTCTTCAATCTGACGGTAAAGGTATTCGTACACAACCTTTGCGCGTTGCTCAGACGCAATGTTTGATAGCAAGTCAGCACACAAATCTCCTGTGACAGTAACGTAGTCGCCTGTCCACGAGTAGCCCGATGCGTTGATAAGACCCGGATTAAGTCCTAAAATCACGTGAGATTGTACCTCTCCGACGCCGACCTTTGTGTGGTCAACCTCGTGGCCGTTAAGCAAATTGATTGTCTGCGCAACCATCTCCATATGAGAAAGTTCTTCAGCCGCAATGTCAAGGAACAAATCTTTAATTTCGGGGTCTTTTACCCTGAAACTTTGTGACATATACTGCATAGCGGCTTTTAGCTCACCGTTGCCGCCACCGAGCTGTTCTTGCAAAAGTGCGGCATACTGTGGGTTAGGACGCTCAACTGCAACCGGATGGAAAAGCTGTTTTTCGTGTTTGAACATATGAATTCTCCTTTTTCTTTTTGTTACTAGTTTAAGTACAATTAAAAGATTTATACACCAAAATATACTTTTAATAGTATAAAATAAAAGCGCACAGAAAAAATTCCTGTGCGCTTTTTGTGTATCATTTAAATTTGGGGTTTTAGCTTATTTGTTTGTGTGACAGCTATCCTTTAGCGGGCATCCGCCACAGCCACAACTGCACGAGCTTTTGCCTTTTTTCTTGTCTTTAACCATTTTAATAATGACTAAAGCAAAAACCGCAACTACTACTAAAGAAACAACTATCGTTGCTAAATTATTAATTAAAAAGTCAAGCATTTTTATGCTCCTTTTTCAGTTTGATTTTTAGATGATTATACTTCATGCTTATTCTTTCTGAAAATAAAGTACAGCAAAACTGCAAGCGCAATAAACGCAAACACAGTCCAAACGGTAAATACTGAGCTAAAGAGCATACCGATGTTGTAAACAATAAGGGAGATTGCATACGCAAACAAAGTCATATAGCCTAAAGTGAAGAAAGTCCATTTTGCGTTGTTCATTTCGCGTCTGATAGCGCCCATCGCCGCAAAGCAAGGAGCACAAAGCAGGTTGAAAATAAGGAAAGACATACCCGAAAGCTTCGAGCCCGAGAAGAACTCGGTGCCTATAAGCGAAAGCTGAGAAACTGAGCCTTCCATAGCGCCGAGTAAGTCAGCCGCAGCCTCAGGATTTGCAGAAGCGAGCATTTTTGACAGCGAGCCAAATACGCCGACAACCTCTTCCTTTGCGACAAGACCGAGCACGGTTGCAACCGCGCATTGCCAGTTGCCAAAGCCCAGTGGCGTAAATAAAAATGCGATTACGCTACCGATATTTTCAAGCACAGAAGCACCGCCGTTTGCTTGTGTAATATAGTGGAAACCGCCCTCAAAGGAAAGCGAATTAAGTACCCATATAATAACGCTTGCGGCAAGAATAACCGTACCAGCACGCTTGATAAATGACCAGCCGCGCTCCCATGTCGCGCGTAGCACGTTGTTAGGAACAGGCATATGGTAAGCAGGTAACTCCATAACAAATGGGGCAGGGTCGCCTGCAAAGGCTTTAGTTTTCTTTAAAATGATGCCTGAAACAATAACCGCACCGATGCCGATAAAGTAAGCTAAGGTTGCTACCCACGCGGCGTTATTAAAAAGTGCACCCGCGATAAGACCGACAATCGGCATTTTAGCACCACAAGGGATAAAGCCTGTAGTCATAATTGTCATTTTGCGGTCGCGGTCCTGCTCGATAGTACGCGATGCCATAATACCCGGCACGCCACATCCGGACGCAACAAGCATCGGAATAAAGCTTTTACCCGACAAACCGAGTTTTCTAAACAGTCGGTCCATAATAAACGCGATTCTTGACATATAGCCGATGTTTTCAAGTATCGACAGCAAGAAGAAAAGAATGAACATCTGCGGCACAAAGCCGAGCACCGAACCAACACCGCCAACAATACCGTCAGAAATAAGACTTACAAGCCAAGGTGCACAGTTTATGCTCTCTAAAAATGTAGTAATAGCAGGAATAATCCAACTTCCAAAAAGCGTGTCATTCATAAAGCCTACTGTCCAGTCGCCGATAGTACCGATAGACAGGGTATAAACGCCCCACATAACAAGCGCAAAAATAGGGAGTGCCAAAATACGGTTTGTCACAACCTTGTCGATTTTCTCGGATACAGTAAGCTCGTTTGCGTGCTTCTTTATATAAGCAGTCTTCATTATATTTTCAATGAAGTTGTATCTTTCGTTTGTGATGATAGCCTCGGCATCATCGTCGAAATGCTCCTCAACGTGAACAATATCCTTTTCGATATGCTTTATAACGCTTTCGTCAATACCGAGCTGTTTGATGATTTTTTGATCTCTTTCAAAAAGCTTTATAGCGTAAAAACGCTGACGCTCATCTTCCATATTGTGAACGCAGGCTTCCTCGATATGAGCAAGTGCGTGTTCGACTTCGCCCGAGAAAATATGCTGTGGAACGTTTTTGCCTTCTTTTGCGGCTTCGATAGCTTCCTGCGCCGCATCAAAAACGCTGTCGCCTTTGAGCGCTGAAATAGGCACAACCTTGCACTTGAATTTTCTGGAGAGCTCGTCGATATCAATTTTGTCGCCGTTTTTCTCGACAACGTCCATCATATTGATAGCGATTACGACAGGAATACCGAGTTCTGCAAACTGGGTTGTAAGATAAAGGTTGCGTTCAAGGTTAGTACCATCAACGATATCAAGAATAACATCAGGTGTTTCTTCAATCAGATATTCACGCGCGATAACCTCCTCCAAGGTGTAAGGGGAGAGCGAGTAAATACCCGGCAAGTCTGTGATAGTAACGTTTTCGTCCTTTTTATATGTACCCTCTTTTTTCTCGACGGTTACGCCCGGCCAGTTACCAACATATTGGTTAGAGCCTGTAAGCGCATTAAACAGGGTGGTTTTACCACTGTTTGGGTTGCCCGCAAGAGCAATCGTAATTTTATTCATATATTCCTCCACCGCGTTAGCGTATGCTAACTTGTATTCAAAAAGCAAAGGGGATTGCTCCCCTTTTTGTTATTCTACCTCAATCATCTGAGCGTCGTCTTTTCTAATAGATAGCTGATATCCTCTAACGGTAATTTCGACAGGGTCGCCGAGCGGTGCAACCTTGCACACGTGAATTTTAACGCCCTTTGTGATACCCATATCCATGATGCGGCGTTTGATAGCACCCTCACCGTTAAGCTTAACTACGGTAGCATCTTCGCCGACTTTTATATCTTTTAAGGTTTTCATATTTTCCTCCTAAAATCAGTAAAGCAAAAGCAACGCGAGTTAGCGTACGCTAACCGACGCGTCAAAAATATAGGTTAGTCAATGCTAACCCATACACATAGAATACATTTTTTTACAAAGTTTGTCAATATTTTAACGCTGAAATTTTACACATTTTTGTTTTTTTGTGACAAAACGCAACGGTAGTCTGTGCTAAATTATACTGATTGTTAAACTTGTACAATGAATTTATATACTCATATTTATGAAATTAAAACATGGGATAGAAGCAAATTTTGAATACCGGTAGATTTTTAATCTTCGATATGATACTATTGTTTTATACTTATATATAAGGGCAGATTTATGAAAAACAGTGAACGAAAATATTTTAAGCCTCTTGATATAGCTATAGTAGCTTTTGTGCTCATTATTGCTGTGATGGCTTTTACGTCACAATTTAATACTAAGGATACTGAGCTTTCCTGCGTTGTTCGTGTAAACGGTGAGGTTGAGCATACTATAGCTCTAAAAAACCTTGAAACTGCTACGCTTGTTGACATAGACTGTGAGTATCCGTTATCAGTTTATGTGTCAAAAGACGGCGTCTATGTTGCGTTTTCTTCATGTCCTGATAAGCTGTGCGAGCATACGGGGGTTATAACGCGCGCGTCCCAGTCTATCGTGTGCTTACCTGCAAAAGTGTCGGTGACTTTAGAAAGCAATGATAAAACGCTTGATGCGGTGGTGGGGTGATGCTATGAAAAAAATCTCTACTTTAAAACTCACCCAAACCGCTTTGGTGAGTGCCGTTGCTTTGGTGCTGTCAGCACTTGAAATGATGCTTCCTGACTTACCGTTTGTGCTTCCAGGAATGAAGCTTGGGCTTTCTAATATCGCGACTATGTTTGCGCTTTCTGCGATGAGTCTGCCTAGCGCTTTAGTTGTATGTCTGACAAAAGCGTTGTTTGCATTGCTTGCGCGCGGATTTACAGCGTTTTTGATGAGCCTGTGCGGTGGACTTTTGAGTACGCTTGCGATGTATCTTTTATTAAAAATTAAAGGTTTTGGCTTTATGGGCGTCGGTATAGTCGGCGCATTTTGCCATAATTTAGGGCAGATACTTGTTGCGTTTTTCTTTACCGACTCTACTGTCTTTGCGTATTTTTCTGTGCTTGCGTTTTTCTCAATTTTCACGGGAATGGTTACAGCGCTTGTGGTTTACATCATTTTACCAAAAGTGCTTAAATTAAGGCTTTACAGCTCTTGATATTTTCGTATAAGAATTTAGAGTTACGCGTATTTTCTAAAGTGCAATTAAAGGTTAAAATTTTGTTACTAAAATATTATTTTTGTTACTTGAATACCCCTATATCTTGTGGTACTATTTAAACAGTCATCTAAATAATGTGTTTTAAAAGAATTAAAGAGGGGTTTTTGAAATGAAAATTAACGTAACAGGTGGAACACTTTCACAAAAAGAAATCGATATCTATGTAGCACAGCTTAAAGAAGCTAACCCTGATAAGTACATCAAGTCTGTTGACTTTACTGTTGACGGCGAGTATGTTGACGTAAACTACGAGTTTGACTATGTTCCTTTTGAGCGTATCCGTCGTATCACCGGCTACCTTGTTGGTACTGTTGACCGCTTTAACAACGGCAAGCGCGCTGAGGTAGAGGACAGAGTTACTCATTCTTTGTCAACTGCTTGCGAGTTAGAAGAAATTGCCTAATCGTTTTTGTGATTAGATTCCTCATATTGTTTTTTAAAAAATCAGGCCTTTTGGTCTGATTTTTTATTTTGCATTATATCGAAATATGTTGACATCTGTCGTCATTAGATATATAATAACGACTGAATTGAATACCTACTTATCAAGAGTGACTGAGGGACAGGCCCTGTGACGTCCGGCAACCTGCTTTTTGTAAGGTGCCAATTCCTGCGGTATTACCGAAAGATGAGCTCGTTGTACCGCTTTTAAAAGCGGTTTTTTTATTGTTTATATTATTCCAATTTAGAATTAAGAGAGGTTTATATTATGGCAAATCGTTTGTTTACATCAGAGTCTGTTACTCACGGACATCCTGACAAATTGTGCGACAGAATTTCTGACGCAGTTTTAGATGCTATTTTAGCGCAGGACAAAAACGCTCACGTTGCGTGTGAAACAACCGCGACCACAGGCATCGTGCACATTATGGGCGAGATTACCACAACCGCTGATATTGATATTGAAAAGATTGCAAGAAAGGTTATTTGCGAAACCGGCTACGATAATGACGAATGTGGCTTTAACGGTAACACCTGCGTTGTTGATGTTGCTCTTGATAAGCAGTCACCTGATATTGCAATGGGCGTTAATAACTCTTACGAGTTAAAAGACGGCAATGAGTGTGAAAATAATCAGATTGGTGCAGGCGATCAGGGTATGATGTTTGGCTTTGCGTGTGACGAAACCAAGGAGCTTATGCCGCTTCCTGTTTCTCTTTCTCACAAGCTTTCTTTAAGACTTAAAGAGGTTAGAGAAAACGGTACCCTGACTTATCTTCGTCCGGACGGTAAATCACAGGTTACTGTTGAATATGAAAACGATAAGGCGGTTAGAGTTCATACCGTTGTAGTATCTACTCAGCACGACGACGATGTAACCTTAGAGCAGATTAGAAAAGATATTCTTGAATATGTAATCAAGCCGGTTATTCCTGCTGAACTTTTAGACGAAAATACAAAGTACTATATCAACCCTACAGGCCGTTTTGTTATCGGTGGTCCTGTTGGAGATGCAGGTCTTACAGGCAGAAAAATTATTGTTGATACCTACGGCGGCTATTCTCGTCATGGCGGCGGTGCTTTCTCGGGTAAAGACCCGACAAAGGTTGACCGAAGTGCTGCTTACTTTGCGCGCTATATTGCTAAAAATATTGTTGCGGCTAAGCTTGCAAGAAAATGTGAAATTCAGCTTGCTTACGCTATCGGCGTTGCAGCTCCTGTGTCTATTATGGTCGAGACCTTCGGCACATCAAGCTATACTGACGAAGAGCTTGCAAACGCAGTTAAAAAGGTATTTGATTGCAGACCATCTGCTATTATCAAAGAGCTTAAGCTTACAGATACAAAGTACTATCCGCTCGCGGCTTTTGGCCATATGGGTAGGGAAGACGTAGGCGTTAAATGGGAAGACACCGACAAGGTGCAGGCTCTTTTAGACGCAGTAAAATAAAGTATAAAAGGTAACGGAGAGGCGTTTTAACCTCTCCGTTTTTTCTTTGCAGTTACTTATGTAACCATTATCCTTGTAGACCAAAAGAAACAGAAATAGCGTTGTTTATTTCTCTCATAGAATTTTGGTCAACTGTGCCCATCTTTTCTTTGAGGCGTTTTTTGTCGATTGTGCGTACCTGCTCTAAAAGCACAACGCTGTCTTTTGCAAGTCCGCTTGACTGTGCGCCGATTGCGATGTGGGTTGGTAGCTTTGCCTTTGTCTGCTGGCTTGTTATTGCCGCCGCGATAACGGTCGGCGAAAATCGGTTGCCGACATCGTTTTGCACAATCAGCACAGGGCGTACTCCGCCTTGCTCCGAGCCAATCACAGGGCTTAAATCGGCGTAGTAAATATCTCCTCGCTTAATATTCAAGCTGTTTTCACTCCGAATAATTTATTGTACTAGTATTCTTGTCAAAAATATTTTCATTATTCCATAGTACATAATATTTTGAGCAGATAAATTTGTGATAATTTGCTTTGCGATTTTAAGTTTTTGATGTATAATAATTGCGGAAGTGATAAAGTGAAAATCAAAAATAAAAATCTAGCAATTCTTTATCTGATTACGTCGGCGTTTTTCTTTTCGCTTATGAGTATGTTTGTACGTCTTTCGGGAGACCTGCCGACTTTTCAGAAGATGTTTTTCAGAAATTTAATAGCGGCTTTTATTGCGGTTATAATTCTTATTAAGAACAAAACACCTATTTTACCGAGCAATAATAAAAACCTCGGATTTTTAATTATGCGTACGCTTTTTGGTTTAATCGGAGTTTTCTGCAACTTTTATGCGGTTGACCACCTGATACTAAGTGATGCATCAATTTTAAATAAGATGTCTCCGTTTTTTGCGATTGTTTTTTCTTTTGTATTTATTAAAGAGAAACCAAGCTTTACGCAGATTTTGGCGGTTGTTGGCGCGTTTTTGGGTGCGTTGTTTGTTATCAAACCGAGCTTTGCAAATGCCGATTTGCTCCCTGCGATTATTGGCTTTATCGGTGGTGCGTGCGCGGGAGCGGCGTATGCGTGCGTTAGAAAGCTTACTCTAAAGGGCGAGGCTGGTGCGTATATTGTGTTTTTCTTTTCGTTTATCAGCACCCTTATTTCGCTACCGCTTATGATTATCTATTATGAGAAAATGAGTATATATCAGCTTGTTATGCTTTTGTGTGCAGGTTTTTGCGCGGCAGGCGGTCAGTTTATGATAACACTTGCGTACAAAAATGCTCCGTCAAAGGAGATTTCCGTCTACGATTTTTCGCAGATTATTTTTTCAGCTATACTCGGGTTTTTGGTGTTTTCGCAGGTACCCGATATGCTAAGCGTAGTCGGATATATTATAATCGTGCTTATGGCGATACTAAGCTTTTTGTATTCAAATAACCTGTTGAAATTTAAAAGACAAAAAGAAAAGGCGGGCAGTTAAGCTCGCCTTTTAATTATGCTATTTTTTCCTTGAATACGGTGTGTCACAAAGCGGCAACTTCGTGCGAAGTTTTTTGTCGCGGTTGTAGTAAGCTAGTGCAACCGCAGGCGGGGTAGGGATAGAGCAAATCTCTCCGATACCTTTTGCGCCAAACGCCAAAGTCTTGTCAGGCTTTGAAACGATAATCGCTTTAACGTCCGGAGTTTGTGTTGCTCTGAAAAGCCCGAGCGTGCCAAGCTTAGCTTTAGGCTTGCCGTTTTCAAGCGGGAAGTCCTCTGTCAGCGAATAGCCTAAGCTCATCACGACACCGCCCTCAATCTGACCTTCAATCGCCTTCGGGTTTACAGGTGTGCCGACGTCGTGAGCGGCAATTACCTGTTTGATTTTTGCATCTTCGTCTAAAATGACAAGATGTGTTGCGTAGCCGTATGCAATGTGGCTTACAGGATTTTCTTTATCACTACCGATTTTATCGGTGATGCCTGTATATTCGCCTAAGTATTCTTTGCCGTTCAACTTAGAAAGTGAGCCTTCCTTTTGAAGATCTGCTTTTAAAAGCTTTGCCGCTCTAACGGTCGCTTCGCCTGTAAAGAGTGTCTGACGCGAAGCGGTGGTGTTGCCCGAGTTTGGTGCAGTAGATGTATCAGGAGCACAGTAAACAACATCAGATGGTGACAAGGAGCATTCTTGAATAACCATCTGCACCTGCACAGTACCCATACCCTGACCGATACACGCGGCACTTGAATGAACAAAAACTTTAGAGTCTTTAACAACAAGCCTGCATCTGCCCGTATCAGGAATGCCGACGCCAAGACCACTGTTTTTGATAGCACAGGCGATACCGCAGTCAGGATGCTGATTATAAATATCGCGTACCGCGTCGAGCGTTTCAATCAGCGCTGTGCTCTTGTCAGCAATCTGTCCGTTAGGCAAAACGTCGCCCGGTTTTATAGCGTTAATGTATCTGAATTCAAAAGGTGAGATGCCGACCATCTGCGCGAGCTGGTTGATATTTTGCTCGGTTGCAAAACAGCTTTGCGTAACGCCGAAGCCTCTAAAAGCTCCCGCAGGAGGGTTGTTTGTGTAAACAGCCTGACCTAGTATGTCGATAACCTGATAGTTGTATGGACCTGCCGCGTGAGTGCACGCGCGCTGAAGTACAGGACCGCCCAAGCTTGCGTATGCGCCGGTATCAGATGTGATGACCGCCTTCATAGCGGTGAGTCGACCGTTTTCGTCACAAGCGGTGGTGAAGTCCATCTCCATCGCGTGGCGCTTAGGATGCACAAGCAGACTTTCGTCACGAGTCAAACTCACCTTTACAGGCAAGCCTGTTTTGTATGCTAAAATCGCCGCGTGATGCTGTACGCTCATATCTTCTTTTCCGCCAAAGCCACCGCCGACCATAGCGGCAGAAACCCTTACTTTATCAACAGGCAGTCCGAGCGCTTGAGCACATTCCTTTTGAGTCTGATAAATACCCTGGTCACCGCTGAAAATATGCACACCGCCGTTTTCCGGGACAGCAACCGCACATTCACATTCCATAAAAGCGTGGTCAGTAAACGGCACGCTGTAGTGAGTAGTGACCTTGTATTTACTTTCTTGTATTACCTTGTCTGCATCGCCTCTAACTAAATGCTCGGTGCTCAGCACGTTGCCGTCTTTGTGCACAAGAGGAGCATTTTCTTTAAGCGCATCAGCAGGAGAGAATACGGCGTCGAGCTCTTCGTATTCGACTTGTATTAAAGCTTTTGCTTTTTCTACAATTTCTCTTGATTTACCTGCAACAAGTGCAATAGCATCGCCCAAGTAGTGAGTAATATTTCCCACAGGAATGAGCACGTCCCAATCTTGCTTTAGGTGGCCGATTTTTTGTGCTCCGTCTAAATCGTCTGCTGTTAAAATCGCGACAACGCCTTCAAGTTCTTTAGCTTTTTTCGTGTCGATTTTAAGCACTCTTGCACGTGGATATTTGCTTCTTAAAGCAGAGCCGTAAATCATATTGTCATAGTAGATGTCGTCTGCATATATAGCAGTACCGAGTGTTTTAGCCTCTGCGTCAACTCGGTGCATACTCTCGCCAAGCAGACCTGTAAAATCGGTTTTAGGCACTTGCTTGTTTTCCCTGAATATCTCTGCTGCCAGCATAACCGCATCAATAATTTTTTTATAGCCCGTGCAACGACAGATATTTGAGTTAATCGCTTTTTGCACATCTGCTCTAGTTGGAGTCGGGTTTTTATCAATAAGCGCTTTAGCACACAGCACCATACCCGGTATGCAAAAACCGCATTGCACCGCACCCGCGCTTGAAAAAGCGTAGGCGTAAACGGACTTTTCTCTGTCTGTTAGTCCCTCTGTTGTCAGTATGGTTTTTCCGTCGTATTTCTCTACTGAAAACAGACACGCTTTTTGAGCTTTTGAGTCAACGAGTACGGTACAGGTACCGCACGCACCCTGCGAGCATCCGTCCTTTACGGATGTAAGGTGCAAATCATCACGCAAAAATCGCATCAGCGTCGTGTTTTCAGTTACGATATATTGTTTGTTGTTTATAGTCAGCAATGCCATAGTCAAACCTCTGTTTTTTCAAGCCTTTGTAAATCGTTTTTTGTATCTATATCCGACAGCTCGTCGCTTTGACAGGCTTCGAAAAATTTTACTTTGTCTTCGTGATTTCTTATTATCGTGCTTCCACCGTTATCTTCAGAAAGTGCATAAAGCATTTGATAAAAACTGGATGGAAAAATGCATGGGTTCCCTCGCACGCCATCATAGCTTAACGAAACGATGAAATCCTCGTTTTCTAAAAAACAATCGACTAAGCCCTCTACACTTTGCTTTTTAAGTAGCGGCTGGTCAGACACCATAAACATAACACCATCGCAAAAGTCGGTTTCCTTTAGTCCAAGCTCTATTGAATGGCTGATGCCGTAGTCAGGGTGTTTGTTTTTAACGCCTGTAAAACCGCAGTCGTTTGCTTTTTTAAGTATCTCGTCATACTGCGTAACAACGCACACGCAAGAAAACTTTTCTTTTGGGATACATTGTAGCGCGTGGTCAATCAGCGATTTGCCAAAAAGCTTTCTGTTTAGCTTGTTTTCGCCAAAGCGTTTGGCATCTCCCGAAGCAAGCACTACACATCCGATTTTTTGTTTCATAAAAACACTTCCAAACTAAAAATATTTTATCAAAACTTATTATGCGTTGTCAATAAAAGGGCTATGAAAACACCGTTCTTATTAACAAAAATTTCAAAAAAATATATAAAAAACCACTTTAAAATGCAGACATATTATGTTATAATTACTAAAGTATAAGGAGAATTTTACATTTTTTCATATATAGGAGGCGAAAACTATGGTTGTTGGCAAAAGTATCCCGCGACTTGACGCTTACGATAAAGTCACCGGACGAACAAAATACACCGATGATTTATGCGATAAAAGCGCTTATGTTGCAAAAATTTTACATTCCACTATCGCACACGGCAAGGTGCTGTCTGTTGATGTCAGCGAGGCTGAAAAAATTGATGGTGTGGTAAAAATTGTCACCTGCTTTGACGTGCCTAAAAACTACTTCCCGACAGCAGGTCACCCTTGGTCTACTGACAAATCGCATCAGGACGTTGCAGATAGACTGCTACTTACTGACCACGTGCGCTTTTACGGAGACGATGTTGCCGCAGTTGTTGCTGAAAATGAGGTTGCCGCCGCTAGGGCGTTAAAAGCGATTAAAGTCGAGTACGAAGAATATCCTGTAGTACTCGATGTGCAAAAAGCGATGGAAAAAGGTGCACCGCTTTTACACGAGCGTTTTCCTGATAATATTTTAGGTCATTCGTCGCAGAGCGTCGGCAATTTTGAAGAAGCCATAAAAGAAGAAGGCCTTATTAAATTTGACAACTGGTATGATACACCGACAGTTCAGCATTGCCATATCGAAAACTTTATCTGTTATGCAAGTGCTGAAAACGGCAGAATCACCGTTGTTTCTTCAACCCAGATTCCGCATATTGTCCGTCGTGTTGTCGGTCAGGCACTCGGTTGCGACTGGGGTAAAATCAGAGTGATAAAGCCGTATATCGGCGGTGGCTTTGGCAACAAGCAGGACGTACTTTACGAGCCTCTTTGTGCCTATCTTTCTACCGTTGTTGGCGGTCGACTTGTAAAGCTTGATGTATCACGCGAAGAAACCTTTGTATCAAATCGCGTGCGTCACGCCGTAAGGTCACACATCATTACATACGCAAGACCTGACGGTACCTTTGTTGCACGAAAGCTCGAGCTTTTCTCAAACCAAGGTGCTTATGCTTCCCACGGCCACTCGATTGCCGCAAAGGGTATGGGTTGTTTTAAACAGCTTTATCCTTGCCCTAACGTAGAGGCTACTTGCTACACCGTTTTTACTAACCGTCCTGTTGCGGGCGCGATGCGTGGCTACGGTATTCCGCAGGCTATGTTTGCGGTGGAAAGTCAGATTGACGATATCGCAAAAGGCTTGGGTATTTCACCGCTTGAAATCAGAAAGAAAAACCTTATGCCTGTAGGTTATAAAGACGATTTTTCTAAAAATGTCAATTACTACGATACCTTTAATCAGTGTATCGAAAAAGGCAAAGCGTATATCGACTACGACAGAAAACTTGAAGAATACAAAAACGATACGGGCGATGTCCGTCGTGGTGTTGGCATGGCAGTCTTTTGGTATAACACCGGTGTATGGCCTATAAGCCTTGAGTCAAGCTCAAGCCGTATGGTGCTTAATCAGGACGGCTCTATATCGCTCCAGCTTGGCGAAACCGAAATCGGTCAGGGTGCTGATACCGCCTTTGCGCAGATGGCGGCTGATGCTATCGGCTTAACTATTGATAAAATCAATGTCGTATCAAATCAGGATACCGACATCACCCCGTTTGGCACGGGTGCTTACGCATCACGCCAGACCTACGTCGGAGGACTTTCAATCGCGCAGACAGGCAAGCTTTTAAAAGACCGTATTTTAAACTACGCGCAAAAGCTGACTAAAGTCCCTGAAAATAATCTTGATATCGTTGATAACAACATCATAAATATTGCAACCGGTGAAACCTTGCTTGATGTCGCAACCCTTGCAACTACTGCGCTTTACAGTATGACAGACAGCGAGCACATCACCGCAGAAAGCACATATCAGATTAAATCAAACGCGTATTCATTTGGCTGTTGCTTTGCAGATGTGCAGGTCGATATTCGTGCTTGCAAAGTAAAAATTAACGATATCATCAACGTTCACGACTGCGGAACTTTGATTAATCCGGCCCTTGCTACCGCACAGGTGCACGGCGGTATGTCGATGGGTATCGGATACGCGCTTTCCGAACAGGAGATTTTTGACGAGAGTACCGGTCGCACTTTAAATAACAATCTGCTTGACTATAAGCTTTCTACCTTTATGGACCATCCACATTTAGAAGCGCAGTTTGTTGAAAATCCTGAGCCTACAAGCGCTTATGGTACAAAAGCACTCGGCGAGCCACCTGCTTGTCCGGTTGCTCCTGCAATACGTAATGCGGTATTAAATGCAACAGGCGTTGCTATAAACAAAATTCCGCTTACACCACACGTGCTGTTTGAAGAATTTTCAAAAGCAGGACTGATTTAAGGAGGCGAGATTATGTATGACATCAAAGCTTTGTACGAAGCAACTAGCGTGCAAGACGCCGTGAAACTGCGACTAGAGCATCCCGATGCTCAGATTCTCGCCGGTGGTAGCGACGTGCTTGTGCAGATACGAGAAGGCAAACGCGCAGGAAAAGAGCTCATAAGCATCTATATGCTCGATGAAATACGCGGGGTTTCTATGTGCGATAACGGTGATATCCGCATCGGCTCTTTAACCAGCTTTTCTCACATCACTAAAAATGAAATTGTAAAAAAATATATCAACGTACTCGGTGAAGCCGTTGATATGGTCGGCTCACCACAGATTAGAAATATCGGTACAATCGGTGGCAATACCTGTAACGGTGTTACGTCTGCAGACTCTGCGTCAACACTTTTTGCGCTAGATGCTCTGATTGAGCTTACAGGCAGTAACTCGGTACGAGTTATCCCGATTTCTGATTTTTATATCAAAGCAGGCGTTGTAGACATCAAGCCTGACGAAATCCAGACCGCTATCATTATCAAAAAAGAGAGCTACGAAAACTACTTTGGTCACTATATCAAGTACGCTATGCGTAACGCTCTTGATATCACGACAACAGGCTGTTCAGTAAATGTTAAGTTAAGCTACGACAAAAAGACATTTGAAGATGTTCGAATCGCTTACGGCGTTGCGGGCCCTGTGCCTATGCGTGCAAAATCAGCAGAAGAGTTTATAAAAGGCAAAGCGGTAAATGAGCAAAATATCAAAGAGTTTTCTAAAATGGTGCTTGACGATGTTAACCCTCGTGATAGCTGGCGTGCATCAAAGGCGTTAAGACTGCATCTTTGCTCTGAGCTTGCTTACAGAGCACTTTCAAAATGCGTAGAGCTTGCAGGAGGTGAGATGTAATGGCACAGTATAAGCTTGTGAAATGTACGATTAACGGCAAAGCGGTTGAGCAGATGGTCGATGTCAGAGCATCGCTCACCGATATGCTTAGAAACGACTACCGTATGACATCAGTCAAAAAAGGCTGTGAGGTAGGCGAGTGCGGCGCGTGCAACGTGCTTATTGATGGCGAGTGCTTTAACTCGTGTATCTACCTTGCTGTATGGGCAGAGGGTAAACATATCCGCACCTTAGAGGGATTGCTTAAAGAAAACGGCGAGCTGTCTGATATTCAGCAGGCGTTTATCGACGAAACTGCCGTTCAGTGTGGTTTTTGCACCCCTGGTGTTATTATGTCTGCCGTTGAGATTTTAGAAAGCGGAAAAGACTACACAGACGACGAATTGAGAAAGCTTTTGTCAGGACATCTGTGCCGTTGCACAGGCTATGAAAATATCCTGCGTGCAGTCAGAAAAACTCTTGATAAAAGACTTGGTAAAGAAAATGCAGAATAAAAACGACGTTAAACTTCACCCGAAACTGACCTTACAGCTTTTTACTAGCGAAAAATGCTTTGGTCCGGGAGTAGCTCTTATTTTAGAAAAAGTAAAAGAGCACAGCTCTTTGCGTAGTGCCGCAAGCGAGATTAATATGTCGTATTCAAAAGCGTGGACTATAGTAAAGCGTGCGCAAAAGCACTTGGGCTTTGATTTGTTGGTGTCTAAAACTGGCGGTGCTGACGGTGGCGGTGCAACGCTTACTAAAGAGGGTGAACGTTTGCTTTCTGAGTTTCGTCAATGCGAAAAAGAGCTTAATGAAATTTGCGCTTTAAAGTACGAGGAGCATTTTTCGTTTATTAAAGATATTTCTAAATTAGAATAATAATTTCAATATGTCAGTGCTTTTTGCATTGGCATATTGTTTAAACACCGTTATGTTTTTTAAAGATAATCGAAATGATAAGTAAAGAGTTAAACATTAAAAAAGGAATAACCTCGATAATCGGCGGTGGCGGAAAGACCACTCTTTTGCATCTGCTTGCATTTGAACTTAAAAGCAAAGGAAAAGTAATCATCACCACCACAACCCATATTTTTAAAAGCGATGTTTTTTACAATGTGTTGACTGATGAAAATCAGGATAATACAGCACTTATTAAAACTGCCCTTGATAAATACGGATGTATTTGTGTCGGTACTGCTTTTGAAAAAGAAAAGCTGAGTGCGCCGACAGTTAGCTTAGAAAAGCTGTCTGAAATTTGCGACTATGTACTTGTCGAAGCGGACGGCTCAAAGCACTTGCCTTTAAAAGCGCATCTTGAGCACGAGCCTGTTATCGATAAAAATTCAACCCAGACGATTTTAGTCTGCTCTGTTGATGCACTTGGTCAAAAGGTAAAAGATGCTGTGCACAGGTATGAAAAAGCGTGCTCACTTTTATCGTGCAAAAAAGGGGACGTTATTACTTTTGATACAGTAGCAAATCTGATAAATATAGAAAATCTGCACGATGTAGTCGTTATCAATAAATGCGATGATATGAAATTGCAAAGCAAAGCATTTGAGATTGCTAAAAAAATAAATAGCAAATGCATTATTGCATCACTTATAAAAGGAGAATGGTATGTTAGCAGTAATTAAAGGTGCAGGCGATATCGCGTCCGGTATTGCTTATCGCCTTTTTAAAGCGAAAATCTCGGTGGTCATGACCGAGATAAGTGCACCGACCGCAATAAGGCGTACGGTGTGCTTTTCTAATGCTGTATATGATAAAGAAGCGCTCGTTGAAGACGTTAAAGCGGTTTTAGCAAGCGATGCAGAACACGCATTAGAAATCGTAAACGAAGGTAATATCGCAGTCATTGTCGACGAAAAAGCACAATGTATAAAAGAGCTCAAACCCGACTTTGTGATTGATGCAATTTTAGCAAAGAAAAATTTAGGCACTGAAATAAACGACGCATCGGTCGTAATCGGTATCGGTCCGGGTTTTACTGCTAAGGTTGACTGTCACGCAGTTGTCGAAACTATGCGCGGACATACCTTAGGCAGGGTGTACTATGAGGGCTCAGCGATTGAAAACACAGGTGTGCCGGGAAACATCGACGGCTATACAAATGAACGAATTATCCGTTCTCCCGAGTACGGCGTGTTTAACCCGATTTATAATATCGGCGATATGGTCGAAAAAGGCGAGGTCGTCGCGTGTGTCGACAGCACCCCTGTCGTGTGTAATGTGTCGGGCGTTTTGCGTGGTATTTTACCGAAAGGCACCTTGGTTACGCCTAATATGAAATCGGGCGACATCGACCCTCGAGGTATAGTTGAGCATTGCTACACCATTTCCGACAAAGCGTTGTCAGTTGGCGGGGGAGTGCTTGAAGCCTGTCTTAATTTATATAAAGAAAGGTGACTTTTGTGTCAGATAATATAAAACTTACAAAACTTTCAAAATGCTCCGGCTGTGGCGCAAAAGTCGGCGCTGGCGTGCTTTCTAATCTTCTTTCTGATTTAAAAGTAAATTATGATAGTAACCTGCTTGTCGGCTTTGATAAAAGCGACGATGCCTGCGTGTATAAAGTGAGCGATGATTTGTGCATCGTGCAGACGGTGGATTTTTTTCCGCCGATTGCAGACGACCCGTATGTTTTCGGTCAGATAGCAGCCGCAAACGCGCTTTCTGACATTTACGCTATGGGGGCAGAACCTAAAACCGCATTAAATATTATGTGCGTTCCAAAATCTATGAGCAACTTTGATGTGCACCAAATTTTAAAAGGCGGTTACGACAAAGTTTATGAAGCGGGTGCAGTAATCGCCGGCGGTCACAGCATTTACGATGACGAGCCAAAGTACGGCTTGTGCGTAACAGGTTTTGCACATCCCGATAAATTTTATACAAACAGTGGTGCAAAAGAAGGCGATAAGCTGATTTATACAAAGCCACTCGGCATCGGCATCATCACCACCGCGCAAAAAGCAGAGCTTGCATCAAAAGAAAGTATCGATAAAGCGGTTGAAGCAATGACTTTTTTAAATAAGTCTGCACGCGATTGTATGATAAAATACGATGTTCACGCGTGCACCGACGTAACCGGTTTTTCGCTTTTAGGCCATAGTCTTGAAATGGCACAGGGCTCAAATACTCAAATTAGGTTTTTTACTAAGGAAATAGATGTAATCGAAGAAGCCTTTGAGTTTGCAAAGATGGGCATATTGCCTGAGGGAATGTATAGAAACCGCAAATTTGCAGAAAGCTTTGTAAACGCAAACGATGTCCCGCTTTATATTCAGGACGTTTTATATGACCCTCAGACCTCGGGCGGACTGCTCATAAGCGTTTCGAATAACGATGCCGAAAAACTGCTTGCTGATTTAAAGCTGTGCGCCTTGTCTGCGCAGATAGTCGGCGAGGTCGAAGAATATGATGGAACAGAACGTATAACTCTAGAATAGAAAAAATAACCGACTAACAAAATCAGTATAATTCTGAATTAGAAATAAAAATAATTCTAAAAGAGAAAAATATGGAAAATATATATTTTGATAATGCGGCGACTTCTTTTCCGAAAGCGCCGAATTTATCCCAAACTGTTTCAAATTTTATAGAGAACAACAGCGTAAATATCAACCGCTCGGTATCCTCATTGTCTTCTTCTCTTTACGACATTGTGCTTGATACCCGCGTTATGCTCGCGCGTTTTTTTGATTGTGACGACGACCCTTTAAATTTCTGCAAAAGAATTATATTCACATCAGGCGTGACCCAATCAATCAACATTTTTTTGCGTGGACTTTTAAATGACGGCGACCATATTATTACAGGCTCGCTTGAGCACCACGCTGTTATGCGCACGCTGTACGATTTAAAGACTAAAAAAAACATCACATTTGATATTGCAAAATGTGACAAAAACGGTGTTGTAAGCGCCCAAAGCGTAGAAAGTCTGATTAACAAAAACACAAAAGCGGTGATTATAAATCACTCGTCAAATGTTTTCGGTAGCATAAGCGATATAAAAAAGATAGGTCAGGTGTGTAAACGCCACAATATTTTTTTTGCTGTTGATACCGCGCAGACTGCGGGAGTTATTCCGATTTCTTTTAGAAAAGCAAACATTGATTTTCTTGCATTTTCAGGTCACAAAGGACTGCTCTCTTTGCAGGGGATAGGCGGTTTTGTAATTTCAAAAAGGCTTAGTGATATTTTAAAACCGCTTGTAACGGGAGGCACAGGCAGCATTTCCCATTCATTTAATCAACCGAAAAACTTGCCAGATAAATTCGAGAGTGGTACACTAAACTTGTGTGGTATTGTGGCACTAAATCATTCTTTAAAATTTATTAATGAAATCGGCATCGAAAACATAAGGGAAAAAGAGCTTTTTTTGCGTAAGTACTTTGTAGAAAAGTCGAGTGCTTTAAACGGCGTTTGTGTTTACTGTGCTGACGAGAATATCGATACAACCTCGGTTGTGTCCCTGGCATTTGCTGATTTTGATAATTCTTATGTTGCTGACATGCTTGAAAAAAACTACGGCATAATCACGCGCACAGGGCTTCATTGTGCACCGTCTGCTCATATTGCGATGGGCACCTTCCCGCAGGGCACAATTAGATTTTCGTTTTCATATTTTAATTCTTTAACAGAAATTGATTACTGCGTACAAGCACTTGAAAAAATACTAAAAGGAGAGTAAGCATGCCTAAGGCGATTATTGCGATGAGCGGAGGCGTTGACAGCTCGGTTGCGGCATTTCTTGCAAAACAGCAGGGCTTTGATATTATCGGCGTAACGCTCAGACTCCACAATGAAAATAATATAGAACAAGAGCAGTCTTGCTGTACGTCGCAGGATATTTTAGATGCAAAGGCTGTTTGCGATAAGCTGGGTATTGAGCACAGGGTAGTCGACTTTGAGTCCGATTTTAAAAAGTACGTTATCGACCGCTTTGTTGAGTCGTATATAAGTGGTGGAACCCCTAACCCTTGTGTTGACTGTAATCGCTTTATTAAATTTTCAAAGCTTATCAGTATGGCAAGGGAAGAGGGCTTTGACTATGTTGTGACGGGTCATTATGCTCGCGTTGCTTACGACGAAGCTACAGGCAGATACCTGCTTAAAAAAGGCTTAAATGAAGACAAAGACCAAAGCTACGTGCTTTATTCTTTGACACAAGATATTTTGTCTTGTCTAAAGCTTCCGCTTGGGGAGCTTAGCAAAGCTCAGGTAAGAGAAATTGCACAGCAATACGGCTTTATAAATGCCGACAAAAAGGATAGTCAGGACATCTGCTTTGTAAGTGACGGCAAGTACTCAGACTTTATAATTGACTATACAAAAAGGAGCTTTCCTGACGGCGATTTTGTGGATTTAAACGGCAACGTGCTCGGCACTCATAAAGGCATCATCCGATATACAATCGGTCAGCGCAGAGGTCTTAACCTGTCTTTGCCACAGTCGATGTATGTCTGCAAAAAAGACGTCGATACAAATACCGTAACGCTGTGTCTTGACAACGAGCTATATTCTTGCGAGCTTATAGCAGACGATGTTAATTTAATTTCGATAAAAGAATTAAAAGAGCCAATTAAGCTAGAGGCAAAAGTAAGGTATAAGCATACCCAGGCTCAAGCTACCTTGTACCCGTATGAGGAAGATAAAATCAAGCTTGTTTTCGACTTACCGGTACGCGCTATCACAAAAGGGCAAGCGGTCGTTATGTATGACGGTGACGTTGTTGTCGGTGGCGCAACAATAATATAAAAATAAAAAGCAGTGGATTGCGAGACTTCCCATAAGGAAGTCTCGCAGTTTTATTCGCCAAATATATTTGGCGAGTGATATTGCTTCGCAGTTATATTATGCTTCACATAGTTGTATTCGGCTACGTCGAGTTTGGCGAATAAAATAACACTGAAACCGTATGGTTTCAATAACACTATTGCTTTTGCAATAATATCACTCCGACGAAGTCTGAATAAAACTTGAAATCACTACTTTTTCTATATATAATGTTTTCGAGGTGATTGAAATGTCTGATAGTATTTTAAGAGATAAAGCAAAAGAACTTGCAAAGACTGTTGTTTTTCACTGCCGTGAAATGAAAGCAAATCATAAAGAATCGGTTTTAGTTAATCAACTTCTTCGTTGTGCAACATCAATAGGCGCGAATCTACACGAGGCTCAATATGCTCAAAGTACTAACGATTTTATATCTAAACTCGAAATTGCACAAAAAGAATGTTATGAAACAGAATATTGGTTAGAGCTTCTTTTTGAAACGAATTGTATGTCAGAAGATAATTACAAAGCTTTACAAAACGACTGCGGTGCAATTCGTAGAATGTTAATATCCTCGCTAAAAACAATTAAATCAAAATAAGGGCTTGGGCTTATTCCTAAGAAAGTTTTTTACTGACAAATGCGATGCTGGTTATAAATCGAAATAATAAATAAGATCATTCGGAGGAGAAGTAGTGGTAAGAAAAATATATGAAGACGAATTGAATAAATTGTTAGAGTTATATCTACATTTGCATGAAGACACAATTCCAAAAATGACAGAACATTTAATAACCACTTGGAATACAATTATGCGAGACGAAAATCATCATATTATCGTCAAGGAAATAGATGGTAAAATAGTGTCATCTTGCGTCTGCGTGATTATTCCAAATTTAACAAGGAACATAAGACCTTATGCATTTATCGAAAATGTTGTTACGCATTCGGATTATCGTGGAAAAGGATATGCAACGCAATGCCTAAATTATGCAAAAGATATAGCAAAAAACTCAAATTGTTATAAATTAATGTTGCTTACAGGTTCAAAGAATGATAAAACATTGAGCTTTTATACTAATGCAGGATATAACAGCACTGATAAAATTGCATTTATTCAATGGCTTAAATAATACAGCGTCTAATACGCAGAACAAAAAACCGACAGAACGAAAATCTGTCGGTTTTTAACATCCTTATGAGAAAATGCATTATCCACTGCTTTTTTTATTTGCTTTCTATCAGTTCAAGCATTTTTGCTATTTCGTTTTGTGTGCATAAGCCTTCTCTAAAAGCCGTTGCACTACCGCACGCAGTCGCAAGCTTTAGAGATGCTTTATAGTCGCCTGTTTTTAAATATCCTGCGATAAAGCCCGCGACCATCGAATCACCCGCGCCGACTGTGTTTACTGCTGTTCCCGTAGGAGCGCTTTGCATAATAACCTGCTTGTTTTGAGTAAACAGCACCGAGCCTTTGTCACCCATAGAAACGAGCACGTTTTTTGCCCCAAGCGATTGTAGCTTTATAGAATACTTTTCGATGTCGTGCAAGGTTGTGATTTTTGTGTTGAAGGTCTGTGCAAGCTCGCTTACATTCGGCTTTATTAAAAACGGTTTGTATTCAAGCGTGTTTAACAGCTTTTTACCCGTTGCATCAACTACTGTCATAGCACCTGTTTTTTCGATTTTAGACAGCATTTTTGCGTAGACATTATCGTCAACATTTTGCGGTGCACTACCCGACAGCACGAGCACGTCGTCTTTAGTGATGCATTCAAGCTTTTTGTGTAGCAGATGCATATCAAAGTCAGATATCTCAGGACCGTTTGTGTTGATGTCGGTTTCTTCATCGCTTCTCAGCTTTACATTAATTCTGGAGTAACCTTTTTCCAAAGTAACAAAGTCGGTATTAATTCCTTTTTCGTTTAGTGCTTTTTCAATCTGCACTCCCGTAAAGCCCGCCAAAAAACCGCCTGCGATAGTATTTACATCAAGCTCTTTTAGAACTGTTGAAACATTAATGCCTTTACCGCCGCAGTAAAAGTGGTCGCTGTCACATCGGTTGATTGTGCCCAAAATAAGCTTATCCATATTTATGACATAGTCGATTGCAGGGTTTAAAGTTACTGTGTAAACCATTTGTTGCACCTTCTTAAAGATTGGTTTTATATTTCTTGACTCGTTTTATTATTTATTATACAATTTTTTTATCATATTATGAGAGGTATATTATGAGTAAAATTCTCGTGTGTGGATTGACTAATGTCGAGACCACCGTAAAAATTGATAAATTCCCGCTTGATTACTGTCCGATTGACTACAGCTTTTTTGGTATAAATTCTTACCCTGCCGGAGTCGGACTGAACCTCGCTTTAGCTTTTAATTCATTATCCGACGAAGTGGTGTTTTTGTCAATGGTCGGGGACGATAGCGCAGGCAAGGTTATTAAAGAAACATTAATAGCAAATAACATTTCAACAGATTATCTTTTAAAAACCGAGTATAGCGCGCAGTCGGTTGTGCTTTACGATAAAGAAGGCAGTCGCAGAATTTTTTGCGATTTAAAAGATTTTCAGGAAAAAGATTTTTCAAAAGAGCTATTTGAAAAAGCAAGTGCCGATTGCGATACTCTTTGCCTTTGCAATATTAATTTTTCGCGCTCACTTTTAAAAATTGCAAAAGAAATGGGAAAAACAATCGCTTGTGATGTCCATACTCTTTCTGATATAAACGACGAGTACAATCGTGACTATATGAAAAACGCCGATATTCTGTTTTTAAGCAACGAGAATATTAAAGGCAAAGAAGAGCAGTTCTTACTTTCGCTTAAAGATGAATATTTTAGTAAGGTTATCGTTATCGGTATGGGCAAAAACGGCGCAATGCTGTATTGTAGAAAAGACGATAAAATTTATAACGTACCTGCAGTAAAAACAAGAGAGGTTGTAAATACCGTTGGTGCGGGAGATGCGCTGTTTTCAAGCTTTGTACATTTCTACACAAAGGGTTTTGATGCGTATAAAAGCTTACAGTACGCAACTGTTTTTGCTTCATACAAAATAGGTGAGAGCGGTGCGGCAAAAGGCTTTTTGAATGAAAATGATTTGTTAAGTATTGCAAAACAGATTTATAAATAAAGAAAAACAGCAGTCGTGTGACTGCTGTTTTTCCTTTTTAAGGGGTTAAATTTATATTAGAAAGAAACACAAAATGCCTGTAATAATGCTGATTAGTGCACCGCCTACAACATCTCGTACAAAATGCACACCCGACAAAACTCTTGATACTGCAATCAGAGTCGCGATTATGAGCATAACGACGCCGAGACTTGTTTCGATATACAAAAACGCCATAGCAATTATAAATGCAGATGCGGTGTGCCTGCTAGGAAAGCTTTTGCCTTTTGTATTTTTGCTTACCGCCGGTACGTAATCGTACTTTTCGTACGGTCTTTTAGCGTTTACGATGTATCTAAGCAACGTTACAAAAACCAAAACCGCAAGCGGAACTAAAGTGGCTTTTAAAAACACTTCGCTTTTAAAGCCTTCTCTTATCAAAAGCAAAATAAGCTGTAGCGGATAAAATACCATCATAATGCCAGGTAAAATATCGTGAAGCACCTTTATTGTATTCGAGCGAGTTTTGGTGCTCGAGAAAAATTCACTTACTTGTTTATACTGTTGTTCCTTCACGTTTTCACCTGCCTTTTTATTACTGTGTCTACATTATAACACTATTTTTTTCTAAAACAACAAACAATTTTTTACTATTTTATTAACATTCTATGACCACGCCGTAGTTTTCAAACCAGTAATCAAGCTGTATTATATACGCTAAAATCTGAGGTGCACGCATAAGCTGGCCGTACCAAGGCGAGCTTATGTTTTCAGGATTTTCAATAATATCTATCACGCCGTCTTTATCTAAAAGCTCATTTAATACAGAACCTTTTTTGTTTAAAATCTCTTTTACTTTGTTTGAACAAAGCTCAAAATACTGTGGGTTGTGGGTCTTTGGGTACGGGCTTTTTTTGCGATAGCAGATTTCATTTGGCAGTATATCTTCAAAAGCTTTTCGAATTATTCCTTTTTCTCGCTTGCCGTAGGCCTTTATCTGCCATGGCATATTGTAGGCGTATTCAACAAGTCTGTAGTCGCAAAACGGAACTCTGACTTCGAGTCCGTTATACATCGAGCATCTGTCTTTTCGCTCAAGTAAGCATTGCATAAAGTAGTTAAAATTGAGCATAAACATCTCGCGCATACGCTTGTCAACTGCAGAGTCGGTTGGTAGCTTATCTGCTCTTCTGATTGTATCAAAATACCTTGTAAGCACATACTCCTCGCCGTTTTTTAGTATGCCTTTTTTGAGTATAGAGCGTCTGATGTCCTGACTGCGCGACCAAGGAAAGCTTTCTTCAAACAATATATTTTTATTGTGATACCAAGGATAACCGCCGAAAAGCTCGTCTGCACATTCGCCCGATAAAGCGACTGTGTAGTCTTTTTTTACCTCTTTACAAAAAAGTAAAAGCGATGAATCAATGTCTACATAGCCGGGCAAATCTCGGGCAACTACGCTGTCGTATAAAGCGTTGAACACACTTTCTGTATCAAGCACCACCTCTTTGTGGTTTGAGCTTGTATCCTTTACCATAGTAGAGATGTAGTCAAAATCAGCATTTGGCTGAAAACTGCTTTTAGTAAAATACTTTCTATTGTCCTCGTATTCAACCGAGTAGGTGCTTATATTACCGAGATTATTGTCTTTGTAGTAGTTGGAAGCGGTTTTACAAATGATGCTTGAGTCAAGTCCTCCCGAAAGGAAAAAGCACATCGGCACATCGGTTATAAGCTGACGGTTAATAGCATCGGTGAGCAGATATCGTGTCTTTTCGATAGTAGCGTCTACTGAGTCTGTGTGCTCTTTTGCAAGTATGCGATAGTAGGTTTCTTTGTATAGCTTGCCATTTTTATATGTTGCCATTTCGCCGGGTCTAAGCTCTTTGACGCCTTTGAAAACTCCGTTTTTCAATGTGCGTGCAGGCCCTAAAAAGAAAATCTCGTACAGTCCTGTTTCGTTTATTCTCGGCTTTGCCATACCGCTTTTAAGTAGCGCTTTGATTTCTGAAGCAAAAACTATACCGCCGTTGTATTTGTAGTAGAACAGCGGCTTTACACCGACCCTATCCCTGCACATAAAAAGCTTTTTTGCATTTACCTGATATATACAAAAGGCGAAGATGCCGTTTAGTTTATATACACATTTTTTGCCAAACTGTGCGTAAGCGTGTAGTAGCACCTCTGTGTCGCTGTGACCAATAAAACTGTGTCCGAGAGATAAAAGCTCATCTCGTATTTCATTTGTGTTGTAAAGCTCGCCGTTATATACGATGATATATTTTTCTCCGTTTAGCTGTAGCTGCATCGGTTGCTTACCGTTTTCTATGTCAATGACCGACAGCCTTCTGTGCAAAAGCGCACAGCTATTGCTTACATACTCGCCGTGTTCGTCAGGACCTCTGCTTTTTATCGAGTCCGACATCGCGCAAAGCTCGTGTCTCCTTTCTCTTAAATCGACTGTGTCGTCAAGCCAACCTGCAATTCCACACATAAATATTACCTCCGTTTGTATTTTGTAAAGCTTAATGAATTTAAAAAGCACACCGCTGTAAGCACTAATAAAACCGCACCCGTTGCTGTAGTTGATACGGTCGGTGTGGTGCTCTCGACTGTTGAAAAAACCTTGCTCGCAGTCGGGAATAGTATAAGTAATATATATGTAGCAAAAGCGCTTGTTATACCTTGTATAATTCTTGCAAAGAAAAATAAGATTTTGTTAATTTCAATCTCCTTTAGTATTGAAAAAATCTGAAAATGCACGCATAGTCCCGAAAAGCCGATAGCAAACGAAATGATGTAAAGCGGGTATTGGGTGCTTAATTTGTTGCACGCAAGCGTTATTTCCAAAAACAAAGCTGATATATCATTAAGCTTTTCATATGAGTGAAAAACGCTGTTTAATACATTTAGCAAGGCTGAAAAAGCAACCACCATAGCGCACATATTAAGCGTTGCCTTGCTTGCGCTACTCACCGCGTCAACAATGCTTGGCTTTTTATTTAAGCTTGAAGCGTCTACGTTTTCATCTTTTACCTTTATCAGTCTGCCAAAAACAAAAGCGACTGTAAAAAATCCAATAAGCTGGGATATAAACAAAATTGCTCCCGACAGCTTATTATTAAGCAAGGCGTTTCCTACAAAATTTAGCACAAACCCAGGACCCGAGCACACCGCTATAAGCGAGAGCTTCTGAGCCTGATTTTTGCTTATGTTACCGCTTTTGTAGAGAGTAGCAATGCACTTAGCTCCTACCGGATATCCGCCCAGTAGCGACAAAATCAGCACGCCTGCACATTCTTTTTCAAGTTTAAAAAATAAGTAGACAGGTTTTTGCAAAAGCTTGTTTAAAAAAGTAAAAAGCAGACTGTCTGCGCTATAAGAAGCTATGACCATAAATACAAACAGCGACGGTACAAGCACCGTCATACAAAGCTCTAGCCCTTTTGTTACTCCGTCTGAGCATTCTTTTGAGTAATGAATTGCGCAGTATATTGCAAAAATTGTCAGAAAAATCGAGATTATTGTTTTTATCCGTATTTTATAAACGTCCCAATTTTGTAACCACATCATTTTATCACCACTAATATATATGAGCTGTTAATCATAAAAATAATATGAACGGGGGTATATGATGAAAAATTCAAAAGACAGAAAACGCGGTGAAAACAAAACGCGTACAAACGCAGTAAAAGAGCTTTTTTACGAGTTGCCACAGCTACAATTTGATTACAACAAAGAGGTTGTTATCGAGGGGAGCAAAGGCGTGCTTGAATACACCCAACAGCTCATACGCATAAATACATCGGCAGGCTTAATGTGCTTTTACGGCAAAAGCCTTAATTTAAAGTGTATTTCGTCAAGCGAGCTGATAATAAACGGATATATCGAAAAAGTTGAGTTTATAGCGTAGGGGGTGGGTTATGTTACTTGAATTTGTCAGATGGTTGCAGGGCTATGTGTATTTTAAGATAATAGGCAAATCGCCCGAGCGATTTATAAATATCGTTACAAAAAACCGATTAACTATCTGGAACACCGTAAAAAAAGACAGCACGCTTTATGCAAGTATGTATGTGCGTGACTATAAAGATATACGAGAGTTTGCTAAAAAAAGTAGGGTACGGCTTAAAATAGTTTCCCGTCACGGCTTACCGTTTTTTATAAAGAAGTACAAAAACAGAGTCGGAGTGCTTGTTGGTGTTTTTGTGTTTATAATAGTCGTTTACATAATGTCGTGCTTTGTGTGGACTATAGATGTTACAGGCTTAGAAACAATCAGCTATTCGCATCTTTTAAGCACATTAAAGGAAAACGGACTATATGTCGGTGCTTATAAGAAAAATGCTAGCTTTATAACTATTTCGCGTGATACGATGCTCGATATCGAGGACATCGGGTGGATGTCTATAAATGTTATCGGCTCTCACGCATCGGTAGAGATAAAAGAAAAAGCGAAATCGCCAAAGGTAGAAAACACAAGCGTTCCTGCAAATGTAAAGGCATCAACCGACGGTTTGATTTTAAGCATAAACACTTATCAGGGAGAGGCGTTTTTTGAAGAAGGCTCTGCGGTTGTAAAAGACCAGCTTTTGGTCAGCGGAGTAGTTGAAGACAAACTCGGCGGAGTAAAGCTTGTTAGAGCAAACGCACAGGTGATAGCTCAAACTACCCATAAACAAACCTTTGAAGTTAGTAAAATTATAAACACCACTGGCTTTAAAGAAGAAAAAACCAGAAAAAGGCTGAATATACTTTGGCTTGATGTTCCTTTTTCATTTGCTTTTGCAGACGAAAAAGCAAGCGCGATGCGTTTTCAAAATGATAGCTTATATCTTTTTGATACCTTTTTGCCTGTGTCTGTGAGTACCCAAAGGCTGTACGAAAAGCAGTATAAAGAGAAAGCTTTAAACGACAAAAAAGCGCAGGAAATTTTGCTTACTTGGGCACGCCTTTATGAATGTTTTAATTTATCTGATGCGCAGGTTAAAAGCCGAAACTATGAGTTTTTTGAAAGCGATGGCAAATACACGCTTGAGTGTACTTTCTTATGTGTTGAAGACATCGCGTACAAAAGCGAGATTGACGCAAAAAACATCACGATCGACAGAGTGCTCCAAAGTGAAAAAGAAAATACACAGTAGCGGTTTGTGTTTTTTTAAAAATGTGCTATACTGTAACTATCATATAAAAAGGGTGATAATATGAGAGTACTGTGTATCGGCGATGTTATAGGTAGCATCGGATGCGAGTTTTTGCGAAAAACTTTACCACAGTTTAAAAAATTAAAGGGTATAGATTTTGTAATCTGTAACGGTGAAAACAGCACCGACGGAAACGGTATCGTGCCTGCTTCTGCCCAGCATCTTTTCACAAGCGGCGTTGATGTCATTACGCTTGGTAATCACGCTTTTCGCCGTAAAGAGATTTACGAGTATCTCGACCAAGAAGAAAATATTATTAGACCGTATAATTTCCCGTCGCCATCAACCCCCGGCAGGGGATACTGCACCGTTGATTTGGGCAGAACAAGCGTGACTGTAATTAACCTTATGGGACAGGAATTTATGGACGCAAGCGTCGAAAATCCTTTTTACGCAGTAGACGAAATTTTAAAAAAGGTCGAGTCTAAAATCATCTTTGTCGATATGCACGCCGAGGCTACAAGCGAGAAAAAGGCGATGGGCTTTTATCTTGACTCTAAAGTTTCTGCTGTATTTGGTACCCATACTCACGTGCAAACCGCCGACGAATGTATATTAAAAGGCGGAACGGGTTATATTTCAGACCTTGGTATGACAGGACCTATAGACTCTGTAATCGGTGTAAAAAAGGATATTATCATCAGTCGCTTTAAAACAAAGCTTCCGCATCGCTTTGATTATGCCGACGGTGAATGCGCCCTTGACTGTGTACTTTTTGATATTGACGAAAAATCAGGCAAAACTGTATCTGTAGAGCGTTTTAATTTAAGATAGTTTTTATACAATACTTGTTGAACCCTCAACAAATATCGGCATAATGCCGAAAAGAGTTTAAACGACTTGCTAAAATTAATGTTTTAATGTATAATGCAGACATTGTATAATGCAATAATTATGATTGTTTATATTCACCCTACGTTTTAAAGCAAAGGATGTGTTTTAATTGATTAATGGTCAAATTTTAAAACAAGCAATTATTTCAGGTGCAAACAACATCTGTTCACAAAAAGCACGTATCAATGACCTCAATATTTTCCCTGTTCCTGATGGCGATACCGGTACAAATATGTCTATGACGGTTATGGCTGCTGTTAAGGAAATCGAAAAGATGGATAATGACGATGTTGCTACCATCGCAAAAAAGACTGCTTCTGCTATGCTTAGAGGCGCTCGCGGTAACTCCGGTGTTATTACCTCTTTGTTTTTCAGAGGTTTTGCGAATGGTCTTGAGGGCAAAAAAGAAGCATCAGGTAAAGACTTGGCTGACGCTTTAGCGCTTGGTGTTGACGCTGCATACAAGGCTGTAATGAAGCCTACCGAGGGCACTATGCTCACCGTTGGTCGTATGGCTGCCGAGGCTGCTGTTGAAGCAACTGCTGAAACTGAAGATGTTGTAGAAATCTGGGAAATTGTTTGCGAAGAAGCACAGCATGCGCTTGATTTGACTCCTACTATGCTCCCAGTTCTTAAAAAAGCCGGCGTTGTTGATGCAGGCGGTAAGGGCATCTTAGTTATTTTTGAAGGTATGCTTTCTGTTATTAAAGACGGCGTGGTTATCGAAGCAGTTGACGCAGCTGATGACGATGAAGAAGCAGAGGATGCTTTCAGAAGTGCTGCTGCTGAATTTGACGATGATATCACCTTCACATATTGTACTGAATTTATCGTTGGCCGTGATGCTGAAATCGCTACCGAGCCTAACGAGCTCAGACTTTTCTTAGAGACTATTGGTGACTGCGTTGTTGTAGTTGACGACGAAGAAATCATTAAGGTTCATGTTCATACCGAACAGCCTGGTGATGCTCTTAAAAAGGGTCTTGAATTTGGTTCACTTTTAACCGTTAAGGTTGAAAATATGAAAGAACAGCATAAACAGGCTAAGGCTGACAACGAAAGCAAAAAGCCTGCAAAAGCAAAGAAGAAGCTCGAAGTAGCTGAACCTGTAGAAGACTTTGGCTTTGTTGCTGTTGCTGCCGGTGACGGCGTTACCGAGCTTTTCGAACAGCTCGGTTGTGCTAATGTCGTATCAGGCGGTCAGAGTATGAACCCTTCAACTGACGATATTTACGAGGCTGTTATGGCAACTCCTGCGAAAACAGTTTTCGTTTTACCAAATAATAAAAACATCATTATGGCTGCCGAGCAGACTCAGGCTATCGTTGAGGATAGAGAGGTTGTTATTGTTCCAACCCGTACTATCCCACAGGGTATGTCTGCTATGCTCGTGTTTGATGCCGATGCTGATGCTGATACAAACAGAGAGGCTATGATTGATGCCGCTTCTAATGTAAGCACAGGTCAGGTAACCTATGCTGCTAGAGACTCTGAGTTTGGTATGAAGAAGATTAAAGAGGGCGAAATTATCGCTCTTGAAAACGGTAAACTCACAGTAACCGATAAAACTGTTGACAAAGCACTCTTAAAGCTCGCTAAAAATATGATTGACAAGGATAAATCTTTTGTCACTCTTATCAGCGGTGAAGACGTAACAGAGGAAGAAGCACAGAACGCTTACGAGATGCTTTGCGACAAATTTGGTGATGATGTTGATATTACCTTTGTTTCTGGCGGACAGCCAATCTATTATTACATCTTAAGTGTAGAATAAAATTTTGGCGGCGAAGCTTTTTTCGCCGCCGTTTGTTTATTATAAAAAAGGAGGGATAAAATGTCGCTGTATGATGTACCATTGTCAACATTAAAAGGCTTGGGAAAAACCCGTTGCTCGCTTTTTGAAAAGCTTAATGTGCGTTCTGTCGGACAGCTTTTGCGCTTTTATCCCCGTACATATTCAGACTGGGGCAATTCGACTCTAATTTCTGAAGTATCAAATGGCGAAAAATGTATGATAAAAGCACGCGTATGCTCGGCTGTTTCTGTTAGCAGAATCAGCGGTGGCAGAATTTTGTCAAAGGTTCAGGTCAGCGATGAAAGCGGTGTTATCGAGCTTGTTTTTTTCAACAACAAGTACATTTCGTCTATGCTTAAATTTGATGAGGAGTACTGCTTTTTCGGTAAAGTAAGTCGTGATTTGTACGGCTTTTCCATGACATCTCCCGAGTTTAAAAAAGCTTGTGATATAGACGCTATCACGCCTGTGTATAATCTGACATCAGGTCTTACTAATCGCGTGGTTATTTCTGCTGTAAAGCAAGCGCTCAAGCTCTTACCCGAGAATATGACCGACCCTTTGCCATACGACATTTTGAAAAAATACGACCTTTGCACCTTGCGTTTTGCGCTACATAATATTCATTTTCCTGCTGATACGGATTCGCTTGAAAAAGCGCGTAAGCGACTTGTTTTTGAAGAGCTCTTAGTGCTTAATTTAGGACTGCGACTTTTTAAAAATCGCAAGAACGAAGAAACCCCTTGCAAAATGCACGTTGACTACACAGGCGAGTTTATAAAAAGCCTGCCGTATACGCTGACAAATGCCCAGAAAAAAGCGGTTGTCGACTGCGTAAATGATATGAAAAATAAAAAATCGCCGATGAACAGACTTGTTCAGGGCGATGTAGGCTGTGGCAAAACTGCTGTCGGTGCGGCGGTGTGCTACAACTGTGTAAAAAACGGCTATCAGGCGGCTTTTATGGCGCCGACTGAAATTCTTGCCCAACAGCATTTTGAAAATTTAACAAAGATGTTTGAGCCTTTTGGAATCAAGGTTGATATGCTTATCGGCTCGATGACAAAATCAAAGAAAGATAAAGCACGCCTAAAGCTTGAGTCAGGCGAGACGGACATCATCGTCGGCACTCACGCGCTTATTACAGACTCAACTAAATTTAAAAATTTGGGCTGTGCGATTACCGATGAACAACATCGTTTTGGCGTGCAACAGCGTTCAAAGCTTGCCCAAAAAGGCGAGCATCCTCACGTGCTCGTGCTTTCTGCAACGCCGATTCCGCGTACACTCGGGCTTATTATCTACGGCGACCTTGATATCACCTGTATAGATGAACTCCCACCGGGTAGACAAACCGTAAAAACAATGCTGATTGATTCCAAAAAGCGAACTCGTGCCTTGAATTTTATTAAGCAGGAGCTTGATAACGGACACCAAAGCTATATAGTTTGTCCGCTTGTAGAGGAGGGCGAGCTTGATTTGCAGTCGGCTGAAAACTACGCCGCCGAGCTTATGCTCAAAGATTTTGCCGATTATCCTGTCGGCATACTCCACGGTAAAATGAAGCCAAAAGATAAAGACGAGGTTATGAATAATTTTGCAAGCGGCGACATATCGGTGCTTGTTGCGACTACCGTCGTTGAGGTCGGCGTCGACGTTAAAAACGCGACCGTTATGATGATTGAAAATGCCGAGCGTTTCGGACTTTCCCAGCTACATCAGCTTAGAGGCAGAGTAGGCAGGGGAGATGCTAAGTCTTACTGCATACTTGTGTCAGATAATTATAACGAAGAAACCGTCAGACGTTTGAGCACAATGTGTAAAACATCCAACGGTTTTGAAATTGCTGATGAAGATTTGCGTTTGCGTGGTCCGGGCGACTTTTTCGGAAGTCGTCAGCACGGCTTGCCTGAACTTAATATCGCTGATTTTTCTGATATGCAAAGCCTTTATAGCACCCAAGAGGCGGCACAGCTTATTGTTGAGCGTTCTCCTGATTTGTCCGACCCTGCGTTTAAAGGCTTAAAAGCGATGATTAACCTTTTGTTTAAGTCGGCAGACCAGTCAACGCTTAATTAATCTACTTTTATTACGTCTTGCCATACACAGCATAACTGCTCTGAAAGCACCCTGTCTGTGTGCAAGCTTCCAAAGTACCATTTTTTATAGCGGACATTGTGAAGCAGAGTATCTAAAAACATATTGATATCGTTTACATTTGAGTCCCTGCGTATCAGTCGTTTAACTGACGCAGGGGCTTCGTGCGTAATAATGATGTCAACCTTTTTGTTTGCTTTTTGTAAGTTGTCTACTGCGTACTGAAGCTGTTCGTCTGTCGGCATACTTTTTTGATTTAGCAAGTCTGAACCTGAATTTTCAATCGGGTCTTCAACCTCTCCGCCACCAAGACAAAAGTAGGTTTTATTTTCGATTGTATAAATTTCGCCACGGTTAAGACAATAAATGTTGTCTGCGATTTTTTTTGCTTTTGATAAGAAAATCTCTGCTTCTTCATATTGTTCCAAAAGCTCAAAGTTTTCGTGCACACCCTCAACAAAAAGGATAGTGAACTTCTTTTTTGAAAGCTTTTTTATATTCTTTAATTCTGTTTTAGAATTATCCCATATAAAGCCGAAGTCCCCCGTAATTATCAGCACATCGCCTTTTTTGAGCTTGTTTATGCTACGGCTCTCAAAATCTTTTATATCGGCGTGTATATCACCGGTAATATATACCACAACTATTCCTCCTGAAATTTGAAAAAATGATTGATATAATTTATCTTTTATTGTAATATAATGATATAATATCATATTTTAAAGGAAAATACTATGAAGAAAAAACTAATTTTTTGCGTTTGTTTGATGCTTTGTGTCATTTTATGCGCAAGTACAATACCTTTTTCTGCATTTTCATACGATTGTCCTGTTGAAAGTACGTCGCGTGCTGTTTTGGTAGCAAACCTTAATACCGATACCTTTGTTTACGAAAAAAACTCAAGCGGTGTCCGTTACCAGTCGTATCTTACAAATATAATGACCTTTATCGTTGCGCGCAATAATGTCGCCGATATTGAAGAAAAGGTGGAAATTAAAAAGTCGGTGCTTGATGCAATCGCTGAGCCTGACAACTCGCTTGATAAATACGTCGGTAAAACCTTGACTGTTAAAGATTTGCTTTACTGCATTATGCTTACAAACGGCAAGGATGCTTCCTTTGTTTTAGCTGATTATGTATCAAAGGGCAAAGTGGATGACTTTGTAGCGCTTATGAATAAAAAGGCGAGAGACTTAGGCTGTAAAAAGACTAAGTTCACTTCTCCTGCTGCGGTGTTTGATAAAACCCAGTACACCACCTGTAAAGATTTGTATAAAATCATCAAATGCGCACTTGATACCCCTGATTATAAAGAAATATCCGGTGCTGTTGAATATACGATAAGCACTAAAAAAATGCCGGATAAAACCATTACTACAAACAATTCATTACTTAAGAAAAAAAGTCCGTACTACTTTACCTATACTGAAAATGGCAAGTATGGCGTTGATAAGGTAGCACGTGGAAATCTTGTTTCGGTTGCTAATTACAACAACCTTGATTATGTTTGCATTACTTTAGGCTCACAGGTAAGCAGCGAGCATAATGCGTTTACTGAAGCAAAGCTATTTTTCTCTTGGGTTTATCTTTATCTCGGCAACAAGCAGATTATATCTGATTCGTCAGTTTTAAAAACTGTTACCGCAACAACTCCGTGGGGTGAAACGGATATCAATTTGACTGTAGGCGAGGACATCGTCAGAAGCGTGCCTGATACCTATACTGCTGATATGATTACTATCAAGGTTGATGAAACCTTGGATGTTAAATTGCCTGTTTTTGAGGGTCAGAATATGGGTACAGCAAATCTGTATTATGACGGCAGGTATTACGAGACTATTGACCTTATCTCTGATTCGTCAGTAGGCGTCAGTATGTATGGCGACATAACAAGCTTTTTAGGCTCTATGTTTGATGCAACCCTTACACCGAGTAAAGAGCAGGAAAGCGAAGAGCAGTCTGCCTTAGAGGAAACACAAAGTCCTACACAAAAGACCGATAAAAGCAGTAAAAAAAGTAAAGATACTAAATCATCACAGCAGGGAGAGTAACAATGAAGAAATTTATTAGCATATTTTTCGTGTTGATTGTTACTATCTCTATGTTTAGTTGCATCAGCACATCAGCGATTAGCTTTGATTGTGATGTTAAGACCTATTCCGAGTCTATGCTGATGGTGAATCTCGACTCTGATATGGTGGTGTTTGAAAAGGACGCTGACTCAAAGCGTTATCCTGCATCTTTGACAAAGATTATGACCTATATCATTGCGGTTGAGTATTTTGATGATTACGACAACACGAAGATTGAAATAAAAAAATCGTTGCTTGATTCACTTGAGCAAAACGGAATTGCGCTGTCCGGCCTTGAGTGGCACGCCGGCAAAAAGCTTTCTGTTACCGATTTGCTTTATGCGCTTATGGTGCCTGTCGGTCACGACTCGGCTACCGTACTTGCTGATTATATTACAACACAGTCGGGTACAGATTTTGTCGATATGATGAACAAAAAGGCAAAAGAGCTAGGTTGTAAAGGTACTCATTTTACAAATACAACCGGTGTTTACGACCCTGAGCACTACACCACAGCTCGCGATATGTATATAATGACAAAGTATGCCTTAGGTTTACCGATGTTTTCAAAAATCTGCTCTACATCGACATATTATCTCAAGGGTGACGAATATCCGATTACCACTACAAACTATATGATTGATTCAGGCAGAGGCGGAGATTATTTCTACACTTACGCTACAGGCGTCAAAAACGGCACTACTGACCAAGGCGGCAGATGCCTTGTCAGCACCGCGGTGTATGACGGCTATGCATATCTTATTGTATGCTTGCAAGCACCGTATAATTACGAGCGTGATGTAACCGAGCAGTACTGTATGATAGAAGCCGCAAATATGTTCAGATGGGCATTTTTGAATTTGCAGTTTGTAACACAGGTGACTAAGGATACACCGATTTGCGAGCAGAAGGTAGAGCACGCGTGGGATACAGACTCGATTTTGCTTGTTCCTGAAACTGACCTTAACATCATTTTGCCAAATGATTACAAAGAAGCAGATGTTGTGGTTACCCCTGATACCACAGAGCCTATCAGTGCACCTATCTCAAAGGGCGATATTGTCACCACGGCTACCGTGTACTACAAGGGCGAGTCAGTCACACAAATTAACCTGATAGCACAAGAGAATGTAAAAGTCAGCTTTATTTTGTATATAACAGAGCTTGTTAAAAGCGTGCTGACCTCAGTATGGTTCTTGATTTCTGTGTTTATTGTCATTGTTTTATTTGTTGTTTATGTCGGCATTTCGTCGTCATATACCAAAAAGAAAAGGGCACAAGCTCAAAAGCGTAGAAACAAAAGATAAAGAATTTTTAAAGCGTCTTTTATAGGCGCTTTTTCTTTTGCGTTTTATATAGATTGTCATTTGCTAAAATCTTTCAAAAACAGCGATTTAATGCGGTTTTTCGTAATGTTTACAATAAATTAACTTGACTAGTAAATACGGCTATTATAAAATATAGATATATAAAAGTTAGTATGGATTATTATAACTTTTGAAAAAGGAGATGCATTATGACCTCTAAATTATCATGGATTGCTTTTGTGCCACTTTCCATAGCGGCTGTAGCGATCAAGATTATACAGATATTCTTTATGGGTGCAGATGGTCTGTTCTTCGGCTTTAATGACCTGATGCTTTCGTATCTTTCTATCGCTTGTGCGGTGCTTGTTTTGCTTTTTGCAGTTATTTTCTGCCTGACAGATAGAAAAATAGCACCTGTTTATCTCATTAAGAAAAACGTTGTTTGTGGTGTGCTTGGACTTTTCCTTGCAGTCGCTCTTGCAAGCGAGGGTGCTAACCGTACTTTTGTGCTTATGAGAAGTATGAGCGCCGGCTTTTTCGAGATTGCTGATATCGTGCTCACCCTTTTATGTGCTATTGTTTTTGTAGTACTCGGACTTAACCATTTTGTCGGTAACGGCGGGGTAAAGGGCTTGGCTGTTTTTTATCTGGTGCCTGCACTTTGGGGCGCTTTAAGACTTGTTGAGTGCTTTATGCAGTTTACTACTGTGTCTATTGCGGTTACTGATGTTACGATTCTCGCGTGCTATATTTTTGCAACATTGTTCCTTTTCAATTATGCGATGATTATCGCGCTTATGAAGGGCAAAAGTCCTGTAAAAACCGCGTTTATTTACGGTTTACCTGCAGTTGTTGTTTTAATTTCTTATAGCATACATAGCCTCATTAGCGATTATATTTATTCAAGCGTCAACTTTAATGTGTTTAATAATCTCGAGAGCATCGAGCTTTTATTACTCGGACTTTACATTTTTGCTTTCGTTATTGAATTGAGCGCTAACGTCAGACGCAAAGATGAAATTGAATACATTGAAGACAAGGACGAGGAATATAAGGAAATCGACAACGAAGAAGCTGAAATCGGCGCGATTGCAGGTTCTGTTACAAACGGTGCACAAGCACAAAGTGCGCAGTACAAAAAAGAAAGCGAACAGCTCTCCGTTAGTGATGATGTGTTCTTCGAGGTTGCTCAGGCATCTATCGAAAACGGTAGTGGTGATTACGACGATGTCGATACAAGTGACTTTATTTACGGCACAGTACCGGAAGATGACGACTTTATTTTGCCGGTTGATTCTGACGCTGTTAATGAGTACGATGCACCTATGGAGCCTTCTGAGTCTGCTGATATGTATATCACAAAAGCAGACAGCACCTACGACGAAGAAGAAGATAGCTCCAATATGGAATACACAGATTCTCGTATGGATAGAATTGATAGGCTCATTCTTGAGATTACTGAGGACGACGTTATCTGATAATTATGGGCGGTTAATCCGCCCATTTTCTGCATAAAGCCATACGGCTTTTTATAAGGATTGGTTAGTATGAAAAAGATTTTATCTGTTTTTTGCGCTATATTAATACTTGCGTGTATGCTTACTATCAGCTCTGCTTTTTCGGCTGATACCGATTTTGTGGTTGAAGACGGAGTTTTGATGTCATATACAGGTACTAATACAAGTGTTACTATACCGTCATCTGTTAGAGTGATTGGCGAAAGCGCATTTGAAAATAATACTACAATTAAATCAGTAAAGCTTCACAGCAATGTTTATTCCATAGGTGACAGAGCGTTTTACGGTTGTACCTCGCTTAGTACTTTAAGCAACCATAGTTCTGTTAAATATGTCGGAGCATTTGCTTTTTACGACACACCGTTTCTTTTTGAGTCTACTGACGAGTTTTTAGCGGTTGGCTCTGCGCTTGTTAGCTATAACGGTACTTTGTCTAGTGTTACTTTACCTGACAGCATTTGTAGCATTTCACCTTATGCTTTTTTACGAAACAAAACCATTACTTCTTTTAAAGCAGGGGATAAGCTGACTTCTATCTGTGAGGGCGCTTTTTACGAGTGTGATTTGCTTGCTAGCGTTGATGTGACCGATAGCGTCAGCTTCATTGGCGCTGATGCTTTCTATTCTACAAAATGGCTTGAAAACAGCACAGATTTTGTCACGCTCGGCGACGATATCCTTGTTGCTTACAACGGCGCTTTATCTGCAGTTTCTGTTCCATCTACCATAAAGCAGATTGCTCCAAACGCCTTTTACGGCAATACCTCTGTTACTTCGTTGAATGTACCGTCGTCAGTTTTTTCTATTGGCGCACGTGCATTTATGAACTGTGCAAATCTTCAGAGCATTACTTTGACAAACGGACTTATTATGATTGACGAAGAAGCATTTGCTAATTGCTCAAAGCTTTCGTGTGTTGAGCTTCCGTTTACAACCGGTTTGATAGGCAAAGGAGCGTTTATTAATTGCTCTAAGCTTTCATACGCTTTTATAAGAGGAAATAATGTCGTGTTAAGCAAGGGCGCTTTTGCGTATTGCTCAAGCCTCGAGGTCGCTTTGATGTCTAGTGATGTTGCATCGGTTTCTGATGATGCTTTTGCAAGCTGTACTAAACTGTCTGCTATTAGTGTACCGCCTGAGATTATTATGATTAGCTCAAAGGCTTTTTCAAGCGGTTGCGATCCTGTTGTAGTTTGTGACAAAGGCAGCTTTGCTGACTCAGCCTTGTCAAACAGCTTAAATGTAAGCTTTAACCGAGGAGATTGTAACGTAGACGGCTATGTTGATGTAATGGATGCGACAAATATCCAAAGATATATTGCAAAAGACATCGACTTACCGCTTTACAATTTAGCTTTTGCCGACGCTGACTTTGATGCAGAGGTTACTGTTTTAGATGCAAGTTATGTTCAGCGATTTATTGCAGAATTGTTATAATTTAAACATTGACACTTTATTTTTAAAGTGATATATTATTTAGGTAATATTTATCGTTGATAAGGACAATGCCTTGTTTTTTTGTGCTTACAGAGAGTTGCCGTTTGCTGGAAGGCAACAGCATTATAATGAGGATACCACCTTTGAGATTGTGCAGGAAATGGCACGACGGCTGACCGCGATATAGGTTAAAGAGGGTTTTTATACCGAAGTTAGGTGGAACCACGACTTAGTTTATTGTCGTCCTAATATTCTTTTATAGAATATTAGGACGTTTTTTTATTTCAGTACATTTTTATTAGGAGAGATAATATGATAAATGTTGAGTTAAAAGGCGGAGTTATCCGCGAGTATGAAGAAAACATTACTGCAGCAGAAGTTGCGAAGTCTATCGGCGCTGGTCTTTACAAATCTGTTTGTGCCGCAAAGATTGACGGTGAGGTTTGTGATTTACGTACTGCGCTTACAAAAGACTGCAAATTAGAACTGCTTACTTTTGATGATGAAGAGGGCAAAAAGGCTTTTTGGCACACAACCTCTCATATCCTTGCGCAGGCTGTAAAGCGTATTTTCCCGAATGCAAAGTTTGCTATCGGTCCTGCTATTGACGAGGGCTTTTACTACGACTTTGATGTTGAAAAGCCATTTTCAACTGAGGACATCGAAAAGATAGAAAAAGAAATGAAGGCTATCGTTAAATCTGGTCTTGAGCTTTCTCGTTTTGAGCTTGAGCCAAAAGAAGCTATCAAGCTTTTAGAAGAGATGGGCGAACCATATAAGGTTGAGCTTGCATCAGAGCATGCTGACAAAGGCGAGCCAATCAGTTTTTACAAACAGGGCGAGTTTACTGACCTTTGCGCAGGTCCTCATCTTATGAGCGTTTCCCAAATCAAAGCAATCAAGCTTACAAACTGCACAGGTGCTTACTGGAGAGGCGATGCTAAAAGCGCACAGCTTTGTCGTGTGTACGGTATTTCTTTTCCTAAAGCGTCTCAGCTTGAAGAATATTTAGTAAGACAGGAAGAGGCTTTAAAGCGTGACCACAATAAGCTTGGCCGTGAGCTTGAGCTTTTCACAACCTCACCGCTTATCGGTCAGGGTTTACCTATTCTTTTACCAAAGGGTGCTCGTATTATTCAGCTTTTACAGCGTTTTGTAGAAGACTTGGAGCAGTCACACGGCTGGCAGCTTACAAAAACACCACTTATGGCAAAATCAGATTTGTATAAATTATCAGGTCACTGGGGACATTACAAGGAAGGTATGTTTGTTTTAGGTGACGAGGAAAAAGACGACGAAGTTTTTGCGCTTCGTCCGATGACTTGTCCGTTCCAGTATCAGGCATACTTAAACCGTCAGCGTTCTTATCGTGATTTACCAATGCGATTTAACGAAACATCAACGCTTTTCAGAAATGAAGCAAGTGGTGAGATGCATGGCCTTATTCGTGTTCGTCAGTTCACTATTTCTGAAGGACATCTTATGTGTACTCCTGAACAGCTCGAAGACGAGTTTAAGCATTGCTTAGAGCTTGCGATTTATTGCTTAAAGACATTAGGACTTTACGAAGATGTATCCTACCGTTTCTCACAATGGGACCCTAATGATAGAGAAAAATACATCGGCACACAAGAGCAGTGGGACGAAGCACAGGGCATTATGGGCAAAATTCTTGACCATCTTGGAATTCCTTACAAGGTTGGTATCGGCGAGGCGGCTTTCTATGGTCCAAAGCTTGATATCCAGATTAAAAACGTATTTGGTAAGGAAGATACCCTCATTACAATTCAAGTTGACCAGATGCTTGCTGAAAAGTTCTCCATGGAATATGTCGACAAAGACGGCGTAAAGAAAAATCCATATATTATCCACAGAACTTCACTTGGTTGCTACGAGCGTACACTCGCTTTACTTATTGAAAAATACGCGGGCGCTTTCCCAATGTGGCTTGCACCGGTTCAGGTTAAGCTTTTACCGATTGCTGACAGACATCTTGATTATATCTACGAGGTTAAAAAGGCACTCGAGCAAAAGGGTATGCGCGTAGAAATTGACGACCGTAGCGAAAAAATCGGCTTTAAAATCAGAGAAGCACAGCTTTCTAAGGTGCCATATATGATTTTAGTCGGTGATAAGGATATCGAAAACAATACTGTTTCTGTTCGTGACAGAAAAGAGGGCGACCTCGGCGCTATGAGCCTTGACAGCTTTATCGAAAAAGCTGTTGAAGAAATAAAAACAAAGCTTATTAAATAATTTTATTAAAATTTATTGAAACGGAGGTGACTCCTTGAGAAGAAAATCTACTATGAAAGTCGCAAGGGGTCGCCTTGAAGAAGAAAGAAAAAGAAGCGAAGATAAATTTGAGTATCAGCGCGTAATGCTTATTATGCTTCCTGTTATTATGGTCGCTGTTCTGATTATCGGCATTTATTTTGGTTATCTGTCTTATACTGATAATTACCTTGATAAGCAGATAAGTCAAACGCGTACGTCTGCAACAGAGCCTCAGTTTACTAAAGCGGAAAACGACTATCTTTTGAGAACAGTCAGCTCTGCAAATACAATCGATAAGTCATTTGTACCAAAGCTTTCATCATATAATGGGGTGCAGGTTAGCTCTCTTATGCTTTCTGACCTCAAGCAAATGCTCTTAGATGCTGAAAACGATGGCATCATCATTGAGGTGAGCGAGGGCTATATTTCTTTTGAAGAACAAAAAGAAAAGTACGATGAAGCTGTAAAGAAGTATAAGAAAAAGCATAAGTGCTCAACCGTAAAGGCTGAAGCTGCAGTAAAAAAGACTATTCCAAATGCGGGAGAGTGCGAGCAACAAACCGGACTTATCGTAAAATTTTCTACAGACACAGGGAAGAAATTCAAAAAAACCGAGCAATTTAGATGGCTTATGAAAAACGGGGTTGACTACGGCTTTGTGCTTCGTTACCCTGATAAGGAGAATACGGGCGGCCTTTCATATAGTGCAAGTTTGTTCAGATATGTCGGTGCAAATAACGCTTTTTCCATGCGTGCATACAATATGAATCTTGACGAATATATAAACTATTTGAACTCACAATAAGAAAAATTAAAAAAACACTTGCTTTTTATAATGTTTTAGTGTATAATCCATTTGTTATATTACGGTTTCAGCGAAAGAGGTGAACATCAATGAAGGAAAGTATCCATCCAAATTATGAGAAGACAACAATTACTTGCGCATGCGGTAATGTAATCGAGACAGGTTCAACAAAGAAGGATATTCGTGTTGAAATTTGTTCAAAATGCCACCCATTCTTCACAGGAAAGCAGAAGCTCGTTGATACCGGCGGACGTGTTGATAGATTTAAGAAGCGTTTCGGTATGGAAGAAAAATAATTATGTAATTGTTGAGGCGGTACTTTGTACCGCCTGTTCTTTTATTTGTTTTTTAAGGAGACAGCTGTGCAGACATACATTACTGTAAAAGGCGAAGATTTTGACGAGTTTTATGAAAAGCGTTCACGCTTTATCGGATATATAAAGCACGTCGAAACTGAAAAAGAAGCCACCGATTTTATTGCACAAATACGCTCTAAGCATTGGGACGCAACCCACAACGTTTACGCCTACTGCCTTAGAGAAAATCAGGTAAAGCGATATTCTGATGACAACGAGCCTCAGGGTACTGCCGGTATTCCTGTGCTTGATGTGCTTTTAAAAAATGATGTCACCGACGTAGTCGTTGTAGTAACGCGATATTTCGGCGGTGTGCTTTTAGGTGGGGGCGGGCTTGTGCGTGCTTATTCACACTCTGCGTCTATTGCTCTTAAAAAAATCGGTATGATTACTATGCAGATGTGTAGCGTCTGCAAGCTTTATTGCACATATACTCAGTACGGCAAAATCCCTGCAACAATCGCGTCTTTTGACGGCGTTGTAGATTACTCTGAGTTTACTGACAATATAATGGTCGAATTCCATCTGCCATGCGACAATTTAGAAAAGCTTAATGTTGCTTTGTCCGAACTTTCCTGTGGCGAGTGCTGTGCAAAAGAACTTTCAAAAGCTTTTTATGAGCAAAATTAGTTTTGAAAATTAATAAAAAATAAAAGATAAAATAAGAAACTGCGTAAAATAGGTGTGCAAAACACGAAACTTTACGCAGTTTTTGAATTTTTTTAAAAAAAATAAAGGGAAAAAGCAAACTTGTGCGTAATTAATATTAGTTTGTTTTAATTTGCTTGCATAATTTTAAAAAGGAGGGGAATATATGAGACTGTCTGAAGATTTTATAGCAGAGCTGAAATACCGTTCTGATTTGTCGGAGATTGCGGCTTCTTATATGCAGCTTAAACGTCGCGGCAGAAACCTAGTCGGTCTTTGTCCTTTCCATGGCGAGAAAACCCCGTCCTTTAATATTTATGCTGAAAACGGCTCTTTTTACTGCTTTGGTTGCGGTGTCGGCGGTGATGTCATCACCTTTATTATGAAAATCGAAAACCTCGACTATATGGAAGCGGTAAAGTTTCTGGCTCAGCGTGCGGGTATGACTGTACCTGAAGATGCGGTTGACGACTCTATGAGTAAATTACGCACCAGAGTATATGAAGCAAACCGCGAGGCTGCACGCTTTTTTTACGCGTCTCTTAATTCTCCAAGCGGTGCACAAGCGCTTGATTATCTTAGAAAAAGAGCATTGTCGAATAAAACTATTACCCGATTTGGTTTAGGCTTTGCTCCGGATAATCGCTTTGCTTTGACTAATCATTTGAAATCTAAAGGCTTTACCGACTCCGAGCTTATTGCGGCGAATTTAGTTTTTAAAGCACGCTCTGGCAAAGGTGTTGTCGACAGGTTCACAAATCGAGTTATGTTCCCGATTATTGATTTAAGAGGAAATGTTATTGCGTTTGGCGGTCGTATTATGACTGACCAAAAGCCAAAATATTTAAACACCTCAGATACTATAGTTTTTAATAAAAGCCAAAATCTCTTTTCTTTAAATAACGCTAAAAATTCCGGCACCCGCAGGCTGATTCTCTGCGAGGGCTATATGGATGTTATCGCCTTAAATCAAGCGGGCTTTACTGATGCGGTCGCTACATTGGGCACAGCGCTGACAACAGAGCAGGCGATGCTTATGAAACGCTACTGTGACGAAGTCGTTATTTGCTACGATGCTGACGAAGCAGGACAAAAGGCGACTGCGCGTGCTATCTCGATTTTGCGAAGCACGGGACTTTTGGTCAAGGTGCTTACTATCCCTGACGGCAAAGACCCTGACGAGTTCATTCGCAAAAATGGCGATAAAGGCACAGCCGCTTTTAAATACATCCTTGAAAACAGCGGTAACGATGTTGAGTACAGACTCTTTAAGATTAAACAGCAGCACGACCTCACCTCTCCTGACGGTCGCTTTGCATATCTGACTCATGCTGTAAAGGTGCTCTCTACTTTAGAAAATGATTTAGAGCAGGACATCTACGCATCTAAGCTTTCGACGGAAGTTTCTGTTGAAAAAAACGCTATTTTAGAGCAGATTAAAAAGGCTAAAAAGAATAAATACAAAACTGAAAAACAATCAGAGTTTAAAAAGATTCAAACAGATATATCTGGCAGAGATGACAAAATCAACCCTGAACACGCTAAAAAGCCGCGTGCTACGGTTGCCGAGCAAAATTTAATTGCTTTTTTAGTCAATAACGTAGACAAGCTTTCTTTTATACAGCAGCGTATTACACCTGACGATTTTGTGACTGAATTTAACAGAAAGCTTTTCGAATATTTCTCGCAAAGAATTAAAGAAGGCAAAAATCCGCTCACAACTTACACTGCAGATTTTACCTCTGACGAGGTTTCGTCAATCACCTACATCATTTCTAAATATTCCCAGCTTGCCTGTACTGACGAGGCAGTTGTTGAATATATAAATACAATCAAGGAAGAAAAGCACAGGTTAAGCGACGAGGATATCGCGTCTTTATCGCCTGGCGAGCTTGACTCTTACCTTAAAAAACTAAAAGAAAAGCGTAAATGATTTTGAAAATTTTACTCAAATTTACGATAAATGAAAGGAAATGGAATTATGACAGCACCATCAACAGACAAGAAAACAATTATTAAAGAGCTTATTGAGCTTGGTAAACAAAAAGGTTCTTTAACTAACAAAGACATTTTAGATGCTATTGGCGAAATTGACTTTGAGCCTGAACAGCTCGAAAAGCTTTACGACACTTTAGAAAGCTCAGGTATAGAAATCGTTGAAGAAGACATCATCGACGACTTAAACCTTGATGTGATTGATATCGAGGGAGTTGACAGCGAAGGTACATCACACGCTGTATCCGAAGGCGCTGACGGCGTTGACAATATCTCTATCGACGACCCTGTAAAGGTTTACCTTAAGGAAATCGGTCGAGTTCCACTTCTTACATCTGAAGAAGAAGTTGAGCTTGCTATCAGAATTTCAGAGGGCGATGCAAATGCTAAAAAGCGCCTGTCAGAAGCAAACCTTCGACTTGTTGTAAGTATTGCAAAGCGCTATCTCGGACGTGGTATGCATTTCCTTGACCTTATTCAGGAGGGTAATCTCGGTTTGATTAAAGCGGTTGAAAAGTTTGACTATACTAAAGGCTTTAAGTTTTCTACCTACGCAACATGGTGGATAAGACAGGCTATCACTCGTGCGATTGCTGACCAGGCGCGTACTATCCGTATTCCTGTTCATATGGTAGAAACAATCAACAAAGTAAAAAAGGTTTCTTCCCAGCTTTTACATCAGAACGGTCACGAGCCGTCTGCTGACGAAATCGCTGAAGAACTCGATATGCCTGTGGAAAAGGTAAGAGAAATTATGCGTGTTGCACAGGAACCTGTATCCTTAGAAACTCCAATCGGTGAGGAAGAGGACAGCCATCTGGGCGACTTTATTCCTGACGACGATGCTCCTGCACCTGCTGATGCTGCATCACATACAATGCTTAGAGAACAGCTTATGGAGGTACTCGATACCTTGACCCCTAGAGAAGAAAAGGTTCTTCGACTTCGTTTTGGTTTAGAAGACGGCAGAAGCCGTACTCTTGAAGAAGTTGGTAAGGAGTTTAACGTAACTAGAGAGCGTATCCGTCAGATTGAAGCAAAGGCTTTAAGAAAGCTTCGTCACCCTTCAAGAAGTAAAAAGCTTAAAGATTTCTTAGATTAATTATGATTTCTTACGAAGAATGCGGTGCTATGCTCGACCAGATTGCCGACGAGCTACCGACTGATTTATATAGAGAGTTAAACGGTGGCATTTTGCTCGACCGTGGCTCTCGACTTCACCCGTGCGCTGTGAATAACGATTTGTATATCTTAGGCGTGTATGTCAGGGACAATCTTGGCAAACGAATTGTTATTTACTACGGCAGTTTTATAAAGGTGTTTAAAGATAAATCTAAAGAAGAGTATTATAAACACCTTAAAAAGACTCTGCGTCACGAGGTTTTGCACCACAACGAGTATTTGGCAGGTTGCAACGACCTTGTATTTTACGACGATAAGAGGATAGAAGAATATCTGCGTAGCCGTGGCTACAGCTAAAATTAAGCAGGCTTTTTTAAGCCTGCTTTTTTATGCATAATTTTTTGTTCTTCATAATACAATTTGATAGAAAATAAAAAGGAGAACAAAGTATGGAATATAATTTATCTAAACATTCGGTAGGATATCTGAGCAGTTTTCTTGATACAGTAAATGAGCAGATTGTCGATGCTGATATCACCTTACCTGATTATTGTCCCGATATCGAAAAGATACTAAAATGCACATTGACTCAAAAAGTTTACACAAAGAAAATCTCCGGCGGTCAGCTCACCGTAGACGGATGCTCTACTGTGAGAATACTTTATTGCGACAGCATACGACACCACGTAAGATGTTTTGAGCAGTCAGTTCCGTTTACCGCAAACTTTAATTTAAAATCGACCCCTGAGCAGTATATCGTTATGGTGGATACAAAAAGCGAGTATGTAAATTGCAGAGCTTTAAGTCCGCGAAAGCTTGTGGTGCATGGTGCATTTTCGCTATACGCAAAGGTGTTGTGCAAGGGTGTAAATGAAGTCTACAGCTTTGATGAAGATTGCGATTTGCAAGTAAAACATAAAAATCTTTTAATCTCTGATTTAAACGCAATATGTCAGGAACAATTTTCAGTCAGCGAGGATATAAATGTAAGCACACAGCCGCCCGTTGAAGCGATGCTCAGCTACGAGGTCTTTTCAAACATAACAGAGCTTAAAAGTATTCACAACAAAATTATGCTCAATGCAGAGCTTACCCTGCGTGCTTTATACATCTCTGATTTGGATAAGGGCACTATTGAGCATTTATCCTACGTATTCCCGATAAATAAGATATTTGACTGTGATGGCGTTATGGACGATACCGTCAATGTAGTTGAACTTGAAATAATGTCGAGCGATTTGCACATACGAAATGATAATTTAAACGACGGTTCGCTTTTGGCGCTTGATGTAAAAATGTGCTTTTCTGAAATCGGTTATAATAATAAAAATGTTTCTATTATTGATGACGCTTATTCTACAAACTACCTTGTAGAGCAAAATCGCACAAGTCTTAATTGCGAAGCAAACCATAATTTAAAGAATTTTACGCATATCGTAAAGTCGACTGTCAGCCTTGACAGTATAAAAATTTCTAAGATTTTAGATTTTTACAGCGAGGGAGTTTTCCTTACCCCTTTGATTGCTGATAATACGCTCACCTTGTCGGGCAAAACAAATATCTGCATTTTGCTTGAAGACAGCGACAAAGTCCCGAACTATATCGAGAGAAGTATAGAGCTTGATTATAAGCCTGAAATAAATGACAGCTTTGACAAAGCGAATCTTTTATCAAGCAAGGTTCATTCAATCAGCTACAGACTCATAGATGATAACACAATCGAAATACGACTCGAACTTAAAATGAGAGCCTTGCTGTGTGAAACGGTAAATGAAAGTCCGGTGACTTTTGTGCAAGCAAAAGAGGACAGCAAAATCAAAAGTGATGATTGCTCACTGATACTTTATTTTGCTGAAAAAGGCGAGTCTTTATGGGAGATTGCAAAAATGTATAAGACAAAGGAAAGCCTGTTAATAACTGAAAATTCCTTAGATTGCGAAAAGCTTGATACGGATAAAATGATTTTAGTGCCAACTCAATAATTTTTTAAAGTAGCGGGTGAATTTACCCGCTACTATTATTTACTTGACGATTAAAAACAATAGTGGTAATATACCTAATCAAAGGGGATTTTTCTCTTTGAAAAGGAGATGCTTATATGCCATATAAAAGAATTTTAACAATTCAGGATATCTCGTGTCTTGGTCAGTGTTCGCTGACGGTTGCTTTACCGATTATTTCTGCTTGCGGTCACGAAACCTGCATTTTGCCATCTGCTGTGCTTTCTACCCATACAGGCGGTTTTTCAGGCTATACAGTAAATGACCTGTCAGAAGATTTTCCGAATATTAAAAAGCATTGGCTCAAAGAGGGCATTTCTTTTGATGCTATATATACAGGTTATTTAGGCTCTACAAAGCAGATTGATTATGTTGTTGATATTTTTGATACCTTAAAGCGTAAGGATGCAAAAATCATTGTTGACCCTGCAATGGCAGACAACGGCAAGCTTTACTGGGGCTTTGACGAAGAGTATGTAAAGGGTATGCGCTATTTGTGTTCAAAGGCCGATATCATTCTTCCTAATATTACGGAAGCGTGCTTTTTAACAGGTGTTGAGTACAAAGAAACTTACGACAAAGAGTATATAGATACTCTTGTTTTAAAGCTTTCAGAAATTTGCAAAGGTACAGTTATCATTACCGGTGTAAGCTTTAATGACTTAGAGATACAGGTGCTTATCAATTCAAAAAATGAGCAGACAGCCTATACTCATAAAAAGATTGATAAAATCTTCCATGGCACAGGCGACATTTTCTCGTCTACCTTTGTCGGTGCTCTTATGCAAGGAAAAACTGAATTTGAAGCGGTTAAAATCGCATCTGATTATACCCTTAAATGTATCGAAAACACAGTCGGCGATGATTCCCATTGGTACGGCACTAAATTTGAGACCGCTATCCCACAGCTTGTACGTATGCTCGGTTTATAATTCTAAGACAGAAATATAAATAATTCTATAATAGAAATAAAAACTTAAAGCCATCCGAATTTACGGGTGGCTTTTTATTGTGTCATAAATTTTATATTGTCCTCATACATTTATAGTATCAACAGTGTATCGGAGGAAATTATGGAAGAAAGAAGCATCTACAAAGATATCTCAAGCCGTACATCGGGCGATATTTACATAGGAGTAGTCGGACCTGTTCGAACAGGTAAGTCTACATTTATAAAGCGTTTTATGGATACAATCGTTTTGCCAAATATAGGTGACGAAAATTTAAGACGTCGTACAAACGACGAGCTACCACAGTCGTCAAGTGGCAGAACAATAATGACAACCGAGCCTAAATTTATACCCGAAGAGGCTGTAAAAATCTGTGTTGATAAAACCGCGACTTTAAAAGTTCGAATGATTGATTGTGTCGGTTACGTGGTCGATTCTGCTTACGGATATATGGAAGAGGATGCGCCTCGAATGGTTAAAACGCCTTGGTCTGATACGGAAATTCCGTTTGATAAAGCAGCAGAAATCGGAACACAAAAGGTTATAAACGAGCATAGCACAATCGGACTTTTGGTTACAACCGACGGCTCTTTCTCTGATATAGACAGAGAAGATTATATCGAAGCTGAACAGAGGGTTGTTGCGGAGCTAAAAGCAATTAATAAGCCGTTTATTATTTTGCTCAACAGCATCGAGCCTCAATCTATACAGACAGGTCAGCTTGCTTCCCAAATGAGCAAAAAATATCAGGTGCCTGTGCTTCCTGTGAATTGCCTCGAGCTTGATGAGGACCGCATCAAAGCGATACTCGCACAAGTGCTGTTTGAGTTCCCTGTTCGTGAAATCAAGGTCAATATTCCAAAGTGGTTAACATCGCTTGAAAAAGACCATTGGTTGAAAAATTCTGTCTTTGAAGCAATCAGAGAAAATACTGAAAAGATGCAGAAAATACGTGAAATACAAGATGTGCTTGATAGTATCTGCGAATGTGAATATGTAGACAGAGCACGCCTTACTAATCTTGATTTAGGAGTAGGCAGTGCAAAGGTTTGTATCGATTTGCAAAACGACTTGTTCTTTAAGATATTAAGTGAGCAGACCGGTATTGAAATCAATAATGAAAAGTCCTTGCTCGATTGCATTTGTGAGCTGTCAGAGAAAAAAGCGCAGTTTGATAAAATCTCACAGGCTTATGAACAGGTTAAGGAGACCGGCTACGGCATAGTTATGCCAACGCTTGAAGAACTATCTTTGGAAGAACCGCAGATAATAAAGCAAAACGGAAAGTACGGAATAAAGCTAAAAGCATCTGCACCGAGTATCCATATGATGAAAATATCTACAACCGCAGAGGTCACCCCGATTGTCGGAAGCGAACAGCAATCCCAGGAGCTTGTAACATATCTTTTAAAGGAATTTGAAGAAAACCCGAAGAAGATATGGGAGTCAAATATTTTTGGTAAGTCAGTAAACGAGCTCGTATCCGAGGGATTGAACAACAAGCTCTACCGTATGCCGCCACAAGCCAGAGCTAAAGTAGGGGAGACTATCGAAAAAATTATAAATGACGGTTGCAACGGACTTATATGCATTATCCTGTAATTGAAATTACTAAACAAGTTGTTAAAAAACTAACAAAATTGTAAAAATAAACTAAATATTTTTTTACCCTCATATTTTTATTGAAATTGTATCGGTTTTGGTATATACTATACAATGACTAAATTTGAAAATATGGGGGTTATTTTATGGACGGTATCGATATGATGCAAGCCTGGACTGTACTTATTACAGGCTTTGTTGTAGTATTCGCGGTATTGATTTTACTTATCGTTATTATCAAAATCTACAGTACTATCGTTTATAATATCCAGAACAAACCTAAAAAGGACAAGTCTAAAAAAGATGACGACGATACTCCAAAGGGCACTGGTGCAGGCGGTGGAGCTACTTGCGCTTCAGCTTCTGGCGGTGTAAGCCCTGATGTGCTTGCTTGTATCGCTGCTGCTGTTGAATTTATGTATGGCACAGGCAACGTCAGAATTAAGAATATCAAAAAAGCTCCTGCACGCCGTGCCTGGGCTAACGCAGGTGTTGTTACTAACACCAGACCGTTTTAATAGGGAAAGGGGATAAGTATGGAAATTTTAAATGGATTTTTAGATGCTATCATCGGTCTCTATAACGACTCAGGTCTTTCTGTGCTTGTATGGCAGAACTATGTTATGGTTGCCGTTTCTATTGTGCTTTTCTATCTTGCTATTAAAAAGCAGTACGAGCCACTTTTGCTTTTGCCAATCGCTTTTGGTATGTTGCTTGTTAACCTCTATCCGGCTATTATGGACCCGCCTTCAAACCACCTTGTGCTTATCGAGGGCGCGAAATCAATGGCTGATATTAATATAGCTGAAATCGGCTACCCTGTTACACAGGGTCTTGACGGACAATTTTATTACACAAAACCGGAAGCCGGCGGCTTACTTTACTACCTCTATCAGGGTGTAAAGCTCGGTATTTATCCACCGCTTATCTTCCTTGGTATCGGTTGTATGACTGACTTCGGTCCGCTTATCGCTAACCCTAAGAGCTTTATTTTAGGCGCTGCTGCACAGATTGGTATCTTTATCACATTTATCGGTGCTATCTTGCTCGGCTTTGCTCCAAATGAAGCTGGCGCTATCGGTATCATCGGTGGTGCTGACGGTCCTACTGCAATTTATGTTACAAGTAAGCTTGCTCCTGAACTTTTAGGTTCTATCGCTATTGCGGCTTACTCATATATGGCACTTGTTCCGATTATTCAGCCACCTATTATGAAAGCTCTTACTACAAAGAAAGAGCGCTCTGTAGTTATGGAACAGTTAAGACCTGTTTCAAAACTCGAGAAGATTATGTTCCCTGTAATTGTTGTTATTCTCTGTTCTATTTTACTTCCAAGCTCTGCTCCGCTTATCGGTATGCTGATGCTCGGTAACCTCTTTAAAGAGTCAGGCGTTGTTGAGCGTATCAACAAGACTGCTCAGAATGAACTGATGAATATCGTTACTATCTTCTTAGGTGTTACTGTCGGTGCTACTGCTACAGGTACACGCTTCCTGCAGAAAGAAACGCTCTTTATTATCTTCTTAGGTCTTGCAGCGTTCTGCGTAGGTACAGCTTGCGGTACTCTGTTTGGTAAACTTATGTATATCTTTACAGGCGGTAAGGTTAACCCACTCATCGGTTCAGCTGGTGTATCTGCCGTTCCGATGGCTGCTCGTGTTGCTAACAAGGTTGGTCAGGAAGAAAATCCTGGTAACTTCCTGCTTATGCACGCTATGGGACCTAACGTTGCCGGCGTTATCGGCTCTGCCGTTGCGGCTGGTGTGCTGTTAAGTATCTTAGGTTAATAGGTATTAAGTTGATAATATTTTTAGGTGAGTGCTTTATGCACTCACCTTTTTTTATTGTAAAATTTATATAATTCTAAATTAGAATTATTTTTAAGAAATAATAAGCTATAGTATATCTTGACAGAATATGAGAAATAGGGGGTTAATATGTCCAGACAGTTAACTATCAATGATATTTTGAAGATGTTTCTTGCACATATTAAGCTTATTATTATTATGGCGATTGTTGGAACGATACTTGCTTATGTATATGTATCGTATTTTGTTACACCTGTATATACCACTACAGCTCTGCTTTTGGTACAGAACAACTCCAATATGTCGCAGATAACTTCTTCTGACGATGGTAACGTAGAAGTTGATACAAGTAACATCACCCAGTCTGCTATGCTTGCAAATACTTGTACTACTTTGTTTAGGAAAGATCCTGATATGAAAGCTATTATTGCTGGCAACTCTGTATCCATCACGGCAATAGAAGATTCTTATTTCCTTGAGGTAAAGGTTTCATCTTCTGACCCGCTTGCTGCAGCAAACGTAGCGAATCAGGTTGCTGAAGCTGCTCCGGAAGTTTTTGCTAAATATTTTGGTGAAGCCGGTAGAGTAGATACCGTTGACGAGGCTGCTATCCCTAGCTCACCATCATCGCCAAATGTGTCGCAGTATGTTATGATGGGCTTTTTAGCCGGTTTGATACTTGCGCTTGCTATCGCGTTCTTAATGGAAGTTGTTGACACAACTGTTAAACCTGGTGATGACCTTTATGATATATACAAAATCCCTGTATTTGCAGAGATTATTGACTTTGAAATGGAAGGCGGTGCAAGAAAGAGATGAAACTGATTTCTAAGAAAAAGCGTCAAGCTTCCGTTGAAAAAACTAAGAATATCATTAATAACGACAGTAAGTTTGCTATCGTTGAGGGATACAAATCTGCTCGTACAAGTCTTGTTTTCTCGCTCGTTGCGGAGAACAATCCTTGCGTTGCAGTAACCTCCTGGTCTAAAGGCGAGGGTAAAAGTACTGCCACGGTAAATCTTGCTATTTCCTTTGCTAAAATGGGCAAGAACGTTCTTTTGATTGATACCGACCTGCGTAGACCAAATGTGCACAACCTGCTTAAGCTAAAGAATACATCAGGACTTTCTGAGGTTATCGGTCAGTTTATTGATTTTGAAGACGCTGTTAACCGTAGTGTCGTTCCATGTCTTGATGTGCTTACCTCCGGTGCAATTCCGCCGAACCCGTCCGAGCTTATCGCATCATCATCATTTGGCTCATTTATGAATATGGTTAAAAATCAGTACGATTATATTATTCTTGATACACCGCCTGTAGGCGTTGTTACAGATACATTGCTGCTTAAGGACCATATAGCCGGCTACGTTTTAATCGTTAGAGAAAAGTCCACTACTCATGGCGATATTGAAAAAGCCGTGCAGGAAATCGAGCTTACTGACTCTAAGATTCTCGGTTTCTTAAAGGTAGGCTGTTCATTGCACGACCATAAAAAGTATAATAAAAATAACTACGGTTATTATAAGTACTATTGATTATTTAAGCCCGCTTTTTAGCGGGCTTTTCTTTTTGCCCTTATTAATTTGTATATATTTACTAGAAAAGTGCATAATATAGGGTGAATATATTTTTGCAAGATTTTTAAATATGTATTGCAAAAAGTGTCAAGAAAGGTTATTATACTACTTAGCGATTATATTTTTTTGCAATTTTTATATAAAGTTGGTGCAAAATGTTTTACAAAGATTATACTAAAGAACAACTCAAAGAAGAGTTTGAAAAACTTACAAAAGAGCTTGAAGAAATTAAAAACTTGAAACTTTCTCTTAATATGTCACGAGGCGTTCCTTGTCAGGAACAGCTTGAGCTTTCCCGCTCGATGCTTGATATTATTAACAGCTCTGTGCAGTGCCAGACTATTGATGGCCAAGATTGCAGAAATTACGGCATTATGGACGGCATACCTTCGTGTAAGGCTCTTATGGCGCAGATGATGTCTGTTTCTCCTGATATGGTTATGGTTGGCGGTAACTCAAGCCTTAATATGATGTTCGACACAATAGCAACTTTTATGACAACACCGGTTGTAGAGGGCGAAAAGCCTTGGTATGAGGTTAAAAATAGAAAGTTCTTATGTCCTGTACCGGGATATGACAGACATTTTGGCATTACCGAATATTTTGGTTTTGAGATGATTACTGTGCCTATGACTGAAAATGGTCCTGATATGGATATTGTTGAAGAGCTTGTAAAGGACGATTCTGTTAAAGGTATTTGGTGTGTACCTAAGTACTCAAACCCACAGGGCATCACATATTCTGACGAAACAGTAAAGCGTCTTGCGCAGTTAAAGCCTGCTGCTAAGGACTTTAGAATTATGTGGGATAACGCCTATGTTATCCACGATTTGACAGAGGAAGAGGTAAGCCTTTTAAATATTTTTGAGGAATGTAAAAAGGCAGACAATATTGATTTACCAATTCAATTTTGCTCAACTTCAAAAATCACCTTCCCGGGTTCTGGTGTTGCTGCTATGGCAGCATCATCAAATAATATGAAGGTTATCAAGAATAAGTATAAGTTCCAGACAATCGGCTTTGATAAAATCAATATGCTTAGACACGTGCGTTTCTTTAAAGACTTTGACGGTATGAAGGCACATATGAAGAAGCACAGAGCAATCTTAAAGCCTAGATTTGATATGGTTGTTGAGAACATTAAAAATAATATCGAAGAATACGGCATCATCACTTACTTAGAGCCAAAGGGCGGATACTTCGTCAGCGTTGATGTAATGGAAGGTACTGCAAAGAGAGTGGTAGCTTTGTGTAAAGAAGCAGGTGTTATTTTAACAGGTGCGGGTGCGACCTATCCATATTCAAATGACCCTAAGGACTCTAATATCCGTATTGCTCCAACCGCACCGTCGGTCGCAGATTTGTCTAAAGCTATGTATGTTTTCAGCGTTTGCTGTAAGTATGCGGCTGTTGAAAAACTGCTTAATACTAACGCTTAATTTGTCTTTATATTTCGTTAGTAGAAATATAAAATGATATTCGACAAAATTTAATAAATATCACAAAGATTTCACAATGTTTTGTTGACTTTTTGGTGATAAAAAAGTATAATTACTCTGTTATGGTTAAAAGTGTAGGCTATAGCAGAGTTTTTATTTTTTATCTGCTTTGCTCACATTTTTGACAACACAATATTTATTGGAGGTCCAAGGCATGAAAAGAATTCCAAAGCCTGTTTTCTTCATCGTTGCCATTCTGATTCTCCTGTTTGCTGCGTCTTCGATTTTCGGCGTTTCTTACTATGACGGCGATATCGAAAAAACAGTATTCAAGGGTATGGATGACATTAGATGGGGAATTGACATCCGTGGCGGTGTTGAAGCTACATTCAAACCGGCTGACGACGTAGACGCCACTGATGCGCAGTTAGATTCTGCTAAATCTATTATTGAAACCCGTATGATATCTAGCGGTATTACCGACTACGAGCTTTACGTAGACGACGGTAGCGACCGCATTATCGTTCGTTTCCCATGGAAAGAGGACGAGAAGAACTACGACCCGGTTGCAGCTATCGATGAGCTTGCAGCTACAGCAAACCTGACATTCAGAGATGAAGCAGGCAACGTTGTAATGGACGGTTCTTCTGTTAAAAACGCTAGAGCTATGGTTAACACTGAGCAAGGCTCTGCCAACGAATATCTCGTTGAGCTGAACCTTACTGACGAAGGTGCTGATATCTTTGCTGAAGCTACAAAAGCAAATGTCGGTAAAGTTATATACATCTATATGGACGAAACTATGATTTCCAGTCCGGTTGTAGATGAAGAAAACGTTAACGGTATCACAGGCGGTAAGGCTCAGATTACCGGTAACTTCACTTCAGAAGAGGTTAATAAGCTTGCTAACCAGATTAACGGTGGTGCGCTTCCATTCTCACTCGAGGTTGCATCTTACAGCTCCATCAGCCCAACACTCGGTCAGAATTCTTTGACCGCTATGGCTTATGCTGGCATTATCGCTATTATTCTTATCGCTATCTTCATGATTGCTGTTTACAGAATTCCTGGTGTTGTTGCTGTTATCGCACTTTTAGGTCAGGTTGGCCTTTCAGTTGCTGCTATCACAAGATACTTTGCACCATTTGATTCATTCACTATGACTCTGCCTGGTATTGCCGGTATTATCCTTTCTATCGGTATGGGTGTTGACGCTAACATCATCACCGCAGAGCGTATCAAGGATGAGTTTCGAACAGGTAAAACTCTTGATGGTGCTCTCGAAAAGGGTACTAAGAACTCACTTACCGCTATTATCGACGGTAATATGACTGTCATTATTGTATCTATTATCCTGCTTCTTGTATTTGGTCCGTCAAATATCCTTTCATGGCTGTTCGGCGCATCTACAACAGGTACTATTTATGCGTTTGGTTACACACTCTTGATGGGTGTTATCTCCAACTTTGTAATGGGCGTATTCTTCTCTAGAGTTATGCTCAAGAGTATTGCAGGCTTTAAGTGCTTGCGTAAAGAATGGTTGTTTGGAGGTGCAAGAAAATGAAAAAAGACTTAAATTTTGTTGGTCGCAGTAAGATTTTCTTCGCTATCTCACTGGGCATCATTCTTATCGGTATTATCTGCAACATTATTTTTGGTACAACTCTTGATATCCAGTTCAAGGGCGGTGCTATCATTTCTTACAGCTTCACAGGTGAGGTTGAAGAAACAGCGCTCAAGGATACTATCCAGAAAGCAACTCCTGAAAACACAGTTACTTTCACCGTATCTAAGGACATTATGAACAATACTGATACCGACGACGCTTATGTTATCGATATCAACTTCTCCGGTGAAGAGGCTATTGAAACATCACAGCAGGCGGCTATCACAGACGCACTCACAAAGACTTTCCCTGACAACAACTTTATTTATCAGGAGACAACTTCTGTTGAGTCAACAATGGGCTTTAAGTTCCTACTTAAGTGCTTAACTGCTGTTCTTATCGCTTGTGCTTTGATGGTTGTCTACGTTACTATCAGATTTAAGCGTATCGGCGGTCTTTCTGCAGGTATGATGGCGCTTGTAGCACTTTTCCACGATGTTGCTATGATTTACTTTATGTACGTAATTTTCCGTATGCCTATCGACTCTAACTTCATCGCTGTTGTACTTATGATTTTGGGTTACTCACTCAACGATACTATCGTTATCTACGACAGAGTAAGAGAAGAGCGTAAGCTTGCAGGCCCTAAGGCTGACGTCGCGCAGGTATTCAACCACAGCGCTTCTGCAGTTTTAAAGCGTACAATTTTCACATCTATCACAACATTGACCGCTATCGGTACAGTTTATGTTGTTGCTACAATCTTCGGTCTTGACTCTGTTCAGTCATTCGCACTCCCTATGATGATCGGTGTAATTTCAGGTTGCTATTCTTCAATCTGTATCGCAGGTCCACTTTGGGTAATGTGGCAGAAAAGAAAGCACGGTTAATTCTTAATTCGAATTATAAACCGTACTTTACAATATGTTTTCATAATTAGGCAGTTCGCTTTCTTTTATAGAAAGCAACTGCCTTTTTGTTTTGTCTATTGTAAGCAAAAAGGCTTTTTCGTCTTTAATTTTTGCTTGATTTTTCAATGTCAATAAACTTTGCGAAACCTCCTCAACTTGCTTGTGAACAAGAAAAACGTTGAGGAACTTTTTGTTTTTATCCCACGACTCTTCAACCGCTTTGCATTGATCGTAAGTATCGTTATATTCTTTTTGAGAAAAATAAATTTCTGCAACAGTAAGCATATCAAGATGCTTTTGGTAAGAGTGCTTGACAAGAAAAAATTCAGACAACGCAAAAGAGAGCGAAAACAAAAGTAAAAAAAGTGCAACCCATATTCTTTTCATTACTGCTCACCCTCATATTTTAAAATGCTCAAACTGCCATTTGTTTCGATTATTCCGTACCGAACATCGCTTACATCAAACACTTGTTGTTGACGCAAAAGGCTATATAAATCTTCGTATGTGATTCTCATTTTTTTAAGCTGATTTTCAATTATTTTTCCGTCCTTTATTATTATCATCGAATGTCCGCAAACTACATCGCGGAATTTTGCACTTTTAAGCATAATAACGCTTACGATGATTTCAAGGGAAACAAGCACCATAATCGGAAGCAACCCGCTCATAAGCGGTTGCTCTGCGCTTTGCATCGGTATTGCGGCGATGTCAGAAATTACAAGCGTAATGACAAGCTCTGATGTCTGCATATCGCTTATCTGACGCTTACCCATAATGCGTACGGCAAGTATAATAAAGGCGTATAAAAGCAAAGTTCTGATAAGAATAATCAGCATATAATCACCCTAAATAATATGTGCAGGTATAAATTTCATATTCACAAGAAACGATAAAATAAAAAAGTATATAAAAATATGCATTTTATGCATAAAATATTCAAAAATGTTCTTTTATAGGTTTATAAACATAATATATAGGAGTATAATTAAATCTGTATAAGTATGCACAAATTTAATTAGAAAGTCGGTGTAACTATGGTAAGTGAATATAGCGTATCTTTAAAGAAAATTATTGATGAAATCGGACTCCAGCAATATTATATGCCACATGATCCTGAAACCTTGTTTGTCAGCAATAAAAGTATCGACAGACCGGGTCTTCAGCTCGTTGGATACTTAGAGTTTTTTGATAGTTCTCAGATTGTTGTTTTAGGACAGACCGAGTATACATTTTTGCGCAATTTGACTGACGAAGAAAGAGCTGCTCACATCGAGCCTATCCTTTCGCGTAAACCACCGGCAGTTATTATTGCGCGTGATATTACGCCTAGTAAGACGATGACTGATTACGCTAAAAAATATGAAGTACCTATTTTAACTACTGTTGACGATACCTCAACTCTCACAGCAGCTTTGGTATCCTTTTTGAACGTCGAGCTTGCTCCTCGTATTACCCGCCACGGTGTACTGGTTGAAGTGTACGGCGAGGGTTGCTTGCTTATCGGTAACAGCGGTGTAGGTAAATCTGAAACTGCTATCGAGCTTATCAAGCGTGGTCACCGTCTTATCGCTGACGACGCTGTTGAGATTAAGAGAGTTTCTAAAAAATCTCTCGTGGGCTCATCGCCTGAAAACATCCGCCACTTTATCGAGCTAAGAGGCATCGGTATTATCAACGCTCGTCGTATTTTTGGTATGGGTGCTGTTAAGGTGAGCGAAAAAATTGATATGGTCATCAATATGGAACTTTGGGACTCTACTAAGGTTTACGACAGAATGGGTATGGACAACGAGTATATGGAGATTTTAGGCATCGAAGTACCGGTTGTTACTATCCCTGTTAAGCCTGGTCGAAACCTTGCTATTATCATTGAGGTTGCCGCTATGAACCAGCGCCAGAAGAAAATGGGCTACAACGGTGCTCAGGAGCTTTTACAAAACCTCGGTATGGATATCAGCCCTGACGATATCGGCAAAAAGAAAATTGATACCAACTGGTGATTAAATGAAAATTATCGCAGATTTACACACGCACACTAACGCCTGCACTCATGCATATTCAACGATTGACGAAATGGTCAGAGCTGCAGCAGATGAAAATTTATATGCTATAGCGATTACTGACCACGGCAGAGCGATGGAGGGTGCACCGGGGGCTTACTATTTTGAGTCTTTGTCACTTGTGCCTAGTGAGCTTTACAAAGTTAAGGTGCTCAAAGGTATGGAAGCGAATATCATCGACTTTGACGGCAACCTTGATGCAAGCGACAAGCTTTTGTCAACGCTTGATTGGGTGGTTGCTTCTATGCACACTATCACCCTTAAAGATAAACCCGATGTGTCAAAATGCACTAACGCTTACCTTAAAGTGTGTGCAAACCCTTATGTGCACGTTATCGGACATTCGGGCTCGCCGTACTACAAGTACGACTACGAAACAGTTGTCAAAGAATGTGTAAAGACAAATACTTTGATTGAAATTAATAATGCAACCTTTACAGGCTTTAGAAAGGATTCTATCCCTAACTGTAAAAAGATTGCTCAGCTTTGCAAAAAGCACGGTGCTCGCGTTGTTGTGAACACCGACGCGCATTTTGCATCAAATGTCGGCAAGGTGCCTTTTGCTTTGCAGATGCTTTCTGAAATTGACTTTCCAAAGGAGCTTGTAGTCAATTCAAGCTTAGATAACTTAAAACAATTTTTATCTGAAAAAAATATTGCAATTTAACGGAGGATTTATGTACGACCTTCAGATTATAAAGGCTAAAGCTAAGGAGTTTGGCTTTAGCTACACAGAGCAAGAACCTCTTAAAAAGCATACTTCTTTCAAAATTGGCGGTAATGCCGAGCTTTTTGTCAGCGTTGAAAATGAGCTCCAGCTCAAAGCCGTAATAAAAGCGTGCATGGAAAACGACATTCCGCTTTTTATCCTCGGCAGAGGTAGTAACCTGCTGATTTCTGACGATGGTATGAAAGGCGTTGTGCTTACGCTCGACGGTGATTTTAGAAATATTTCTGTAGAAGAAAATAAAATCACCTGTGGCGCAGGCGTAAGTTTAACAAAGCTTTGTGTCTTTGCTTTGTCACAGTCGCTATCGGGACTTGAGTTTGCTTACGGCATACCGGGCAGTGTAGGCGGTGCGGTATATATGAACGCGGGTGCTTATGGGGGAGAGATGAAAGACGTTGTCGTTTCTGTGACGCATATCACAAGCAACGGCGAAATAGTAACTTTAGATAAATCACAGCTTGATTTTGCATATCGCCACAGCGTTTATAAAAACACCGATGATATTATTTTATCAGCTACGTTTGAACTAAAGAGCGATAACAGCGAAGAGATTAAAGCTCGTATGGACGACTTTATGACCCGCCGTAAGACTAAGCAACCGCTTGAGTTTCCAAGCGCGGGCAGTGTTTTTAAACGCCCTGAGGGTAACTTTGCAGGCACACTTATTGAGCAATGTGGCTTAAAGGGTACCACCATCGGCGGAGCACAGGTATCTGTTAAGCACGCAGGCTTTATCATAAATATCGGGGAAGCTACTTGCAGTGACGTGCTAGACCTTATTAAGCTTGTGCAGAATACCGTAAAAGAAAAAACAGGCTACTTTTTAGAAAGAGAAATTATTCACATTGATTAATCATTTACTTTAGATATTTTGGAGGAGTTATGGAGTTTGTAATTATCACAGGACTTTCGGGCGCAGGCAAAACCTCAGCCTTGCACGCTATGGAAGACATCGGCTACTACTGTGTTGATAATATTCCGCCGTTGCTACTTGATACGTTCTATGACCTTTGCGAAAATTCTGCAGACAAGCGTATGAAAAAAGTCGCTGTTGTTGTAGATATGCGTAGCGGTAATATGTTTAACGAGCTTGCAAACATTATTTCGAAAAGCAAGCTCGACGGCAAACGCTTTAAAATGCTGTTTTTAGATACTAAAGACGACACCCTCCTCATCAGATATAAAGAAACTCGACGTAAGCATCCGCTCGCTGCTGAATTTGCGGGTGGCTCGATTGAAAGAGCAGTAGCGCTTGAAATCGAACTTATGAAGCCGGTAAAGTCGATTTCTGACTATGTTATCGACACATCTTCAATGACACCAAAACAGCTTAAAGAGCGAGTGACCACTATGTTTTCACAAGGGGACTCAAGCGGTATGCTCGTCACCTGTATGTCTTTTGGATTTAAATACGGTATTCCGCTCGAAGCTGACCTTATATTTGATGTTCGCTGTCTTCCAAATCCTTTTTATATAAAAGAGCTTAAGCATAAAACAGGACTTGATGAAGAGGTGCGGAATTACGTTTTAGGCTTTGATATCACTCAGCAGTTTATCGAAAAGCTTATAAGCTACCTTGACTTTTCACTTCCGCTTTATAAGGAAGAGGGCAAAAGCGAGCTTGTTATCGGCATTGGTTGCACAGGCGGAAAGCATCGCTCTGTTACACTTGCCAGACTTTTAAACAGCCATTTTATCGAACACAACCAGCAATCAGCAATTCACCACAGGGATATATGGAAAGCGTAAATCATAGTTTTTGAGGGAAAATATGTCATTTGCTACCGATACAAAAAAAGAATTATGTTCAATAGCGACGACTGATGTCGAACTGCTTCGAAGCGAGTTTTACGCGATGCTTTTACTTGCACGACATTTTTCGAGCGAAAAAATTGTTTTTAAAACTGAAAACAAGTATACTGCAGACCATTTTGTGTCATTATGCTCGATGCTGTTTTCACCGATAATTGAATGTAAAAAACCGCTTACAAATTCGTCAAAGATTTATACGGTAACGATTGTAGACTCTGCTGACTGCAAGCGTATATTTGATTTTTACGGTCATGACGAGCGTGAGGTTAATCTGCGTGTTAATCGAGCAAATTTGCTTGACAGCAGAAACGAGCGTGCTTTCATCAGAGGCTTGTTTTTAGCCTGCGGATCTGTGACTGACCCCGATAAAGCGTACCATCTTGAGCTGTGTATAGCGCATAAAAATTTATGCACCGATGTTTGTAACATCATTCGTGATTTAGAGGACTGTAGCATCACGATTAAAATGCTGAGCAGAAACGGCAGCTACATCGCCTACATTAAGGACAGCGAGCAGATTACTGACTTTTTAGCCTTTATCGGAGCGTCAAATTCTGCGATGTCCGTTATGGGTGCAAAAGCGCTCAAGCAGGTGAGAAACGCCTTAAACCGACGCGTAAATTCTGAGGTCGCTAATCTGCAAAAGGTTGCGGGTGCATCAGCGGTGCAGATTAAAGCTATCAATAAGCTAAAAGCAAGCGGTAAATTTAACACCCTAAGCGAAGAGCTTAAAGAGGTGGCTTGCCTTCGACTTGAATATCCCGAGCTTTCTTTAAGAGATATGGGGCAGATGCTAAACCCGCCGATATCGCGAAGCGGAGTAAACCACCGACTTACAAAATTAATTAAACTTTCACAAGAGGATGAATGATATGAGTAAAGATCTTACTTTTGAGCAAGCTAACGCCCAACTCGAAGAAATTGTTTCAAAAATGGAAAAAGGCGATGTGCCGCTGGAAGATTGTATGGTTATGTACGAGAAAGCGTACAAGTTGCTTAATTACTGCACCAAAAAGCTTGAAGAATGCAAAGGCCAGATTGTTGATATCAATGACCGCATCGAAAAAGCAAAAACAAATAACGATAATTTATTTGAGGATTAATTATGCGAGATTCTAACGACTACAGAAATCTGATTGAAACAGCACTAAAAAGCTATCTGCCAAATGGCGAGTACTTAGAGCAAAAGCTTATCGACTCTATGGAATATTCGCTTATGATAGGCGGAAAACGCATCAGACCATTGCTTACTTTACTTTTCTGTGAGCTTTGCAATACTGATTGTAAGGCAGCACTGCCTTATGCTTGTGCTGTTGAAATGATACACACATATTCGCTTATTCACGACGACCTGCCTTGTATGGACGACGACGACTACCGCAGAGGAAAGCCGTCAAATCACAAGGTTTTTGGAGATGATATCGCAACCCTTTCGGGAGACGCGCTTCAAAGCCTTGCGTTTGAAATTATGCTCAGCGATGAAGCTGTTTTGAAGACCACTCCTGACAGAGCGTGCAAAGCGGCATTCACACTTGCAAAATACTGTGGTGTGCTCGGTATGGTAGGCGGACAGGTTATCGACATCGAAAATGAGGATAAAAATGCTCCGCTTGAGATTTTGAGCGAAATGGACGACAAAAAGACAGCCGCTTTGATTAAAGCTTCTTGCGAGATGGGATGTATTATCGGCGGTGCAGCAAACGAGCAGATTGAGTCTGCACGCGAATATGCACACAGCATCGGTATTGCTTTCCAGATTGTCGACGATATCCTTGATGTTACTGCTACGAGCGAGGAACTCGGCAAGCCTGCGGGCAGCGACAGCACAAATAATAAGTCAACCTATGTTTCACTTTTAGGTGTTGACAAGTGCAAAAAACTTGTAGAAGAGCTGACAAACAAAGCACTCGATGCTTTGTCAGCCTTTGATGCAGATACATCTGCTTTAAAAGAGCTTGCACTAAGCCTTAAAAACAGAAAGAACTAAAATTTATTTTGAATAAAGTAGGTAATATTATGTCAAACGAGATTTTATCTACAATTAAATCACCACAAGACTTAAAAAGCCTTGACGAAAAAGCGCTTGTAAAGCTGTGCGAGGAAATCAGAGAAAAGATTATTGATACTGTTTCAGTAAACGGCGGACATTTGTCACCAAATTTAGGCGTAGTTGAACTGACTGTTATGCTACACTACATCTTTAATTGCCCTGAAGACAGCATAGTATGGGACGTAGGACATCAGTGCTATACCCATAAGATGCTTACAGGCAGATACAGCGATATCAATACTATCCGCACCGAAGGCGGTTTGTCGGGTTTTCCTAAGCGTAGCGAGAGCGAGTATGACGCATTTAATGCAGGACATTCGAGCACCTCGATTTCAGCGGCTTTAGGCATCGCGGAAGCTAAAAGGTTAAGTGGCGACGACAGCTTTACTATTGCTGTTATCGGCGACGGTTCTTTGACAGGTGGTCTTGCGTACGAAGGGCTAAATAACGCAGGTCGCTTTAAGAAAAACTTTATTGTCGTTTTAAATGACAATAAAATGTCTATTTCTAAAAATGTCGGCGCAATGGCTAGGTATTTAACAAGTATTCGAGTAAAGCCTACTTACCTGCGTGTTAAGAACAAAGTCGAAAAAATACTTACCCATATTCCGATTTTAGGTTCTCCGATAAAGTCTTTGCTCAAACGCTCAAAGTCAAGAGTAAAGCACTTAGTTTATAAAGATACCTTATTTGACCAGCTCGGCTTTAGATATTACGGCCCTGTTGATGGTCACGATATGGATGCGCTTAAAAACGCCATGCTTGCCGCAAAATCTACTAAAGGCCCTGTGCTTTTGCACGTAGTTACGAAAAAGGGTAAAGGCTATCAGTACGCTGAAAGCGACTCTGCGAGCTTTCATGGTATCGGACAGTTCCATATCGAAACAGGTGAGCCGATTTCAAGCAAAAAGGACTTTTCCACCGTATTCGGCGAGGGTTTGTGTCGTATTGCTCAAAACGACGAAAAGGTTTGTGCAGTAACCGCCGCTATGCGTACAGGCACAGGACTTGTGGACTTTTCACGAATATATAAAGACCGATTCTTTGACGTTGGTATTGCTGAAGAGCACGCGGTTACTTTTTCCTGCGGTTTAGCGACAAAAGGGATGATACCTGTTTTTGCGGTGTACTCTACCTTTTTACAGCGAGCTTACGACCAACTGCTCCACGATGCGGCGATGCAAAAGCTACATATGGTTGTAGCGGTTGACAGAGCAGGTATTGTCGGTGAAGACGGCGAAACCCATCAGGGCGTTTTCGACGTTTCTATGCTAAACTCTATTCCTAATACCACGATATTCTCACCGTGCTATTTTGATGAGATGAAGCAGTCGCTTAATACAGCGATTTACGGTTGCAACAGCTTGGTTGCTATCCGTTATCCTCGCGGTGGTGAAATCTCAAGAGTTTCTGATATGCCGCAAAGCAGTATGAACTACGATATTTACGGCGACAGAAACGCTAAAAAGCTTCTCATTACCTACGGCAGACTTTTCGCAAACGCAGTAAAAGCGTACGAAAAGCTAAAGCAAGAGGGCGAAAGCATCTGCATTTTAAAGCTATGCAGAATTAAGCCTATTGATAAAAATGCGATTGAGTTTGCTAAAGGCTTTGAAAAAATACATTTCTTTGAAGAGGGTATTTTAGCCGGTGGCATCGGCGAGACCTTTGACTACGAGCTTACAAAAATCGGCTACACAGGTCTTTATAAAATCACAGCGATAGAAGATAAATTTATCCCGCACGCTACCGTAGCTGATGCCCTTAGATACAACAAACTCGATGCAGACTCGATGTACGAGATTATGAAAAACGACTGATAATTCAGTCAAGGAGTTAAGATGAAAAAAAGACTCGATGTACTTGTTTTCGAAAAAGGCTTTGCAGAAAGTCGTGAAAAAGCCAAAGCCATTATTATGGCAGGACTTGTATATGTAAATAATCAAAAAGCCGATAAACCGGGTGTATCCTTTGACGAAAGCTTGCCGCTTGAAGTAAGAGGTGATTCGCAAAAGTATGTAAGCCGAGGTGGCTACAAGCTTGAAAAAGCGATGCTCAGCTTTCCTATCACTTTGACTGACAAAGTGACGATGGATATCGGAGCATCAACAGGCGGTTTTACCGACTGTATGCTTCAAAACGGCGCAAAAAAGGTTTACTCTGTTGATGTTGGCTACGGCCAGCTTGCGTGGAAATTACGCAACGACAGTCGTGTCGTAAATCTGGAACGTACCAATATGCGCTACGTGACCGATGAGCAGGTAAGTGATAAAATCGACTTCTTTTCTGTTGACGTTTCCTTTATTTCTCTAAAGCTTATTTTACCTGTCGCACGTCAGCTTTTAAGCGATGAGGGCGAGGGCGTTTGTCTTATCAAGCCTCAGTTTGAGGCAGGACGCGAAAATGTTGGTAAAAACGGAGTTGTAAGAGATAAGGACGTGCATATCAGCGTCGTTGATATGATTATTGATTTTTGTTTAAACAACGGTTTTGATGTGCTCGGGCTCGATTTTTCTCCGATTAAAGGCCCACAGGGAAATATCGAGTATCTTATCCATATTAAAAAATCTGACGAACCATCACTTAAAACATCAACAACAGCTAGTCAGGTAGTTCTTGACTCCCATACTCAACTTGATAAATAAAACGGTGATTTTATGAAAATCGGACTTATTGTTAATAAAGATAAAAACCAAGCCGAAGTTTGTAGCGAGCAGATTGCAAAACTGCTTTTGCAAAAAGATGCTACGGTTTTGCTTAATAATTCTGTAAAAGAAATATTAAACCTAAATGAATATAAAGATTCGCTAATGTATTTTGATAGCGACGAAGCGGTTATTAAAAACTGCGATGTTGCGATTACCGTCGGCGGTGACGGCACTATTATCCATAACGCAAAGTTTGCGGCTATGTACAAAAAACCGCTTATCGGCGTGAATATGGGTCGCATCGGCTTTGTTGCAGGTCTTGAGTATTACGAGATAAACGAGCTTAAAAAGCTTATAAACGGTGACTTTAAAACCCAGCGCAGAATGCTTTTAGACGTTGAGCTTGAGCGAGAAGGAAAGATTTTAAAATACCTTTGCGTAAACGAAGCCGCTATCACCCGCGATATATTAAAGCCTATTATCGAAATCTCTGTATCGCTAAACTCTGAGCGTATAATTACATACAGGGCAGACGGTATGATTTTTGCAACGCCTACCGGTTCAACCGCTTATAGCTTTTCTGCCGGTGGTCCTGTTGTCGAGCCTGATATGGACTGCATATTGCTTGCGCCTATCTGTCCGCACGCTCTGTCTTCAAGACAGGTAGTTTTTAGAGAAGACTCGGTGCTTACCGCTACGGTTGATAATGCCGATGTAACAAAAGGCTACCTTGTAATTGACGGCCAGACTAATATCGAACTGTTAAAAGGTGACAAGGTGACTATCAAAAAATCTGACCTGCATCTTGACCTTATAATTCTTAAAGAGAAAAATTTCTACACTCTGCTTAACGAAAAGTTAAAGGAGAAGAACTAAAATGAAATCAAACAGACACTCAACTATCGTTGAACTTATAAATAAATATCCTATCACGACTCAGGACGAACTGCTCGAGTATTTAAAAGCAGAGGGCTTTGACGTTACCCAGTCCACCGTTTCGCGCGATATAAAGAAGCTTAGACTTAGCAAGTCGCTTGACTCAAACGGCAAGTACCGCTATCAGGCACCGCAGACTAAATCGGCAGTTACACAAAATGGTTTCTTGAATCTTGTTGACTCGTCTATTGTCAGCGTTGATTACGCTATGAATATGGTTGTTGTCAAAACCTTTGCGGGTATGGCACAGGCTGTTTGTGCCGCACTTGATGCTATGGAGTACGACACGATAGTTGGCACTATCGCAGGCGACGACACTATTTTTATTGTTTGCAGGGACGAAAACTGCGCAAAAGCATACACACAGGAATTTTCTACATTTATTTCTTAACACCACAGAGGTAAAGAATGTTATCAAATTTATACATTGAAAATATAGCAGTTATCGAAAAAACGAATATTGATTTTACCGATGGCTTTAATGTGCTTACGGGTGAGACGGGTGCCGGTAAAAGTATTGTTATCGACTCTATCAACGCGGTTTTAGGTCAACGCACCACAAAACAGCTTATAAGAAATGGTTGTAACAGCGCTTTTGTAAGCGCGACCTTTAGCGACGTGTCCCGCTTTGTTGAGAAAAAGGCGAAGTCGCTCGGCTTTGAGGTTGAAGACGGTGTAGTTATTTTACAGCGTGAAATGAACCTGTCGGGCAAAAACAACTGCCGCATTAATTCTCGTCCCGCTACCGTTTCAGCGCTTAAAGAGCTGTCGTCGTATCTTGTGAATATCCATGGCCAGTCGGATAACGCTGAGCTTATGTCTCCGTCATTGCATCTGCATTATATCGACGCTCTTGCACAAAATTCCGATTTACTTAATTTGTATCGAGAAACCTATTACGAGTACGCAAAAGCAAAAGAACTTTTAGAAAACGCAAACGACGATGAAGCAAAGCGACTTTCTGATATCGATTTGCTTCGTTATCAGGTCGAAGAGCTTGAAAACGCTGATATTAAAATCGGCGAAACAGACGAGCTTAATGCTGAAAAAACTACTCTTTTAAACTCTGATAAAATCACAAAAGCTCTTATAAAAGCAAAGGCTATTTTAGACGGCGATGACGATGTTGACGGCGTTATTAATATGACCGACGACGCTCAATCGGCTTTGGCGATATCAGCAAGATATCAGGAGTCTTTGTCTGATTTATCCGACAGACTTGCAAATGCTTTGTACGAGCTAAAAGATATCTCTGAGCTTATTGACGACAGTATTTCTGATATTGAGTCTGACCCGTATAGATTAGAAGCGATAGAAGAAAGACTTGATTTGCTCTACCGCTTATCGCGTAAATACGGCTCTACAGAACAAGAAATGCTCGACTTTTTAGAGTCTGCAAAGAAAAGGCTTAAAGAGCTTGAAGACTACGACATAAACCGTGAAAAGTTAAAAGCAAAGTTTCTTGAGCTTGAGCAAAAAGCAACTGAGTTTGCGAAAAAGCTTTCAAAAATCCGACATGATACAGCACTTGAGTTTTCAACACAGGTACAGTCGGAAATGACTTTTTTAGAGATGCCGAATGTTCGCCTTTGTGTAAAGTTTACTGAAACTGAACTTTGCAAATCAGGTATTGATAAGGTTGAGTTTTTGATTTCCGTAAACTTAGGTGAAGACCCTAAGCCTGTTGCAAAAATCGCATCAGGCGGTGAGCTTTCCCGTATGATGCTCGCTATTAAAACCGTTCTTGCACGTCACGATATCGTTGAAACCATGATATTTGACGAAATTGATACAGGTATTTCAGGCTCTGCCGCATCAAAAGTCGGTATGAAGCTTAAAGAGGTTTCAAAGGATAGACAGGTTATGTGCGTAACCCACCAAGCGCAGATTGCCGCTCTTGCCGACAGCCACTTTGTTATCAGCAAAGAGTTTTCAAACAACAAAACCTTTACGAGCGTTAATAAGCTTGATATGGATGGCAGGGTAAACGAGCTTGCTCGTATTATCGACGGCGTCAATATTACGCAAACTGCGATTGAACACGCAAAAGAGCTTATCAAAAACGCTTGATTTTTATAAAATATATTTACTATTTGGGGATTTAATATGAAGAAATGGACAGTAGCAAAACTGAATAAAGACATAGCTGTCGACATTTCTATGCGCCACGAACTTCCGATGTTAATTGCTATGATACTCGAAATTCGAGGTATCATAAATGACGACGAGATTAACGATTTTCTCTATAACGAAAGCGTGCTTTCCGACCCGTTTGATGCTAAAGATATGGATAAAGCTGTAGAACGCATAAAGCAAGCTATTGAGAACTACGAAAAAATCTGTATTTACGGAGATTTTGATGCTGATGGTGTGACATCTACAGCACTTCTCTACTCTTATTTAGATACAGTCGGTGCAAATGTTATGTTTTACATACCGGCACGAGAGGGCGAAGGCTATGGTATGAATAAAGAGGCGGTTGACCTGTTAGCTTATCAGGACGTCAAGCTTATCATAACTGTTGATAACGGCATCGCCGCCGTTGACGAAATTGCTTACGCAAAAAGTCTGAATATCGATACCGTCGTCACCGACCACCATATGCCAAATTCCGTTTTGCCTGATGCCGTTGCTATTGTAGATTTGCATCAGGAAGATTGCAATAGTTCTTTTAAAGAATTATCAGGCGTTGGCGTTGCTTTAAAACTCGTTATGGCGATTGAAGGAGAGTACGGCGACACCGAGCAAATACTCGAGAATTACTCCGACCTTGCGGCGTTAGGTACGATTGGCGATATTGTTGAGCTTGTCGGCGACAACCGAGTTATCGTAAAAAACGGACTTAAATATATTTCAAATTCCGACAGATGTGGTATCAAAGCGCTTGTTGAGCAGTCTGGACTTTCTGATAGAAAAATCACGACCGGCAACGTTTCATTTACTTTGGTGCCTAGAATTAACGCTGGCGGTCGCTTAGGTCTTTCTAAAAAAACTGTTTCTATGCTTTTGGCTGAAGACGAGCAGACAGCCTTTGAAATTGCTCAGGAGCTGTGTGAAGATAATACCCAGCGACAGGCTATTGAAAAAGAGATTTTAGATGATATTGATGGGCGTATTAAACGCGACCCGACTATCGTGCAAAACAGAGTGATTGTTGTCTGCGGAGAAAACTGGCATCAGGGAGTTATCGGCATTGTAGCTTCCCGTTTAAAGGAAGCCTACGGAAAACCGAGCATTGTTATTTCTATTGACGACGATGTTTGCCGTGCATCAGGCAGAAGTGTAAAAGGCTTTTCGCTTTGCGACGCTGTTTTTGCTTGCTCTGATTTGCTTACTCAGTTTGGCGGACATCCGATGGCGGTGGGCTTTGGCATTTTAAGCGAGAACATTGATGCCTTTATTCAGGCTATCAACGACTACGCTAAAACTGTACAAATGCCTATTCCTGAGCTTGAGCTCGACTGCAAATTAAACCCTGCCCAGCTTTCCGTTTCGCTTGCTGACCAGCTATCTATGCTTGAGCCGTTTGGCGCGGGCAACCCGACTCCGCTTTTCGGTCTTTATAATATGACAGTTTCCGATATCCATGAGCTCGGTGGCGGAAAGCATTTAAAGCTTACTTTATCACGCGGTGCAAACTCAGTAACCGCAATGAAATTTTCAACAACAAAAAAGGAGTTTCCGTACATTGTCGGAGACGTTGTTGACTGTGCAGTAACTCTTGATAAAAATATTTATAATAATATCGAAAACCTCAGCATCATAATTAAGGAAATGAGATTTTCAAATATAGACGAGGAAGAAATCTTTGCTTCAAAAGAGGACTTCGAGGCGTTTTGCCGCGGTGATGACATCACACCACAGCAAGCGTTACACCTTTTACCTGACAGAGGCGAGTTTGCACTTGTCTATCGCTATTTAAGAGCAAACTCGGGCTTTAATTTCCCTGTTGATGTTTTGCTTTACAGACTGAATAGCGCAAGTTTGTCTTACGGTAAATTGCGAGTTATTTTAGAGTGTATGAATGAGCTGTCCCTTATTGAAATTTATGAGGGTATGCACTCAACAAAAATCAAGTTAAACGAGGTTGAAGGCAAAGTCAACCTTGATGATTCACTTATTATTTCTAAACTTAAGGAGGTGAGTATGGATGCCTGAAAGAGTCTATTATATGGATTTTCACGAGCTTATGACTCGAATTGAAAAAAGTAATGTTACTTATGATATCGATAAGATTTCCAACGCTTATCATTTTGCTGATGAAGCTCACGGTGACCAGCGCAGAGTATCGGGCGTTCCGTACATTCTTCACCCGACATCTGTTGCGTGTATCCTTGCTGATATGGGTATGGATACCGACTCTATCGTCGCTGCACTTTTGCACGATGTAGTTGAAGACACTCAGGTGACTCTTGATACTGTCAAAAAGCTGTTTGGCAACGAGGTTGCTATGCTTGTTGACGGTCTGACCAAAATCAGCAAGATTAAATTTACCGACAGAGAAGAGCATCAGGCGGAAAATATCCGCAAAATGCTTATGGCTATGTCAAATGACATTCGCGTAATTATCGTAAAACTTGCTGACAGACTCCACAATATGCGTACTATCGGATGTGTGGCGGAGCAAAAGCGTCGTGATAAAGCACGTGAGTGTCTCGACATTTATGCACCAATCGCTCACCGACTCGGTATGAAAAACATCAAGGAAGAGCTCGAAGATTTATCTATCCGCTACCTTGACCCGATTGCTTACGAAGAAATCGAAACGGAGCTTCGACTTTCTGAAAAAGACCGTAATGAATTTATCGGAAATATTAAGCAGAAAATTCTTGATAAAATCGGCGGTACTATAGAAAATGTTACTATAAACGGACGAGTAAAAAGCGTTTTGTCCATTTACCGCAAAACCTATATGCAGGGCAAAACACTCGACCAGATTTTTGACGTATTTGCGGTGCGTGTAATTGTTGATACTATCCCTGATTGCTACAACGTGCTCGGTTTAGTACACGACTTGTTTACACCCCTGCCAAATCGTTTCAAGGACTATATTTCCACACCAAAGCCTAATATGTATCAGTCATTGCATACCACAGTTTTCGATGTAAACAGCGTACCTTTTGAGGTGCAGATTCGTACCTACGAGATGCATCATACTGCTGAATACGGTATCGCAGCACACTGGAAATATAAGCTCGGTATGCATGAGGCTAAAAACTCATCTATAGAAGACAGACTCTCGTGGATACGCAACACCCTTGAGATTCAGTCCGAAGCAGAGGACGCAACCGATATTGTAAAAACTATTAAAAACGACCTGTCTCCTGACGAGGTCTACGTCTTTACGCCTAAGGGTGACGTTATCAGTATGCCTGTCGGTGCTACGGTCATCGACGTTGCTTATGCTATTCATACTGCGGTTGGTAACCGAATGGTCGGCGCAAAGGTCGACAGACGAATTGTGCCGATTGACTATCAGGTTAAAACAGGCGAGATTGTCGAGATTTTAACCCAGAAGGAAGGCACAGGCCCGAAACGTGACTGGCTTAATATCGTAAAGACAAATCAAGCTCGTGCAAAAATTCGCTCTTGGTTTAAGAAAGAGCGTAGGGAAGAGAACGTCGCCCAAGGTAAGGAGATGTTCGAGCGCGAGATTAAAAAGGCGGGTATATATTTTAACGAAGAAGATCTTGAAGAATGTCTTGCACCAATTATTTCCCGCCAGCATTGTTCAACTCTTGATGACCTTTTTGCATCTATCGGCTACGGCGGTACACAGCTGTGGAAGATTATGCCACGAGTTAAGGATGCATACCAGAAAAAATATAAAAAAGCATACGACGAAGAAACAAAAGCTAAAGAGCCTTCACAGCCACCACGCAAAAAGCGTGTCGGTTCAGGCGTTACGGTCGAGGGCGTTGACGATTGTCTGATTAAGTTTTCACGTTGCTGTAATCCTCTGCCGGGTGACGATATCATCGGCTTTATTACCAGAGGTTTTGGCGTGTCTATCCATAAGCGCAGTTGCACAAATGTGCCTGAAGACATTTCCTCCTGTGAAGAGCCACAGCGTTGGGTTAATGCGCATTGGGAGGATAATATCAACGAAACCTTCCAAGCAAGCCTTGAGATTTTTGCAAAAGACCGCACAGGCTTCTTAGCTGATGTAACGAACCAGCTTTCCGCTATGCATATCTATATTCATATGCTTAACTCCCGCGAGCTTCCTGACGGTATGGCGGTTGTATCGGTTGTGATTGACGTCAACGGTATGGACCATCTGCGTAGCGTTATGGCTCGACTTGCTAATATCAACGGCATTGTTTCTATAACAAGACATTAATTTTTTGAGGTTTTTATGAAAGCAGTATTACAGCGTGTGACGTACGCACAGGTCGTTGTCGAAAACGAGCTTGTATCAAAAATCGAAAAAGGCTTTCTTATTCTTTTGGGTGTAGAAAACGGTGACTCAAAAAAAGATGCCGACGTGCTGTCAAAGAAGATTTCAGGTTTGCGTGTTTTCGAGGACGAAAACGGCAAAATGAACCTTTCTTTAGGTGACATCGACGGCTCTGTATTGGTGATTTCTCAGTTTACTCTCCTTGCTGACTGCAGAAAGGGAAGAAGACCTAGCTTTATTAATGCAGGTGCGCCTGATATGGCAAATGAGCTTTATGAATATTTCTGCAAAAGAATTAAAGATGACGGCGTGCAGGATGTAAAAAAAGGCATTTTTGGTGCTGATATGAAGGTAAGCCTTTTAAATGACGGACCTGTTACCATACTGCTTGATTCAAAGGAGCTTATAAAATGATTGACTTAAACTATCTTGTTTTAGGACAGCTTGAAAACAACACCTATATATTAAAAGACGAAGATTCTCATGAAATTGCCGTTATCGACCCAAGTGTAGATAGCAATGAGCTTTTTTCTTACATTGATGAAAACGGTAAAAATCTTAAATACATTTTGCTGACCCATGGCCATTTTGACCATATCGGCGGGGTGTGCGAGCTTGTAAAACGCTACAATGCGCAGGTTTGCATCAGTAAGCTTGAACTTGATTTATTAAACAACCCGTCGCTTAACGGCGCCTTTGCACACGATTTGAATATCAATGAGATTAAGGTTGATATTGAGCTTTCTGACAATGATGTTTTAAAGCTCGGTGAAAATGAGATTAAATTCATATCCACTCCCGGTCACACCGCAGGAAGCGGTTGCTTTATCATAAATGAATGGTTGTTTACAGGCGACACACTTTTCTGTCAGTCAATCGGTAGAACTGATTTTGAGACGTCAAGTATGAGTGATATGAAAAACTCACTTAAAAAGCTAAGAGACCTCGACGGCGATTTTGTCGTCTTTCCGGGACACGATGTTTTTTCAAAGCTGTCTACAGAACGAATGTATAACCCATATATGAAATAAGGCAATATCTATGAATTTATATATCGACAGCCATACTTTTCATTACGAGATGGAAAACCTGGTAAGGGCTTTCTTCCCGTATGATAAGATTACTGTATTAAAAGAATACGAGTCTATAAATAGTCCGTATGTACTTACATCTTATAAAGATAATATTGAAGTTAAGCTTTGCATTGATGCTTTTGAAAAATCGCTTTGTGCCCCTAAAACAGGGGAGGAAGCTTTCGATGAGCTTAAAATGGCACAGCTTCTTTACTCGCTTTTATGTGAGTATTTTGAGACCACCCTGCCTTGGGGTGTGCTCACAGGTGTTCGACCGATTAAGCTTTTACGCAGACTGATTGACAAAAACGGCATTGATAATGCAGTAGACTACTTTAAAAATGAGCTTAAAGTCAGCAACCAGAAGTTAGAACTTGCGTTGCTTACTCAAAAAGCCGAGCGCGAGATTTTAGCTTTGTCAAAAGAAAAGTCTTTTTCACTTTATATTTCGATTCCATTTTGTCCGTCACGCTGTAACTACTGTAGCTTTGTATCCCAGTCTGTAGAAAAAGCAAAGCATCTCATCGACGACTATGTTGTGCTTTTGTGTAGAGAGCTTGAAGAAACCGCAAAAATTGCACACGACCTTGAGCTGAAACTCGAAACCGTTTATATGGGCGGTGGCACCCCGACAACGCTTACAGCTGAGCAGATGGATATGGTGCTTTCTACTGTTACTCGATGCTTTGATATGTCAACGTGTCGCGAGTTTACTGTTGAAGCAGGACGCCCTGATACAATAACTAAAGATAAGCTCTTAGCGATTAAGAAAAACGGGGTAGATCGCATAAGCATAAACCCACAGACCTTAAACGACGAGGTTTTGGAAATTATCGGCAGACGTCATAGCGCACAAGATGCTATAGACGCTTTTTACCTTGCGCGTGAATGTGGCTTTGATAACATAAATATGGATTTGATTGCAGGACTTAAGGGCGATTGCTATGATAGCTTTGTCGATACCCTTGACAAAGTCGTTGAACTTTCTCCTGAAAGCGTTACTATCCATACGTTAGCACTAAAGCGTAGCTCAACCTTGAATACCGAGAACATCGCCGTAAATATCGGCATTAAAAATGAAAGCACTGATATGCTTTCTTACTCGCAGAAGGTCTTACTTGATAAAGCCTATATTCCGTATTATCTTTATCGTCAAAGCCGTATGGCGGGTAATTTAGAAAATGTCGGCTGGTCAAAGAAAGGTTTTGAAAGCTTATATAATGTTTATATTATGGACGAAACCCATACGATACTTGCCTGTGGTGCAGGTGGGGTGAGCAAGCTTAAAGCCTTTTCTTGCGACAAGCTCACACGCATATTTAATTTTAAATATCCGTATGAATATAACACACGCTTTGACGAGCTTATTAAGCGTAAAGAGGCTATTTATGATTTTTACGCAGAGTATTTTTAAGATTTAATACATTATTCATATATTTGTGTTATTTTATATGCAGGAGGTTTTTACCATGGGAATTTTTAACGATTTTTTAGAGAATGCTAAAGCTGTTGTTTACAAGGTCGGCGAAAAAGCGTCTGATGCTTACGACATCACAAAGCTCAACACAATCAAAGCAAGACACGAGCGTGATTTAGCAAAGCAGTACAAAGCACTCGGTGTTAAGTATTACGGTGCTTTTAAAAGCAACGAGCTTGAAAAAACTGATTTTTCAAAAGAGCTTAGCGAAATCGAAGATTTAATTGAACAGCTGGATAATACAAAAAAGCAGATTGATAACATTAAAAGTATGAAGCGTTGTCCTGTTTGCTCAAAACTTATTAAGGCAGACGAAACCTACTGCTCTGAATGTGGCTCTAAACTTTGATTTTTTGGTGATTTTTTTATGCAAAGTAATAATATAAAAAAGAACAGCTCGCAAACCTTTTTAAAAGGTGCGATGGTGCTCAGCATCAGTATGGCTATAGTAAGTTTGTGCGGTATGGTGTACAAACTTATGCTTACGCGTATATACTCGATGTTTGGCGACCAGTATGCCGGTATCGGTACAGGACTGTTTACTAACGCTTACGAAATTTATATCCCGCTTTTTACACTTGCAACAGCAGGTTTTCCGATTGCGGTTTCCCGTCTTATATCTGAGAGCATAGCAAAAGAACGCTACAAAGATGTTCGCCAGATTTACAAAGTATCAATACCATTCTTTGTAATTATGGGTCTTGTGTGCTTTTCGCTTATGGTGGGACTAAGCTTTGTTTACGTGAATGTTATCAAATCTCCGTATTCAATCTACGCTATGATTACACTTGCCCCTTCGATTTTCTTCGGGTGTATCGTTTCTATTTATCGTGGATATTTTGAAGGTCAGCGAAATATGGCTCCTACTGCGATTTCTGAGATTGTAGAAGCTGCTGTTAAAATGGTTGTCGGCTTACCTTTGTCATATATCGTGATGAAAATAGGTATGGCTCAGTATAAAGCATCAGGCACTATCTTCGGGCTAAACTTTGAAAGCGAGAGCGAAGCTATGAATATGCTCTTGGCTTTCTCCGTAGCCAGCGCGATTTTTGCAATTTCATTTGGAGGCTTGCTGTCTTTTGTGACTCTCAGAATTATATATAAGCGTAATAAGAATGCTATTCCTCAGGAGTATTTCGATAATTCCGTCGATGCACTCAGCCGTAGGGAAACATTCAACAAACTTTTAAAAACTGCTATCCCTATTGGTCTTGCCGCTTTGGTTATGAGTATCAGCTCGTCTATTGATACTATGGTTATTCAGAATGTTTTATACAAGATGGCTCAAACTAATCCTAAAGAACTTTTAGCACAGTATGATGGCAATCTTGATAGCCATATTCCACTAAACCCGACAAAGAGCAAACCTATCACAATCCACACATATTTGCTCGGTGCATATAGCTGTGCACTTACAATTATGCAGCTTGTGACTCATATTACTCAGGTGTTTGGTACAAGTGCTATGCCGTCTGTTACCGATGCATATACTAAAGGGGATAAGAGCGAACTTAAAAAAGCTATCGAAACAGTATTAAAGCTTACTGTACTTGTGACTTTCCCTGCCGGTATAGGTATGTTTGTGCTGTCATATCCGATTATGGAACTTTTATATGACGGCTATATCGCTGTTGTTGGTGCAAGAGTGCTGTGCGTGATGGGTCTTTCGGTAATTTTTATTGCTACCTCAACACCGATTTGCAGTATGCTTCAGGGTGTGGGAAGAATAGATATGCCGCTAAAATTGTATTCGATTGCAATGGTGATGAAGATTGCTCTAAACTATGCTTTTGTAAGTATAGTCAGCATCAATATTATGGGTGCGGCTGTCGGCTCGCTGGTTGCTTATTTGTTTGTGTGCGTTGTCGGAATGTACTTCCTTATCAAAAAAGCAGGCGTGATTCCGAACTTTTTACACACAGTTGTTAAGCCGCTTGTGGGCTCGATTGTCTGTGGTTTATCCGCGTATCTTGTGTATAAACTGTTAAATCCGATTATGTCTGATACGCTGGCAACCCTACTGAGTATAGTCATTGCGTCAGTATTTTACTTGATTTCTCTGCTTTTAATGCACACATTTACGGAAAATGAAATCAAAATGTTACCAAAAGGCAACAATGTTGTAACAATCCTTGCAAAACTGCATCTGTTACGTTAAAATATGTGATGTTAAAGGCATTTTTCGCCATTTTTTGATATTTTGGGGTGTGTTCATTTGGAGTTTGAAAGAAAGAATAAATACGACTTTAATGATTTAGTCGATATTATGAAAATTCTTCGCTCTCCTGATGGCTGTCCATGGGACAGGGTGCAGACCCACGAAAGCATCAGACAAAACTTCATCGAAGAAACCTACGAAGCGATTGAAGCAATCGACACAAACGACAAAGAGCTTTTAAAAGAAGAGCTCGGCGACGTTATGATGCAGGTTGTTTTTCACGCTTTAATGGAAGAGGAAGCAGGCGTTTTTGATATAAACGATGTTTGCGACGAGGTTTGTAAAAAGCTTATCGTCCGTCATCCTCACGTTTTTTCTGACACTACTGCTGATACTCCTGAACAGGTTCTTGTTAACTGGGATAAAATCAAGATGCAGACTAAATCTCAAAAGAGCCAGTCCGAAGTTTTAGGCTCTGTTTCTAAATCTTTGCCTGCGTTGATGTATAGCCAGAAGGTTCAGCACAAAGCCGCTAAAGTTGGCTTTGATTTTGAAAAGACAGAAGATGCTATTAATAAAGTAGATGAAGAGCTTGTTGAGCTTAAATCTGCTATCAATAATAACGATGCCGAGAATATGAGCGAAGAGCTCGGCGATTTACTTTTCTCGGTAGTCAATGTTGCAAGATTTATTAAGGTAGACAGCGAAAAAGCACTTTATGATGCAACGCTTAAGTTTACCGACCGCTTTGCTAAGGTAGAAGCTCTTTGCAAAGAGCGCTCTATCGATATGTCAAGCGCTTCACTTTCGGTACTTGATTCCCTTTGGGAAGAAGTTAAATAAAAAATGTGATAAAATCACAAATTAATTTTTTGGAGGAAATTAAAATGAAGAAGACAGAACTCATCGCTGCTGTTGCAGAGAAAGCTAACCTTTCAAAGAAAGATGCTGAGAAGGCTGTAGCTGCTACATTCGACGTAATCGTAGACGCTGTTGCTGCTGGCGACAAGATCCAGCTCGTAGGCTTCGGTACATTTGAGAGAAGAGAGAGAAACGCTAGAACAGGTTGCAACCCAAGAACAAACGAGACAATCGAAATCCCTGCTTCTAAGGTTCCTGCATTCAAAGCTGGTAAAGCTTTCAAGGACGCTGTTAACAAGTAATTTTTCTTATGACTGAAAAGCCGACATTTTGTCGGCTTTTCCTTTTTCATTTAATTTCAAATTAGGAGTAGATTATGAGAATTGATAAATATTTAAAGGTGTCTAGAATAATCAAGCGACGCACTGTAGCAAACGAGGTTTGCGATGCAGGCAAGGTTTCTGTAAATGGAAAAGTTGTGCGCGCATCATACGATGTCAAGGTCGACGATGTTATTGAAATAACATTTGATACACGCTCTATAAAAGTAAAAGTGGTCTCCGTCGCTGAAACGGTCAGAAAAGAAGACGCTTCTTCTATGTACACCTCAGTTTAATCATAATTGTAAATTTTCCTCCATATACTTAGATAGTAGTATATGGAGGTCTTTTTATGACTGAACAATTATCAAAAGCCGCTCACTCGCTTATACTTGATAACAAAAGCAAACTTTCTCTAACCGGTGTCACCGATGTCGTCGGTTTTGACGAGCAGACAGTAAGCCTTACGACTGACTGCGGACCGCTTATCGTAAAGGGAAACTCGCTACATATAAGTAAGCTGAATTTAGACACAAAAGATGTCTGTATTGACGGAATCATAAATTCGCTTCAGTATTTTGCAAAGTCAGATAAAAACCTCAAATCAAAGCTGTTTAAGTGATATGTTGTTTTCGCTTGCTGACCAGACAGTATATTTTTTGTTTTCCTTACTGTTTGGCGTTATGATTTCATCGCTTTACGATTTGGTGCGTATTTTAAGGCTTTCGGGTTTTAACCGATTATGGCAGATTATACTCACCGATATTTTGTATTTTTTTGTATGCGCAGTTTTGACCTCTTTGTTTGCTATGCCGTTTAATAAAGGTTCTGTCAGATACTTTGTTTTATTTGGTGAGGCAGTAGGCTTTATTGTCTACAGGTTTACTTTAGGCGAGCTTATGACAAGCGTGTATAGTTTTTTTATACGTATAATAAGAAACTTAATCAAAAAAAGTTTAAAAATACTTAGAGTTTTTTTGAATAAGGTATTGAAACTAAATAGATTTGTAGTGTATAATGTAGGTGGAATAATATATAAAGCACAAAATATAGTGTTTAAAAAGAAAAGGACTATTTATGAGCACGAAAAAGGAAACTAAAAAACCGCTTTCCAATTTACGATACATAGTGCTGTGCGTTGTGATATTGATTTTCGCTGTTTATTCTGTAGTAACACTTGCAAATCTTTACTCGCAAATCGGCGAGAAGAAAAACGAGCTTGAACTTATCAATGACGAAATCGCTATACAAGAAATCAAAAACGAGGAAATGGACGAATTATATAACTCATCTGATGAGGAGTTCTCTGAATACATCGAAAAAATTGCCCGCGAAGACCTTGACTATATCAAGCAGGGCGAGCGTGTTTTTGTCAATGTAGCAGGAGATTAATCATAAACATTTTTTTAAGGGGTACAACACACTAATGTCATACGAGGTAGGCACAATCGTAAAGGGAAAAGTTACAGGCATCACAAAATTCGGCGCTTTTGTTGAAACCGCAGAGGGCAAAAAGGGTATGGTACATATTTCTGAAATATCACGCTCATTTGTCGAGGATATTTCAAAAGAGCTGTCTATTGGACAAGCGGTAGAATGCAAGGTTATTTCTATTGCTGACGACGGCAAACTTGCGTTGTCTATTAAGCAGGCGAGCAAAGAAACCGACAAACCGCAGGAAATACGCGAGCGTAAACCAAGGACGCAGAGAAAATACACTCCTGCTCCAAAGGTCACCTCTCCGCCTGATTTTGAATGGCACAGCACCCAGCCAAGCGGTGCTTCATTTGAAGATATGATGTCTAAATTCAAAAAAACCAGCGAGGACAAGATGTCCGATTTAAAACGTGGTGAAAGTCGTGGCTATAGCCGTAGAGGCAACGGCTCCGGCAGAAAATAAATTTAATACATATCACAATGCAAAGGAGGCATTACTATGAAGATTACCTATACCGCTAGAAAGGTTAATCTGAGAGACAATTTCAAGGAGCGTGTTGAGAAAAAGCTCAAGAAATTTGAGAAGATTTTCTCTGACGATGCTACTGTTAATGTTGTTGTCACATTGAACAAAAACAACCAGACCGTTGAGCTTACCATCAAGGATAACTCAATGATTTACAGGGCAGAGAAGACACAGCTTGAAATGAACGATGCCCTTGATAAATGTATTGATGTACTCGGCAGACAATTAAGAAAGAACAAAGCAAGACTTGAGAAAAAACTTAAGTCCGGTTCAATCGACGATTTGTTTGAATCACCTGTTGAGGAAACTGAAGAAGAGTATAAAATCTTGCGCACTAAGCAAATTCCGCTTAAGCCTATCACCGTAGACGAGGCTATTTTGCAGATGAATATGGTTGGCCACAAGTTTTATATGTTCACTAATGTTGATACTAACGAAGTAAACGTTGTTTACTGTCGTGAAAACGGCGCGTACGGCTTGCTTGAGCCGGCTTACGACGATTAATTCTTTAATAGAATAATAATTAGGCGGAAGTTTTCTTCCGCCTATATTTTTGAGGAGATAAAAATGACTTTTTGTGCTACCTGTCTTTTGGGACTTGAGGGCTTGGTCGCAAATGAACTGCGACATCACGAAATAGAAAATGTAAGAGCTGAAAACGGCAGAGTGCTTTTTGACGGCGATTTATCGACTCTTGCAAGGGCAAACATCTGCTCTCGATACGCAGAGCGTGTTTTGATACTTGTAAACGAGTTTGAAGCCTCGTCTTTTGAACAGCTTTTTGATGGTGTAAACTCTATCGATTGGTCAAAGTATATCGCTGTTGATGAGGCTTTTCCTGTAAAAGGAAACTCGATTAATTCTGCTTTATCGAGCATACCGGCGTGTCAGAAAATTATTAAAAAGGCGATTGTTGAAAGTCTTAAGAAGTCTTATAAAACCGAATGGTTTGAAGAAACAGGAGCACTCCATAAAATCCATTTTCTTATTATAAAAGACAGGGTAAGCATTATGATAGATACCTCGGGCGACGGATTGCACAAACGAGGATATCGAGAAAACGCAAACTTAGCACCGATTAGAGAAACCTTAGCCGCTGCTATGGTTGATTTGTCACGAGTCAGAAAAAATCATATTGTCTGTGACCCTTTCTGTGGAAGTGGTACTATACTTATCGAAGCAGCGCTCAAAGCACTCAACATTATGCCGGGTATAAACCGAAGCTTTATTTGCGAGAGCTGGGCACAGTCCGATGCATCGGTATGGGAAAATGAGCGCAAGCGTGCAAAGAGTCTTATAAACACCGATTGTAGCTTTAAAGCCTACGGCTTTGATATCGATGATGATGCATTAAGTATTGCAAAAGAAAACGCCGAAAAAGCAGGAGTATCAGACAGAATTGAATTTTCAAACCGAGATATTAAAGATTTTAAATTGGATGAAGATTACCTCTGTGTTATTACGAACCCGCCTTATGGTGAGCGCTTGCTTGATGTAAAAGAAGCTGAAAGACTTTATAAAATCATGGGCGAAAAGTTTTTTAAACGTGAGCACTATAGCTATACGGTCATAAGTCCTGATGACGACTTTGAAAAATGCTTTGGCAGAGCTTCAGACAAACGCCGAAAGCTCTACAATGGTATGCTTAAATGCAATGTTTATATGTACTATAAATCTTAATAACTACAGGGTGCAAAAAGCGCCCTGTTTTTTTGTTTATTTTCACATTGCAATGTGACTGATAATATAGTATAATATTAAACTAGCTTTTGAGATAAGGAAGATTTTATGATTTGTAATAACATTTTAGAGGCGATGGGTGATACTCCTATCATTAAACTTCAGCATATGACAGGAGAAGATGACGCCGATATCCTTGTGAAATTTGAAGGACTTAATGTCGGCGGTTCTATCAAAACCAGAACCGCTTATAATATGATAAAAGACGCAATGAGCAAGGGTATTATCAACGAAAATACGATTATCGTTGAGCCAACCTCGGGCAATCAGGGCATCGGACTTGCGCTTTGTGGAGCAGTGCTCGGCATAAAGGTAAAGATTATTATGCCTGACTCTGTAAGCGAAGAGCGTAGAAAGCTTGTTGAGCACTATGGCGCAGAAGTCATTTTGGTTCACGATGCAGGCAACATCGGTCTTTGTATTGAAGAATGCCTTAACCTTGCGCTTAAAATGAAAGAGGAAGACGAAAACGTTTTCGTGCCTCAGCAGTTTGAGAACCCTGCTAACCCTGAAATTCAGCGTAAGGGTACAGCGCGCGAGATCATCGAACAGATTGGCGACAGAAAGGTTGACGGCTTCTGCTCCGGTATTGGTACAGGTGGTACTATAACGGGTATCGGTGAGGTGTTAAAGGTTTATTATCCTGACATCCTTATCTGGGCTGTCGAGCCTGAAAACGCCGCTATTTTGTCGGGTGGCTCGATTGGCACTCACGTCCAGATGGGTATAGGCGACGGACTTATCCCTGCGATTTTAAATACCGAAGTTTACGACGGAGTTTTTGTGGTAAACGACGATGAGGCGCTTCAGGCATCAAAAGATTTGGCATCTAAAGAGGGCATTATGTGTGGCATCAGTTCAGGCACTAATGTTGCCGCGGCTATGCGTATGGCAAAGTTGCTCGGCAAAGGAAAAACTATCGTTACTGTACTTCCCGATACAGCAGAGCGATATTTCTCAACCCCTTTATTTGACTGAAAAGTTAACGGCTACTGCTAATGCGGTAGCCGATTTTTTTATGTTTTTTGCGTTTGATAGGGATACCGCTACTGCGTTTGAGCTTAAATAGGCGGTTTAATGTTAAATCTATGTAATTTATTTTTCCTGAAATTTAACAGAAATAATACATTATCTTGCTTTCTCTTCCTTTTGATTGTTGCTATATTTTAAATGTCATTTTTGGTGGCATAATAAGTAAATATAGTAGCAACGACTAAGGGGGTTGATAATATGGATATTTTTGATGTGCTTGAGCTTATCGGCGGACTAAGTCTTTTCCTGTTTGGTATGCATTTTATGGGCCAAAGCTTAGAGCGTAGAGCAGGTAGCAGTTTGCGAAATCTGTTGTCAAGACTTACTTCAAATAAGTTTGCGGGCTTTATGACAGGTTTAGCGGTCACCGCCGTTATTCAAAGTTCGTCAGCCACTACCGTAATGGTGGTAGGCTTTGTAAACTCAAGTTTGATGACTTTATCCCAAGCGATAAATGTAATAATGGGCGCAAATGTAGGCACGACGGTTACCGCGTGGATTTTATCTCTTAGCGGAATAGAAAGCTCTAATGTTTTTGTTCAACTTTTAAAGCCAACTTCATTTACTCCGATTTTAGCACTTATCGGCATCATATTTATGATGTTCTTAAAAGGAGACAAAAAGCACGATACAGGCGCTATTTTGCTAGGCTTTGCTACCTTGATGTTTGGTATGGATATAATGTCAGGGGCGGTATCGGGACTTAAAGAAGTAGAAGCTTTCCGCCAGATGTTTATTATGTTTGAAAACCCTGTGCTTGGTGTAGTAGTTGGTGCATTGCTTACTGCGGTTATACAGTCAAGCTCAGCATCAGTCGGTATTTTGCAGGCGCTGTCTGCGACAGGACAAGTTTCCTATGGCGCTGCAATCCCGATAATTATGGGTCAAAATATCGGCACCTGCGTCACAGCACTCATATCTTCAGTTGGCACAAGCAAAAACGCTAAGCGTGCCGCTTTAGTGCACCTGTTCTTTAACATAATTGGCACTACTGTTTTACTGGTAGTCTTCTGCATTGTAAAATCAATTTTTAATATTGCGTTGCTTGAGCAAAGCGCAAGTGCTTTTGGTGTAGCGATTGCGCATACTGTGTTCAATGTGGCTTGCACAGCAATTATGCTCCCGATGAGCAAGCTACTCGAAAAGCTCGTTTGTGTACTTGTTCCTGACTCTAAGGAGAAAGAGCATAAAACCCAACTTGATGAGCGTCTGCTCACCACTCCTGCAATCGCTTTAAACAGCTGTCGAAAGGTTGCTATTGAAATGGCACAATGCACATCTTATGCGTTTAGTGACAGCTTGTCTGCACTATATGATTATAGCGATGAGCTTGCGACTAAGGTGCAAGATGCGGAAAAGAAAACCGACAAATACGAGGATATCTTGGGCACTTATCTTGTAAAGCTTAGCAGTTATCCTATAAGCACCGATGACAGCACGCAGGCGGCAATGCTTTTAAAGGTTATCGGCGACTTTGAACGCATATCTGACCATTGTCGCAATATTATGGAGTCAGGCAAAGAGCTCTACAAAAAAGAACTGAATTTTTCTTCGTCTGCTCAGGAGGAGCTTAAAGTGTTTACAAAAGCGGTTGAAGAAATAGTAGACTTATCCTTCAAAGCCTTTGAAACTAACGACTACACCTTAGCGTTAAGGGTAGAAAGCCTTGAGGAGGTCATAGACAATTTAAAAGAGCAGATGCGCACAAATCATACAAAACGTCTGCAGTCGGGTGGCTGTGATTTGAAAGTCGGCTTTGTCTGGTCTGACTTGCTCACAAACTTTGAGCGAATATCAGACCATTGCTCAAACATCTCGGGTTGCGTTGTTGACCTAGCGCACCATGATTTGAATACCCATCAGGCTTTGCGAGAAATTCGCAAAAGCGGGGGAGAGTACGACCGTATGTATCGTGACTATTCCGATAAATATCAGCTTGCATAAGAAAAACGCTCTACAAAAAGTAGAGCGTTTTGTTTATTGCTTTATTATTTGTGCGCAAAAGTCGTTTTGTATGTTCGGTTTATCTTTAACAGCAAGAGAAAAAACCTCGCTTGCTCTGACATCTACATCAAATTGTACCTTTGCATCTTCAGTTAGCTTGTTGTAGTCGCTTTTAACTTTTGCAACAATCGGTAGCTTGTTGCAGTTTTTTATCACTCGTGCACCTGAATCGTTCATAGCGAGCACTCTTATATATTTTGCATCATTTGCTAAATACTCTTTTGTGATATCAAGCAACGCGCATATAACAATTCTTCTGAGTCTTGCAAGCGTGTATCGTTTGGTTTTTAAGTTGTCGTATAATTCTTCTAAAGAATTACTTTTTCTACAAGCATCAAATATCCTGTTATGAAGTCCTTCGTTTACATCAGGCAAGTTTTCGATTTGCTCTTTGCTTAATAAACGAAGCTTATACAAAATAGCAGTTTCAAGATTTTTTATATCTGCGTGGTATTTTGCGTTGAATTTGGTGAAATCTTCGTAGCTTTTGTTTTCTTTTATAAGGCTTCTTATATGAGTAGCGCTTGCGATATCGTCGCTTGTGTCGCTGCTGTCGTGTGAAACCCCTGTGCGTTTTATCGCAACAGGTCTTATGCCTGTGTTTTTTAAAGCTTTGATGTATTCGATGCCGAGTGTGTTGTTAGCACCGTTTAGTATATCTGCGTGCTCTTTAGATAAATGCTTGCTTACTATCGTGCTTACAGCTTTTGCATAGTAGTCGCCGTTTTCCATCTGCTCTTTTATAGCAAAGATGAAATGCTCGTTTGAAAAAGCGTCTGCAATATCTTTTAGAATACTGATGTTGTCGTTTTCAGCGCCGAAGCACAGCATATCGGCATTTAGTGCTTTTGCGATACTTACTCCGCCTTTTGAGAAAAACTCAGCGCTTGATACCGCATAAACTGTAGGAAGCTCAACTACTAAATCACAGCCGTTTTGCAACGCCGCTTTTGCACGCTCGTATTTGTCGACAATCGCGACATCTCCACGTTGCACGAAACTACCGCTCATTATAGCGATGACGCAGTCAGCATATTCGCTTTTTATTTTATCAATCAGGTATTTATGCCCGTTATGAAACGGGTTGAACTCGCATATAACCGCCGCTACTGTCAACTGCATCACCTCTTTTAGAAAACACTTGAAAAAATCAAGCAAAAGTATTATTATATTATACGGTATATTTTGAGTATTTTCAATAGGAGGAAATAGTTATGAAAATATTAGTTATCAATGCTGGTAGCTCATCTTTGAAATATCAGCTTATCGACATGGAAACTGAGCAGATGATTGCTAAGGGTAACTGTGAGCGTGTTGGTCAGGAGGGTTCTTTTATTGGCCATAAGACTGCTGACGGCAGAAGCTTTGAAAAAGAAGCACCAATGAGCAATCACGCACAGGCATTTATGGTTGTAAAAGATGCGCTTTTAGATGAGCAGTATGGCGTTATCAAAAGTCTTGATGAAGTATCTGCTATCGGTCATCGCGTAGTGCAGGGTGGTTCTATTTTCAAGTGCTCTGTGCTTATCGACGAAAAGGTGCTTGCTGATATCGACGGCTTAAGCCCACTCGCACCGCTTCACAACCCTGCTCACGTACAGGCTATGAAGGGCTGTTTAGAGGTTTTCGGTAAGGATACACCTATGGTTGCTGTATTTGATACATCTTTCCATTCAACAATGCCTGAAAAAGCATATATGTACGCTGTTCCTTACGAGTTTTATGAGAAGTACGCTATAAGAAGATACGGCGCTCACGGTACTTCCCATCGTTACGTTTCTCATCAAATGGCTAAAATTATGGGAAAAGACATCAAAGATTTGAAAATTATCACCTGCCATATCGGTAACGGTTCATCTATCACTGCTGTTGACGGTGGTAAGGTTGTAGATACTTCAATGGGACTTACTCCACTTGATGGTATTATGATGGGTACTCGCACAGGCTGTCTTGACCCATCTGTTGTTACATTCATTGCTGATAAAGAAAACTTATCTCCAAAAGAGATGGATACTCTCTTAAATAAAAAGTCTGGTCTTTTAGGCGTGTCCGGCGTGTCTTCTGACGACCGCGACGTTTCTGCTGCTGAAGAAGCGGGTAACCCTAGAGCTAAGCTTGCTCACGATATGCTTTACTATCAGATTGCTAAGTACATCGGTCAGTACTACATCGCGATGGGCGGTTGTGATGCTATCGTATTTACAGCAGGTTTGGGCGAAAACCAGCCACAGCTTCGCAAAAAGGTTTGTGAATACTTAAAGGTTTTAGGTGTTAAATTTAACGACGAGTTCAACGAGCAGGCTAAACGCGGTGTAACAGGTCAACTCTCTACAGACGACTCGGCTATTCGTGTTGAGCTTATCGCTACTAACGAGGAGCTTGTTATCGCAAGAGATACACAGGAAATCGTAAACGCTCTTTAATTTACGCTAAATTCTTTAAAAGAAAAATAATACATAAAAATTATGCCGTCGGTTTTCCGACGGCATTTTTTTATATTGGGTTGCTGGTTAAGTCAGAGTCGCCTGCTTCGGTGTGGTCTCTGAAAAGCAGAGAAATACACCATAAAGCAGAAAGACCGACGATAACATAGATTATTCTGCTTATGATACCTGTCTGTCCGCCGCATATCCATGCAACAATGTCGAATTTAAAAAGACCGACGCTGCCCCAGTTGATACCGCCGACAACAAGTAATGTCAGTGCTATTTTATCTAGCATACTAAAACCTCCTGAATTTTATAGGTTGTTTTAGTAGTTTAAGCAATCGCTTTAAATTTATGCAAAAATTAAATGGCAATAATCGTAACTATAGTTGCAATTATTCCGAGCGCTAAAAGTATAAGCGCGATTATTCTTGTGATTTTCAAAGATTTTTCAATTTTATATTTTTGAATCATAACATCCGCAGGCACAGGAAAAAGTAAAAAAAGTATTCCCAAAATCACCATCGGAATCGCAACCATATATGCACCGACTTCTTTTAAAAACGAGAAAACAAAAAGACCTATACCGATTGACATAACGCAGATTCCGTTAAATACGCCGATTATTTTTGAAATTTTATCACGCATATCGTAAAAGTCGTTGGCTTTAGTTTGGCATTCATCACGGCAGTACATCTCGTGATATGAAATTTCTTTAGCACAGTATTCGCATTTTTTCATTGCTTCACCTTCAAAAATATAATAGCGCAATGATAACATAAATAACTTTTATTTTCAATATAATATATATTAATTCTTTGAAAAAACAGGTTATATTTTGACAATTAAGTGCCAAAAAATTATCTTTTTATCTAAAATGAATAAATAAATTATTTTATTTTGTAAGAAATATGAATTGAAAATTATATGGGAATTGTTGTATAATAACAATGAAGAAAATTAAGTTACTATGCTTTCTTCCAAATCTATATTCCCTTAGGAGGTAAACATGAAAACAAAGAAACTTATTAGCTTGCTTCTTGCTGTTGTTCTTGTTGTTTCGAGCTTCGCTGTATGTGCTACATCAGTTGCTGCTGCAGAAAACTACAACGAATACGAAAAAATGCTTGAAGACATCAAACCGGAAAATAATTACGGTCTTGCGGACACAGTAAACGAAGGTAAGATTATCCAGGCTTGGAACTGGTCTTACGCAAACATTATTGCAAACCTCGAGACTCTTGCTGAGCAGGGCTTTACTACTATTCAGGTATCCCCTCCAAACGAACTTAAAATGCCTACAAAGGGCGTTAAGGTTTGTGAGCCTGCTATTGATGGCATCGCTCCAAACGGTTGGTGGATGTTCTATCAGCCAGCTGGCTTCCAGCTCAATGAGTCTACTGACAACGCTCTCGGTGTAAAATCTGAGTTTGTTGAGATGATCGATAAAGCTCATGAGTTAGGATTAAAGGTTATCGTTGACGCTGTTATCAACCATATGGGTACTGATGATGACCACGTTGGCGTTTATACAAACACATCAACTGACCCTATGGATCACGTAAACCCACGTGCTGCACAGTTCGAGCCTGAACTTTTAGCTGCTAAAGCATTCCATTCTCCATGGGTTGATATGACTTACAAAGAGAACTACTGGGATGGTTGGTCAGATTACGACATCGAAGAAGACTTAACACAGCATTGTACATCTGGTCTTCCTGACCTTGCTACAGAAACTAAGCTCGTACAGGATACTATCTATGAATACTTTGTAGAGCTTGTTGAAGCTGGTGCTGACGGCTTCCGTTTCGACGCTGCTAAGCACATCGAGACAGAACACGATACATATTTTGCATCTGACTTCTGGAAGAATACACTCTTAAAGCTTAGAGAAAACTATCCTCAAAAAGAGTGTTACGCATACGGCGAAATCTTAAACAAGTGCGGTGACGGCCGTCCATTTAGTGAGTACACAGAGCTTATGGACGTTACTGACTCTTCATCATACTGGGCAATTAAAGATGCTGTTCAGAAGAACGGTAACGGCGGTAGCCCAACACCTTACTATCAGTCAGAGCAGTTTGATGGTTGCGATCCAAAGACTGTTAACTTCACAAAAGAAAATGTAATCCAGTGGAACGAATCCCACGATACATACATCGACGGTGGTACATCATCACTTACAGTTCAGCAGAGAAACAAAATCTGGGCTCTTACAGCTGCTCGTCAGCTCATCACTGGCGTTTACTTTGCTCGTCCAGACGACAGAACCGGTGCAAACCGCGCTGCTATCGAAGCTATCTGCGCTAACATCACTCTCGGTGATGCTGCTAAGACAAGTTGGACTGCTCCTGAAGTTAGGGCTGTTAACCAGTTTGACAACTACTTCGGCGATGCTTTTGAGCACAACTCAACATACGATAAGGTTACTATGATCGAGCGTGGCGGCTTAGGTGCTACTCTTGTAAACCTTAACGGTACAACAAAATCTGTTAATATGCCATCTAACCGTCTTGCACCTGGTACATACATCGACTCTATCACAGGTAATGAGTTCGAAGTAACTGGCGACGATGATGCTGGCTATAAAATTACAGGTTCTATCGGTTCAACTGGTATTGCTTGTATCTACTATGCAGAAGATACAAAACCTGTTATCCCTGACGTTCCGGACGATCCAAAGTTAATCGATGTTTCAAGCGGTAACTATCCAGTTATTGAAGGCTACAACACAGTTGTATATTCAGCAAAATCTGACTGGACACAGGCTTACGTTTACGCTTGGATGAAGGGCACAGAAAACTGCATCACAGCTTGGCCTGGTGAAAGCATGAAGTTTGCTCTTGTAAACGATTATGGTGAAAGACAGTATGTTGCTTACATTCCTGTTGAGTATGATTGCTATATTATCAACAACGGTCAGGGTCAGCAGACTATCGACCTTGAAGTGACTGAGAGCCTTGGTATGTATATGGCATCTCAGAACGCTGCTGGTAAGTGGACAATCGGCACATGGAGTCCAAATTTCTATCCATACGAGTTCCCTAAGGATGACCCAACAGAGCCAACAGACCCTACAGACCCTACAGACCCAATAAAGCCTACAGTACCTGATGACGGCAAGGTTGGCGACGCTGACGGCAATGGCGATGTAAACGTTCTTGACGCTACTACTATCCAGAAGTTTGTTGCTAGCATCTTCACAGAAGATCAGATTAACCTCAAGCTTGCTGATGCTAACGCTGACGGTGAGGTAAACGTTCTTGACGCTACTGTTATCCAGAAGCGCTTAGCTGGTATTGAAATCTAATATTTTTGTTGGTTGATACTTTAAAACTGAATAAGCATTAGTTTCTTGAATTTTAGGCGGGCGCTTATGCGTCCGCCTTTTTGTGTATACATTTATTCTCTTTTGTGATATAATCAAAAAAGACTAAATAATTGGAGGAAATTATGCATATACCTTCATCTGATACACTTTGCATTCCTGTTCTTAAGTTTGAAGACGCTATAAAAATTAAACACCCCGACGAGTATGATACAAGCAGGTGGCTTTATGTTCCTGATTTTTACAGCGAGTATCGTTACATTTTAGGCACAAAGGGCGAAAATCCGCTTATCTGTATTGGCATAAACCCGTCTACTGCCGCGCCCGACGACCTTGACAACACCTTGAAATCTGTCGAGCGTATTGCGCTTAACAATGGCTTTGATAGTTTTATTATGTTCAATGTTTACGCTCAGCGTGCGACAAATCCCGACGATATGGAAGAAAACTTCAACGAGTTTCTGCATAGCGAGAATATGAAAGCCTTTGAGTATGTGCTTAAGCTTTCAAAAGGCAGAGCGTCTGTGTGGGCTGCGTGGGGTAATATTATTGAAAAGCGTGATTATCTTTCTGAATGTGTGTTGACTATGGCTGAAATCTCAAAGAGGTATAACGCTTTATGGTACACAGCAGGTAAAATATCAGTTAAAGGCCATCCTCACCATCCGCTTTACTTAAAAAAAGACAGCAAGCTCGACAACTTTGATATTGATACATACTGCACAAAAATTTTGAAAAGATAAGTTGATTAAGGGCGCTGAGTAACAGTGCCTTTTATATTTTTAGATGTGCATTTAACCGCTTAGTTTGACAAAAATTACTAATTACTGTAAAATGCAAGCGGTATATAAAAATAGGGAAGGGATGGTTTTTATGAAAAAACACCTTGTTCTTATCGTGAATATCGTGCTTATTCTAGCTGTCTTGTGTGGTATCTTTTATGCTATGTATAAAGCGTCCTTGATGACACAACCACAAAAGGAAGTCGAAACTGTAGCTACCGAAGAAAAAGCAACGGTTGATGAGCCTACCACGCCGCCTGAGATATACGACATCGGCATTTTACAGCGTAGCGATGTTAAAAACTGTAACAACGTTTATCAGGGCTTTATTGCCGAGCTTGCCGCTAATGGCTATATAAACAATAACAATATCAGACTTGACTATGTTTTAGAAGAAGACAACGCAAAATGCGAGGAAGCTATCAGCCGATTTATTGAGAATGATTATGATTTGATTTTTACTATAGGCCCATACGCTACAAAGCTTGCAGCATCTATGACAGACAAAATTCCTATTGTTTTCGCGGCTGTCCAAGAGCCTGAGCAGGAAGATTTTGTTAAATCAAACGAAGCACCCGGCGGAAATGTTACCGGTGTTTCTGACTACACCCCTTGCTTTGAGCAGATTGACTCGATAAAACAGATGTTACCCGATACACAGAAAATCGGTGCAATTTATTATGCGAGAGATGCCGAAGCTGTAACGCAGGCGATTATCGGCGAAAAAGAAGCTCAAACAGAAAATGTGAATATCGAGTATGAAAAGTATCCTGTTAAAAGCGCTGATGAGTTAGAGCCTGCGCTTGAGTCTATGCTTTCTGATGGGGTAGAGGTTATCTATGCTCCGGTTGACGACTTTATTAAAAAGCGTATCAAAAAGCTTGTCAGCTTTTCGTATGACAACAAAATTCCTGTTGTTTGCGGTGATATGGCTATGCTTGAAAAGGGTTGCTTCTCTACCTGCGTAATCAACTATCCGTCTATCGGAGGTGCGGCGGGTGATATGGCACTCGATATTCTGTATAATGATGCTGACCCTGCACAAATTCCGATTGCGTATATTTACGATTGCTATCTGCATATAAATGAAAAAGCTATGGCGAAGCTCGAAGTCGCTTTACCTGACGAGGTGCTGGAAAGCGCAGTTATCGAATAATGTATTCAAATTGTAAATTAATTATGAAGTGACAAAATACACTTGATTTTTTACATAAATTGGTATAAAATATAATTAGCACTCGAAAATGCCGAGTGCTAATTTCTTTATCTAATCATAGGAGGTAATTATATATGACTATTAAACCGCTTATCGACAGAGTTGTTTTAAAACTCGATAATGCTGAGCAGACTACTGCTTCAGGTATTGTTTTGTCCTCACAGGCTCAGGAAAAGCCACAGTACGCAAATGTTGTTGCTGTTGGTCCGGGTGGCTTTGTTGACGGCAACGAAGTTAAAATGTACGTTAAAGTAGGCGATAAGGTTATCGCTTCTAAATACGCAGGCACAGAGGTTAAAATCGACGGCGAGGAGTACACTATCGTACGCCAGTCTGACATTTTAGCTATTGTAGAATAAGTAGGAGGTAATTTATTATGGCAAAGCAGATTGCTTATGGCGAGGAAGCTAGAAAGGCTCTCCAGAATGGTATCAACAAGCTTGCTGATACTGTTAAAATTACATTAGGCCCAAAGGGCAGAAATGTAGTTATCGATAAAAAATTCGGTGCACCGCTTATCACTAACGACGGTGTTACTATTGCTAAAGAAATCGAGCTTGAGGATGCTTTCGAAAATATGGGCGCACAGCTCGTAAAGGAAGTTTCTATCAAGACAAACGACATCGCAGGTGACGGTACTACAACCGCAACACTTTTAGCACAGGCGCTTATCCGCGAGGGTATGAAAAACGTTGCCGCTGGTGCTAACCCAATGGTGCTTAAAAAAGGTATCAGTCTTGCAGTTGAAAAAGCAGTCGAAACTATCGTTGCTAATTCACAGCAGGTTAAGGGTAATGAAGACATCGCTCGTGTTGCTACTGTTTCTTCAGCAGACGAGTACATCGGAAATCTTATTGCACAGGCGATGGAAAAGGTTTCTAAAGATGGTGTAATTACTGTTGAAGAGTCTAAGACTGCTGAAACTTACAGTGAGGTTGTAGAAGGTATGATGTTTGACAGAGGCTACATCGCACCTTATATGGTTACTGATACAGATAAGATGGTTGCGGATATCGACGACCCGCTTATCCTTATCACAGATAAAAAGATTTCTACAACACAGGAGATTTTACCTTTACTCGAGCAGATTGTTCAGTCAGGCAGAAAGCTCCTTATTATCGCTGAAGATGTAGAGGGCGAAGCGCTCACAACCTTAGTTTTAAATAAACTTCGTGGCACATTCACAGTAGTTGCTGTTAAAGCTCCTGGCTTTGGCGACAGAAGAAAAGAAATGCTTCAGGATATCGCTATTTTGACAGGCGGTACTGTTATTACATCTGACTTAGGTCTTGAGCTCAAAGACGCTACAATCGAGCAGTGTGGTCGTGCAAGACAGGTTAAAATTTCTAAGGAAGATACTATCATCGTTGATGGTGCTGGAAATGAAACAGAGATTAAAAACCGCGTTGCACAAATTCGTCAGCAGATTGAAACTACAACATCAGATTTTGACAGAGAAAAGCTTCAGGAACGCCTTGCTAAGCTTGCAGGCGGTGTCGCAGTAATCAAGGTTGGTGCTGCTACTGAAATCGAAATGAAAGAAAAGAAGCTTAGAATTGAAGATGCTCTTTCTGCAACAAAGGCTGCAGTAGAAGAAGGCATTGTTGCCGGTGGTGGTGTTGCACTTGTTAACGCTACAAATGCTGTAGAAAAGCTTGTTGAAACTGCAACCGGTGACGTGAAAACAGGTATGCAGATTGTTTTAAAGGTGCTTGAAGAACCGATTAAGCAGATTGCTTTGAATGCGGGTCTTGAGGGCTCTGTCATTGTTGAGAACATCAAGAAAGCAAATAAGGTAGGCTACGGCTTTAACGCTCTTACAGAAGAGTACACCGATATGATTGAAGCAGGTATCGTTGACCCTACAAAGGTTACACGTAGTGCTTTACAGCACGCGGCATCTGTTGCTTCAATGGTACTTACTACCGAATCGCTTGTTGCTGATATCAAAGAGCCTGCTCCTGTTGCAACTCCTGCACCTGATATGGGCGGAATGTATTAATATTCTTTATTGCAATATTAAATAATTCGATATAAGAATAATAAATGGTAAAATAAACGCCGTGAGTAAATCTCACGGCGTTTTTATGTGCCAAAATTAAAATTAAAACTCAGATTTAACCGAACGGTCAAATAGCTTGCTTAACTCGTCTTTAAAATCTTTATTTTCAAATAAAATATTGTAAATTGCTGTTGTAATCGGCATATCAACGTTATATTCTCTGCTCAGCTTTACAAGTGCTTTTGAAGTCATAACGCCCTCAGCAAGCTTTTCGAACTTATCACCCTTTGCGTAGCTTTCGCCGTAGCGTCTGTTGTGGCTCCAAGGGGAGAAGAGCGTAGCTTCGTAGTCGCCCAAATGGCACAGCCCGTAAGCAGAAAGTCCGTTACCGCCTAAAGCGTCGATAAGTCTGCTGATTTCTCTAGTGCTTCTTGCCATCAGCGCGCCTTTAAGTGATGTGTAACCGATGCCGTCGAGCATACCCGCAGCAATACCGATAACATTTTTAGCGGCTGCGCCGATTTCGCTACCGATAAGGTCGGTGCCTATATAAAATCTGATAAGGTCAGAAGAAAACTCGTCAACAAGTTTTTGCTTTACTTGTTCATTATCAGAGTCGATTACCATACAGTTTGGTATGCCTTTGACGTAGTCTTGAGGATGACCCGGTCCAACCCATACAGCAACAGGTGTTTTTTCTTTGTCAACAAAAGAGGATACAACCTCGCTTAGTCTGCAACCTGTGTCAACCTCAACGCCCTTCATACAAAGCACGATAGTTTTATTTTCAAGTGGATATTTAGAGATATCCTGCATATATGACCTTAAGTATTGTGAAGAAATAGAGATAACAATAACCTGAGCGTGGTCTATAGCGTGCTCTAAATCAGATGTAACCTCGATAGACTGAGGATATGTAAGATAGTCGTTTTTATGAGTCGATTTAAGCTCGATAAGCTCGGGTGCGTTTTCAAGTCCGCAGGAAATGACATCGTGACCGATTTTATCGAGATACCACGCGATACAGCTGCCCCAACGTCCACAGCCCAAAACAGAAATTTTCATATAATTCTCCGATGTGTTAGTAATATAGTTGACCCGCCTGACCGTATCAGCTTAATATAACCTGCCCACACAAGTAAACAGGTGGGTGTCTTCCCTTAAGCTTTAGGCTCCCTTCGTCCCATAAAAGGGGAGGTCTGCACACCACTTAAGGAGTAAAACTCCCGATTTAAAGATTGTAGGGTTATTTTCGCTGATTCACGCATCAGGCAGGACGCAAAAATCATTCTTCTGAAAAAAGCTTCTCAAATCTTTCTTCAAAAATCTGTGCAAGCTCGTCGAGCAGTTCTTCGTCCTCGATTTCAGCAAGCTGTTCTTCATTGTCTTCTTCGATAACCTCAAAGATGTAGTATTCGCCTTCGTCTGATACCGCTTGTTGTGCATCATCAAACACAGGATAAAGTGCATAGAAAAGACCTTTTTCGTTTTCTATAGTGTCGAGAATCTCAAAGTTGTGCTCAACATTTTCGTCATCAATCAAAGTGATTAAATCCGGTGCAAAATCTTCGCTCATAGTATTTATGCTCCTTTTTTAGTATATAATAATTTTACCCTTTATATTCTGTTTAGTCAAGAAAATACGACCACATTATTTTGACAATAATGTAATAATCTCTACAAAATACTCTATAAATTCCAATTTTGTTATAAGTATTGAAAAAATAAGCATTTGGGTGTATAATATCCTAAATTTTGAATGATATATATTTTATCTGGAGGTTTCAAGTGATTCTAAAACCATTTGATAAGCTCCCCGAAGAATTTCAAAACGATGAAGTTAAGAAGTACTACGATATATTATATAAAAAGCGTAAGAGCCTTCTGATAAAGCGTGTTGCTGATGTTGTGCTCGCGGTTGTTATGATAATTTTTCTTTTAATTCCGATGCTTGTTATTTCTGTTATCATTAAGTGTACTTCAAGGGGACCGGTGCTCTATAAGCAGGAGCGAGTTACCACCTACGGCAAGAAATTTAAGATTTTAAAATTCCGTACGATGACTGTTGGTGCTGATTCCTGCGGCGAGCTTTTAACATATGCAAACGATACCCGTATTACAAAAATCGGTAAGATTTTGCGTAAATTACGCCTTGATGAATTGCCACAGATTTTTCACGTGCTTTCCGGTAAAATGAGTATTGTCGGCACTCGTCCTGAGGTTACAAAATATGTTAATTGCTACACACCTGTTATGTACGCTACTCTGCTTATGCCTGCGGGCATTACTTCCTTTGCGAGTATTAAGTACAAGGATGAGGATAGAATTATCGGCGAAGTAAAAGACCCTGCTCAGATTGATGATATCTACATCAACGAAATTTTGCCGAAAAAAATGAGATACAATTTAAAATATATTGAGAGGTTTGGCTTTAAAAGAGATATCTACCTTATGTTTAAAACCGTCAAGCAGGTTTTACTGTAGACTATAAAGTCAGACATACATAGATCAGGTCATAAAAGAGGTGATAGAATGGATAAGCTCAAAGCTATACTGACAGATGCATCGCTTTTTCGTAAGTGTTACATAATCTGTTTGTTTTTTTGCAATGTTTCCTTTATCCAGGTTCCCGCTTACGTTGGCCTGATTTTACTGTTTTTATGGGGAGTTTTCTTACTTTTTTATAATGAGCGCAGTCGTCACGTGTTTGAAAAAACCCGCTTTGGTATATGGCTTTTGGCGTTTTTGTTCTTCTCGACGATTACTGCAATTATTCACATAAGGGATAACTTCTTTTTTAATCTTGTAATTCAGCTACACGTTGCTATCTGCTTTTTCATATTCTATTCATTACATACAGAAAAGCATTTGAATTTCAGAAAAGAGCTTTACTCTATCTGTAGATTTATTGTGTATACAACCACTATTGTCGGTATGCTCGGACTTGCGTGTCTTATGGCGGGTATAAGCTTCGAGGTTATGTCTATCAAGTTCATAGTTTACGAAAACCGCTTTACGGGTATTTACTCTAATCCTAACATATTAGGCTTTGTTTCTGTAGTTGCGCTTTTTTGTATACATATGCTGACAAAAAACAATTTTATAGAGCTTTCGGGGGAAGAGCGAGTATCGCGTATCTGGCTTGCAAGTGCGCTTGCGATAAACGGAATGTCGCTGTTTTTGTGTGACTCTAACGGCGCTATTGTTCTGATGATATTTTATGTTATCACCTTTGTTCTTTATAAAATGTTCGGTGCTGAAAAAGAGTTTACTAAAAAGCAGGTTGTTTTAAAGCTGTTTTCACTTGTTTTAGTCGGTACATTTATTGTTGGCAGTGCGTTTTTTGTCAGATATTTTACTCAGGCAGGCTTTACTGAAATTTTAGAAACCGCCGATGTGATTACGCAGACTCAAGCACCTGATGGCTCAGAAGATATGTTCTTAGCTACAGAGCGTATCACCTTCAGCCACATAAACCAAAATCTAGATAGCGGTCGCTTTAAGCTTTGGCGTCAGGCGGCCTCGCTTTTCTCTGATTTTCCTTTGTTTGGTATTGGCAAGGGCAATGTGTACTACTACGGTGAAAACAAATTTGACAACGGAATACATTTTTCGGATATTTACGGCGAAGCTTTGTCGTTCTTTGTAACTGATTTCCACAACGGTTATGCAACTATACTTGTATGCTCGGGTATATTCGGTTTTACTTTGTTTTCAATTTTCGGACTGCGATTTGCAAAGCATATTTCTATTCACGTGTTTAAGGATAAAAACTTAAAAGAAAGCATTTTACCTTGTATGTATTCTTTTTTATGTGCGTATCTTGTCTATGCGTTTTTTGAAAAAACACTTTTGTATGACGTTTCGTTTACGGTGTTGTTTTTCTGGCTTATTATGGGATATGTTAGCTGCTTCCTTTGTAAGTACGAGCCTGATTATCAGGACGGCTTCTATTTATTTAAACGCAAGGTCAGAAAATCTCTTTTCTGATATTGATAAATATGTGCAAATACTTGTAAAAAACATAAATATCGTATATAATATCCATAACTGTAGTTATGGATATTTTTTATAGGGTGATTTTTATGAATTATGGATTTGTAAAAACTGCGTGTGCAACTCCTACTATCAGGGTAGCTGATTGCACATATAACAGCGAGCAGATTATCTCTCAAATTTCATACGCTGCTCAGCAGGGTGCATCTTTGGTTGTGTTCCCACAGCTTTGTATTACAGGCTACACCTGTGGTGATTTATTCTTGCACGACTTTTTGCTTATACAGGCAGAAAATGCGCTCGAGCATATTTTATTAAAAACTAAATCGATGCCGATTCTTTCTGTTATTGGTATTCCTGTTTGTGTAGATGATTCGCTTTATAACTGTGCTGCAGTTATCTATAAGGGCGAGTTGCTCGGCTTAGTTCCTAAAATTAACGTGCCTGAGCATGGCGAGTACAGTGAGCTTCGCTACTTTACATCGGGTAAAGATATCCATAAAAAAATAAGATTTGCTGGTCAGGAAACTCTTTTTTCTTCAAAGCTTGTATTTTCTTGCAATCAGCTTAAAGAATTTAAAATTGCTATAGATATCACAAATGATATTTTGACACCTGCACCTGACTCGTTTGATTTGCTTGTTAATTCAAACGCCACAGTTATTGCCAGCCTTTCTGCAAGCAGCGAGTATGCTGTGAAGTCACAGCTTCGCAGAGATGCTGTCAGAATTATAAGCAAGAAATACCCTTGTGCGTATTTGCTTTCTTGTGCAGGTCCCGGAGAAAGCACAACCGACTGCGTTTATTCATCACATAATATTATTGCCGAAGATGGTCAAGTGCTTAACGAAAGTGTTAAGTTCTTTGAAAATATCACATACGCTGATGTTGATGTCCAGAAGCTTATGGCTCTTCACAGAACAAGCAATATTTTCAAATCAAAGGAAGACAGCGACATTTGCTACGTTAATTTTGATTTAACATTAAAGCAAACTAAGCTTAAGCGTAAAATTGAAAAGCATCCGTTTATCCCGCAATGCGTTGACAAAAAGACTCTTTGCGAGGAAACTCTTACTATGCAGGCGATAGGTCTTGCGACCCGTATGAAAAACGCAAATATCGAGAATTTAGTTTTGGGTGTATCGGGAGGACTCGACAGCACCTTAGCGCTTATTGTCAGCATCAAAGCACTCGATATTTTAGGGCTTAGTCACGATAAATTGCACGCTGTTTCTATGCCTTGCTTTGGCACCACAAAAAGAACAAAGAGCAACGCTGAAAAGCTTTCTATAGCCTACGGTGCTGATTTTAAAGAAATCAATATTACTAAGTCTGTAAAACAGCATTTTGAGGATATCGGTCATAACGAAAAAGACCTTGATACCACCTTTGAAAACGCACAGGCGCGTTTGCGTACTTTAGTGCTGATGGACTTAGCAAATAAAATCGGTGCGTTAGTTGTCGGTACGGGTGACTTATCAGAGCTTGCGCTTGGTTGGGCTACCTTTAACGGCGACCATATGTCTATGTATGCGGTTAACGCTTCAGTGCCTAAGACGCTTGTAAGACATCTTGTTGAAAGCGAAACACTTATTGCATCAGCTAAGGTTGTTTCGATTTTAAACGATATTCTTTCAACACCGGTATCTCCTGAGCTTTTGCCACCTGACAAAAACGGAGAAATTTCACAGATTACAGAGGATGTAGTCGGACCATACGAGCTTCACGATTTCTTCTTGTACTATTTTGTAAAATACGGCTTTACGCCTGAAAAGATATTTTATCTTGCACTTTCTGCTTTTAAAGACGATTACGACCGTTACGTCATTAAAAAATGGATGCAGAAGTTCTTCTATCGTTTCTTTACTCAGCAGTTTAAACGCTCCTGTATGCCTGACGGTCCAAAGGTTACCGAAATCAGTCTTTCGCCTCGTAACGGCTTTAAGATGCCGTCTGATGTTCAGGCAAAGCTCTGGCTTGACCGCATAAATGAATTATAAACCTTTTTTTGTTAATAATATTAGCGGTGGTATATGTGAAAATTTATCTAACTCGTGACAAGTCACAAGAAAATTCAAGATACATCGTGTATAGTGAAACAGGACAAGTGCTTTATAAAATTGTAGGTAAACGCAAATCGTCTGTTGAGCGTACCTATATTATGAAAGATGACGCTTGTGTTGCAAAGATTCGTGATGCACACTTGGGACCAATACGTACTTGCTATGTCACAGAAGCTGATTTAAGCTTCCATTTAGTTTTCACTACCGTTAACAATAAGACTTCAATCACCTTTCACGGGCTTAGTTTTCATCTTCGCGGTGATTTACTTTTTAAGTCTTACGACCTGCTTAATATCGACAACTCGGTTGTCGCGTGTGTTTGCAGACGTTTTAACAGCTCTGCTGATGCACTTGAAATTAATATCAATGATAAAAATTTTGAACTGGCTTGTATATCGACTGCCGTCTGTCTTGACAGCGTTTGTACGATGGACAGTATGGCACTACAAGCAACATAACGGAGGTTATTATGGATAAATTATTGAAAATCTTAAGCGAAAATTCTGCTTATACACCACAGCAGCTTGCGTTTATGCTCAACGAGCCTGAAGATTACATCAAAGCGCAGATTAAGGAATACGAGGATAACGGCACTATCAGAGGCTATCAGGCTATGGTTAACTGGGAAAAAGTTCCTGATGCTGATGTTATGGCTATTATAGAACTCAAGGTTACTCCACAAAAGGAAAAGGGCTTTGACGAAATCGCAGAAAAGGTTATGATGTTTGACGAAGTTTCTTCTGTCTATCTTATGGCGGGCGCTTATGATTTGGCTCTTGTTGTAAAGGGCGAGACTATTCAGGACATTTCGTCGTTTGTTGCTAGAAAATTATCAGCTTTAGAGGGCATCGTTTCAACTGCTACTCATTTTATGCTTAAAAGATACAAAGAGGGTTCTGTCGCATTAGTTGACGTTGATGAGCCAACTGACAGAAGGGAAATGATTTTGTGATAGATTACAATAGTAAAATTAATGACTCTATCAAAAGCGTCAAGCCGTCCGGTATCAGAAAGTTTTTTGATATAGTCAATGAAATGGATAATGTAATCTCTTTAAGTATCGGTGAGCCTGATTTTAAAACACCTTGGCACATTAGAAAAGCAGGCATCAAGTCGCTTGAAATGGGCAGAACATGGTACACACCAAACCGTGGCTTTGCTGAGCTTAGAGAAGAGATTTCAGAATATATGAAACGTAAATGCGACCTTACATACCAGCCAAAAAGCGAGGTAGTCGTTACTGTCGGCGGTAGTGAGGCTATCGATATCGCTATTAGATGCTTAGTAGGAGAGGGCGACGAGGTGCTTATTCCTCAGCCGTCTTTTGTGTGCTACGAGCCTTTAACCATTATGGCTAAAGCAACTCCTGTTATTATCGAAACAAAAATTGAAAATAATTTCAGACTGACTGTAGATGATATTAAAGATAAAATCACAGATAAAACAAAGCTGTTGATTTTACCTTATCCTAATAACCCTACCGGTGCTATAATGGAAAAAGAAGACTTAGAAGCAATCGCACAGCTTGTGCTTGAGCACGACCTTATGGTGTTGTCAGACGAGATTTACTCTGAGCTTACTTATGGCATCAATAATCACATTTCCATAGCGTGCATCAAGGGTATGAAAGAGCGTACTGTTGTTATCAACGGTTTTTCCAAGAGCTACGCTATGACAGGCTGGCGTTTAGGCTTTGCTTGCGGTCCAAAAGAGATAATCGAGATGATGACAAAGCTTCATCAGTTCTGTATTATGTCTGCACCTACAACCGCTCAGTACGCAGCTATTGAAGCGCTGAAAAACGGTGATGATGATATTGCTTTGATGCGTGACGAGTACGATATGCGTCGCAGATTGGTTGTCGGCAGTCTTAATAATATGGGACTAACTTGTTTTGAGCCAAAAGGTGCTTTTTATTGCTTCCCTTGTATCAAATCAACTGGCTTGACATCAGACGAGTTCTGTACCAAGCTGCTTCATTCAAAGCACGTAGCACTTGTTCCGGGTAGCGCTTTCGGTGAGTGTGGCGAGGGCTTTGTTCGTTTGTCATATTCATACTCACTCAAGCATCTTAAAAAAGCACTTAAACTTATCGAGGAATTTTTAGAGGAGCTTTAATATGCAGATTAAGGTATTAGCACCTGCAAAGATTAATTTATCTCTTGATATTGTTGGTAAGCGTGACGATGGTTACCACGACGTCGCTATGGTTATGCAGGCTGTGTCCCTTTATGATACAGTAACTGTATCTGACGAGGTTGATGAAAACTGCAGCAGCGATATCGTAGTCACCTGCGACGTAGCGGGTATTCCGACTGATGACTCTAACATCGTTTGTAAGGCTGCAAAGGCATATTTTAAATACTGCGACATAAAGCCTAAAAAGATATCTATAGATATACAAAAGCGTATCCCGTCTCAAGCGGGACTTGCTGGCGGTAGCACCGATGGCGCTGCTGTTATTCTTGCGCTTAATCGTATGTTTGATACTAAGCTTAGTCAATCGCAGATGTGCGAAATCGGCGCGACTGTTGGTGCTGATGTGCCGTTTTGCATTGTTGGCGGTACTAAGCTTGCTAGTGGTACTGGTACTACAATGGAAAAACTGCCGTCGCTTACAAAGTGTAATATACTTATCTGCAAGCCTGATGTTAGTGTTTCAACCGCACAGGCATACGCAAAAGCGGATAGCAAAGAGCCTAAAGGCTTTAAGGTTACTGACGAGGTTGTTAAGTTTTTATATAAACGCAACTTAAGAGGAGTAAGCCAGTGCCTTTATAATGAGTTTGAAGCGGTTATGCAGATTCCTGAAATATCAAGCATCAAAAAGTCTATGCTTAAAGGCAAGGCCTTGGGCGCGTGTATGAGCGGTTCAGGCTCTGCTGTGTTCGGTATATTTCTAAATGAGAAAAAAGCTACCCTTTGTAAAGATAAAATGAGTGCTACATACGACAAGCTCTTTTTATGCACTCCGATAAGCGGTGGATGTAAAATTGTATAAGCTTTAAAAAACTTGCCTATAATCAAGCTATAGATAGGCAGGTTTTTTTATATGAAAATGTTTATGAAAATTTTGATTTCCACCTTTGTTGTATCCTTTTTACTTTCTATGATTCCATTCGAGTCGACCTGTAAACAACTCGAAAAAGATGTTTTGCGATTACATATTATCGCAAATTCCGATTCAGTAGTTGACCAAAATCTAAAGCTTTTGGTGCGAGATAGCGTGCAAGATACGATTTCTCCTCTTTATAATGACGCAAATTCCAAAGCGGATGCATTAAAAATCACCGCAGCCAACCTTGATTTAGTTGAGTCAGTAGCACAAAACGCTATTAAGCGTAGCGGTTTTGATTACAACGTATCTGCGAAAATCGAAAACAAGTTTTTTGATACTCGCTACTACGAAAATTTTACTATGCCTGCGGGGATGTATGATGCTCTGGTAATTGATATTGGTGATGCAAAGGGGAGAAATTGGTGGTGCGTGATGTATCCTGCTTTATGTGTCGGTGCATCGTCAAAAATCACAATGAAGGAAGATTTAAGCGACAGCGAGTATTCCGTAATAACTGATAAAGATGTTGTTTTTAAATTTAAAATAGTAGAATATTTTGAAAAAATTAATTCATTATTCCGATAGTGTACTGTTTATAGTACAGCAAAGGTGATATAATTTTGATATTAAATATAAATGGTGGTTAATATGTTACATTTTGTGCTTGGCACTACAGGTGTTTCTAAAACAAAATATTTGTATGATACTATGTGCACTCTCGCAAAAGACGGCAACGATAAGCTGATGTTTATTGTACCTGACCAGCTGTCGTTTGAAACTGAAAAGGCTTTTCTTGAACTGCTCGGTCCAAAGCTTTCCCGTAATATAAAGGTCTTTGGTTTTTCACGTTTGTGCGACTATGTTTTTGAGCAAACGGGTAACCGTTTTATGTCTTTTGCTGATGAAGGTATCCGTAACGTTGTGATGAATATTGCGATTGAGCAGGTAAGCGACAGCCTTGAGCTTTTTTCTAAGCGTGCGACCGCAACCGATTTGTCCCAGCTTATGCTTAATTCTATAAAAGAATATAAAAAATGCTTCATCACGTCCGATATGCTCTATAGCGTGTCTAAGAAAGTAGAAGACGAGACGCTTTCTAAAAAGCTTTATGAAACAGCTCTTTTGTACGATACATACAACGCTCTTTTAGAAAAGAGCTATATTGACCCGCTTGATTCTTTGAACCATATTTGCAAGGTGCTTTGTAATATACCGCTTTTTGAGGGCTATACTATCGCGATTGACTCTTACTACGGCTTTACTGCTCAAGAATATGAATTGCTCACGCTTTTACTTAAACAAAGCAGTGATATGTATATTGCGCTCACGACCGACTGCGCAGATGCAAGTAACGGTGATTTGTTCTTTGTATCTGACAGAACTAAAAAGCGACTGACAAGAATTGCAAACGAAAACGGCATTAGTATTGCTAAGCCGGTTGTGCTTTTTGAAAACCACCGATTTAATAACGAAGAACTTAAATCAGTGGAGGAAAACATCTTCCGTTTGCAAAAGGAAACAACTGATTATACTGGTGAAGCGTTGACCGTATATGAAGCAAAAAGCATCTACGACGAGGCTGAGTTTGTAGCGCGTAATATACGCAAATTAATTATTGAAGAAAACTACGAGTATTCTGATATCGCCGTCATTACCCGCTCAAGCGATAAATATGTCGGCGTTTTAGATACAACCTTTGATAAATACGGTATCAGTTACTTTATGGACAAACCGCAGGACATTGACACAAAGCCTTTGATTAAGTTTATTATGTCTTGCTTTGATGTTGTATCAGGTGGCTTTGATAAAGAAGATGTGCTTTCTCTTTTAAAAACAGGTCTTACCGACATAAGCGTTGAAGATATAGCAAATTTTGAAAACTACCTTTACGTGTGGGAGATAAGCTCAAAGCAGTTTTTTGAAGAGTTTACTCAAAACCCTAGCGGCTTTGCGGATGAATTCAGAGACAGCGACAAAGCTGTGCTCTTAAGCGTTGAAAACACCCGAAAGATCATCATAGAAGCCCTAAGGAGTTTTTACTTTGATACGAAGAACGCTTCGGTGCTTGATATTTGCAAGGCTTTAATGAGGCTTATAAACCGTCTGCACATAAAAGAAAATTTAAACGCTTTATGCGATAAGCTTGAAGAAAGCAATTCTTCAAATCTTTGCGCAGAACAAATCAGACTCTACAACATTTTTGTGGAAATACTTGATAAAATGGTCAGCGTTATCGGCGATAGCTTGATGACTGCAAAGCGTTTTAGCGAGCTTTTACATATTAACTTTGTAAATACCGATATATCATTTATTCCGCATGGTATAGATCAGGTAGACGTTGCAACTGCCGACCGTTCCTTACTAAGTAACAAAAAGGCAGTTTTTGTAATTGGTGCGATTGACGGCGAGTTTCCGCATACACCTGTTGAAAGCACCATGTATTCTGATGATGAGCGCAGTATTTTAGATACTTTTGGTATCAAACTTTCTGACTCTATAGAACAGCTTGTGCCTACTGAAAAGTATCTTGCTTATAAAGCTCTTACAAGCGCGTCTGATAAGCTTTTTGTGTCTTACTATACTTTCTCGCTTGATGGCGAAAAACTCGCGTGTTCGTCAATTATAAGCGAATTACAGCAATCTATAAGCGGTATAGTACGCAACACATCAGTCTCAAATACAATTTTTGACAGCTTGTATAGCGAGAGCTCTGCTTTTGAGTATCTTGTAAAGCATCTTAACAGACAAGATGGTGATATCAAAAAGCTTTACGATTATTTTATGCAAAAAGAGTACTATAAAGATATTTTGTGTGCAATAGAAAATAGTAGAAAAAAAGAACCAAAACGCATTTATGATACCGATATTGCTAAAAAGCTTTTCCATACTCAGATGTATTTGTCTGCATCACAGATAGACAAGTTCTCGCAGTGTAAGTTCCAGTATTTTTGCGATTACGGCTTGCGTATAAAAGAGCGTAGAGTTGCAAAAATCGACTCGCTTGAATACGGAACTATGATGCACTATGTTTTTGAAAACTTCCTGAAAAGTCATAAGGACGACGATTTTTCTGCACTTACTAAAGAGCTTGTAGAGACGGAAGTTTGTGCACTTCTTGATAAGTATATAACCCTGCATCTTGGTGGGGAAAAAGGAAAAACAAAACGCTTTATGTATCTGTACCACCGTATGAAGAAAACCGCCGTGAGCGTGGTTTTCCGTACTGTGCAGGAGTTTGCACAGTCAAGCTTTAAGCCGGTTGATTTTGAGCTTTCTATAAAAGACGATATCCCATACTACGAGGTTAAAGCAAGCGATGAAATAAATGTTAAAATTCGCGGTAGTATCGACCGAGTTGATATTATGGAGCACAACGGCAAAAAGTATATTAGAGTTTTAGACTATAAAACCGGTACAAAGCAGTTTAAACTTTGTGATGTGCTTTATGGCATTAACCTGCAGATGCTTATTTATATGTGCGCTGTAAACAGCGTCGGTAAGTCGCGCTACGGCAACGATATCGTTCCTGCAGGTGTTTTGTATGTTCCTGCTGTTTCTCCGACCATTAATGTGTCTGACAGCGACCCGCTAAAAAAAGCAACAGCTAAGGCTGAAGATAAACGCAAAATGCACGGTGTTATTTTAGATGATATGGATGTAGTAAAAGGCATTGACAGAGATTTAAATGGCGATTATATCCACCTAAAATTAAAGGGCGATGTGCTTGTCGGAAGCGTAGAAAGCCTTGCGACCTTAGAGCAGTTTGGATTGCTTTTTTCACAGGTTGATACGGTTGTTAAGGATATGGCACTTGCCTTATGTGATGGCGATATTTCTGCTGTACCTGCAAAGAAGCTTCACGACCCTTGTCAGTGGTGTATTTATAATAATATTTGTGGCTATGAGGACGGCGACCCTTGTATAACAGTCGAAAAACACGACAAGGAAGATGTATATAGAATTTTATCACGAGAGGAGGAGCTAAATGAAGAGGGAATGGACGAAAAGTCAGAAACAGGCGATTGATGCCAAAGGCGGCTCGATTATTGTTTCGGCGGCAGCCGGCTCGGGTAAAACCGCCGTTTTGGTTGAGCGTGTTATCTCGCGTATTATAGATAAAGAAAACCCTGTTGATGCTGATAGAATTTTAGTTGTTACCTATACCCGTGCTGCTGCAAACGAGCTCAAAGAACGTCTTACAAATAAGATAAACGAGCTTGTAAAACTAGACCCGTATAATAAAGCACTTTTGCGTCAGCAGTCTTTAGTAAATAAAGCAAGCATCAATACTATTCATGGTTATTGCTCCTCTTTAGTAAAAGAGTTTTTCTACGAGCTTGATATCGACCGTAATTTCAGAATTGCAGGCGACGGCGAGCTTGAAATCATAAAACGTGATGCTTTAAAACTGACACTCGACTCTATGTATGCAGATGGTGAGCCTGACTTTTTCAGACTTGTAGAAGCATTTGGCTCTGAAAAAGACGACTCTATGCTTCAAGAAGCTGTACTTCGCGTCTTTGAGTTTTTATCCTCGCACCCATACCCGCAGTGGTGGATAGACGAAAAGCTTTCTATGTTTACTGATTTTGAAAAGGTAGAAGACACAGTATGGTACAAGCTTTTACTTGATTACGCAAACGATGCGTATAGTTATCTTTGCTCCCTGCTTGAATCAAATTTTGAACTGCTTGATTTAGAGCCCGTGATTAACGAAAAGCTTACTCCCCTTATAAATCAGGACAGCGAGTTTTTACAAAGATTTAAAAGCTGTCTTGATAATCCTGAAAGCAACAGCGTAAGTGATGCTTTAAATAGCTTTGTAGCGGGAAGCATCAGGGGACTAAATGACTACAAGGAGCATCCAATAAAGCTTTCTATCCAGCGCAATCGCGATTTGTTTAAAGATACTATCAAAAGCCTGCAAAATATATTCAGGTTTTCTCAATCTGAGTGCAAAGTTCAAATCGCTGAGCTTTATGTTATATCATCACAGCTTTTGAATTGCGTAATGCAGTTTTCTGAAAACTTCAAACGCTTGAAGGCATCAAAGAAGATAGCAGATTTTTCCGACTTAGAGCATTGGACCATCAAGCTTTTAGTTGACGAAAAAACACGAGAATTTACACCGCTTGCGTATAAAATACGTACACGCTTTGACGAAATTATGGTCGATGAGTATCAGGATGCAAACGAAACACAAGACCTTATTTTTTCTGCATTAAGTAACAACGACGAAAACCTGTTTTTTGTTGGTGATGTAAAGCAAAGCATTTACGGCTTTAGACAAGCGATGCCACAACTGTTTTTAAACAGAAAAGAAAGCTCGTTTGAATATGAAGAGCAAGCACCGAAATTTCCTGCTAAAATCTTTTTAGATAAAAACTTCAGAAGTATAAATGGTGTCACCGATATAGTAAACTTTTTCTTTAAAAAGCTTATGAGTGAGTCGGTCGGCGATATTGAGTATAACGACACCGAAAGTCTAAAATGCGGTGCAAAGTTTGAAAAGGAAAACGAGCCTAGTGTTGAGTATAATCTGCTTGATTTATCGCAGTTTGAAAAGCCTGATGTAGCAACACTTGAAGCAACCCATATCGCCCAAACTATTCACAAAATGGTAAGTGAGCGCTATCAGGTAAAAGACGGCGATACATACCGTGACGCTTGCTACGGCGATTTTGCTGTGCTGATGCGCTTTAAAAGAGAAGCACCTATCTATACCGAAGTGTTAAATTCGCTTATGGTGCCTGCTTACTGTGAGGTTAGCTCGAGCTTTATTAATTCAAGCGAAATTGTTTTCATGTCTAATTTTTTGAGCGTTATTGATAACCCTGCATTGGACTGCGAGCTTTTAAGTGTAATGATGAGTCCCGTTTTTTCTTTTAGTGCTGACGATTTAGCTTCTATAAAAAGCGATTCACGCTATGACAGCTTGTATAAATCGGTATTGCTAAAAGCGCAAAAAGGCGACGAAAAATGCGAAAGATTTTTAAAAGAGCTTTCTTATTATCGTGATATCTGCGTTACAACTGATGTGTCAGTACTGCTCGATATTATTTTTGAACGCACAGGCTATTTGTCGATAGTTTCAGCTCTTACAAACAGCGACATAGCATTAAACAATCTACTGCTTTTAAAGCAGTATGCAAAAGAATTTGAAAGCGGTAACAGCAAAGGCTTGTCGCGTTTTGTGACATACCTTAACCGTTTAAGGCTTAGCAAAAAAGACGTAAAAGCATCTATCGACGTTTCAAGCCTATCACGCAACGCTGTGCAGGTAATGTCTGTTCATTCGAGTAAAGGTCTGGAGTTTCCTATTTGCTTTGTATGTAACAATGCTCGTGAATTCAGTTCAAATTCAAAAAGACAGAATGTTTACCTGCATTCAAAATACGGTATGGCAGTAAAGCGTAAAGACGAGCAAACTAATGTTTCCGATACTACTATGCCGAGAATTGCGATTTCGCTTATACAAAATCGCGACGAAATGAGCGAAGAACTGCGTATTCTTTATGTTGCTATGACTCGTGCTAAGCAAAAGCTTATCCTTGTGTCAAGCCACAAAAAGCTGTTGTCAGATTTGAAAAGTGCTGCTTCTAAAATTACTGATAAAGCGGAGATTTTACCGTACTGCGTAAAAAACAGCTCACATCTGTACGACTGGCTTTTAATGTGCGCTTTGATACACCCTAACGGAGAAAAGCTTCGTGAACTTTCTGCGTGCGACATCACTTTTGATAAGGATGTTAAAGCACCTATGAAAATCGATGTTATTTCAATACCTGAATCGCAAGAGAATGAACAGGTGCAGGAAGTTATTGAAAGCATTCAAGAATTTACTCAAACTGATAACGCAGTTATCGATGCTTTAGTAGAGCGTACACAGTTTGAATATAAAAAGCAGGCTCTATCAAAACTGCCTTCAAAGGTTTCTGCTTCAGAACTTTCGCATAAGCTGTCGGATAAAAAGTTCGAGCGTGCGCTCGATACACCTGCGTTTATGAGCGACTCAAGCTTAACAGCCGCGCAAAAGGGTACAGCCTTGCACGCGTTTATGCAGTTTTGCGATTTTTCTCTTGCACTTAATGACATAGAGTCAGAAATAGTTAGACTTTTAGAAAAAGGCTATATATCAAAAGTGCAGGCTGATTCAATCGATAGGGTAAAGGCTTTAAATTTTATAAAGTCTGATATAATTTCACGTTGCATAAACAGCAACGAGGTGTATAAAGAGTATCGCTTTACTATAAAGGTCGATGCCTCTTTGGTTGACCCTGATTTACCTGATGACCAAAAAGGCGAGAAAATCATATTACAGGGTGCAGTAGACCTTGCTTTTGTAGAAAACGGCGAGCTTGTTATAGTAGACTACAAAACCGATAGGGTAAAGGACGCATCTTTGCTTTACGATATGTATCACAACCAGCTTGAAATCTATAAAGACGCTATGGAGCAATGTACTGATTATAAGGTCAAAGAGTGCGTTATCTATTCTGTTTACCTTGGTGATTATATTTATATTTAGTTCACAATTTTTCATTGCTTTCGTGATACCATATATTTACAAAAATAAATCTAAGGAGGTCTTTGTATGAAAAAATATTCAATGTTAAAACTTGCTTCTCTTTTACTGGTTATTCTGATTCTTGCGTTTTCTTTGGTGTCTTGCGGTGCCCAGAAAGAAAGCATTGGAAATTCGAAATATGATTATATAACCGAAGATTCGCTTACTGAAGTTAACAATGGCTCTGTATCGGACTCTTCTTTAAACTCTGAATCTGACACGGAATCTGCTCAATTAAATAGCACACGCAAGATTATTGAAACTATCTATTATTCAGTAGAAACTAAGACCTTTGATGATTTATCAAGCTCGTTAGAAGAGCGTGCGAAAGCGCTTAACGGATATATCGAGAGCTCTGATGTTTCAGGAAATTCGTATGATTATGAGGGTAGCCGATTTGCGAGCTTTGTTTTTCGCATACCATCGGATAAGGTGGAAGAGTTTACAGCCTTTGTGTCCGAAAATGCAACAGTAACTAATAAGCGATTAAACACAGAAGATGTTACATTGGAATATATTGATGTAGAAAGCAGAATCAGCGCGCTGAAAGCTCAGAAAGACTCGCTCGAAGAACTCCTTAGTAAAGCAACATCGACACAAGAAATAATCGATATCAGAGATACGCTGACTGATGTTATTTACGAGATTGAGTCCTATCAGTCACGCTTGCGTACTATGGATAACCTGATTGACTTTACTAAAATCACGGTGGATATATACGAGGTGGAGCATACATCAGTTGTAACTAGACAAAGCGTATGGCAGAGAATCGGCACAAACCTTGTTGATAACTTCAGAGGCGTGTTCAACTTTATTGTTGAATTTTTCGTGTTCTTAGTCAGCGCTATTCCGTATCTGCTGTTTATTGGCATTGTTGCTTTTGTTGTTGTAATAATAGTGAAAGCGTCAATAAATAAACGTCGTAAAAAAAGAGAGAAAAATAAAGAGAACAACAACGAAAACAAAATAGATTAAAACAAAAAACTCCCTGATAAATTCAGGGAGTTTTTGTTATGCATTTATAAGTATTTGCTCAGCACATTTGATGCCGTCTACTGCGGCTGATATAATGCCTCCTGCATATCCCGCGCCCTCACCGCAAGGGTACAAACCTTTAAGAGTAATGCTCTGTAAAGTGTCATCACGCTTAATGCGTATAGGTGAGGAACTTCTTGTTTCTGCGCCTGTCAGTATTGCATCATAGCTTGCAAATCCTTTTAGCTTTCTGTCCATTAAAGTGATGCCCTCACGCATACTGTCTGATATAAATGACGGGAGATATTCGTCAACGCTTGAGAGCGTAAAGCCCGGCTTATATGAAGGAGTGACACTTCCTAAAGCACTTGATTTTTTCCTGCTTAAAAAGTCGCCAACACGCTGAACAGGAGCTTTATAATTTTCGCCACCGCAAAGGTACGCGGCTTTTTCGATTTTACGTTGAAACATAACGCCTGCAAGCACATCTTCAGAGCCGAAATCGCTCGGGAAAACATTGACTAGAAGTGCAGAGTTTGAGTTTATCTCATTTCGTGCAAAGTTGCTCATACCGTTTGTGACAATGGTGTTTTCTTCGCTTTGAGCCGCAACCACCATACCGCCCGGACACATACAAAAGGTGTAGACACCTCTGCCTGATTTTGAGCGGATATTCATTTTGTAATCAGCAGCGCCCAGATGCTCGTTTTCAGCAAAGCTTCCATATTGTGCTTTGTCAATTTCATCTCTTAAATGCTCAATTCTAGCGCCTATCGCAAAAGGCTTTTGCTCTATTAACAGATGCATATTTTTAAGCATTTCGAAAGTATCTCTTGCGCTGTGACCGATTGCTAAAACAAGATTGTCAGTTTCAATGATTTCCTTGCTGTTTGTATCGTTTTCAACGGTAACAGAGGTCACTTTCGAATTTTTGGTATTTATGCCGATAAGCTTTGTGTTAAAGCGTACTTCGCCACCGAGCGAAATGATTTTTTCGCGAATATTTTTGACTGTAACGCGAAGCTTGTCTGTACCAATGTGAGGCTTTGAGTTGTATAAAATCTCCTTGGGTGCACCGTGCCTTACAAATTCAAGCAGTACATTTCTAGCACGCGGGTCTTTGGTGCCTGTGTTTAATTTACCGTCTGAAAAAGTACCCGCACCACCTTCGCCAAATTGCACATTTGTGTTTGTATCGAGCACTGCGTTTTCCCATAGCGCGTTTACTTTTTCTGTGCGCTTTTCTACATTGCTACCGCGTTCTATAACAATCGGTCTTTGACCGGCTTGAGCGAGTATCAGCGCACAAAACATACCCGCAGGGCCGAAACCACAAACAACAGGTCTTTGACTTAAATCTTTTTTGAACGGTATCTCGTAGCGGTATTCTTGTGCTATAGCTACATTTTTGCTTTTAACTTTGGATACAACTTTTTTCTCGCTTGAGTTCACCTGCACATCTACGGTTGCAATAAAATGCACATCGTTTTTGTGTCTTGCATCTACTGAACGTCTAAAAATTGAAGTGCTGTTAATCGCATTTTTGTCTGTTCTCAGTTCCTTGCAAACAGCGTTTAGTATGTCGTCATCTGTGTAGCCTAAATTAAGACGCAGATTGCTTATTCTTATCATAACTGTTCACCTACGCACATACCGCTTGAAAAAGCAAACTGCAGATTAAACCCTCCGCAGTCACCGTCAACATCAATCACTTCACCGCATAAATAAACATTCTTTGCTTTTTTGCTTTCGAAAGTATTTGGATCAATTTCGTTGCCGTTTACACCGCCGCAGGTTACCTGTGCAGATGAAAAATCATTTGATGGTATTGCATCAAACTTCCATTCAAATATAGTGTTTGCGATAGCACAAATTTCGCTGTCACTTAGACTGTTAGCCGTTTTTGATGTATCAACCTTGCTGTCTTTTAAAATAGCTATGCCGATATTCTTGTGGAACAGTCCTGTGAAAAGCTCTTGAACGCTGTCATTTTCGGTGAGAGCTATTCTGTTTTTTATCATTGCTTTAATTTCTTCTAAAGAATAATCGGGCAAAAGCTCAACGATAATCTGAGCTTTTTTATTGCGGTTTACTTCTCTTGAAAGGTTGAACACGCAGATTCCCGATAAACAGTCAGCACCAAACTGAATTTCGCCGTATTCACTTTTTACTTTTTTACCGTTTATCAAAGCGGTTACTTTTCCTTGTGCACGAATACCTTTAAGTGATTTGATAACCTTGCTGGTTACTTTAATCGGGCACAAAGAAGGGGAGAGTGTGTTGATTTTGTGACCTATACTTTTAGAAACTAAAAAAGTGTCGCCGATTACTTTTTGTGCGTAGTTGTTTTTACCGCCTGTTGCGATAACTACCTTTTTTGCGGTAATGATTTTATCGCTACATCTGATAGTGTAAAGGCCGTTATTTTGCGAGATGTTTTGGACTTCGGTGTCGCAGAGCTCATCAACATTTCTGCGCTTTAATTCGTTTCTTAATACGCTGAGTACTGCACTTGCTTGTCTGGAAAGCGGGTAAACCCTGTTGTCCGCGTCTTCCTTGCACACAAGACCGAGTTTATTAAAGTATTCTATCACCTTGCTTGGCGGATAGTTCTTTAAAAGAAAATTGATACCATCATTAAAGCTTGTGTGGTAATTATCAGAACAAGCGTCAAGATTAGTCAAATTGCATCTTGAATTACCGCTGACTAAAATCTTTTTGCCAACTCGGTTATCACGCTCTAAAATAACTATTTTTTTATCCGGATTTCTTCGTTTAGCAACACAAGCGCACATAAGTCCCGATGCGCCACCGCCGATAATCGCGGCATAAACATTTAGCTTTTCCATAAATTTCACCTATAAAAGGGTAACTTAAAATAAGCTACCCTTTAATTTTAAAAATATATTACATAAAGATTTTACCGATTGCGCCGAAAAGTCCCATACTTGCAAGACCCATAAGTACGCCCGCAATCAAAACGCCGCAAAGCACCGCGAGTGTACTGCGTTTAAAGTCGATGTCAAGCATACTAGCCCCCAGCGTACCTGTCCATGCTCCGGTACCGGGAAGCGGAATAGCAACAAAAAGCATAAGAGCTATGAAAAGACCGTTTTTGCTTGCTTTTTCTTCGAGCTTTCTACCGCCTTTTTCGCCCTTTTCAAGACAGAAGGTAAAGAACTTACCTATATATTTTTTATCCTTACCCCAAAGCAGTACCTTTCTTGCAAAAAGATAGATAAAAGGTACAGGGAGCATATTGCCGATAATAGAAATGATGTAAACCGCGATAGGGTCGAGATTCCAGCCAATACCAATTGGTATCGCGCCTCTAAGCTCAACGATAGGCACCATCGAAACTAAAAACACAATAATGTAGCCTAATGTACTGTTCATATAATTATATACTCCTTAAAACAATAGTAGTTATTTTTTTGCAGGCAAAATCTTGCAGATGCACAAAATTTTCTGTATAACATTATACACTAAATAAAAAACTAATTCAATACCATTTTGTTTTAGGTATTTCGTCAATTGACATCACGCTTTTATAAGGATAAAATATATATTGGAATGGAAGTGGTTATTTGAAAAATCACAAGCTTTTATTTACTCGTGTAACGCTTTGTGTACTGACAGCTTTGATGATTTCATTTATATTCATCAATTCACTTTTTGATGCCGAGTCTTCTTCTGCACAGAGCACCGGAATTTTAGAGTTTGTAAATTCATTATTGTGTTCTCTCAATATTAAATTTGAATTTACCGAGCACATTATAAGAAAGTGTGCACATTTTGCCGAGTTCTTTGTGCTGGCAACTTTACTGTTTTATACGATTAAATCTTTCTTGTCAAAAGTAAGTTTAAATGTTTGGCTGACTTTATCAAGCGGATTGGTTGTTGCTTTGATTGACGAAACGCTCCAGCTTTTTTCAACGGGCAGGTCATCACAGTTTACAGATGTTTTGCTTGATTTTTCAGGTGTAGCAACAGCGACAGCTTTGTTTACGCTTTTGACGCTATTAATTAAAAAACGTTTAAGGAATAAGGGAAATAAAAATGAGTGATGAAAGAGCAATGAATAAAATGGGAACAAAAGCGATGTTCCCGCTTGTTATGTCTATGTCACTGCCTGCGATGTTTTCGATGCTGATACAGGCGTTGTATAACATTGTTGACAGTATATTTGTATCACAGCTTGGTTCAAACGCACTAAACGCTGTGTCGCTTGCTTACCCGTTGCAGATGGTTATGATTAGTTTTGCTATCGGTACTGCGGTAGGTGTCAATTCGCTTATTGCACGACGACTTGGCGCAAAACGTTTTGACGAAGCAAACTCTGCTGCGACTCATGGTGTAGTTATTGCAATTTTTACGTGGCTTGTTTTTGTTGTGATTGGCATATTTTTTGCAGGTCCTTTTATTTCGCTTTTTACGGATAATCAGACTATCCTTACATATGGTACACAGTATTTGAATATCGTTCTTACTGCATCTTTAGGCTGTATGATTTCTATAATGGGTGAAAAAACCTTGCAATCAACGGGCAATATGATTATCCCGATGCTTACCCAGCTTTTAGGCGCAGTTATCAATATTGTGCTCGATCCGTTCTTAATCCATGGCTATTGGATATTCCCACGCCTCGAGGTAGTTGGCGCAGCACTTGCTACAGTAATTGCGCAATTCTGTTCGATGCTGTTTATTGTTATAATTCTTATAACGAAAAAACACGAGATTAAAATCAGCTTTAAAAAGTTTAGAGTTAAATTAAGCGTTTTAAAGCAAATTTACGTTGTGGGTTTCCCTGCGATTATTATGCAGTGCATCGGTTCTGTAATGGTAAGCGGTATCAACGCTATTATATCTGTATTTGCTTCGAGTGTGGCAATTAAAGAAGCTTATATCAATGTTTTCGGCATCTACTTTAAACTGCAAAGCTTTGTATTTATGCCTGTGTTCGGTTTGTCGCAGGGCACATCTCCGATTATCGGCTATAACTACGGCGCTAGAAATATGAAGCGTATGTATTCTGCTTTAAAGCTTGCTTTACTTATTGCCGCGGTAATTATGACTTTAGGCTTTATTTTGTTCCAGTTTGGTTCACCGTTACTGCTCTCGCTGTTTGAAGCAAATGAGCTTACTGTAAAGCTTGGTGTGCCTGCATTTAAGATTATCAGCCTTTGCTTTGTACCTGCTGCAGTCGGCATCACCTTTTCGACCTTGTTTCAGGCAGTCGGCAAGGGTATGCGCAGTATGCTGATGTCAATAATGCGTCAGCTTTTAGTGCTTTTACCTGTTGCGTTTTTACTTGCGCAGTACTCGCTTGAAATTATGTGGTATTCATTCCCTATAGCAGAAGCGGTTGCGCTTGTTACTGCGATATTGTTCTTTGTAAATCTACTTAAAAAAGATTTTAAGCGACTTGAAACACCTTTAGTTGATTAAGCGTTTTATCATAAATCACCTTGATTTGAGCATATATTTTGTTGAGGTGGTTATGTGGACGATTTCAGAAAAGACGAGATTTTATACGACGAGGATTGGCTTAGGATTGATACCCCTGTAATTGTCGATAAAGCTTCTGAAAATACTCAATCAGAGGTAACAGATTCAAACAAAACTCAAAACAAAAAAGAAAAGAAAAAACGCTCTTTTCCTGCGCTTATTACTATCCAGCTTGTGATTTGTCTTATACTTGCTTTTTTTGTATTTATGCTAAAAGCGATGAACTCACAAACCTATAAAGATTTCTGTGATTGGTATAATGATATGATGCAAGATACAGTGCTTTCAAACAGCACCTTTGAGGATATAGATTTGTCTGAATTTGTTAAAGCGACAACTGACCAGGTTAAAGCTTCAACTGATGAGATTTAAGTTTTTCGGCGTACCTTTGGAGTTGCCGTTTTTAGCGGTTGCTTTACTATCGTGCGTGATTATTCTTGATTATAGCGGTAAAATCTTTTTATGTATTTTGGCTGCTATAGTGCACGAGTGCGGGCATCTTTTTTCAATGCTTTGCTTTAAAATAAAGCCTGATTATATAAAGCTTAGAGCCTTTGATATTGTTATTTGTGCAAAGACCGATAAATCATTTTTGAGCGATTTTTTGATTGCGCTTTGCGGTCCTGTATCGAACTTGCTTTTTGCTTGCTTGTTTTATAAAATTTCACCTGATTTTTCTATGATTAATCTTTTAATCGGGCTGTTTAATCTTTTACCTGTAGAAAGCTTTGACGGCGGCCACGCGCTGTCTGTTTTGCTAAATAAAAAGCTTAGTTTTAAAACAACAAATGTTATAATTAAAGTGCTGACCTTTATCATTTTGATACCGATTTTTATACTCGGGGTTTTGGTGCTTTGCTATTCAAAATACAATTATTCATTGCTACTTATATCTATGTATTTGCTTGCAATTCTCTTTTTAAAATAGCGGAGGAATTATGATTAAATCTAAACTTGAAAAAATACTGCTTAAGGTTCAAAAACCGGGTAAGTATGTCGGCGGTGAATTAAACGCTGTGATTAAAAATAAAGACGAGGTGGATGTCCGCTTTGCCTTTTGTTTTCCTGATACCTACGAAATAGGTATGTCGCATCTTGGAATGAAGATTCTCTACAGCCTGTTTAATTCTAAGCCATATATCTGGTGTGAACGCGTTTTTGCGCCTTGGATAGATATGGAAGAGCAGATGATAAAAAACGATATTCCTCTGTATGCGCTTGAGAGTATGGACCCTATATATGAGTTTGATTTTATCGGCTTTACCTTGCAGTACGAGCTGTCCTATACCAACGTTCTTAATATGCTGAAATTGGGCGGTGTTCCGCTTAAATCAAGCGAGCGTAAAGAACTTAAAAACATTGTTGTAGCCGGTGGTCCTTGTGCGTGCAACCCTGAGCCTATCGCTGACTTTGTCGACATCTTTTTTATTGGCGATGGTGAAGAGGTAGACCTCGAGGTGATTGAGCTTTTCAGAGAGTGCAAAAAGCAGGGCAAAACAAAAGACGAATTTTTACATCTTGCGTCAAAGATAAAGGGCGTTTACGTGCCTGCACTTTACGAAGTTAAATATAACGAAGACGGCACTATCAAAAGCTTTTCACCAAAGTTTGACGGTGTGCCTGAAAAAATAGAAAAACGCGTTATGATGGATATGGACAAGTCTTACTATCCTGATAATTTTGTCGTGCCTAATGTCGAGATTGTTCACGACAGAGCGGTCGAAGAAATTTTCAGAGGCTGTATTCGAGGCTGTCGTTTCTGTCAGGCGGGTTTTCTCTACAGACCTGTACGTGAGAAGTCTGTCGATTGTATAAATGAGCAGTGCCATACCTTGTGTCAAAATACCGGCTACGACGAGATTTCTTTGTCGAGTCTTAGCTCAAGTGATTACACACAGATTGTACCGCTTTTAGAAAAACTCTCACAGTGGTCAACAAAAGAGAATGTAAGCCTCAGCTTGCCGTCTTTACGAGTTGACGGCTTTACCGACGACATTTTGTCAAAGATTAAATCTGTACGAAAAAGCGGTCTTACCTTTGCACCTGAAGCAGGCACCCAGCGTCTTCGCGATGTTATCAATAAAAACGTAAGAGAGGACGAGCTTTTAAACACCTGTGCCGTTGCCTTTGATGGTGGATATTCAACAGTAAAACTTTACTTTATGATTGGTTTGCCAACAGAAACAATGGACGACGTAAAGGGTATCGCAGAGCTCGGACAAAAGGTAGTAAATACATTCTATCAATGCGAAAACCGACCAAAGGGCAAGGGTGTGCGAGTTACTCTTTCTTCGTCATCTTTTGTTCCAAAGCCGTTTACTCCGTTCCAGTGGGAACCGCAGGACAGCATCGATACTATTCACCAAAAGCAATCGCATATCAGAGAAAACCTTACTACTAAAAAAATCTCGTATAACTACCACGATGCTGATACTTCATTTATGGAAGCTGTTTTTGCTCGTGGCGACAGAAAGCTCTGTGCAGTACTCGAAAAAGCCTGCGAAAAAGGAATGCACTTTGACGGCTGGTCAGATTGCTTCTCGCTTGAAAAATGGCTTGAAGTATTTAATGAGTGCGGTATCGACCCTCATTTTTATGCAAACCGCCATCGTGATTTTTCAGAGATACTCCCTTGGGACCATATCGACTATTCTGTCACTAAGGAGTTTTTAGTAGGCGAGTGCAAAAAAGCCTACGAAAACAAAACAACACCGCATTGCAGAGAAAAATGCTCTAACTGCGGTGCGCTCAAGCACAAAGGAGGTGTCTGTTTTGAAAAACGTCAGAGTATGGTTTAAAAAAGACGAGCAATGCAGATACATCTCCCATCTTGATTTAAACAGAGTTATGATTCGCGCTATTGTTAAAAGCAAGCTTCCTGTGTGGTACACCGAGGGCTTTAATGTGCACCCGTATATTACTTTTGCTCTGCCTTTGTCTTTAGGCTTTAGGGGAGAGCGCGAGAGTATGGATATGCGTATTTTAGATGATGATTTTAAACTTGATGTGATTAAGGACGAGCTCAATGCTTGTCTGCCTAGTGGCTTGACTGTTTTTGACGTAACCGAGCAAAAATGCAAGCCGGGCTCTATCTCAAGTGCAAAATTTAAAATGCGTTTATCTTCTGATGATATTTCTGTAGAAGAATTATACACTAAACTTCAAGAGCTCCTTAATGCCGACGAAATTTTAGTTGATAAGAAGACTAAAAAAGGCATCAAAAAGATTGATATCAAGGATTACTTTAAAGACGCAAAGCATTACGATACCGAACACGATGTTGTAGTACGTGTTGTTTTACCTGCAGGCAGTACTACGAACATCAACCCTACTTTACTTATAAAGGCTTTTAAAGAAAAGTACGGTTTGGATCTCTTTTATGATATCACCCGCGTAGATGTTTATGATACGGATGGTAGACCTTTTGAGTAAGTATGTAAGCCGTAAAAGGCGTTTTGATATCGTATTGCTTGATGCCGACGAAACTATATTTGACTTTATTCGTGCAGAGGCGCATTCGTTTAAGCAGACGCTTGAAAGCTTTTGTGTAGAGTACACCGACGAACGTCTAAAGCGATATAGCGCGATTAATCTGTCTTTTTGGAAAGCGCTTGAAAGGGGAGAGGTAACCCGCAAGCGCTTGCAGACTTTGCGCTTTGAACAGTTCTTTAAAGAGATTGGTGTAAATGACATCGACTGTGATGCTGTGAACGATACTTATCTTACAAACTTATCAAACAGTAGTTTTTTGATTGACGGTGCAAAAGAGTTTGTAAAAGAGCTCAGCAAATATGCTAAGCTTTATCTTGCAACAAACGGACTGACAAAAGCACAAAACGGACGCTTTTATCAAAGTGAAATCAAAGACTATATTGAGGATATTTTTATATCCGAGCAGATAGGTTTTAAAAAACCTGATAAAGAGTATTTTGACTATATTTTCAATAAAATTGGTGTAACCGATAAATCGCGTGTGATTATGGTCGGCGACAGCATAACCTCTGATATGCAAGGTGGCAAAAACGCAGGAATAACTACCTGTCTTTACAGCCGTAGCGGCGAGCTAGTCGACTCCGATTTATGCGATTATCAGATTAGTGATTACAACGATTTCTTTGACATATTATTTGATACAGAATCTTATGATAAAAATACTTGATTTTTTTATTCAAGTTAGTTATAATACAAAAGCACGCTTAAGCGTGCATATATGTAGAGTTGTCCGAGCGGCCGAAGGAGCAGCACTGGAAATGCTGTGTACCTTTCAGGTACCGAGGGTTCAAATCCCTCACTCTACGCCATAAAGCAAAAGCACCCTTTACGGGTGCTTTTTGTTTTATAATATAAATGGGATTTGAACCCAAAGTGGGCTTTGAGCGTTAAACAAAAGTGTCCTGTGGACAGTTTTGTAGCGAAAAGGTGCGCAGGCGGGTACCGAACACCACAGGGTGTTGGGTCGCCAAGCGGGAATGTTTTTTCGTAGAAAAAGCATTATCCCTCACTCTACGCCAGAAAAGAGGTTTCTTGATTTATTTATTCCTATATGATATTTTTATAATATGGTGGTGAGAGTATGATTTATGGCGTAAAAGTAATACATACGCATATGGTTGGTGAAGATTCCCAGCGTTTTTATGAAGAGTTGATCTTAAGAGTTGAGGCGCAATCTTTTGACGAAGCATACGAAAAGGCGAGAAAATATATGCAGGATGCGAATTGCGAGTATACAAACATATATGGCGAAAAGGTAAAGACCTTTCAGATTGAAGCAATCGATTGTTTTCTCGCCTTTGATGCGGAAGCGGATGTACAGGAATTATATTCCTCGTTTTCAACCAACCGTTACGCTCTGACCGAAGATGAGTATTATGAGGCAATTACATCTCCTTGTTCAGAAAAAGATCTACACCCTTTACGGAATAAAGAATTCAATTAATGAACGGGCTGGTATATTTTTATGTTTTTTAGCTCAATTCTGCTCCGTTTAGGTAGTCTTTCGCATATAAAAAAGACAATCAGTTTTTACTGGTTGTCTTTTTTTATTGCCTTATATATTCGCTGATTTTATGATTTATGAAATTGAGTACCCGCTTTTTATCTCTTGACCAAAGTGGGGCGATAAGCTCTGCTTTGTTGCCGTCGCCTGTTATTCGGTGCACAACAACGTTTTCAGGCAGAGCGTTTATACATTCGCACAGTATGTCAGCGTATTGTTCAAGCGTCAGCACCTCAAACTTTTTATCTTCATATTCTTTTGCAAGGTCAGTGCCCTTAAGCACATGCAGTAGCTGAAGCTTTACGCCGTCGGTTGCTTTTCCTATCTCTTTTGCAGTTTGCACCATCATTTCTTTTGTTTCATACGGTAAGCCTAAGATAATATGCGTAATAATATGCACACCTGTCGCTTTAAGCTTTTCAACAGCATCGTAGTAAATCTTTGTTTCATATCCGCGTCTTATGTAATCAGCTGTCTGCTTGTGGATACTTTGCAGTCCAAGCTCGACCCATACTGGCTTAATTTTATTTAGCTTTGCAATAAGCTCTATTATATTATCGTCTAAGCAGTCGGGTCTGGTAGCTATTGAAAGTATCGCTATATCCTCACGTGCTATAGTTTTTGTAAACACCTTTTCAAGGTGATTTAAATCTGCGTAGGTAGAAGTAAACGACTGAAAGTATGCGATGTATTTGTCGCAGTCGCTTTTGCTTTTTATAAGCGCTTTTGCTTTATCAATCTGAATGTCGATAGGAAGCAGGGCGTCTTGTGCAAAATCGCCCGAGCCTTTTTGTGAGCAGAAGATGCATCCGTTACTGCCACATTTTCCGTCGCGATTAGGACAGGTGGTAGAACAAGCAAGGGAGAGCTTGTAATACTTTTCGCCGTATTCGTTTTTTAAATATTGTGAAAGTGACAGATATTTCATAAAATACTCCGTTTGTGTGATGTAAATATTGTATTGCAAACAGTTTTTCATTTCAAGAGTTAAAATTCCTATTCAGAAAATAGTATTAATTTGTAATTTTTTACTGCTTTATTTAACGAAAAATCGTACAGCCTTTTGTGCATTGTGTACAAGTTGGTTTCTATATCTCGTTATTTTAATTGAATAAAACACATTTTGTTGTGATTTTACACAAATATTTTTTCACAAGAGAAAAATAATACATTTTTGTTATTGCTTTTTACCAAATCTTGATATATAATTACAGTGTTATATTGTAAAGGTCTGTCAGTGCGCCCTTTTCTAGGTTTTTACTGCTGATTTAACCTTCTCTTGAATAGTCTTATACATATTTATATATATATTTAATGGTGATTGTTATGGATAAAAATCAACAGCAACTTCTGTTGGAAATCGAAAAACTTAACAAAGCACAAGTCAGGATAAAACGCAAGACTACATTTATGCTGTGCATCATTGCGTTGTTGGTGCTTATTACATCTACTATGGCTTGGTTTACGCTCAATAGCTTTTCAAGTGTTGAGAATATCCAGATGGATATTACAACCGGTGTTGATTTAAGAGTTGATATGGAAAACCACGGTTCTGATATCGAGCTGTATAAAAAGACAATAACCAATGAAATGATTAACGGCTATCTTACCTCAAAAGGTAAGGATACTTTAGCTGACCAGCTTTTAGATCCTGTTACTACTCGTAACGGTATTGCTTTTGAAAGTGAAAATGGTTCGACCCGTCAGCCAAACGAAACTTCGTATCTTGAGTTTGAATGCTACTTTATTGCTTCAAAAGATATGTGGGTGCATTTGTCAAGTGACGATGCCAATGATATGGAAGGCACCTCTGTTTCTACAACCGAGACAGGTCTCAAGGCTGAGATTGTACAGGCTGTTCGTGTCAGCTTTGAAAATAGTGGCGACGCTGTAATTTATGAACCTAATAAATCTGGCTCTGCTGTAAACGGACAGACAACCTTTGATTTACAGACCCCGATGGTCTATTCTAACGACACTCGTCTTTTCCACTTAAACGAGCTTGAACCAATCAAGGTTACTATTCGTGTTTGGGCAGAGGGTAACGACCCGCAGTGTGACGACGATGTTCAGTCTGCAAATCTTACATTCAATCTTCTGTTCTCCGGTACTGACGAGAACAACGTAGCATTCGGATAATTATTACATTATATATAGTATATAGTCTTACATAGTTTACGGAGGTGGCTCTGATGCCTATTTTCGGAAAAAATAAAGTGAATAATGAGCCGTTCTCTCCGCACGAGCTTGAGAGATTAGATAACAAAGGCGAAGCGCAGGTTAATCGTGCTGGTACAAGCCGTATTTTCAACCGCTATTCTGCTCGTAGAGACAGTAAAGACCTCGCAAAGTCAGTTATCTGGAAACGTCGCTTGGGCGTTGCGATGGTTGTCGCTGTTCTTGTTTTACTTATCTTATGGTTTGTTGGTTGGTTGCTTACCACTATAGGTGACCTTGTTATTTCTGTTGAAAACGGTGCGGCAAAAGAAGGCATCGTTATCAGCGAATCTTTAAACGAAGATGGTTCTGTTAATGACCCTGCGCTTCAGCTCTCCGCGCAAAACGTAACCGAAGTTACTAACATTACATATGATTGGTTGCCAAAAGACTTAAATGACGAGGCTGATGGTTCCCACAACGGACAAAACTACTTAGCTTACACCTTCTATCTTACAAACAATGGTTCACAGACTCTCGACTACGAAAGCACGCTCCAGTTTACTGGTATCGCTAAAAACGCAGACGAAGCACTTAGAATCATGGTATATAAAAACGGTGAGCCTACTATCTACGCTCAGAAGAATCGTGATAAGTCACAGCTTGAGGATATCGTTAATTTCGAATTTGTCGAAGGTGCTGACGATTTAAACCTCGAAGACTACGTTATCTTTAACGACAAAACTGAGAACATCAAGCCTGACGAAACCGTTAAGTACACAATCGTTACCTGGATTGAGGGTAACGACCCTGAGTGCATCAACGACATTATGGGTGGTTTTGTTAAGATGCAGTGGTTCTTCAATGTTGAAGGTGAAGAACTTTAAGAGCCGAGGTGCGTAGCCCTCATAAAGTCAAAGATGAGTCTGCATTTTCGTAGTAGACGAAGTCTACGCAGAAAATCAATGCGAGACTGTGGACTTTTGAGGAACAGCGCAGCACAACGAGGCTTGATACTTTAATAGCCGAGGTGCGTAGCCTGCATTATTTGTGACGGTGTACTCGGACGCTTACTTTTGGTATTTTCTTTGTAAGGCGTACTTGCAAAGTTAAATATATTTATTTATTAAACAATCCCCTGCGTGTTTTTGGGGGATACAATTTAAGGAGGAATTTCTCATGAAAAACACAACATTCAGAAAGAAGGCTTTATTGTCTTCAGTTGCTATGCTCCTCGTAGCTTTAGTAGCTCTTGGTTCTGCAACATTTGCATGGTTCGCAGCTAACCCTTATGCTGACGCTCAGGGTCTTGCGTTCAAAACAACAGCTTCTTCAGGTCTTGTTATTAAGACAGAAACTCACCCAGTATGGGGCCACACAGCATACTTAAATGCTATGGTTACTTCTGAAGAGGGTGCAGAGACTAAAACTTATGGTCCTGACAAAACTATCTTAGACCTCCAGCCAGTTACACAGAATCAGGCTGACGGTACAATGACAACTATCGCTGCTGCTGATTCAAAGAGCTGGGAAAACAGCAAGGCTGATGGTGTTACTCTTGGTGCTGCTCCTGACGAGTCTTTCTTTGCTGAGGACGTATTCTTCAGACTTTCTGACGGTTCTGCTGCAGAAGATGCTGCTAAAATTCAGCTTACAGGCGTAACAATCACAGCTGCTACTGGCAACCCTTCAATGCTTTCTGCTATCCGTGTTGCTATTGCTGGTCCTGACGGTAAGGTTCTCGGCACATACGCTACAAGCATCGCTGGTGCACACGGCGTATTAACAGCTGTTGATGGTACAACTGCAGACTTTACAGTTCTTGAAGCTGCTACCGGCGTTAAGAGCTTAGATTGTGGTATCACAGGTCTTTCAACAGCAGAAAATGCTGCTAAGAAAGTAACAGTTTACGTTTACCTCGATGGTCAGGATGCCGCTTGCTACTCTGACAACGTTGGTAGCGTTAACGCTGCTCAGATTATTAGTGACGTTAAAGTTGACTTCAAACTCGTTGCTTAATTTTAACTGAAAATTTTACTGATATTATTAATTGAATGTTGTTCGTGGCTCCCTTATGGGAGCCACATACGACAACCTTTTATTGGCGTGTATTGCGGGAGGTACGCCATCCCGACAATAATGCTTAATATTTAAATGTAGGGGACGAGATTCTCCTAATAGGGGAAATGTCCGAAGGACAAAAGGGTTTGGGCAAAGCCGTACCGTCCTCGACGTCCCACAAAGGCGGATGACATCCGTCCCTATATGTTTTAATCGGGCGATATCTATTGTCCCTTTAGCGACCATCGGTCGCCCCTGCTTATTTTATTTTTTTAGGAGTTTTTATGAAGGTAGTAAAGGGTATTTTTAATACAATAATTAACATTTTAATAGTTTTGGTTTTAGTTGTGTCTGTTTTAGTAGCTACTCTTGCGCTAACTTCTAAATCTTCCGGTATTTCGACCGTTTTTGGTTACACAATTCAAGTCGTTATGTCTGATTCTATGGATGGCGGCTCACCTGATTATGAGGGTGGCGATTTCAAAAGTGGCGATGTCATTATTGGCAAAGCTACTAAATTTGATTTAGAAAAGACTTACGAAGAAGGCGACATCGTTACATATAAAGGCTATTTACAGGGCAATGAACATTTAGGCGAACAGCTTATCTGTCATAGAATCGTTGATGTTGCTGAGCATAATGGTTACGCAGTTTATCAGACACAGGGCGACAATCGTCAAGTTTCCCAATTACCTGATCAAGAAGTAGTTGAAAGATATCTTACCGCCGATAAAATCGGTGCAGTTTTCTATTCTGATGACTATCAGGGTACTGTGTTAAAAGGTGTTGGCAAGGTTTATGAGTTTATTAACTCACAGCTAGGCTTCTTCCTTTGCATCCTTTTACCAATGATTTTCTTCTTCCTTTATGTACTGGTTAAGGTTGTTATCAACGCTGTGCAGTACAAGGCTGCAAAAGCACAGGAAGAAAACGAAAATAATAAATCTAATGATGCAGACAGTTCTGCGCCACAGATGTCTGCTGAAGAATACGAACAGTTTAAACAATTTATGGCATTTAAAAAGGCTCAGGAAGTAAGTGAAACTTCCGATAAAATCGAGACTGAAGAAACTTCCGCAGAAAATGGGGAAGAAGTAAAGTCAGACGAGCCACAGGCTTAATCTTAAAACGTAATTGATTAAGCCCTCTAAATTAGGAAATAATCAGAACCGACTTTTCTGTATTAATATACAGAAAGGTTTGTTGCGTTATTTTATAGATTGCTAAAACGATAAAGGAGCAAGTATTATGGATACCATCTTCAAATTTTTATTTGACTTTTTAGGTCAGTTCTTTGGCTCTATCTGGGGCGCTATTGTTGGCGTAGGAAAGGGCATTCTGGGTATGTTCAACTTCCCTGAATATATCAAAATTATTGAAAATTATACTACAACACTCGGAGGCTTAACATGGGTTATTGCGGTTATCGCAATCGTGTTGCTTGCTGCTGTGCTTGGTATCATTATCTTCTTTATTGTTACATCTCTTAAGAAATTTGCACGCTTTAAGAGAAAAGCTAAGGATACTAATGACCTTATAGACGAAGTTAACGCTTTAACTAAAGAGGTTATGCGTCTTAATCTTGAGAAAGACAAGATCCTCTCTATGAAAGTTTCACAGATTGGTCTTAACCCTAACGAAATTTCTGAGCTTACAGGCGAAGAAATGGAAGCTTTAAACAACGGCGAAGAAGAAGCAAAAGGCGGTCGTTTCAACAAGCTTATCGCTATCGACGAAGAGTGGGCAGATTATCAGCCACCAGAGTACGATTGGGAAATCACACTTCCGCAGTTCTGCGACAGATTCAGAAACTTTGCTTGCTCAAGACTTAAGCTCTTTTATGATATTAAGATTTTACGTTGCTTTATCGCAGGTTTTGCTTCAACCCGTTTGATTATCTTACAGGGTATTTCCGGTACCGGTAAAACTTCCCTTCCATACGCATTTGGTAAGTTTGTTCAAAACCCTGCTATTATCGCATCAGTTCAGCCTTCATGGCGTGACCGTACTGAGCTTTTCGGTTACTTCAACGAATTTACAAAGAAGTACAATGAAACTGAACTCTTACGTGCTCTTTATGAGGCTTCATATAACGAAAACGTTTACGTTGTTATCCTCGACGAAATGAACATCGCTCGTGTCGAGTATTACTTTGCTGAGATGCTGTCTATCCTCGAAATGCCTGCTCACGACGAGTGGATTATCGAGCTCGTATCAGCTCCATGGCCTGATGACCCTGCACACTTTACAGACGGTAAAATCGTTGTACCTGACAACATCTGGTATGTTGGTACAGCTAACAACGACGACTCTACATTCGCTATCACAGATAAGGTTTACGACCGTGCTCTGCCTATCGATATTAATACAAAAGGTAAGCCATTTGAAGCACCTGACACAGAACCTATCTTTATTAACTATAAATACCTTACAAAGCTTTTAGAAGAAGCTGTTGCCGCTAACCCGATTTCTGAAGAAAACCTCAAGAAGATTGAGATCCTCGACGACTATGTTATCGAGCATTTCAGAATTGCGTTTGGTAACCGTGTTATGAAGCAGATGAAGGACTTCGTACCTGCTTACGTTGGTTGCGGCGGTACAGAGGTTGACGGTATTGACTATTGCCTTGCTAAAAAGGTATTCAGAAAATTCGAAGCATTAAACATTTCTTATATCCGTGATGAAATTGATGGTCTTGTACAACAGCTTGACCAGCTCTTTGGTAAAGAAAATATGAACGAGTGTAAAGAATATGTTCGTATGCTTCAGAAGATGATGTAATTTTAGAATTTAACTTCAATTAAAGGATGGTGAGCGCCCCCATGTTAGACTATAGCAGATATTACAGAGCGTATGCTGAAATGCAGCAGACACTGGACGGCGACTATACAAGAGGATATTTAACAGGGGCTCTCGCAGATAGCGATACCGGAAAGGATATTCTTGCCGGTAACGCATACAACCGTGTCATCGATATGGAATGGGTTGAAAAGATTGAGGAAGTACTTCCTTATATGGACAAAGCCATCCGTGAAGATAGAAAATTCATTGAGACCTATGAAGAGGTTGACCGTGTAGACAAGGTTAAGCAGGTTACTAAAGAAGCTGTAAGACACTTAACTCAGCACACAAGCTTGATTCAAAAGGTTGATGCTGACGGTTTAGTTTCACCATCAAAGCTTCTCAACACTCACCGTGAAGATAGCTACGCTACATATGAAAACAGATTTTTATACACACTTATTTATAAAACAATTTCTTTCGTTGAAGCTCGTTTTAGAGCCTTAAAAGAAGCTCCAAACGACTCTTATACGAACATTGAGATGAAGCGATACGCTAATCTTAACAATCAGATGTTCGCATTCCAGCTGACTTATGCGGCTGAATCACACGACCGTGATAAGATTGATAAAGATGAGGATATTTCTAATCTTACTGACTACGAGCGTATTGAGCGTATTCGTATGATGCTTACGGACTTTGTTAATACAAACCTTATCCAGCAGCTCAAAGGTTGTATTCAGGTTCGTTCTCCTATCAATAAAACAAACTGTATCAAAAAGAACCCTAACTTCTCTAAATGTAACGAGTTATGGTCATTTATTGAAGCTTATCGTAAGACCGGTTATGTTGTTGAGGCTAATGAGTTCTCCGGCGAAATGGATACAGATACTCAGAAAGAGCTTTATGAAGTGATGGCTTTCCAACACTTTGTTATGACTATCAGTACCAACAAAGCCCTTAAAGATAAGCTCCACGCTGAGTATGTTGCTGAAAACGAACGCAGAGCGGCTGAAGCTAACAGACCTGAGGAAGAACAGGCTAAATGGCTTGAAGAGCAGATTTACGAAGCTCGTCGCGAAGAAATGGCTATTCGCCTTAAAGAGGTCAGAGACCGTGAGCTTATCATTGCTCAGCTCACCACTGAGCTTGACCAGGAAAAGGAAAAGGTCAGACAAAAAGATATTAAAATTAAAGAGTTAGAAACTCTCCTGAAAGTCAGAGAGAAAGAACTCGAAGAAACTAAAGAAGAACTCAGAGTTGCTCTCCAGCGTGTTGCAGAGCTCGAGACAGAACTCGAAGAATGCAAAGCTAAAATTGCACAGCTCGAAGCTAAGGTTGAGGAACAGGCTGCTATCATCACAGCACAGCTTGCTACTATTGCTACTCTTGAGGCTAAGGTTGTTGAACTCAACAACACTATCGACGCATTAAACGCTAAGATTGATGAGCTCAACGCAAAGATTGCACAGCTTGAAGAAACTGTTGCACAGCAGGCTCAGACTATCAAAGAGCAGGCTACACAAATAGACTTCCTCAACGATAAGGTATCTGGTCTTGAAGCTACTGTTTCTGAGCTTAACGCTCAGATTGAAGAGCATAAGGCTCATATCGTAGAGCTTGAAGATACAGTTGCTTCTCAGTCAAAAACTATTGAAGATCAGTCTTCACAAATTGTTGTGCTCAATTCAAGCATCAACGACCTTCGTGATACTAATACACAAATTAATGCTGAAAACGACAGTCTTAAATCAACAGTTGCTCAGCACGAAGCTACAATCAGCACTCAAAGTGCCGAGCTTACTGAAAAGACTTCAATGCTTTCTACAGCAAACGAGCAGATTTCAAACCTTTCTACTCAGCTTACAACTTTAGAAGCTGAGCACAGCGAGCTTGTTGATAAATACGACAAGCATCAACAAGAAGTAGATCAGTTAAACGCTCAAATCAGCGATAACAAAGCACAGGAAGATGAACTTAATCACCAAATCAGAGTTCACCTCAATATGCTTTCCGCTAAGGATGCAATTATTGCAACCTTAAATGAAGAAAAATCTGCTTTGCAGTCTAAGATTGATAACTGCGATGAGTCAGTTGAAAACAGCAAGAAAGAATCTGCTAAGTATGAAGCAAGATATAATGAAGCAAAAGCAGAGGCTGTTGCACTTAATAATACTGTAAGCTCTCAGGTTGCTACTCTTTTAGCAAAAGAAGAGAAAATTGCGCAGATGGAGCAGACTGTTGCTACAGCAAAGCTCGAAAAAGACGAAGCTATCGCTTCTATTACTGCTGATTTCGAAGCAAGATTTGAAGCTATGAAAGCTGATTTTGAAGAAAAACTTGCTAAGAAAGACGAAGAAGTCTTGAACGCTTGCGCGTTTACAGACGAAGAAAAATATACTGTTCGTCTTAATGCAGAGAAGAAAGCTCTCGAGCAGACTTATAACGAACAACTTAAAGATGCTAAGAAGAAGGCAAAAGCTTTTGTTAAAAAGGCCAGAGTGCTTATTGACTACAAACCGGAAAAGGTTTTGGAACTTGGCGAAGAATATTTAGATAACTAAAAATTTTACAGAAAGGAGCAATAATATGAAAAGTAAGCAAACTACATCTTTGATCGTTAAAGCTATCATGTTATTGCTCGCTTTAATTGTAATGGTCTTTGTTGCGACGCTTGCTTGGTTTTCTAATGTGTCTGAACCTAAATCTGCAACAGGTGTTCAGGCAAAAACTATTGGTGTTGCCGAGTTTGAGATGGCTGTTGGTTTTAAAACCTCACAAAACGGCTATAAATACGTCATCTCTGATTATGAAAAAACTCTCAATTTCAGATCTCTTAAATTTGGTGCAACAAGAAAAGACGCGTTGCACGATTTCAGCCCTATCGACGTTACAGGTGACGGCGTTACTCTTATTCGTCCTACACTTAAGAATAAGAACTTAGAAATAGATCGCAACAGTAACGTTTATAATACAGTAACACCTAACAAAGAGTATATTTCTGTTGATATGTACTTCAGGTCAAACGACCCTTGTAGTGTTTATCTTGATAAAGACTCTTACGCTATAGGCAAGTGTGAATTGAATCCTGACGGTACTATCAACGAGGATGGCTTGCTTACTGACACGGAAAGAAAATCTTCTTACGGTGATTTTTCCAAGGATGCCGTTGTTGGTGCTATACGAGTTTCTTTTGTTGAGTATGACAGAGTAATCGAAGAAGAAGATTACGACCATCGCGCTACAACTCCTACAGCTTTGTGGTTGCCACGCCCTGATATTTATCTTGAGTCTAACGCTACTTCTAGCGGTTGGGTACTACATACAGATGCTGTTCCTAACCAATATATCGTTGGCGAAGGCGACTTAGCACGTGATACATACACTCACCACTACTACGCTTTTGCTGAAAACAGTGAAGGAAAAATTGTTGGTACTGACTTCAATTATGAAAACACTGTAACACAAACAAATAAAGATGTTATTTGTGTAGTAGACGAAATTCACACCGACGGTTACTATTATGGTAAAACGCAGGTTAACATCTGGGTTGAAGGCTGTGATACTGAAGCTCGTCGTGCTATTTCAGGTGGTCAGTTCTTAGTTAATTTTGATTTACGAGGCGGTTAATTCGTCTTTACATAAACTTTAGTTTTTAGGAGAAAACGATGACTAAAAAATCTATTTCCAAAAAACTGAATATTTTTAAAACCTCACCACTTATTAGTGCGATTGCCATTTTAGAGGTTATTATCCTGATCTGTGTAAGTACCTTTGCATGGTTTGTTTTCGCTGAAAATAACAAAGCTAACACAGATTTTATTTCTGTTGAGCCGGACTCAGGTTTAGAGATTGACTTTAACGAGGCTAATGATAGTGATTATATCAATATTTGGAACTATCTTGAAGAATTTACTTTTGAGCCTGTTACATCGCTTGATGGTCGTAATATCTTTGTTCCTACTACCGGTACTTTCAACTCAACTGACACTACTAATATCAAGTTCAGAGAAGCAACTGTAAATGATATGAACTCAAAATACATCAATATCGACTTCACTCTTACTAATACTGGTGAAGAAAATATGGATGTATATCTTAATTCAAAGTCATATTTTAAATTTGCTGACTCTGCAAACGGTAAGGCTCTGCGTCTTGCTTTTTATCAGAACGACGGCTCATCAGGCGCAGTTTCGTCTTCAATATTATCTCAACAGTATGACGGTGATGTCCCTGAAGATGGCGGCGATGATGGTTCTTCCGGTGGAAATACAAGCGGTACATATACTGTGTACTTAGATGCACCGACGGATTGGGAGAATGATCCAAGTAATGTAAGAGCATATGTATGGGACAAAGAGGGAAAGAATAACGGTTCATTCCCTGGTGTTGTTATGAACTATGATCCTAACACAAAATTATTTTCTTACTCATATGACAGAGCATATAACAAATTGATTTTAAATTGCAATGGTAATCAGAACCAAACTGTTAACCTAGACGTCTATGATGGTGCAACTTATGTGTTAGAAGAAGGTCGTAGTGGAACTTGGGCCCTTGATCATATTGATATTCAAGGTGGTACTTTGGTGGAAGACGGAACTTCCTCTGGTTCTGGTAGCTCGGGTTCAGGCTCTGATGGCGATGATAGTAACGAAGGCAAGACCACCGTATATTTTAATAACACGCTCGGTTGGAAACAGCCGTATGCTTACATCTGGCAAGATGGCGATCCTGACGTTGAGCTTTCTAAGTGGCCGGGTAAGCCGATGACCCACATTTCCGGCAGTATTTATTATTACACCTTCAATTCAAAATATGACTATATCATTTTTAATGATGGTAATAGTGAGGGTGGTGCCGTTAAAACCAAAGATATTAAGGTTAAAGACGGCCACATATATATGATTTCTGGCACCAATGATAATGGTTATGGATGGACAGAAGAAGACTACAACAGCTCAGTAGAAGGCGGTACATATCCTGTTATTTCACCTGGTGTATCTACCGGTTTTGAGCGTCCATACGCACCCGTTACACAAATAGATAATAGTTCTGGAAGTTCTACCGTTGTTGTTCCAGCATTTGCGTCTTCTATTGATGACTACAACTTTGGTTCTAAAAAGCTGTTCAGTATAGCAAAAGGTAAGACACTTTCTCTTTCTATGATTGTGTGGCTTGAAGGTACAGATCCTGATTGTACCGAGGATGTTTATTCCGGTAAAGATATTGATATGAATCTTATTTTCGCTACCTCTGGTACCGGTGGCGAGGATATGTATACATATAAATTCCTTGATAAAACAAAAGAAAACTGGATTGATGATAAAATCGAAACAGAAACTGGTGTATCGTTCAACCCTGTTATGCAGCTCTACGACTCTGATAATCAAAAAGGTTATCTGATGAAGCTTTTGCCGGACGGATATACATGGACTGTAGACGCTCCACAGGACCTTATTAATTCTGATCATATCATCTTCCGACGTGTTAACCCGATGGATGAAAATGAAGTATGGAACTATTGGGAGACAAAAGGCTTTGGTTATCTTGATGATACGACAACTGACAGTGTTATTGTTGCCGGTGGTGAAGGTGAAAACTCTACAGTTTACTTTACTGCTTTTTCCGATGGTGCTCCTTCAAAGTCTAAGAAAGACAAAGATGCAACAGAAGAGGCAGGGGCTCCTGAATACTCTTGTGGCGGTTTATGGGGCAACCACGACGTCCAACTTGTTACTGTATACGATGGTACAGACGGACATTGGATTAAAAATTCCAATATTGAAAATACAACCTCTGTTCTTACCATGAACTATACGTATAACGGACAGACTGTTGAGTATAAAGCTTCCGGCTCTGGCATCGATGTGTACTACTTTATTGTTCCTGCAAATGTTTATACTAGTCAGAATTCCTCACGTCCAGCTATTACATTCAAGCGTTACTATAACTTTAATACAAAGTACGCGCTTAATTCTGACAGAAATCCTGATATTACCTATCACCGTAAGTGGAATGCTGGTGCTTGTAATGGTAAGTTCTTTGAAATTAGCAGAACATCAGGTGGAGATGATCACTGCTACTGGGGATATGATATGCTCTATGTTCAGGCAAAGGATATAGTAAGCAACGATATGAATAATGCATTTATGCAAGTGCATTTCTACGCGAATGACAATGGTACAGATGCGCCTGGTGCTGATTTTTACTCATATCTGTATAAGAATGATAACTTTAAACCTGATGGTAACGGTATCGGTTATGCTTGTGTAGTACCGAGTGACAGAACCTACTACGACTACCGTGTTGAACGCTGTGACCCTAATTATCACGATACAAAGTGGAATATTTCTCCACTTCACGAGGTTGTTCAGTATGAATCCAATAATGTTAACTATCCAAACTGTGTAGCTAACAATATCTGCTCTATCGAGAACTACTGTCGTAAAATTTATTTGGATTGTTCTAAATCTTACTGTGGACTTAATAATGACCCAGAGTGTTATATGTGGGATAAGGATGATACAAATGTCAACAATGGATGGCCTGGTGCAACAATGAAATATGAGCAAGCTACTTCTGAAACTGGTGATGGAAATTATCAGCAGTATTATATCTATGTTGACACATCTCGTTATGACAGCATTATTTTTAATAACAACGGTCAGCAAACAGCCGATATTCCTCTCGATGGTATTGTCAGTGGTAAGATTTACGAATGGGATAACGATAGTAGATGGCGTGGTACTGCCAAATCTGGCGTACCAACTAACGAATCTTTATTCACAGTTTTATATAATTCTAAAGACTGGCCATAATTTAAATTTTAACTAAAACACACGAAAAGGAGGTGCCACGATGAAAAAAGTAAAAGATATTTTTAATCTAAAAAAATACTTTACTGATAAAAAGTTTTTCAAAAATAAAAACAATTTAATAATTTCTGTTGTGGCACTTATCGAGTGTATTATTCTTTTAGGTCTTACAACCTTTGCGTGGATCGAGTCGTCCTCATCACTCGTAATCAAGGGTGAGAATCTGCCGATTTCTTCTAATCTAAACTATCGTTTTGATGTCCAGGAGTCAGGTACAACTCTTGTTGACTTGTCTACTTATTTTAGACCAACTGCTCTTTATCAGCTTGCGCAATGCTCTAGTCCAGATGGTACTAACTTCTATTTCAAAAAGGATGGACAGTCAACCTACCGCAAAGGTGATACAACAGACTATAACACAAGTTACTACAATTTTGATTTTCAAGTGCACAACGCGACTGTCAAAAATTATAACTACTTCTTTGATTCTGCTAACATCTTTACAGTAACATCTGAAGATGAGGCTGTTACTGATGAGATTAAGACTACTATTGCCGACGCAATGCGTATTTGCGTTACATCCGGTACAACATCAAAAACCTCTTTGATGTTCTCAAAAGAAAGCAGAGACTACGGTGCGGTTAATTCAACTGCTGGTGGTATACAGGAAGTCATTCCTAAAACACTTAAAGGTTCTAACTACGTTTACAATAGTAATAGCACAGAGAGCCATGCTGTATTTAAGTCGACCCATGGCGGCGAGGACACCAAGGTCAATGTTAAAATCTGGTTTGAAGAAAAAGACCCTAACTGGTTGGCTCTTACAGCTGATGAAAAGAAAGCAGCTCTTGGCTGTACTATCAAGATTAATCTTGTATTTAAGAACTCTGCGTCTGACTTCCAGACCATTATGTTCGATGACTATACCTTTAGCACCGTATCAGGTCATGAAGGTAAACCGATGACTACCGAAGATCCTGACAGCAGTTTGTATTTCTGCTATACAGGTGGTTCATCCATAGAAATCGTTCCTATGATGATTACGGAAAATGAGGGTGGAGCACTTCGCTGGATTACATCTGACGGTGATGGTAACGCAGCACCTCGTATATCTAAGGATATTTTGGATGATATTTCAGCAAATCCTACAAAAGGCTACTTTTTCTACGGTAGCGTTAGCTCATCAAATCAGCCTGTTATAACATATCAATGGGCATTTGATGAAAATACAAAACCTGTACAAAACGATGCAGGTTCCTACATCTATCAGGCACTTAGCGTAACGAAGAACTATACTGATGCGTCAATCGGCTTTGGCGTTTGGGGCAATAAGAAGGTCGAGCTTATCCAGTTTGTTGACCGCACAACATTTGCTTCTGAAAAAGCCTATAATAGAGACGCATATCAGTTTTTAGTAAAAGGCGGTCAAGGCTCTCTTTACTTAAACGACTATGGTCTTTATGAAACTCAAACTACAACTATGTATTATGATTCTGCAAACGATATCTGGAAAGGATATTATCTTGCAGATAGTATAAACTCGTTGAAGTTTATGTATTCGTCAGATAAAAAATGTGGTAATAATATCAAGTGTGTATGGAACGCTTCTGATTCTAACAAGGATGACGATGGTAACTACATTTACACAGCTCTTGGCTATTCTGACTGTGGCGTTGTAAATAACTTTACTTCAAATTTCTCTAAAGCAGGCACAACCTCTGGTGTCGGCACTTGGGGAAAGGTCGAAAAAATATGTCTTTCTACTGAGTTGCTTGATGCAAGTTTGAATAGCAATTACAGATATAAAGTAGGTTTTGCTGATGGTACAACCTACTACTATATGACTAAAGATAAAACTGATTTACATTACTTTGCTTATGTTACGAAGGACGCTGGCAATGCAACCGCTAATGCACTTGCGTTCCAGTATTATGATTCTCCTACACAGACGCAGGCGGGTTCAACTTGGAATACCGTAAACAGCGCTCTGCGTGACTCAAGTGATACATATTACTTAACGGGTAGAAATACAGGTCAGTGGCATATCGCGGTCGTTGTAGACGGTTCTGCTAATGGCGTGGTTAATGATACATTAACCAATGTTACAGGTGCAAAACTTGAGTATTCTACTGACCAGATTAACTGGATGCCTATGATAAAACTCGATGACTATCGCTGGTATACAGAAGATTTTGGCGGCAGTATAAGCCGGCTATATTACCGATACACAGCGTATCCAAACTCTTCTGTAACTGCACAGGACGGTGCTATATTCTCGTATAATCACGACCTTGCAAACGGCATTTACTTAAATATCACAGAATAATTTCTTTTATACTTTTAAGTTTATTTTTAAATATTACATAAGGAGGTGTTGAAATGAGCCGTAAAAATTCAAGAAAAAAGCAAAGTGCATCTAAAAAACAAGCTAAACTTGCTGCTAAGAAACAAGCAAAAATGTTTGCATTACAAAAGAATATCACAATTTTTGCAATGCTCATTTTACTCGTAGTAGGCTTGGTTTCAACAACCTTCTCTGCATTTATTCCTCAGCAGTCTTCACAAAAAGGCTCCCTCGTTGCAGAAATTCAGACTAATACTGTTAAACAACGTGAAAAAGAGGACCTCGCTGATACATCTGCAAATGTTGATATTGCTCAGTCCAAAGCTAATATTGCAGCTGATACGTATTTCTATTTTGACAACTCTACCTTAGGTTGGACAAATAATTGTATCCAGCTTATGGTTGGTCACAGTTCTTGGTCACAGGGCTATCAAATGACCCAAATCTCAAACACTAACTTGTACTATGTAAAAATGCCAAAATGGGATGGCCTTTCTCAATTGGCTGTATTTGGTACTGATGGCGAATGGGGCGGTGAAGGAAACTCTGTTTCTCATCGTAAGCAATATGCTCCTGCTTCTACATCTGTATTGACTGTTTCTTCTAACTTAAGCGGTTATAGATTACTTACCGCAAACTCTTCTGCTACACTTACTAATTCAAGTATCACTAGCTATACCTCTTTAAATTTAACCCAGACTATATATGTTCGTTCTGCTTCTTATGGCTCTACGACTTACTCTAACGATGCTAAGGCTGGTACTGCAAAGATTTCGGGCTACTATGTTTCTAGCGCTACCGGTACTTCTTCTAGTAATGTAAATACTACTTCTTCAAACGCTACTACTAACTCGTCTTTTGCCCGCAGTTCTACCATAACATTAACTGCTACAGCAAACTCCGGCTATACCTTTAAAGGCTGGTATAACAGCAGTGGAACTAGTTTGTCTACTAGTGCTACATATACCGTTAATAAAATTAGTAGTGCTACAAGCTACTATGCACGTTTTGAGAAAAATCCTACATTTACTGTTACTGCCGGTACCGGCGGTACAGTTTCTCCTGAAAGCGGTACTGCTTCACCGACTACAGGTGTGTCTATTACTGCAACCCCTTCCACTGGCTATACTTTTGCTAACTGGACTGGTCTGACAAATGCTACGCTTAGCTCAACTACTTCAGCTACTACTACGCTTAAACCAACTGCCGACAATGCATCGGTCAAGGCTATCTTCCGTCCAAATACTCCTTCAGCTTTGACACTTACTGCATCTAACGTAGCATCTGGCACAAGTGGTACCGGTACAAAAGCTAATCCTTATATAGTATTTAAAAATGGTGGTTTCACACTAACCCCTACTTCAACAGTACCTACTGGTTCAGTTGCACATTACAGCACAGCATCATCAAGTGGCTACTCTGCTAATAACAAGACATTTAATCCTAGTGTGGCAAATATAGCTGCTGATGTTGATAATCCACTTTCATATACTGTATATGCAAAGGCTTATGCTAACAGCATTTACTCAACAAATCCTAAGAGTGCAACAGCTTATTACTTGGTATTTAACCACCTTAATGGCGCTAATACCGGCTTTACTATAAGCAGCGACAGCATTACAGATGCTGAGTCTATCTCTTTCTCTAATCCATATGTTAACGATGATACCGGTGCTGCGTTTACCGCCACCGAGCTTAAGTCTATTACCCAGTCATATCAGGTAAGCACAGACAATTCTGCATTTTCCGATATTTCAGGTAGCACTTGGACACCTAACGCAACTGGTACATATTACTTCAGAGTAAAAACAACTAACACAAAAACAGGGGAGACAGTTTACTCTACATCACAGACTGTTACAGTAACTCAAAGTACTGTGTACTATCCTATCACTGTTACAAAAGGACAGGGTAGTCAAAACGGTACAGTAACATTGATGACTGACGGTACAACAATCACAGACAATCAGATTTTGTCAAATAGTCCTCTTTCTGTTTCTATTACAAGACCTAATGTTAACTGTTATTTTGAATACCTTAAAGTAAACGGCACTAATGTTCTTACAAACCTTAACAGCAATATTACCGATAAACTTGTTATCGAAAATGTTAAATCTGCTGTTTCTATTGAGTACAAAATTAATGTAAAGCCAACAGTTGAAGTCGAAAAACCGACTAATGCACTGGCAATTACATTTAATTATTACAAAGACGGTGTTTCTACCGATGTAAGCACAGCTGGTTCTTACTATGTTGACTATAATTCAACTATTAAATACACTGTAGCCCCAATGAATGGCTACTATGTATCAAGCTTTACCGGCGTATCTCTTGCGTCAGGTAGTAGCTGGTCATCAACCCAGTCTATCGGTACAAAAGCTAATGTAACTGCTAATATTGATCCTGTTACCGCAGGTATTACACAGAACAAAACTGTTACTGTAAATGTTGATGAAACCTCTGAAACTAAAGAAGGTGCAAGCCTTACTATAGATGGAGTAATGTATGATTTCGGTCATGCGGCTCCTCTTAATTACGGAGTTGCAACCACCTTGGTGGTTACTCCGCCAGAGGGCTACTATGCTCAGGTTACTAAGGCCTCCGGGGTTGATATTTCTCCATCAATTTCAACAGATGGTAAAGCAACATTCGAAGTAACACTCAAGGGCACAAACGCTGAATACTCTGTAAAGTTTGTAGCTAACCCTAAGATTTATATTGAGCAGCCACAATACGGCTCTATTTATATAAATGACGACAGCGGCAGATATTACTTTAACGGTGAGTCTGTTGGCTATGGTACACTTCTTACTGTAAATGTAAAGAAAGACAACCAGAGCAATACTGTAACAAACGTTAAGATTAACGGATCTTCTATTGGAACTGCAGACGGCTCTACATTTAGTATTGTAGCTGACTCTACTGCAACTGCAGATATCTCACTAACTGCCGGCTATGATAATTTCGAAGGTACTCTTGCTTACGGCTACCGCAGAATTTTCTTCACTGATTCCCTTGGTTGGGGAAGTGACGTAACAGCTCACGTCAGCAATACTTATGATGACCGCGACTTTTCGAAGAATAATTTTGGTATGACTTTCTACTATGAGAACGATTATGACCAGAATGTTTACTACTGCGATATTCCGTATGATAAGAAGTACGTAGTATTCTTTGATTTTAACACATCAACTAATTACACTTCTACAGCTACTATTGATAACACCTGTAATGCATTTTTCGCTAATACAGGTAGTACTCCGTATCCAATCGGAACATGGACCCAGTACTACTCTGACTATGTAGCTACTGACAGAGTAACATCTATCCAGCAGGCTTCAACCTCAAAGAATGCGCCTGTTACTTTCAAATACACCTGTGACTTTGGTGACAAGATTTTATCTGCAGAGGTTGTAGATGGTAACGCTTGTACTTTTGACTTCGATAGCGGTGAGCTTATTATCACACCTACAGAGAATACACGCGATGTTTCTCTTGTTAAGGTTACATCGGCTATTACAGGTACTCAAAAGTACTATCTCATTCGTGTAGAGAACTTTGAAATTACCGATTTCTCCGGTATTCGTAAGATTTACAACTCTAGTGTTTTAAATAATATTCAGCTACAAACAATCTTAAATGGTGGTGTGCTGAATTATATGGCTGAGTATTTTGTATCTGATACCAACGGATTAAACTTAGCTGATCCTGATAATCCTGTAAGTTCATATAGTTATATTGGCAAAGCAAATGTTTTTGAGTTTTCTGATACATTACAGGGATATCTCAATAACTTTACATTGGAGTACGCTGTTAACTCAATGTCCGGTGTTAAGTTTTACAAGGTTAAAGCACAGGATGCTAACGGCAAAACAGCTACAGCATATCAGAGAACTCTGTTTGGCACCAACACACATGTAGGTGACAGATGCTTCTACCTTTATAACAACACTAATGTTGATGTTTCAAAATACGATATTCGTGTATGCTTCTTTAATAGTCAAGATGAAAAAATCTGGGCAACTATGCAAAATGTTGGTACAACAGGTTACTATCGCGCGACTATTCCTACAGGATACGAAGCAAAAGTGAATATCTATCTTGCTAAGAATAACAAATTTACAAATTCATTAGATTATATGGGTTACAAAGAGTACTGTGACTATGCTATAGTTAATGTTCCTGTACCTACAGAAGATACAGCAAACATTGTTTACTCTGTTTATTCTATTAACACCGAAGGTGTTGCAGGCGAATTTGTCAACTTCAGCAATGAAATTGAGTAAAAAAACGGGAGGTGAAAACCATGAAAAGTAAATTATTGATACCAATTTGTCTAATACTGGCGTTTCTCATACTTATCATCGGTATGACTACGGTTTCTTTCTCATGGTTTGAACCTGACACTAAGGAAGGCGTAGGCCTCCAGTTTAATGATAGCACGTTGCTTCGTGCTGAAAACTGTGAATTTGAAACATTTAGCGGCACTTTGAACAATACAGAAGGTACTCCTGAATATGGTTTAGTTCAGTACGGTGACACAGCAATTTCTTCTGCTAATGTTACTGTAAGCGCTTCCGGTTCAGGCGAAAATGTCACCCCGAGTTATGCTTATTATAAAACTGTAGTTACTAATAAGAATGCCGATAAAGACACTGTGGTTTCGCTATATCTTAAATCTTTTACAATTAGCAATGGTTCTTCTAGTCTAGGTGTTGCTGTACCGACTAACTCTTTCAGAACTTTTTCAGCTACACAGTCTGACCTGCACATTGTCAGAAATGCTCACATTTCATACAGAGTTCAAAACGAAGCTCGTACAGGTGAATTGGTTGTTGAGTGGTTTGTCAAATGCGATAGCGGTTCTGTAACATTTAATCCTGGTGACCTTTACCTGATGTATAATTAAGGTGACTGCGTGGATAAGGTTAGAAAGGTTTTTAACATTCTAGGTACTGTACTTTTGGTGATTTTACTTGCGGTTGTTGTTGTTATGTTTGATGCCCGCATTTCGGGAGAAGCACCAAATGTTTTCGGTTATCAGATTTTCAGAGTCTCCTCTGGTAGTATGGAGCCTGAGCTTCTTGTTGGCGATGTCATACTTGTTAAGCAGGTACAGCCCGAAGAGGTAAAAATGGGTGATACCGTTACCTATAAAGGCGAAGAGGGGGACCTTGCTGATAAATTCATTACCCATAAGGTTATCGCAACGCCTCAATATGTTAACGGAGAGTATGTTTTCCAGACACAGGGTATTGCAAATGGTGCGATAGCTGACCCGTTGTGGGACGAGGACCAGTTGCTTGGCGTTATGAAGTGTAAAGTCCCTTTTATTAATGGGATATACAACTTCTTTTTAAAACCTTACGGTTTAATTACCTTTGTTCTTATTATTGTTGTTCTCTTCGGTTACGAGCTTATTTCACTTATCGTTTCGTACAATTCTTTAGACGATACTAACGAAACTGACGACAGTGAAGAAGCCGATGAACAAGAGGGGAATAATTCTATAGAAGAAAATAATCCGTCTGACACTGAACCTGATACAACTTAATATTATTCAGTTTTATTTACAGCCTAAGCTTTACTTGCTTGGGCTGTTTTTTTGTTTGTTTATACAACAAATTTTTATCTTGATTTTCTTTATAGTAATATATATATCAACAAATTGTGATAAAATGCTCTTATAATGGCTATATATTGGGTTAGTATGAGTAATTATATCATTTTTTTGGGAAGGGGGAAGGCTTGTGGCAACAGATAATGTGCACAAAAATCACCGTTCTAGAGTAAGAAAGAAGTTCTTGGATAACGGACTTGATAACTTTGAAATGCACGAGTCGCTTGAATTTTTGCTTTTTTACTGTGTACCATATAAAAACACAAGCGAGCTTGCTCATAGACTTTTAGACGAGTTCGGTTCCTTGTCTGCTGTGTTTGATGCTCCGTTTAATGCGTTGTGTCAGTTCGGTCTTACAGAAACGCAAGCAGCTTATTTGAAGCTTATGCCTGAAATCTCCCGCCTTTATATTGATGACAAACATAATAATCGCGACAAAGTCTTTAATTACAAAACTGCAGGACAAAGCATTTTAAACAAGTTCATCGGCAGAGAAAATGAAAACGTACTGCTTTTGTTGCTTGATGCAAAGGGTAAAGAGCTTTATTGTGGCATTGTATCAAAAGGATCTATAAACGATACAACCTTACCTATTAGAAAAATCGTTGATTTCGCTATGCGATACAATTCTAAGTTTGCTATCATTGCTCACAACCACCCAAGTGGAATTGCACTTCCGTCAAAAGAAGACATCAACGCTACTATAAATGTAAAAAATGCACTTAATCTTATCGGTGTAAGACTGATTGACCATTTTATCGTTGCTGATAACGATTATGTTTCTCTTGCTCAAAGTAATTTATCAGGAGACCTTTTCGATAGCTTTTAATTATATTTTTCTTATTTATAACTAGGAGGACATTACTATGCAAAATCAAACTAAATGTACTTTTGTTATTCTTATAGACACTTATGATGGCTTAATTAATTTAAGCACTAACTTCAAAACAGGCATACTTAATAAAAGCAGCGTACAGACTGTTATTGTAAACAGAGCTGATATGACCGATATCGAGTCTGAAAACGCTAAAAGCTATGCTAATAAAAAAGGCTATGACTATTTGCAAATGCCGTCTGATACTACCATACCGCAGTGCTACAATAATGCAATTTCTTTAATAAAAGGTCAGTACGTCTGCTTTACAAATCAGTATTGCATTTATGATGACCTGTCAGTTATTGCTATTAATAAGTCGATAAAGAATCATCCTGATGCAAACCTTGTTTCACTCAATTACAAAAAGAAAAATCCTGACCTTGATATCCATATCAAGAGATACAATTTCTCTATGCGTTATGTTGATATCAATAAAATCCAGAATGTATATTCTTTTCTACCTGCTGTATTTGTCAAAGCGGATTTTATAGGTGATATTAAGTTTGAAGATGTCTGCGAAGAAGAAAGCGCAACACTTTTCTTGATGAATTTATACAAAAAGGACAGCATGGTTGTACTTTTTGAAAAAACCTACTGCCGTTACGATAGCGCTTATATTTCTCTTGCATCTACGTCCTATTACGGCTGTAATAACAAAGATTTCTACATCAATTCATTAAAAGATATTTATCTTAAATTTATAAACTCATATACCGATAATGGCTTAGACTTGCCTGTATGGCTTGTAAAGCTTGCATATTATCGCTTGTATTTTAAATTCTATTCAAACTTTAATGTTAGAAATAAATTCCTTTTAAATGATGTAGAAATTAAAGAGTTCTTTGATTTGTCAAAGCAGTTGCTACAGTTTGTTCCTGACAAGCTTATTTTAAATAACGCGAAATCTGAGCAGTTTGTACCACCTTTTGATTTGAGAGTATTGTTTACACATCTTAAGTACGATGGCGATAAGGAAAAGCTAAAGTACAGTTTTTCACATGATGAGAATAAAATGTATTTCAATCGTTTAGGCTGTACTTACGATTTGTCTTCACATAAGAATCTTACTGTCAGAGCCTTCAATTTCAGAAAAGGTAATTTTTCAATCGATTTAAGATTTTTCACCCGTTTGCTTTACGATTACGATAACAATGTTATATCTGTAAAAGTAAATGGCGAAGACTTCCCTTGTAACAGAAACGATATTTACTACCTTGATAAGGTGTTTGGCGTCTCGATTGCAAGCTCGTACACCTTCTCTGTAGATATTCCTCTAAATGTATTTTTAAACGAAGGTACAAAAATTGAGTTCTTTGTGACGTTAAACGGTAAAACCCAGCCTATGGAGCTTGAGTTTTACAGACCACCTTCAAAGCTTAATACAAACTGTCCGCATTCCTACTTTATGGTGTCAAAGGATTTAGCCCTTGTATATGAGGATAAAATGCTCAAGGTGATTAGTCTGACTCCTGCACAGCGTAAAAAGCGTGAGAAACAGTATGTCAAAGAAGCTTTAAAGGCTGTGTATAATGTTACTCTTGGTATTAAGACTAAGCTTGAGAATTGTCTTAATATGCTAAAGCTCAGAAAAGCATATTTTAGGCGTAAAGATGAGTTTAAAGACAGACGCATCTGGCTGTTCTTTGATAAGCTCTACAAAGCAGGTGACAACGGTGAATATGCTTTCAGATATGCGATGAAGCAAAACGACAACATTGAGTGCTACTATATCATTAACGCAGATTCGCTTGACTATCCTCGTTTAAAAGAAGAGTTTCCTGATAATCTTTTGATTTACAACTCATTTGAATGTCAGCTTTATTCTCTTATGGCTGAAAATATTATTGCTACACATCCTGATATCATTGAGTTCTGTAGCATTAATCCTAAACTCGCGACTGTTGTAAAAGACCTTTACAATCCTAATCTTGTATGTATCGCGCACGGCATTACCATTCAGAAAAACGCCGATTATCAAAACCGTCTGTATGATAATACTATGTTCTATACAACAAGTTCTAAATACGAGGTAGAACATATTCTAAGGCCTGTTTACGGTTATCGCGAAGATGAGGTTGCGCTTACAGGACTTGCTAGATTTGATGGGCTTAAGAATAATGACCAAAAGCAAATTCTTATTACTCCTACTTGGCGTAGAAATTTGGTGGGTGGCGCTCAGCGAAACTCAACAAGACAATATTCTGACGCATTTAAAAAGACAAGCTATTATAAAATTTACAATAGTCTTATAAATGACCCGCGCATCATTGAGGTTGCAAAGAAAACAGGTTACAAGATTATCTTCTTACTGCACCCTGCGATGAGTGCTCAAATTGACGACTACGACAAAAACGAATATGTAAAGCTTATACAGGCAAGCGGTGACCTCAATTACGAGAAAATCCTTACCGAATCAAGCCTTATGGTTACCGACTATTCTGGTATTCACTATGACTTTGGCTATATGAGAAAGCCGATTGTCTACTATCAGCCAAAGGAAGTTCCGATGCGTTTTGAAGAGGGTGGTATGAAGTTTGCGACTATGGGCTTTGGTCCTGTGTGCGACGAGTACGAAGAAGCAGTCAAACTCATTTGTGAATATATGAGCAACGAGTGCAAAATGCCTGATGAATACAAAAAACGCGCAGACGATTTCTTTGCATTTGATGACTTTAATAGCTGTGAGCGTATTTACGATGCAGTATTAAAATGGACTAACGAGAGGAAAGAATATGAAGTCAAGTAAGTTTAAACCATTACAGCTTGCAGATTTAAGCAAGTATAAGAGCGAAATTTACGGCATCAGTATTTTGTGGATTATGATCTTCCATGGTTCTGCAATGCTGAAATTAGATTTTGATTTAGGCTTAAAGTTTTTAAAACCGCTTGATGCTTTTATCGGCTACGGCAATATGGGTGTTGAGATTTTCCTTTTCTGTTCAGGTGTTTTTCTGTATTTTTCATTTTTCAGAAATCCTGATATCCTTGTTTTTATCAAAAAGCGTTTGTCCAGACTTTTCTGGCCTGTGATTATCATTACCGGACTTTTCTGGGTGTATAAATATCTTTTCATTCAGCACGATAAATCTTTGTTTGTAAGCAAACTTACTATGATGGATTTTTGGGTATCGGGCGACCAGCAAATTTGGTTTGTTGCATGCATTTTGGTATGCTACCTTATCTACCCATACATCTATTCATACCTGTTTGATAATAAGTTTTTAAAGACTGCATTTTTGCGATTACTTGTTTTACTTGCGGTAACTGCTTTGTTGACACTTACTTTAAGAGCGACTTACCCTGATGTTTACAAAAACATTGAAATCGCACTCACTAGATTTCCTGTGTTTTTTATCGGTTGTTATTTTGGCAAGCTCGTGTATGAAAAGAAAACCTTACCGTGGTACACCTATCTTATTTGCTTAGCACTTGTTGTTTTTACATTTGTTATTTTAGAGCTGAACGTTTTTAGCAATGTATGGCGCAGATGGTTCTATATGGTTGGTGGTATCCCGCTTACATTTGTCATTGTGTGGGTGCTAAATCTTATTAAATGTAAGCCGATTAATAAGTTCTTTGCATTTTTAGGAAGTATATCGCTCAACCTGTATGTGTCACACATTATGGTTATCAAGGTGTACCAGATGTCACCGCTTATGGACGATAAACATCTGTGGCATTTTCTAGTTATGATGGTTATTTTCGTTGTAGTGGCTTATGCTGCAGAGCTGCTGATTAAATTAATCACTAAGCCGAATAAGAAAAAACAGATAAAGCAAACTAATTAAACTATAAAGGAGCGTGTCTATATGGAAAATAAGTTTAAACTTACTTCACAGTATAAACCATTTGGCGACCAGCCTAAGGCTATAGATGCGCTCGTAAATTCAATAAATAAAGGGTATAAAGAGCAAACCTTGTTGGGTGTAACAGGTTCGGGTAAAACCTTTACTATGGCTAATATAATCGAAAAGGTTAACCGTCCGACCTTAGTGCTTGCCCATAATAAAACGCTTGCGGCTCAGCTTTGTTCTGAGTTTAAAGAGTTTTTTCCTGACAACGCTGTTGAATATTTTGTTTCCTAT
>JAFQPG010000013.1 GCA_017411835.1 Ruminococcus sp. | reverse complement strand
TTTGTTTCCTATTACGACTACTATCAGCCGGAAGCTTATATTCCGTCAACAGACACCTATATCGAAAAAGACAGCTCTATAAATGACGAGATTGATAAACTGCGCCACAGCGCGACGCTTGCACTTTCTGAACGCAGAGATGTAATTATCGTCGCATCAGTTTCGTGCATATATTCACTCGGCGACCCGATTGATTACCGCAGTATGGTGATTTCTCTTCGTCCGGGTATGCAGAAATCACGTGACGAGCTGTTGAAAAAACTTGTAGAGCTGCAGTACGAAAGAAATGACATCAACTTCATACGTAACAAATTCAGAGTAAGGGGAGATGTTGTTGAGATTTTTCCTGCTGCATCTTCTGACAAGATTATTCGCGTCGAGTTTTTTGGTGACGAAATTGACAGAATAACTGAGATTAACCCGCTCACCGGCGAGCTTGTCGCATCACTAAAGCACGCCGCTATTTATCCCGCTTCCCATTATATCGTCGGTGGCGAAAAAATGAATCGAGCAATTAAAGAGCTCGAAACTGAACTGGAACAACGACTTGAATATTTCAGGAAAGAGGGCAAGCTTTTAGAAGCCCAGCGTATTGAACAACGTACTCGCTACGATATCGAAATGCTTCAGGAAATTGGTATGTGCTCGGGCATAGAAAACTATTCGCGGGTGCTTTCGGGGCGTGCACCCGGTTCTGCACCATATACTTTGCTCGACTATTTTCCTGACGATTTTTTAATTTTTGTCGATGAATCTCACGTAACACTACCACAGGTGCGTGGTATGTACGCAGGCGATAAAGCGCGAAAAACAAGCTTAGTCGATTTTGGCTTTCGACTTCCGTCAGCGTTTGATAACAGACCTCTCAACTTCGACGAGTTTTACTCCAGAGTTAATCAAGCAGTCTTTGTCAGCGCAACTCCCGGTGACTTTGAGCTTGAAAAATCCGATGTTGTTGCCGAGCAAATTATCAGACCTACAGGTCTTTTGGACCCAGAAATCTCTGTTAGACCAACCGAGGGTCAGCTCGACGACCTTGTGTCCGAAATCAATATGCGTGTTGATAAAGGTCAGCGTACTCTTGTTACAACTCTTACTAAAAAGATGGCTGAGGACCTCACCGCATACCTTGAGTCATTGGATATTAAAGTAAGATATATGCACCACGATGTTGATACGGTAAAGCGTATGGAGATTGTACGTGACTTGCGACTTGGTAAATTCGATGTGCTGGTCGGTATCAACCTGCTTAGAGAGGGTCTTGATATTCCTGAGGTGTCTTTAGTTGCTATTTTAGATGCCGACAAAGAAGGCTTTTTGCGTAGTGAACGCTCGCTTATCCAGACCGTCGGTCGTGCGGCACGTAATGTTGACGGCACAGTTATTATGTACGCAGACAGCGTTACAGACTCGATGAAAAAAACACTTACGGAGACTAACCGTCGTCGTACAATTCAGCATCAATACAATGTTGAAAATAATATCACCCCTAAAACAATCGTTAAGAAGGTCAGCGATGTACTCGAAATTTCTACTCACGCTGACGATAATGTTGACGAATTTAAAAATATGTCTATGGAAGATAAGTACAAGCTTATCGACAGCCTAAAGAAAGAAATGCACGCTGCTGCAAAACTGCTCGAGTTCGAGCACGCTGCATTTTTACGAGATAAAATCAAGAAATTACAAGGTAAATAGGAGAGAGCACAATGGCTAAACCTAAAAAGAAACCGGAATACGGCAACGAAAGTATCGTAACCTTAAAGGGTGCCGATAGAGTCCGTAAGCGTCCTGCTGTTATTTTTGGCTCGGACGGTATCGAGGGCTGTCAGCATTCGGTATTTGAAATTTTATCAAACTCTATTGATGAAGCCAGAGAGGGTTACGGTAAGCTTATTACCGTTACTCGTTATCAAAATGGCAGTATAGAGATTGAAGACCACGGCCGTGGTATTCCTGTTGATTATAATAAAAATGAAGACAGATACAACTGGGAGCTTGTTTTCTGCGAGCTTTATGCAGGCGGTAAATATAATAATAACGAGGGGAACAACTACGAGTACTCCTTAGGTTTAAACGGCCTTGGCCTTTGCTCAACCCAGTATTCTTCTGAATATATGGATGTCGATATCCGTCGAGATGGTAAACGCTATACTCTCCATTTTGAAAAGGGCGAGAATGTAGGCGGACTGAAGGTCGAAGACTACGCTAAAAAGGACACAGGCTCTAAAATCACATGGAAGCCTGATTTAGAGGTTTTCACCGATATTGATATTCAGCCTGAGTATTTTGCTGATGTATTAAAGCGTCAAGCTATTGTTAATGCGGGTATTAAATTTGTATTCCGCAATCAGGTCGGCAGAAGCTTTGAAACTCAGGAGTTTCTGTACGAAAATGGTATCGAAGACCACGTAAAAGAGCTGGTTTCTGATACCGGTATGTCTACAGTTCAGTCTTGGCAGACCGAGCGTAAAGTACGCGACAGAGACGACAAAGACGAGTATAAATGCAAAATCAACGTTGCACTTGCGTTTTCTAATAAAGTCAACGCAACCGAGTATTATCACAACTCAAGTTACTTAGAGCATGGTGGTGCACCTGAAAAGGCTGTGCGAAATGCCTTTGTGTATATGATTGATAATTACTTAAAGCAGAATAGCAAGTACACTAAGAACGAGTCTAAAATCACTTTCGCCGATGTTGAAGATTGCTTGATTATTATTATATCTTCGTTTTCTAGTGTCACATCCTACGAAAACCAGACAAAAAAAGCAATTACAAATAAAGGCATTCAGGATGCAATGACCGAATTTTTACGTCGCCAGCTTGAGATATACTTTATCGAAAATCCACTCGAAGCTGAAAAAATCGGTGCACAGGTGCTTATCAATAAAAGAAGTCGTGAGGATGCCGAAAAGACTCGTGTCCGTATTAAGAAAAATTTGACTTCTAATATGGATATGACCTCACGAGTTGCAAAGTTTGTCGACTGCAGAAGCAAGGATGTCGACGAGCGTGAGCTCTTTATCGTTGAGGGTGACTCGGCTTTAGGTGCTTGTAAGCAGGCGAGAAACCCTGATTTTCAGGCGATTATCCCAATCAGAGGTAAAATCTTAAACTGCTTAAAAGCCGATTACGACCGCATTTTCAAGTCTGAAATCATTACCGATTTGTTAAAGGTACTAGGCTGTGGCGTACAGGTTAAATCAAAAGCAAATAAAGACCTGTCTAATTTTGATATAAATAATCTTCGTTGGTCAAAGGTCATTTTCTGTACTGATGCCGACGTAGACGGCTTCCAGATTAGAACCCTGCTTTTAACCATGATTTACAGACTCACTCCTGACTTGATTGAAGCTGGTAAAGTATTCATTGCTGAATCACCGCTTTACGAAATCACAGCAGGGGATAAGGTTTACTTTGCATATACAGAAGCAGAAAAAGAGCAGTACATCGAAGAAATCGGAAACAAGAAATTTACTGTTCAGCGCTCAAAAGGTCTTGGTGAAAACGAGCCAGATATGATGAGCTTAACTACTATGAATCCACAAACAAGAAGACTTATCAAGGTTATGCCTGACGATGCTGAAAAGACCTCACAGATTTTCGACATCTTACTCGGCGATAATCTCCAGGGCAGAAAAGATTTTATCGTAGAAAACGGTGCTGATTATACAGACAACCTTGATGTAAGTTAATTAGGTGAATAAATATGGCTAGAAAAAAGAAACAAAAAGATATTACAGTACGACCGATAGCTAACGGAGTGATTGCGGGCGCAGGCGATGTAGTTGAGCAAAAGATTGCTCAAACCATTGAGATAAACTATATGCCTTACGCTATGAGCGTTATTATGTCGCGTGCTATTCCTGAAATTGACGGCTTCAAACCGTCCCACAGAAAGCTCCTCTATACTATGTATAAAATGGGTCTTCTGACAGGGTCGAGAACAAAGTCAGCGAATATCGTAGGTGCAACAATGAAATTAAATCCGCACGGCGATGCCGCTATCTACGATACTATGGTGCGTTTGTCACGTGGTTATGAGGCACTTTTGCATCCTTATATTGACTCTAAGGGTAACTTCGGTAAGTTTTATTCAAGAGATATGGCTTGGGCAGCTTCCCGTTATACAGAAGCAAAGCTTGATTCTTTGTGTAACGAGCTTTTCAAAGACATCGACAAGGATACAGTAGACTTTGTTGATAACTATGATAATACCCAGAAAGAACCTGTCCTGTTACCGGCTTCTTATCCGTCTGTATTAGTAAATGCTAATACCGGTATTGCTGTCGGTATGGCATCAAATATCTGTTCATTTAACTTAAAGGAAATCTGCGAAACTACAGCTTGTCTTATTCGTGATAACGAACACGATATTTTATCTACCTTGCCTGCACCTGATTTTTCAGGCGGTGCACAGATTATATATAACGAAGAGACTATGCGCGAGGTTTACCGCACAGGTCGCGGCTCGATTAAAGTTCGTTCTATATATTCATACGATAAATCTAACAACTGTATTGATATTACTAATATTCCGCCGACCACAACAGTTGAAGTAATTATCGAAAAGATTATCGACCTTGTGAAAGCAGGAAAAATCAAAGAGATTGCTGATATTCGTGATGAAACAGGTTTAGATGGCTTAAAGATTACTATTGACCTAAAGCGTGGCACTGACCCTGACAAGCTTATGCTTAAGCTCTTCAAGCTTACTACATTGGAAGATAGCTTTTCCTGTAACTTTAACGTTCTTATCGGCGGTGTACCTATGGTGCTCGGCGTTAAAGAGCTCCTTGACGAGTGGATAGCTTTCCGTATCGAATGCATACGTCGAAGAACATATTACGATTTAAACAAAAAGCGCGACAGACTTCACCTTTTAAAAGGTCTTGAGCTTATTTTGCTTGATATTGATAAAGCGATTAGAATAGTAAGAGAAACCGACGAAGAGGCCGAGGTTGTACCAAACCTTATGATTGGCTTTGGTATTGACGAAGTGCAGGCTGAGTATGTCGCTGAAATTAAGCTTAGACATTTAAACCGCGAGTACATCCTAAAGCGTACTAAGGATATCGAAAAGTTAGTCGAAGAGATTGCAGAGCTCGAGGCAATTCTTGCCAGCAAAGCAAGAGTTAAAACAATTATTGTTAAGGAACTCAAAGCGGTCGCTGAAAAGTATGGCAAAGAGCGTAAATGTCCGTTGCTCCATATTGATGACGTAAGCGCTGATGCTGATGTAGTTGACGAAGTGCCTGATTATCCTGTGCACCTGTTCTTTACCCGCGACGGCTACTTTAAAAAGATAACTCCGTTGTCGCTTAGAATGAGCGGTGAGCAAAAGCTTAAGGATAACGACGAAATCGTTACTACACTTGAAACTACAAACAACACAGACCTGTTATTCTTTACAAATAAATGTCAGGTTTATAAAGCAAAGGTTCACGAATTTGCGGATACTAAAGCCAGTGTTTACGGTGACTATATACCTGCAAAGCTTTCTATGGACGAGGGTGAGCAGGCTGTGTTTATGCTCAATACTAAAGATTATGCAGGCTATCTTATGTTTGCTTTTGAAAACGGTAAGGTCGCAAAAGTTCCGCTTAATGCTTATTGGACAAAGACAAACCGTAAAAAGCTGATTAATGCATATTCTGATAAATCACCTCTTGCTAGTATGTCTTACTGCGAGCAAGATAGCGAATTTGTCATTACATCGTCAACGGGCAGAAAGCTCTTGCTCCATTCGGGCGCAATCAATGCAAAAGCCTCTAAGTCTACTCAGGGCGTAGCGGTTATGAAACTAAAGAAAGGCCATCGCGTAATGTCGATTACTCCATACGTTGACGGCACTTTTGCTAAACCATCACGCTATCGAACCCGTACTTTGCCTGCATTAGGCGCTTTACCAAGCGAGGAAGACGAAGCACAACAGCTTTCTATAATTTAATTTCACAAATAATGCTTGCATTATAAGTTTTTCTGTGTTATTATAGACTAGTTAATTAAGAATTCACTACTTTTGTACGAAAGGAAGATAAATATGACAGTATGGGGCTATATCTTAGGTGCTCTTTTAATTGTTGCAGCTTTGATTATGATTATCGTAATCATTCTTCAGGAAGGTAACCAGCAGGGTCTTGGCGTTGTTTCCGGCGGTGCTGATACTTTCTTTGCAAAGAATAAGGCTCGTTCAATTGATGCAATGCTCGCAAAAGCAACAAAATGGATTGCTGTAGGCTTTGTTGTTATTGTTCTTGCTCTTAACGTTCTTGCATATTTTGCAGCATAATTTTTAATACTTAACTCATAAAATTGACTATCGGACTTTTTCCGATAGTCTTTTTTTATTTGTGGGGAAATAGTATGAGTATTATTTTGATTTTCGCTGTCTGTGCTTTTTTAGTTTTTTCTGCTATTCATTATTTTGGCAAAATAAAAAAGCCCTGCAAGAGGGCTTTTGTGTCGGTTTTATTCGGACCTATGGTATTGGTAGCGGTAAATGTATTATCGTCTATTACCGGTGTGCTTATACCATTATCACAGTTGTCTGTAATAACATCGATAGCTTTGGGAGTGCCGGGGGTTACCTTGCTTATAGCGTTAAGTGTGCTCGTTTGATTAAAGTCTTGAATTTAAATCGTCGAGTGCATCTTCAACAAGGTCCTTGTTCCTTGTCAAAAGTGCAACCATAACGTTGTACATAAGCTGTGGGTTTTTATGGAAATTTTTTCTGACAATTCTTGCCAGATTAATATCCGGAACATAAAGCGAGAATTTCATCAAATCCATATCACCGCCTGATATAGAGCAGTTGACATTATAGCCGTTGTCGACCTTTTCGATAGTAACAACATTTTCTTTTTCAACTCGCTCTTTTTCGAGCAGATGCAACGTGCATTCAAGGGCTTTTTCTTTTACAGTAAGCGCTAGTGTATCCTCAAGCTGTTTAGCAATCATTTTGCCTGCATCGGTAAGTGAGTACAGACGATTTTCTTCGTCAACAAGCTCAAGATTATTGTTTTTATAAAGGTCATCAAAGCAAGAACTCGACTCAAAATAGTTCGCAAGACCTTTTTGCAAAAGAGCTGTGATGACAGTATCTTTTTTCATCGGGGTTCTAACCTTGTCGAACATATAACAAATAAGCGTTCTAATTTCAGTTTTACTGCGGACACCACCCAAGCTGATGCCTTCATCAAATGTATCAAATGCCATATCTGCACCACCTAACATACATATATAAATATTATACCATATACATATTAAAAGTCAAAAAAATTTACTTACGTATATTTAACATATTCTTAATCAAAAATAAATTGACGGTGCTTATTATGAGTGGTATAATCAGCATAAAGGAGATGGTGAATATGTCTATATTCTGGTTAGTTTTAGCAGTAGTTATGGGCGTAATCGAAGCCGTTACTACACAGCTTGTTTGCATATGGTTTGCTGTTGGTGCTCTTGGCGGATGTATAACCTCGCTTTTCACCGATAAGCTATGGATTCAAATTGTAGTTGCAGTTTTTATCACACTTATCACTTTAGTTGTTACACGTCCACTTGCAAAAAGAGTAACTAACGCTATAAAAACACATACTAATTCTGATAGAAATATCGGTAAAATAGCAGTTGTTGTTACTGATATTGATAATACTTTAGCCGTCGGTCAGGTAAAAGTCGGCAACAGCGTTTGGAGCGCAAAGAGCTTTGACGAACGCGTTATCAAGAAAGACAGCAAGGTAGTTGTTAAATCTATCGAGGGTGCAAAACTCGTGGTAGAAATAGTTGAAAATTAAGGGAGATTATACAATGAAAATTTATATCATTATTGCCATTATTGTACTTTTACTTATCGCAGTTATCAGAAATATTAAGGTTGTACCACAGGCGCATGCTTTTGTTGTTGAGCGTCTTGGCGCTTACTACAAGACTTGGGGCACAGGTCTTCATATGAAGATTCCGTTTATCGACCGTATTTCTAAAAAGGTTTCTTTAAAAGAGCAGGTTGTCGATTTTCCTCCACAGCCGGTTATCACTCGTGATAACGTAACTATGCAGATTGATACTGTAGTTTACTTTGAAATTACTGACCCTAAGCTTTACACCTACGGTGTTGAGCGTCCACTTAGCGCTATTGAAAACTTAACAGCAACTACTTTGCGTAATATCATTGGTGATTTAGAGCTTGATAGTACCTTGACTTCTAGAGATACAATCAACGACAAAATCAGAATTATACTCGACGAAGCAACAGATGCTTGGGGTATTCGCGTAATCAGAGTTGAGCTTAAAAATATTTTACCACCACGTGAAATTCAGGATGCAATGGAAAAGCAGATGAAGGCTGAGCGTGAGCGTCGAGCTCGTATCTTAGACGCAGAGGGTGAAAAACGCAGTCAGATTCTTGTTGCAGAAGGTTTAAAAGAGTCTGCAATCTTAAAGGCTGATGCAGTCAAAGAGTCTAAAATCAGAGAAGCAGAGGGTGAGGCGCAGGCTATTCGTGCAGTCCAGCAGGCTCACGCTGATGCACTCAAAATGCTCAACGAAGCAGCACCAAGCGATAAAGTTATCGCATTAAAGAGCCTTGAGTCACTTGAGAAGGTAGCAGAAGGAAAAGCTACAAAAATCTTCATTCCTTCAGAGCTTCAGGGACTTGCTACTATGGCAACAACTGTTAAAGATGTTTTTGCTACTGATACACCAAACGCTGAATAAAAAAATTAAAGGCTGTATGCAAAACGCATACAGCCTTATTTGTTTAATTATTTGATTTCGATTACTGTGTAACCTGCATCAGTTACTGCTTTAGTAAGCACTTCGTCATCAACATCGCCTGTAACGCTTGCAGATTTACTTGCTAAATCAACAGTTGCGCTTACGCCGACTAAATTGTTTAAAGCTTTTTCAACGTGTGCTTTGCAATGCTCACACATCATACCTTCAATTATCATAGTTTTCATATTGTTTTTCTCCTTATAAAAATGTTTTGGTTTAAATAATTTTAGCCTTAAGGCATTTGATACAACACAAATTGAACTTAAGCTCATTGCGAGTGTTCCGTACATCGGCTCAAGTCTTATGGAAAAAGCAGGGTAGAGCAGACCAGCAGCGACAGGAATGAAAATAATGTTGTAAATAAACGCCCAGAAAAGATTCTGCTTAATATTTTTCAAGGTTGCTTTGCTAAGCTCTACTGCAGTCAGCACGTCAACTAAATCGCTTTTTGTTAAAATAACATCTGCTGAGTCTATCGCAATATCCGTACCTGTGCCAATAGCAATGCCTACATCAGCAGATACAAGAGCAGGTGAGTCGTTTATGCCGTCACCAACCATTACTGTAATGCCCGTCTTTTTAAGCTCTGTGACTATATTTTCTTTATCATCAGGCATCAGTTGTGCGTAAACATTTTTGATACCAGTCTGCTCTTTTACATAATGAGCGCTTTGCTGATTATCTCCTGTGAGCATATATGTGTTGATACCGAGCTTGTTTAGCTCTTGTATAGCAAATTTACTACTGTCTTTAATTTTATCGGTGATGTAGATGGCTCCGATTAAGCAGTCGTTTTTGCTAACAAATAATTTTGTGAAGCTGTTATTATCGTTATCTTCAGCGTTTGTAAACTCAGCGTTTCCAATTTTATAAACATCACCGCTAATTTTACCTTTTATACCTTTTGAAATTACTGTTTCAAAATCAACAACCTCATAGTAATCACTTTGTGAATAAGCATTTATAACGGCGTAGGCGAGAGGGTGAACAGAAAGCTTTTCGATACTACTTGCAATTTTTAAAAGCTCGTTTTTGTCAACATCAGAAAAAAGCTTAACATCAACAACCTCGGGCTTACCCTGTGTTATAGTACCTGTTTTATCAAAAACAATATTTTTAGCTTTGCTTAAAATTTCCAAAGCCTGTGAAGATTTAATGAGAATAGAGTTTTTTGCAGCCTCTCCGGTCGCAACCATTATAGCTGTCGGGGTTGCAAGTCCTAAAGCACAAGGGCAGGAAATCACAAGCACTGCAATCGCAAAGGAAAGCGCAGTTGCAAAATCGTTTGAGCTTACATTCCAGATAACAAGTGTAATTATCGATATCAAAATAATTGCAGGCACAAAGAACTTACTTACGGTGTCGGCGATTTTAGCGATAGGTGCTTTAGATGCGGCTGCTTCTTCAACCAAAGCGATAATTTTCGAAAGAGTTGTGTCGCCCTTGACCTTTTGGGCTTTAATTTCTAAGTATCCGCCTGTGAGTGTAGTACCGCAAAATACTTTATCGCCAATATTTTTTTCTACAGGCATACTTTCACCCGTGAGTGCTGATTCGTCGGTGTATCCATCTCCAAGCATTACTACGCCATCAACAGAAACTCTGTTGCCACTTTTAATGATAACTATATCTCCGACTATTACTTCATCAGTTGGTATTTCAATTTCTACTCCATCTCGTCTAATGAGCGTTTTATCAGGGGACAACTCAATAAGCTTAGATATCGCCTGTGTAGTCTTTACCTTTGAGCGTGATTCAAAATATTTACCGACAGACACAAAGGTCAGTATCATACCCGCCGATTCAAAATACAGATTGTGTATATAATGCTCAACAGTAAAGATAGCAACAATACTATAAATAATTGAAGCCGTCGCACCGAGCGCTATGAGCGTATCCATATTAGGGGAAAGAGTAAATATACCTTTAAAGCCTTTTGTAAAATACTTGAAATTAAGTGCAACGATTATACCTGTTAAAATTATCTGTATTATAGCAGATGTAATAGGTTCAATGTTAAGCGAATACATATGACCCATACCAACAACCATCAAAGGTATCAAAAGCAAAACAGATAGTATAAGTTTAAATAATTTAAAATCAATCTGTCTTTTATCATTTATTTTATTTTCGCTGTGAATTTTCGCGCCATAACCGGCAGATTTAACAGCGCTGATAATATCATTTTCAGTAATTTTTCTTTCATCAAACTCTGCAACTAAAGTGTTGCTTAAAAGATTGACCGTACCGCTTACTGATTCGAGTTTATTGACTGCGTTTTCTACGTGAGCAGAGCAAGCAGAACAAGACATACCCGATATATCAAATTTAATTTTTTTCAAAAAATCAGTCCTTAATTATAGTTAGCCATCGCTTACTACAATTTTATCACTTTAAAAAATAAAGTCAATGTTATAAAAGCGAAAAGGGTGCAAACAACTTGCACCCTTAAAGCTTTATATTAAGTTTTAACTTGCAGTTTTAAGCTGTAAACGCAGTTTATCAGAAATCATTGCGATAAACTCGCTGTTTGTCGGTTTACCACGACTACCTTGAATAGTGTATCCAAAGTAAGAGTTTAATACTTCAACATCTCCGCGATCCCACGCTACCTCAATAGCGTGTCTGATAGCGCGTTCAACGCGAGAGCTTGTTGTAGAGTATTTTTTGGCAACAGAAGGATAAAGCTGCTTTGTAACAGCGTTTATTATATCCGGTTGTTCAATGCTCATAATAATCGAATCTCTTAAATAGTGATAGCCTTTAATGTGTGCAGGTACGCCAATCTGATGCAGTATTTCAGTAACTTTTACTTCAATAGAAAAACTGTCGAAAGCTACCGACTTAATAGAGCCTTTGCTTGTAAAACTATTGCGACTGTGAAGTCGAGTGATGTTTTGTGCCAAATCATCAATGTTGTATGGCTTGAGCACAAAGTAGGTTGCTCCACTACTCATAACTTCCCTCTCTAAAACAGGTGAGTCGAAAGTTGAGTAAACAATAAACATCGGAGTTTTTTCAAGTTCCTTTTGTTTAATGCTACGCATAACACCGATTGCATCTATTCTTGTCATGAACAGATCCATCATAACAATATCAGGCTGTAAGTTGCAGATTTTTGCAATCAGCTCTTCGCCGTCTTTAGTGCAAAAGGACGTAACAATATTGTGGTTGATGAATGCATTTTGTGTTTCTGTAGTGGGTTCATTGTTGTCGTGTGTCATCAGAAGTTTAATTTTTTCTGTCATTTTTACCTCTCCCAATTTTTGATTGCAGAGTTATATTACCATAAATTGGTAAAAATAGCAATAGGAAAGATAAAAATTTTTTAAAATTGTTAATATAAGGCGTTTGTCATATAAATATTTGGTAAATAATGCTAGTTGCTATCGCAATAATAATAAAAATGTTATATTGAAAAAATTGCAAATAACATTATTAAATTATAAATTCGCGGTTTGTTTTAACATATTATCTATAAATATCCCATATCCCTTTTCCGGCGAGTTTACAAATACATGGGTTACAGCACCCACAAGCTTTCCGTTTTGAATAATGGGTGAACCGCTCATTCCTTGAATGATTCCGCCCGTTTTACTAAGCAAATCTTCATCGGTTACTTTAATTATCATATTCTGTCCACTGTTTTCATTTAGGTTAATTCTGACTATTTCTACCGAATATTCTTTTGGACTACAGCCTTTTACAGTTGAGTATATTGTTGCTTTACCCGTTGATATTTCATCTTCATTTGCAACTTCTACTACTCTAGTGCTGTCTGTATATTCGTAGTTTCCGTATATTCCGTATCCGTTGTTTGCGGTAATCTCACCAATAGTTTCATTCTCAAAGTATCCGTTTAAACCGCCTATAACACCATTTGTACCTTTAGTACAGTTTGTGATTGTCGCACTCATGATTTCGCCGTCACGAAGCGGCATCAGCATATTTGTGTCTTTGTCGCATATACCGTGACCGAGCGCTGCAAATCTTTTTGAGTCCTCGTCAAAATAGGTTATCGTACCTATGCCTGCAGTCGAATCTCGTATCCACATACCAATTGAATAATTGTTATTTTGGTCATATTGTGGAACAATATTTTTGACAAATACATCTTCATTTCTTTTGATAGTTAGATTTATCTGATTTCCGTTAGAGTTTTCAATTATTGTTTTAAGCTCTTCGTTCGATTTAATTATTGTATCATTTGCTTTAATAATTAAATCGTTTACTTTAATTCCGGCTTTTTTAGCTGGAGAGTCTGTGTCGTTAACCTTAATTACGATTACACCGTTTGTAAAAATTTTAAGTCCGAATGGTGTACCGCCTAAGATAACTTTTTTTGTTGTGCTTTGTGCATTTGCGGATATAACAGAAAAGGTCATTAAAACAATTAACATAATGGCAACTAATTTTGATTTTTTTAATACAAGCAATTTATCACCTTCTTTTGTGTTGCCACTACTATTGTTAGCACAAAAGTCTCTGTTTAGTTTGGAAACAAAATTCTAAGAAAATTTAATTACTATGTATTGATTTAAAAAGCTTGATTATCATTGAAAAATGGCAACATTATGCTATAATGTATTTATATTGAAAAAATTGGTGGTGAAAAAATGAAGCTTAGTCTTCCAAAGTCTGTGTCGTTTGTTATTAATACTCTTGAAAATGCCGGCTTTGAGTGCTTTGCAGTCGGTGGCTGTGTGCGTGATAGCTTATCTTTACGAGAAGTCAACGACTGGGATTTTACTACAAGCGCAACACCAAACGAGATTATAGAATGCTTTTGCGATTACACCACCATCGACATTGGAAAAGAATTTGGTACAATTTGTGTGGTAATTAATGGACAAAATTTCGAAATTACTACCTACCGTACTGATGGCGACTATACTGACTCGCGTCACCCTGATACCGTTACCTTTTCAAAAAACTTAAGCGATGATTTATCGCGCAGAGATTTTACGATAAACGCGATGGCGTATAATGATAGGGTAGGGCTTGTTGATGAATACGGCGGTTTAAACGATTTGAATCTTGGTGTTATTCGCTGTATCGGTGATGCGGATACACGCTTTAACGAAGATGCTTTAAGGATTCTACGTGCTTTACGCTTTGCATCAGTTTTTTCGTACTCTATCGAATCAAACACCTCTGAATCAATTTTAAAAAATAAAGACAAGCTGTCGCTTGTATCGAGCGAGCGCATCACAAAAGAGCTTACTAAGCTTTTATGCGGCAAAAGCGTTGATTTTATTTTACGTCGCTATAAAGACGTTATTGCTGTTATTATTCCCGAAGTTTCAGGAATGTTTAATTTTAATCAGAACACACCGCATCATAATAAAGATTTATGGCGTCATACCGTATCATCTGTTAAAAACGTCGAGCCGTTAGAGGTTCTGCGTGTAGCTATGCTGCTACACGACATCGGAAAGCCTATGACTGCTTTTACTGATAAAAAGGGCGTTTCGCATTTTCCAAATCACCAAAAGCTTGGTGCTGCTATGGCGAGTGCGATATTAAAACGACTTAAGTTTAAAAACTCGTTTATCTCTACTGTCAGTATGCTTATTGAAAATCACGATAATAGGCTTGAGTGTGTAAGTGCGGATATTAAACGCTGTATGCGTGATTTAGGCGCCGATAATACACGACTGCTTTTATCTATACAGCGCGCTGATATACTCGCACAGTCAGCTTATATGCGTGCGCAAAAGCTTTCTACCTTAGATGCTGTCTGTGCTGAATTTGAACGCATACTTCAAAGCGGTGAGTGCTATTCTCTAGATACTTTACAGGTAAACGGCAAGGATATTATTCACCTTGGGGTTTCAAGCGGCGAGCTTATCGGAGCGATTTTAAAAGAACTTTTAAATAAAGTTATTGACGGTGAAGTAAAAAATGAAAAAGAAAGCTTGCTGTTGTACGCAAAAAATCTAATCTCTAACTAAAGGTCTGCTTTTGCAGACCTTTTTTTGCAATATAAAATGTAAAAAAATTCAAAAGTTAATATAAATACGTTATAATTCTTGCAAATTAATTGAAAAATGCAAGTGAATGTGGTAAAATGAAGTGATTTGTTTTACGAGGTAATTTATATGGTATCTAATCTTTTAGTTAGAATTGATATGTGCAGAGAAAAGTTTTCAAAGGGACAGCGTCGAATCGCTAATTTTATCGAAGAGCACTACGACGAGGCGGCATTTATGACGGCTGCAAAGCTCGGCGAAATAGTCGGTGTTTCTGAAAGCACCGTTGTGCGATTTGCTACCGAAATCGGTTATAGCGGTTACCCTAATCTGCAAAAAGCGATGCAGGAAATGATTCGCGATAAGCTGACTTCTATTCAGCGTATTGAGGTCACTACCGGCAGAATTGGTGACAAAGACGTTATCGACAGCGTTTTAAATCAGGACATTGAAAAAATCAAACGAACTGTTGAAGAAATATCACGAAAAGATTTTAATCAAGCAGTAGATGCTATAATAAACGCTGAGCATATTTATATTTTCGGTGTTAAGTCTGCATCATATATTGCTAGCTTTTTTGGCTACTATCTTGATTTGATGTTTGGAAATGTAGTTATGCTCAATACTACAAGTAAAACGACAAATTACGAAAAGCTTTTCAGAGTAACTGATAAGGATGTTATGATTGGTATCAGCTTCCCGCGTTATAGCACTATGGCAGTTGATGCGATGAATTTTGCTCACGAGCGAGGTGCTCATGTTGTTGCTATTACCGACAGCATGGTTTCTCCGCTTGTAACTTGTGCTGATTCTATTTTGATAGCACGAAGCGATATTGCATCTATTGTTGATTCACTTGTTGCTCCTTTAAGCTTGATTAATGCCCTGATTGTAGCAATGGTTATTAAACGTAAAGATGATGTAAAAGAGACCTTCTCAAAGCTTGAGCAGGTTTGGCTTGAACAAAGCATCTATTCATCACACGCTTTAGAGGAAGTAAAAGATGAAAAATAAAAAGGTTATTGTTGTCGGTGGTGGTGCTGCCGGATTGATGTGTGCGGGTATTGCTGCTCAAAACGGTGCTGATGTACTGCTTTTTGAAAAGAACGAAAAGACCGGACGCAAGCTGATGATAACAGGTAAGGGCAGATGTAACATCACAAATTTTTGTGACAACGACGAGTTTATTTCTAATGTTTTGACAAACCCTCGTTTTATGTATAGCGCTATCAACGCGTTTTCAACTTATGATACGGTTGCTTTTTTTGAAGACTTAGGCGTTGCAACTAAGGTTGAACGTGGAAATCGAGTTTTTCCTGTTTCTGACAAAGCACTTGATGTTTGCGACGCATTGTATAATTTTGTTATCGATAATGGTGTTAAGATTATCACCGACACTGTAAAAGGTCTTATTTTAAAAAATGGCGAAGTAGTCGGTGTTAAAACTGCAAGCGACTCTGTTTACGCTGATGCAGTCGTTGTTGCAACAGGCGGAAAAAGCTACCCGAAAACCGGCTCAACCGGCGATGGTTACGCTTTCGCTAAAAGTGTTGGCCATACGGTTGTTGCGCCGACCCCGTCTTTAGTCCCTCTTACAAGTAACGATGCTTTTTGCGCAGAACTTGCAGGCTTATCTCTTAAAAATGTTTCTGTTTCTGTTGTTGACAATATTTCTAAAAAAGAAATATACAACGACTTTGGCGAAATGTTGTTTACACATTTTGGCTTATCAGGACCGACTATTTTGTCTGCAAGCTCGCATATGAGGGAAATGAGTAAAGACAGATATGCTGTTCATATTGATTTAAAGCCCGCGCTCGATTATCAGACGCTTGATGCTCGGCTTCTAAAAGATTTTGCAAAATTTATCAATAAAGATATCTGCAATTCTTTATTTGAGCTTTTACCTAAAAGTCTGATACCTGTTTTACTTGATGTATGCGAAATTGACCCGCATACAAAATGTAACTCTATAACAGCAAAACAGCGAGCTTTACTTGTTTCAACATTAAAAGATTTCAAGGTTAGCATATCAGATTTCAGGCCGATTGATGAAGCGATTATCACCTGTGGTGGTGTCAAATGCTCTGAAATCGACCCTAAAACTATGCAAAGTAAAATTGCAAAAAAACTGTATTTTGCCGGCGAAGTCATTGATGTTGACGCATATACAGGCGGCTTTAATTTGCAAATTGCTTTTTCTACCGGCTATCTTGCCGGTGTTAATTCAGCTTTAAACTGAAATAAATACATTATTATAAAGGAAGTATAATTATGAACATTGCTATTGCTATCGACGGACCTGCCGGCGCAGGCAAATCAACTATCGCAAAACTCGCTGCAAAAGAGCTCTCTTTTATTTATGTAGATACAGGCGCTTTATATCGTGCTATTGGCTTGTGTGCATATAGAAATTCTATTGGCTCTAAAGACGTGCCTGCAATACTAAAAATGCTTGAAACTATAAAAGTCGAGCTTGCTTTTAACGAAAACCACGAGCAGGTCGTTTTATTAAATGGTGAAGATGTAAGCGCGCTTATCCGTACACCTGAGATTTCTATGTATGCATCTGATGTTTCCGCTATTCCACAAGTAAGAGCATTTTTGCTTGATTTACAGCGAAATATGGCAAAAACTAATAACGTGATTATGGACGGCAGAGATATCGGCACTGTTGTTTTACCGGATGCAAAAATCAAAATCTTCCTTACAGCATCGTCACAGGTTCGAGCTAAACGCAGATATGATGAGCTGATTGAAAAAGGTATGGACGTTAATTTTGATGATGTATTAAAGGATGTTGAAACACGCGACTACAACGACTCGCATCGCGCAACCGCTCCTTTAAAGCCTGCAGATGACAGCGTTATTGTTGATACATCAGATTTGAATTTAGAGCAGTCTGTAGAAAAACTCATTTCTATAATGAAGGAGCGTATGTAAATGAATTTTAAACCACGCTTGTATTCTTTTTTACGAGGTATTGTTACGCCAATTTTTAAATTGATTTTTGGTTTGAAGTTTGTTAACCCTCACAATCTGCCTAGAGAAGGTGCGTATATTATCGCATCGAACCATATTTCCGGTATAGACCCTATTATTATTGCAATCGGTCAAAAGCATCGCTATATCCATTTTATGGCAAAGGCTGAGCTCTTTAAAAATAAGTTTTTAAACTGGTTTTTCCTGTCAATCGGTTGCTTTCCTGTTTCAAGAGGAAAGTCAGATGTTTCATCTGTAAAGCATTTTGAAAAGGTTGTTGAAGACGGAGACGTAATGGGTATTTTTATTGAGGGAACACGCTCAAAAACGGGTGAGTTTTTAAAGCCAAAAAACGGTGCGGCTTTAATCTCTTATGATACAAAAACTCCTGTTGTTCCTGTCTGCATTACAAAAATTGGCTCAAAGCGTGTTTGCCATTTCGGAGAAGCTGTTTCATTAGAAGAGCTTGGCTTTGAAAACGGCGGAGCTCGTGAATATCGAGAAGCAACCCGTCGCATTATGGAAGAAATCAAAAAATTTAGAGAGCAGGATATCTTATGAGTATTACTGTAGCAAAAACTGCAGGCTTTTGCTTTGGAGTAAATCGTGCGGTGGAAATTGTAAACTCACTTGCTGATAAAAATACAAAGGTTTGCACCTTAGGACCGATTATTCACAACAAAGAGATGGTGTCAGAGCTTGAGAATAAAGGCGTTTATTCTATTGATGATTTGAGCAGTGCGCCTGATTTTGACACTGTTGTTATCCGTTCTCATGGTGTACCGCAGTCTGTTTATGACGATTTGTCAAAATATGACTGTGATGTTGTCGATGCTACCTGTCCTTTTGTTTCTAAAATTCACCGCATTGTTGCAAAAGCGGGGGAGAATAACAAGACAGTACTAATAGCAGGCGACAAAAACCACCCCGAGGTTATGGGCATTGTAGGGCATTGTACATTTAACTGCTACACCTTTAAAGATGAGCAGGAACTTGAATGTTCGCTTAATATAATGCTAGAAAAGAATATTAAAGAAATCTGTGTTGTCGCACAAACTACTTTTGATATAACTCTTTGGAAAAATTGTTTAAAAAATATCAAAAAAGTATATACAAACGCAGAAATTTTTGATACAATATGTAATGCTACGTCAGAAAGGCAAGCAGAAGCGGATGCTTTGTCTAGGACTTCAGACTGTATGATTATTATTGGTGATAAGCACAGCTCGAACACCTGCAAGCTTTTTGCAATATGTAAGAGAAATTGTGCAAACACCTTTCTGGTCGAAACGTCTAAGGACCTTGATTTAAATGTTATTCGTAACGCTAAAGCCATCGGCGTAACTGCGGGTGCTTCTACACCTGCAAGGATTATAAAGGAGGTACTGGATACAATGAGCGAAGTAATTAAATCCAGCGAAACAATTGAAACTGAAAATTTTGAGGCGATGTTAGAAGAATCTCTCAAAAGTTTAAATACAAATGAAAGGGTTATGGGCGTTGTAGTTGGCATTGCACCAAACGAGGTTTTTGTTGATGTCGGCAGAAAACAGGCAGGTTTTATTCCACTTGATGAGCTTTCTGCTACACCAATCAGCAGTCCTGAAGAGGTAGTAAGCATCGGTGATGAGCTTGAGCTTCTCATTATGAAGACTAACGATCAGGAAGGCACAATTATGCTTTCTAAGCGTAGAGTAGACGCTAAAAAGGGCTGGGAGCTCTTAGAAAAAGCATACGAAGCTAAAGAAATTCTCACAGGCGTTGTTACTGAAGTTATCAACGGCGGCATCATCGTTGTTGCTAATGATACAAGAGTATTTATCCCTGCTTCACAGGCATCACTCAATCGTGATGATGATTTAGAAGCTTTAAAGGGTCAGGAAGTACAGTTCAGACTTATCGAAGTTTCACAGCGTGGCAGAAGAAGAAAGGTTATCGGCTCTATCAAATCAGTTCTTAAAGACGAGTTTGCTGAGCTTAGAGCTGCTTTCTGGGAGAATGCAGAGGTTGGCAAGACTTACACAGGTACTGTTAAGACTCTTACAAACTACGGTGCATTCGTTGACCTCGGTGGTGTTTCAGGTATGATTCACATTTCTGAGCTTTCATGGCTTAGAATTAAGCACCCAAGCGAGGTTGTAAATGTTGGCGATACTGTTGAGGTTTATATCAAGGACATCAACGACGAAACAAAGAAGATTTCTCTTGGCTATAAGAAGACTGAGGACAACCCATGGGTTAAGCTCGAGAACGAATATCCAATCGGCACAGTTGTTAACGCAACTATCGTTGGTATGACAACATTCGGTGCTTTCGCTAGCATCATTCCTGGTATCGATGGTCTTATCCACATTTCTCAGATTTCTAACAAGAGAATTGAGAAGCCACAGGATGAGCTCAGCGTTGGTCAGGTTGTAGAAGCTAAAATCACAGCTATCGATTTTGAGAAGAAGCGCGTAAGCCTTTCTATCAGAGAACTTCTTCCACAGGAAGCTCCTGCAGTTGAAGAAGCTGCTGAGGTTGAGGAAGCTGTTGTTGAAGCTGTAGAAGAGCCTGTAGCAGAAGAAGCTGTTGAAGCAGTTGCTGAAGTAGAGGCTACTGAGGCTGAATAATTTTACACATTCTTTGGGCATCCGTTTCGGGTGCCCATTTGTGTATATGGTATAGGATTGATTTTATGTACAAACAAATTGAACTTTCTTCAAAGCTTTGTTTTGAAGAGCTTGTTAAAAAAGCAAATTTAAAAGATGGTATGATACTTGTGATCGGTTGCTCGACCTCTGAGATAATCGGAGATACAATCGGCACACATTCAAGTATGGATGTCGCAAAGGCTTTATATGACGGCATTTTTGATGCTTTAAAAGATAAGAACATCTATATTGCTGCACAGTGCTGTGAGCACTTAAATCGTGCTTTGGTTATTGAACGAGAGCTGGCAGTTAAGCTTAATTTAGAAATTGTAAATGTTGTACCTTTGCCAAAAGCAGGCGGTAGCAGTGCTACAACTGCTTATTCTCGTATGAAAGACCCAGTGCTCGTTGAGCATATAAAAGCTGATGCGGGTGTTGATATCGGCTCTACATTAATTGGAATGCATTTAAAAGAAATTGCAGTACCACTTAGGCTTGAAAATAATAAAATCGGTCAGGCTAATATCGTCTGCGCTAGAGTAAGACCGAAATTTATCGGTGGCGAAAGAGCTGTTTATAACGAAGAATTGATGTGAGGTGTAATATGACTGCAAGAGAAGAATTTATTGAGATTTTTAACGAGCATATCCACAGACAGGGAGCAAGAGAACTTTTGGAATGGATTTCTAAAACTGACTTTTTTACTGCTCCTGCAAGCACTAAATTTCATTGTGCCTGTGAATCAGGTCTTGTAATGCACTCGGTAAGCGTTTTTAATACCTTGATGGAAAAGCATTTTGACGAAACAACCGATAATATCGAAAGCTTTGCTATTTGCGCTTTGCTCCATGATTTATGTAAAGCACAGTTCTACAAGGTTTCTACCCGAAACGTGAAAAACGAAGAGACAGGTCAGTGGGAAAAAGTCCCTTACTATGCAGTTGAAGATAGCTTCCCTTATGGTCATGGCGAAAAGTCTGTTTTTCTTATAGAACGCTTTATGCGTCTTAGAATTGACGAGGCTATGGCAATTCGCTGGCACATGGGTGGCTTTGACGAGGGTGGCGGTTTTGCTATTTCTCAGGCTTACGAGCGCTATCCGCTCGCAGTTAAATTGCATCTTGCTGACCTTGAAAGCACATACTTAAAAGAAAAGGGCACTTCTGCTGTTAACAAATAATTTTTAATGAGTGAGAATATGGATTTTATAGAAGCCAAAAAAAGAGCCTTGGAATTAACCGAGCTTTTAAATTACCACAATAATAGATACTATAACCTTGATAGTCCTGAAATTTCTGACTACGAGTACGATATGATGCTTCGAGAGCTTGAAAATATCGAAGCGCAGTTTCCACAGCTTGTTAATGCTATGTCACCGACCCAAAAGGTTGGTGGTTCAAAGGGAGAGAAGTTTTCTGCCGTTGAGCACAGCGTAGTTATGGAAAGTCTGCACGACTCTTTTTCAAGCGACGAGGTTAGAGATTTTGATAGAAAAGTCAAGGCAGTAGTTGATAATGCGAAATATGTTGTAGAGCCTAAAATCGACGGACTTTCGGTTTCCTGCGAGTATAAAAACGGTGTTTTTGTTCGCGGTTCTACTCGTGGTGACGGTGCTGTAGGCGAAGATGTTACTGAAAACTTGATGACTATCAAGACTTTACCTAAACGTATTGAGAATGCACCCGCATTTTTAGAGGTCAGAGGCGAGGTCTATATGTCGCTTCAAAGCTTTGAAAAAATTGTTGCTGAGCAGGAAAATAACGGCGAAAAGCCTTTTAAAAATCCTCGAAACGCTGCCGCAGGCTCTCTGCGACAAAAAGACTCTAAAATTACTGCAAAAAGAGATTTAGATATTTTTGTTTTCAACATTCAGCAAATTGAGGGAAAAGAGCTTTCTACCCATTCTCAGTCGCTTGATTATCTAAAAGCTTTAGGCTTTCCGACTACAACCTACCGTTTGTGCGATAGTATAGACGAAGTTTTGAATGAGATTGACAGCATTGACAAAGCCCGTGGAGAGCTTCCTTGTGATATTGACGGTGCTGTTGTCAAAGTCAATGATTTTGCACACAGAGAGCTTTTAGGCAGTACTGCGAAATTTCCTCGTTGGGCAGAAGCGTACAAATACCCACCTGAAGAAAAAGAAACCGAACTTTTAGATATTGAGATTAATGTCGGTCGTACAGGTGCTTTGACTCCGGTCGGTATTTTTTCGCCGGTGCTTTTAGCAGGTACTACCGTAAGTCGTGCAACCTTGCATAATGAAGATTTTATTCGTGAGAAAAATATCCATATCGGTGACGTTGTTGTTATTAGAAAAGCAGGCGAGATTATCCCTGAAGTTTTATCTGTTGCTCAATGCCGCAGTTTAGACGACCCTTATACTTTCCCTGATAGTTGCCCATCTTGCGGCAGTAAGGTCGTACGCGAAAAAGATGAAGCGGCTGTCAGATGCACTAACACCGATTGCCCTGCACAGCTATTACGCCACCTTATCCACTTTGTTTCTCGTGATGCGATGGATATCGATGGTTTGGGACCTGCTGTACTTGAGCAGTTGCTAAGCTGTGGACTTATCAAATCGTTTGTAGATTTATACAACCTGCGTGCGATTGACGTAGCATCTCTTGAGCGTATGGGTGAAAAGTCCGCACTTAATTTAATTCAGGCTGTCGAGAAATCTAAGTCTGCTGAAATATATCGTCTGGTTTTTGCTCTTGGCATCCGCCATATAGGACAAAAGGCCGCAAAGCTTTTGTGCGAGCATTTCTTGTCTATTGATGCTATCTTTGATGCAAGTGTTGAGGATATTTCTAAGATTGAGGGCTTTGGCGATATTATGGCACAGTCGGTATATGATTACTTTTCACTGCCACAGACTCGCAAACTTATAGATAATCTTAAATCACTCGGTGTTGTTATGGCACCGCTCAAAGAAAAAACAAAGAACGGTTTATTTGCTACAAAAACCTTTGTGTTAACCGGCACTCTGCCTACTATGACACGGTCACAAGCTTCAAAGCTTATTGAAGAAAACGGCGGAAAGACCAGCTCATCGGTATCTAAGAAAACCGATTACGTATTAGCCGGAGAAGATGCCGGTTCAAAGCTGACAAAAGCAAATGCGTTAGGAGTAACTGTTATTTCTGAAGAAGAGTTTTTGGATATGCTCAAATAAATATTTTGATAATAACCCCCCTGCACTGTTTTGTGTAGGGGGTTATATTTTTGTACGAGCTTTCATATATCTTAACAAAAGGCAGGTAATCGTATGGAAAATAAAAGAAAAAGATTTAAAAGCGCGTGCTTGGTGTTACCACCGGATATACAGTCAGTTTTGCTAAAAGCTCCCGACTTTATCAGCAACGATGCACAAGAAATTGTTTTAAGAGTAAACCGACCGCTTAGTGTTGAGTGTCCGAAAAAGCGCTATTATTTTACGCAAAATAACTGTGTAACAGATACTCTGTTAAATCAGCAAATGCTCGTTACCCCAAGCAGGGCAATATTCGAAACCTTTCAGAATATCTGCAACTATTCAATATATTCGCGTCAGAATGAGATTAATAATGGATTTATTACATTACGCTATGGCCATCGTGCCGGACTTTGTGGTACTGCGGTAGTTAATGATAAAAAAATCGTTAACATTAAAGATATAACAACGATTAATATTCGTATTGCTAATGAAATAATCGGTTGCGCTGATAAGCTGTCAGCCTTAGTAAATCCGCTTGAGGGTGTGCTGATTTGCGGTGCTCCTTGTAGCGGTAAAACTACTTTGCTTCGTGATTTTGCCCGCAGTCTGTCTTACGATTATAAAGTCAGCCTGATTGATGAGAGAAATGAGCTTTCGTCTACCGTATCGGGAGTTTTTTATAATGATGTTGGACTTTGTGATGTCTTTGACGGCTATATAAAGGATGATGCAATAATTCAGTCTGTTAGATGTATGTCGCCTGATATCATAGTTTGTGACGAGATTTCATCAGTTTTAGATATAGCAACAATAGAGAGATGCGTAAATAGCGGTGTTGCTTTTGTAGCCACCATACACGCAGATAGCCTTGATACTATGCTTAAAAGACCTGCTATTAAAAAACTTTTAAAAACAGGAGCTTTTTCAAAGCTTGTATTTTTAGATACCAGACAAAACGCAGGACAGGTAAAGTCGGTTGTGAATTTAAACGAGATAGACGGTGTTTTACTTGATTAAATTGATGTTATGTCTTGTAATTACTATCACCTCATCTTTTGTAGGCTTTTCATTTTCACATCGGTTGTATAAAAGAAAAGAAGTTTTAGAACAGTTTGTTATTGAACTTAAGAATGCTTTAACTCAGGTTAGATATTCTACAGATAGTCTCGCTAAAATATTTAGTAAAAAATTTAACGGCTACTATTTTGATGATGAAACTGACTTTTTTGTTCAATGGCTGAAAATGCTTAAAATTTACGAAAACGAGTTGAGTAAAAAGGATATTGAAATGCTAAGTAGTTTTGCAAAAAATCTCGGCACGTCTGATTTAGATGGCGAGATTAATAATCTAAATATGTATATTGAACTGCTTAACAACAGTATAAAAGAAGCACAAAACAATATAAATTTAAAATCAAAGCTTTATCGAACGCTTGGAATGTCCTTTGGACTTGCATTATCGATAATGCTTTTCTGAGGTAAATATGGATATAGATATGATTTTTAAAATCGCCGCTATCGGAATTATAGTTGCTATTTTAAATCAACTTTTAATTCGTAGCGGTAGGGAAGAGCAAGCGCTCCTTACAACAATAGCGGGACTGATTGTTGCACTTATGATGATAATAACGCAGATAAGTGATTTGTTTTCAACAATAAAAAACACCTTCGGTTTGTGATAATACTATGAATATTGTATCAATATGTGCACTCGCGATAGTATGTGCTGTGTTGTCTTTGACAATCAAACGATATAACAACGAGCTGTCAATTCTTATTTCAATTTCCTGCGCTGTGATAATTCTATTAAGCGTGATTGAATATGTAATTACAAGTATAGATACTGTCAGCACTATACTTGCAGACGCTAATATAAGTTCAGAGTACATAATAATTTTACTAAAAGTTATGGGAATTTGCTTTCTGACAGAATTTACCTGTGATTGCACCAAAGAAGCAGGGCTTAATTCGTTGTCGGGCAATATCGCTCTTGCCGGAAAGGTTCTTGTGCTTATTACCGCAATTCCGATGTTTACACGGATTTTATCTGTTGTTACCTCACTTACAGGTGGTGAAGGAGTTGCGTAGATTTTTTAGAATTTCTTTTTTAGCTTTTGTGCTTGTCTGTTTGCTTTCTTTTTCTGTTAATGCAGAAGAATTAAATGATTTAGAAGACCAAATAAACTCGCTTTACGGTTCTTTGTCAAGTGATGTGCAGGAAGATTTAAAATCAATCGGAGCGAATAAGGTTGATGCTTTAAGTCTAAGTGAAATATCATTTGAAGCGATTATGAACCTGATTTTTGATAAAATGTCACAGCAAAGCAAAGGAGTGCTCAGCTCGTCTGCTGTGGTGATTTCAATACTGATTTTAAATGCTCTGCTTGATAGCTACACAGATGCATTAAAAAGCTCACAAATGAAAGAAGTGCTATCGGTTGTATCTACCTTGTGCATAACCTCGACCCTTGTTTTACCGGTGATTGATTTGATATCTGATTGTATTTTAACCGTGACTGATGCATCAAATTTTATGCTTTTATATATTCCGATTATGGTTGCTATTCTTACTTTATCGGGACAGGCAGTAACCGGTGCGTCATACTATTCCTTTATGGTGCTTGCGTGTCAGGGTGTTTCACAAATTTCAAGTAAGTTTATTTCTCCACTATTGAATGTTTATCTTGGCTTTTGTGTTTCGTCGTCGATAAGTAAACGAGTGCATCTTAAAGGCTTTTGTCAAATGTTTTCGAAGATTATAAAATGGCTTGTCGCTTTTACTATGACGGTCTTTTCTGCATTAATGACTATAAGAGGAATGATTACAACCGCTTATGATTCAGTAACTGCTCGAGCGGTTCGCTTTACAATGTCGTCGTTTATACCGATTGTCGGTGCCGCTTTGTCAGAATCCTACAAAACGATACAGGGTAGCATAAATCTTTTGCGTACCGGTGCAGGTGTTTTTGTTATACTCGCAATCGCTGTTGTATTTATACCGGTAATTGTGCGATGCCTTTTATGGATGCTCTCAATTAATTTTTGTAAATCTATAGGTGAAGTAATCGGAGTGACAACACAGCTGAATATGTTAAGCAGTGTTTCTTCTGTTGTTTCAACAATATTTGCGATTACGGTTTGTATTATGTCTGTTTTTATTATTTCAACAGCTCTGCTGATTACCTTGGGAGGTGGAGCTCATTGAACGCTTTAAAAAGTGCGTCTGTTGTGGTATGTGTTTGTTGCATAGTTTGTTCAATAATTGGCTTGATATCTCCACAGGGCACGATGAGAAAAATCTTGAATTTAATTCTTGGGGCATTTTTGATTTGCAGTATGCTTATTCCTTTGATTGGTTTATCAGCAACATTTTCAAAAGATTTGTTTGTGGACAATGAATTTGATAATGTGGATTTATCGTCATCAGAGCAAGCCTACGAGCAGTTAGTATTAAATCAGACAGCTGATAATTTAGTAAATGCCGCAAACGATTTATTGCTGTCAGAAAATATAGCGGCACAAAACATTGAAATCGGTATCAAAAAATCAGAGAACAATAGCATATACATAAGCACAATAAACATATATATTAGCGATGATGACAAATACAAAACAGAAAAAATTAAAAATATAATTGCAAGGAATATGTCAAAGGAACCGGTGATTATAATAAATGAATAAAAAACTAGATTTTAAAAAGCTTCTTGATAATCAGAAATTCACTCGTATAGCGATTATAGTCTGTATATGCGCTATTGTTTTAATATTTTTATCTTCGTACATAGATTTTTCGACATTGAAAACCTCTGTTGATGCTGATGAGTACTGTCAGGTGCTCGAAGAAAGCCTTCTTTCAGTAGTGACACAAATTGAGGGAGTAGGGAATGCAAAAATTTTTTTAACAATGGATAACTCTGGTGAGAACGTTTACTTGAATAATTCTGATACAAAAACAAAGAGTATCACACCGATTGTACGAGGAGTAGTGATTGTGTGTGATGGTGGAGATGATCCTGTTGTTGTAAACAGAGTTATGTCTGCGGTGACAAAGTCGCTAGATGTTTCTTCAAATAAAGTGTGCGTAACAAAATTATCAAATTAACTGGAGGAAATACAATGAAATTTCAAAAAAGACACATAGTCCTTGCATCTTTAATACTGGCGCTGTCAGCAGCAGTTTTTATCAACTGGCAGTTTTCAGATGCACAGACTCAGCAGGGAAAAGAAGTGTCAAAAGAGCTCGGAGCGGCTACCTATGTTAACTCTGACACAGCTACAGGCGATGAGATAGCAAATGTAGCAAAGCAAACCAGTGCAGGTGATGAGTATTTTGCCAAAGCATTACTTGAGCGCGAGCAGGCAAGAGATAAAGCGATTGAAATTGCTCAGGATACTCTTGCTATGGCAGATTCTTCTGATGACGCTAAAACCGTAGCAGTCGAACAGCTTAATAAGCTTGAGGATAATATTGTTACCGAAAGCAGTATTGAAAGCATATTAAAAGGAAAAGGTTTTTCGCAGTGTCTGTGCAATATAAGCGAAAACTCTTGTACCGTTACAATCTCAAAGGGTGATGTTTCAAAAAACGCACCGCTTATTATAAAAGATGCCGTCTTATCACAATTAGAAATTGACTTTAATGATATTAAGATTATTGAGGTATAAAAATACCCCCACGCAAAGGTATTGCGTGGGGGATAGTTATTTAGTAGCCTGCGCTGTAATTTGGTATTTTTGAAGTTTCTTCTGCATCGTGAATCTTGTCGTAGCTGTCAGCATCAACAATTATCAAAATCGCATTTGGTCTGATTTCCATATTGTTATCAAAAACTCTGATTGCCTTGCTTGATGCAATATCGTGGTCAGCTAAGACATACCATCTGTTCGGTAGTTCGTATTTAGACTTGAGCTCAAATTTGCATTTTTCATTATTGTTGTTTACAACCATAGCCATAAATTTATACTCATCAGACTTGCCACTAAGATTAGCCATTGTACCGGTAATTGTCTTACCGTTATAAGTCATATATGTTTTGTTGACTGCGTCTTCAGTCGCTTCGCAAAGCTGATGGTACTTTTTCCTGATATCAATTAAACCCTTGTAGTAATCAACAAGCTCTTTGTATTTGATTGTTCTGGTCCAATCAATAGAGTTTATGCTGTCTGGTGATTTGTAGCTGTTGTGGTCACCAAATTTAGTTCGTGCAAATTCCTCGCCTGCAAGCATAAATGGGATACCGAAAGCCATAAAGATGAAAGCAGCAGACAGTTTGTTTTGGTCAATAATTTTAGAATCAGTTGTGTTGAAATCTTTGACCCAGTTTGATTTGAGCAGCTTATCCCATAAAGTGAGGTTGTCGTGAGCACTAGCGTAGGTGACACATTGAGATGGTTGTTTAGCCCATCTGCCGAAGGTGTCGCTTGATGCACCCATCATACCTGCAAGTACTTTGTAGGTGTCAAATCCCGAACCCTGAATATAGCCTTTTGTATCGTCGTCCGAACCGCCCTTTAAGCCGTTGCGCATATCGTCGTTGAACATACCGATTCTGCTTGAAAGCTTTTTAGCATTATTTTTAGTACAGCAGTCTTCACCCGAAATACCATTGTCGCCGTTATCGGCAGTCCAAGGCTCACCGTACATAAGAATTCGTTTGTCAATTTTATCAAGCTCTTCTCGTATTAAGTTCATAGTTTCGATATCGTGACAACCCATAAGGTCAAATCTGAAACCATCAATATGATATTCCTCAGCCCAGTATCTAAGAGAGTCAATCATATATTTTCTAAACATCGTCTTTTCGCTTGCGGTGACATTACCACAGCCCGAACTGTTTAAGTATCTGCTACCTTGTTTTCTAAAATAGTAGTCAGGAACTGTTTTTTCAAAGCAAGAGTCACCACCGGAATACATATGGTTGTAAACTACGTCCATAATTACACCGATACCCGCATCGTGCAATGCTTTAACCATCTGCTTGAACTCTTTGATTCTAACTTCGCCGTGATAAGGGTCTGTTGAGTATGAGCCTTCCGGTACATTGTAGTTAACAGGGTCGTAACCCCAGTTGTATTCAACTCCCGTTGCTTCATTTACAGAGCCAAAATCAAAAACAGGGTTTAACTGTACGTGAGTAATACCAAGCTCTTTTAAATAGCTTAGACAGGTAGGAGCGTTGGTATTTGGAACTTTAGTGTCAGTTTCGGTAAATGCGAGGTAAGTTCCGCGATGCTGTTTTGACACGCCGCTTGTATTCGAGGAAGAAAAGTCACGAACGTGAATTTCCCATACGATTGCGTCTGTTTGCTTGTCAACTAGTACGTGCTTATCGTTTTCCCAACCCTGCGGATTAGTTCTACTTAAGTCGACTACCATAGAGCGAGCAGAGTTTACACCGGTTGCTTTAGAATATACATCCTGTGTTTCCGTGCTTTTATTACCGTTTTGGATAACATATGTGTAATATATACCGTGCAAATCACCATCGATAGTTGTACTCCAAACGCCGGTTTGCTTGTCATATACCATCTGATTGATAGAAAGCACAGTTGCACCTTCTTCAAGATATGAGCCTGTAGAATACAACTTAAGAAGCACCTGACTAGCAGCAGGCGCCCATACTTTAAAAGTAGTACTTTGTGGTGTGTAGACGAAACCAAGGTCGTTTTTGTCGTAAGTATTGTAGATTTCGTCTTTGTTTGAATAAAATTTTGTAATCATATTGTGCCCTCCTGGATATTTGCTAGGTCGCAATTATTAATATTTTATCATTTTTCCAATAAATTTCAACTAAAATGTTGCTTAATAAGAATTATTTAAAAAAATTTGTTATTTTAATTCTAAAACAGAAAAATACGCTTGTATATTTTGAAAAATAGTGTTATTATATATCTTAAATTGAACAAAAGGAGTGAATTTGTGAAAACTATTAAGAAAATTCTAAACCATATTTTCATAGATGGTCTTTCAGGAATGGCGCTCGGATTGTTTGCAACTTTAATAGTCGGAACTATATTAGGGCAGATTGGCTCGTATATACCGGGTGTTTTGGGTACATACATTGTTTTTATTGCAACTATAGCCAAGTCGCTTATGGGCGCCGGCATTGGTGTCAGCGTTGCAACTAAATTCAAGTACAGCCCACTTGTAACAGTATCTGCAGGTGTTGTTGGCTTTATTGGTGCTTTTTCAACAAGTATTGTTAATGGCACATTTTTTACTCAAACAGGCTCTTTGGCGATTTCCGGTGTAGGTGATCCGCTTTGTGCGTTTATATCGGTTTTTATTGCTATTGAGATTGGCAATCTTGTTTCCGGTAAAACAAAGCTTGATATTTTGATTACACCGATTGTTACTATCGGCGTCGGTACTGCAGTTGCTTTGCTGTGTGGTCCGTATATTTCGTATGTAACCACCGCGTTAGGCGAGCTTATCCAGTTTGCAACAATTCAGCATCCGTTTGTTATGGGCATACTTATTTCCGTGTTGATGGGTATTTTCCTTACTTTACCAATCAGCTCTGCAGCAATCGCTGTTATTATCGGACTTTCCGGTATCGCTGGCGGTGCGGCTGTTGTAGGTTGCTCGGCGCAGATGATCGGCTTTGCAGTTGCAAGCTACAGAGAAAACAGATTTGGCGGTTTTATTGCACAGGGAATCGGTACTTCAATGATTCAGATGCCTAACATTGTTAGAAAACCTGTTATCTGGTTGCCTCCTATTATAACAAGTGCGATTTTAGGACCGATTTCGACCTGTGTTCTGAAAATGACCTGTGACGCTTCCGGTGCAGGTATGGGTACGTCAGGCTTGGTCGGACAGCTCGTTACATATTCTTCGATGGTATCTTCGGGCGTTTCACCGCTTGTCACAATCACCGAGATTGTAATTATGCACTTTGTTGCACCGGCTTTGTTGACGCTCATTATCAGCGAAGGTATGAGAAAACTTAATATCATCAAATCTGGTGATATGAAATTAGATTATTAAAAAGGATGTTTTAAAATGAAAAAGAGTAAGTTATCAATTATTATATGTGCTATTTTGGTTTTAGTGTTTGTTGTTATGTCATTTGCGGGTTGCTCCGGCACAAAGCGTAGTGTTGACAAAGAGTACGAATATAATACTGAAATCATTACTAACGAAAACGCTCCTGTAGAGGGCGATGCTGATGTTACTGCTATTAACGGTTTTGTAGAGGATAAAGAGCAGAAGCTATTAACATTACCATATACAATTCCTGATACAGGTTTGGTGGTTACTGCTGTTGGTAAGTACACAGGTCCTTACATTGAAAGTGGTGTAAATGAAGAAGCTGAAAATGCTCTTGCTATTGTTATTAAGAATACAACAGATAAGGTTGTATCTTATTCTTCAATCGAGGTTCAGCTTAACGATAAAGAGGTTCGTACATTCTCACCAACAAACCTGCCTCCAAATCAGTCTACACTTTCTTTCCCAATCAACAAGGTTATCTCTTATGATGATGTGAAGCAGTTTACTGTTAATGATACATTAGTTGTTCCAACAGATTCTTTACCTCTTCTTGAAGGTAAAGTTGGTGTTGACTTCAAAGACGGTGAGTTCATTATCACTAACCTTACAAATGAAAATCTCGGCGATGTTTACGTAAGATATAAGAACTTCTCTGAAGGCAATGTTTACTTAGGCGGCATTACTTATTCAGTAGTTGTAAACGAAATGACTGCTTACGAAACTAAGAAGGTTGCTGCTGAAAGCTACAGTGAGGAAAACAGCGTTATTATCTCTGTAGAGAGTATCATACCTTTAACATAATTTAAGCTTAAAAAGAGGCGGCACATTGTGCCGTCTTTTTGTTTACAAAAAAAAGTGCTTATGTTATACTGTATTAGTAAAAATATGTAGATGAGGTACTATTATGTGTGATATTGAAAATGAGGTAGTAAAAGATACTGTTAAGCCTAATGCGATTTCAAGATATAAAAAGCGTGAGCAAGCATTTATTTTAAGCTTTGAAACGCTCTTTTCCGATACCGATATTGATGAACTCGCTGACAACGCTATTGATGGCAACGACGACTATATGAGCGATTACGCGATTTCCTGTGCTAAGGGTATTTTAGAACATAGTGAAGAGATTGATGGATATATAGCCCAAAACCTTAAAAAGGGCTGGAAAATCAATCGTATCGCTAAGGTTTCTTACGCACTTTTACGTCTTGCGATTTACGAAATGCTCTATGTTGAGGATGTTCCTGTGTCGGTTTCTATCAATGAAGCGGTTGAGCTTTCTAAAAAATATTCTGTTCCTGACGATAGCGCTTTTGTAAACGGCGTGCTTGGTGCTGTTGCAAAGCAGATAGAAAACTAATAATGAGTAAATTTTTAGGTATTGATACTAGCAACTATACGACATCTGTTGCGCTTTTTGATGATGCGACAAATTCAATTATTCAAAAGCGTAAGCTGTTGCCTGTATCAAAAGGAGAACTCGGAATTCGTCAGTCTGATGCTGTATTCCACCATACTCAGCAACTACCCTTGCTTTTAGAAGAGCTTTTTTGTGATGCTAGATGTGATAAAAATGATATCAAAGCAATCGGTGCTTCTTTTACTCCGAGAAAAGCTGAGGGCTCGTATATGCCTTGCTTTACTGTCGGAAGCGGATTTGCAAGAGGCTTGGCTTCTGTTTTAGATATACCGCTTTATAATTTATCTCACCAGCAGGGACATATTGCTTCTGCTTTGTATTCTACAAACCGTTTAGATTTGCTTGATAAGCCTTTTCTTGCTTTTCATGTAAGCGGTGGAACTACCGATGCTTTGCTTGTTAATAGCAACAAAATATCAGGTGATATTTTACCTGTAAAGCTTGTTGGTAATACACTTGATTTAAACGCAGGACAGCTTGTTGACAGAGTTGGGCTTATGCTTTCGCTTGACTTTCCTTGTGGTAAACAGCTTGAAGCGTTAGCACTAAAATGCACACAGGATATAAAAGTCAAGCCTACAATAAGGGACTGTGACTGTTGCCTAAGCGGTATAGAAAACATTTGCAAAAAGCTCGTTGATGATGGTGCAGATGTTTCATATATCGCCGCTTTGTGCTTAAAATATATTGAAGAATCGCTTTACACAATGACAAATAACATCTTGAAAATCTACGGAGATATGCCTGTAGTTTTTGCAGGCGGTGTTATGTCTAATACAATTATTAAGAACAATCTTACACAAAAGATTAAATGCACTTTCTGTGAGCCTGCTTTGTCTACCGATAACGCATGCGGTATTGCAGTGCTTGCTTCTATTTTAAACAACAGAAATGATTAACTATGAATGCACCTAAAATTTTGACCGTATCACAACTGAATTTTTATATTAAATCTTTGCTCGATAACGATTCTCATTTGCAGTTGTTATTACTCGAGGGCGAGATTTCTAACCTTACTGACCATTACAGCAGTGGACATATTTACTTTTCTTTAAAGGATGAAAAGAGTGTTGTTCGTGCTGTGATGTTCTCTTATGCTGCAAAAAATCTGAAATTTAAGCCTGCAAACGGAATGAAAGTTTTAGTGCGTGCACGAGTGACTGTATATGAGCCGACAGGTCAGTATCAACTTTATGTTGAAGATATGCAGCCTGATGGTATAGGTGCTTTGTCTTTGCAATTTGAACAGCTAAAAGAAAAGCTTTCAAAAGAGGGATTTTTTGACAAAGCGCACAAAAAGCCTATACCTAAATTTCCTGAAACTATCGGTGTAATTACTTCTCCGACGGGTGCCGCGGTACGCGATATTTTAAATGTGCTGTCGCGTAGATATCCTAGCGTTGATATCGTTATGTGTCCTGTTTTAGTTCAGGGTGAAAACGCAGCAGAGCAGTTAACGTCAGCTATTCATAAGTTTTCAAAGAGTAAAATTGCCGATGTTATTATCATCGGCAGAGGCGGTGGCTCTATAGAAGACTTGTGGGCATTTAATGACGAAAACTTAGCTCGTGCTATTTATAATTGTGATACTCCTGTTATTTCCGCCGTTGGCCACGAAACTGATTTTACGATTTGTGACTTTGTATCAGATTTACGAGCACCGACTCCGTCGGCGGCCGCGGAGCTTGCTGTTCCCGATAGCGCTGAATTACTCGATAACCTCTTTGCACAGCGTCAGTATGTTGACAGCATAATTAGTAAAAAACTTACTGATTTAGAAAAGTCGCTTAATAGCTCTTATAGACTTTTGGGTGCTTACTCACCTCAAAAGCTTATCAAAGAGTATGATAAATCTATTGATGCTTTGTCAAATCGTATGTTAAACGTATCAAAAAGCATAATTGATAATAAATCAAAAAAATTAACTGAAACTGCATCAAAGCTTTCTGCGCTCAATCCGGTTGCCGTTTTGATGCGCGGATATTCATATACTACAAACGAAAATGGCGCTACTGTTTGCAGTGTTTCTGATACAAAGAAAGGTGACAGCATCACCGTTAAAGTATCAGACGGCGAAATTTACGCTACAGTAGAAAGTACAACAAAGGAGAAATAAATGGCTTTTACACACCTACACGTCCACAGCGAATATAGCTTGCTTGATGGCGCTTGTCGTATAGACAGGCTTGTTAGTGCTGCGAAAAAGCTCGGACAAAACTCTTTGGCTATTACTGACCATGGAGTTATGTATGGTGTGATTGATTTTTACAGAGCGTGTAAAAATCAAGGAATAAAGCCGATTATAGGTTGCGAGGTTTATGTCGCTGCTCGTAGTCGTTTCGATAAAAGCTTTGATTTTGATAAAGAGTACTACCACCTTGTACTTTTGTGCGAAAATAATAAAGGTTACGAAAACCTGATTAAACTTGTATCAAAAGGCTTTGTCGATGGTTTTTATAATAAACCTAGAGTTGATATGGAGCTTCTTGAGCAGTACAGCGAGGGGCTTATCTGCCTATCTGCTTGTCTTGCAGGTGAAGTCCCTAAAGCTCTGTTAAACGAAGATTACAAAACCGCTCTTGAAAAGGCTCGTCGTTATCAACAAATATTTGGAAAAGATAATTACTTTATTGAGCTCCAAAATCATGGTATTGAAGAGCAGGATAAAACAAACCCTTTACTTATTAAGATCGCTGAACAAATTGGTGCAAAGCTTGTTGTTACAAATGACTGTCATTATATCGAGCAGCCTGATTCTCAAACACACCAGATACTACTTTGCATCCAGACAAACCATACCATCAACGACGATGATAAAATGGAGTTTAAAACCGAAGAGTTTTATTTAAAGAGCGAAGAACAGATGCGTGCACTGTTTCCAAATTTACAGGATGCTTTTGATAATACTCAGGAAATTGCAGACAGATGCAATGTTGATATTGAATTTGGTGTTCGAAAACTGCCTGATTACTTTGTTCCTGATAACGAAGACCATTTTGAGTATTTTAAACGTCTGTGTTTTGACGGACTTTATAAGCATTACGGACAAAACCCTGATGCAGCTCTTGTCAGCAGGCTCAACTATGAGCTTGAAACTATTAAGAGCATGGGTTTTGTTGACTACTTCCTTATAGTAAGCGATTTTGTTAATTTTGCAAAAAGTCAGGATATACCTGTAGGTCCGGGCAGAGGCTCGGGTGCAGGCTCACTATGCGCTTATTGTATCGGTATTACCGGTATAGACCCGATTAAATATAATTTGATTTTTGAACGCTTCTTAAACCCTGAGCGTGTCAGTATGCCTGATTTCGATATTGACTTTTGTAAAGAGCGCAGGGGAGAAGTGATTGATTACGTTATCCGTAAATACGGTGCTGACCACGTAGCGCAAATTGTTGCCTTTGGTACTATGGCGGCTCGTGGCTCTGTACGTGATGTAGGCAGAGCGCTTGATATGCCTTACTCAAGCGTTGATGTTGTTGCAAAGCTCATTCCGTCAGATATAAATATGACGATTGAAAAAGCGCTTAATATAAGCGCTGAACTTAAGAAAATGTATGATACCGACCCTGCTGTTCATAATTTACTTGATGTAGCGATGAGTATCGAGGGTATGCCTCGTCATATCACTATCCACGCGGCAGGTGTTGTTATTACCGATAAGCCGGTATCAGATTATGTGCCGCTTTCTAAAAGTGACGATGCTATAGTAACCCAGTTTACTATGACAACGCTTGAAGAACTCGGACTTTTAAAAATGGACTTTTTAGGGCTACGTAATCTTACTGTTATTCACGACGCTGTTGAAATGATAAAGGACTTCGAGCCTGACTTTGATATAGATAACATACCTGAAGACGATAAATCAGTTTTTACTATGATGTCAAGCGGTAACTCCGATGGCGTTTTCCAGTTTGAAAGTCAGGGTATGAAGAACGTCTTAACCCAGCTAAAGCCAAGCTCTATAGAAGACCTGATTGCGGTTATATCCCTTTATCGCCCTGGTCCTATGGATAGCATACCTACTTATATAAATAATCGACATAACCCGTCTGATATTCGTTACGCGCATCCGCTTTTGGAGGATATCTTGAATGTTACTAACGGTTGCATCGTATATCAGGAACAGGTTATGCAGATTTTTAGAACTCTTGCGGGATATTCACTCGGTCGTGCTGATATTGTACGTCGTGCTATGAGCAAGAAAAAGCACGATGTTATGGAAAAGGAAAAGCAGATTTTTATTAACGGTCTTGTTGACAGTAACGGCAATATTGAAGTCGAGGGTTGCTTAAGACGAGGCGTAGACGAAAAAACTGCGCTTTATATCTTTTCTCAGATGGAAAGCTTTGCTTCCTATGCGTTTAACAAATCGCACGCCGCAGCGTATGCAAATGTAGCATATCAAACAGCATATCTCAAATGTCATTATAAAAAGCAGTATATGGCGGCTCTTTTATCAAGCGTGCTTGATAATCAAAATAAGATGGCTACCTATATTTCTGAATGTCAGCGACTCGGTATTTTAGTGCTTCCACCACACGTAAACTACTCACAATCTACGTTTACTGTAACTCACGGAAATATCCGTTTCGGACTTACTGCTATAAGGAATTTGGGCAAGAACTTTATCGACGCACTTGTAAAAGAACGCGAAAATGCGCCTTTTGCATCATTCTACGACTTTTGTAAAAGAATGAATAAATGCGGTCTAAACTCAAGAGCATTGGAAAGTCTTATCAAATGCGGTGCGCTCGACGACTTAGGCGCAAACCGCAGACAGATGCTTTCTGTTATGAAAACTGTTCTTGATGACCTTGAGTACGACAGACGAAAAAATGTCGGAGGTCAGATGTCCTTTTTTGAGGTGTCTGACGTCAAGGGTGATGATTCTATAGAGATACCACCGATGCAGGAATTCGATTTGATGGAGCTTCTTTATATGGAAAAGGAAATGGCGGGAATGTACTTGTCAGGCCATCCGATTGATTCATATAAGGATTTTTCAAAAGCTATTAAAGCTGACAGCATTAATGATATTTTAAGTGGTGAGCATACTGATAAATACAAAGATACGTCAGTTGTAAGGCTTGTGTGCATTGTTACCAAAAACAAATCGCAGATTACAAAGTCTAATCAGATGATGGCTTTTGTGACTGTAGAGGATAGATATGGCAGTGCAGAGCTTATTGTTTTTCCAAAGGTGCTTTCGCAGTGCTCGTCGTCTTTGTACGTCGGCTCTGTAATTGAAGTTGTCGGCAAATTAAACTTTAAAGAAGACGAAGAACCTAGGGTTATCGTCGAAAAGGTTACGGCGCTTCCGCCTGCACAAAATCTTAAAACTTATGTTGAGAAAAAGAAAACAGTTGAAAATGATGTAAAAAGTATAGATTTTACTGATACATCAAAGAAGCTTTACCTTCGTCTAAAAAACCTAGAGTGTACTGAGTATCTTAAAGTCAAAAATCTTCTTGAACTGTTTTCGGGTCAAACACAGGTGGTAGTTTATCTTACTGATAGCAACAAACGTTTGCTTTGTCCGAAATCGCTTTGGGTAAAGCCAAACGATACTTTAATAAAGGAACTTTATCGTATTTTAGGGAAAGATAATGTTGCTTTTAAATAAAATCTTTTTCTTTTTGATGTATTTGCTTTTAGTACTTGATTATTCGTTAGTTTTTGTTTATAATATTATGGAGAATTTAGTGGAGGGATTTTGTTATGGCTAAATCTATCGCAGTATTAACTAGTGGCGGTGACGCACCGGGTATGAATGCCGCTGTACGTTCTGTAGTAAGAGCAGCAATGTATAGAGGTATGAAGGTTATCGGTGTTTATCGTGGATATAACGGTTTACTTAATAAAGACGTAAAGGAACTCGATTTGCGTTCCGTTTCCGATACTATCAATCGTGGTGGTACAGTTTTATATACTGCTCGTTCTGAGGAGTTCAAAACTCCTGAAGGTATCGAGAAAGCTGCTCAGAACTGTCGTGACCTCGGTATCGACGGTCTTGTAGTTATTGGCGGTGACGGTTCTTTCCGCGGTGCAAGAAAGCTTTCTTTGGCGGGTATTCCTTGCGTAGGTATTCCTGGCACTATTGATAACGATATTTCCTGCTCTGAATACACTGTTGGTTTTGATACCGCTATGAATACAGCTATGGAAATGGTCGATAAAATTCGTGATACTGCTCAGTCACACGACAGATGCTCTGTTGTTGAGGTTATGGGACGTCGTTGCGGTGACATCGCTTTACAGACTGGTATTGCTTGCGGTGCAACATCTATCTTGGTTCCTGAAATGGAATTTGATGTTGAGCGTGATGTTATTTCTAAGATTTACGAGCAGAAATCAACCGGTAAAAAGCACTTCATTATCGTTGTAGCTGAGGGCGTAGGCGGTGTTGAAGACCTTGCTAAATATATTGAAAAGCGTACAGGTATCGAAACTCGTGCTACTATTTTGGGACATGTTCAGCGTGGCGGTTCACCAACTTTAAGAGACAGAGTTATGGCTACAGCTATGGGTGCAGATGCTGTAAGATTGCTCGAAAAGGGTATTGGTAATCGTGTTATCGCTCTTAAAGACGGCAAAACTGTTGACTACGATATTTTAGAAGCTCTTGAGATGGAGCGCGAATTTGATAAAGACCTTTATCAGACAGCGATGGAAGTTTCTATCTAAATATTTTTGTTTATTAAGGCACAATGTTTTTGCGTTGTGCCTTTCTTAGTAAGGAAATGGCTATGATAAATTATTTTTATAATATTATATTAAAAGACGACGATTGCGATTTGTATTCAGATGTGCTGACCAGCATTCGAAAAGATTACTATTTATCCCGAGAAAAGCAAAAGGGCAAAATTACTCAGGACAGTAGTGCTGATACCTTGTTCTACGAGTTTTCTCTTGAAAAAGACAAGGCGTTAAAGTGGCAACTTAGCGACAGCGAAAATATCTTGTCTGATACTTCAAGCCTTGAAGACGGGAAATATTGTGTAAATTTTTATAACGAATACGGCGTTTGCAAGGTACTGACTTTCAGCAAGTTTCACACTCTGCTTAAAGTTGAATACTTTGATATGAGCGTTTCTGCTGTTGCGTATTGTACCATTGAGCCTAGAAAAGCTAATAATGAGCTTTGTCTTCTTATGAGTCGTAAAAGCACTTTTGGCTCTGTTGCTTTGTTTGCGATGCCGTTTGTCGATGATGAATACATAAACGATAAAATTAACAATGAATTTACTGACTATTCAGTTACTGCATCTACCAATGCAGGTGTTGTTAAATTCTTAAGTGAAGAACAGCTCGAGTTGTTTAACGATTTTGTCGATAAAGCGATTGCGTTAAAAGCATCGCAAGAAGCGCCTCAAAGCTTTATAGAAGAAGATGATGCAGTACTCGCGCAAAAGCTCAACCCTAAGGATTTTAATGTTAAACGTAATTTGTCGCAGGCAGTTGACCTTAATATGGCTCAAGTGTTTACTTATGATATCAGCGAGCAATATATTGATGGTGAAGATGTTGAGGAGAACGAGAACATAGCTTTTGTTGAAACTGACGATAAAGCGCTTGATGCTCCTGTTGAACTCGATGTTGATAAAACACTTGAAGATTTCCTCAGTGCTTGTGAACAGCCTCAAGTTTATGTTGAACAGCCTGAAGATGCTGACTACTCTTGTGAGGTAGAGGAAATAAAAGAAGCAGAAAGCGATGCTCCTTGTGTTGTAGCAGATGTGATTTATGAAGACGATTTTTCTGATGAAATATCTGACAGTGATTTTGAGGTTTGTGATACTAAATCTGAACCTGATTTAGTTATCGAAAACAGTAACGCTAAGTATCTGTACTTTGGACAGTTGGATGAAAGCGGAAAACGATGCGGTTTTGGTCGTACCACTACCGAAAACGGACACACCGCCTACGAGGGCAACTATACAGATAATAAACGCAACGGTATCGGTTCTTACTATTATAAAGATGGTATGCTTTGTTATTTTGGCGAGTGGAAGGACAACAAGCGCGACGGAGTCGGTGTTGGTGTAAGCTCATTTGATAAAAGCATTCACGTTGGCAAATTTTTTAATAACAAGCCGGTGTCCGATGGCGTCAGAATAGATGGTAATGGCGAAATTAAGTTTATCAAGAAGATGCTTTCTAACGGTCTTACTGTTGTCCTTGAATTTGATGGCGACAAAATCTTAATTAAAAAGTACGATAAAAACGGAGAACTGATTTCTGAAAATTCATCAAATTTAATGTATTTTTAAATGTAAGTAATATTTTCCTATATAATTGTTCATACTATTACCGTTCCATTTGGAGCGGTAATTTTTTTTGAGGTGATTATATATGATTAAAGTGTGTTCAGTTATTATGTGTATTTTGATACTCTGCACATTGCTGTGTTCCTGTGGTGCAAACGATGTGTCAGATATGGCATCAGAAGCTGTGTCTGATGTTGAGTCAAACACAAATGGCGATGTTTCGGATGGAAATGGTTTAATCGGTGATGAAACAACAAACTCAACAGATTCAAACGATACATCAGGTAATAACGGTGCAGACAACTCTGGTGGAGGAACTTCTGGCAACGGTGGTAATGCTAACAGTTCAGCCAGCTCAAACAGCAGTGCAGGTAACAGCAACAATAATGACGCTGGTGACTCTGAAAACGGCACAACTACTTCATCACAGGGTATGATGTAAAAAAGCGCAGGATTACCTGCGCTTTACATATTTATACTACCTTTTCCAGTTCTGTTTTCAGTTTTCTTATTATCTTTTTTTCCAGTCTTGATATATAAGATTGCGAAATACCAAGCAAATCAGCTACCTGCTTTTGCGTGTGCTCCTTATTACCATTTAATCCGAAACGCAGTTCCATTATCATAGCATCTCTTGTGTTGAGTTTTGAAACAGCTTCTAAAAGCAGATTGCACTCGAGCTCCTGTTCGATATCTTTGTTGATTTCATTTGCATCGCTTCCGAGTACGTCGCAAAGGAGTAATTCATTTCCGTCCCAGTCGGTATTTAGAGGCTCTTCTATAGATATTTCATTCTTTCTTTGTGATGCTTTTCTTAAATACATAAGTATTTCGTTTTCAATACATCGTGAAGCATAAGTTGCAAATTTGATGTTTCTGTTTGGTGAAAATGTGTTGACCGCTTTAATCAAACCGATTGTTCCGATTGAGATAAGGTCCTCTATATTAATGTTTGTGTTCTCAAATTTTTTTGCTATATATACAACAAGTCGTAAGTTGTGCACAATCAGTTGTTCTTTAGCCGATTCATCACCATCAGAAAACTTTTCTATTACTTCTTTTTCTTTTTCCTGGCTAAGTGGAGGAGGGAGCGTTTGTGCTCCGCTTATGTAAAATAGTGAGTGTTCAAAAGTCTTTAACTTTAATTTTAATATCAGTCTGATTAAAAAATTCATTTTATCACCTTATTATCTGAAAATTTATTATTGCTTTAAATTGCTCGTCAATATGTCCGTCGTATAACCCGATGTAGATTTCTTTATGTATCTCTTCTTTATCAATGATTACTTTATCTGCTTTTACTGCATACATTATCGAACTTGAACCCAATACTTTGTACGGAACGATTCTTAAATTTTTAACTTGTGTATTATTCATCATCGACTTTTCCGCGATAATTACAGGACTTCCTGAAAAAGGTTCAACAACAAAGCAAGCGGTATCAATCTTAGCTAAACAACTATATTCTTTATCATTGAGGTATATTTTAAGGTTTACAAGAGTGTTTGTGATATCTTTTGATAATACTCTTCTAAGGGTTAAAACAATTAAATATATTAATGTGCTTATAAAAATCAGAGCAATCGGGTTAGATTGAATATAAACAGTATCGTTGAGTATTGCAAGATTATTCGGCTTTACTACCTGATAAAAAAGAATCATCGTAGCGCAGAATATCATACTGATAGTAAACGAACAGCATATTTGTTTAATTGTAGCTTTTATGTTGTTGTATCCAAAAGCAATTAAACACATAGCGGTGCAACCGATTGCTTTAAATATGGTTGTGACTAAATTGTTTAAAGTAGGGAAAAGGGCAATAAGAGAAAATGCCGAGGATACAAGAGAGGATATGATTAATCTAAAATGATTTTGCTTTAAATATAAGAATTTTTGTGTCGCACACAGGATACAATAGTTTATAAGAATATTAGTAAATATAAGTACATCTATGTAAATATCCACAAACACCAGCTCCGATGTACTTAGTATCTCATAAATAAGATGTGATTGGTGTCAAAGAAACGGTGGTTGATTATGTTATATGGTATGATAATTGGAATTTTTATAGGTGTTTTAATCGGTATATCAATAATGGTGTTGATGATAAGCTCAAGAGATTAGCTTGCTAAACTGAAATATAAGTTTTAAAAATTAATACTTTGTTTGTTTATACGACAAAATTTGCACATATAGATATAGTATATTGAATATCAGGAGGATTTATATGTCTTGCAGACTTGCTGAACTAAGGCACAAGGAAGTAATAAACTCTTGCGATGGTTCTCGGCTTGGATTTGTAGATGATTTGGAGGTTGATACACATAGTTCAAAGGTGATAGCAGTGATTGTATATGGCAGACCAAGGTTTTTTGGACTGTTCGGACGGTCAACAGATTGTATCATTCCGTGGGATAATATATGTTTAATAGGCGAAGATACCATTTTAGTTGACTTTAAGGTGCAAAAAACTGCAACCAGCACAAAAAAAGGTAATAAATTTGTTACAATTTGTCATTAAAAATATTTGTGCGTGATAGCAAAATGCACTATAGATAATTGTTCAAACTGTACATTTTCAACTAAAAATAATGCGAAAAAGGAATAAAAACGCGTTTATGATGCTTTTAAAGAATTAAAATGAAAAAGTTACAAACTTGCAATTTATGTGCGTTTGTGATTAAATAGCACTTGAAATGGTATGAGTTTACATATTTTTCCATATTCATTTCACATCGGACCACCGATGTAGACTACTTAAAGGAGGAGATTAAGATGAGAAAATTTAATACTTATTCAAGAGTTCTCATTTTAGCATTGTGTGCGATTTTTGCCCTGTCAATGTCTGTTCTTACACCTGAAGTAGAAGCTGCAAGCGAAAGCCCGATAACAGAAACCAAAAAAACAGAAGCTAATACATATATTAATGATGATGAGGCTGTTGATGCAATCGCTCTTGCTCGTGCTATCGCAATGGACGAAGCAAAGCTTGAAGCTGAAAGCATTATCGAAGAGCTCCAAATCGAAGAGATTAAGGAAACACAGGCTGAAACTGTTGCACAAACACAGCCTGAGGTTTATGAGGAGCCTACACAGTCATCAACATCAAGCAGCTCTACAAATCAAAGCGTAGGTAGTTCTTACGTATCCGGATCTACAAGCACAGGATATCTTTTAGATATCGATAATCCGGACCCTAATTACACAAGCTACGCAATCCATCTGTCAGATTATGACCGCGACCTTGCTGAGCGTATCGTAATGGGCGAAGCAGGTAACACAGGTTATACTGGCATGGCACTTGTTGCACAATGTTTAAGAGATACTTTTGTAATGGGTGGTTATTCCGACATTGCGACTGTCATTTCAAAACATGGTTATTATGGTTCAACTTCAATTAAACCATCACAAACCTGTAAGGACGTTGTAAACTACATCTTTGACCAGGGTGGTGCGGCAGTTCAGCACAGAACATTAGTATTCTATGCATCTAACTACTGCTCAAGCTCATGGCACGAATCACAGGAATTTGTATGCCAGTATGGCTATGTAAGATTCTTTGATTTCTGGTAATTTAGCAAAATATCTAAAATAAAAAAATCAAGCATTAAAAAATGCTTGATTTTTTTTATTTATATGGTATAATATTTAGGCATTACGCACGCGAGGCTTACCGGCTCAGTGGCATTATTTGTGCTTGTCCCGGCAAATTTACAGGTTTCGCGGAGGTTTTAACCTGAGGAGGAAAATAAAATGGCAGTAGTTTCTATGAAACAACTCCTGGAGGCCGGCGTACATTTCGGTCACCAGACAAGAAGATGGAACCCTAAGATGGCTCCTTACATTTTTACAGAGCGCAACGGTATCTACATTATCGACTTGCAGAAGACTGTTGTTAAGCTCGAAGAGGCATACAACTTTGTTCGCGACATTTCTGTTGAGGGCAAGAGCGTTCTCTTTGTTGGTACAAAGAAGCAGGCTATGGACTCTGTTAAAGAAGAGGCTCAGCGTGCAGGCGCTTACTATGTAAACGCTAGATGGCTCGGCGGTATGCTCACAAACTTCACTACTATCCGTAGAAGAATCGCTAGACTCAAGCAGCTTCGTGCTATGGAGGCTGACGGTACATTTGATCTGCTTCCAAAGAAAGAAGTTATCAAATTAAACCTTGAGATTGAAAAGCTCGAGAAGTTCCTTGGCGGTATCAAGGATATGGAACAGATTCCTGGTTGTCTTTTCATTGTTGACCCAAGAAAAGAAAGAATCGCTGTTTTAGAGGCTAAGAAGCTCGGTATCCCTGTAGTTGCTATCGTTGATACAAACTGTGATCCTGACGATGTTGACTATGTTATCCCTGGTAACGACGACGCTATCCGCGCAGTAAAACTTATCTGTGGCGCAATGGCTAACGCTATCATCGAGGGCAGAGAGGGCCAGATGGGCGCTGCTGCTAGAGATGAAGAAGCAGAAGTTGAAGAACTCGTTGAGGAATAATTCTTATTTAGAATAATATTGTATAAATTTCGAAAGGATTGATATATATGTCATTTACAGCACAGGACGTAAAAGCTTTACGTGATAAGACAGGTTGCGGTATGATGGACTGCAAAAAGGCTTTAGTAGAGGCTAACGGCGATATGGACGCTGCTATCGATGTTTTAAGAGAACTCGGTCTTGCTAAGCAGGCTAAAAAGGCTTCCAGAATTGCTGCTGAGGGCGTTGCTCTTGCTATTACTAACGATACAAATACAGCAGGTGTAGTTATCGAGGTTAACTCTGAGACTGACTTCGTTGCTAAAAATGCTGATTTCTTAGCATTTGTTAACACTTGTGCTCTTACTGTTATGGAAAACAACCCTGCTGATGTTGAGGCTCTTCTTGCTTTAAAGGCTGCAGGTTCAGAAATGACAGTTGCTGAGCTCTTACAGGAAAAGGTTCTTACAATCGGCGAGAATATTCAGATTCGTCGTTTTGAGAAGTTTGATGGTCCTACAGTTGCTTACGTACACGCTGGTGGTAAGATTGGCGTACTCGTAAACTTAGATACAGATGTAGATGCAACAAATGCTGATTTCGTCGCTTGTGGTAAAGACGTTGCTATGCAGATTGCTGCTCTTAACGCTCCATACCTTGATGCTGCTGCAGTTCCTGCGCAGGTTATTGAGCGCGAAAAGGAAATCTTAGTTGCTCAGATGAAGCAGGACCCTAAGATGGCTAACAAGCCTGAGCAGGTTCTTGCTAAAATTGTTGAAGGTAAAATTGGCAAGTACTACAAGGAAAACTGCCTTGTTGATCAGGAATTCGTTAAGGACAACTCTATGACTGTTGGTAAGTACGTTGAGTCAATCGCTAAGAAGCTCGGCGGCGCTATCAAGGTTGCTAAGTTTGTTCGTTTCGAAAAGGGTGAAGGTCTTGAGAAGCGTCAGGACGACTTTGCTGCTGAAGTTGCAAACATGGTAAAATAATTAAATATTGCTTAATTTAGGAGTGGTTTTTTAACCACTCCTTTTTTATTGTGAATATTCTATTAATTATGTGATTATATTACCTGATTTTCCTTTACAAAATCTGCTTGTTGTAGTATAATTTTAATAACTATAAAGAGAAGTGTGGGGTAGTATTATGAAATCAAAATATAAGAGAATTTTACTTAAACTTTCTGGCGAATCTTTAGCTGGCGAAGCAAAGCACGGCATTGATTTTGACACAGTCCTTTCTTTCTGCGAGCCTATCAAAAAACTTGTAGAAGATGGGGTGGAGGTTGCTATCGTTGTCGGCGGTGGTAACTTCTGGCGTGGCAGAACCAGCGGTAAGATGGATAGAACACGTGCTGACCATATGGGCATGCTCGCTACTACCATTAACGCGCTCGGTGTTGCTGATGCTTTAGAGCAGATTGGCGTTGATGTTAGAGTACAGACTGCTATCGGTATGCGCGCTATCGCTGAACCATATATCAGAAATAAGGCACTGCGTCACCTTGAAAAGGGCAGAGTAGTTATTTTTGGTTGTGGTACAGGTAACCCGTTCTTCAGTACTGATACTGCCGCAGCGCTTCGTGCCGCTGAAATTGAAGCTCAGATTATCTTAAAAGCTACTATGGTTGACGGCGTTTATGACAGTGACCCTAAAACAAACCCTGATGCTAAAAGATACAGCAAACTTTCTTTCCATGATGTTCTTGAAAAAGACCTCAAGGTTATCGACTCTACTGCGGCTGCTATATGTAAAGACAATAATATCGATTTGCTTGTATTCAGCGTTGATAACCCGAACAACATTTTCGACGCTGTTTGTTATGAAGGAATCGGTACAGTTGTCGGCAATTACTAATTTTTAGCATAATTTTAAGTTTTATATAATATTTCAAATATTAGGAGGATTAATATGAAAGCAACTTTACAAAAATCTGAAGAGCGTATGCAAAGACGTATCGACCACCTTGATGCAGAGTTTAAGTCTATCAGAGCAGGTCGTGCAAATCCTGCAGTACTTGACAAAGTGACTGTTGATTACTACTCAACACCTACACCAATTAATCAGCTTGCTGCTGTTTCTGTTACAGAGGCCCGTACACTTACTATCCAGCCTTGGGATGCTTCAGTACTCAGAATGATTGAAAAAGCTATCCAGATGTCCGATATTGGTATTAACCCTCAAAACGACGGTAAGTGCATCAGACTGATTTTTCCACCACTTACTGAAGATAAGCGTAAAGAAATTGCGAAGGAAATTGCTTCTATTGCTGAAGATACAAAAGTTCAGATCAGAAATGTCCGCAGAGATACTATCGATAAACTCAAGGCTCTTAAAAAAGACGGCGAGCTTACTGAAGATGATTTAAAGCATGGCGAAAAGAAAGCTCAGGAGCAGACAGATAAGTTTATCAAGGTTGTTGACCAGATGGCTGACAAGAAAAAGAAAGAGATTATGGAAATCTAAAATGGCTATTTTTAAAAAAGCTGAAAAGAAATTGACTTTAAACGATATCGTTTTACCTGAACATATCGGCATCATTATGGACGGTAACGGCAGATGGGCTAAAAAACGCGGTCTGCCACGCACCGCCGGACATACAGTTGGCGCACAGACGTTTCGTAAAATAGCGCGTTACTGCTCTGATATTGGCATTAAACATCTGACGGTTTACGCTTTTTCTACTGAAAACTGGAAGCGCCCTAAAGAAGAAGTCGATGCTATTATGAAGCTCTTTAAAGAGTATATGATTGAGGCTATCAACGACTTTCAGGACGATTCTATCGTCGTGAAATTTATAGGAGATAGAACAGTTTTTCCTGATGATATGCTTGAGCTTATTGAGAAAAACGAGCACGACTCAAAAGACAGAACCGGTATGGTGCTTAATATCGCTATGAATTACGGCGGTAGGGACGAAATCGTAAATGCTGTTAAAACCCTTGCAAAAGATGTAAAAGACGGCAAAGTTGATGTAAATGATATAGACGACAAGCTTTTGTCTGACTTGATGTATACAAGTGGTCAGCCTGACCCTGATTTGATTATTCGCCCGAGTGGCGAGTATCGTACATCAAACTTCCTATTGTGGCAGTCAGCTTATTCTGAATATTGCATTATGGATGTACTTTGGCCTGACTTCAAAACTGAAGATTTGGATAAGGCTCTTATTGAATTTGCTAAGCGTAACAGACGCTTTGGCGGAATTTAAATTATTTATTATCTAGGTGACCTTTAATGAAAACGAGATTGATTACAGCGGGTGTCGGCATTGTGCTATGTCTTGTGCTGTTGTTTTTAGGAACATATTTTCCTTTTGTTTTATGCATTGCTATTTCTATTGTATCTGCAATGCTGTGTGGAGAATTACTGACAGCAAAAGGACTCCATAAGAGATACCTTGTTTCTATACCTTGCATAGCAGTTGCTGCTTTGATGCCACTTTTTTGCATTTATACAGTAAGTATGGTACCGCTGTATTTGTACGTAATTGTTTATTTTATTCTGATGTTATTTAATCACGATAAATTTACGGTTGACGAAATCTTTTTCGCTTTTGGCTCAACAATACTCATAACTTTATCGATGACCGCACTATCTGCTGTAGCATACAACGAGTTTGGCAACAACGCTTTTTGGGTTGTGCTTACCTTAGGTGTTCCTTGGCTTTCTGATAGCGGTGCGTATTTTTCTGGTATGCTTTTTGGAAAGCATAAACTATGTCCATCTATCAGCCCGAAAAAAACTGTAGAGGGTGCTATCGGCGGACTTATTTGCGGTGCTTTAGGCTCTATCCTTATCGGCTATGTATTTTCTTTGATTTACGCTTCTGATATGAGTGTGGGCAATAGCGGTGTTCGTTGTAGCTTTGAGATTTTACCGCTAGTTATCATTGGTTTAATAAATCCTGTGTTATCTATATTCGGCGATTTGACTTTCTCGGTTGTTAAACGCACCTGTGGTATCAAGGACTATGGCTCTATTATGCCTGGTCATGGCGGGTTGCTTGACAGATTTGATTCAGTAATTTTCTGCACACCGCTTGTTTATTTTATCAGCCAGTACACAGAGATTATTTACTTTGTCTAAACGGAGCATACTATGGTAAACAAACTATCTATTTTAGGTTCTACAGGTTCTATCGGAACACAAACATTAGACGTTGCACGTAAACTTAATCTGCAAATCACTGCTTTGTCTGCACATAGTAATATAGAGCTTTTGGAACAGCAAATCCGAGAGTTCAAGCCTTCTGTTGCGGCTGTTTTCGACGAAGTAAAAGCTGATGCTTTAAAGCTTAATATCAAAGATACCGACACAAAAGTATATAGTGGTATGGATGGCTTGCTTTATTGTGCAACACTTGACGACTGCGATTTAGTTGTCAATTCTGTTGTCGGTATGGTTGGCTTAAAGCCTACTCTTGCATCAATTAACGCAAAGAAGAACATAGCTTTTGCTAATAAAGAAACCTTAGTTGCGGGTGGAAAGCTTGTTATGGACGCCGCTAAAAGAAACGGCGTGACACTTTTCCCTGTGGATAGTGAGCATTCTGCGATTTTCCAATGTATGCAGGCTTGTCCTCCTGATAAAGCGTTAAAGAAAATTATCTTAACAGCGTCCGGTGGACCATTTTTTGGCAAAACCGTAGATGAACTTAAAGATGTTACTGTTGCTCAAGCGCTTAATCATCCTAACTGGTCAATGGGTGCAAAAATTACTATTGACTCTGCTTCGATGATGAATAAGGGACTTGAGATAATTGAGGCTGCGTGGCTGTTTGATATGTCACCTGACGATATTGATGTGGTAGTGCATAGAGAAAGCATCATTCACTCTATGATTGAATTTACTGATAACAGCGTACTTGCACAGCTCGGTCTTCCTGATATGCGAATTCCGATTCAGTACGCTATAACATACCCGAACAGGTTTGAGTCACCGGTTGAATCCCTCGATTTTTCGAAGATTTCTTCGATGACATTTTTCAAACCTGACTATGAAACCTTTAAATGCCTTAATGCGTGCAAAAAAGCTTTTAAGCGCGGTGGTGTTATTCCTGCCGTTGCAAACGGAGCAAACGAGGTTGCCAACAAACTCTTCAGAGATGGCAAAATCAGCTTTTTAGATATCGGAGAGATTGTCAGCATGGCTGTAGATAATTTTGAGTTTAAAGAGTCAAAAACTCTTGACGATGTTCTTCTTGCTGACAAGTCAGCACGAGAGTATGTATATAACTTAGTTAAATAACTGGAGATGATTTTATCACAACTGTTGCACTTATTATAATTGCGGTTGTACTATTTGAACTTATTATATTTTTCCATGAGGGTGGACATTTTGTTGCCGCTAAAAAAAGCGGAGTAAAGGTTAATGAGTTTGCACTTGGTATGGGACCAAAACTCTTTTCTTTTACAAAAGGCGAGACAACTTATTCTTTTCGACTTTTGCCGATTGGTGGCTATTGCGCTATGGAGGGTGAGGACGAGGAAAGCGACAACCCGCGTGCTTTTAATAACGCCAAAATTTTCAAAAGAATGATTATCGTCGTTGCAGGTGCAGTTATGAACATCTTGTTCGGTCTTGTACTTATGATGATAACACTTTTGCCACAGCAGGAGTTTTCTTCTACTACCGTTGCATCTTTTGCACCGTATTCCTTTACTGCAGCTAGTGGCTTGCAGGAAGGCGATGAAATTGTTGAAATTAACGACTATAAAATTAATTGTTCTAATGATTTCAGCTTTGCTATTTACACCTTGCCTGTGTCAGAAGTTGACGGCACAACTTTAGAGATTTTTAAAGAGGATTGTCTGTTTGACCTTCGTCACCATTGTGCGTTGCTTGCACAAGATGCAACTGATGAACAAATTGAAGCTGTTTACTCGGTTTGGGAAGAAGGCGGCAAGCGTATTGCTTTATCTTCAAGTAAAGAAGAAGCGTACGCGCTTATGTGCACCTATTTTGATAAAATCAGCGATGTTTTTGATAAAGATAGGGTAGAACAGTACCCTGAAATCAAAGAAGAAAAAACGCGTCTGCGTTTTAGAACTGATATGACAGTCATCAGAAATGGTGAAGAAACTATTCTAAATGATGTTGACTTTTACAGCTATAGACCAGATAAAGATGCTGAACCTGCGCTTGCTATAGATTTTATTGTTGAACCTATTGAAAAGACCTTTGGCACATTGTTGTCACAAACAGGTATGCGTACGGTTTCTGTTGTACGTATGGTATATAACAGCTTAGCAGGGCTTTTGAAGGGTCAATTCGGCATTAATGATGTTTCAGGTCCTGTGGGGCTTGCATCTGCTATCACAGATGTTGCATCAGAAAGCTTAAAAACTGGTTTCTTAGATGCTGTTATGAGCATTGTTTTTGTAATGATGGTTATCACCATTAACTTAGGCATTGTAAATATGCTTCCGTTCCCAGCGCTTGATGGCGGACGTTTTGTTATGCTTTTGATAGAAGCAATATTTAAAAAGCCTGTTCCTCGAAAAATCGAGGGCGTTATCAACGCAGTAGGTTTAGCATTACTGCTACTGCTTATGGCAGTTATAACTTTTAAAGATATATGGGTGCTTATATTTGGAGGATAATATGAGTAAAATTCAAGTCAAAGCCGGAAATGTTTTAATTGGCAATGGTGCCGAAGTTTCTATTCAATCTATGCTTAATACTCGCGCTGATGATATCAAAGGCAGTGTTGCGCAGGCTAAACGACTTGAAGAAGCAGGTTGTCAGATTATCAGAGCGGCAATTCCTGATATGAATGCTGTCGCTCTTATTCCTGCTATTAAAGAGGCTGTTTCTATCCCATTGGTTGCTGACATTCATTTTGACTATAAATTAGCGCTTGAATCTGTAGCCGCAGGAATTGATAAAATTCGCATAAATCCGGGTAATATCGGCGACGAAGACAGAGTTTATCAGGTAGCAAAAGCATGTAGGGATAAAAATATTCCTATTCGTATTGGCGTGAATTCCGGCTCGCTTGAAAAGGATATACTTAAAAAGTACGGTCACCCAACGGCTCAAGCTCTGTGCGACAGTGCTTTGTATCACGCATCTTTGCTTGAAAAATTTGATTTTACCGATATCGTGCTTTCTATGAAAAGTAGTGATGTCGCTACTATGGTTGAGGCTTACGAATTAGCTCATCAAAGCTGTGATTATCCACTTCATTTGGGCGTTACTGAAGCTGGTACAACTCGTATGGGCATTATTAAGTCCTCGGCTGGTATCGGTTCACTTTTACTTCATAATATTGGCGATACCATACGTATTTCGCTTACTGCAGACCCTGTTGAAGAAATTTATGCAGCTAAAGATTTGCTTAAAGCTATTGGCTTGCGTAAAGACGGTATCACTTTCGTTTCTTGTCCAACCTGTGGTAGAACTAGAATTGATCTCATTTCTCTAGCTGACGAAGCTCAAAAGCGCCTTAAAGACTGCAAGAAAAATATTAAAGTTGCTATTATGGGATGTGTTGTAAACGGACCTGGCGAGGCTAAAGAGGCTGATATCGGTATTGCGGGCGGAGACAAAGAGGGCTTGGTTTTTAAAAAGGGAGAAATACTCTATAAAGTTCCAGAAGATAAGCTTATTGATGCTTTGATTGATGAAATTAATAAGATGTAATTATGGACGTAATATATAAATGAAAGGCTAATAATGAATAATTTTTCCAAGATTTTTTCGCAGTATTTAAGCGCACCGATTGTTGATTCGGTCGCAAATGCTACTGTGTACGATGTTAAAATTGATAAAGAAAATCGAATACTTGATATATATGCAACATTTGAAACCTTAGTTGATGCAAAGGATATTTTTGCAACACAAAGGCTTATTAAAACCTCTACCATGCAACTTAGTGGTGTGACTATTCATCCTAAGTTTGCGTCTGAATTGTTTGATGTTTCTTATTTTGAACAGATTGTTGAGTTTTTAAAGGTAGATACCCCTAGCTTAAACGGCACACTAAATGATGCACAGCTTTTTTGTAAAGAAAGCGTTCTTACAGTAAAGCTTGCGCATGGCGGCCTTTCTTTACTTACGGCAAAAGATTTTTCACGACTCTTGCGTGAAAAGATTTATGCTATGTTTAATTTGCCTTTTGAAATTCAGTATAGCGGTGTTACCGAGATTGACGGCAATTCTGATGAATATGTCGAGCAAATGAATAGCATCGAGAAAAAAATTCAGCGTAAAAAAGCTCAAGAGTTATCTGCGCTATTTGAATTTGAAGAAAAGTCTGATTCAAAAGGCGAAAGTGCTTTTCCAAGCGTGATTGAAAAACGAGTGGGAGTAAATGCTTTTCCGCAGATTATTCCTCAGTCTGTCAAACCTCTTTACGGTCGAGTAACAAAAGGCAAAATTATGCCTATTGAAAAAATTGCCTATGATACAGGCAGAACAACCGTATGGGGCGATGTTTTTGCACTTGAATGGAAAGAAACCAAATCGGGTGATAAAAACATAATTACATTTGATATTACAGACTATACAGGCTCCGTTACTGTTAAGGTCTTTAATAATAAAGTTGATTGCAGAGTTTTAGAAGGCATAAAAAAAGGCAGCACTATTGTTTGTAATGGTGATATCGAGTTTGATAAATACGCTGGCGAACTTGTGTTAAATGCCCGTTCTATCTCTACTGTAAACAAGGTTAAAGTGGCAGATAATGCACCTAAAAAGCGTGTCGAGCTTCATCTGCATACTAATATGTCACAACTCGATGCCGTAACCGATGCAGGCACACTTGTCAAGCGTGCGGCTGAGTTTGGTCACAACGCGATTGCTATTACCGACCATGGTGTAGCTCAGGCGTTTCCTGATGCAATGAATGCGGCTCAGAGTATAAATAAAGGCGAACACATAATCAAGGTTATTTATGGCGTTGAGGCATACTTCATGGACGACCTTGTCGAGTCAGTTGACGGCAATAAATCTACATCTTTAGATGACACTTTTATTTGCTTTGATATCGAGACTACAGGTTTGTCGCCAAAAACTGAAAAAATCACCGAAATCGGTGCTGTTAAAATTACTAACGGACAGGTTGTTGATAGATTTTCAACATTTGTTAACCCTGAAATGCCTATTCCTGCAAAAATTGTTGAGCTGACCGGTATTACCGATGCTATGGTGAAAGATGCACCATCTCAAAGCGAAGCTGTCAGAGCGTTTCTTGATTTTTGCGGTGATAATATATTGGTTGCACACAACGCACCATTTGATACTTCTTTTATCAGGGTCGCTTGTGAAAATATGGGTGTAGAGTATAACTATACGTCCCTTGATACCGTAGCGATATGCAGAGCTATACTGCCTGATATCAAGAACTGCAAGCTTGATACGGTTGCGTCTTACCTGCGTGTTGGCGAATTTAATCATCACAGAGCGGTAGATGATTCGGAAGTTTTATCAAAAATCTTTATCAATCTTTGCACCAGACTAAAAGAAGATTATAATATTTTTGATGTTAAAGATATTAATACCCAAATTGCGGGTGGCGATTTTAAAAAACTACCTACATATCACCAAATTATTCTCGTAAAGAATAATACTGGTCTTAAAAATCTTTACAAATTGATTTCTCTATCTCACCTTAACTATTTTTATCGTAGACCACGTATTCCGAAATCTGAGCTTATAAAGCATAGAGAGGGACTGATTATTGGTTCTGCGTGTGAAGCGGGTGAGCTTTACAGAGCTATTTTAATGGGCAAGCCTTGGGGCGAACTCAAAGGTATCGCATCATTTTATGATTATCTTGAAATACAGCCAAACGGCAATAATATGTTTATGGTTCGTAACGGCAAGCTTAAAAATGTTTCAGAGCTTGAAAAAATTAACCGAACTATTATTAAGCTCGGTGACGAGCTTGGTATCCCTGTTGTTGCTACAGGTGACGTTCACTTTATGAACCCTCACGACAGCGAGTACAGAAAGATTCTGATGGCTGGACAAGGCTTCTCTGATGCAGAAGAGCAAGCACCGCTGTATTTTAGAACAACGGCTGAAATGCTTGACGAGTTCTCTTATCTTGGAGAAGAAAAGGCGTATGAAGTAGTTGTTGACAACCCTAACAAAATTGCTGATTCGTGCGAGTGGATTCGTCCAATTCCGGAAGGCAACTTCCCGCCATTTATCGATGGTGCTGAAGAAGAACTCGTATCAATCACATGGGAGAGAGCAAAAAAACGCTATGGCGATCCGCTTCCTGAAATAGTTAAAGCTCGTCTTGACAAAGAGCTCAATTCAATTACTACATACGGCTTCTCTGTTCTTTATATGACTGCACAGAAGCTTGTTGCAAAAAGTGAAGAATACGGATACCTTGTTGGCTCGCGTGGTAGCGTTGGCTCGTCTTTCGTTGCTACTATGTCTGGTATATCAGAGGTTAATCCGCTTTGTCCACATTATATTTGCCCTCAGTGTAAATACTCTGAATTTATAACTGACGGTAGCTACGGCTCGGGCTTTGATTTACCTGAAAAAACCTGTCCTCATTGCGGTGCACAGCTTGACCGCGACGGACACGAAATTCCGTTTGAAACCTTTTTAGGCTTCAAGGGCGACAAAGTCCCTGATATTGACCTTAACTTTAGCGGTGAGGTACAGTCACGAGTTCATAGATACACAGAAGATTTGTTCGGTAAAGACAATGTCTTTAAAGCGGGTACTATTTCTACTATTGCTGAAAAAACAGGAATCGGCTTTGTTAAAAAGTACTGCGAAGAGCGCGGTGTTGCGATGAGCAAAGCTGAGGTTGCTCGTCTTGCAAGTGGTTTTACCGGCGTTAAGCGCACAACAGGTCAGCATCCGGGCGGTATGGTAGTCGTGCCTCGTGGTATGGAAGTTTACGATTTCTGTCCTGTTCAGCATCCTGCTGACGATACCGGTTCAGATAATATCACAACACATTTTGATTTCCATTCTATTCACGACACTATTTGTAAGCTTGACGAACTCGGTCATGATGTGCCTACAATTTATCATTATCTCGAAGAGTTTACCGGTATTCCTGTAATGGATGTTTCTATGAGTGACCCTGATGTTATGTCGTTGTTTACATCTACCTCTGCTTTGGGTGTTACTCCTGAGGATATCGACTCGCAAACAGGTACTTTTTCTATGCCTGAGGTCGGTACATCTTTTGTTAGACAAATGCTCGTTGAAGCTCAGCCTAAGACATTTACCGACCTTTTGCAGATTTCAGGTCTTTCTCACGGTACTGACGTATGGATAGGCAACGCCGCAGACCTTATTAAAGATGGCATTTGTACTATCTCCGAAGTTATCGGTACGCGTGACTCGATTATGACTTATCTTATGCATAGGGGCTTAGAACCTGGTATGGCATTTAAGATTATGGAAATTGTCCGTAAGGGTAAGGCGACAAAAATGCTCACAAAAGAGCATATCGACGCTATGAAGGACCATGACGTGCCTCAGTGGTATATTGACTCTTGTATGAAGATTAAATATATGTTCCCTAAGGCTCACGCGGCTGCGTATATGATAGCGGCGTTGCGTTTAGGATGGTATAAGGTTCATAAACCTTTGGAATATTATGCGGCATACTTTACTGTTCGTAATGATAACTTTGATGGTGCAACCTTGATGAAAGGTCAGCATGCCGTTAAAGAAAAGATTCGTACGATTAATCTAAAGGGCTTTGAAGCATCTGCAAAAGAAAAGCAGGAAATTCCGATGCTGCAGATTATGAACGAAATGCTTGCACGTGGTATAGAGGTTTTACCTGTTGATGTGTATAAATCTGATTCAAAACGATTTATGATTGAAGACGGTAAAATCAGACTGCCTTTCTGTTCGCTTTCGGGCATTGGCGGTGCTGCCGCAGAAAGCTTGTCAGAAATCGGAAAGACAACACAGTATCTTTCTATTGAAGATATGATTCAAAAAACAAAGGTTAACAAAGCTGTTATTGAAATTTTGCGTGATTCGGGTGCACTTTCGGATATTCCTGAAAGCTCACAGATGTCGCTGTTTTAGTAAGGAGTGGTATATTGAAAAACAAATTTAAACATTTAAAGATCTTCTGGCTTATTACATACACTCTGCTGGTTGGTTTTTTATTAATTAATATTAAATATGTAGCAGGTGTATTTCAGTCAGTGCTGGCAGTATTTATGCCATTTATATATGGCTTCATACTTGCATATATACTAAGTTTTCCGTATAACTTTTTCTTTAACAGATGCTTTTATAAAATAGGCGTAAAAAGACCTAAGCTAATAGGACTGAAAAAACTCCTTTCTTTGCTCTGTTCGTATATTTTATGCTTTGGTGTGGTTGCTTTCTTGATTGGTATTCTTATACCGGAGCTGTCTAAAAGTATATCTAACCTTATTAATGATATACCGATGTATGCGCAATCACTCAAGATATCTGCGAATGAGTTTGCACTTATGATAAAAGAGCGTTTCGGTTATGACCTGTTTGATGCAAATAATTTCAATCAACTGGTTAATCTATTAACCGGCAAGGATGCTCAGACATTCTTGAAAAATTTTGTTGATGGCGCTTTTCCGGCGGCAATCAATTTTGCTGAAGGATTTACAACCGGTCTTTATAACTGGATTATTGGTATCGTTGTATCTATTTATATGCTGTCATCAAAGGAGAAGCTTTGCAGACAGTGCAAGGCGCTTGTTGTTGCTTTCTTCTCTCTCAAAGTCAGCAAAAAGATTTTACAGATTACTGATTTATGTAATAAGAAATGCGGTAAATTTATTATCGGTAAGATTATTGATTCATTAATTATCGGTGTAATTTGCTTTATCGGATGTACATTGTTTAAATTCGACTATGCTCTGCTTATCTCTGTTATAGTTGGTGTAACAAATGTGATTCCCTTCTTTGGTCCATTTATTGGTGCAATACCGTGTGGTTTCTTGTTGCTGTTAATTGACCCTATGCAGTGCTTATGGTTTGTTGTATTTGTTGTATTATTACAGCAGTTTGACGGTAATATACTTGGTCCGAAAATTCTTGGTGAAACCGTTGGTATTTCAGGTTTCTGGATATTATTCTCTGTTATCGTCGGTGGTGGCTTGTTTGGCTTACCTGGTATGCTTCTCGGCGTTCCTGTGTTTGCGGTTATTTACACACTTGTTGATGACTCTGTTACCAGAAGACTTAAAGAGAAGCGTTCTGTTCAGAATTTGAATTATTTATCTGACAAATTAGATGAGCTTGAATCTGATATTTCTGAGCAGTGCGAGATTACAGAGAATATTCAACTTCCTGAAACTGAAGATTTTGATGATGGTAGTATTTCTGAATCTATTAATGATTCAGATGAAAATATAGAAACATCTGAGGAGGTATAATGTGATGTTTACAAAAAGATTAATCAGTCTGATTATCAGCATTCTTATGGTTTTAACAATGTTCGTTATTCCTGCTACTACAACATTAGCGGCAGAAAATGATGTTGTTGCTACTGCTGATAATGTAACAGGCTACAACTTGCCAAGTGATATTCATAATGGTAATATCCTTCACGCATTCAACTGGAAATTAAAAGAAGTAACACAGTATGCTGCTGAAATTGCTGCTGCTGGCTACACTGCTGTTCAGGTATCACCTATTCAGTGTACAAAGAACACAACAAACGATGGTGCATACTCAAACGACTGGTGGTGCTTCTATCAGCCTACTGATTTAAAAATCGGTAACGAGCTCGGTAACGAAGCTGATTTAAGAGAGATGTGCGATACTCTTGATGACTACGGCATTAAAGTTATCTGCGACGTTGTTGCTAACCACGTTCAGAACAGCACAAGTAAGGCTGAAGCTGCAAATGTAAATGCTACTTTAAAGAGCTATCTCCGTAATACATCGGGTACAACTTTAAAGCCTTATATTGATAGCACACGTGCAGGTCAGACAACAACTGATCTTAATTCTCAGTTACCTGACCTTGATACAAGCAATAAAAATTATCAGAACTATTTGATTTCTTATCTTAATACTTTAGCTGATTGTGGTGTTGACGGCTTCCGTTTTGACGCTGCTAAGCATATTGAAACACCAGACGACGGTTCTGTTGCATCTGACTTCTGGCCAACAATCACAAACGCTATTAAAGCGAAGAATTCAAACGCTTATATCTATGGCGAAGTTTTAGGTCTTAATGGTTTAATTCCTATTACTGCATATACAAAGTATATTGATGTAACTGACTTTGCTTATGGTAGTACAGTACGTAACGCTATCAAGACTAAGAAGGCATCAAACTCACTTGCTAATTACGGTTATACAGGCTCACAGAAGGCTGATAACGTTCTTTGGCTTGAATCACACGACACATTTACTACAAACCCATCAAACTCTGATTCTTCTAACTTCCTGACTATTGATCAGCAGATTGTTGGTTGGGCTGTAGTTGGTGCTCGTAAAGATGCTCCTGCACTTTATCTTGTAAGAACAAATTGCGCTGAACTCGATATTACTCCTGAGCTTGTTTCTGTTAAGTACGACGAGCTTATTGGTGCTCCTGGTGCTGCTGACACTTGGAAGAGCCCTGCTGTTACTGCAGTTAACCAGTTCAAAAACGAATTTGTTGGCCAGTCTGAAACTGTATCTGCAAATGGTTCATTGTTCTTTGTTCAGCGTGGTACTACTGGTATGGTTATTGCAAACCTTGCAACAGGCTCAGCTTCTGTATCACAGGCTTGTACAATGGCTAACGGTACATACACAGACCAGGTATCAGGTAATAAGTTTACTGTAGCAAACGGTAAAATTACAGGTAACGTAGGTCCAACCGGCGTTGCAGTTGTTTATAACGCAAAGAAAATTGCTCCAAAAGCTATTGTTAAGCTCAACTCAATAGTTTTAGGCGCTGACACATTAAATGGCTACACAGGCGAAACTGCAACAATTACAGTTTCTCTCGAAAACGCTACAAGCGGTACTGTTAAGATTTCTAACCTTGCTGCAGTTAACGTATCTGCAACTGAAGACAAGTACATTACTCTTAACTCATCTATCGATTATGGCGATGGTATCGATGTTACTGTTACTGCTACAAACGGTACACAGACAACAGAAAATACATATAAGGTTTATAAGAAAGACGCTAATGAGAAAAAGCGCGTTTACTTTGATAACTCTGTAACACAGTGGCCTGCAGTTCACGTTTACTGTAAATCAGGTGAGAGCAGATCAACAGAGCTTGTTGATTTCCCAGGTTACGCTATGACTAAGGACACATCAAACCCTAACCTGTATTACTATGATGTACCTGCAAACACAAACTATGTTAAGTTCTCCGAAGGCTTAGTTCCGAAGCATATCGGACATACTGCTGCGGTTTGTGGCGGTTACTGTGGACGTACAATGCCTCCGACTGTAATTTATTACGGTACTGCAAACTCTGCTGCTAACCGTGAGTCAGGTGGTTATAAGCTCACAGGTTCAATGATTTTTGAGAAGCTTGAATTCAAAGATTATGGCGAGTATCCTGTAGCTACACTTTCTGCATCTGATGTATCATATCCATCAGAAAAGCCATCAGAGCCAAAGCCTACAACCCCATCATATCCTTCAGGCACACTTATTTTAGGTGACCTTGACTTTGATATGGAAGCAACAGTACTCGATGCTACATTGATTCAAAAACATGTGGCAAGTATGTTAACTCTTAATGAGGACGCTTTGTTCTGTGGTGATGTTGACGGCGACAAAGAAACTACTGTTTTAGATGCTACAGCTATTCAGTTACACCTCGCTCAGAAGAGACTTATTGAAGGTCTCGGAAAGCCTATCGAAAAAGGTGATATCGAAGACCCTACAATTCCTGTAGAAACTAAGACAATTACTTTAAACGATACTGATGCATTTAACGGTGAAGACATCTACGTATTTGCTTATGATGGTCAGGGCGGTACAAACGGCGATTGGCCTGGTCAGAAGATGACAAAGAGCGGTAGTAAATACACTGTCGATATCGATGCGTCATTAACTACAATTAAATTTGTTGGTGTTTACAGCGAAGTAACTGAGTCAGCTACTCCTGATACTATCGAAACTATTGCATTTGCAGTTAAAGACTCTGCATATACCTTAGAGTCACTTGAAATCAAGTGCACACAGAAATGGTCAGCTGCATATATCCATCTTTGGAATACTGACCCTATAGAGCCTGTAACTACAACATGGCCTGGTATCAAGATGTATGGTTCATCAGGTAACTATAAATTTAACATTCCTGCTGATCACGCTTATACACAGTATAAGTTTAACAATAACGCAGGTCAGGAAAGTAATACATACTATCTTGTTGAACCTGAAACAACAAGAGTTTACTTCACAAATATCTATAATTGGAAGGCTGTTTATTTCCACGCTTGGCAGACAGGCGGTGGCGGTACAGCTTGGCCGGGTCTTGAAATGACTAAGGTTGAAACAAATGCTCAGGGTCAGGATGTATATGCTATTGATATCCCGCTCAACACATATAACAATGTTATCTTTAACAACAAGGGTGCGGGTATCCAGACTGCAACACTTGCGCTTCAGGGCATTCCAAATGAAGGCTTCTACCCATTGTCAGGTACAGGCCAGAACATTCAGTGTGAAACATACGTTTACGGCGAATAAAACTTAATATTTTGAGCCCGACTTTTACAGTCGGGTTCTTTTTTTGCACAAAAAATCCCTCCCACAAAATGTGGAAGGGAAATCAAGTTGACTTTTTTAAAAAATAAAAATATACTTATATAGCATACTGCTTAAAAATCTCTATTAGCTCATCTGATACATTACCTTTAGCGATTACTTCAATAGGTTTTGTTATATCAAGCGAGATAATACCTATGATAGAATGCGCATCAATGCTGTAATCACCGCTTTGTAAAGTGATTTCAGTATCCATAAATCTTGCCATTTTATCTACAAATTCTCTGGCAGTATCAATGTTTTTAATCATAATTGTACCTGTATACATATAAAGACCTCCGCAAATGTCATATTCAGTCACAATATGTATATATTAGCACTTTATGTTTAAATTATCAACGGCAAAATTGCTGAAAAATTCTATTTATCAGGTGATAAGTTTGACTTTTAATATTATAACTCTCGGTTGCAAGGTTAATCAGTATGAATCACAGCTTATGTTTGAAAATATGTGTGAAGCAGGATTTATCCCGTGTAATAGCTATAAAGCAGATATTACTATAATTAACACCTGCACAGTAACCCATACCAGTGACTCGAAAAATCGTAAGGTAATTAACCGTACTCGAAGAGAAAACGAAGATGCGATTATCGTGCTTACCGGTTGTATGCCACAAGCTTTTGCAAAAGACTTAGAGCTTTTTGATAATTGTGATATTGTTATGGGCAATGCCTGCAGAGGTGAGCTGGTTGATACAATTAGAGAGTATCTGAATAATAGAAATAGGATTATCAGAATTTCAGAGCATAAAAATGACGAAATGTTTGAAAAAATGAAAGTAAATAATTTCTTGGAACGCACCCGAGCTTTTGTAAAAATCGAGGACGGATGCAATCGTTTTTGTTCTTATTGTATAATACCGTACGCAAGGGGGAGAGTACGCTCTAAATCACTTTCAGATTTAAAAGCAGAGGTAGAAACGCTTGCAAATAAAGGATACAATGAAATTGTTTTAGTCGGAATTAACCTTTCTGCTTATGGAACGGATATTGGCGCTACACTTGCTGATGCGGTCGAGTGTGTTTGCTTAGTAGATGGGGTAGAGCGAGTAAGACTTTCGTCCCTTGAACCGGAGCTTATGACAGTAGATGTATTACAAAGGTTTGCTAAACAACCAAAATTCTGTCCGCATTTTCATTTGTCCTTACAAAGTGGTTGTACTCAGACTTTAAAGCGTATGAACCGCCATTATACTGCTCAAGAATACGCTGATATAGTTAGTAATATCCGACATATCTTTAATAATCCGTCTATAACTACAGATATTATGGTTGGTTTTGCAGGGGAAACTCAGGAAGAGTTTGAAGAAAGTCTTGATTTTTCCGACTATATCGGTTTTGCAAAAGTTCACGTTTTCTCGTATTCAAGAAGAAAAGGAACACTTGCTGATAAAATGCCTGACCAGGTTGACCCGAGTATCAAGAATTTAAGAAGTAAGCTCATGATTGAGCATACCGATAATAAACGCTTTGAATTTTTAAAATCTCAGGTTGGCTTAGTTGAAGAAGTCTTGTTTGAAATCAAAAACCGAGCCGGATTTTATGAAGGCTATACCAAAAATTATACACCTGTTTATGTTATGTCTGATGAAGACTTAATTGGCAAAATTATTGATGTTAAAATAATTGATGCAAATAAAGATTATTGTATTGCTACGCTTATTTAACACCATTTAGATACTGCACTACATTTTTAATTTCATTTTTATTTTCTTCTGAATTAAAGCTTTCGTAGCTATACAGCATTATACCGTCAGTTTTATTTTCTTCACATATTTGAATTTCAGTTTTGAGTATGTCGTTGTTATCCTGCCAAGTACCTTTATCTTCGTCGGTACCGCCTTTATATCCTGCAAGTCCGATATACATAGAAAGCTCTTTGTGCTTGTCAAGCTTTAACCATTCGTTTAAGCTTACTTCAAAGGAAAGCGTAGGGTTGTCAAGACTGAAGTATAGCTGCGGGCAAATGTAATCTATATAGCCTTTTTTGCTACACCATTTCTTTACATCAGCTCCAAGCTCGTCATTGTTTTTTATGTTTCCTTGTGGAGATATTCCGAAAATTACATTGTCTGAATATTTGTGAACTGTTTTATAAACCTCTTTTATAAGGTTGTTTACGTTGTTTTTTCTCCATTCTTGTTTTGATAAAGGCTTGTTAGCGTTATTTACATAAGCTTGATATTGTTTGTCATCAGCATCATCGCTATTATCAGGATAAAAGTAATCATCAAACTGAATGCCGTCGACATCGTAGTTTTTTACAATTTCCTCGACTCCACTTATAATTAATTTTTGAGCATCTTTGTTTGACGGGTCTAAATACAAAGAATCGTTGTGCTCAAAATATATAGCTTTGTTTTTATTAATTGGGTTAGAGTTACTCAAAGCTTTTGGTGTTTTTTCGGTAGATACTCTATACGGATTTATCCACGCGTGAACTTTTATGTTGCTTTTGTGACATATATCGCAGATTATAGCCAAAGGGTCATAGTTAGGGTTTTCACCCTGATTGCTTGTTAATATATGAGACCAAGGAAATATATTTGAATCATACAAAGCGTCACAAAATGGTCTTACTTGAAAAACGAGGGTATTAAACCCGCTTTTCTTAGTAGTGTTTACTATTGTATTTATCTTATCTTCAAAAGCTTCTTTCGACTTGTCTGTGTTTTGCATATCAAGTGTGATATAGCTTACCCAGACTCCTTTTATATAGTATTCTTGCTCATCTTTAGTTGCTACATTGTTATTTGATACAGTAGCGGTTTTGTTTCCAACGCTAACTATTGATAAAATTAGTAATATATAGGTTAATAAAAAAGGCAGAAACCTGTATTTGTTCAAAAAATCACATCCGGAGTTTTTATGTTATATAAAATTGAAATTATATATTTAATCTGTATAAATATTTTTTCTGTATTTCTGACTGTTTACGATAAAGTAAGAGCAGTCAAAAACAGATGGAGAGTTAAAGAGAGCACGCTAATGCTGTTTTCTTTACTTGGTGGCTGTATAGGAATGTATTTTACTATGCTACTAATCAGACACAAAACTAAAAAGCCGTTGTTTATGATAGGCATACCTGTTATTTTTATTTTGCAGTTAGTAGCGGTTTATTTAATAATGGAGCTTATATGAATATAGAGTATAATTCTAAAAGAGAAAAAACAATTACATTTATTGTTCCATCAGAACTTAACAATATTGATGCTTATACATTCTTAAGAAAGCATTGTGAAATATCCGCACGTACTTTATCAAAGCTCAAAAGAACAAACCTTGGCATTACACGTAACAGCGAGCTTTTAAAAACTATTGATATATTGCATTCAGGCGATATAGTAGAGCTTGCTATGCCTGATGATATAAACGAAATCAAGCCCGTTGAGGGTGAACTCGACATTTTGTTTGAGGATAAGTATATTCTTGTTGTTAATAAGCCACCGCTTATGCCTGTGCATCCGACTAAAATTCATCAAGAAGATACTCTTGCAAATATAATAAGCTATTATATGAATAAAAATGGTGAGCACTATACTTTCAGAGCAATAAACCGACTTGATAGAGATACTTCGGGTTGTGTTTTACTTTGCAAAGACAGATATACCGCTAATTCTTTAAAGAATAGTGTGAACAAGGAGTATGTTGCTGTTTGCGAGGGTGAAATTCCTTGTAGTGGCACAGTTTCAAAAGGTATTAAGGTAATGGAAGGACGTTCTATTCAGCGTGTTGTAGCCGAAGACGGAGCACACTCCGTGACCCATTATTATCCTTTGCTTTTTAAAAATAATCACACATTAACTCGATTTGTTTTAGAAACAGGGAGAACACATCAGATAAGATGCCATATGAGTAGTTTAGGGCATTCTCTTGCAGGCGATGATATGTACGGTGGTTCTCTTTTGTATATAAAGCGTCAAGCTTTGCATTGCTATAGAGTCTCTTTTATACACCCGATTACTAAAGAAAAAATTGATATTAAATCTGAATTGCCTGCTGATATGTGCGCAGTTTTAGGTGAAAAAAGCATCCATATCTGATTATTTGATATGGAGCTTTTCTTTTGTATTTACGCCTTTAATACCGCCGATAGCGGAAAATATTATTATAACTACCGCCTTTAATAAGGTCAGTATTGTAATAGTTTCACCGCTTACACAAAAACCGCTTATGACAATGCCGACAAACAATATAAAACCGTTTAATAAGCCTAATATGAGGCCTTGACTTTTATTTAGTCTTGCCGCTATATATCCACCAAATAATGCACCTATTGCATCAACCGCAAGCATTATGTATGATAAGTATTCATAGGGTAGTAGGGAAGAAGCAAGCAGTACAACTGTGACAACACAAAGTAGTACAGCAATCATACCGACTGATGATACTACACCTAATATTAACGCTTTGATAAAGTTGCTATTATTTACTGATAAATTTGAAAATGAACGCAAAAAAATCACCTCTGATAAAATGTATTCAGAGGTGATAATTTTTATTATTAAATTAAAGCTGATTGTTTTTGTCTGCTTTTGCCTTTTCTTTTTCAGCTTTTTTCTCAGCCTTTTCTTTAGCTTTCTGCTCTTTAGCAGCAGCAACAGGGTCAGGCTTATTGTTTACGCTTGAGATGCCCCATTTTTTGATTTTCATTTTAACTCGGTCTGTGCCTGTTTCAATAATAAAAGCATCTTCATCGTCTTTTACAGCAACAATTTTACCAACGATACCACCAATAGTTGTTACATCATCACCTATAGTGATGCTCTTTTTCATTTCCTCTTCAGCTTTTCTCTTTTTTGAGTTTGGTCTGATAAGTAAAAAATACATAGCAGCGAAAATGAGTACATAAATAATAATCATTCCGCCCATGCCACCTTGTCCTTGCATAGCTAACATCCTTTCTAAATTTAAAAAATACATACAGTATTATATCAGCATATTTTATAAAAAGCAAGCAAACAAAATACTTTAAATTCGTTTACCTAGAATTTCACGGTATTTTTTATAAAACTCTGTGAAGGTTCCTTTGTCGAGCTCTTCTCTTATTCTTGTCATAAGATGGTTGTAGAAGTGTAAATTGTGCATAACAGCAAGCCTCATACCAAGCATTTCATTTGCTTTCATAAGATGTCTTATGTACGCTCTGCTGAAATTTTGGCAAGTAGGGCAATTACAGCTTGAATCAATAGGTGAGTCATCAAGCTCGTATTTTGCATTATTAATATTTATTATACCTTCCCATGTGAACAGGTGACCGTGTCTGGCGTTTCTGCTTGGCATTACGCAGTCAAAAAGGTCGATGCCTCTGTAAACACCCTCTAAAATATTAACAGGTGTGCCCACACCCATCAAGTAACGAGGTCTGTCTTTTGGAGCAAAAGGTTCTACAGCTTCTATGATTTCATACATAGTTTCGGCGGTTTCGCCAACAGCAAGTCCGCCGATTGCGTAACCCGGCAAGTCAAATTCGCTGATTTCTTTCATATGCTCAACTCGTAAATCTTTATATACACCGCCTTGATTTATACCAAAAAGCATTTGGTCTTTATTAATAGTGTCTTCAAGCTTGTTGAGCTTGTCCATTTCTTTTATACAACGCTCAAGCCATCTTGTTGTGCGGTGTGTCGAGTCCTTTGTGTATTTGTACTCTGATGGGTTAGCAACGCACTCGTCAAAAGCCATTGCGATAGTAGAACCAAGATTAGACTGAATTTGCATACTTTCTTCAGGTCCCATAAAAATTCTTCTGCCATCAATATGAGAGTTAAAGTACACGCCTTCTTCTTTAATGTTTCTAAGCTTTGCAAGTGAAAACACCTGAAATCCGCCGCTATCAGTAAGAATAACACCGTCCCATTTAGTCATTTTATGCAGACCGCCAAGCTTTTTGACGGTTTTATCACCCGGCCTTAAATGCAGATGATACGTGTTTGACAGCATTACCTGTGTGTCTATGCTTTTTAAATCTAGTGAAGACAAACCGCCTTTTATAGCACCGCAGGTTGCAACATTCATAAAAGCAGGCATCTGCACAGTACCATGAACAGTTTTGAATTCACCACGTCGTGCATTACCTTCCTGTTTTAAAAGTTTATACATATTATACCTCTAAATTATTATCATACTGTCGCCGAAAGAGAAGAAGCGATATTTTTCTTCCACTGCGACTTTGTACGCGTTCATTGTGTTTTCATATCCGCAAAAAGCAGATACAAGCATAATAAGCGTGCTTTCAGGTAGATGAAAATTTGTAATTAATCCATCTAATATTTTAAATTCATAGCCCGGATAGATAAAAATATCAGTAAAGCCGTCACACGCTTTAATTTCTCCGTAAAAATTTGCAACGCTTTCGAGCGTTCTTGTTGAAGTTGTACCAACCGCAATAACACGCTTGCCGTTTGCTTTGGTTTTCTTAATCAGTTGAGCGGTTTCTTGCGGTATTTCATAATGCTCACTATGCATCTTATGGTCGGTTATTTCATCAACTTTTACAGGTCTGAAGGTTCCAAGTCCGACATGTAAAGTTACATATCCGATGTTTACGCCCTTTTCTTTTATTTTTTTTAAAAGCTCTTTTGTGAAATGCAGTCCGGCAGTCGGTGCTGCAGCAGAGCCGAGCTCGTTTGAATACACCGTCTGGTAACGCTCTTTGTCCTGAAGCTTTTCAGTAATATAAGGGGGAAGAGGCATCTGACCGATTTTGTCAAGCGCTGTGTATATATTTTCTTCGCATTCAAATTCAATAATGCGATTGCCATCTTCGGTTACGTCTATTACAGTACCTACCATTATGCCGTCACCAAAGATAAATTTAGTGCCGATTTTTGCCTTTTTACCAGGTTTTGCAAGTGATTCCCAAACGTTATTTTCAATCTGTCTTAATAGTAAAAATTCAACGTTTGCTGCGGTGTCCTCCTTAATGCCAAAAATTCGTGCAGGTAGAACTCGTGAATCGTTTAAAATCAGGCAGTCACCGTCGTTTAAAAAATCCAAAATATCGTAAAAATGCTTATGTAAAATATTACCGCTGTTGCGGGATAAAACCATCATTTTTGAGCTATCACGTGGTTCAAGCGGGGTTTGAGCTATCAGACATTCTGGAAGCTCATAATAAAAATCAACAGTTTTCATTTTGTTTGCCTTTCAAAATTATATATATTACATATTATTGTTTAAATCAAATTGACAAAGATTTGTGCTGGTGGTATATTATAAAGTAAGAAAAAATGCAAAAATATATGTATCTGCACATAAGATATATAATATATTATTATTACGAAAAACTCAACTGTTTTTTGAAAAACCGGAGGAATTATTATGAAACAGTATAAAGTTGGTATAATCGGCGCTACAGGTATGGTTGGTCAGAGATTCGCTCTGCTTTTAGAAAACCATCCTTGGTTTAAGGTAACTGCTCTTGCGGCATCTCCAAGAAGTGCTGGTAAAACATATAAAGAATGTGTTGAAAATAGATGGGCTATGACTGCTCCAATTCCAAAGGCAATGGAAGATATGATTGTTATGGATGCTAGCGATGTTGAGAAGGTTGCATCTTTGGTTGACTTTGTTTTCTGTGCCGTTGATATGAAAAAGGACGAAATCAAAGCGCTTGAAGAAGCATACGCTAAGGCTGAATGCCCTGTTATGTCTAACAACTCTGCTCACCGTATGACTGAAGATGTTCCGATGATTATTCCTGAGATCAACTCACACCATGCACAGATTATTGAGGCTCAGCGTAAGCGTCTTGGCACAAAGCGTGGCTTTATCTCAGTTAAGTCTAACTGCTCATTGCAGAGCTATGTTCCTGCTATTCACCCACTTAAAGAAAAGTATAACGTTACTAAAGTTCTTGCTTGCACATATCAGGCTATTTCCGGTGCGGGTAAAACTTTTGAGCGTTGGCCTGAAATGGTAGATAACGTAATTCCATATATCGGTGGCGAGGAAGAGAAGAGTGAGCAGGAGCCACTCAAAATCTGGGGTAATATTGTAGATGGTAAAATTGTTCCAACTACTGATATATCTATCACATCACAGTGTATTCGTGTACCTGTATCTGATGGTCACTCTGCTGCTGTATTTATGTCATTTGACTGCGAGAACAAACCTACTGTTGACGAGGTTATTGCAGAGTGGACTAACTACGTTGGTCGTGCTCAGGAGTTGAATCTTCCTAGCGCACCAAAGCATTTCTTGCATTATTTTACTGAGCCTGATCGCCCACAGATTAAGTCAGAGCGTAATCTTGAAAATGGTATGGCTGTATCTATCGGCAGACTTAGAGAAGATACTCAGTATGATATGAAGTTCGTTTGTATGTCACACAACACACTCAGAGGCGCTGCTGGTGGTGCAGTACTTATGGCGGAGCTTTTGTGTGCTGAGGGTTATCTAGATTAATCGGAGGACAATATGAATAAACCAATTTTTACCGGTTCTGGTGTAGCGCTTATTACACCTATGCGACCTGACGGCTCGGTTAACTATGATGTATTAGGCGAGCTTTTGGAATTTCAGATTGAAAACGGTACTGACGCTATTATTGCATGTGGTACTACGGGTGAAGCCGCTACTTTATCTGTAAAAGAGCACTGCGAGGTGTTGTCTTTTGTTTCAGAAAAAGTAAACGGCAGAATTCCTGTGATTGCAGGTACTGGTAGTAATGACACCAACACCGCGATTGAGCTATCTAAATCTGCACAAATTTCTGGTGCAGATGCTTTGCTTTGTGTTACTCCGTATTACAATAAAACTTCACAGACAGGTCTTATCAGACATTTTAACGCTATTGCGGATAATGTAGACCTTCCTATGATTTTATATAACGTACCATCACGTACAGGATGTAATATTGCTCCAAAGACTTACGCTGAACTTTGCAAGCATGAGAATATCGTTGCTACAAAAGAAGCTAACGGCGATATTTCTTCTGTTTCGCAGACACGTTCGCTTTGTGGTGATAAGCTTGATATTTATTCAGGTAACGATGACCAGACTGTACCGTTTATGTCTTTAGGTGCTTTGGGCGTTATTTCTGTATTTGCTAACTTCTGTCCTCAGGAGATGCATCAGATTTGTCAGCTTTGTCTTGACAACAACTTTGTTGAAGCAGCAAAAATGAACTTCCATTATGTTGAGCTTATGGATATTATGTTTTCTGATGTTAACCCTATTCCTGTAAAAACTGCTATGAATCTTGTAGGTTTTAATGCAGGTGAGTGCAGATTGCCGCTTGTGCCTATGAGCTACAGAGGATACCACGATTTAAAAGATTGCTTAGCTAAATACGATCTTATCGGCAAATATTCTAAATGATTTTTCAGGGCGTTTTTTACGCCCTGTTTTGCTAAAAGAGAGGGGAAGTTTAAATGACTGATATTATACTAAATGGCTGTAACGGCAAGATGGGTAACGCCGTTACTAAAGCAGTATCAGAACGTACAGATTGTCGAATTGTAGCAGGTGTTGACCTTTACGGCGATAATGTTAACTATAAAGTATATCGTAGCTTTGACGAGCTTGACGTAAGTGCTGATGTGATTATTGATTTTTCTAATCCGTCGGTGCTTGACAGCATGCTTTCTTATGCTAAGAAAACAACAACACCTATGATTATATGCACTACCGGTTTTAATGAGTCACAGGTTGAACAGATTAAAGATGCATCAAACGATGTTGCTGTTTTTTATTCGGGCAATATGTCACTTGGCATTAACCTTATTATTGAATTGTCTAAAAAGGCAGCTGCTGTTTTTTCTAATAACTTTGATGTAGAAATTATTGAAAAGCATCACAACCAGAAAATTGATGCCCCAAGTGGCACAGCGTTGATGATTGCTGATGGTATCTCGCAGGTTTTACCTGATTCACAGTATGTATATGACAGACACAGCTATCGTCAAAAGCGCGCGAAAAATGAAATCGGCATCCACGCTGTACGCGGAGGCACTATTGTCGGTGAACACGAGGTTATTTTTGCCGGTCACGACGAGATTTTTTCATTAAAGCATCAGGCTTTATCTAAAGAAGTTTTCGCTGTTGGTGCAGTTAATGCGTCTGTTTTTCTTAAAAACAAATCTGCCGGTATGTACGATATGGGCGACTTGTTATCTCAAACTTAATACTTTAAATAATAACACCTCTATATTTTTCCACATATTATGGTAATAAAAATATAGAGGTGTAAATTTTATGGAAAAACAATTAATTTTAGTTCCTTCTGTAACTTATGCGATGAAAGGAAAAAGTATATTAGACAAATACAACATCCGTTCATATATAGAAAGAACCCCAAAAACACATCAGGTGTATTCTTGTGGGTACTGCATTTTTGTGCCTGAAAATACTCAGACTGCTCACGAAATTTTATTAAGTAAAGGTATTAAAATTATCGGCAGAGTTGCACGGGATGCTGTATGATATATTTAGACAATAGTGCTACAACTTTCCCGAAGCCACAACAGGTTATAAACTCAGTTAATCAAGCTATGCGTTTTTATAGCGCAAACCCTGGCAGAAGTGGTCATGATTTGTCTTTAAAAGCCGCCCAAAAGATTTTCGATTGCAGACAGGCAGTCTGCAGTTTATTTAATATAAGTGATGAAAGTAAGGTTGTTTTCACCAGTGGTTGCACACAATCCTTAAATACTGTTATTAAAGGTGTTTTAAAACAGGGCGACCATTGCGTTATATCGTCTTTTGAACACAATAGCGTTCTAAGACCTTTAGAAAAGCTAAAACAGCAAAACAAAATTTCTTATTCTGTTGCAAATGTTTACCCGCAGGATGATGATAAAACTGTTGATAGTTTTAGAAAGGCGTTTAATGAAAGAACAAAGCTTGTTGTTTGTACACATGCATCAAACGTTTTTGGCTTTAGATTGCCTGTTGAAAGAATTTGTGCTTTATGCCATAACTATGGTATATTGTTTTGCCTTGATGCTGCTCAAAGCGCCGGTGTGATTGATATAGACATTAATGACAGCGGTTTTGATTATGTATGCTGTGCTGGTCACAAGGGGCTTTACGGTCCAATGGGAGTTGGAGTTTTGGTTATAAATTCTGATGTTCTTCCTGAAAGTTTAGTTGAGGGCGGTACAGGTAGTAATTCACAGGATTTTTTGCAACCCGATTTTACTCCTGATAAATATGAAAGCGGAACTTTAAATGTAGTTGGCATTTGCGGATTAAAAAACGGAATAGATTTTGTTATGAACAAATCCCCATTTGTTATACTAAATACTGAAATGTCATATATCAGAATGCTGTATAAAGCGTTGTCAAAGAATAAAAATATTGTTTTATATAGTAAAATGCCGACGGTAGAGAATTTCGTTCCTGTTTTATCTTTTTCAGTAAAGGGTATGAACAGCGAAAAAGTCGCAAGCTACCTAAACAGTAAATATTCTATTGCTGTACGAGCGGGCTTGCATTGTTCGCCACTTGCGCATAAATCTATGAAATCATTAGGTGAGGGCACAGTCAGAATTGCTCCATCAGTTTTTACAACTGAAAATGATATTAAGAGATTAATTTTTGCGTTAAATAATTTAAAAATCTAGTGATATTAAAGTTGAAATGAACTAAGATGTGTGATAAAATATAAGAAAGTATGCAAGGGAGGAAGTATATGGGCTTTTTATCAAGTTGGTTTGAAACGATTAGTGCTATCTTAAAGACGTTTCGCTTTAGCGATGCTGTTGATATTATCTTAGTATCTATTATCATATATAGCCTTTTTAAACTGCTTAGACAAACAAGAGCGGCTCAGCTTGTAAAAGGTTTGATTGTTTTGCTTGTTGGCTATGCGGTTTCTGCGATATTTGACCTTACTATGGTTAATGTAATATTAACTACCCTTTTTGAGTTCGCTGTTATCATTCTTGTTATTGTGTTCCAGCCTGAGCTTAGAAGAGCACTTGAGCATTTAGGACGTAGTAATATTTCTAAAAATAATATTTTCTCCAGCATTGCAGCTAAAAGTGATGACACTACCGCAATATGGGCGAAAGCTATAAGCGATATTGCTGATGCGACATATGATTTCAGTCGTTCGAAGACCGGTGCGCTTATTGTTATAGAGCGAAATACTATGCTTTCTGAAATTGCAGCTACCGGCACAGAGTTAAACAGCGATACTTCCGTTGCACTTTTAGGTAATATTTTCTTTAATAAAGCTCCTTTGCACGACGGTGCTTGTATAATTCGTGAGGGCAAGATTTTATCTGCTGGATGTATTTTACCACTTACTGATAATAATAGACTTAATTCTGCACTCGGCACACGCCACCGCGCTGCGCTTGGTATGAGTGAGGAATCTGATGCTGTTATTGTAGTAGTTTCTGAAGAAACAGGTATTATTTCTGTTGCAGTTTCAGGAAAACTTATTCGTGAACTCGATAGAAAAGAGCTTTCTGATAAGCTTAACGAGCTTATCATTCCTGCTGACGGAGAGAAACAAGACCTCTTTACTATATTATTTAAGAGCAGAAGGGAGAAGGATGATGAAGAGTAATTCTAAGTTCAGACGTTTCCTTTCTAATGACATTACCTTATTTGTTTTGTCGATGGTTATTGCTTTTGCTATTTGGTTTGTTATTAATGCAAACTCTCAGACAGAAAGCAATGTAACGATTTCTAATATACCTGTTACTATCGACTTACCACAGGAGGCTATTGACGATGGTCTTGAGGTTTTTGGCGCCGAAGATGTTATTGCATCTGTCGAGGTAACCGGTAACAGAATCACTGTTGGTTCACTTTCACCATCTGATATTCAGGTCGTTGCCTTGCAATCTAATTCTATTATTGCACCGGGCCCGTATACGCTTGAATTATCTGCGAAGAAGAATAGCGTTAAAACGAATTACAGCTTCGCTTCGAACGTTACTCCATCTAATATTACTGTTTACGTTGATAAGTATAAAGAAAAAGAGTTTACTATTGTTGATGAGCTTGTCTATAAGGTTGAGGAAGGATATTATGCAAATTCTTCCTTGTCAGAAACCGTTGTTACTGTAAGCGGTCCTGAAACCGAAGTCTCATCTATCGATAAGGTCGTTGTTCAAGGAACTTTAGAAGGTTCTGTCAGCAGTGCGACTTCCGGTAATTTTGATCTCGTTTTCTTAAATGCAGATGGCGAAAAGTTGAATCTTAAGATGTCTACTGTATCTGTTGAATCTGTTAAAGCAACTTTAAATGCTTTGCCTATACTCGAAGTTAAGCTTAAAGTTGACGCTATTAATGCTCCTAAGTCGCATCCCGCAATCAGAGTTTCGCCTAACAAAATTAAGGTGGCTGCTGAACAAAGCGTTCTTGATAGCATTGAAGACGGCGAAATCACTATTGGTTCTTTGAATTTTTCTAATTTGTTGAATAAAAATAATGTAATAACTTATGATATTTCATTACCTAACGGATGTAAAAACTTAAGCAACAGCACTACGGCTAAGGTTAGGGTTGACTGTTCTGATTATGACCGTAAAAACTTTACTGTAAACAGCTTTTCAAGCGATAAAATTGATTTGACAAAGTATTCTGTTGTATTTAATACAACTAATATAGATGTCACTGTTTGCGGTCCAGCAGAATTAATCAAAGAGATGAATTCGAGTGATATTATTTGTAAGGTTGATTTTACGGATAAGATTGACGAAAATCTAAAGGATAACGTATCTCTTGAACTTTCGTTCAGCTTTGATTTTACCGAAAAATATAAAAAGTGTTGGGTATATGGTGAATATACCGCAATGGTTACTGTAAGCAAAAATAAGTAAATAATAAAAAGCACGGTATATACCGTGCTTTTTATTGATACAAATTGTATGAATATTTATATCGTTTGTTTTTAAGTACGCCTGTAGGTTCAATAGTGTCCTTGTGATAGTAAACGCTTTGAACTAAACCTATGCCAAGGAGTACTGCAAGTATAGAAGTACCGCCACTACTGAAAAACGGTAACGTAATACCGACAACAGGTAGTAAGCCTAAAACCATTCCGATATTAATTACAGTTTGAGAAGCAATCATTGAAAACACACCAACACAAATATACGTTCCTGTGTTATCTCTAGATTTGCCACCGTCAATTAATATTTTTATTAATATTAAAAGAAGTATTAAAAGGAGTAAAGTGCATCCGAAAAAGCCCAGCTCCTCGCCGGCAACCGTGAAAATAAAATCGTTTTCCTGTTCGGGAACAATGCCTGACGCTACTCTAGGACCTTTGTATAGTCCATATCCTTCTAAACCACCTGACGCAATAGAAACCTTGCCCTGATATTGTTGCCAGCCGTAGTTTGTCATTGCGTTCCCGTCAATATCAAAAACAGCCATAAAGCGGTTTTTATGTTCATCGTTTAAGAAATATGTCCATATTATCGGTATGCTTGTGCATAATAGCAGGAACATAATAAGAATATATCGTAGCTGTATGCCACCTGCAAATGTCATAATAAGGAAAATAAAAGCAAACACAAGCACAGTTCCATCGTCACCTTGTAAGTGAACAAGTAGCACAGGGATAGCAATATGCGGAATTAATGATAAAACTCCCCATAAAGAGTGCATTTTTTCACTCTTGTTTAGAAACTGCAAATGCTTTGCAAAGGTGATGATGAAAATAATTTTAACCAGTTCTGATGGCTGAAATGAAAAACCACCGGGTAGTCTTATCCACGCGGTATCGTCAGTACCGGTGACATTGATACCTATGAAAAGTACAATAACCAATAAAACAATACCGACTATACCTAGTAGCCACCATGCTTTTAAAATATTATCATAATCTATTACTGATATTATTATTGATAAAACATAACCTGCAAAAATAGCAATCAACTGAGATTTTAAGTAGTTATAGTCGCTTGTCCTTTGCATACTGCTGATAAGCATAATACTATAAATAACTGCTACTATCGTCAAAATCCAAAGCAGGATATCAGTTTTTGAAAAGAAGTTTTTTACAGCTTTGGTAACTGAATTCAAAATTTCACCGTCCAGTTTATGTAAACTATACTCGTATTATATTAAAATTATTGATTTATATCAAGGTTTTTAACATATATGTAATTTAAATTTGAATAAAATTTTTGATTTTTTCTATAGAGCATTATATTTTACTTTGCTTATGATAAAATAGTCGGGTAAAAAAATCAGAAAGTGTTGCTTATGATTAGATTTGTATCTGAAAATGTAAATCAAACTGAAGAGCTTGGTAAAAAAATTGCATCTGTATTAAAAGGTACTGAAGTGCTTGCTATGTTTGGTGATTTAGGTGCAGGCAAAACCGCTTTTACAAGAGGACTTGCATCAGGACTTGGATTTAAATGCGGAGTTTCCAGTCCTACTTTTGCTATAGTTAATGAATATAGTGCAAAGTTTAATATTTATCATTTTGATATGTATCGAATAACTAGCGAAGATGACTTGTACTCAACTGGTTTTTATGATTATCTTGATAACGGTGTTATTGTTATTGAATGGAGCGAAAACATCGAGTATGCTCTTGATGATAAGGCTATACGTATTAAGATTGAAAAAAGTGACGATGAAAATGTAAGAATTTTTACTATTGAAGGACTTGATGATTATGAAAATATTATCGCTTGATTCTTCGGCTACTTGCGCATCAGTCTGTATATATGATATGGTCGAGCAAAAGGTTATAGGCGAGTTTTTTATTAACACAAAGCTTACCCACAGCCAGACTCTTGTACCGATGATAGATGCTCTGCTAAGCTCTACAAATACAACCCTTGAGGATATCGACTGCTTTGCGGTTAATACCGGCCCCGGCTCTTTTACCGGAATCAGAATCGGTGTATCTGTTGTAAAAGGTATGGCGATGGCGCTTAATAAACCTTGTGTAAGCGTTTCTACATTAAAATCTATGGCATATAGTTTTATTGATAAAAATGATACTATTATTTGTAGCTGTATGGATGCGCGACGCAATCAGGTTTATAATGCATTGTTTTTAATAAACGATGGAGAAGTCACTCGTTTATGCGATGACAGAGCGATACAGGTTGACTGTTTACTTCAAGAGCTTAACGCTTATGATAAAGAAGTTGTCGTAGTGGGCGATGGAGCACATTTGTGCTTTAATTCTGAATTAGAAAATAAAAACATAAATTTAGCGATTGATGCAAGACGTTATCAAAAGGCTTCTTTTGTTGCTTTGGCTGCTTTAGAAAATATTAAGAATGATGACTTGCTGTCAGCTGCTGAAATTATGCCGACATATCTCAGACCTTCTCAGGCTGAACGTGAGAGAAATAAGAAAGTAGGGGAAAGTTAAATGAAAATTGCACTTGGTTGTGACCACGGCGGACTTAATATTAAAAACGCTGTTATTGAGTATCTTAAAGCTAAAAATGTCGAATTTACCGATTTTGGATGCTACACTGAAGAAAGTGTAGACTATCCTTTATATGCGTATAAGGTTGCTAAAGCCGTTACAGAAAACGATGACACTCTCGGTATCCTCTGCTGTGGCACAGGCATTGGTATATCTATGGCTGCAAATAAAGTTAAGGGCATCAGAGCAGCCGTATGCACTAACGAGTTTATGGCTGAAATGACACGCCGACATAATAACTCTAATATCATTTGTATGGGTGGCAGAATCATTGACGAGGATACTGCCGTAAAGCTTGCTGATTTATTTATAAATACTGAATTTGAAGGCGACAGACATACAAGACGTGTCGATATGATCACTGCAATCGAAGAGGAAAATTTTAGTATATAAAAACAAGGCATCAGTGCATTCTGATGCCTTTCTTAATTTAAATTAATTGCAAAAAAATAATCCCAAAAACAAAAGTTTTCGGGATTTGGTGCCGGTGGTGGGACTCGAACCCACACGCCATTGCTGACAACAGATTTTGAGTCTGTCTCGTCTGCCAGTTCCGACACACCGGCTCAGCAAGAATGATTATACACCATCTTTATTAAGAAATCAAGAATTAAAGTGCGATTTTAACAAAAAATAATTCTTGTATATAAATTTACTAAAGAAAAAAGCGAAATTTTAAAATCTGATAATTATAGTTAATTTTTTATTGATATATAAAAATCAGTATGATAAAATAATATGTTGTAAGAAAATCTTACCAGAAGGAAGGAAATCAAAATGGAAAACAAAGAACGTAGAGTAGGTACTATATCAAGAGGTATCAGATGTCCTATCATCAGAGAAGGCGACAATCTTGCTACTATTGTTACTGATAGCGTGCTTGAGGCTGCTCAGTTTGAAGGCTTTGAACTAAGAGACAGAGATGTAATTTCTATTACTGAGTCTATCGTTGCCAGAGCACAGGGTAACTATGCTAGTGTTAATGATATCGCTATTGATGTAAAAGAAAAGCTTGGTGGCGGTACTGTTGGTGTAATTTTCCCGATTCTTTCAAGAAACCGTTTTGCTATTTGTTTGAGAGGTATCGCAAAGGGTTGTAAAAAGGTTGTATTGATGCTCAGCTATCCGTCCGACGAAGTTGGTAATGAGCTTGTAAGCATAGATAAAATTGATGAGGCAGGCGTTAACCCATATAGCGATGTACTCACACTTGAGCGTTATCGTGAGCTGTTTGGCGAAAATCTGCACCCATTTACCGGTGTGGACTATGTAGCATATTACGGCGACCTTATCAAGGAATGTGGCGCAGAGGTTGAAATTATCTTTGCTAATCAGCCAAAGGCTATTTTAGACTATGCTGATTGTATCATTAACTGCGATATCCATACACGTGCACGTACAAAGCGTATCTTAAAAGCTGCAGGAGCAAAGGTTGTTTGCAGTCTTGATGATATTTTAAACGCACCTGTAAATGGTAGCGGATGCAACGAAAAGTACGGACTTCTCGGCTCAAATAAATCTACTGAGGATAAGGTTAAGCTTTTCCCTAGAGATTGCAAGCCTTTAGTTTTAGAGATTCAGAAAAACGTTTTAGAAAAGACCGGAAAGCATGTCGAGGTTATGGTCTACGGCGACGGCGCATTTAAAGACCCACAGGGAAAAATCTGGGAGCTTGCTGACCCGGTCGTTTCTCCTGCATTTACAGACGGTTTAGTTGGTACTCCTAATGAATTAAAGCTCAAATATCTTGCTGATAATGATTTTAAAGACCTTAGTGGTGAAGAGCTTAAAGCCGCTATTTCACAGAGCATTCGTGAAAAAGACGGTAACCTTGTCGGTAATATGGCTTCTCAGGGCACTACTCCTAGACAGCTTACAGACCTTATCGGTTCACTTTGTGACCTTACAAGTGGCTCTGGCGATAAAGGTACTCCTGTGGTTTTAGTTCAGGGATATTTTGATAACTATACAAACTGATAATATTTTGTTGAATATAGATAGGAGATGTAAAAATGAGTGATGTAAGACCAGCTTCAATGGAAAGAATTACTACTCCACAGCTTGCTGATGCTTTTATTGCGCAGCAGATTAAAGAGGTGCAGGCACAGGTTGGAGATAAAAAAGTGCTTTTAGCTTTATCGGGTGGCGTTGACAGCTCAGTTGTTGCTGCACTTTTAATTAAAGCTATTGGCAAACAGCTTGTTTGTGTTCATGTGAATCACGGTTTAATGAGAAAAGGCGAGAGCGAAGAGGTTATTGAAGTTTTCCGTAATCAGCTTGATGCTAATCTCGTATATGTTGATGCTACTGACCGTTTCTTAAACTTACTCGAAGGTGTAGACGAGCCTGAAAAGAAGCGTAAGATTATCGGCGGAGAATTTATCAAGGTGTTTGATGAGGAAGCTAGAAAGCTCGAAGGCATTTCTTTCCTTGCACAGGGCACTATTTATCCTGATATTCTTGAATCAGACGGCGTTAAGGCTCACCACAATGTTGGTGGCTTACCTGAAGAAATGCAGTTTGAGCTTGTTGAGCCGGTTAAGCTTTTATATAAAGACGAGGTCAGAGTTGTTGGTAAAGCCTTGGGTCTTCCAGCTTCTATGGTTGACCGCCAGCCATTCCCTGGCCCTGGTCTTGGCGTTAGATGCTTAGGCGCAATTACAAGAGACAGACTCCACGCTTTAAGAGAAGCAGATGCTATTTTACGCGAAGAGTTTGACAAAAACGGCCTTGCTACTAAGGTTTGGCAGTATTTTATAGCAGTTCCAGATATGAAGAGTGTTGGCGTTAAAGACGACAAGAGATACGAGGGCTGGCCTGCTATCATTCGTGCCGTAAACACTAAAGATGCTATGACTGCTACTATCGAAGAGATTCCATACGAAATTCTGCATCATATTACAAATAGGATTACTCACGAAGTTGACGGTATCAACCGCGTTCTTTTAGACCTCACTCCAAAGCCAATCGGCACAATCGAGTGGGAATAATACAAATTTTAAACCCCCGAAAGTTTTATCTTTCGGGGGTTTGTTGTTTATATAAGGTTGCTATATTCATTAAATTTATAGCACAGATTGTCTTTGCTGTGACTATCGCTTGATAAGATGAATCTTGCGCCTTTGCTTTTAAGATACTCGTATATATTGCTCGATGGATAAGGCGATGTGCGATATCCGCGTGAAATTGCGCCCGTATTTATCTCAAAGAGCTTGTTAAAACTTATCAGCTTATCACACGCATTTTTGTATGCAGTAATATATCGCTCGTCCTTTTCATCAAACAAAGCGTTATTTTCATTGAACTTTGAAATCAAATCAATGTGTCCTATGATATCGCAGTTTGTTTTACATACAACGTCACAGACAGTTTCGAAGTACAACTCAATCAACGAGTAAATATCACCGTCAAAGTGCTTATTTGCAGCATCAATAAGTATTTTTGCCGACTCATCAATCGGTATGTAATCTCCATCTTTTTTGATGTAGTGCACCGAGCCGATTATATATTCATAGTCGTTTGTTTCTTCGGTTGAGTAGTAGTCTTGCTCAATTCCAAGTAAAATATCTATCTTATCTTTGTATTCGTTTTTAAGACTAATTATTTCAGCTTTATATTTGGTGATGTCTTCTTTGCTGATGCAGTATGATAAATCAAACGGGGTATAGGAGTGGTCAGAAAAACCAATTATATCAATACCCATTTTTACTGCATTAGCTACAATCTCCTGCGGTGTATTTTTGCCATCACTGTAGGTAGAGTGAATGTGCAAATCCACTTTTTTCATTATGTCATTTTCTCCTGTTTTACTTTGTGGTCGATAACGTGACGGGAAGCAAGCTCTTTGTGGATATCTTCAAGAGTGATGCCTTGTTCTATCATAAGTACCATAACGTGGTAAGCGAGGTCAGCGATTTCGTAAATAGTCTCTTTTTTATCCTCAGCTTTTGAAGCGATAATAACCTCAGTACATTCTTCTCCGACCTTCTTTAGAATCTTGTCAAGACCTTTTTCAAAAAGGTAGGTTGTGTAGGAGCCTTCTTTTTTATCTGTTTTACGTCCTTTTATCAGGTCAAATAAGCCTTGATAAGAAAACTCGTAACGGTCTTCACTTTGGAAAACCTCGTTATTAAAGCACGATGTAGTACCTAAATGGCACGCAGGACCGTCAGGCTCAACCATAACAATTAATGCATCGTTGTCACAGTCAGATGTGATAGAAACTATATGCTGGAAATTACCGCTTGTTTCACCTTTAAGCCAAAGCTGTTGTCTTGAACGGCTGTAAAAACAAGTCAGTTCTTTTTCTATAGAGATTTTAAGACTTTCCTTGTTCATATATGCAAGTGTTAATACCTTTTTTGTAACTGAGTCAACAACAATCGCAGGTATTAAGCCTTTCTCGTCAAATTTAAGGGTTTCGATATCAATCATTGTAAATCTCCTTTTATGATAATCTGGTAGGAATATTTGCTTTAGCCATTTCGGCTTTTAAATCAGAAATCTTAACTTCGCCAAAGTGGAAGATAGAAGCAGCAAGACCCGCATCAACCTTTGGCAACGTGTTAAATAGGGTGATAAAATCTTCAATACAGCCCGCACCACCTGATGCAATTACAGGCACGTTTACTGCGTTACATACTTTATCGAGCATTTCAAGGTCAAAGCCTTTTTTTACTCCGTCAGTATCTATAGAGTTAAGCACAACTTCACCCGCACCGTTTGATACGCAACGCTTTATCCACTTGATTGCTTCCATACCGGTGTTTTCTCTGCCACCCTTCGCAAATACTCTGAAAACACCATCAACACGCTTTACATCAGCAGATATTACAACACATTGGTCGCCGTATAGTTTTGCAGCCTGATATATTAAGTCTGGATTTTTAATTGCTCCTGAATTGACGCTGACTTTGTCAGCACCGCACTTGAGCACTCTGTCAAAATCCTCGACCGTATTTATACCACCACCGACAGTAAGCGGTATAAAAACACTTTTTGCAGTTTCGCACAATATGTCAGTAAAAAGCTTTCTTCCGTCTGATGATGCGGTGATATCATAAAATACAAGCTCGTCTGCTCCGCAGTCGCTATAAAATTTTGCAAGTGTAATAGGGGATGAAACATCGCTAAGCCCCTCAAAATTAACACCTTTTACAACCCTGCCGTCTTTAACATCAAGACAAGGTATAATTCTTTTTGTTATCATTTAGCCACCTCAATAGCTTCTCTTAAGTTAATAGCACCGGTGTAGTATGCTTTGCCAATAATTGCACCATGAATATCAAGAGTGTTAAGCTTTTCAATGTCATTGATAGAAGACACACCGCCTGATGCGATTATATCGATATCAAATCTTTCGCTTAGCTCTTTGTAAAGGTTATGGTTTGTGCCTTGCATTGCTCCATCCTTTGATATATCTGTGCAAATAATTGTTTTTACTCCGATTTTTTGCATTTTGTCGCAAAAATCAAAAGCATCTATATCTGATTTTTCGGTCCAGCCTTTTATAGCAACAAAACCGTCTTTGATGTCAATTCCAACAGCGATTTTATCACCGTATTTTTTAACAGCTTCTTCAACAAAGCCTTCGTTTGTAACAGCAGCTGTACCTAAAATAACTCTATCAACTTTAGCGTTTATATATTTTTCTATGACTTGCATACTTCGAATTCCGCCACCAATTTCGCAAAAAAGACTTGTTGTTTCTTTTATGTTTTTAACAACTTCAAAATTAGGTGTTGTGCCTGTTTTAGCGCCCTCTAAATCTACAAGATGTATGTGAGTAGCACCACTTGCTTTAAAGTCGTTAGCAACAGAAACGGGATCGTCATTATATATTGTCATCTGAGCGTAATCACCTTTAAAAAGGCGAACAGCCTTAGCATCATACAAATCAATCGCAGGGTAAATTATCATTTTATTTCTCCTTTAAATCTAAAAAGGCTTTTAAAATATTTAGACCGACAGCACCGCTTTTTTCAGGGTGAAACTGACAACCATAAACATTTTTATCTGCAACTGCGGCAGTAAGAGTTGCTCCGTACTGCGTGGTAGCGATAACAGATTTATCGCAGTTTTTTGCATAAAAAGAGTGGACAAAGTACACGCAATCACCATCATTAATATTTGAAAAAATAGGGGATGGCTCGCCGTTAAATTTCAAAGAATTCCATCCAATATGTGGGATTTTCAAATCAGCGCTTACATCATCTTTAATAGCAACGACATCACCTTTAATAAGACCCAAGCCTTCGTGTTCGCCGTATTCAAAGCTTCTATCAAAAAGCAACTGCATACCAAGACAAATGCCCATAAGTGGTTTGCCTTTTTTTGCTAGCTCCTTAATTATAATATCAAGACCTGTTTCTTTAAGCTTTTTAGCCGCGTCCTCAAAAGCCCCAACACCGGGTAAAATTATCTGGTCGGCTTTTTTAAGCTCATTTTCATCAGATGTTACGATAACATCTGCTCCTAAAAAAGACAGCGAAGATTTTAAAGAAAATAAATTTCCAACGCCGTAATCAATAATTGCAACCATTACAATACACCTTTTGTAGATAAAATTTCATCAGCAAACTTTTCATCGATTTTCACCGCATCTTTCATACTTCTTGCAACAGATTTGAAAGCACCCTCAATAATGTGATGCGAATTTGTGCCGTCGAGCTGTTTTAGATGCAATGTGCATTCACAGTTTCTGACAAAACCGAGGAAAAATTCCTCAACCAATTCGGTGTCGAAAGTTCCGACTTTTTCTGTTGGAATCTGTAAATCATAGTTTAAGTAGCTTCTGCCTGAAAAGTCGATTGCCGATAAAACAAGTGTTTCATCCATCGGTAATATCATATAGCCGTAGCGAACCATTCCTTTTTTGTCAGAAAGCGCTGATTTAAACGCTTGTCCTAAAGAAATACCGATATCTTCAACTGTGTGATGGTCATCGACTTGAGTATCTCCAATACATTTTAACTCAAGATCAAATCTGCCATGCTTTGCAAATAATGTCAGCATATGGTCTAAAAAACCGCATCCTGAATCTATCTTGCTTTCACCACTGCCATCAACATTCAAGGTTAGTTTGATGTCAGTTTCAGCAGTTTTTCTGTTTATTGAGGCTGTTCTCATTTTAACTCCTCCAGTACTTCTTTAAGTCTTTCTATAAAAATTTTCATTTGCTCTTCGCTACCGATAGTGATTCTGTTGTAATCAGTCAATTTTTCAGTATCAAAGTGACGAATTAAAACACCTTTTTCCTTTAGCTTCAAGTAAATATCCTTACCTGAAATTTTGTTGTGTTTAGCGAATATGAAGTTCGCTTTTGAGTCGGTCATAGAAAAGCCGAGATTACTAAGCTCATTTACTGTCCACGCTCTGGTGGTCATAACTTTTTTACAGTTGTCCATACAATATTCGTCGTCAAGCAGAGTGCCTACGCCCATTGCCATTGTAAGAGAATTTACATTGTACGGGTTTGTAGAATATTTTATAGTGTTTAAGTCTCTGATAATCTCTTTTGATGCAATACCAAAGCCTAATCGTCCGCCTGCTAATGAGCGTGATTTAGAAAATGTTTGTGTGACAAGTAAATTGTCATATTTTTTTGTAAGCGATACAACACTTTGTGCACCAAAATCGACGTATGCTTCGTCAATTACAACAATGTTGTCTTTGTTGTTTTGAAGTATTAATTCAATTTCTTTTAATGTGAGTGCGATTCCTGTTGGTGCATTTGGGTTAGCGATAAATATAGTACCGTTTGCATTATAGTAATCAGTAATATCAATCGAAAAATCTTCTTTAAGTGGTATAACTTTTGACTTAATATTATTTATCTGTGCAAAGACTTTGTAAAAACCGTATGTAATATCTGCAAATACAGCAGGACATTTATCGTCGCAATATGCCATAAAAGCGAAATTCAAAACCTCATCAGAACCATTTGTAAAGATTATCTCATCTTGACTTATATTGAATTTTTCAGCAGCAGTTTTAACAAGTTCTCTGCACTCTGGGTCAGAATATAACTGAACGTTTTCAGAAGCCTTACAAGCGTAGTTTACCGCTTTTTTGCTTGGTGAGTATGGAGATTCGTTAGTATTAAGTTTTATATACTGTGTATCCTTTGGTTGCTCACCGGGAGTGTAGGGAACAAGGGTGTTGAATTTATTACTGAAAAATTTACTCAAAATTATTCCTCCGTACGGATAGTAGCACTTTTTGCGTGGGCAGTAAGACCTTCTTTTGTTGCAAAGAAAGCAACATCGTCTGCAACCTCGCTCAAAGCTTCTTTAGTATAGTATGTGTACTGTGTTTTCTTTACAAAGTCGTCTACTGAAAGAGGACTTGAAAATTTAGCAGTACCTGATGTAGGTAATGTGTGGTTAGGACCTGCGTAGTAATCGCCTAAAGCCTCAGGACAGTTTCTGCCCATAAAGATAGAACCCGCGTGCTTGATTTCGTCAAGATAGTCAAATGGATTATCAACGCATAGTTCAAGGTGTTCAGGCGCAATTTCGTTTGAAATTTCAATCACCTTGTAAAGATTATCTGCGACGATAATTTTTCCGTTGTTGTCGATAGATTCTCGTGCAATCTGAGCTCTTTCAAGTAACGGGATTTGCAACTCTAATTCGTTTTGAACTTTAAGTGCGAGATCCATTGAGTCTGTTACAAGCACAGCACTAGCCATTTTATCATGTTCTGCTTGAGATAGCAAATCTGCAGCTATGTGTCTTGGATTTGATTTTTTATCTGCAATAATTAAAATTTCGCTTGGTCCTGCAATCATATCGATAGAAACCTGACCAAAGACCTGCTTTTTAGCTTCTGCAACAAAAGCGTTGCCAGGTCCGACAATCTTATCTACTTTAGGGATACTTTCTGTGCCGTAAGCGAGGGCTGCGATAGCCTGTGCACCGCCGACCTTGAAGATTTTATCGATACCTGCTATTTTAGCGGCTGCAAGAATAACAGGGTTGATTTTACCCTCTGCATTAGGTGGGGTTACCATTACAACTTCTTTAACACCCGCAATCTTTGCAGGAATTGAGTCCATAAGCACGGTTGACGGATAAGCCGCAGTACCACCTGGTACGTAAAGACCTGCTTTATCGACCGCAGTGACTTTTTGACCGATAATTATACCGTTTTCTTTTTTTATTTCAAAACCTTTTCTAACTTGCTTTTCGTGGAAAATACGGATGTTTTCAGCAGCTTTTTTAAGTATTTCTAAAAATTTAGGTTCTACCAAATTGACTGCCTCGTCGATTTCAGCCTCTGTAACAAGTAGTGAAGAAAGCTTTGCTTTATCAAATTTTTCACAATATTCTAAAACAGCTTTATCGCCATTTGTTCTTACATTTGAAATTATATCAGCAACAATGCCCTCGACGTTGATAGAGCTTTGAACACGAGAAAATATTTCCTTATTATCAACCTCGTTATATTTCATTATGCTTATCATTTTAAGCCTCCAGCTGGGTTTTGATTTCGTTTATAATTTTGTTGATTTGCTCGCTTTTAAATTTGTAGCTTGATTTATTAGCAATTAGTCGAGCACTGATGTCAACAATAGTTTCAAAAACATCTAAATTGTTTTCTTTAAGTGTAGTTCCTGTTTCAACAATATCTACGATTACGTCGGATAAATCAAGTATTGGAGCAATTTCAATAGAACCGTTAAGGTGGATAATATCAATATCTCTGCCTTTTGACATATAATACTGCTGAGCAATATTTGAAAATTTAGTTGCAACTCTAAGTGTCTTTTGAGGATTGTCCCTGAATTCTTTTTTTGATGCAACAGCCATTGAGCATTTGCCGATATCAAGATCCAAAAGCTCGTATATATCAGGTTCATATTCAAGAAGTATATCTTTGCCGGCAACGCCGATATCAGCCGCACCTCGTTCAACATAGATTGCCACATCGGATGGCTTAACCCAGAAGTATCTAACACCGACTTGTTCGTTTTCAAAAATAAGCTTACGATTATTTTCTTTGATAGATGGGCACTCAAAACCTGCTTTTTCGAACATATTATATACTTTTTCACCGAGTCTGCCTTTAGGTAGGGCAACATTAAGCATTGTTTTCAACTGTACTCACCTCACCGTTCTTGAGTGTAATTAGCTCTTTGTATTTTAAATTATTCGGTAAAGCACTGCAAGCAAGTACTTTTAAACCTTTAAGCGTTAGTTTATCAACATTTGATTTTATGTTTTCAACAGGCTCATTTTTATCGTAAAGCAGAACGCAATCAACATCGTAATTGTCGGTTATGCTTTCAAGTCTTTCGAGTAAATCTAAATATACAGCAAAGCCGATAGCCCCTGACTTACGTTTCATTTTCTGCATAAGCTTATCATATTGGCCACCGCTTAATACGCCGGATGGAATGCCATTAATAAAGCCCTTAAACACAATGTTGTTATAATAATGCGTATCTGATACAACAGAAAAGTCAATGTTAATGATATTTTTGATATCGCTGTCAAGTGCGTTTAAAATAGCGCTAAATTCCTTGAGTGGTGCTGTATCTATAACGCCTTCAAGTTTGTCTTCTAAATATGGTAAAACTTCATCAGCTTTTCCTGTTGTGTTCACTATTTCTTTTAAAAGCTCAATATTGTTTTCTGATATCTCTAACTCAGAACATAGGGAAGATAGCTGGTGGATGTTTTTTTCTCCGATAAATTTTAATATATCTTTTCTTGCGTATGATGGAACATCGATAGCATCTAATACTGATGTCATAATGCCGAGATGAGAAATATCAAGCACAGCATCGTTTGATATTGTTTTAAGGCTCTTGCAGGCAAGAGTTAAAATTTCACAGATGTTGTAGCTGTCGATATTGCCAAAACATTCAAGACCAACCTGCATTATTTCTTTAAAACCCTGTGTACCTTTAGAAATACGATATACATTTTCGTTGTAGTAAACCTTCTGAATGGTGTCTGGAAGATCCTTAGAGTTTTTGATAATAGATAAAGTAACGTCAGGCTTTAATGCCATAAGTTTACCGTTTGTATCAGTAAAAGTAATAATGCTGTCTGAAATTAAGAAATCTTTATTTTTCGCATAAAGGTCGTATTCTTCAAACTTACTCATTTTATATTGAGTAAATCCGCACATACTATATAAAGAACGAAGAGTAAACATAACTCTTTCGTTAAAGTTTAAAGATAAATTTGCTGTGTTCATTTTGTATCCTCCGAGGCGTTTAATCTGTCGATAGCGGTTCTATAACCACCACTACCATAGTTTAAGCACTTGCTCACTCTGCCGATTGTAGCGGTGCTGACATCTACCTTTTCAGTAATTTTTTGATAGCTATAGCCCTTGTCTAACAAAATAGCTGTATCAAGTCTTTGGGCCAAATCTAAAATTTCTTTTATAGTGCAGATATCATCAAAATAAGCGTAGCACTCTTCAATATTTTTTAAGTTTAAAATAGTCTGAAATAATCTGTCTACAGAATCACTGCGGTATTTCATTTTTAGCACCTCTTTGATTTAGTGTTTTAACATAATACCACTTTAGTGCGGTAAAGTCAAGTGTGAAAATTTATGAACAAATAAGTAGAGCTTTTTAAATTATGTAAATATTTAACAAAAATATATATTTATTAGTTTTGAATAAAGAAAGAAGAGGACTCTTTTTTCTTTTTAAAACTTATAATTTGTTGAAAATAACTATGTAATTTTATCGTATAAATATATATTTAGGTGATTTGCAAAATACTTAAAAAACTGATAAAAAACGACTTCGTTTTGTTGACAGTTTTTTGTCCGAGTGCTATAATTAAGTAAATCTTTAAAGCGATACAGAGAGATCGGTAAGATTTGAACATTTCAATATTTTACGTGTTTTATTTGCTCGTATTCTATATTGCGTTCAAAGCCTTACTTTTCTTTTGTAAGGCTTTTTGTAATTTTAGGAGGAATGTTTTATGTGCAACAAAATCAAAGCGAACATTATTGGTGATTCCTCTTTTGTGTCTGATATGCGTAGTTGCTTATCGGTTGATGGTCCTTTTGCCGAATTTAATAATTCTAATTTCACAATTTTACCCGGTTTTTGCGATGTGCACGTGCATTTTCGTGAGCCGGGTTTTTCTTATAAAGAGACTATTAAGACGGGTTCGATGTCTGCTTCACGTGGTGGCTATACTGCAGTTTGCACTATGCCGAATTTGAATCCTGTACCTGATAGTAAAGAGAATCTTAAGCTTCAATTAGATTTGATTAAAAACGATGCTTGCATAGATGTTTATCCTTATGGTGCAATTACTGTTGGTCAAGCAGGACAACAGCTTGCTGATATGAAAGCAATAGCAAAAGATGTTATCGCTTTTTCTGATGACGGCAGGGGAGTCCAGTCTGATGAAATGATGCGCAATGCTATGACTACAGCTAAATCTCTTGATAAAATGATAGTTGCTCATTGCGAGGTGAATGAGCTTCTAAATGGCGGATATATCCACGATGGTAAGTATGCCAGAGAGAATAATCACAAGGGCATATGCAGTGAAAGCGAGTATGCACAAATTGGAAGAGATATAAAGCTTGCTGAAGAAATAGGTTGTAAATATCATGTGTGTCACATTTCGACAAAAGAAAGCGTTGAGCTTATAAGAGAAGCAAAAGCAAGAGGAGTTGACATCACCTGCGAAACAGGGCCTCACTACTTAGTGCTTGATGAAAACGACCTTAAAGAAGACGGAAAGTTTAAAATGAACCCACCGCTCAGGTCAACTGACGATAGACTTGCTCTTGTTGAAGGTATTAAAGATGGCACCATTGATATGATAGCTACTGACCACGCGCCTCACTCGAACGAAGAAAAGTCGAGAGGACTTGAAAAGAGTGCTTTTGGCATTGTTGGTCTTGAAACAGCTTTTTTGATAATTTACACCCACCTTATCAAAACAGGAGTTATTTCGATTGAAAAAGCGGTTGAGCTTTTAAGCACAAACCCGCGTAATCGATTTAAAATATCATCAAACAATGATTTTACAGTTTGGGATTTGAATGAACAGCATGTTGTTAACCCTGACGATTTTTTATCAAAGGGTAAGGCAACACCGTTTGAAGGACACATGCTTTACGGAAAATGTATTGCGACTGTTCACAATGGAAAAATAGTATATAAAGGATAAACCCTTCGATATAAACCCATAAATAAGCTAGTTAGGAGAAATATTATGGCAAAGAGAACAGACATTAAGAAAGTATTGATTATTGGTTCAGGTCCGATTGTAATCGGTCAGGCTGCTGAGTTTGACTACGCAGGCACGCAGGCTTGCTTGGCGCTCAAGGAAGAAGGTTACGAGGTTGTGCTTGTAAACTCTAACCCTGCAACAATTATGACTGATACCGTAATTGCAGATAAGGTTTATATGGAACCACTCACACTTGAGTATGTTGCAAAAATTTTGCGTCACGAAAGACCTGATGCGATTGTTCCGGGTATTGGCGGACAGACTGGTCTTAATCTTGCTATGCAGCTTGAGAAAAAAGGCGTGCTTAAAGAATGCGGTGTTGAGCTTCTTGGTACAAGCAGCGAAAGTATTGAGCGTGCTGAAGACAGAGATATGTTTAAACAGCTTTGTGAGTCAATCGGCGAGCCTGTTATCCCTTCTGAAATCACATACAATATTGAAGAAGCAAAGGCTGCTGCACAGAGAATTGGTTATCCTGTTGTTTTACGCCCTGCGTTTACTCTTGGCGGCACAGGTGGCGGCTTTGCTAACAATGAAAAAGAGCTTGAAGATATCGGTCTTAATGCCTTTAAACTCTCTCCTGTACATCAGGTGCTCATTGAAAAGAGTGTAAAGGGATATAAAGAAATCGAGTTTGAGGTTATGCGTGACTCTGAAGATACCGCGATTACTATCTGTGGTATGGAAAATATCGACCCTGTTGGTGTTCATACAGGCGACTCTTTGGTTGTTGCTCCTATCCTTACTCTTAACGACCACGACTTAAAGATGCTTAACGATAGTGCGATTAAGCTTATCAGAGAGCTTAAAATCGAAGGTGGATGTAACGTACAGTTCGCTCTGAATCCTAACTCAAGCGAATATTTCCTTATCGAGGTTAACCCTCGTGTATCTCGTTCATCAGCACTTGCTTCAAAAGCGTCTGGTTATCCGATTGCACGAGTTACAGCAAAGATTGCTATGGGTATGGCTTTAAGAGATATTGAGATTGCTAACACAAACGCATCTTTTGAGCCTAGACTTGATTATATCGTTGCTAAATTACCTAGATTCCCATTTGATAAATTCACTACTGCTTCAAATATTCTTGATACACAGATGAAAGCAACCGGCGAGGTTATGGGCATTGGCTCTAATTTAGAAGAGTGCTTGCTTAAATCTGTTCGCTCTCTTGAAACAGGCGTGTGCCACTACTATATGGCAAAGTTTGATTCTATGTCTAATGACGAGCTGTACGATTATATTAAGCAGTTTAAAGATGATAATATTTTTGCTGTTACCGAACTCTTACGCAGAGATGAACCTATCAGCAAAATTTATGATGTTACAAAAATTACTCCGTATTTCTTAGAGTCTTTCAAGAATATCGTTGAGATGGAAAGAGAGCTTAAAGCTAATGTTAACGACCTTGATGTTCTTCTAAAAGCGAAGAAAATGGGCTTTGGTGATAAATTTATTGCTATGCTCTGGGGTGTTGATGAGCTTTCTGTTTACAACTTGCGCAGAGAAAACAACATCACACCGGTGTTCAGAATGGTTGATACATGCCACACAAATGCATATATTCCATACTTCTATTCATCATATACAGGCGATAATTGTTCACGCCTTACAGATAAAAAGAAGATTGTTGTTTTGGGCGCTGGTCCTATTCGTATCGGTCAGGGCGTTGAGTTTGACTACTCAACCGTGCACGCAGTTTCTACGATTAAGCGTTCAGGCTACGAGGCTATTATCATAAATAATAACCCTGAAACTGTTTCTACTGACTATACAACTGCAGACAAGCTCTATTTTGAACCATTAACACCTGAAGATGTTATGAACATTATTGAGTTTGAAAAGCCTGAGGGTGTTGTAGTTTCTCTTGGCGGACAGACTGCTATTAACCTTGCAGAACCACTTATGAAGCGTGGCGTAACTATTATCGGCACTGATTGCGAGGCTATTAACAGAGCGGAGGACAGAGGTTCTTTTGAAAGAATCTTGAAAGAACTTAATATTCCACAGCCACAGGGCGTTGCTGTTACTAATATCGAAGACGGCGTAAATGCCGCTAAAGAAATCGGCTATCCTGTTCTTGTTCGTCCAAGTTTTGTACTAGGCGGACGTGCTATGCAGATTGTTGCAAATGAGGAGCAACTCAGACACTACCTTAAGACTGCTGTTGAAATTGACGTAGATAAGCCTGTACTTGTTGATAAATATCTGCAGGGTAAAGAGGTAGAGGTCGATGCTATCTGCGACGGCAGAGACGTATTTGTACCGGGTATTATGGAACTCGTTGAGCGTACAGGTATTCACAGCGGTGACTCGATTAGCGTATATCCTGCATACAGCATTTCTGACAAAGTTAAAGGTACAATTTTGAGATACACAAAAATGCTTGGCTTGGGTATCGGCATTAAGGGCCTTTACAATATTCAGTTTATTGTTGATAAAAACGACGACGTGTATATTATCGAGGTTAACCCTCGTTCATCACGTACAGTTCCTTTCTTATCAAAAGCAACTGGTTACTCGCTTGCTGATATCGCTACCGAAGTTATTCTTGGTATGAGCTTAAAGGAACTCGGCATCTTTGACTTGTATCCTGCTGAAAAAGATCGTTACTATGTAAAAGTTCCTGTATTCTCATTTAATAAGATTAAAGGTTTGGATGCTTACCTTTCACCTGAAATGAAATCAACAGGTGAAGCAATCGGTTATGATGACAAACTCCACCGTGCTATGTGTAAAGCGCTTATAGCCGGCGGTATTAATATCCAAAACTACGGTACAGTTTTAGTAACTCTTGCTGATGAAGATAAAGAAGAGGCGTTACCACTTATCAAGCGTTTCTATGATATCGGCTTTAATATTGAAGCTACTGCTGGTACAGCAAACTTCCTTAAGAACAACGGTATCCGAACAAAGGTTAGAGGTAAAATCAGCGAAGGCTGTGACGAAATTCTCGACTCTATCCGCGCAGGATATGTGAGCTGTGTAATTAACACACGTTCTATCATTTCTGATACTCACAACGACGACGGTTCAATCATCCGTAGATGTGCAGTAGAAAATGGTGTTGCTCTTTATACATCACTTGATACAGTTAAAATTCTCCTGGATGTTTTAGAGGAAATTACTATCAAGGTTTCAACTATTGACTCTAAATAAGGTGAAAATATGAAACAAGGTATTTTTAAAATTGCAGAAAACAGTAAACTGACAGACAATGTTTTTAAAATGAAGCTTTTAGGAGATGTTAGCGCAATTACGTCTTCTGGTCAGTTTATCAATATTAAGCTTGACTCGCTTTATTTACGCAGACCTATTTCTGTATTCGATTGCGATAATGATAGTGTAACTATTATATATAAGGTTGTAGGTCGTGGAACTGAGCAGATGTCACAGATGCAAGTCGGACAGACTCTCGATGTTTTAACAGGACTTGGCAACGGCTACGACACATCTCTTTGTGAAAACAAAGCTGTTTTGCTTGGTGGTGGCGTTGGAGTACCTCCGCTATATATGCTTGCTAAAGAGCTTATTTCACAGGGCAAAAAGGTTTTTGTGATTTTAGGTTTTAATACAGCAAGTGAGATTTTCTGTGAAGAAGATTTTAAAGCGCTTGGCTGTGAGGTTAAAGTCACAACCGTTGATGGTAGCTATGGTATTAAAGGTTTTGTTACTGATGCTTTGCCTGAAAACTACGACCATTTCTTCACCTGCGGTCCTGAACCGATGCTTAAAGCTGTTTATAAAGCGACTAAAACTTCTGGCCAGTTTAGCTTTGAAGAGCGTATGGGCTGTGGCTTTGGTGCTTGTATGGGTTGTTCATGCAAGACTATTACTGGATATAAGCGTATATGCAAAGACGGTCCTGTGCTCAAAAAGGAGGAGATATCATGGGAAGATTAAATGTAACTTTATGTGGCATTGAGCTTGAGAATCCTGTTATCCCTGCTAGTGGTACTTTCGGATACGGCTATGAGTACGCTGACCTTTATGATATCAATATGCTCGGTACTTTCTCTTTTAAAGGTACTACTAAAGAACCTCGTTTTGGTAACCCAACTCCTAGAATCGCTGAATGTTATTGCGGTATGATTAATGCAGTTGGACTCCAAAATCCTGGTGTTGAAAAGGTTATTTCTGAAGAACTGCCAAAGCTTGCAAAATGCTTTAATAAAAAGGTTATGGCAAATGTCGGTGGTTTTTCTGTTGACGAGTATGTATATACAGCTAAAAAAATAGACGAATGTGAGCAGGTTGGTTGGATCGAAGTAAATATCAGTTGTCCAAATGTTCATGGTGGCGGCATCGCGTTCGGTACTAACCCTGAAAATGCCGCATTAATAACAAAAGCCGTTAAAGCTGCTGTTAAAAAGCCTGTTATTGTTAAGCTTTCTCCAAACGTTACTGATATTGTAGCTATCGCAAAAGCGTGCGAAGAAGCCGGCGCTGATGCAATCAGCCTTATAAATACAATGCTTGGAATGCGTATTGACCTGCGTACTAAAAAGCCAGTTATTGCAAATAAGATGGGCGGTTTTTCAGGTCCCGCGATTTTCCCGGTTGCACTAAGAATGGTTTATCAGGTTGCAAATGCAGTTGATATTCCTGTAATCGGTATGGGTGGTGTATCGTCTGCTGAGGATGTTATCGAAATGATGCTTGCAGGTGCTACGGCGGTTCAGGTAGGCGCTGCAAATCTCATCGACCCTTGCGTTTGTAAAGATATAATTGAAAAATTACCACAGGTAATGGATAAATATGGTATTAATAATTTAAATGAAATAATAGGAGGAGTTAAGTAATGGGTAGAGACGTAATTGTTGCTTGTGACTTTTCAAGTGCTGATGCTGTGTTTTCATTCCTTGATAAGTTTACAGACAAAAAACCGTTTGTAAAAATCGGTATGGAGCTTTTTTATGCAGAAGGTCCACAGATTGTAAAGGAAATTAAAAAGCGTGGTCATAAAATCTTTTTAGATTTAAAGCTCCACGATATTCCAAACACTGTTAAAAAGTCTATGGCTGTGCTTTCTAATCTTGATGTTGATATGACAAACCTGCACGCTGGCGGCACTTGTCGTATGATGGAGGGCGCTTTAGAGGGTTTTACTCGAGCAGACGGTACAAGACCTATTCTTATTGCTGTTACTCAGCTTACCTCAACAGACCAGCAGAGTATGGAAGATGACCTTCTTATTAAAGAGCCTATCGACAAGGTTGTTATGCACTATGCCGCTAATGCTAAAAAGGCTGGTCTTGACGGCGTTGTATGTTCACCTTTAGAAGCACAGAAGGTTCACGATACTTGTGGTAAGGACTTTATCACAGTAACACCTGGTGTTAGATTTGCAGATGGCGATATTGGTGACCAAAAGCGTGTTATGACACCTGCACAGGCTAAGGAAATCGGCTCTGATTACATCGTAGTTGGCCGTCCTATTACTGCTGCTGACGACCCTGTCGCTGCATATAACAGATGCGTTGCTGAATTTGTAGATTAAGTAAAGGAGATATATATATAATGGAAAAATTAATTGCTAAAGATTTACTTAAGATTAAGGCGGTTTTCTTCCGCCCACAGGAGCCATTTACATGGGCATCAGGCATTAAGAGCCCTGTATATTGCGACAACCGTCTGACATTATCTGACCACTCTGTCAGAACAGATGTAGAAAATGGCCTCGCAACACTTATTAAAGAAAACTATCCTGATGTTGATGTGCTTATGGGTACTTCAACTGCAGGTATTGCACACGCTGCTATTACTGCACAGATTCTCGAGCTCCCTATGGGTTATGTTCGTTCCGGTGCTAAAGACCACGGCAGACAGAACCAGATTGAGGGTAGACTTGAAAAGGGTCAGAAGGTTGTAGTTGTTGAGGACCTTATCTCAACCGGTGGTAGCGTTTTAGAGGTTGTTAACGTATTAAGAGAAGCAGGTGCTGAGGTTTTAGGTATCGTTAGTATCTTTACTTATGGTATGAAAAAGGGTTTAGAGAGACTCGCTGCTGCTGACGTTAAGAACATTTCTCTTACTAACTTTGATGTTATCGCTGAAGTGGCTGCTGAAGAAGGTTACATTCAGAAGGATGATATTCAGAAATTGATTTCATTTAGAAATAACCCATCAGACGAAAGTTGGATTAATGCGGGGGAATAATAATGAAAAGTCTAATTGATATTATAGACCTTACTCCACAAGAAATTGACCAGATGATAGAAACTGCTTGTGATATCATCGATAACCCTAAAAAATATTCTGAAAAGTGCAAGGGCAAGAAGCTCGCAACTTTGTTTTTTGAGCCTTCTACCCGTACACGCCTTAGTTTTGAGGCGGCTATGTACGAGCTTGGCGGTAATGTTATCGGCTTTTCCGAAGCGAACAGCTCTTCTGCCGCTAAAGGCGAAAGCGTTGCTGATACCGCGAAAACTATAAGCTGTTATGCAGATATCATCGCTATGCGTCATCCAAAGGAGGGTGCTCCTTTTGTTGCTTCAAAAAACGCATCTATTCCTGTAATTAATGCAGGCGACGGTGGTCACAACCACCCGACTCAGACTTTAGCTGATTTGCTAACTATCTATCGTGAAAAAGGCGGTTTTAATAATCTTACTATCGGCTTTTGCGGTGACTTAAAATTTGGCAGAACTGTGCATTCGCTTATCAACGCTATGGCCAGATATTCAGGTATTAAGGTTGTGCTTATTTCTCCTGAAGAACTAAAAGTTCCTAGTTATGTTAAAAAGAATGTATTAAAAGCAAACGACATTCCTTATATTCAGACAACTAACCTCGAAGAAGTTATGCCACAGCTCGATGTGCTTTATATGACTCGTGTTCAAAGAGAGCGTTTCTTCAACGAGGAAGATTACTTAAGACTTAAGGATAGCTATATTTTAGATTTGCCTAAGCTTGCAAACGCTAAAGAAGATTTGTGTATTATGCATCCGTTACCACGTGTTAACGAAATCAGCGTTGCTGTTGATGACGACCCTCGTGCCTGTTACTTCAAACAGGTATTAAACGGTAAATATATGCGTATGGCGCTCATACTCAAATTATTAGAGGAGGCAGAGAAATGAACGTAGATTCTATTATGAACGGTATTGTTATCGACCATATTACTGCCGGACTTGCTTTTAGATTGTATAATTTGCTTGATTTAGACAAGCTTGATTGTCCTGTTGCTATAATCAAGAATGTTAACAGCAGAAAAATGGGGAAGAAGGACATCATAAAAATTGACTCTGAAATCCCTATTAATTTTGATGTTGTCGGCTTTGTTGACCCAAATGCTACTATCAATGTAATTAAAGACGGTGTTTTAGTTGATAAACATTCAATCGGTATGCCACAAAAGCTTACTAATGTTATCAAGTGTAAAAACCCAAGATGCATTACATCGGTAGAGCAAGAGATTGAGCACGTGTTTGTTTTAACTGACAAACAAGAAAAAGTTTATCGCTGCTTGTATTGTGAAACAAAAGCAGATATTTAATTTCATTATTGGAGGCTTATATGAAAAAAGTCGGTATTATTATGGGTAGCGATAGCGACCTGCCTATCATCAGAAAAGCAACTGCAGTTTTAGATGAGCTGTGTGTTCCTTATGAGGTGCATATTTATTCAGCTCATAGAACACCGGTTGAAGCTAGAGATTTTGCTTTAAGTGCTAGAGAAAACGGTTTTGGCGTTTTAATCGCTGCTGCTGGTATGGCTGCTCATTTAGCGGGTGCGATTGCCGCAAACACTACATTGCCTGTAATTGGCATTCCTTGCAAATCTTCCGTGCTTGATGGTATGGATGCTTTGCTTTCAACGGTTATGATGCCTACAGGTATTCCTGTAGCAACTGTTGCGATTAATGGCGGTGCAAATGCTGCACTGCTTGCTGCTCAGATTATTGCTGTTGAAGATAAAGAGCTTGCGCAAAAGCTCAATAACAAGCGTGTTAATGATGCAAAGGTTGTTCTTGAAAAAGACGCTGATGTAATTAATAATTTATAATTTTTATTGATAAAAGGAGATATCATTATGGAAAAGAAACTTATTTACACAGGTAAAACTAAAAATGTTTATTCACTCGAAAACGGCAACTGCCTTTTAAAGTTTAAGGACGATTGCACAGGCAAGGATGGCGTTTTTGATCCAGGCGAAAATTCAGTTGGTCTTACAATCGACGGTGTTGGTGATGTTAACCTTCGTATGTCTATTTACTTCTTTGAGAAGCTCAACGCCGCTGGTATTAGAACTCACTATGTAAACGCTAATCTTGAAGATACTACTATGGAAGTTCTTCCTGCAAAGGTTTTCGGTAAAGGTTTAGAGGTTATCTGCCGTCATAAGGCTGTTGGTAGCTTTATCCGTCGTTACGGCGACTATATCGAGAATGGCGCTGACCTTCCTGATTATGTTGAGATGACATTTAAAGATGATGCTAAAGGCGATCCATTAGTAACTAAGGATGCTTTAGTTGCTCTTAATGTTATGACTGACGAGCAGTATGAAGATATCAAGGCAATGACACAGAAGATTACAAGAATCGTTGCTGATGACCTCAAGGAAAAAGGTTTAATTCTTTACGATATTAAGTTTGAATTTGGCTATGACCCTGAAGGTAAGGTTATGCTTATCGACGAAATTGCATCTGGCAATATGCGTGTATATAAGAATGGCGAGTATATCGACCCAATGACACTTTCAGAATTATTCTTTGCTTAATTTATATTTGCAAATACATAAATTATAAAGGAGCATTACAATGGGTGGATTTTTCGGAATTACCTCAAAAGAAGATTGTATAGCTGAAGTTTTCTTCGGAGTTGACTACCATTCTCATTTAGGTACTAAACGAGGTGGTATGGCTGCTTACGATAAAGAAATCGGTATGCAAAGAGTTATACATAATATAGAGAGTTCGCCTTTTCGTTCTAAATTTGAACATGTTTTAGACGATATGCGTGGCGTAGCTGCGATTGGTTGTATTTCAAACAGTACTCCACAGCCGATGCTTATTCGCTCAAAGCTAGGCGTCTATGCGATTTGTATGGTTGGTCTTATCAATAATTCTGATGAGTTGATTGATTTATGTTTAGAAAATGGTAGTGGACATTTTGACGCTATGACAGGCGGTGCTGTTAACTCTACAGAGCTTTTAGCTGCAATTATTAATCAGAAAGACAGCTTTGTAGAGGGCATTAAGTACGCGCAGGAGCTAATTGATGGTACTGTATCTGTACTTATCTTAAAGGACGATGGCAATATTATCGCGGCACGTGACAAGGTCGGTCGTTTACCGGTGTTAATCGGTAAAAATGATTTCGGATACAGCGTATCTTTTGAGTCATTTGCATATCAGAAATTTGGCTATGTTGACGAAATGGAGCTCGGTCCGGGAGAGATAGTTGAGATTTCACCTGACTGTATAACTCAGCTCTCAGCCCCTGGTACTAAAAAGAAAATCTGCGCATTCTTATGGAGCTATTATGGTTTTCCAAACTCTATGTATGAGGGTGTCTCTGTTGAAGTTATGAGATATATCAACGGTAGAATTATGGCTCAAAACGATGAGAAGAACGGCTTGCTTCCTGATGTTGACTATATTTGCGGGGTGCCTGATTCCGGCACACCTCATGCAATCGGATATTCAAGTCAAAGCAATTTGCCTTTTGGTCGTGCTTTTATTAAGTACACACCTACTTGGGCTCGAAGCTTTACTCCATCAAAACAGTCTATACGCAATATGATTGCTAAAATGAAACAGATTCCTGTGCACGACCTTATTATGGACAAGAAGCTTTTGTTTGTTGACGATTCTATCGTCAGAGGTACTCAGCTCAAGGAAACCGTAGAGTTTTTATACGAAAACGGCGCTAAAGAAGTGCATATGCGTTCTGCTTGTCCTCCGATTATGTATGGCTGTAAGTATTTAAACTTCACTCGTACTACAAGCGAAATGGACCTTATTGCTAGAAAAGTTATTTTCGAGCTTGAAGGTGAAGAGGGCGAAAAGTATATTGATGAGTATAGCAACTCTAATACAGAAAGAGGCAAAAAGCTTCGCGAAGTAATTAGTAAGAAACTAAATCTTGCTTCACTTGAATTCCAGTCTTTAGAGGGAATTATTGAGTCAATCGGTTTACCTGAGGATTGCTTGTGTACATATTGTTGGAATGGAAAGGGTTAATTTAATGAATACAAAATCTAAATCAGACAGCTATGCTGCTGCGGGCGTTGATATTACCGCAGGCTACAAAGCTGTTGAACTTATGAAAAAACATATAGCACGTACTGTTACTCAGCAAAAATCTGAGGACATCGGCGGTTTTGGCGGTCTTTTTGAGCTCGACCTCACAGGCATTAACAAGCCTGTACTGGTTGGTGGTACTGATGGTGTCGGCACAAAGCTCAAGCTTGCTTTCCTTATGGACAAGCACGATACCGTTGGTATTGACTGCGTAGCTATGTGTGTAAATGATATTATCTGTTGTGGTGCAAAGCCACTTTTCTTCCTTGACTATATCGCTTGTGGTAAGAACGTTCCTGAGCGTATAGAGCAGATTGTCAAGGGCGTTTGTGATGGTTGTGTCCAGTCTGGTGCTGAACTTATCGGTGGTGAAACTGCTGAAATGCCGGGTTTTTATCCTGTAGATGAGTATGACCTTGCTGGTTATAGCACAGGTGTTGTTGATAAGGATAAAATTATCGATAATAAAACTATGGCTGCAGGCGATGTTGTTATTGCACTTGCGTCTAGCGGCGTGCATTCGAATGGTTTTTCTCTTGTCAGAAAGGTATTTGATGTAGAAAACGCTGACATCAAGAAGCCTGTTGCTGAACTTGGTGGCAAGTCGGTAGGTGAGACGCTTCTTACACCAACACGTATTTATGTTAAGCCTGTACTTGCTTTGCTTGACGAAATTAAAGTTAAGGGTATTTCTCATATTACAGGCGGTGGCTTCTATGAGAATATTCCGAGAAGTATTCCTGATGGCTTAGGTGCTAAAATTAATCGCGATGCTGTTAAAGTTTTACCTATCTTTGATTTAATCGCAAAGACCGGTAACATCAGCGAGCGTGATATGTTTAACACATTTAATATGGGTGTTGGTATGAGTATTGTTGTAGCACCAAATGATGTTGACAGAGCACTTGAGATTTTAAAAGCTCAGGGCGAAGATGCGTATGTTATCGGTGAGATTATTGAATCTGACGAAAAAATCGTTATTTGCTAATTAGCATAGATTAAAGGGGTATTCGTATGTCTAAAAAAGCCAGAATTGCTGTCCTAGTTTCGGGTGGTGGCACAAATTTACAGGCTCTTATCAATGCTCAAAACAAGGGCGTTATCAATAGTGGCAAAATAGAACTCGTTATTTCTAACAACTCCAACGCTTTTGCTTTACAGCGAGCTGAGAAAGCTTCAATCGACACCGCTTGTGTACTGAAAAAAGACTGTACTGACCAAAATGATTTTGAAAACAAAATCATTAAAAAGCTTGAAGAATATAAAATTGATTTGATTGTTCTTGCTGGTTTTATGTCTATTTTAAGTCAGTCTTTTACAAGTAAGTATGCAAATAGGATAATTAACGTGCACCCAAGTCTTATCCCTTCTTTCTGTGGAAAAGGTTTTTACGGACTTAAGGTGCATCAAGCAGCACTTGAAAAAGGCGTTAAAGTAACCGGTGCGACAGTACATTTTGTTAATGAAATTCCTGATGGGGGAGAAATCATTATGCAAAAGGCTGTTAACATCAAAGAAGATGATACCCCTCAAACTTTGCAAAAACGCGTTATGCGACTTGCAGAATGGAAGATTTTACCTGCTGCTGTTGAGCAGGTTTGTAATAAAATGATTAGTTAAGGAAATGGTGAATAAAATGGCATTATTTGATTTAAAAGCATTACTTAGTGAGAATACATATCCTGGCAGAGGCATTGTTATGGGTATGTCAGCAGACGGCAAAAATGCTATGTTTGCTTACTTTATTATGGGTAGAAGTGAAAACAGCCGAAATCGTATTTTTGAAAAATTTGATGGCGGTATGCGTACAAAGGCTTTTGACGAGTCAAAGCTTTCTGACCCTAGTCTTATTATCTACAACCCATATTTACAGATTGGCGATACTGACATTATCACAAACGGTGATCAGACAAACACAGTATATGATTTCTTAAAAGACGGTAAAACCTTTGAAGATGCGCTTATGACACGTGAGTTCGAGCCTGATGCTCCAAACTACACACCTCGTATTTCCGGTGTTGCTGATTATGACTTTGCAAATGCTACATATGCTTATAAGCTTTCTATTTTAAAGAGCTCAAACGGTAATCCTGATGCTTGTAATCGTTACTTCTATTCTTACAAGCCACTTGCAGGTATCGGTCATTTTATTCACACCTATAAATGCGATGGCGACCCAATCCCATCATTCTATGGTGAACCTGAAGAGGTTGCACTTCCAAACACAGCACAAGAGCTTGCTGATTTGTGTTGGGAAAACTTAAATGAAGATAATAAAGTTTCTCTGTTTGTAAGATGTGTTCCGCTTGATGGCAGTGACGCTACAGAGATAATCATTAATAAGAACGTATAAAAGGAGACTATCATGACTGAATTTGAATTAAAATATGGTTGTAATCCTAATCAAAAACCATCAAAGATATTTATGGAAGACGGTTCTGAGCTTCCTATCGAGATTTTAAACGGTAGACCTGGTTATATTAACTTTTTAGATGCATTTAATGCTTGGCAACTTGTTAAAGAGCTTAAAGAAGCTTTGGGTATGCCTGCTGTTACATCTTTTAAGCACGTTAGCCCAACTTCAGCTGCAGTAGGTATCAAGCTTTCTGATACTCTTAAAAAGGCTTGCTTTGTTGACGATATCGAAGGTCTTGACGATTCTCCTTTGGCTTGTGCGTATGCTAGAGCAAGAGGTACTGACCGTATGTGCTCTTTTGGTGACTGGGTAGCATTATCAGATGTTTGTGACGTTACTACCGCTAAAATGATTCAACGTGAGGTTTCCGACGGTATTATTGCACCTGGTTATGACGATGAAGCTCTTGAGATTCTTAAATCTAAGCGTAAGGGTAGCTACAATATCGTAAAAATCGACCCTGATTTTGTACCTGCTCCTGTTGAGCATAAGCAGGTTTTTGGTATCACTTTTGAGCAGGGCAGAAATAACTTTGAAATCAACAAGGAATTGCTTTCAAACCTTGTAACTAAGAATAAAGAATTACCTGACAGCGCTGTAAGAGATTTGATTGTTGCACTTATAACTTTAAAGTACACACAGTCAAACTCTGTATGCTACGCTATTGACGGTCAGGCTATCGGTGTTGGTGCAGGCCAGCAGTCAAGAATTCACTGCACAAGACTTGCAGGTACTAAGGCGGATACTTGGTTCTTGCGTCAACACGAAAAGGTGCTTAACCTGCCTTTCCTTGATACTCTCGGCAGACCTGACAGAGATAATGTTATCGATGGCTATATCAATAAGAACGAAGAAGATGTTTGTGCTGATGGCAACTGGCAGAAGTATTTTAAAACTCAGCCTGAACCTTTGACAGATGAAGAGATTAAAGCTTATCTTGCTACAAAGACTGATGTTGCTCTTGGTTCTGATGCATTCTTCCCATTCTCAGATAACATCGAGCGTGCTTACAGAAGCGGCGTTAAATATATTGCTGAGCCTGGCGGTTCTATCCGTGACGATGTTGTTATCGATTGCTGTGACAAATACGATATGGTTATGGCGTTTACAGGAATGCGTTTGTTCCACCATTAATTTTTGAAAGAGGATCCCTATGAAGATATTAGTTGTAGGCGGCGGTGGTCGCGAACATGCTATTATTAAAAAAATAAAAGAAAATAAAGAAGTTACCGAGATTTTTGCAACCCCTGGTAATGGCGGTATTGCACAGGATGCAACCTGCGTTAGTATTGGTGCAAAAGATATTGACGGCATAGTAAACTTTGCTGTTGATAACGCTATTGATTATGCGGTCGTTGCGCCTGATGATCCGCTTGTACTTGGTTGTGTTGATGCTTTAGAGGCTAAAGGTATTCCTTGTTTTGGTCCTGATAAAAAGGCTGCAATCATCGAAGGCAGTAAGGTTTTCTCAAAAAATCTTATGAAAAAGTATAATATTCCTACTGCACAGTACGAAGTGTTCGATAACATGGAAAAAGCGCTTGAGTACTTGGATACTGCTCCGATTCCTACAGTTATCAAAGCTGATGGTCTTGCTCTTGGTAAGGGCGTTATTATTGCAAACACAAGAGATGAGGCAAAAGAAGCTGTACGCTCTATGATGCAGGATAAGGTTTTTGGTGACAGCGGTAATAATGTAGTTATCGAAGAGTTTTTAACAGGCCCTGAAGTTTCTGTTTTATCATTTACTGATGGTAAAACTGTCGTTCCTATGGTTTCTTCTATGGACCATAAGCGTGCGCTTGACGGTGACAAAGGCTTAAATACTGGCGGTATGGGTACTGTTGCTCCAAACCCTTATTATACTGATGCTGTTGCTAAAGAATGTATGGATACTATTTTTGTTCCTACAATGAACGCTATGAACGCAGAGGGCAGAACCTTTAAGGGTTGCTTGTATTTTGGACTTATGCTCACGCCTAACGGTCCTAAGGTTATTGAATACAACTGTCGTTTTGGTGACCCTGAAACACAGGTTGTACTCCCACTTTTAGAGACTGATTTGCTCACGATTATGCAATCTGTTACTAACGAAACCTTGTCTGATATTGAAGTCAAGTTTGCAGATAAATCTGCTTGTTGCGTTATTATGGCATCGAATGGTTATCCAAAGTCTTACGACAAGGGTTTTGAGATGACTATTCCTTTTGAGATATCCGACAATGTATATGTAGCAGGTGCTAAGCTTGATGACGGTAAGCTTTTGACTGATGGCGGAAGAGTACTTGGAGCGACTGCGATTGCAGATACATTAAAAGAAGCTATCGATAAATCATACGCAATGGTAAAAGAAATTAAATTTGAAAACGCTTATTACCGTACTGATATCGGTAAAAAAGCACTTGAAGCTAAGGAGGGTTAATCGTGGTATATCGCATTTTTGTAGAAAAGAAAAGAGAACTCGCGCACGAAGCAAAGGCGTTATTAAACGAATGCACAACTCTGCTTGGTATTAAAAATCTTTCTGATGTAAGAATTTTCAACAGATATGATGTTGAAAATATTACACAGGAGTTATTTGACTATTCCTGTAAAACCGTTTTTTCAGAGCCTCAGCTTGATATTATTTCAAGTGATTTAGAGATTACTGACGCAACTGTTTTCGCGGTTGAGTTTTTACCTGGCCAGTTTGACCAGCGTGCTGACTCTGCTGCACAATGTATTCAGATTATTTCACAGGGCGACAGACCTACTATCCGTTCTGCAAAGGTTTATGCTCTTTATGGTGCATTAACTGATAATGAAATTACTGAAATCAAAAAATATGTTATCAACCCTGTTGAATCAAGAGAAGCCTCTCTTGAAAAGCCTGTAACATTAAAGATTCATTATGATATTCCTACACAGGTAGAAACATTAGAAGGCTTTACACAACTTGATAGAGCTGGCTTAGAAAAGTTTGTCAAAGACTATTCTCTTGCTATGGATACTGACGATATTGCTTTTTGTCAGCAGTATTTCTTGTCAGAACATCGTGATCCGACAATTACAGAAATTCGTATGATTGACACATACTGGTCTGACCATTGTCGTCATACTACATTCTTAACCGTTATCGACGATGTTAAGTTTGAAGATGAACTTTTACAGAACGCTTACGACGAGTACATAGCTGTAAGAAAAGAGCTTAACAGAACAAAGCCTATCTGTTTAATGGACTTGGCTACAGTTGCTGTTAAATATTTAAAAGAAAATGGCAAGCTTGATAAACTTGACGAAAGCGAAGAAATTAATGCTTGTACTGTTAAAATCGACGTAGAAGTAGACGGTGTTACAGAGCCGTGGCTTTTGCTCTTTAAAAACGAAACACATAACCACCCAACAGAAATCGAGCCTTTTGGTGGTGCTGCTACTTGTATTGGCGGTGCTATTCGTGACCCGCTTTCAGGTCGTGCTTATGTATATGGTGCTATGCGAGTTACTGGCGCTGCAGACCCATTAAAACCAGTTTCTGAAACTATTCCTGGCAAATTGCCACAGAGAAAGATTGTTACTACTGCTGCTGCAGGTTACTCTTCTTACGGCAACCAGATTGGTCTTGCTACAGGCATTGTTGATGAGATTTATCATCCGGGTTATGCTGCAAAGCGTATGGAAATCGGCGCTGTAATAGCTGCTGCTCCTGCTAAAAATGTAAGACGTGAAGTTCCTTCACCTGGTGATATCGTTGTTTATCTTGGTGGTAGTACAGGTCGTGATGGTATCGGCGGTGCTACAGGTTCTTCTAAAAAGCACGATGCTCATTCTGTAGAGACATGTGCTGCAGAAGTTCAGAAGGGTAACGCACCTGAAGAACGCAAGCTTCAGCGTTTGTTCCGTAACGAAGAAGCTACTAAGCTTATCAAACGTTGCAACGACTTTGGTGCTGGCGGCGTTTCTGTTGCTATTGGCGAGCTCGCTGACGGTCTTAAAATAAACCTTAACGCTGTTCCTAAGAAATACGACGGTCTTGACGGTACTGAGCTTGCTATCAGCGAATCTCAGGAGCGTATGGCTGTGGTTATTGAGCCTGAAAACGTAGAAAAGTTCATTGCCCTTGCAAAGGAAGAAAACCTGCAGGCGTGTGAAGTTGCGGTGGTTACCGAAGAGCCTAGACTTGTGATGAACTGGAACGGTAAAAATATCGTTGATATCAGCAGAGAGTTTCTTAACTCCAATGGTGCTGATAAACATATTTCTATTGCTCCTGCAAAAGCACAGGCTTATGACAAAAAGATTGAAGGCACTTTTGCTGAAAATATGACTGCTATGGCAGGCGACCTGAACATCTGTTCAAAGCGTGGCCTTTCAGAACGCTTTGACTCTACAATCGGTGCAGGTACAGTATTGATGCCTTTTGGTGGTAAAAATCAGCTCACACCAATTCAGAGTATGGTACAAAAAATCTCTGTCGAGAAAAAGCATACTGACGATTGTTCTTTTATGTCTTGGGGTTATAACCCATTTATTATGGAAAAGAGCCCATACCACGGTGCTTATCTTGCTGTAGTTGAATCTGTATGTAAGCTTATCGCTACCGGTGCAAAGTTTGAAGATGTATATCTTACTTTCCAAGAGTATTTTGAAAGTCCGGGCAAAGATGCGAAGCGTTGGGGTAAACCTTTGGCTGCTCTTTTAGGTGCATTTAAAGCTCAAAAAGAACTCCAAATTGGTTCTATCGGCGGCAAAGACTCTATGAGTGGTACTTTCGAGGATTTAGATGTTCCACCAACACTTGTTTCTTTTGCTGTTACAACAGGTAAAGTATCTGACGTAGTATCTCCTGAATTTAAAAAAGCTGGCAACAATGTTGTTTTACTTAAAGCTGATTTAGACGAAAATGGTCTACCAAAAACAGATTCTTTACTTGCTTTGTTTGATAAAGTATTCACACTTTTAAATAGCGGTAAAGCTGTAGCTTGTTATACACTTAGCTTAGGCGGTATCGCAGAAGCTGTTATGAAAATGAGCTTTGGTAACTCATTAGGCTTTAAGTTTAACGATGAGCTTAGCCTTAACGATGTTTTTGCTTACAACTACGGCGGATTTATCCTTGAAGTCGAAGACGGTGTTGAAGTTGATAATGTCATCGGTACTGTAACCGATGACGGAAAACTTTCTTTCTGTGACGAAACTGTCGAAATTGACAAGCTTCTCAATGTTTACGAAGATAAGCTCGAAAGCGTTTATTCTTGTAACATTAAGCACGAAGATAAAAAACTTGACAACATCTCATATTTAGCAGATAAATGGGCATCACCTTGCATTAAGGTTGCAAAACCTAAGGTGCTTATTCCAGCATTCCCTGGTACTAACTGCGAGTTTGACAGCGCCAAGGCTGTAAGAGATGCTGGTGCTCAGCCTGAAATTATTGTTATTAATAACCTTGATGCATCTGGTATTTCTTCAAGTGTTGAGCGTTTTGCAAAATCACTTAAAGATGCACAGATGGTATTCATTCCTGGCGGCTTCTCCGGCGGTGATGAGCCTGACGGTAGTGGTAAGTTTATTACTGCATTTTTCAGAAATGCCGCAATTAAAGAAGGCGTCACAGACCTGCTTGAAAATCGTGACGGTCTTATGTGCGGTATTTGTAACGGATTCCAGGCGCTTATCAAGCTTGGTTTAGTGCCTTTTGGTAAGATTATTGACACTGATGAAAATTGCCCTACACTTACATTTAACACAATTTCAAGACATCAGTCCAGAATTGTAAGAACTCGTATTGCATCTAACAAGTCTCCTTGGCTTGCTCTTGCTAATGTAGGAGATGTATATAATGTTCCGATTTCTCACGGTGAAGGTAGATTTTTGGCATCAGATGAGCTTGTTAAACAGCTTATTGAGAACGGTCAGGTTGCTACACAGTACGTTGATTTAGCAAACAATGCGACAACAGATGTTCATTTCAATCCTAATGATTCTATTTTAGCTATCGAGGGTATCACTTCTCCTGATGGCAGAGTCTTCGGTAAAATGGGCCATTCTGAGCGTATTGGTGACGGACTTTACAAAAACGTACCTGGTAACTATGATATTCGTATGTTTGAAGCTGCTGTAAAATATTTCAAATAATTTGATTTAATAGGAAAGAGCCGAGTTTTCGGCTCTTTTTTATATGAAAATTTTACATTAAATAAATAATTTTCTTGATGTAGTTTGAAAAAAATGCTATAATTTTAATATGAGTTTGGATAGGGGTGAGGAAGATTAAAAAGAATAAGATTTTATGGAAATTGCTAAGACCTTTAGTAATAGTCTTCCTTTACCTGAAATTTGGCTATACCTTCAAAAAGGCGTGTAATTTACCCGATAGCTTTATTTTATTATCTAATCACAATACTGATTTTGATCCACTTTTTGTAGGGGTTAGTTTTCCGCAATTTATGAGATATGTTGCAAGTGAACATATTTCACGTTGGAAATTTGCTTTTAAATTTGTTAACTTTATTTTTAATCCTATTTTAAGACCAAAGGGAACTGTTGCTTCTTCTACAGTTAAGGATATATTACGTACCGTACGAGGCGGAAACAATGTTTGTATGTTTGCTGAAGGTTCACGGTCTTGGAATGGTGTGACGGCTCCTGTATTACCGTCGACAGGCAAACTGATTAAAAGCTCTAAAAGTGCACTTGTTACATATAAAATAAAAGGCGGGTATTTTGTTAGTCCGCTTTGGAGTAGTGGCGGTACCAGAAGAGGTAAGATACACGGCGAGGTCGTTAATATCTACTCTGCTGAGCAAATTTCTGCTATGAGTGTTGACGAGATTAATCAAATTATTAAAAATGATTTGCACGAAGATGCATATGCTACTCAAGAGGTTGAAAACAACACCTATAAAGGAAAAAATCTTGCACAGGAAATGGAAAGCCTTGTTTACTATTGTCCTAATTGCAAGACACTCGAGTCTATGTATTCCAGCTTTGATACCGTTTTGTGTGAAAAATGCAACGACTGGTTTAAGTATGATAAATATGGCAATATAAGCGGTATTGAAGATACTGGAATCACTAATCTAAAAGATATGTTTGTATTTCTACGTGATAAAACTCTTGAGGATGCCAAAAATCTTGTAGAATACAAATCAACTTTATGCAGTATTATAACTGTAAAAAATCATGTCGAGTCTGTTGTATCAACCGGTGAAATTACATTATCACATGAAAACCTTCGATGTGGTGATTTTATAATTAATATTGCTGATATAACTGATATGTCCATGCATGGTAAATATTCTCTTGTTTTGTCTACAAAAGATGATTACTATGAAATCAATATTTTGGACTATTCATCAGCTTTAAAATTTTATATGCTGTTTCAGGCGTATAAATATGGAGATATAATAAGATTTAATTTTTAAGGGGTAAATTATGGATTTTTCTGCTTCAAATTCTTCATTATGGAATCCAATTATTCAAGTTGGCGTTATTGCGGCTGTTGTATTACTTGCAAATATTATCAGACGTAAGGTGCCTTTTATAAAAAAGACTATGATGCCTACTGCGGTATTAGGTGGCTTTTTACTTTTACTGTTGAAATATTTGAATGTTATTCCGTTTATTACTGCTGAATTTTTAGAGAGTATGACTTATCACGCTTTGGCTTTTGGCTTTATTGCAATGAGCTTGCGCGTGCCTGAAAAAACTCAGGAAAAGGATAAAATGATTGGCAGTAGGAGCGGTGCACTCATTGTAAGCACATATCTTGTGCAAGTTTTAATAGGCTTAACCATATCCATATTGTTAGCGTTAACAATCAAACCTGACTTTTTTAAAGCTGGTGGTATTTTACTTGCTATGGCTTATGGTCAGGGACCGGGTCAGGCAAACAATGTTGGCACTACTTATGAAAGTCTTGGTATGTTAGGTGGTCAGAGCTTTGGCTTGTCTTTAGCTGCTGCTGGTTATCTTTGTGCTTGTATTGTTGGCGTTATATTTATTAATGTATATAACAAAAAAGGTAAGCTTGTACGAATTAAAGACAAAAAGATTGTTTCCGGTTCAGTTACCGTAGATACTTTTCAGGATGACAATGAAATCCCTGTTTCTGAATCTATCGATAAATTAAGCATTCAGGTAGCGCTTATTTGTTTGCTGTACCTGTTAACATATCTGATTACTTTTGGCATTACTGAGTTGCTTGCGGCGATTTCACCGGGTCTTTCAAAAACTGTTTCAACTCTGTTATGGGGATTTAATTTTATTGTCGGCTCTCTTGTTGCTGTAATTTGCCGTTCACTTTTCTCCGGACTTAGAAACATTAAGTGGATGAATCGCCAGTATCAGAACAATTATCTTTTAAGTAGAATTTCCGGTTTCGCTTTTGATATTATGATCGTTTGCGGCATCGCAAGCATCAGCATCGAAGATCTGCATGGTAACTGGTTACCATTTATATTAATGGCTGTTTTAGGCGGTGTAGGTACTTTTGCTTATCTTTTATATATGTGTAAGAAGCTGTATCCTAACTACGTTTACGAAGGCTTTTTCTCAATGTATGGCATGCTGACCGGTACTATAAGCAGCGGCGTGCTTCTATTAAGAGAAATTGACCCTAATATGAAAACGCCTGCCGCAAACAATCTGATAACAGGCAGTTCTTTTGCTATAGCATTTGCGATTCCTCTATTAGCGCTGATTACCCTTGCTGCAGAAAATGATTTAATGACCTATATTTCGTTTGGTCTAGTTATTTTGTATTTTATTGCATTATTACTGTTTATTTTTAAAGCAGGAAAAAGAAAGAGAAAATAATATAAAACATAGCACCTTACTTGCTTAAGGTGCTTTTTTATATTGTAATTTTAGTATATAGGTTATATAATATAATTAGCGTTAGTTAATCGGAAATATAACGCTGAGGTGTATTTGATGAAAAAAATCATTGCTTGTATATTAATGTTACTGTTAATTTTATTTTTATTGAATGGCTGTTCAGATGCAAATACAGATAAGAACAAATTAATTGTATTTGCTGCATCGTCGATGTACGACTCGCTTAATGAAATCAAAAACTTATATGAAGAAAAGCATCAAGATGTTGAAATTGTTTACAATTTTGATTCATCAGGTACTTTAAAAACTGTTATAGAACAAGGTGCAGATTGTGATGTTTTTATATCTGCGAGTCAAAAACCTATGGATCAGCTTGATGTTACAGCTAATTTAGACAGCGATAACGATAAGCTTGATTTTATACTGACAGATTCTCGTATAAATCTGCTGGAAAACAAAGTGGTTTTGGCTGTTTCATCAAACAGCAAAGGGGAAATCGAGTCGTTTGATGATGTGGCATATAAATTAAAAAAAGGCGATATTTTTATGGCGATAGGCAACAGCGACGTGCCTGCAGGTGAGTATGCGTATTCGATTTTAAATTACTATGGAATTAGTACACAAGAGCTTGATAAAAACAGTCTTGTAACATATGGGTCTAATGCAAAAGAGGTTACTACTTATGTATCCCAAGGTGTTGTTGACTGCGGTATTGTATATCAGACTGACGCAAGAACAGCAGGTCTTACTGTTGTAGATTCTGCTACAATTAATATGTGCGGTCGTGTAATATATCCTGCTGCTGTAATTAACACTTCTAAAAATGTAAAATATGCTAAGAGTTTTTTAGATTTTTTAACTACGCAAGAAGCCCAAATTATATTTGAAAAATTCGGCTTTACTGTAATTGAGTAGATGGGGGTAATTATGGATTTATATCCATTACTAAATTCAATCAGAATATCGGTAATATCTATTTGCTTTGTATTTTTTATAGGCTTATTTTTTGCCTACTATATATCTAAAATGCCTACTTTTTTAAAAGGTGTTTTCGACGTTGTTTTTACATTGCCTTTAGTACTGCCACCAACTGTAGTTGGTTTTATTCTGTTAACACTATTAGGACCAAACAGCGTAATCGGAGGCTTTTTTGTAGAAAGCTTTAATGTTTCTTTAACTATGAATTGGTGGTCAGCTATATTCTCAACATCTGTTGTAATATTTCCATTGATGTATAGAACTGCTCGTGGAGCTTTTCAGTCTTTTGACAATACGCTATCTGATGTTGGAAAAACATTGGGACTTTCAAATACATATATTTTTTGGAAAATCAAAGTACCTTACTGCAAACAAGGGTTAATTGCGGGTGCGGTTCTTGCTTTTGCTCGAGCACTCGGAGAATACGGTGCTACAAGTATGATTTGCGGATACATACCAGGAAAAACTGCAACGATTTCAACAACTGTTTACCAGTTATGGCGTATCGGCGACGATGAAATTGTTTTAAAATGGGTTATTATTAATATCGTTATTTCAGCAGTTGTACTTTTGGTTATTAACTTTGTAGAGAATTACTATCAGCGCAAGGAGGCAAAATATGGCTCTTATTGTTGATATTAAAAAGAAATTAGGAAACTTCTCACTTAATGTATCTTTTGAAACTAACTCAAAATCTACTGCACTTTTCGGGCTTTCCGGTAGTGGTAAAAGCGTTACTTTAAAATGCATTGCCGGTGTTATGAACCCTGATAGCGGTAAAATCATTATTGACGGCGTAACGGTCTTTGACAGTGAAAAAAGGATTAATTTACCTCCTCAAAAAAGAGAGATTGGATACGTACCTCAAAATTACGCGCTTTTTCCTGATATGACTGTTGCCGAAAATATAAGCTGTGTGCTTAAAAATATGAAAAAATCAGAGAAAACAAATGTTGTTGAGGCTTACCTTAATACGTTTGATTTAGCTGATGTCAAATATTTATATCCGCATCAGCTTTCTGGAGGACAGGCTCAGCGAGTTGCTTTAGCGCGTGCACTTGTTTTAAAACCTAAACTGCTTTTGCTCGACGAACCGTTTTCGTCACTTGACGAGCAAATTAAAACTCAGCTTGAGTTAAATCTAATAAATACGATTAATAGTTATGACGGAAAGGTTTTACTTGTATCACATAATAAACACGAGGTTTACAAATTCTGTGACAATATTTGTGTTGTTGATAATGGCTTTGCAGAAAGTTGCATTTACACGCAAAGCATATTTAAAAACCCATCGACTAAAATTCAGGCTGTTTTAGTAGGTATTGATAATGTTTGTGATGTTATTTGTGAGCAAAAAGATATGTTCATTACAAGTTTTGGCATAAAAGTTCCGAAAAAAAGTGGTTACAAATCGGTTGCTTTTTATCCTGATGCAATAAGCTTGATGAACGAGCAGACTGACTCTTCTTGTAAAGCTAAAATCGTTTCAAAAATTTGCGACATTAATAAATTTTTTATTTTTGTTCAGCGTAATAACAACTCAACGCCAATCAAGGTAGAGGTCAGTAAAAACAAATATGAGCAATTTGATGTAGGCAATACAGTGTGCCTAAATCTTGAACACAGTAAATTATTCTATTTGAAGTAGGTGAAAAAATGAAAGATTCATATAACAGACAGATATGCTATATGCGTCTTTCTGTTACCGATAAATGCAATTTTAATTGTAGTTACTGTAAATCAGGTGTTGATAAACAAAAACGCAAATTGCTTTCATTTGATGAGCTTTATAATATTTGCGTTGAAGCTGTAAATTGTGGTATTTCTAAGATAAGAATCACAGGCGGAGAACCTTTAGTTAGAAGCGGCATAATTGATTTTTGCAAAAAAGTATCAAATATTAGTGGACTAAATGAGCTTACTATGACAACAAACGGTAGCCTTTTGAAATATTATGCTTCGCAGCTAAAATCTGCAGGTGTGTCACGACTTAATATTAGTCTGGACACTTTAAATCCTACTAGATTTAATCAGATTACTTCTACTGAATCTTATAATGAAGTTCTTGAGGGTATCAAAGAAGCTCAAAAATGTGGATTTAAAGGTATAAAAATCAACTGCGTACTTATCGGCGGTTTTAACGACGATGAAATAAAAGACTTTGTAAGCCTTACTAAAGATAATGATATAGTAGTTCGCTTTATTGAATTGATGCCGATTGGCGAAAGCGCAAATTGGCAAAGCGATAAATTTGTATCAAACGAAAAAGTATTGCAAACTGTACCAGAATTAAAAATGCAGTCTTTTGACGGTGTTGCTCAAATGTATAAGGTAGACGGTTATAAAGGTTATGTCGGACTTATTCGACCAATGAGCGATAAATTCTGCGGTGTTTGCAATCGTATTCGTGTTACTTCAGACGGAAAAATCAAGCCTTGCTTACATAGTAAAGATGAGTTTGATTTGCGCGGACTTGTTGGTTCTGACTTAAAAGATATGATAGAAAAAGCTATTTTAAGTAAGCCACAGTCACACTCACTTGAGCATACCTGTTGCAGTAATTCTACTCGCTTTATGAATGAAATTGGAGGATAAAATGGAATTTACACATTTTAATGAAAAAGGACTCTCTAAGATGGTTGATGTAACTGACAAAGCAGTTACCGACAGAACAGCAGTAGCATCAGCTTTTGTAAAAATGAATAGTGAAACTTTGTCTAAAGTCAAAGAAGGCACTATCAAAAAAGGTAACGTGCTTGCTGTAGCTCAGGTTGCAGGTATAATGGCGGCAAAAAATACAGCTTCTACAATTCCTATGTGTCATCCGATTTCCATTACCGGTGCGGATATTGACTTTGGAATTACCGACGCGGGAATAAAAATAACTTCAAAAATCAGGTGTAAAGGCGAAACAGGCGTCGAGATGGAAGCTTTGAACGCAGTATCTGTTGCAGCTCTTACAATCTACGATATGTGTAAAGCGCTACAGAAAGATATTGAAATCACCGAAATACATTTAGAATCAAAAACAGGTGGTAAAAGCGCTGATTTTCACAGGGAGAGTAAGTGATGGCTAAAGTTTTATCTGTATGTATAAGTGTAACAAAGGGTACTAAAAAGCATCCTGTTCCTTACATAGATGTAAAAGTAAATCACGGCATAGTTTCTGACGCTCACGCTGGAAATTGGCACAGACAGATTAGTTTGCTTGCTGTTGAAAGCGTTGATACTATGCGAAATCTTGGTTTGAATTTATCTGCCGGAGATTTTGCTGAAAATATTGTGACCCGTGGTATTTCACTAAAAACCTTGCCTATTGGCACTAAACTAAGTATCGGGGAAGCTGTTTTAGAAGTAACCCAGATAGGCAAAAAATGTCATTCTGACTGTGAAATCAAGAAGCTTACAGGCAAGTGTGTTATGCCAACAGAAGGGATTTTTGCCATTGTTTTAAAAGAAGGCAGAATTTATCCTGAAGACAAAATTGAAATAATTGAGGAATAATATGAAACTTATAAAAACAACTAACGCTGTCGGCCATGTGTTGTGCCATGATATGACTCAAATCATAAAGGACAAATTTAAAGGCGCAAGATTCAAAAAAGGCCACGTCGTAACTAAAGAAGATATACCGATTTTATTATCGATGGGTAAAGAAAATCTTTACGTTTTTGAATGTGATAAAGGTTTCTTACACGAAAACGATGCAGCATTTCGTCTCCTTGATATCTGCAAAAATGAATATATGTCACACAGCGATGTAAAAGAAGGCAAAATCGAATTGAGTAGCAAAATAGATGGTGTTTTTATTGTCGATAAAGTTAAACTTAACGCTATCAATTCAATCGAAGATATTATGATTGCAACCCGAAAGAGTAATACTTTTGTCAAAAAAGGTGACAAGCTTTGTGGTACCCGAATTATTCCCTTGGTAATAGACGAGCAAAAAATAATTGAGGCAGAACAAATTTGTGATAATAAACCGATTCTACAGGTCTTACCGTTAAAAATAAAAACAGCTGGAGTTATAACAACAGGCAGTGAGGTTTATAACGGTATAATTGAAGACAAATTTACTCCTGTTATTGTAGACAAGCTAAAATCATACTCAGTTTCAGTTACCGAGCACATCACAGTTGATGATAAAACAGAAAATATATTAAACGCTATAAACATATTAAAATCAAAAAATGTAGATATGATACTGTGCACAGGAGGAATGAGCGTTGACCCTGACGACAATACTCCGGGTGCAATAAAGCAAAGTGGTGCTGATATAGTTACCTACGGTGCTCCAGTTTTACCTGGTGCTATGTTTTTGCTCGGCTACTTTGATGACTCTACACCGATTGTAGGTTTGCCGGGTTGTGTCATGTACTCAAAAGCAACCGTATTTGATTTAGCATTACCAAGAATTTTAGCTAAAGTTAAAATGAACAAATCTGATTTTGTAGAAATGGGCGAGGGTGGACTCTGTCTTTCGTGCGATGTTTGTACCTATCCTGTATGCCCATTTGGAAAGTGAGCAACTATGTATAAAGCAAAGGTTATTACAGTAAGCGATAGATGCTTTAATAACGAAAGGGTAGATGAAGCAGGGCCTATCGTCAAGAAAATATTGATAAATGCAGGGTATGAAGCTGAAAAAATTACGATTGTTCCCGACGAAGAAAAGCTTATTATTGATGCTCTAAATGGGGCGGTAAACAGTAATTTTGATTTAATTGTTACTACAGGCGGTACCGGCTTTTCAAAACGTGACATAACTCCAGAATGCACAAAAAAAGTAATTGATAAAGAAGCGCCTGGTATTGCTGAATATATGCGACAAAGCTCTATGCAGATAACAAAGCGTGCGATGCTCTCACGTGGTGTCTGTGGACTTAAAAACAATAGTTTGATAATCAACCTGCCTGGTAGTGAGAAGGCAGCAAGAGAGAATTTAGAAGCTATTATTGAAACCATAGAGCATGGACTAAAGATGCTTAATAATAGTGTAAATGATTGCGCAAAGTTGATATAGAAAAAAGCCGTTACCTTATGTAACGGCTTTTACTTTTGTTTACTTTAAAAATTTTATATATGTATCAATCTCGTCTGTATTGTCATATAAAAACTTTCTGCAAATTTCATCCTTTGCAAGTATCTTACCAACCTTTTTTATAGCTTTAAGAAATCTATTGTTAAATATAATTTCATCACAGTGGTCAATCATTGGACAAAGAAGCTTGCCCCTGTAATCAAGCTCAACAAATATTTTACCTTTTTCATCAATAGTAGGGAAGAAAGGAAAGATTTTGCATGCAAGTGGTCTGGTATTTCTGTCGCATATTCCATTACAAATAACGATTGTTTCACCAACACTATTTTGGGTTTTGTTAAGCGCTGTTTCTTCAAAAGGGAACAGCCTCATTCCGATGCTTTCGTCGCCCTTACAGCACGCTTTGTTGCATAAAACTCCGCAGTCAGCTTTTAAAGGAGTAAGCTCACCGATTGTTTTATTAATTTTTTCGTACATTTTTTGATAATTCATAGTTTTCATAATCAATTTTCACCTATCACATACTCTGATGTATCAACTTTGTATACCTTATTATCAGTTTCATAAGTTACTGTTTGCTTTACTAATATTTGATTGTTTTCATTTTCAACCTCCATTCGGATATGTATGTTATGCCAATTATTTGTATTGAAGAAATCAAACTTTATTTCAAGTTTATTTTGCAAAAGTATAGCGCCTTGTATTTTACCATAGTCGATGTCGGTTTTATAACCGTTTGAATAGTCTTTAAAATCTAAATCACTAATTACCTGATACTCATTTGTTGATAAAAGCTTGTCTTCATAAAATACTGATAAATAAGCAACACCAGATTGTGTATGACGATCTATGTAGTCATATCCGCCTAAACAGAAAAATATAGTAATTAAAATACTGATTAATGAAATAGTAGCGCAAATTTTCACCCATTTACGATTTTTTCTTGCATCTTCAATAGAACCACCTAATATTTCATCATTGTTAATCTCAAGTATATTACATAGCTTTCTTACCATTTCAATATCAGGCATAGCTTTTCCTGTTTCCCATTTTGAAACAGCTTGTTTGCTTACATAAACTTTACTGCCAAGTTCTTCTTGAGTCAATCCTTTGGCAATTCTGTGCTTGCGTATTATTGTACCAAGGTTTTCCATAGATCCGCCTCCTAACAAGAAAATTATATCAAAACGAGCATTGCATTTCAATGAACAATCAATAATCTATAGGTATCTTGTTAGTTGACCTGATGTAACTTAAAGCAAAAAACAACCGCAATCTTAAATAAGACTGCGGTTCTAGTGCTGGCGGAGACGGCGGGATTCGAACCCGCGGGGGATTGCTCCCTAACTGATTTCGAGTCAGCCCCGTTATGACCACTTCGATACGTCTCCAAATATATCGGTTGATGTATATTTTAATAAATCAACAAGTGTTATTTTACTTTCTTTTTGAGTTGTTGTCAAGGACAAACACGAGAATAAACTAAAAGCATAGTATGTACTGTTAAGGTGGTGATACTATGGCTTACGATACCCGTGAACTTCTTGCACGCTTGATACAATGCGAGGCAGGAGGAGAGGGGTATGATGGTATGGCGGCTGTTGCTTCGGTTATTATCAATCGCTCTACTGTAGAAAACGGTGAATTTTCTCGCGTTAGTAACGGCGGTGATGTAAGAGCAATTATTGAGCAACCGGGTCAGTTTACTTGCCTGAAAACGAGTGTTCGTGGTGTGTACAACAGCCAAAATATATATAATATGAATCCTGAAGAAATACATTATCAGATTGCGGACTGGGCACTTGCAGGAAATACGTCTAGTGCTGTAGGTAATTCTCTTTTCTTTTTTAACCCATATTCGCAGTCTTGTCCAAGCTATTTTCCGACTAGAATCGGTGTTATATACAACAGGGTAGGGGCGCATTGCTTTTACGCACCTACAAATGCTTATGCAAATACTTAATGGAGGTAATTTTTTTGAATAATAATCAAATTGACTTAGGAAGTATTTACGGAATTCCGGGGGCAGTAGCTTCTGCACGAGATTTAGAACCAGCAAATTTTTTAGAAAGTCCTGTTATACCATCGCTTGAGCAAATAGCAGAATATAATCTTGCATCACGCGGAATAAATCCTAATATGCAAACGACTAATCAAAATATGTTGTCACCATCGCAAATAGCAACTGACTATCCAACGGGAGTACCTTACGATGCTGATTATAATTTAAGCATCCCGCCTTCTAGCGAGCAATATGTATCAACTCCAACTACAGCATTAAAAACATCTATGAATATGGCTACGCCTGCTGTAGATATTAATCAGGCGCCAAACACTTCGATAACCGACTTTTCAAATCCTTTTCCTGTAACTGCGGAGTCGATTCAGTATCTCAACGGCTTTATTCGTACTCAGATAGGCAGACGAATTTTGGTCACTTTCCTGATAGGCAGTAATACGACAGAAGAAAAAGAGGGTTATCTACTAGGTGTCGGAGCAAACTATATCCTCATAAATGAGCTTGATACAAATGACCTGACAGCCTGTGATTTCTATAATATTAAATTCATTAGATTCTTTTATTAAAGCGATTCAATGATATAATTAATTATAGAATTTGAAACTAAAAAACCCTTAGTTGTTAGAGCTATAGTGTCATTTTTAAAGGTGACAAGTTGATTATCACAGAGCTTATTAACCATTGTTAACAATGATTTTTTAACAGTATAGTTATATTTATCTTTTAAATTTGTGAGCTTAAGACCCTCTTTTAGTCGAAGGCGGAGCATAATATATTCTGCAATTTCTCCGCCTTTGCCGTCTTCGATAATTAAATCATTATAAAAGTCGTCTAAGCTTCTGTTATAGTAGTATCGCTTTGAGTCAATAAACGAATGTGCTGATGGCCCAAAGCCGAGATATTCTTCATCGTGCCAATATTTTAGATTATGTTTACCTTCATATTGTGGTTTTGAAAAATTTGATATCTCGTATTGATGGTATCCAAATTTATCTAATTGTTCAACAGCGTGAAGATAAAACTGTGCTTGTTCATCATCATTAAATAAATTCAGTTCATTTTTAATTTTGTAAAAAGGTGTGTTCTCTTCAATTTTTAATATGTACGCAGAAATGTGTTCAACACCACAGTCCTTGCAGAATTTAATTGATTCTGTGAGGCTGTTTTTTGTCTGATGCGGGATACAAAGCATTAAGTCAAGAGATATGTTGTCAAAGCCTGCGCATCTTGCTCTTTTTACAGTATCTTGTGCATCTTTCGCGCTATGTCTTCTTCCAAGAGTTTTCAGTTCTTTTTCATTTGAGCTTTGCAAGCCGATAGATAAACGGTTAAACCCACAGCTTTTCAGTACGGAAAAATCGATATATTCAGCGCTACATGGATTTACTTCAAGCGTGATTTCAGCGTCTTTTGTTATTTCAAAACTTTGTTTAATTGTATTCAAAATTGCAACAAGTCTTTTTTCACCCAATACAGAAGGAGTACCTCCGCCAAAGTATATTGTATCAACCACTCTGTCTGTATATTTACTTTGCTTAATTACGGATATTAGTTTTTCAGTATATCTGTCAAATTCAGATTTATCACAAATGCTGTAAAAATCGCAGTAATTGCATTTTTGTTCGCAAAATGGTATGTGTATATAAATTCCAATATTATTCATAATAACTCCTAGAAACTTAATAAGTAAATTTTATATTTTGGTATACATTATGTCAAGAAAAACCGTAACGACAATCAGTAATATTAGTTATATTATTTGTTGATTTTTAATGGTAAAAATAGTAAAATAAGTTGGTATGAATAAATGGAGGGGATAGGTATGAGCACATTTCATGAAGAAATAAGCAAACGCAGAACTTTTGCGATTATTTCTCACCCTGACGCAGGTAAAACTACTCTGACAGAAAAACTGCTTTTATACGGCGGTGCTATTAATCTTGCAGGCTCCGTAAAAGGTAAAAAGACTGCTAAGCACGCTGTTTCTGACTGGATGGAAATTGAAAAACAGCGTGGTATTTCCGTAACTTCTTCTGTTATGCAGTTCAAATATGACGACTACTGTATTAATATTCTTGATACACCGGGACATCAGGATTTCTCTGAGGATACCTACAGAACCTTGATGGCTGCTGACTCGGCAGTAATGGTGATTGACGCTTCAAAGGGTGTTGAAAATCAGACTATTAAGCTTTTCAAAGTTTGCGTTATGCGTCATATTCCGATTATCACATTTATTAATAAGATGGATAGAGATTCTAAAAATCCTTTTGAGTTGCTTGAAGATATTGAAAACGTGCTCGGCATCAATACTTGTCCGATGAACTGGCCTATTGGCTCCGGTAAAGAGTTTAAAGGCGTGTACGACAGAAAAGATAAGAAGATACTTTCTTTTACTGCTAACAATGGTCAAAAAGAAGTTGACAAGGAAGAGCTTACACTTGACGATCCTGATTTAGATTCAAAGCTGTTTTATGGACAGAAAGACCAGCTTATAGAAGACATAGAGCTTTTAGATGGCGCTGGTGATGACTTTGATTTAGAGCAGGTACGCTCAGGCAATCTTACTCCTGTATTCTTCGGCTCTGCTTTAACTAATTTCGGCGTAGAACCATTCTTGAAAGAATTTTTAAATATTACGACAAGCCCGTTACCTCGTGAAACAAGCGAGAAAACTATTGAACCTGAATCTGATTTCTTTTCTGCTTTTGTGTTTAAAATACAGGCTAATATGAACAAAGCTCATCGCGACAGAGTTGCTTTTATGCGTATTTGTTCGGGCAAGTTTGAAAAAAATATGGAAGTGTATCACGCACAGGGCGACAGAAAAATGCGCCTATCTCAGCCACAGCAAATTATGGCGCAGGAGCGTGAAATCGTTGAAGAAGCCTATGCTGGCGATATTATAGGTGTATTTGATCCCGGTATTTTCTCGATCGGAGATACAATAGTATCCCCAGGGCAGAAATTTAAGTTTAAAGGTATTCCGACCTTTGCACCTGAACACTTCGCTCTCGTAAGACAAAAAGACACAATGAAGCGAAAGCAATTTGTAAAAGGTATAAATCAGATTGCACAGGAAGGTGCAATTCAGATTTTCCACGAGCCTGACTCCGGTATGGAAGAGGTTATCGTCGGTGTTGTTGGTGTTCTTCAGTTTGATGTTTTAAAACACAGACTTGAAAATGAATATAATGTAGATATTATTATGACAACTTTGCCTTATCAGTTTATCCGATGGATAACATCCGATTGCGATGTAAAAGAGCTTGATTTAGCATCTGATACCAAAATAGTTGCTGATTTTAAAGACAGAAAGCTGTTGCTTTTCAGAAGCTTCTGGAGTATAAACTGGGCTTTAGAGCACAACAAAGGGCTGACTCTAGAAGAGTTCGGCACAAATGAATAATTAGGACTTGCAAAAACAAAACACTCCCTGAATAAACTTTAGTAGTTTATTTAGTGGAGTGTTTTTATGTTAGAATTTTTATCATTTCTAAGTGAATATCTGTTTTTGTTTATTTTACATATCTGCAACAGCGAGTCTTTTCCAAAACCTCTATCTAAGGCAGAAGAGCAAAGGTATCTTGAACTGTCAGCAAAAGGTGATACAAACGCAAGAAACAAGCTTGTAGAGCACAATTTGCGCCTGGTAGCACATATTATTAAAAAGTATTATCACTGTACTAATGACACCGATGACCTTGTATCTATTGGTACAATTGGTTTAATCAAAGCAATAAACACGTATAACTTAGAAAAAAATATTAAGCTTTCAAGCTATGCGTCGCGGTGTATAGAAAATGAAATTCTTATGCATTTTAGAAACTGTAAAAAAAGCTCTCTTGATGTTTCTTTGAATGAAGCTATTGACACAGATAAAGATGGCAATCCGCTCACATTAATGGACATAATGTCAGTTGATGAGGATATTCTTGATAGTATCGATATTAAGATTAATTTAGAAAAGCTTTATGGCTATATTGAAGAAACTCTTAGTAAAAGAGAAAAGGAAATAATAATGCATCGTTTCGGACTTTACGGAACAAAGCCTTTAACACAGCGTGAGATAGCAAATAAACTAAATATTTCTCGTTCATATGTTTCACGTATTGAGAAAAAGGCACTTTTGATGCTTAGAAAAAGATTTGAAAAGGGTTAGCATAATAAAATATAAATGCTATTAATAATAAAGCACAATACAACTCCGATTATTGTAGGTATGATAATCGATAAAAATGTCAAGTAAATACTCTTAGTTTCCTTGTATATAGTTAAAACTGTTGTAGAACAAGGAAAATGAAAAATACATATTACTAAAAAACATATTGCCGTAATAATTGTCCATCCGTTGTTAACAAGTAAAGTACTAAGCTCGCTTAGACTGGTGTAGTCAGTTAAAGTAACTGTTGATAAATATGCCATAAGCATTATTGGAATTACTGTTTCGTTTGCAGGAAAACCTAAAATAAAAGCAATAACGATAACTCCATCCAAGCCGATAGCTTTACCAAACGGCTCAAAAAAATCAGTGCAATAGGAAAGTATAGAATAATCATTAATTTTAATATTTGCTAAACACCATATCAATGCGCCTGCAGGAATTGCGACCATTACTGCTCGTAGCAGTACAAACAACGCCCTATCCTTTAAAGCGTAAATAATAGTTTTTATAAATTGAGGCTTTCTATATGGAGGAAGCTCCAATATAAATGATGATGACTGACCTTTCAAAATTGTGTTGGACAGAATTTTTGATGTAATCAAAGTTATGAATACTGAAAAGGTTATTAATGATAATAGTGTTAAGGATGTTATTACTGAATTTAAAAATGAGTTATAAGTTGTCGCAATAAAAATCGAGATTATTGCAATGAGTGATGGCAATCTGCCGTTACAAGGCATGAAGTTGTTCGTAAGTATTGCGATATTCTTTTCTTTTTTAGAGTCGATAATTCGACACCCAACAACACCGCACGCATTACACCCAAACCCCATAGCCATTGTTAAAGATTGTTTACCATGTGCACCGCAGTTTTTAAAACAACTGTCAAGATTAAAAGCAATTCTCGGTAAAAAACCCGAGTCTTCTAAAAGAGAGAAAATAGGGAAGAAGATAGCCATCGGCGGTAGCATAACAGCAACAACCCACGAAAGAGTTGTGTAGATACCATCAACTATAAAACTGATTAAACTTTGATTGAAATATAATAATTCAAGCAAATTCTGCAACTTGATTTTTATATAGTCAAATAAAGTGCTCAAAATTTCACTGATGTAGTTTGCTCCGACTATAGTTATCCAAAACAGCAGAAAAAGTAAAGCTAATAGTATAGCTATGCCTGTAAATTTAGATGTGACAACTCTATCGATTTTACTATCAATATTGTTTGAGCTACTCTTTTTATATACGCATTTGCTTGATATTTCGGAGCACATTTTATATATATTTTCAGTGTATCTTTCGTTATCTTTTATGTCGGACATCTCTTTGATTCTTCTAATATCAAAGGTTTTTATTTCATTGTTGCATAAACTATTGATTGTATTTTTAAGCTTATTAAAACCAACTTTTTTTATAGCCGAAGTATTTATAACAGGAATTCCAAGTTGAAGCGATAATTCATCAGTATCTATACTAATTCCTTTACTTTGCGCTTCGTCAATCATATTAAGGCATAGTATTACTTTTGAAGTCTTTGACAATATCTGAAGTGTTAGATTTAGGTTACGTTCGATATTTGTAGCATCAGCAATTATAATAATACAAGAGGCCTTTTCAGACTCGATATAGTTTTTTGCAATTATTTCTTCTTCTGATAAAGCGTTAAGAGAATATGTGCCAGGCAAGTCTACTACTTTTAATTGTACGTTTTTGTGCTTGTAATAACCTGTGGCTGACGATACAGTCTTACCTGTCCAGTTTCCTGTGTGTTGTTTTAGACCGGTAAGTGCATTAAATATACTGCTTTTGCCAACATTCGGATTACCTACCAAAGCAATTTCAAATTCACTATTTTTTTGCTTTTCTTTAATACCATCACGAATGTTAAGCATATAAGCCTCCTAATAAATCATATTATTACATTTACACTACTCGCATCTTCTTTTCGTAACGCGATTACGCTGTCTTTGATTAAGTAAGCTACTGTGCAACCAAAAATGCCTTTGTATAAAGGCGTAATCACTGAGTTTTTAACGATGCCAAAATCTAACATCCGATTAAATAATTTGTTGTCTTTATTGTTAATGTTAATTACAGTACAGCTTGTATTTAATTTCACTTTATCAAGTGTTGTCAATACTCCTTTATTCATTTGATCATCCCTCATAAAATCTCATTATTAACTTATGCTAACAACGGACTTTTGTTATTAATTTTTATTGACTCATCTATTCGTTTACAATATAATTATCTTATAAGAAGTGGAGTGATAATATATGAATATAGATGCTATTTTGTCTTGTGTTGATCATACTTTGCTGACACAGACTGCTACGTGGGACGAAATAAAAAACATTTGTGATGATGGCATAAAATACAGCACAGCATCAGTTTGTATTCCGCCATCATTTGTAAAAAAAGCTAAGGATTACGTAGGCGATAGCCTCAAAATTTGCACTGTTATAGGTTTTCCAAACGGCTACTCTACAACTGATACGAAATGCTTTGAAACAGAAAACGCGGTTTTAAATGGTGCTGATGAAATTGATATGGTTATCAATTTAGGCTTTGTTAAGGACAAGCAGTACGATTTTATATTGAATGAAATTAATTGTGTTAAAAAATCTTGTAACGGCAAAATATTAAAAGTAATTATTGAAACCTGTCTTTTGACAGAAATTGAAAAAATCAAGCTTTGTGAAATTGTTTCGATGTCTGATGCGGACTATATAAAAACCTCCACCGGTTTTTCAAGTGGTGGAGCTACAAAAGCAGATATTAAGTTGTTTAGTGAAAATGTTTTCGGTGTTCTAAAAATCAAAGCCGCAGGCGGTATTTCTTCTCTAAAAGACGCTGAAGATTTCTTAGCTTTGGGAGCTGACCGTTTAGGAACAAGTAAAATAGTAAAAATTGTGAAATCAGGTGATTTTGATGTCAGTAATGAAGACTCCACATATTAATTTATTAAACGAAGAGCTCGGGTTTGCAAAAACCGTTCTAATGCCGGGAGACCCTTTAAGAGCAAAGTTTATAGCGGATAATTTTCTTGAAAATGCAGTTTTAGTTAACAATGTTCGTGGAATAAATGGATATACCGGTTACTATAAAGGAGTAAAAGTTTCTGTTATGGCTAGCGGTATGGGTATGCCTTCAATCGGTATTTACAGCTACGAGCTTTATAAACACTTTGGTGTCGAAAATATTATGCGTATCGGAAGCGCCGGAGCTATAAGTGAAAAGGTAAAGCTACGCGATATTGTTGCCGGTATGGGTGCTTGCACGAACTCAAATTTTGCTTCACAATTTAATCTGAACGGCACTATTGCACCTATTTGTAATTTTGAGATGTTGAGTATAGCAAAGAAAGTTGCTGATAATATGGGTATCAATATGCCTGTAGGAAATCTTTTATCCTCTGATACATTTTATGATAATAGTTTCCCTGCAAAAAACTGGGACAAAATCGGTTGCCTCGCTGTTGAAATGGAAGCTGCAGCGCTTTATTTAACTGCTCAGCGATTAAATAAGCGTGCACTTGCTATCTGTACGATATCGGACCTTGTGTACGAGCCTTTTGACTCTTTATCAGCATCTGACAGAGAACAATCATTCACTCAAATGATGCAGCTTGCACTCGATACTGCTCTTGAACTTGAAAATTTAAATTAAATGTATAACTAAAAGGATTGATTATATGTCAAAACGTGTTTTTTTAATAGTGCTTGATAGCTTTGGTATTGGTGCTATGCCTGATGCAGATAAATTCGGTGATGCGGGCGCTAACACGCTTTTAAGTATTTCAAATTCAGATAAGTTTAATATTAAAAAGCTAAAGGAGCTTGGGCTATTTAACATTGATGGCGTTGACTATCTTGAGGGCGATAGAGACCCCAAAGGAGCTTTTTGTCGACTTTCTGAACTTTCTAATGGCAAAGACACTACCATTGGTCATTGGGAAATAAGTGGCGTTGTGTCACAAAAGCCTCTACCAACATATAAGAATGGTTTTCCAAAAGAAGTTATCGATGAGTTTTCTAAAAGAACAGGCAGAAAAGTTTTATGTAATAAGCCTTTTTCCGGTACTGAGGTAATTAAAGAGTACGGTGAAGAGCACATTAAAACAGGTGATCTGATTGTATATACTTCTGCAGACAGCGTTTTTCAGATTGCGGCACACGAAGATATAGTTGATGTTGAAACTCTTTATGAATACTGTAAAATAGCTAGAGAAATTTTAGTTGGCGAACATAGTGTAGGCAGGGTGATCGCACGTCCTTTTATCGGTGATGTTGGCAATTTTAAAAGAACCTCAAACAGACACGATTTTTCTCTTAAGCCGCCCAAAGATACAATGCTCGATGAAATCAAGCGTTGCAAGATGGATACTATTGCCGTCGGCAAAATATATGATATTTTTGCTGGCAAGGGAATAACTGAATTTGTTTATACAAAAAACAATCAAGACGGTATGGACAAAGCTAAAGAATATCTCAAAAAAGATTTTAATGGTTTATGCTTTATAAATTTAGTCGATTTTGATATGGTTTTTGGCCATAGAAATAATATTGATGGATACGCAAATGCGCTAACTGAGTTTGATTTTTGGCTAAATGAAGCGATTAATTTGTTAAAAGATGATGATGTTTTATTTATAACAGCTGATCATGGTTGCGACCCGGGATATACTGTTTCTACTGATCACACACGAGAATATGTTCCCCTTATTATTTATGGTAAAAATATTAAGCCTGTTAATCTTGGTACAAGAAATGGCTTTTGTGATATTTCAAAAACTATTTGTGATTATCTTGAGGTTAGTAACCATTTAGACGGAAAGAGCTTTTTAGAGGAAATTTATGAAAAACAGTGAATTAATTTCTTATGCAATTAACAGCTTAGAAAATGCCTATGCACCATACTCTGAATTTAAGGTCGGAGCAGCTTTGCTTTGTGAAAATGGAAATGTTTATACAGGATGTAATGTTGAAAACGCCTCTTTTTCTGCAACAAATTGTGCAGAGCGAACAGCTTTCTTTAAAGCAATAAGCGAAGGTGAGAGAGCGTTTAAAAAAATTGCTGTTGTTGCTTTTAAAAACGGTAAAATTAATGAATATATTTCACCTTGTGGTGTCTGCAGACAGGTGATGGCTGAATTTTGCACCGATGATTTTGAAATCGTATTAGCAAAATCAACAAGTGATTATGTAACATATAAACTTTCTGACTTGCTTCCAAATAGTTTTTCAAGCAAAAATTTAGGAGAATGAATATGACTGAAAAATTAATGTATCATATAAACTTATCTAAAAAAGACGGTGCTAAATACGCTATTATTCCGGGAGATCCGGGAAGAGTAGAAAAAATCGCCTCTTTTCTTGATAATCCTAAGCAAATCACGTTTAATAGAGAATATAACACCTACGAAGGTTACCTTGATGAGGAAAAGGTGCTCGTAACCTCTACGGGTATTGGTGGTCCATCTACTGCAATTTGCGTTGAAGAGTTAGCAAAAATAGGCGTTGATACCTTTATTCGTGTCGGCACCTGTGGTGGTATGCAAATGAATGTTAACCCCGGTGATGTTGTAATTGCTAATTCTGCTATACGTATGGATGGTACATCTAAGGAATATATGCCTTTGGAGTTCCCGGCTGTTGCTGATTTTGATGTTACTAAAGCGTTAGCTGATGCTGCAAAATCACTTGATTATCCTCATCATATTGGCGTTGTACAGGCTAAAGACAGCTTTTATAGTCAGCACAGTCCTGAAACAATGGGTGTTTGTGACGAGCTGAAATACAAATGGAACGCTTGGATAAAAGGCGGTTGCCTTGCTTCAGAAATGGAGAGTTCAACCTTATTTATTGTTGCAACAGTGCGAAAACTTCGTGCAGGCTCTGTTTTTCATTGTGTGTGGAATCAGGAGCAAGCAGGCTGTTCAATGCCAAAAGAAAATCAGACCCACGATACCTCAAAAGCTATTAAAACTGCAATCAAAGCATTAAGAATACTGATTAAAGAAGATAAACTTAAATCGTAATTTAATATTTAATCACCGCATAGTTTTAACTATGGAGGCGATTAAATGAACTATAAAAATCGTGTTGTAATTGTTTTTACTTCAGCACTGCTTGTTGTTTTTATAATAAGTTGTTTTATTGTTACGATACCTTCCGTATCTGTATCTTCTAAGTCTGATTTATTTATGCCTACTGTCATTATTGATGCAGGGCATGGAGGAGAAGACGGCGGAGCTTCAACCTTAGATAATTATTTAGAAAAAGATATTAATTTAAGCATTTCTAAAAAGCTTAAAGCGTTTCTTATATCAAACGGCTTTTCTGTAAAAATGACCAGAGAAACCGATAAAGCGATTTACGATGATAATCAAAGCAATAATAAGAAAAGATCAGATCTTCAAAATAGAGTCGACTTATTTAATTCTTCAAAAAACAACATAGTTATTAGCATTCATCAAAATAAATTTCAGCAAGAAAAGTATAGCGGTGCTCAGGTTTTTTATTCTGCAAATGATAAAAAAAGCGAATTACTTGCTCAGTGTATAAAAAATAGTGTAGTCTTTCTTACACAACCTGAAAATGAAAGACAGTGTAAACAGGCAGGATCAGAAATTTTTATTTTAAATAATACAAGTGTTCCTGCTGTATTAATTGAGTGTGGCTTTTTATCAAATCAGAATGAGGCTGAAAAACTTAAAGATGATGAATACCAGTCTAAGCTTGCCTATAGCATTTATTTAGGCTTTTTAGAGTTTTATTATAGAAATTATTAATTAGGAATGATAAATATGGCAAAAATTAAAAGTGTATATATCTGTTCTGAATGTGGCTATGAAAGCCCAAAATGGTACGGAAAATGTCCTTCTTGTGGCGAATGGAATACAATGAATGAAGAGATTAAAGAACATTCAAGCAGTTCTTTTTCAAAAGCAAAGGCATCTACATACGCACCGCCTGTGCAGATAAAAGACATTTCTACTACAGATGAAATCAGATATAAAACAGGTCTATCAGAACTCGACAGAGTGCTTGGTGGCGGTATTGTAAAAGGAAGTTTAGTACTCCTTGGCGGTGACCCGGGAATCGGAAAATCTACGATATTACTGCAGATTTGCGAGCATTTAGGTAAAGAAAATAAAATTTTATATGTATCCGGTGAGGAGTCAAAACGTCAACTCAAGCTTCGTGCAGATAGACTAAATGTAAATAATGATAATCTTTACATACAGACGCAAACTGATGTAGAACTTATCAGCGAGACAATCCGTCAGGATAGACCTGATTTGGTTATGATTGACTCAATTCAGACAATGTCGCTTAACGAATTGCAATCTTCTCCGGGCAGTATTACACAGGTAAGAGAATGCACAAACTATCTTATGAGAGTTGCTAAAAGTCTTGATATACCTCTTATCATTGTTGGCCACGTAAATAAAGAAGGCTCAATCGCAGGACCAAAAGTTTTAGAACATGTTGTTGATGCTGTTCTACATTTTGAAGGCGATAAACAAATGTCTTATCGTATTTTGCGAGCTGTAAAAAACAGATATGGTTCTACTAATGAAATTGGTGTTTTCCAGATGACTGACTGCGGTTTAGTAGAAGTAGAAAACCCGTCTATGATGCTTTTATCCGGTAGACCAAAGAATGTATCGGGTACTTGTGTTGCATGCGCTATGGAGGGAAGCAGACCGATTTTAGCTGAAATTCAAGGCTTGGCAACTACTACGGGCTATGGTAATCCACGTAGAATGTCAACAGGCTTTGATTATAATCGTATGTCCTTGATTTTAGCAGTACTTGAAAAGCGCGCTGGCTACTATTTTTCAAATACTGACACCTATATAAACGTTGTAGGTGGTTTGCGATTAGACGAAACTGCTGTTGATATTGCTGTCGCTATGGCGCTTGTCAGCAGTTTAAAGGATGTTGTGATTCCTGATGACTCTATAGCTATTGGCGAAATCGGTTTAGCAGGCGAAATACGCGCAGTTAACCACATATCTCAGAGAGTTTCAGAAGCCGTTAGACTTGGTTTTAAGAGAATCATTGTCCCTTATCATAATTTAAAGGATATTAAATCAAAAGGTGATTTTGAGATTATCGGCGTAAAAAATGTCAGACAAGCTTTTGAGGCACTAACTAATGAATAAAACTTTGATTATATCAAACGCTGAACCGACTGTTTGTGATAAACTAACTAAACTGGGTTATAAGCTCATCTATACTGAATGTGTAGATGGGTTTATTTCGTATGAACAAAAGCACGCTGATATGCAATGTATAGTCGTTGAAAACAAAGTGTTCGTTCTTAGTCAATGTAACGACTTGTATAATAAACTTATAGATCAAAATTTTGATGTTATAAAAACAGAAAAACCTGCAGGTGCAAAATACCCTAAAAACATACTTTTGAATGCTAAAATAGTAGGCAAAAACTTAATTGGCAAAATTGATAGCTTAGATAAAGGTTTAGTTAATTTTTGTATAGGAAATGGATATAACTTAATTGATGTTAATCAGGGATATGCCGCTTGTTCAATATTAAAAGTAGCTGATAATGCGATCATTACTTCAGACGATTCGATTTATAAAGCCTTAAAAAACAGTGAAATTGATGTGCTGAAAATCTGCTCAGGATACATTAAATTAGCTGGAGCTAAAAGGGAAGAGGATGGCTTTATTGGCGGTGCAAGCGTAAATTTAGGAGATTCAGTACTTTTCTTTGGTGATATAAAAAAGCATCCTGACTATAAATCTATTGTCGAGTTTTGTCTTAATAAAGGAGTTAATGTTATATTAATAGAAAAAACGCCATTAACTGATATAGGTGGTGCTGTATTGTTAAATATTTCACAATAGGAGAAATGCATAATTAAATATTATCTTTGATAAACGCTCAAAAGCCGAACATTACATTAATAATAGGTAGTAATAAATAAATTACTATATTTGATAATAGTTATATTAATATGAACAGCAAGTAATCAACATTTTAAATCTAACTGTAAATTGTATTTTTAAATAATACTATTGTTACTTAATAATTAATTTTTAATATAAATTTTTATCATTTTAATAAATTAGCTTATAAAACCTAAAAATATTTTTCACTCAGTTTTTTTCAGACAGAGGTAAGCTCATTTGAAAAAAATCTGAGCAAAGTGTTTTTTAGTAAATTTCAGTCTAAATAAATATTATGTATATAGATTACTTAAATTTTAATAGAAATAAGTAAAGAATGTAAGAAGAGATTTAATTGAATAAATTGTTATAGCATTGTAGCGTGAATAGTATTAGTATTAAGTATTTATAAATGGAATACATCAGATTTTATTTAAGATAGTCTTCTTTCAATAAATAGCTCGTATTTAGCTATTTTTATAGAAACTTCTTCCCTTAATTATACAAAACATTGATTTTGTATAATTTTCCGTATTGGAATATACAGACCTATCTCCTGTGCTATAATTATAAAAAGTTTTCAAAATTTATATTAAATACTTAAATATTTAAGTGTGGTGATGATTTTGAGTATCAATTCTATTTCCGAAGCTTCTCCTGTTATACGAGATTATCTTTTATATATGCAAACTGTTAAAGGCAAATCCCCAAAAACTGTAGACGAATACTTTAGTGATATCAGAACTTTTTTCAGATTCATTAAACTTTCTCGTGGTGTTGTTTCACCCTCCACCCCATTTGAAGAGATTTTAGTTTCTGATGTAGATATAGAGCTGATAAAATCTATAACTTTGCAGGATGCTTACGAGTTTATGAATTATCTGATGCGCGACAGAGATAACAACGCATCAACTCGTGCGCGTAAAACTTCGAGCTTAAAGTCGTTTTTTAACTACCTTACTGTAAAAAAACATCTTTTAGATAAAGACCCTATTAAGGAACTAGAAACTCCAAAACGTAAAAAATCGCTCCCTAAATACCTTACTTTAGAGCAGAGTATTGAGCTTTTGAACGCTGTAGATGGTAAGCATAAAGAGCGTGATTACTGCATTATAACGCTGTTTTTAAACTGCGGAATGCGTCTTTCAGAGCTTGTTGGGCTAAATGTAACTGATATCAGACCAGATGCAACTGCCAGAATCTTAGGTAAAGGCAATAAGGAACGTATCATCTATCTTAACAGCGCTTGCGTAGATGCAATTACTGAGTATTTAAAAGTGCGACCGGTTGACAATGTAAAAGATAGAAATGCTCTGTTTATAAGCGCACATTTAAAGCGTATGAGCCCTAAAACTGTACAGGCTTTAGTGTATAAATATCTTGAAAAAATTGGTCTCGATTCACAGGGCTACTCTTGTCATAAACTAAGGCACACTGCAGCGACATTAATGTATCAGCACGGCAATGTTGATATCCGAATTTTAAAAGAGATTTTAGGCCACGAAAACCTTGGCACAACCGAAATCTACACACATCTTAATACCGAACAAATGGAAAACGCTGCAAACTCTACCCCACTTTCCAAAGTTAAGCCAAAAAAGAATGATACATAAATAAAAACTCCGATGTTTTAGCATCGGAGTTTTTTGTTCTTACTTTGTATTAAATTTAAAATCATCAGTAAAATCGAAAGTTGCAAAGTAGTCGTCTAAAGTTTCTGCTCTTCTTATAAGTTTATGTGAACCATCTTCACAAAGCAAAACCTCTGCACTTCTTAATTTACCGTTATAGTTATAGCCCATTGAGAAACCGTGAGCGCCAGTATCGTGAATAAACATAATGTCGCCGTTGTCAACTTTTGGAAGCATTCTGTCAATAGCGAATTTGTCGTTGTTTTCACACAAGCCACCGGTTACATCATATTTATACTCGCAAGGCTCATTTTCTTTACCAAGCACCGTAATATGATGGTAAGAACCATACATCGCAGGTCTCATAAGGTTAGCCGCACAAGCATCTAAACCAAGATATTCTTTATAAATATGTTTTTGATGCATACAGGTAGAAATAAGCGCACCATAAGGAGCAAGCATATATCGTCCAAGCTCTGCAAAAATAGCTACATCACCCATACCGTTTGGAACAAGAATAGACTCGAATTTCTTTCGAACTCCCTCGCCTATCACTTCAATATTTGTGGTTGGCTCATCAGGTTTATAGTCAACACCAATACCGCCGGAAAGGTTGATAAAAGCGATATGCACACCGGTCTTTTCTTTAAGTCTTACAGCAAGCTCAAAAAGAATACCGGCAAGCTCTGAATAGTAATCATTGCTTACAGTATTAGAAGCTAAAAATGCGTGGATACCGAAGTGCTCTGCACCTGCTTCTTTTAACTCTGTAAAAGCTTTTGCCATCTGCTCTTCTGACATACCGTATTTAGCATCGCCAGGGTTGTCCATAACCTGAACGCCATCTTCGCTCGCGGCAAGCGAAAATACACCGCCCGGATTAAATCGACAGCATACGGTTTTTGGAACGCCACAAACTCTCTTTAAAAATGGTACAAAATTATAGTCATCAAGATTGATGTATGCACCCATATCGTAAGCCTTCTGCATATCTTCTTCCGGAGTAACGTTTGAAGAAAACATTACATCGCTGCCTGTAATACCACAAGCTTCAGCCATAATTAACTCAGAAAGAGATGAACAATCTGCGCCACATCCCTCTTCCTTTAAAATTTTGAGCAAATATGGGTTTGGTGTTGCCTTAACAGCAAAATACTCTTTAAAGCCTTTGTTCCATGAAAAAGCCTTGTTGAGTCTGCGAGCATTCTCTCTTATACCTTTTTCATCGTATAGATGGAAAGGTGTAGGAATGTCTTTAATAATGTCTTTTGCCTGCTGTAATGTAATAAATGGTTTCTTTTGCATTTTATATCACCCTCGTGATCAGAATTAGTAATTTTCTACATATCGTGTTATAGCTTCACGAATTTCTTGAGTGCCCTCACCATTGAGGGCAGAAAACGGATAAAGCTCAATGCCATCATAATCAGCTAAAATTTCATTTATGCGATCTAAGCTTTGCTTTTGAGCCGTTTTCTTTAGCTTGTCCTTTTTTGTAAGAACAATAATAAAATCAAACCCGTTTTGATATAAGAAATCTATCATATTCAGGTCATCCTGTGTCGGTGGATGTCTCATATCGACGATTTGCACAACTAAACAGAAGTTTCTATCCTGAGCGAAATATCCTTCCATCAGCTCTGCCCAACGGTCTTTTTCAGATCTCGATACTTTCGCGTAGCCGTAACCGGGTAGGTCAACTAAACAAAATTTATCAACATCAAAAAAGTTGATAGTTGCGGTTTTTCCGGGAGTAGCACTTACTCGAGCTAAAGTTTTTCTGTTAACGAGCTTATTTATAAGCGAAGATTTTCCAACGTTTGATCTGCCGGAAAATATGACCTCTGGCTTGTCTGATTGCATAAGCTGTTTTGATGTACCAGCGGCATAAGTAAAATCAGCCTTGTTAAAGTTTATCATGCTCTCTCCCCTTTCTTAACTCTTTACTGAGTTATAGATGTTCTCTTTTGATTTGATTTTTGATTATTTAATATTACGTTAGTTTGAGTTTTTGCTTTAGTTGTCGGTTTTACAGCTATTCTTAAAACCTCTTCGATTGTGGACACAGGTATAAAATTAAGCTGTGATTTTATAGTATCGTCAATCTCTACGATATCACGCTCGTTTCCCTTAGGAATAACTATATTTTTAATTCCTGCCTTATAAGCAGCCATAGCTTTCTCTTTAAGACCGCCTATCGGAAGAACTTTACCCAAAAGTGTAATTTCACCAGTCATAGCAAAGTCGCGTCTGACAGGCTTCTGGGTCAAAACAGAATATATAGCTGTTGCCATAGTTATGCCTGCTGATGGTCCGTCTTTTGGAACAGCACCTTCCACAGCGTGAATATGAATATCAAAATCTTTATAAAATTCAGGATTGATATCATACATCGACGCTTTTGAACGAATACAAGAAATCGCTGTTTTCGCAGATTCCTGCATAACATCGCCAAGTGAACCGGTAAGCTCTATTTTTCCTGTACCTTTCATAATAGCACATTCAATCGGCAACAAGGTTCCGCCTACGCAAGTCCATGCTAAGCCGTTTACTACACCGATTTCATCTTTTTTGCTCTTAGTATCGTCAATATATTTGAGTGGTCCTAAAAGTGATTCAATATCTTTATCGTAAATTTTAACAGCATCTGTAGTGTTATCTACTATCTTTACTGCAGATTTACGCATAACCGAAGCAATAACGCGTTCAAGAGTTCGAACACCCGCTTCTCTGGTGTAAGAGTCAATCAGCATGTAAATAGCCTTGTCGGTTATTTTGAAGTTCTTTTTATTTAGACCATTTAATTCTAACTGCTTTGGTATCAGATGCTTTTTCGCTATAAAGAACTTTTCCTGTCTTGTGTAAGAATCAAGCTCAATAACTTCCATTCTATCTCTAAGTGGTGCAGGTATTGCATCATAATCATTAGCAGTTGTGATAAACATAACATTTGATAAATCAAATGGCATATCGATGTAATGATCTTGAAATGAATGATTTTGTTCAGCATCTAAAACTTCAAGTAAAGCAGAAGTTGGGTCGCCTTTGTAATCATTAGACAGCTTATCTACTTCGTCTAGTATCAGTAAAGGATTAGAAACTTTGCTTTTCTTAACAGCACTGATGATTCTTCCGGGCATAGAGCCGATATACGTTCTTCTATGACCTCTGATTTCAGCTTCGTCCTTTACACCGCCAAGCGCAATTCTTTCGCTCTTACGATTAATCGCACTAGCAATGCTCTGAGCAATAGATGTTTTACCAACTCCGGGAGGTCCAACAAGGCAAAGAATCTGACCCTTTGCTTTATCAGTAAGCTTTCTTACAGCCAACTGCTCAACAATGCGCTCCTTAACCTTTAAAAGGCCATAATGATTTTTATCTAAAGCTTTTCTAACCTTAGGTAAATCAATAAATTCGTCAGTTGAATTGTCCCACGGTAATTCAAGACAAGTATCAATATATGTACGAATTATAGCAGCCTCATTGCTACCATAAGGCATTTTCTCGAGTTTAGAACATTCCTTTAGTAATATCTTCTTATTTTCTTGTGGAATATTCATTTCATTGATTTTATCCTGAAGCTTTTGGCTTTCCATTTCAGGAGAATCATCCTGACCGAGCTCTTCCTCAATAGTTCTAAGCTGTTCTCTTAAAAAGTAGTCTCTTTGAGACTGGTCAATACGTTCTTTGGTTTTATCTAAAATTTCCTGTTCAACTTCAAGAATATATATTTCATTTTGAAGAGCATCAACAAGTGTTTCTAGCCTGTCTGATACATCAATGGTTTCAAGAATACTTTGCTTTACACCATAGTCAAGCACAACATTGCCTGCAACATAATCAGCAAGCTCGCCTGCGTTTGTGGTTAAACCGATTTTAAACAGTATATCTGCTGGAAGCTTAGGTGTTAAGTCCATATATTTTTCAAAGGTTTCTTTAAGCAGTCTTACCAGCGCCAATTCCCTAGCGGTATTTAAATGCTTCTTCTCTTTAATTGGAGAAACAAACGCCTCGATGTGTGTATCACATTCAATTTGTGAAACAATTTTTGCTCTGTATTGACCTTCTACAACAACTCTGGTTATGTCATCGGGTTGTTTTAAAACCTGTATGATTTTACAAACAACACCAACGGAATATATTTCGTCAATATCAGGGTCGCTGATAGAAGCGTCCTTCTGAGTTGTCAGAAAAATCTGCTGATCTTCGTTCATTGCTTTTTCGATTGCTAAAGCAGATTTTTTTCTTCCGACATCAAAGTGAAGCATCATCTTAGGAAAAACTACCAATCCCCTAAGTGGCAAAACAGGAATATTAAATTTTACCTGTGAATTTTGCGACATAATAATCTCCTCAAAATATTAGCGGCTGTATGTTTTTATAATAACACACAGCCGTTAAATTTTTAGTTATGATGCGTTATTTTTAGTATAGTTTTGCTGACTGTTTTCAGAAATATCAATATCAATCTTAACAGCAGATTTTTCTTTGTTTCTGATTATAACAGGTTCTGAACCGTTAACAACAGTATCTTTTGTGATGATAATCTTTTCGATAGTAACATCAGACGGAGTCTCAAACATCAAATCTTTAAGCAAAGACTCCATAATTCCCCTGATACCACGTGCACCGGTTTTTTGCTCTTTAGATTGCTGTGCAATAGCAACAAGTGCTTCGTTTTCAAATTCAATTTCAACATTATCAAGAGCAAATAAATGCTTATACTGTGCAATAACAGAGTTTTTAGGAACAGTAAGAATTTTAACTAAAGAATCAATATCAAGACCGGATAAAGCTGTAATTACCGGCAGACGACCAATAAGCTCAGGAATAATGCCGTACTTAACTAAGTCGTGTGCAACAACTTCACTCATCCAAGCTGTCTCATCGAGCTCACTCTTATCCTGAATAGCAGACTCAAAACCAAGTGTTGAAGAGCCTCTTCTTTTTGCAACAATCTTTTCAAGACCGTCAAAAGCACCGCCACAGATAAACAGAATGTTTTTAGTATCAATCTGTAAAAATTCTTGTTGTGGATGTTTTCTTCCGCCTTGCGGAGGGACATTGGAAACAGTACCCTCAACAATCTTCAATAAAGCTTGCTGAACACCTTCGCCACTTACGTCACGAGTGATAGAAGGGTTTTCAGATTTACGTGCAATCTTATCAATCTCGTCGATATAGATAATACCGCGTTGTGCTTTTTCTATATCAAAATCAGCAGCCTGAATAAGCTTTAAGAGTATGTTTTCCACATCTTCGCCAACGTATCCAGCCTCTGTAAGAGTAGTAGCATCAGCAATAGCGAAAGGTACATCAAGTGCTTTAGCAAGCGTTTGAGCAAGTAAAGTTTTACCAACGCCTGTAGGGCCTAACAGCAGCACATTGCTCTTAGCAAACTCAATATTTTCATCGTTATTAAAAACTCTTTTGTAATGATTATAAACAGCAACAGCCAATGTCTTTTTAGCCTCATCCTGACCGATAACGTACTGGTCAAGAAAAGCTTTGATTTCCTGAGGCTTTAAAAGTGTAACAGAATTACTTGCATACTGTTTTTCACTTATAGGTTCAAACTCATTATCTTCGAGGATAGACATACATAAATCAACACATTGGTCACAAATATACACACCATTGCCGGCAATAAGTCTGCCTACAGCTTCCTGCGGTTTACCGCAGAAAGAGCAATATATGTTATCCCCTTGTTTATTTCCTGACATACTAAACTCCTAGAAATTTGTTATCTCTTTTCAATTACTTTATCAATCAAGCCGTATTCAAGAGCTTGCTGAGCAGTCATAAAATTATCACGCTCAGTATCTCTTGCGATTACGTCTATAGGCTGACCGGTATTCAAAGCAAGGATTTCATTAAGCTTTTGCTTAGTATGCAGAATGTGTTTTGTGTGAATTTCAATGTCAGTTGCCTGACCCTTTGCACCGCCCGAAGGCTGGTGAATCATAATATCGCTGTTTGGAAGTGCGTATCTCTTACCTTTAGCACCTGCAGATAACAAAAACGCACCCATTGAAGCAGCCATACCCATACAAATCGTAGATACATCACACTTGATATACTGCATTGTATCATAGATAGCAAGACCGTCAGTAACAGAACCACCAGGGCTGTTGATATATAAGCTGATATCTTTATTAGGGTCCTGACCCTCAAGATAAAGAAGCTGAGCAACAACTAAACTTGCAGTTGTGCTGTTAACTTCTTCGTTTAACATAATGATTCTATCATTAAGCAAACGAGAAAAAATGTCATAAGAACGTTCACCGCGATTTGTTTGTTCTACCACATAAGGTACTAAACTCATGTTATAATAGCTCCTTCCAATTTACTATATTAATTATAGTACAAAAAAAGATTATTTAATCTTTGCGTTGTCCTTTACAAACTTCATAGCTTTTTCTACAGCAAGGTCCTGAGTGATAGCATCAACCGGAAGCATCTCTTTAACCTTATCAGCTTCCATCTGATAAGCCTGTGTTAATCTGCCGTACTCTGCTTCGATTTCATCGTCTGTAGGAGTGATGTTTTCAAGCTGTACAATCTTTTCAAGAGCAAGTCTCATCTTCACACGTCTTTGTGCTTCAGGGAGATACATCTCTTTTACAGCATCAGGAGTCATTCCTGTGTACTGAAGATAGGTATTTAAGTCCATACCCTGTGAACGAAGTCTCATATCAAACTCTCTGAGCATTGTATTAACTTCGTTTTCAAACATAGCCTCAGGAATCTCACCCTCGATGTTTTCAAGCATCTTTTCAACGAGCTGATCGTCGACGTCCTTTTCAGCTTCAGCTTCAAGTCTCTTAGCTATATTTTCCTTAATCTCTTCTTTATATTCATCAAGAGTGTCCTTATCGCTGACATCTTTTACAAACTCATCATCAAGCTCAGGTAGCTCTTTTGTTTTGATTTCATGGATAGTAATCTTAAACTGTGATTCCTTGCCCTTAAGCTCTTCAGAATGATACTCCTCAGGGAAAGTAACAGTAATAGTGAATTCCTCATCAGTGTTGTGACCAACAAGCTGCTCTTCAAAACCAGGGATAAAGTTGCCTGAACCTAATTCAAGATTAAAGTTTTCAGCTTTGCCGCCCTCAAAAGGTACACCGTCAACAGAACCCTCAAAGTCAATTACAGTAACGTCGCCCATCTGTGCTGGTCTGTCTTCAACAGAAACCATACGGCTGTTTCTATCTCTTACCTTGTCAATTTCCTCGTTAATAAGCTCATCAGTAACATCTGTTGATTTTTTTGTAACATTGATGCCCTTATAATTTTTAATCTCGATTTCAGGCTCAACAACACAAGTAGCTTTAAAAGTAAAGCCATCAGCAGATACTTCCTGTACCTCTACATTTGTTACAGCAACGAGTTTAATGTCAGCTTCTTTAGCTGCAGCTTCTAATGCATCAGGATAGCATTCCTGCATAGCGTCATCATAAAATACGTCAACACCATACATTTTTTCGATAATGTTTCTTGGAGCTTTACCTTTTCTGAAACCAGGTACGTTAATGTTTTTAACCTGCTTTTTGTACACCTTAGATACAGCAGCAGCGAAAACTTCCTTTTCTACAGCAACTGTTAACTCGTAAGTGTTTGTCTCTGTCTTATTTGATGATACTAAATTCATTTTGAATTCCTCCTCTTTTTACACTCGTATTACTATATCATAATCTGATATGAAATACTATATGAATTTGTAAATAATTTTAATTTATCTAACTAAAATAGGGGTGAAATTTGTGTAATCACAGGATATAAGATGCATATTTATACCCTTGTACTCCCCTATCACAGCGTTTTTGTGGGTATGTAGACCGTGAAGATGTCCATAGTAGCATTCTTTAATGCCATAAGCTATTAAAGTTTCCATGATTTCTTCACATTCTAAATCAGCGTAAACCGGCGGATAATGTAAAAACAATATCGGAGTATTTTTAGAATCACTTGCGCTATCAAGTGATAATTTCAGTCTACCGACTTCCCTATTGATAACCTTGATGTCAGCATCTGTTTCTGAATCATAATACCAACCTCTAGAACCACAAATGGTTACGCCGTCAACTTTAAAGGAATTGTTAAAAAGTATTTTTATAGTGTCGAAATTATTAATCTGTAAATAATCTTCAATTTTCTTTTTAGTTGACCACCAGTAATCATGGTTACCTTTAAGTAAAATTTTGGTTCCGGGAAGTGAGTTTAAAAAAGAAAAATCTTCATAGCAATCTTCAAGCTTCATCCCCCAAGATATGTCACCTGATATTACAACAGTATCGCTGTCTGTAACCAAAGCTCTCCAATTATTTTCAAGTCTTTCTAAATAATCCTGCCAACCTCGAAAGATATCCATCGGTTTATCTGTGCCGAGTGATAAATGCAGATCAGCTATAGCATATAGTGCCATTAATTAATCCCCAATGCTTTAAATACAGTAAGCTTCATTTCGTCTTTATCTGTTACATTATCAAATCTTGTAGGCATACCCTTAAGCTCTGATATAGGTGTAGGAACCTTAGTGTCAGAAATTGAATAAAGCATATCTACCATATCAAATTCGCTTTCTGGTAAAGCTTCATTAGTCATAGCGTCTAATACTGCTTTAGAGAACTTATACGGACTTGCAGTTGATGCGATAACTGTAGGTGTTTTATCGCCGGTTTCTTTTACATAGCTGTCGTAAACAGAAATAGCAACTGAAGTATGAGTATCACAAAGATAGCTTTGTGCATCAAAAAGATTTTTGATAGTAGCCTTTGTGTTTTCTTCATCACAGAAGCCGCCGTAAAAGCTAGAAAGAATCTTCTCTTTGATGTCTGTTGAAACCTCATACACACCATCAGTTTTTAGCTTATTCATTAAATCTCTGACTACTGCGTCATTGTTACCAGACATCTTGTAAAGTAAACGTTCAAGATTGCTGCTGACGAGAATATCCATAGACGGAGAAATAGTGGTATAGAAATCCCTGTTTTTATTGTAAACGCCTGTATTGATGAAATCTGTTAATACATTATTTGAGTTAGAAGCACAAATAAACTTGTTAACAGGAATGCCCATCTCACAAGCATAGTAAGCAGCTAAGATGTTACCAAAGTTACCGGTAGGTACAACGATATTGATTTTATCTCCTAAAGCAACTTTACCCGCGTTTACCATATCACAATAAGAAGAAACATAGTAAACGATCTGTGGTAAAAGACGACCCCAGTTAATAGAGTTTGCGCTGGAGAACATCATACCGTTTTTAGCTAAAGCTTCAGAATTTGCAGGGTCAGTAAAGATTTTCTTTACACCTGTCTGTGCGTCATCGAAATTACCTTTGATAGCACACACATAAACATTTTCGCCTTTTTGAGTGTTCATCTGATGTTTCTGCATTGCGCTGACACCGTTTTCAGGGTAGAAAACAAGAATCTCAGTGTTTTCGACATCTTTAAAGCCTTCAAGTGCAGCCTTACCGGTATCTCCTGATGTAGCAACTAAAATGATCGCTTTAGTTCCATCAGCAGTTTTCTTCAAAGACTTTGTAAGAAGATGTGGCAAAATCTGCAGAGCCATATCTTTAAAAGCACAGGTAGGACCATGCCAAAGCTCAAGGATGTTTAATTCATTTGAATTGTACTCAAGAGTTTTGAGAGGTGCAGGATTATCACTCTCAAACTTTTCACTAGTGTAAGCCTTGTCAACACAGTCAGCAATTTCATCTTTTGTAAAATCAGTAAGATAACATCCAAAAACAAGCTTTGCTCTATCTTGATAAGATAAAGGTAGCATATTTTTAATATCATCTAAACTGAACTGCGGAAAACTCTGAGGGACAAATAAACCGCCATCCTCAGATATGCCCTGTGCTATCGCTTGTGCTGAAGAAACAACTTTTTCATTGTTTTGAGTGCTGTTGTATAGCATATAGGTCATCCTTTCTATTTTAAACACCTTATTATACAATAAATATCAGTAATTGTCAAAGTTTGAGAAATACAAATTTGCGTTGTCAAAGAATATCTTTTTAGTGATATTTACACCGAAATAATCGCAAAAGCGCTCATAAATATAAGGAATTGTCTCAAGCCCTGAAATATCATCAGGCATCAAGGCACCGTCAAAGTCCGACCCGATTGCAAGACTATCCTCTCCGCCAATTTCTAAAAGATGTTCTGCGTGTCTAAGTAAATCGTCTATAGAGGCTTTGTTTTCATTTTTGTTTAAAAAGCCTTTATAAAAATTCAAGCCAACTATTCCGCCCATTTGAATAATTATTTTGAATTGCTCATCTGTGAGATTTCGTGCAACATTTGTTATATATCGTGAATTGGAATGAGTAGCTATTACGGGCTTTGTCGCAATATTAATCACATCGTAAAACAATTTATCACTTGAGTGAGATATATCTACCGCTATATTGTTATTTTCAAGTTCTTTTACAACAGCTTTGCCAAAGTCGGAAAGTCCAACGTCAGGCGCATCTGCTCCACCACCCAGCTCATTTTCAGCGTTCCAAGTAAGAGTAACAGATTTAACATTATTATCAATCAGTAATTGTATGTTATCTATGTCACCTGCTAGCATTGATGCATTTTCAACAGCTAAATGCATTTTGATTTTATCATTATTTACTTTCTGTTTATCAAATACTTTTGAAGCATCTACAAAGAGTTGTTTTGAACTTTTCTTATTAAGTGTATCAGGTATCCATATCGCAAAAAGTTGAACCCACTTTTCTAAAAAGTGGGCTTTATCAATACTGATATGGTTTGAGCTGTCATTTAAACTTGAGTTTTCAACACAAGCTTTATATAGAGTATCACAATGTAAATCAAAAAGCCGCATAGCTTCCTCCTTGAATATAAGCGTCTGCAATATGATTTATCTCTACAACAGTATTTGTTGCGTAATCAATTTCAACTTCAATAATATCAAAGCGAGGTTGTTTATCCGAGCAATTCTCTCTTAAATAAGTATGTGCTGTCTTAATAATATGTGCTTGTTTTCTTTTATCAACCGCGTAAACACCGGAAATCAAAGCATCTTTCTTGCGGGTTTTAACTTCAACAAAAACTATAAATTCTTTATTCTCACAAATTATGTCTATTTCACCGTGTTTGCAAGAATAATTAGTTGCAACTACTTTATATTTATTCTTCTTTAGAAATTTAACCGCTTCATTTTCGCCAAAGTTTCCAATATATTTTTTATAATTATCATTCATTTTCTTGTTTATTAAGTAGTTTTTTCAAAAAACTCATTCTATGTATTTTTGACGGACCATATTTCAAAATCATCTGTGTATGCAACTTAGTGCCATATCCCTTATGTTTTTCAAAGCAATACTGCGGATAAGCTTTAGCATATTCAAGCATTAGTCTGTCTCGGCTTACTTTTGCTAAAATTGATGCAGCCGCTATAGACATTGAATTAGCGTCACCTTTTACAATATACTTGCTAGGTATAGAAAGAGGTGGCAACTTATTGCCATCAATGATTGCAAAATCAGCTTTTATATCAAGCCCCTCAACAGCACGCTTCATAGTGTTCATAGTAGTAGCAAGTATATTATGCTCTTCAATCTCTTCGACTGAACCGAAAGCTATGCAATATGAAAGAGCAGTATCAATCACAACATCAAAAAGCTCTTCCCTCTTTTTTTCAGAAAGCTTTTTTGAATCATTAACGCCCTCAATAATAGTATCGGGTGGCAAAATCACGGCTGCAGCACAAACAGGCCCTGCGAGCGGACCTCTGCCTGCTTCATCTACACCGCAAATGTAATTAAAGCCTTGTTCTCTTAGTTCGTTTTCGTATTTAAGCCAATCTATTTGAATCTTTTCTTTTGCCATAATATCCTCAATCCGGTAATTCTAAAGTTATTCTGCCCAGCTTTGCTGCTCTGAACTCATCAAGCAACATAATAGCAGCTCGTTCTGTATCCGCCTCACCACCGCTAATAAGCATACCACGCTTTTTGGCAATAATTTGAAGCAGTTCATAGTTGTCGTTATCTGACAAAATATTTTCATCTAATTTGAATCTAGCAATAAAATCAGGTGTTTTCAATTCTTTAAGCAAATCTAAAAGTCTTACTGCAAGGAGTTCTACATCAATAATCTGATCTTTAATAGCGCCCGTAAAAGCAAGACGCTCTCCGGTCAACTGGTCGTCAAATTTAGGCCACAAAACTCCCGGAGTATCGAGCATTTCAAAGCCTTTTGAAATAGTAAACCACTGATTACCTCTTGTAACGCCCGGCTTATCTGCTGTTTTAGCTTTATTCTGTTTAAAAATACGATTAATAAATGTTGATTTGCCGACGTTTGGTATGCCAACAATCATTACACGCATGCTTGGATTGAGCATTCCCTTGCGTTTATATGAATCAATTTTGTTTTGTAGAGCGTTTTTTAAGGCAGGAATAAACGAGTTGATACCTTTATTGCTTTTACAATCAATAGCAAGTGCAATAATGCCTTGTTTTTTAAAATGCTCTATCCATAATCGGGTGGCTTTTTCGTCAGCCATATCACATTTATTCATTAAAATAATTCGTGGTTTATTAGTAACTAATTGTGCAATATCAGGGTTTCTGCTGCTAACGGGAATTCTGGCATCTATAATTTCGGCTACTGCATCGACAAGTTTTAGATTCTTTTCGATCTGTCGTTTAGTTTTGGTCATATGACCAGGAAACCATTGAATATTCTGCATTTCACTCATAATATCACTCCAAATAAAAAAACCTGCTTCTATTATAAAACAGAAACAGGTTTAATACAATATTTAGTTATAAATATATCTGATTTTTGTGAGATCAAGTACCGGTTTAAGGCTTCCTTCTTTATAAGAATGTGGAATAATAACAAACTGTGCTTTACCGATAATAGAATCAACATCAATTAAACCAACCTCGTGGTATCTACTATCAAGTGAAATCGGTCTGTTATCTCCTAACACGAAGACCTTACCTTCTGGTATAACCTCAGGGATTTCAGCATCACCTCTGATAGTTTCACCCTGAATATAAGGTTCGTCAACTAATTCTCCGTCAACATAAACCTTGTTATTATCAAAGTCTATGTTCAAAGTCTGACCTTCAGTTGCGATAACTCTTTTAACAAGAGGTTTGTCATATTCTTCGCCGTGACTGATTACGACAATATCACCATTTTCAGGTGTATAGAAAAGCTCAGTTACAATAACTTTATCTCTATTAATAAGAGTGCTTTCCATAGATGTGCCATCAACATTTATGAGTCTAAAGCAAAATGTAAGCAATATAACTACAGCAACAATAGCAACAATAATTGAATTAGCCCAATCAAATAAGCTCAAAGATGCGACACTGCTATTTAATTTTACTTTTTGAACTTCATCGGAAACAAAACTTTTATTTCCTTTGGTGCTCGGTTCATCTTCACTAAAGATGTCGTTATATAGTTTATCGTCGATTTTCAAAACAGCACTTCCTAAAAAACAGATAGCAAAAAAGGGACATAAAGTCCCTTTTTAAAAACTTTATTTACGGATTTCTTCTTTAACTTTAGCTGCCTTACCAACTCTATCACGGAGATAATAAAGCTTGCTTCTACGAACCTTACCGTGTCTGATAACCTTAACATCTACTACATTTGGTGAGTGAAGTGGGAAAACTCTCTCTACGCCAACGCCGTAAGAAACACGTCTTACTGTAAATGTTTCAGCAACGCCAGAACCTTTCTTAGCGATAACTGTTCCTTCGAACATCTGAATTCTTTCTCTCTCACCCTCGCGGATGTTAACAGATACCTTTACAGTATCACCGACAGAAAATTCCGGTGCAGACTCTTTAATTGAGCTCTGCGCAATAGTTTTTAATGCGTCCATTGTGTAATCCTCCTAAAATTTTCAGATATTCATGCTTGTTAGCAGAGGACTATCCGCTTCAAATTGTGGCAAATATGCCGTAATCTGAACCCCATCAACTGACTGACGGTTTCCAAATGCTCTAGTATTGTATCATATTAGAATATTAATTGCAAGAGTTTTTTGATAAAGTAACAAATTTTTAACTGATTTTTTGTAGCTTATGTAGAAAATCAAAAAAAATCTGCGGTACATCGGAAGAAAACTCCAAATATTCTTTAGTTACAGGGTGAATAAACCCGATTTTTTGGGCGTGTAAGCACTGCCCTTTCAAGGCAGTAATAACCTTTTTAGGTCCATACACCTCATCGCCTGCAACTGGATGTCCGATATATGACATATGAACTCTAATCTGGTGGGTTCTACCTGTCTCTAATTTACACTTTAGTAAAGTATATCCCTTGAGCCTTTCGATTACCTCATAATGAGTTACTGCGTTTTTACTGTTTTTATCGGTAACACACATCTTTTTTCTATCTACAGGATGTCTACCGATTGGTGCATCTATTGTTCCACAATCGTCTTTAATATTGCCATAAACAATAGTGATATACTCACGTGTAAAGGAGTGCTCTTTGATTTGTTGCGCTAAAAATTTATGCGCGTTATCGTTTTTTGCAACAATCAACAACCCGCTTGTATTTTTATCGATTCTGTGAACTATGCCCGGTCTTAAAACACCATTAATCCCTGATAACGAGTCCTTACAGTGAAACATCAAAGCATTGACTAAAGTATCTGCGTAATTACCGGTAGCAGGATGAACTACCATACCTTTAGGTTTATTCACAACAAGTAAATCATCGTCTTCATATATGATATCCAAAGGTATATCCTGGGGCTCAATCTGAAGCTCTACAGGATCATCAACAATAAAGACGATATCATCGTTTTGAGCAATCTTATAGCTTTTTAACACCGTTTTATCATTAACTGTGACATTACCTTTTTCAATATTCTTAGTAATAAATGAACGGGAAAAGTCGTCAAGCTCACTTGCTAAAAAAGAGTCTATCCTCTTCCCTGCATCTTCAACAGAAATTTTAAAATATAATTTTTCCATCAGCTGTTTTTCTTATTCTTAAACTTAATATCGCTTTTTAAATCAGAGTAGAACAATAAATATATAATCAAAATTATTGTACCGGCGGTTATGCAATAGTCAGCAAAATTGCAGTTATACGGGAAAAATGAAAGCAAAAGGTAGTCTACTACCGCACCACCACGAAATAAACGGTCGATTAAATTGCCTATGCCACCGCCAATAATTAATGTAAGTGCAATAGAAAACAATTTGCTGTTTTCGGCGTTTTTAATAAGCATAACTACTAAAACAGCCATAACAACAGAAGTTAATATCACAAGCACCCAACGCATATCAAAAGAGAAGCTTCTGAAAATACCCATAGCACCACTATTGTTTTCTTGATAAACCAAGTCTAGTATATGCGGAATTGCTGTTACAGAGCCGACCGGCTCTAAATAAGCAACGACAAAATATTTAATTACCTGATCAATAATAACAATCAGCAAAGCTATAGCTAAATAAAAAATAGCCAAAATATCAACTCCTAAAAAATATACGGTGTATCCTAAGATACACCGTACAAGATCAAATTAACCGTTTAAAATATCAGCGCATCTCTTACAAAGTGTAGGGTGTTCTGAATCGCTTCCGACAGTCTCAGAGAAAGCCCAGCAACGCTCGCATTTTTCGCCGGTTGCTTTAGCAACCTCAACTGCTAACTCGGCAACATCTGCTTCTTCGATAACAACTTTTGAAACGATAAATACTGTAGTCAGTTCGTCTTCAACGCTCTTTAAGAAGCTGTACTCTTCACCGTTTGCTTTAAGAGTAACGCAAGCTTCTAACGAAGAACGGATTGTCTTATCTTTGATAACAGTTTCAAGACTTTTCTTTACAGTATCTCTTAATTCATGAATTCTATCCCACTTTGCAGTAAATTCTGCATCACAATCGACTAAAACCTTTTTAGGCATTTCATTGAAGAGAACGTTCTCGGCATCACAGTCAGAGCTGTGTGGCATATATCTCCAGATTTCGTCTGAAGTGTAAGCAAGAATCGGAGAAATCATTCTAGTTAGTGAATCGAGGATAATATACATAGCAGTCTGGGCAGCTCTTCTTTGCTGTGAATCAGCCTTTTCTGTATATAATCTATCTTTTAATACGTCTAAATAGAAGTTAGACATATCAACAACGCAGAAATTGTGGATAGCATGATAAACCTGATGAAACTCAAATGACTCGTATCCTGCCTTAACCTTATCCATAAGCTCGTTAAGCTTATTAAGAGCCCACTTATCAATATCGTAAAGCTTTGAAAACTCAACCATATTTTCGTCAGGGTTGAAGTCATTAAGGTTACCTAAAATATATCTTGCAGTATTTCTAATCTTTCTGTAAGCTTCAGAAAGCTGTTTTAAAATATCTTTAGAAATTCTGATATCCACGTGATAATCTGAAGATGCAACCCAAAGTCTTAGCACATCAGCACCATACTGGTCTACAACCTCCTGTGGGTCGATACCGTTACCAAGAGATTTACTCATCTTTCTGCCTTCGCCGTCTACTACCCAACCGTGAGTAAGTACAGCCTTATATGGTGCACCACCTGTTGTAGCAACTGATGTCAAAAGTGAAGACTGGAACCAACCACGATATTGGTCAGCACCTTCAAGGTAAAGGTCAGCAGGCCAATTAAGATAATCTCTGTTTTTAAGAACTGCAGCGTGAGAAGAACCACTATCGAACCAAACGTCCATAATGTCTTTTTCTTTTTCAAACTCAGTGCAACCGCACTTCTTACATTTTGTTCCCTCAGGTAAGAATTCAGAAGCATCAAGTTCATACCATGCATCAGAACCCTTAACGCGGAAAATATCAGCAACAGCCTGCATAGCATCTTTATCGATATGTGGCTCGCCACATTCTTTACAGAAGAAAATCGGAATAGGAACGCCCCATTTACGCTGACGTGAAATACACCAGTCTTTGCGTTCTCTAACCATTGATGTGATTCTGTCCTGACCCCATTTTGGAATCCACTGAACAGTTTCAATAGCTTTACAAGCGTCGTCTTTAAAATCGTCAACAGAGCAGAACCATTGGTCGGTAGCTCTGAAAATAACAGGTTTTTTACATCTCCAGCAATGTGGATACTGGTGAATGATCTTAGTAAGAGCAAAAAGCGCACCTGTTTCCTGCAAATGCATAGCAATAGGCTTGTTTGCTTCTTCAGTTGATAAACCGGCAAACTGACCAGCCTCAGCAGTCAATTTACCATCAGCATCAACAGGAACAACTATAGGCAGTTCCTTGTAGTTCTTGCAAACCTCAAAGTCCTCAACACCATGACCAGGAGCAGTATGAACACAGCCTGTACCACTCTCGAGAGTTACGTGGTCACCAACAATAACAAGAGAAGTTCTGTCGATAAACGGATGAGCTGTTTTGATGTACTCAAGCTCGCTACCCTTAATTGTAGCTACAACCTCATATTCGGAAATAGAAGCTGCTTCCATAGCGTTTTTATAAAGCTCAGTAGCCATCACATAGTATTCGTCGTTTGCTTTAACTACTGAATACTCAAAATCAGGACCAACACAAATAGCAACGTTTGCAGGTAAAGTCCATGTTGTTGTAGTCCAGATAACAAAATAGCACTTAGAAGGATCTACACCAAGTGATGAGAGCTTTCCAAGGTCATCTGTAACATTGAACTTAACATAAATAGAATGGCAAGGATCCTCAGCGTATTCGATTTCTGCTTCAGCGAGGGCTGTCTTACATTCAGGACACCAATAAACAGGCTTTAATCCTTTGTAAATATAACCCTTACAAGCCATCTGTGCAAAAACTTCAATCTGAGTAGCTTCAAAATCGTGTGTCAAAGTGATATATGGGTTTTCCCATTCACCAATAGCACCGAGTCTCTTAAACTGATTACGCTGATCATCAAGATAACCTAAAGCAAATTCACGACAGATTTTACGTAACTCTACATCAGAAATTGTAGTCGAATTACCTACACCTGCTTTTGCTCTGGCTTTAAGCTCAGTTGGAAGACCGTGTGTATCCCAACCCGGAACAAATGGTGCTTTAAAGCCTGACATATTCTTATATCTTACGATAAAGTCCTTTAATACCTTATTTAATGCAGTACCAAGGTGAATATTACCGTTAGCATAAGGAGGGCCGTCGTGCAATATATACAGCGGTTTACCCTCGTTTTTCTCCATTAATTTTTCATAAACCTTGCTATCAAGCCACTTTTCTAGAGTTACAGGCTCTGATTGTGGCAAGCCCGCACGCATAGGAAAATCTGTTTTTGGCAGATTTAAAGTGGAATTATAATCCTGGGACATTTCTTTCTACACTCCAAAATAAATTATTCTACATCATAATTGTCGCCAAACTTGAGCTGGTCAAATTTATCATTCTTTGGCTCTTCATTTGACTCTTCGGTTTTAGGCTTAACGTTAGGTTTAACCTCAGCAGCCTGTACCATTTCCTCTTCAACATCAATTTCAACTTCATCAGCGTTGATAATTTCCTCAACAGGTTCAAAAGGGAATTTTTCGTCGAGCTTGTCACGTCTTTGAGCAACAGCATCCTCATTAGGGAATTCGTCAAGAAGTGAAAGATGCTTTTTATAAAGAGAAATCATTTCTTTTCTGAGCTTAGCTGTTTCAGCAAGTACAGCCTCGTACTTATCTTTTTCACGCTCTGTAGCCATCTGAGCTTCAGTTAAAATCTTCTTTGATTTCTTTTCAGCAGATTTGATTATGTAAGCAGCCTTATCGTTAGCTTCTTTTAAAGCCTGATCAGCAATCTTCTGTGATGAAAGAAGCGCATTTCTAACTGTTTCTTCATCATCTCTGTACTGTTCGATTTTTGTAGCGAGAATATCCATCTTCTTGAGCAAATCAGCTTTTTCAGCCTTCATTTTCTCAATAGTTTCGATAACATCATCAATAAACTCGTCTACATCATCAGGGCGATAACCACCCATACCAGCTTTTCTAAAAGCAATATTTTTGATTTCTTCAATTGTAAGCATAATATGCACTCCTATCTAAAGTGTTTTACTTCGATCTTAACTTTTCCTTTTTTAGAAAAGCCGTTATTCTCAGTAAAAACAAATTTCCCAAATTTTTTGATGGTGATTACATCACCTACATCAATAGTTTTCGATGTATTATTTATTATCCTGTGATTAACAGATACAGCATCAGTAAAAATAAGCCTCTGAGATTTTTCACGTGACAATGAACAAACAGCAGACACAAACACATCAATTCTAAGAGATGAAATAGTAAAATTTAAAACATCAAATTCATTCTCAAATTCAAAATCGTGTGTATCAAACTTCGCTTGCTTTACTCCTACCCTGCCGATTTTATCAATTTGTCCAATAATAAACTGAGCAATCTCAGTTTTGACAAAAACAACAGCTTCGCCTTCAAAAACAAGAATATCTCCGACTGTGTCGCGTTCAATACCAAGCGACATCAAAGCACCTAAAAAATCGCGGTGAGATAATTCATATTCCTTTTTAAAAGTAAATTTAATCGCTGTAATAGGAAAGCAGGAAATTTCGGATACATTAGCTCCAAAAATCACTCTTTGAGCACCGTTGTATCCACCCCAAAACATACATTCATCATTTAAGTGAATGCCGTCTTTAATAAGTTGCGACTCGTGTTCATTCAAAAAGCCCAAAAAACAAGCTGTACTTCGTTTATCGGACAAATTAACCGTATCTTTAGCTTTAGACAATAAAAGCTTAGATTCGGCATCGTTTGTAAAAGACATTAGAAATAAAGACCACTGTGTTCAAGCTCGTCAAGTAAATCGTCGCCTGTTAAATCAACATTGCTAGGAATAATAATAAAAGTATTAGCAGAAACCTTTTTAATTTTACCGCGGTTAGCATAAGCTACACCACTTAAAAAGTCAATAATACGTCTTGCCATATCTTTATTAGTATTTTCTAAATTAAGAACAACAGTATGAGTTTTTACAAGCTCGTCAGCAATATTACGTGTTTCTTCGCCAAATTTTTCAGGTTTAAATAAAGCAACCTGTAATTTTGCAGTAGCGCTGATATTTACCACCTTGCTTCTACGAGAAGACTCACGAGAAGAAGGTTGATCTGAAAAATCGTCATAATCGTCATATCTTCTTCTGCTTGATCTGCTTGAGTAAGATTCTTCCTGCTCGTCTACATCATCTTCGTAGCCGTACTCATCATACTCGTACTCGTCGTCAGGGGCATCCCACATACGCTTAAATTTATCAACAAAACCAGCCATATATAAAACCTCCAATTAATCTTAAGTATAATTCCTTGCACCAAAAAGCGCAGAACCAACTCTAACCATATTAGAGCCGGATAAAATAGCCTCAACATAATCATCGGACATACCCATCGACAGTACATCCATAGATATATTATCTATGTTTTCGCCCTTAATGTCAATAAACATTTTATGCATATTATCAAAATATTTACAAATTTTCTGTGTATTATCACAAATCGGCGGAATTGCCATCAAGCCTTTTATGTGAATAGACGGTAAATCTTTGATTTGATACAATAAATCATTTAATAATTCAGGCATTATACCCGATTTATTTTCTTCTCTACCGATATTCACTTCAACCAGTATATCAATTTCTCTGTTTTTTAGCTGTGCTTGCCTAGAAATCTCGCTTGCTAATTTTAGAGAATCAACAGATTGAATTAAATCGACCTTATCAATAATCTGTCTGACTTTATTAGTCTGCAGATGACCGATAAACTGCAAAGAGCAATCATTTAAATTATAATCATCATATTTAGATAAGAGCTCCTGCACCCTATTCTCGCCAATATATTTAAGACCGAGAGAAATAGCGTGATTAATAGTAAGCGCATCTACAGTCTTTGTTGCAGCAAGCAAGGTAATATCTTCAGGCTTTTTGCCACATTTAATTGCAGCGTTTGCAATATTATCACATATCTTTTTGTAATTATATTCAACATCAATCAATGAGCTTGCCATCGAATAAATCATCTCCTTCTACAACGACTTCATCATACAAAGCAAGTGTTGAGCCGTTAAACAGCACATCAGAGCTTGGATTTTCACTACAAATAACATAATCTTCAGCAGAATAAACTATAAACACCTGCTTAAATAAAAGCTGATTGCCATACTTAACGTAAACGCCCTGTACTTTACTTTCAACAGATTTTTTGTTTCCATTTTCATCGTACACAGTTTTTGTTACATAATCGTCGTGTAAAGCCTTTTTGCTAACCTTTAGTCCTTCATATGTATTAAGCAGTATTTCAACGCCCTCATTTCTAATTTGAGAAATAGCAGGACTCATATAGTTACATTCAAGAACTACAACAGCTTTTTCTTCATTTGAAAATTGATTAACACTAACAACTCTTGCCGGAATTGATTCGTTAGTCGCATAAGGTATTCTGACATTTACAGCAGAATTATTGTGATTAATTGCAACGGCTTGTTCATCAGAAACAGGACAAGCTAAATACCAATTAACACCTTTTAAAACTTTACCAACGAAGTCTTTACCCTTTATTTTGTCATCAGGCTCAACATCTTTTATATCAGAATACTTAATTTGAGATAAATCGTCTATTGAAAAAGTGTTTTCGTAACCGTCTATATTAGAAGAAAAATAACCTGAGTGTTTTGCAATAATCTCTCCGATGCTATCTCCCGAACTATTTTCAAGTTGAGCTTTTTCGTCCTCAAGTTCAGCAATTTTTTCGTCAAAATTTTCTTGGTCACCCGTAATAATCTGCTTTCTGTATATAGCAGAAATCAACTCGTTTTCAGCGTTGGTGATGTTATTAAAGTCACGCATATTAACATTCTGAATAAAAGTAGTTAATTTCTGATCAAGACGATTATTGACAGAATCAAGACCAACGTTTGATGAACCCATAATATTATTGAGTTCGGTTAATTCGCTAATCTCTTCATCTAATCTGCAAATTTTCTGGTAGTTTACAGCATCTGTTTCGTTTTTATATATGGTTGCTATAGTACCTTTAACTGCAATTTTGTCACCATTAGAAACCTGATATACTAAAACGCCCTTAGTATCATTGCTGATATATTCTTCGTCTCTTATTACAAAACCGGTTGTATTAATCGACTCATTAACTATAGTCTTTTCAGCAACTTCAGTAACTAAATTATCACTACCCATAAAATTAGTAGTAACAAAAATAAAAATGATAGAAAGAAGTGCAAACGCAACCAATATACCCACAATAATTCTGCTTGTGAGTTTTCTAGCTGCAGCGCGCTGTTGTGCAGAACGCTTGTTTACTCTTCTTTTTTTACTGTCAGTATTACTTTTACTCATTAAATAATTCCTTCTTAATCAACAAAGATGCTTTTAATACAAGCTCTTTGCAATCTATTTCATCAATATTAAACCAGTTGATATTCTTATCTTTATTAAACCATGTGAGCTGTCGTTTAGCATATCTTCTTGTTTGCATTTTCAAATTTTCAACACATTGCTCTAATGTAGCATTTCCTTCAAAATACGGTAATAGCTCTTTGTGCCCTATAGCCATTGAGGAGGTATTGCTAAAAACGAGTTTTAAAGCAGCCTTTGCTTCCTCTACAAGACCATTTTCAATCATTAAATCAACTCTTCTGTTGATTCTATCGTACAAAAACTGTCTGTCGGTAGCGGTTATTCCGATTTTTACAACATCATAAGGACTTTCAACGTTTCTTGAATTTAAATTATGTTGAGTCATCGTGACACCGGTAACTTTATATATTTCAATAGCTCTGATAATACGCTTTACATTTTTCTCGACGCTCAGCTTTTCAGCCATAGGAGAATCAAACTTAGAAAGCATATCAATCAGATATTCTACACCATTTTCAAGATAGAGCGAATAAAGCTCTTCTCTTAAACCTTCGTCATTACTGCACTGTGAAAAAGTAATATTATTAATCAGAGAATCTACGTATAGCCCTGTACCGCCAACAAGTATCGGCAGTTTTCCTCTGTCGCTAATATCCTTTATTATAGCGTGTGCTAACTCGCAATACTGCGCAACAGAAAAGCTCTCTTGCGGTTCTAAAAAATCAATCAGATGATGCTTGATGCCGGCTTGCTCTTTTACAGAAGGCTTAGCGGTCGCAATATCCATTCCTTTATAGATCTGCATAGAGTCAGCCGAAACTATCTCGCCATCAAATTTTTTAGCTAAATTGATTGATAAAGCTGTTTTACCGCTGGCAGTAGGTCCAACTATAGAAACAAGCTGTATCTTATTTTCGCTCATACAATCACACTCTACCAAACATTTTTTCAATTTCACGCTTTTTAATAATAACAGTCAGAGGTCTGCCGTGTGGGCAGTATTTAAGCGACTGGTCATTCTCGAGTTTTTTAGCAATATCAATCAGTTCCATATCCGAGCTGATGTTTCCTGCTTTTATAGCAGCTCTGCATGCAACATTGTGATAAATCCAGTCCATTTTTTCACTACAGATATCCTTTTTGTTATCACAGATGTATCCAGCCATCTCAATAACAGTCTGCTCAATATCTTCTTTATCAAGGTATTGAGGAGCACTTCTGACTAAAATCACGCCGTTGCCAAAGTCTTCGATTTCAAATCCCGCATCAAAAAACATATCAAGATTGGAAACGGCAGCATCGTAGTCGATTTTATTAAGAACTACTGAAATAGGTTCAATTAACAACTGCGAATAACCAGAACCCTTTTGGGCTTTTAGTCTTTCGTAAATAATACGCTCGTGTGCAGCGTGCTTATCAATAAGCAGTAACTCTTTTGCATTCTTTTCAATAATTATATAAGTTTTGAATGCCTCTCCAATATATCTAAATGTATCAGTATCATACTCTACTAAAGGTTTAATTTCCTCAGGTTGTGAAACAATTTCAGCTTGAGTATCGTCAGGTTGTATAGGCTCTGAAAAAACAACTTCATTTGAATCTTCAGCAGTATCCTTTGCTTTTTCTGGCGATTGAACAATATTATCCTGTTCATTTACCTGATTAACATTTGCTTTGCTATGTATGTCTAAAGAATTAGATACATCAGAAACCTTAGGTGAAAAGGAAATTGGCTTTTGAGCAGTAACAACAGGCTCGTCAAGAAAATCAAACGGGTTTGTATCTTTTTTACTAACGCCTTTTACAGGCTCTGTTTTAATTAGTGGTTTCTTTTCTTCGTCACGCTCGCGAAAAGCTTTTTGAGCAAGTTCAAAAGGATTAACCTTTAGTGCTGGTTTGCTTTGAGCAAATGTCGCGTTCTTTCGTGAGTCTCTTTGATTTAAAGCGGTTTTAACTGCGTGATATACCGCATCAAATACAGGACGCTCATTTACAAAACGAACCTCGATTTTAGCAGGATGCACGTTTACATCTACAGCTTCAAAAGCAATATCAATATTAAGCACGCAGGAAGCAAATTTACCAACCATAATAGAACCCTTGCACGCCTCTTCTACTGCCGCCATAGCGGTACGGCTTTTTACAAAACGGCCGTTAATGAAGAAGGTTTGCATATTTCTGTTTGGTCGTGCGTTCTGGGGTTTAGATACATAACCTTTAACGGTAATGCCGTTAAGCTCGTAATCGACCTCGATAAGACCTAGGGCAAACTCTCTACCAAAAACGGAATAGATAGCGGACATAAGTTTGCCGTCACCAGAGGTTTTCAAAACCTGCTTAGAATCTTTTATGTATGTAATTGCAACTTCTGGATGCGAAAGGGCAATTTTATCAATAACATTTGAAACGGCGTTGCCCTCTCCCTTATCTGTTTTCAAAAACTTCATTCGTGCCGGAATGTTGTAAAACAAATCTCTGATGATAAAAGTTGTACCGTTTGGACAGCCGGCATCACCAAAAGAAATCTCTTCTCCACCCGAAATGACATATCTTGTGCCTATTTCTTCCGTATCAGCTTTTGTGATAAGTTCAAGACGCGATACCGCAGAGATAGAAGCCAAAGCCTCACCTCGAAAACCTAAAGTTGAGATGCAATCAAGGTCATTTTCAGCTTTAACTTTACTTGTTGCGTGTCTTAAAAAAGCTATTTTTATATCTTCTTTTAAAATTCCGCAACCATTATCGGTAACACGCATAAAGGTTGTACCGCCGTTTTTTATCTCGACAGTAATATCAGTAGCACCTGCATCGATAGAATTTTCGACCAATTCTTTAATAACGGAAGATGGTCTTTCCACCACCTCACCTGCAGCAATAAGTTCAGCTACGTGCTTATCCAGTACATTGATTTTACCCATACGTGTCACCTCTTTTCTAAAATTAATTATCAGTCATATTTTTTAATTCAAACAGTAAATTCATTGCTTCTATTGGCGTCAGGGTGTTAATATCGACACTTTTAAGCTTATCAGCAATCAAGTTATTACTGCTTGGTAAAAGTGATAACTGGTCGTCTTCTTCGAAATTGTTTGACGGATTTAGCAAGGCGGATTTATTTTTAGAGCTGTTATCAGCAAAAGTAAGGTCTTTTAAAATCTCTTTTGCTCTGCCAATAACAGAAAGCGGAATACCGGCAAGCTGGGCTACCTCTATACCATAGCTGTCATCAGCACCGCCTGGAACAATTCTGCGTAAAAATGTGATGTCATCACCACGTTTTTTTACAGCAATATTGTAGTTTTTAACACCGTCAATAATCTGTTCTAAAACAGTAAGCTCGTGGTAATGCGTCGCAAAAAGTGCTTTAGCACCGAGTCGTTTTTTATCAGCAACAAACTCAAGCACAGCGCGAGCAATACTCATACCGTCATAGGTAGAAGTACCGCGACCGATTTCATCTAAAATAAGCAAGCTCTTTTTAGTTGCGTTTTTAATAATATTAGCAACCTCACTCATTTCGACCATAAAGGTCGACTGGCCTGATGCTAAATCGTCAGATGCGCCTACTCTTGTAAAAATACTGTCTACAATACCAATCTCAGCATATGAAGCCGGTACAAAACTACCAATTTGAGCCATTAACACAATAAGCGCAACCTGACGCATATATGTAGATTTACCAGCCATATTAGGACCGGTAATAATAGCAACTCGATTTGATTCGTTATCAAGATAAACATCATTAGGTACAAATGGCGCAGAATCAAGCAACGCCTCAACAACAGGATGCCTGCTGTCCTTAAGTCTGATTACGCTTGATAAGTTGACCTCAGGCTTAACATATCTGTTAGAAGACGCAACATTCGCAAGAGAAACAAGAACATCAAGCACAGCAATAGCATGTGCAGATTTTTCTATACGGCTTAGATTTTCTGCAATTTTCTTTCTAACAGCATCAAACAAAGTGTATTCTAAAGCAACTGCTCTATCCTTCGCGCCCAAAATTCTTCCTTCAAGTTCTTTTAGCTCAGGAGTAATATAGCGTTCACAATTAGCTAAAGTCTGTTTTCTTATGTATGTATCAGGCACTAAATCTTTGTATGAGTTAGTAACCTCGATATAGTAACCAAATACTCTGTTGTATCCAACTTTTAGCTTTGGTATGCCTGTAATTTCTTTTTGCTGAGCCTCAATCTGCGCTAAAAGTGATGTGGAATTGTTCATATCACTTAAAAGCATATCCAGTTCATCGCTGTAGCAAGGCTTAATCATACCACCTTCTCTTACAGAAAACGGTGGTTCTTCAACTATAGCGCTATCAATAAGCTCCTTGATATCCTCTAAGGTATCAAGATTTTTATAAAGCTCAATAAGATAGTTAGAAGTAGAGTCAGAAAGCTCGTCGTGTAATTTAGGCAGATTAGAAATTGCACTGCATAGTGAGCGTAGCTCCCTTGCATTTGCAGAACCATAGACGATTCTGGTCATAAGACGCTCAATATCAAAAATGCCAACAAGCAGCGCTGACAGCTCAAGCCTTTTAACTGTGTTGTTAACAAGCTCTTCTATAGCATTCTGACGCTTTAGAATTTGAGTAACATTCATTAAAGGATGCTCAACCCAAGAACGGATAAGACGCTTGCCCATAGCAGTCTTAGTATTATCAAGCACCCATAAAAGCGAATGTTTCTTTTCTTTTGTACGCATTGTCTGCGTAAGTTCAAGATTACGACGAGTATTGTAATCAAGATTCATATACTGGTCTTTAGAATAAATATCAATCGTATCAATTCGTTCAAGACCGGTTTTTTGAGTATTCTGTAAATAGCTGATAAGGGTACCAAGAGCGATAATAAGGTCTTTATTATCGTTTAAAAGCTCTGCTTGCTTAGCACCAAATTGCGACAAAACAATATCAGAGCACTCGATAAAGCCACAAGACCCATCGTCAGCACAAGTAACATAGCAAGAAAGCTTGTCTTTAATAAAGCTTCTTAAATCTTTATTTTCCTTAACAGTGCCACCAAGTATAATTTCTTTTGGTGAGTACGCAGTTAATTGAGTTTTAAGTGCATCAATAGCATCTTTGCTATCAATACAGGTAACATTAAGCTCACCGGTAGAAATATCACAAAAGCAAAGACCGATGTTTTTAGCAGTTGCAAAAACTGAGCAGATATAATTATTTACGCTTTCGTCAAGCATACTGCTTTCCATAACAGTACCCGGAGTGATAACTCGGATAATATCGCGTTTAACTATCCCCTTTGCTTGTGCAGGGTCCTCTACTTGCTCACAAATAGCGACTTTGAAGCCTTTCGATACAAGTCTGGCGATATAATTTTCTGCACTATGAAAAGGCACACCGCACATCGGTGCACGTTCTTCCTGACCGCAATCTCTACCGGTTAAGGTGAGTTCGAGTTCTTTCGACGCAATCTTTGCATCTTCAAAAAACATCTCGTAAAAGTCGCCAAGTCTAAAAAACAATATGCAGTCCTGATTATTCTCTTTAATGCTGAAATACTGTTTCATCATAGGTGAAAGTTCAGCCATTAACCCTCATTCCTTATCCTAAAAAAGTTTAATTAGTGACAGCCACCGCAAGTTGAACAATCGTGTGTGCAAGACTCAGAAAAATCTGTTGTGTCCGGGTCTTCACCATCAGCAGACTGTGTAATTATAGCAAGTACACGCTGTAAAACAGTGTCAAGATCTGTTTTTGCAGTATTATAAGCGTTCATATTTTCGTTAGACATAATCTTTGTATATACATCACGCATTTCAGTATTGAGTGCGCGAAGTTTCTCTTCATCTCTGTCTTCCTTGCAAGCTTCGTTATTAATAGCCATTCTCTTAAGGTTAAATTCACCGATTAAGTCCTGAAGCTCTTTGTCGTTATCAGCATCATTCTTAGCTGTCTGTAAATCTTTATATGCTTTTTCGTCCTGAATAGCATGTCCAAGTTGTCTAGCAAGTGCAATTAAATCCATAATATTTACTCCTTTTCAAGCTCGCCGTTTAATATCCAGTTGCGAGCTTTTGTTATTTTAATATTTCTGAAAGTGCCGATGATGCTCTCATCGCCAACAAATTCAACAATAATATTGCCATTTGTTCTGCCTGATAGTACTCCATCTTTGTTGGAAGATTTTTCTTCAACGAGAACCTTTTGCGTAGTACCTACCATCTGTGCACAACGCTGTGCCGCGATTTCTTCCTGAACTTTTAAAAGTTCTCTAAACCACATCGACTTTTCTTCATCAGTTGCTACGTCTTCCATCAAAGCTGCTGGTGTTCCTTTGCGTTTAGAATAAATAAAAGTAAACAGCGAAGTAAAGCCGACTTCTTTGATAAGAGAAATAGTTTCCTGAAAATCTTCGTAGGTCTCACCAGGAAAGCCGACAATAATGTCACTGGTGAGCGATAAATCAGGTATACGCTCTTTAGCGTATTTGATAATTTCAAGATACTTCTCTCTAGTATATCTTCGATTCATAAGCTTTAGTATTTTATTTGAACCTGACTGAAACGGTAAGTGCAAATGATGACTGATGTGTTTACTCTTAGCGATTGTATCAATCAGCTCTTTTGTACAATCCTTTGGATGGGAAGTCATAAATCTAAGCCAATAGTCACCGTCGATTTTATCAATTTCTTTCAAAAGCTCTGAAAAAGTAGGTCGTGGCTCTAAGCCTTTACCGTAAGAGTTGACGTTTTGTCCAAGTAGGCAGATATCCTTATAACCAGACTCTATCATTTCTCTTGCTTCCTCAATTACAACCTGAGGTTTACGGCTTTTTTCTCTGCCTCGAACATAAGGAACAATGCAGTATGAGCAAAAATTATCACATCCGTACATAATCGGCAAAAAGCCTTTGAACAAACCATCACGCTTTATAGGTATTCCTTCGTAAACGTTCTCGTCTGTGTTACCACGCAGGAAGGTTCTTTTACCGTAAAGCAAGTTGTTATACAAAAGTCTAGGAAACTCGTGTAGACAATTAGTGCCGAAAACAAGTCCGACAAAAGGAAAACTGTCGTGAATCCTTTTAGCAATATGCTCCTGTTCCATCATACAACCGCACAAAGCAATCAGTACCGATGGGTGCTTGCTCTTAATATTCTTTAGAGCACCGACGTTTCCAAACACTCTGTCTTCAGCATGCTCTCTGACAGCACAAGTGTTAAAAAGAATAAAGTCGGCATCCTCAGCCTTGTCTGTAAAAGAAAAGCCCGCTTCAAAAAGCATACCTTTAATGCGTTCACTATCAGCAACATTTTGCTGACATCCATAGGTTCTTACATAAGCTAAAGGTACTTCTCCCCTTTTTCTTATGGACATAAGTTCGTTAATTAAATTAAGATATTCACTTTGAGTAATGTTTTGTTTTTCTGTGTTGTTTTTATGCGCCAAGACATTATCTCCCTAATTATGTATTATCCTAAATATATTACCATAACGCGTTATTAATTTCAATAGATTTTTCCATTATATTGCGGTTATTAACACTATTTTTACAATTTTTTATCAATATCTTGATATTGAGCCATAAGCTGATGGAATGTTACCGATAATGACAGTTTGAGCAATCTCAAATTTAGTTGTATATTCAATAGATTCTATTCTTATAGGATTACCTACATAAATGTCCACATAAGTTTTAAGCTCTATGTGATGCAAAGTTTGGTTTACCCCTGCAGATTCAAAAGAACTTAGGATTTCACAGGTAACAGTAGGTGTTGATTCTATGTTAAAAAATATATACGGACCAATATCTGACAATATAGTCAAGCCTGTAAAATTACCAAGCTTAACTTTAATTCCATCTTTTTTCATTGCATTATCAATATATTTTTGTGCGTCCTCGACAACCTGCGTCTTAAATGTGTTTACATTGTAAACATTCTCAGATATTGATTTTATTTGGTATGAATTATCTACCGAAATATTAATTAAATTATCAATTTTTTCTCTGTTATTTAAGAGTAAATCATTTATTGCGTTATTTAATGCTGTGTAAGATACTGTTTTAATCTCTGCGATAATCGCAAGCTCAATTCTCTCTCTTACTGTTAGTTCAAAGAAAATTATAATGGCTATTATTAACGACAAAACTGCTATTAAAATTTTTCTCAGCGTTTTTTGAAATTTATTTAGTTTTCTCTTTGCACGCAAAAAAAGCACCCCTCGACATAATACTCGAGAGGTGCTAGTCTTGTTAAATAAATTAATTATTCTTCAGAACAGCAGCAATCGCAATCACATTCGTCATCACAATCGCAAAGACCTGAAAAATCAAACTCTAAAAGCTCACCACAGTTAGGGCAGGTAATCTCACCTTCTAAGAGAACATCTTCGCTAACGCAAATCTGCTCTTCGCATTTGCCGCAAGTAACCTCGTAATAAGCCTCGTCATCATCATAGCAATCATCACAATCGCAATCGTCACAATCACAGTCGCAGCAGTCGCATTCATCGTCGTAGAAATCTTCCTCAAGATAAGTGAGATCCTCGTCGATAGCATCAACGTGCTCAACAAGCTCGTCGTAAAGCTCTTCTGTGCTTTCTACAGCAAGAGCCATATCGTCTAAAAGCTCAATAATAGCGTTTAAAACTTTAACTTCCTTTTTATCGCCATCAAGCTCAAGACCATCTGCCAAGCCTCTGATATAAGAAATTTTTTCTGATAATGTCATGATAGTACTCCTTATGCTCTACCTAAGTATTCGCCGGTACGTGTGTCAATCTGAACTACTTCGCCCTCTTCAATAAAGAGAGGAACCTTAATCTCAGCACCTGTCTCAACAGTAGCTGGCTTAGTAGCATTAGTAGCTGTATTACCAGCAAAGCCTGGGTCAGTCTGAGTGATAGTAAGCTCAACAAAGTTAGGTGGCTCTACACCGAATACGTTACCTTTGTAAGAAAGAACCTTACAAGTCATATTCTCTTTAACAAACTTAAAGTTATCGCCGAGAATAGAAGCGTTGATTGGAACCTGCTCCCAAGTCTCAGTATCCATAAAGTAGTAAAGATCACCATCGTTGTAGCTGTACTCCATATCCTTTCTCTCAATGAAAGCGGTTGGGTACTTGTCATTTGGGTTAAAAGTTTTTTCAACAACAGAACCGGTAATTACGTTTCTGATCTTTGTTCTAACAAAGGCAGCGCCCTTACCTGGTTTTACGTGCTGAAATTCAATGATAGAAACAACCTGTCCATCCATTTCAAATGTTACACCGTTTCTAAAATCACCTGCAGAAATCATTATATTTCCCTCCAAAATAGATTTGATTAGCAAATTTCATAAATTTACAAAATAATTATACAGATAAATCAAATAAAAATCAATACTTTTAAAGAATAATTAGTTCTTTATCTATCTTTGCTAAGTCTTCACAGCCTGTATCGGTAACCAAATACATATCCTCTATACGTACTCCGAATTTATCAGGTAAATAAATACCCGGCTCGTCTGTTACTATCATACCGGCTTTTAAAATCAGATTATTAGTCATATAAATAGTTGGCTTTTCGTGTATTTCAAGCCCAACACCGTGACCTGTTGTGTGGCCAAAATAATCTTTGTAACCATTATCAGCAATAAAATTGCGTGCAGCATTGTCGACATCAGCACAGCTATTCCCTGCTTTTATCTTTTCTGCTGCGCATTTATGAGCGTGCAATACAATGTCATAAATTTTCTTCATTTCTTCACTTGCATAGCCTAAGGCGACAGTACGAGTCATATCAGAATGATATCCGTCGTACACGCATCCAATATCAAAAGTGATGAAATCGCCTTTTTCAAGCAACTTATCTGTTGGTACTCCATGTGGTAAGGACGTATTTTTTCCACTTATTGAAATTATATCAAAAGCTTGTTTTTCAGCACCGTTAAGCTTCATAAGATGCTCAAGCTCGAGTGCCAGTTTCTTTTCAAACACACCGCACTTAACGATGTTTAAAAGCTCAAGATAGCTTTTTTCAGCTATTTTCTGTGCGTGCTTAATCTTTTCAATTTCTAAATCTGTCTTAATCATTCTAAAATCCAGAACTTTATCAGATAGATTAAACTCATCAATTATTTCACAGTTAAGCCCGTTTCTTAACTTCTTAAGCCTTGATACAGTAACATCATCATCTTCAATTATTACTGATTTTATATTCTCTTTGTCTATAAGCTCGTTTAATGATTCAAACAGCTTAACATACTGAATAACTTGTATTTTATCTAATACCTGCTTTTGTGCTGACTCAAAGTAGCGAAAATCGACGAGCAATGTCGCTGTGCTTTTAGTTATAAAAACAGCACCGGCAGAAGACTTAAACCCACTATAATAAAAGCGATTAACATCAGAGGTTATTAAAACAGCAGTATTGTCGTCAGCAATAATCTCACGCAACTTATCAATTCGTTTATCCATTTATTGCCTCGTTTAAATAATCAATAGCTTTTAAATAAGAATCAATACCATAGCCCATTATCTGTTTTACGCAAACCTGAGCAGTAACAGAAATTTTTCTAAAATCTTCTCTTTTAGAGATATCGGACATATGGACTTCCACAAAAGGAATTTCACAAACACATTCAATCGCGTCACGTAAAGCAAAGCTGTAATGTGTTAAAGCACCCGGATTTATTACTACACCATCGTATTTATTAAGTGTAGAATGTATTTTATCAATCAGTACACCTTCATGGTTCGACTGAAATATTTCGCAGTCTATCCCTTTTTCATTTGCGTGGTTTAAGATAATATCATTAATGTCATCAGCACTAACCGTACCATATACTTCTTTTTTTCTAATACCTACCATATTTAGGTTTGGACCTAATAACACAAGAATTTTCATATAATCACCTGAAAACAAAAAACGGACAAGTTAATATTAACCTGTCCGTTTCTTTTTTAATTATTTGTATTTGCGTTTGCGAGCAGCTTCGGATTTCTTCTTGCGTTTTACAGAAGGCTTCTCATAAGCTTCTCTCTTACGAACTTCAGCGATAACGCCTGCTCTTGCGCACTGTTTCTTAAATCTTCTTAAAGCGCTCTCAAGAGATTCGTTTTCTTTGAGTCTTACTTCCGACATTTATTTCCCTCCCGTCCGCCATAAGGCATGGGTAATTCGCATAATGCTTTGTCAATTATACAATAATGTGTAAAAAGTGTCAAGTGTGTTCTAAAAATAAAGTAGAAATTTGACAAAAATGTGCATTAAGGCTTAACAACAATATTGACAAGCTTACCTTTGACGTATATTTCCTTGACAATATTCATTGAAGAAATTGCTTCAATAACCTTTTGGTCAGCTTTTGCAAGCTTTATAGCCTCATCCTGCTGAGCATCAGCCGGAATCATAAGCTTTGCTTTAATCTTGCCATTAACCTGAACAACAATTTCAACAGTATCGTCAACGCACTTCGATTCGTCATACTCAGGCCACTGAGTCTGAGCTAAAATGCCATCGCCTAATTTGCATACTTCCCAAACCTCTTCAGTAACGTGAGGAGCAAATGGATTCATCAAAATTGAGAATACAGCAAGCTCTTTCTTAGTAATAGAGCCAACATTTGTTATAACATTGATAAGTGCCATAAGCGCCGCAATAGCTGTATTAAACTTAATGTTTTCTATATCTTCAGTAACCTTCTTGATAGTTTTATGGAATTCTTTTTCAAGTTCAGGTCTGATAACATCTGAGTCAGTAACAATGGTCTGAAGATTATAGTAACGCTCGATAAATCTACGACAGCCCTTGATACTTGACGGACTCCATGGAGCAGCTTTTTCAAAGTCGCCGATAAACATTTCGTACATTCTAAGTGTATCAGCACCGTATTCGTCAACGATTTCATCAGGGTTAACTACGTTACCTCTTGATTTACTCATTTTCTCGCCGTTTTCACCGAGAATCATACCATGGCTAGTACGCTTTGAGTATGGCTCTTTAGTAGGTACAACACCGATATCATATAAAAATTTATGCCAGAAACGGCTATAAAGCAGATGAAGAGTTGTATGCTCCATACCGCCATTATACCAGTCAACACAATTCCAATAAGAAAGGGCCTCTTTAGATGCAAGAGCATCGTTGTTATGAGGATCCATATATCTTAAGTAATACCAAGATGAGCCTGCCCACTGTGGCATGGTATCGGTTTCTCTGTAAGCTTTTTTACCGCACTTAGGACAGGTTGTTTCAACCCATTCTGTAATATTTGCAAGTGGTGACTCACCTGTATCAGTAGGCTCGTAAGACTCAACCATAGGAAGCTTAAGCGGAAGTTCAGATTCGTCAATAGCAACGTAGCCACAATCCTCACACTTAACAATCGGGATAGGCTCGCCCCAATATCTCTGACGTGAGAACACCCAGTCTCTAAGCTTGTAGTTAGTTTTCTTAACACCTCTGCCGTTTTCTGTGAGCCAGTCAATAATCTTAACCTTAGCATCTTCAACAGATAAACCGTCAAGCATACCGGAATTAACCATAATACCTGTTGCACAATCAGTAAATGCTTCCTCTTCTACATTACCGCCTTTTACTACTTCAATGATAGGAAGGTCAAACTTCTTAGCAAACTCCCAGTCACGAGTATCGTGCGCAGGAACCGCCATAATTGCACCTGTACCATAAGAAATAAGTACATAGTCAGAAATGAAGATAGGAATCTGAGTATCATTAACAGGGTTAATAGCCATAACGCCATCAAGTCTAACACCTGTCTTGTCTTTCGCAAGTTCAGTACGCTCAAAGTCAGATTTTTTAGAAGCGTCAGCCTGATATTTTCTAACCTCGTCAATATTAGCAATACGGTCAGCCCATTTTTCAATAACAGGATGCTCCGGTGAAATAACCATATATGTAGCACCGTAAAGTGTGTCCGCTCTTGTTGTATAAATTTTGAGCTTATCACCTGCAGTAGTATCAAACTCAACCTCAGCACCGTATGATCTACCGATCCAGTTTTTCTGCTGAAGCTTAACACGCTCAGGGAAATCAACTAAATCAAGGTCGTCGATTAATCTGTCAGCATATTCGGTGATTTTAAGCATCCACTGAGATTTAACTTTTCTTACTACTTCACTTTGGCATCTCTCGCAAACGCCGTTAACAACCTCTTCATTGGCAAGTACGCACTTACAAGAAGTACACCAGTTAACAGCCATCTCTTTTTTATATGCAAGGCCTTTTTTGAATAGCTGTAAGAAAATCCACTGTGTCCATTTATAGTAGTCAGGGTCAGTTGTGTCTACTTCCCTGCTCCAATCAAAAGAAATACCTAAAGACTGAATCTGCTTTTTAAATCTAGCGATATTGTTTTTAGTTACAATCTCCGGGTGAATATGGTTTTTAATAGCATAGTTTTCTGTAGGCAAGCCAAACGCATCCCAACCAATTGGATAAAGAACGTTGTAGCCCTGTAATCTACGCTTTCTGCAAACAGTATCCAGAGCTGTGTACGGACGTGGATGACCTACGTGAAGTCCCTGTCCAGATGGATAAGGAAACTCGATAAGACCAAAGAATTTTTCTTTATCAGAATTTTCCTCAGCGTGGAATACGCCCTTTTCTTCCCAAATCTTTTGCCATTTTGGTTCTACTTTTTTATGTTCGTATCTCAATGAAAACCCTCCTAAGGTTGTGTACTACAAATTAATCAATAATATCAGAAATATCTATAACAGTTCCGTCTTCCCACAAACGCTCAAGGTCATAATATTCTCTAGCTTCGTTAGAAAAAACGTGAACAATAATATCAATGTAATCTAATAAAATCCATGAATTAGATCTATATCCCTCAATATGGCTGACGGAAACACCCATCTCATCAAGCTGTTCTTCAACCTCATCAGCTAAAGCTTTAACGTGAGTTGAACTGTTACCGGTCGCAATAACCATATAATCAGCAATAACAGAAACATCTGAAATGCCGATTACTTTAATATCTAAACCCTTTTTCTCGGATAAAATTTTTGCAGTTTCTTTTGCTTGTTCTAATGTTGTCATATATTTCACCTGTTTAATAAAATTTCATTATAAGCGTTTATCGCATCAATGCTAAGTAGTCCCTGACGCTGTAAAAGCCTGCTTAATGTAAACTGTATGCCGTAAAACATACCCTCTTCAAGCGATATTTCAGCCTTTTGTCTTATGACATCTACATCAGGGTAATCGCGTTCAGCACTTGTAAAATCAGCCAAGAAGATAATCTTTTCAAGTAGCGACATATTAGCCCTACCGGTAGTATGGTATCTGACCGCGTTAATTATATCAGCATCAGTTATATTGAGTTCTTTTTGAATATATACTGAGCCTGATATAGCGTGCCAAAGTTTGTTTGTGCTTTTTTCGACATCGGTGAGAATTATATCACCACTACTGATAATTTGCAACTGCTTTTCAAAATCAATTTCCTTTGTAATGTCGTGCAAAATACCGGCAACTGCCGCTTTTTCTTCGTCAGCACCATATTTTTTAGCAAGTCGTGCAGCCTCAATAGAAACATTAACGCTGTGAATATACCTCTTATCGCCCATAAGCGGTCTTATAATACCTTTATACTCTTCAATAGTCATAATATCACCTTTAATATTAATAAAAATGTAGATACGGCTAATTTAAAACTTTAAAGAATGCTATTATTTTTTAACCTTTGGCAATACGATTACAGGTTCATCATCGTTTTTGCGGTAAAGCACAAATTTAGTACCGATAACCTGAACAACATCGGCGTTAATTTGTTCAGCTATTGAATCAGCAACCTCCCTTACAGAAAGCTCGCACGATTCAAGAACCTTACCTTTAATAAGCTCGCGTGCTGTAATTGCTTCGTCAGCAGTTTTAAAAATCTGTTCAGATAAACCGCCTTTTCCAACCATTACAACAGTATCAATAGAATTTGCAAGGGATCTTAAATAAGCACGCTGTTTACTTGTAAGCATTATTTATCCTCCATAAACTTAACTAATTTATCTTTAAATTGTCTTAAAGCTTTTCCTCTATGACTTAATTTATCTTTTTCATCATTTGAAAGCTGTGCAAATGACTTGTTTTTAACCATAAAAATAGGATCATAACCGAAACCGCAATCTCCAACAGGAGATGTAGCAATCTCACCATAGCAGATTCCCTGTGATGTAATTACATCACCACTACTCATTATAGCACATATAGAGCAAGTGAAGTTAGCTCCTCTTTCTTCAGTTGGTACACCATCAAGCTCAGATAAAAGCTTGTTAATTTTATCTTTATCAGTAGCGTTTTCTCCGCCATAGCGTGCAGAGTACACACCGGGTCTACCATCAAGCGCATCAACACAAAGACCTGAATCATCAGCTACAACGCAATATTTTCCTTCAACCATATCAAAAGCCGCTTTTGCTTTGATGTATGCGTTTTCAGAGAAAGTTGAGCCGTTTTCCTCAACAGAGCTTAAATCGACACCGACTTCCTTAGCGGTAACGGCATCTACCCCAAGTGGAGCTAAAATTCTGTTGAGCTCGTCAAGCTTCTTTTTATTATTAGTAGCAATCAAAAACTTCATTATTTTAATCCTTTGCAAACAAAGCTTTAGTAAAATCATCAGCATCAAATGGTTGCAAATCGTCAATTTGCTCACCTACACCGATGAATTTTACAGGAATTTTCAGACCTTCTTTAATAGCGATCACTACGCCACCTCTTGCCGTACCATCAAGCTTAGTAAGAACAATGCCCGAAATGCCTGTAGCTTTCGAAAACTCCTGCGCCTGATTAACTGCATTTTGACCTGTAGTTGCATCAAGCACGAGTAAAAATTCTTTATCAGCATCAGGCAACTCCCTGTCAATAACTCTTCTGATTTTTGCAAGCTCGTCCATAAGATGCTTTTTATTATGCAATCTACCGGCTGTATCACAGATAATAATGTCACTACCCTTTGCTTTTGCGCTAGAAATAGCATCAAAAACAACTGCCGCCGGGTCAGAACCCTCATTTTGCTTAACAATATCAGCCTTGCTACGGTCCGCCCATACCTGAAGCTGTTCAATCGCAGCAGCTCGAAACGTATCAGCAGCAGCAAGTGTAACTTTTTTACCTGATGATACATAGTGGTTTGCAAGCTTACCTATGGTTGTAGTTTTACCTACACCATTTACGCCAATAACGAGAATAATAGATGGTTTTGTGTTTAGCACCATTTCATTGCCTTCTCTTAGCATATCAGCAATAAGATTTTCAAGCATTGACATAATCTGCTGTGGGTCTGTAACGCCCTCGGATTTAACCCTATCTTTTATTTCGTTACAGATATTTTCAGCAGTATGAACACCGACATCTGCCATAACCAGTAACTCTTCAAGTTCTTCAAAAAGTTCTTCGTCTATTTTTGTAAAGGACTTGAGCATAGAGTTGATTTGAGAAACAACACCATCTCTTGTTTTTTTTAGTCCTTCTTTAATTTTACTGAATAAGCCCATAATTTCTCCTTGTTAATCAGTTAGCATTTAAACCAAGCTTTGAAGCAACCTCAGATGTACGCAATTCAAGCAACTTTGAAATACCTTCATCCTGCATCGTAACGCCATAAAGCACGTCAGCTTCTTCCATAGTACCACGTCTGTGTGTAATAAGAATAAACTGTGTACTATCAGTAAGATTTCTCAAATGCTGAGCAAATCTGTCTACGTTAACCTCGTCAAGAGCCGCTTCAATCTCGTCCATTACACAGAACGGTGCAGGTCTGACTTTTAAGATAGCAAAATAAAGTGCAATAGCAACAAGCGCTTTTTCACCGCCTGATAATGCTTCAAGGTGCACAACAATCTTTCCAGGTGGATGAACAATAATGTCAATACCGCTTGAAAGGATATTTTCAGGGTCGGACAGTTCAAGAGAAGCAGTACCGCCACCGAAAAGCTCCTTGAAAGTTTCTGTAAAGTTCTTACTGATAAGTGCAAATGACTCAACAAAAACTTCTTTCATCTGTTTAGTAAGATCATTTATGAGTCGTTCAATCTCTTTTTTAGAGTTTTCAACGTCATCTACTTGTGCCTTCATAAACTCATAACGCTGTGATACTTCTTTATACTCCTCAATAGCAGATACATTGACGTTTCCAAGACCTTTGATTTTTTGTTTAAGTTCAGCAAGGCGCGATTTAGCAGCAGGCAGGTCTTCAATTTCAACAGCCTGCTTTTGAGCCTCGCTTCTTGTAAGCTCATACTCATCCCAAAGCTTTGCGATAATATCATCAAACTGTTTTTGAAGATTAATCTTTCGCTCTTCAAGACGTGAATATTCATTTGATGCTAGCTCACGCTCAGAGTTTTTATCACGTTCAAGCTGTCTAAGCTCTACAGAACGCTTTTCAAGCTCATCTCGCTGAGTGTTCAATGTTTCAATTAAAGCCTTGTCATCATCAACCTTTTGTCTAAGGTTATTAATAGTTGCCTTAATCTCCTCAATCTTTTGCTCGAGTCTTTCGTTGCTTGAAACAATAACATCGATTTCAGCATTAAGTTCATCAACGCGAGCATCCTGATTGCTACCTGATGCTTTTGCGATTTCAATCTCTGTTTTTAGAGTCTCAATATCCTTTTGCTTTGTAACAATCTGCAATCTGATATCCTGCAATAATGCAGATAACTCTTCTCTCTTCTGCGATAAAAGCTCTTTGTCGCCTGACAAAGAGTTAATCTGAGCATCAATTACTTCAATCTCTTTATTGTACTGTTCAAGCACAGCTTTTGCTTCAATCTGGTTTTTCTTTAAAGTTTCAATTTTTTCGACCGACTGTGTAATTTCAGTTTCAATCTCTAAAATTGAAGCTTTAAGATTATTCAGTTCATTTGCGCAAGCGTTAAATTCAGTCTGACATCTGATAAGTTCTTGCTGTGCAACAGATAAATCAGCGCGAGCACCCAAGAGCTCTGCCTCGCATTTAGCAAACGCTTCCTGAGCAAAAACATATTCTTTCTTTGCATCTTCTGCTTTTTTAAGTAATTCTTCAGCTTTCTTCTTAAGAGAAGCAATTTCAGTTTCTCTTGAAAGTAAACCTGATTTTTTATTTAATGAACCACCGGTAAATGAACCGCCGGCATTAATCACCTGACCATCAAGAGTAACGACCATAAATCTATAGCCGTACTTTTTAGCGATTGTAGCGGCACAGTTAAGGTCTTCTACAATAACAATTTTGCCTAAAAGTGACGACTTGATGTTATCGTATTTTTTATCGCAAGAGCACAAATCAGCAGCCACTCCGATGTAGCCATAGCAATCGTCAAGTCCTTTTTCGTCGAGCTTTCTGCCTTTAATTGTAGTAATCGGTAAGAAAGTTGCTCTACCAGCGTCAAGCTGTTTAAGGGTTTTAATAGCTCGCTTAGCATCTTCGTCTGTGTTAGTTACGATATTTTGCATTTTACTGCCGAGTGCAACCTCAATAGCAGTATTATACTGCGAAGGAACCTTTATAAGCTGAGAAATAGGACCGCAAATACCGGATACTGTACCCTTCTTTGACTCCTTCATAATAACCTTTACGCTATTATAAAAACCTTCATAATTAGCAGAAAGGTCCTCTAAAAGCTTAGCTCTACGTGCTTTTTCCTGTGCATCAAGCATCATATTGTCAGCAGTAGTTTTAAGCTCATCACGCTTTTTAGTGCGTGATTCGATTTTAATTTCTAACCCTTTAATTGAATTATTTAAAAAGTCTACTTCTTTAGTATGCTTTTCTACCTGTTCTTTTAAATCAGCATACATAGATTCAATATCTTTTTGTTGTTCAAGCTTTGCTAGACAACTATCTTTAAGTGTAGACACTCGTGACTCAAGCTCTAAAACAGTAGATGCACAGGTCATATCAGTAACACGAGCATCAGCAGATTTAGCGGATAATGAAGCAATCTGTGCAGTCATTTGCTGTAGCTGTTCACTACTTCTGCTCGAATCAGTGTTTATATTATTTAAATCATCTGCTGTTTTATCATAATCAAGCTGGAGCTGCTCAATCTCCCCATTGAGTTCAACAATCTGAGCTTCTTTGCTCTCAATTTCCTGCTGAATATCAACAGTAGAGCTTTTAGCTTTTTCAATTTCACCTTTGATACGCTCGATATTTTCATTGTTATGTAAGATATCGTTTTCAGCAACAGACATAGAAGATTTGTGGAAACTAATCTCGCCTTCGCTTCTGGTGATATTCTGTCTGATTTCTTCAGTTTTAGATAGGAGAGCACCGTTTTGCAGATAGATATTTTCTGTTTCTTGAGCAATATCAGAGAGCTTTTGCTCCGCTTCTTCATACTGATTTTTTGCAACAGTAATTTTATCCTCGTGGTCTTTTAAAACAGACGATGACTTATCTAAAGTGTCAAGCCATAAAGCAATCTCAAGTCCACGCTTTTCTGAAGCATATTCAAGAAACGTCTGAGCTTTCTTTGCCTGATTTTCAAGCGGACCAATTCGGTCTTCAAGTTCAGTAACTATATCTCTTAATCTAACGAGGTTGTCCTCGGTATGCATAAGCTTTCTTTCAGCTTCGGTTTTTCTGTATCTATAACGGGAAATACCAGCAGCTTCTTCAAAAATTTCGCGTCTATCTTCGCTTTTAGACGCAACAATAGAGTCAATTTTACCTTGACTTATCATTGAATAGCCGTCACGACCAAGACCAGTATCCATAAATAATTCGTGGATATCTTTAAGTCTGACAGATGCTTTGTTGATCAAATATTCACTTTCACCGCTGCGGTAATAACGTCTTGTAACAGCAACCTCGTCGCCATCAAACGGCAAAACCCTATCTTTATTGTCGATAGTGAGTGTGACCTCAGCATAGCCTTGACGCTTTCTCGAGTCAGTGCCATTAAAAACTACATCCTCCATCTTAGAACAACGTAGAGATTTAGGTGCCTGTTCACCTAAAACCCAACGTATAGCGTCACTGATATTACTTTTACCAGAACCGTTAGGTCCTACTACCGAAGTAATACCCTTGTCAAAAGTTAATTTTGTTTTGTCCGGAAAAGTCTTGAAGCCCTGTAGCTCAAGTGATTTTAAGAGCATATTTTTCCCCTTTAGTTATCAAGAACAAGCTCCATATTTTCAATAGATTTGTCCTGAATTATTTTGATATTATATCCTAACTCATTAAGTCTTTTTATGTTAGACTTATTATTTCCAACTAATTTAGAAACACAGCTTGGTGATACCCTTACTGCATATTCATTTTTCAAATTGCTTAAATTTAACAGTTTGATTAATTTATCAAACAAAATTTTGCTTTCACAAAGCTCTTTAAATGCAGGGTGATACGGACCTGCAACGCGGTCTTTGTCTAAGCTTTCACTATGATGTAAACCAAGTCTTATAACTGAAATATTATTTTCATAAAACATTTTTAAAAGCTGTGCACACAACTCTACTGCCAAATCGATATCCATTACATCATACTCACCCAGATATAAATATCTTTCGAGGGCTGTATTTTTCATAACAATGGTTGGATAAATTCTGACAGTATCGGGCTTAATTTCAATAAACTTTTCAGCAGTAGCAATATCCTTATCAAAACTGCTTTTATAAAGACCTGTCATCATTTGCAGGCCTAAGGAAAAGCCGTATGATTTAATCAACTTGGATGCAGTATATACATCTTTAGAGCTGTGCCCTCTATTATTTGCGCAAAGCACATCGTCGTCCATTGACTGAGCACCAAGCTCGATAGAAGTGACCTTATATTTTTTTAGTAAAATAAGAATTTCTTCATCAATACAGTCAGGTCTTGTCGAAATTCTGATGCCCTTGAATTTATCAATATAAGGAACTGTCGCTTCTAAAAGCTCAAGCATATAAGAGCGGTCAATAGCTGTAAAGCTCCCGCCAAAAAATGCAATCTCAGCGTTAACACTATTTTCTTTTAAAGAATTATTTGCAATCTCCAATGTGTTTTTAACATCTTGAGCGGTAGGTTGATACGCTTGTCCAACTATACTTTTCTGATTGCAAAAGCTGCATTGATGCGGACAACCGTTGTGCGGAACAAAAATAGCAACATTAGAATGTTTAATAGCCCATCAACTCCAACGCTTCCCTTGCAGCTTGTTGTTCAGCTTCCTTCTTACTTCTTCCGCCACCTCGGCCAATTACATTACTATTGAGATGAACCTCAACCTTGAAATGCTTATCGTGGTCAGGTCCGGTAGAAGATACGAGAATATACTCGAGCTTTTCGCCGGGATTTTTCTGAATAATTTCCTGCAAAGTAGTTTTAAAATCTTTAAATGAAGTTGAACTTCTGTGTTCTACCTCCGGCACAACAAATCTTAAAATATGCTTTCTTGCAGGATCTATGCCACCATCAAGGTAAATCGCGGCAATAACTGCTTCGAAGGCATCCGCAAGAATAGACGGTCTGTTTTTACCACCGCTTCTAATCTCACCATGACTAAGCAACAAAAACTTTCCAAGTTCAATTTCTTTAGCAAATTTATGTAAACTTTTTTCGCAAACCAGCGACGCCCTGAGTTTTGTTAGTTCACCTTCAGGCAGTTTCGGACAATTTGCAAAAATATAGTCAGAAACAACAATAGATAATACAGCATCGCCTAAAAACTCAAGTCTTTCGTTACAGTTAAACTTCTTGTGATGTTCATTGGCATAAGAAGAATGAGTCAAAGCTTCTTTAAGCAAAGATTCGTTATTAAATTTATAATCAATAATTCTTTGCAGCTCATTCATCGGTAGCTTTTGCTCCTTCGTTAAACTCTTTTAATGCAGTAGTAATTTCTTCTACCACGTTATTTTCAACATATTCTTTAGTAAGCCTGATTGCATTTTTAAATGTTTTAGCATTAGCACTACCATGTGCTTTAAATACTGGCTTTGCACATCCGATAATCGGTGCACCGCCGAACTCGTTATAATCAATCGATTTTTTCATTTCCTTAAGGTCAGAGTAAACCATAGAAGCAGCAAGCTTAGTCTTAAGGTTTTTATTAAATACACCCTTAATCTTGCTCATTAAAGCACCTGCAACGCCCTCATAAGTCTTAAGTATAAGATTACCCGTAAAGCCGTCAGATACACAAACCTCGCATCCGCCAACGGGAACATCTCTGCCCTCGATGTTACCGATAAAATTAAGCTTCGAATTTTTAAGGAGTTCATAGGCTTTGAGCTGAAGTTCTCCACCCTTATGTGGTTCAGTGCCGACATTTGCAAGACCGACTCTAGGGTTTTTAACCCCCATTACTTTTTCCATATAAATCGAGCCCATAATACCAAACTGCAAAAGCATCTGAGGTTTACACTCAACGTTAGCTCCACAGTCAATAAGCATCATATTTGACTCAAGTGTTGGAATAACAGGCGCAAAGCCGGGTCTTTTTATACCTTTGATTCTCTTTACAATTAAGGTAGCACCAACGCAAATAGCACCGCTGTTACCAGCAGATACAAATGCATCTCCATAACCATCGTGGAGCATTTTAAGTCCCACAGCCATAGAGCTGTCTTTTTTAGCTTTCAGTACATCGGTACCAGGCTCATTCTGAGAAATAACAGAGTCAGCATGAACAACAGTGATGCCATCGATATTAATCTCATTATCCTTGCAAACTTTTCTGATTATATCCGAATTACCGACTAAAGTAATATCGACACCATATTCATTTTTTGCATCTACAGAGCCTTTTATAATTTCAAGCGGAGCGTTATCTCCGCCGAAAGCATCAACAATAATATTCATAACCTTAACCCCATTTTATATATCATTAGTTTTAATAAACTCGTTTAAACAATCAATAGACCTGTTAGCGTACATTTCACCTCTTAGAGCTTTATCTCTAGGTCTGTTTTCTAACGGTGGTAAAACACCGAAATTTGCTCCCATTGGCTGAAAATTCTCGACGTCTTCATCAGATATATATTTAGATAACGAGCCAATCATCGTTTCACTTGGTAAAACAATGGTTTCTTTACCGTTTAATATACGATAAGCGTTAATTCCTGCAAGCAGTCCGGATGCGGCGGACTCCATATATCCTTCCACACCTGTAATCTGACCTGCAAACAATATGTTTTTATTAGTTCTAAGAGAAAAATCAGCATCAAGCAACTTAGGTGAATTAATAAATGTATTTCTATGCATTACACCATATCTGAAAAATTCAGCGTTTTTAAGTGCAGGTATAAGACCAAAAACCCTTTTCTGCTCATCAAATTTCAAATTAGTCTGAAAACCTACTAAGTTATACATTTCACCTGTTTTTGTTTCTTTTCTTAGTTGCAGTACTGCCCATGGACGATGACCTGTCTTCGGGTCTTTTAGCCCTACAGGCTTCATCGGACCGAAACGAATGGTATCAAGACCTCGTTGTGCAAGGATTTCGATAGGCATACACCCCTCGTAAACCTTCGGGTCGCGAACATCAAAATCGTGAACAGGCGCACGCTCGGCATTCACAAGTTCTGTATGAAAATGCTCGTATTCTTCCTTATTCATTGGACAGTTCAGATAATCGTCGCCATCACCTTTTTGATATCTCGATTCAAAAAAAGCGTGCTCCATATCAATACTGTCAGCGCTAACTATAGGTGCTGCAGCATCATAAAAAGAAAGATGCTCACCAAGCTTTGAAGAGATAAATTGTGACAAACTGTCTGAAGTAAGCGGACCTGTAGCAATTATAGAAATCTCGTTTTCGGGAATTTCTACAACCTCTTCACTAATAAACTCGATGTTTTCACTATTTAATAGAGACTCGGTAACCAATGAAGAAAATTCTTCTCGGTCGACTGCTAAAGCACCGCCCGCAGGCACCGCACACTTATCAGCACAATTCACCAGCAATGAATCAAGCATACGCATTTCTTCTTTAAGAAGCCCTGCGGCTGAAGAAACACGCTTTGCTTTAAGCGAATTAGAACAAACAAGCTCTGCAAGCTTATCGCTTGAATGTGCAGGAGTTTTTTTATTCGGTTTCATATCATAAAGCTTGACATAAGCACCGCGTTTTGCAAGCTGATAAGCAGCCTCGCATCCTGCAAGCCCTGCTCCAAAGACATTAACAGTCATTACTTTTTATATCCGCAACCCTCTCTTTGACAGAAAAGAGTTGCTTTTTTACCTTTCTTTTTGAAGAGAATATCTCCGCACTGAGGACATTTTTCAGCCACAGGCTCATACCAAGAAACAAAATCACAGGTTGGATAATTACTACAGCCGTAGAAAACTTTGCCTTTTTTAGTACGTTTGATAATGACATTACCGCCACATTTAGGACAGGTAGCGCCAGACTCTTCAACATATTTCTTTACATTTTTACATTCAGGATAGCCAGGACAAGCGATAAATTTACCATATCTACCGACTTTAACTACCATCTTCTTACCACATTTTTCGCAGATGATGTCAGTTTCGTCCTCTTTAAGCTGGAGCTTAACGCCAGCCATATCGTTCTTTGCTTTCTTCAAAGTTTTCTCGAAGTCAACGTAGAACTGGTCAAGCAGCTTTACCCACTCAACATTTCCGTTTTCAACTGTATCTAAATCCTGCTCCATTTGTGCAGTAAATTTAACATTAACAATCTTAGGGAAACGCTCCTTCATAAGCTGCGCTAAAGTTTCACCAAGCTCTGTTGGAATAAGCATTTTTCCATCGCGTTTTACATATTCTCTGCCTGTAATTGTTGAGATAGTAGCAGCGTAAGTAGACGGTCTGCCGATGCCGTATTCTTCCATAGCCTTGATCAAAGACGCTTCAGTATATCTTGATGGTGGCTGTGTAAAATGCTGATTCTGTGCTAAATCTTTAACTTTGCAGATTGTATTCACTTCAAGTGGTGGAAGCTGAGTTTCCTTTTCGTTTGCTTCATCTTTACTTTCTGTATATAAAGCTGTAAAGCCCTCAAAATCAACCTTATATCCTGATGCTTTAAAAACATACTCGTTAGCTGTGATATCAGCTTGAGTAGTTTTTTGGATGCAATCAGCCATCTGTGAAGCCATAAATCTGTCCCAAATCAACTTATATAGCTTGTATTGGTCGTTAGAAAGGCTAGCTTTGATGCTTAACGGTGCAAGGCTTGGTGTAGATGGTCTGATAGCTTCGTGACCATCCTGAGCATTGGAACGTGACTTAAAGAACCTTGGCTTTGATGGTAAATACTTAGCTCCGAAATTCTCGTTGATGTACTTAGTAGCTTCACTTACTGCATCAGCAGAGATTCTCAAAGAGTCAGTACGCATATATGTGATAAGACCGATTGCGCCAATTCCTTCAATTTCAATACCTTCGTAAAGTTCTTGAGCAATCTTCATTGTCTTTCTTGACTGGAAGCCAAGCTTTCTAGAAGCTTCTTGCTGTAATGTAGAAGTAATAAATGGTGGTGCAGGAGATTTCTTTCTTGTTGAATTTTTAACTTTTGTAATAACGAAATCAGCGCCATCAAGGTCAGCGATAATTTTATCTGCTTCTTCTTTGCAAGTAACTTTAAGCTTGCCGTTTTTATCGCCATACAAAGCTGCAGTAAATGATTTGCGCGAGCCCTTTGGAACAAGCTTTGCATCAATGCTCCAGTATTCTTCAGGTACAAAAGCTCTGATTTCTAATTCTCTGTCGACAACAATTCTTACAGCGACTGACTGTACTCGACCTGCTGAAAGACCTCTATGAATTTTCTGAGAAACAAACGGACTAAGCTTGTATCCAACAATTCTGTCAAGAATACGACGAGCCTGCTGTGCATTTACTAAGTCGATATTAATAGAACGAGGATTAGACATACCGTTAGTAATACCGTTTTTAGTAATTTCAGTAAATTCAACACGATTTTGTTTATCTAAATCAAGATTTAATAAATATGCTAAATGCCAGGAAATAGCTTCACCCTCTCTATCAGGGTCAGTTGCGAGGTATACATTGTCGCTTTTAGCAGACAACTCTACCAACTCTTCAACAAGCTTTTCCTTTCCTTTTATTATTTCATATCTAGGTGCAAATTCATTATTGATGTCTACGCTCAGTCTAGCGGATGGTAAATCTCTGACATGACCCATTGATGCAACTACATCAAAATCTTTACCGAGATATTTTTTGATGGTCTTCGCTTTAGCAGGAGACTCAACAATAACAAGATTAGACATATTAGTCCTCCTAAAAAATCAAGCTAATTTATATAGTCTGCCTTGTTGGCATGATATAAGTCCAAGTAATTCAAGTTCTGTCAGCGATTGTAAAATCTTACTGACAGGCAAATTTGTTTTTAAAACAATTTCATCAATATGAATAGGTGTGTTGCCTATACAATGATAAATTTTCAAAACAGTATCAGACAGCTCTACATCGTCTTTATGTGAGACAGGTTCTTTATTGAGCTGTGCATTATTCTGTCCACAAAGCTCGATAGTTTGCTGTTTATCAGGTACTATCTGATATCGCTCAAACGCTTCGATGATATCAATATAAGAAGTGACCGGTGTAGCACCGTCTTTAATCATCTTATTCGTGCCGGATGAATATCTGGAGTTTATGTTGCCCATTACGGCAAAAACTTCTCTGCCCTGTTCAAGTGCGTGTTTAACAGTAATTAAAGAACCGCTCTTTTCATCAGCCTCAACCACAACAACTCCATCGCATAAACCGGATATAATTCTGTTTCTGACAGGAAAGTTAGACGGAAAAGACTGAGTATCAGGTGGATATTCAGATATAACAGCACCGCTTGAAGCGATGTTTTTCCTAAGCGATGCATTAGACATAAGATAACGATAATTAATACCACAACCTAATACGCATACAGTGGTGCCATTCGCTTCTAAAGTACCGATATGCGATGCGCTGTCAATGCCTAACGCTCCACCGCTTACTATAACTACTCCGAGCTTAGAAAGGCTAGCAGATAAAACATGCGAAGTCATAACGCCGTACTGTGTTGCGTTTCTCGTACCAACCATAGCGATACTAAGCACATTATCTAAATTAGGCATATTACCCCATACGTATAATACACATGGTGGATCATAAATATTATAAAGCTTTTGAGGATACAGCTCATCGTCAAAACAAATAACAGTATGATTGAGCAATTTACATTTACCAATGATATTCTGAGCATCAGAGAGTTTGGTGTTTGAAAGCAAAGTGAGTTCTTTTTCAGTAAAAATCCCACTCAAACGCCATTCATAAATTCCGCCATTATAAAAGTCAACAATACTATCATATAATTCGAACACTCGCTTTTGCTTAGGGTTACTTGTACCTAAAGCGAGCGATAGCCATACAAAATACTTAGTGGTGTTTGTCATTTAATCATTTCCCACATAATAATACTAGCAGCAACTGCTGCATTAAGTGATTCAGCGTTGTTCTTCATCGGAATGTATAATTTTTGACTACAAGCATCAATAACACATTTTGATACGCCGTTTCCTTCATTACCAATTACAGATAATACGGGCTTAGTAAACTTAGCTTGATTAATAGTAACTGCCTCTTTATCAAGCACACAGGCAAAAGAAGTTCCTACACTATTAAAATCAGAAATAAAGTCCACTAAACTATCAGTAATAATAAAAGGAATTCTGAATATTGCGCCCATACTGCCTCTTACTACTTTTGGTGAATAAATATCACAGCAATCAGAGGACAAAACTACACCACTAATACCTAAAGCATCAGCAGTTCTAAGCGTTGTCCCGAGGTTAGATGGGTCCTGAATATTATCAAGAGCCAATATTATTCCATTCTTTTTAATTTTATCAAAGTGTGTGCTTTTGTCAAGTGTTTTTACAACACAAAGCACACCCTGTGGTGTTTTTGTATCAGATAAAGCACAAAATATACGATTTTCGACACAAAGCGTATGTTTTGAAATTAATTGTAATTGCTTTACGATTTCAGAATATTTTTCTATCGCTGTAACAGAATACACACAATAGTCGATTTCGCAACCATTTTTAAGCGCTTCCTCACACAGTCTAACGCCTTCAATCACAAATCGCTTTTCTTCGCGTCTGAATTTAGTATTAGAAATAAGCTTTGATATGTACTTAATTATTTTGTTATCTTTACTTTTAATAATGTCCATAAAATCATTCCTATAATAAGCAAAAGCGTTTGGAGTAAACCCCAAACGCAGTTATAGCTTTTTTATGCTTTTGTAGCCTGCTCAACAAGAGCTGTGAATGCCTGTGGGTCAGAAATAGCAATTTCTGAAAGCATCTTACGATTAAGTGTAATTCCAGCTTTTTTAAGGCCGTTCATAAATGTTGAGTAGTTAGTGCCGTTTGCTTTACAAGCAGCAGAGATACGAGTAATCCAAAGTCTTCTGAAATCTCTCTTCTTCTGCTTACGACCAATATATGCATAGTTGCCAGACTTCATTACAGCCTGTTTAGCCATCTTAAAGTGCTTACTCTTAGCACCAAAATAACCTTTAGCAAGTTTTAATGTCTTTTTTCTTCTTTTGCGAGTCATCATCGCGCCTTTAATACGTGCCATTATATGTTACCTCCGAATATTAGAATAAATAAGCGATTATTTGTAAGGGATTAAGCGCTTAACCTGTGCTACATTTGTCTTATCTGCAACAACGTTCTGTCTCAAGCCTCTCTTGCGCTTAGTTGTCTTTTTGTTCAGAATGTGTCTTTTGTTAGCATGAGCGCGGATAACCTTACCGTTCTTTGTGAGTTTGAAACGCTTTTTAGCTCCGCTGTGTGTTTTAATTTTAGGCATAGTAGTGTCCTCCTTTAATTACTTTCCTGACTTTGGTGCAAGGAACATAAGCATCTGACGACCTTCAAGTTTAGCAGGTTTTTCAATAACCGCTACCTCCTGACAAGCCTCAGCAAATCTCTGCATAGTATCATAGCCATATTCTGCATGGCCCATTTCTCTACCTCTAAATCTGATAGAAACCTTAACTTTATCGCCATGAGCGAAAAACTTAAGAGCATTTCTAAGCTTAGTGTTAAAATCATGTGTATCGATATTAAGAGAAAGCTTGATTTCTTTAATATTAACGATATGCTGATTTTTTCTAGCCTCTTTTTCCCTCTTAGCCTGTTCAAAGCGATATTTGCCGTAGTCCATAATTTTACAGACTGGTGGAGTAGCCTGTGGTGCAATCTTAACAAGGTCAAGATTTTTTTCAGTAGCGATATCAAGAGCCTCTTGAGCACTCATAATACCGAGCTGTGCGCCGTCTTCTCCAATGATACGTAATTCTTTATCACGAATCTCTTCGTTGATCTGAATTTCCTTTGTGCCTATGGTAAGCACCTCCAAAGTTATTATACAAATAATAAATGCGAACAGAAACACTTCTGTCCGCATGGCAATACAAATCAATTACAGCTTAGCTGTAAGAAAGGTATTGACCCGTGCAGACGACACCCCACAGGTGAAAGCGCTTCCGCTTTGCTTTATTGTTCTTGAGTATTATATAATCTTTTATTTTGTTTGTCAAGAATTATTTTTTATAATTTATGTATTATTATATTAAAAACAAACTTAAGGGAGTATTTTAAATTGCTACCATATATAAATGAAAACGAAACCAAGATAACTTTATACAAAAGACAGCTAAACAAAGATTCAAGCAGAGTGGGTATAGTACTGCTTATATATTTTGTTGCGACATTTGCGATAACTTTTGTTACCATATTACCGGTAATGCTTGCTACTTTATTTAGTAGTGATATCAATTCAGGTAATCTTGATATGTCCTTTATGGAGGATACCACCTTTTTGATGCTTGAATCAGGTCTTGTGTCCTTACTAACATTTTTCGGAGTGACTATTATATATAGTATAATAGTAAAAGCAGATTTCGGCAAAATCTTTCCTATTAATAAAATCGGTGCTAAAGTTACAACTTTACTGTGTAGTTTCGGTTTGGCTGTAGCTTTGACAGCAAATTATGTATCACAACTGGTTATCGAGCTTTTCGGCGCATTTGGTATCAACGCAAATATAGATACGGATTATCCATGGGATAGTGCGTTAGATGTAATTCTATTTTATGTGTCTGTAGCTATATTACCTGCCTTGGTGGAGGAATTTGCCTTCAGAGGTATTATATTAGGTTCGCTTAGAAAGTATTCTGACGGCTTAGCTGTATTGGTTTCCGGTATAGTCTTCGGACTTATGCACGGCAACTTTACACAGATTCCGTTTGCAACAGTAGTAGGCTTAATACTCGGATATATCGTTGTTAAAACCAACTCATTACTACCTTCAATAATCATTCATTTTTTAAACAACTTCTTAAGTGTAACTATGACATTACTGTCAAGTAGCGCCGCTCTACCTGATTATTTAGTTGATATTATAAATATCGGACTGACACTCATAGTTGCTATTTTAGGTATAGTAAGCTTTACCATACTAAGCAAAAAACATAAAGGCTTTTTCAAACTTAAACAAGGCGATGAAATTATCACTTTTAAAGAAAAGGTTAAAATTGTTTTCAAAAGTCCGACAATCATTGCTTTTGCTGTTTTCTCCTTGCTTGAAGCTATATTAATGCTAAGTATAGAGGTGTAATATGGACCAAAAGTTTATGGAAATTGCTATTGAACAAGCAAAAAAAGCTTTTTCTGAGGGCGAAGTTCCCGTAGGCGCAGTTATTGTTAAGGATAATGAAGTAATAGCAGTTGGTAGAAATAAAAGAGAAAGCTCTAAAAACGCCCTTTCTCACGCTGAAATTGAAGCTATAAATAATGCTTGTGAAAAACTCGGTGGCTGGCGACTGTGGGAATGTGATATATACGTAACGCTAGAACCTTGTCCTATGTGTGCCGGAGCTATAATAAATGCACGCATCCCTAATGTGTATTTTGGAGCTTACGATAAAAACTTTGGTTGCTGTGGTTCAACACTTAATATATTAGAACTACAAAATTCCTTCAAGCCACACTACGAGGGTGGTATTATGGAGAAAGAATGTAGCGAAATTTTATCATACTTTTTCAAAAAATTAAGACAGAAATAAAAAAGCTCTTACAATTACGTAAGAGCTTTAATTTTATTCATTGATTTTCATAACCTCTTTTGCAGCAAGCATAATACCTACTTTACTGCTGTTAAAATTAAGTCCACCCTGCATCCATACAGCATAAGGCTCTCTTAACGGTGCATCAGCAGAAAGCTCAATCGAAGAGCCGAGAGTAAAAGCACCCGCAGCCATAATAACCTGAGAATCATATCCGGGCATATCAGACGGATATGGAGTTACAAAGCTGTCAACCGGTGAGCCTGCCTGAATTCCTTTACAAAAAGCAATCAAATTTTCACTATTGTGAAGCTTTACAACCTCAATGATATCTCCCCTGTCTTCATCTACCTTTGGAGAAACCTCATAGCCTAACAGTTCAAATAAAGCTGCAGTAAACACAGCCGTTTTAAGCGCTTCACCGACAACCTGCGGAGCGTTAAAAGCACCCATAAACATTTCTCTTAAAATAGAAAGTGTACATCCGAGTTCTTTTCCTGTACCTGGAGTAGTCAATCTATACGAACACATTTCAACTAAATCAGCTCTGCCTGCAATATATCCGCCTGTAGGACTAATACCACCACCGGGGTTTTTGATAAGCGAGCCTGCCATAATATCAACACCGTTTGATAGTGGCTCATCGCATTCAACAAACTCACCGTAGCAGTTATCAAGCATAATAATTGATTTATCGGTAACAGACCTTACAGCATCGCAGATTGCTTTAATATCCTTACATAAAAGTGAATCTCTTGTAGAATAACCACGGGAACGCTGAATATATATCATCTTCGGATGTCTGCTTGCAGCCTTTTTAACAGCTTCTAAATCAACTGTTCCGTCATTTTTAAGCTCAACCTGACTGTATTTTACGCCAAAATCTTTTAAAGAACCGCTGTAATCAGAATTTATACCAATAGTACCTTGTATAGTATCGTATGGTGTTCCTGTTACACAAACCATTTCATCATCAGGCCTTAAAATGCCGAACAATGCAACAGCCAGGGTGTGAGTACCGCTCACAAAATTATGTCTGACAAGTGCATCCTCAGCATCAAAAACGTAAGCATACACTTTATCAAGCACTTCTCTACCTCGGTCGTCGTAACCATAGCCAGTTGAACCTGCAAAATGACTTTCAGAAACACCTGCGTTTTGAAAAGCTTTTAGCATTTTCTGCTGATTATATGCCTGTATTTTTTCTATTTTTTTAAAGCTTTCAGAGCACATCTCAAGTGCTTTATCAGAAAGCTCTAATAATTTATTATCAAACTCAAAAATATTTTTCAATGCTATCCCCCATAAAGCTTACGCCAACTACCGCATATCTCAAAACCTAAGCTTTTGTAAAACAAGGTATTCTTAGCAATAGTTGTGTAAATATAAACCTTACCATAATCAAAAAACTTATTTGCCAGTGTACTGACAACAAAGCCGGCATATCCGCGTTTTCTATGTAGCGGGTGTGTAGCAACTGCGCCTAAAATAACAGAAAAATCGGTGTAAGAAACTGTCATCGCGCAGCTTACAAGTACTCCTTCAACCTCAATGCCATATACAGTGCACAAACCTCTGGTTTGTCTTCTTACTACATCAGATAAAAAGCTTTGATAATCAGGTACAAAAAAGTCTTCACTTTCGCAGCTTAAAAGTAAATCATGATACTTTTTATTATCAGGTGTAACAAAGCTATAATCGTAGATTTTATCACATTTTCCGCTATATTTTAAGATGTCGCCTTTTGAAGATTTTTTATATTCAACATTAACTATATCAGAAAAATTATCATCAAAAGTAAGTGTCGCAAAATTTTGGAAATTTAAAAAAGCAGACAGCTCTTCAAAATCAGATTTTTCACACGCACAAACAACGAAATCGCAATCTAATCTACATATAGCGCAAGTAATGGTATCATCACAAAACTGAACCCAAAAATCAGCAAAATTTAACTCTATTCCGTATGTAAGATAATGTGAATATATCCGAGTCCCAAAAGAGTCAAGTTTGCAAAACTCTTTAAATTGATTTAGCTTTCTAAAATCTTTATCAATAATCTTTATCATTACAGTTTATTTACAAGCTCTTTAAAGTGATTTCCACGTTGCTCAAAATCTTTATACATATCAAAGCTAGCACTAGCAGGAGACATAGATACAATGTCGCCATTTTCGGCTATCTGATGCGCTTTTTCGACCGCTTCGTCCATAGAAGTAACTCGTGAAATTTCAATACCACAGTTTGAAAAATCAGAACAGTTTTTAACTGCTTTTTCTATCTTTTCTGCAGTTGCTCCAAGCAAAATCAAATGCTTTACTTTTTTGCAGATTTTAACACCTAAATCAGTATAATCTAAGTTCTTATCATAGCCACCGCAAATAAGGATAATCTTCTCTTTATAAAGCGACAAAGTGCCGCTTGAAGTACGTGTAGGACTGCTGGCAATCGAATCGTTGTAGTACTTAACTCCATCAAGTTCACGTACAAACTCGGCTCTGTGTGGCACACCACCGAAATTCTTTGCAACATAAACTATATCTTCAATACTTACTAGTCCCCAAACTGCACTTATTGCAGTCATAAAATTCTCGACATTATGCATACCAGGTATTTTAATATCTGATGCTAGCATAACAAAATGTTCTTTTCCAAACTCAGAGTATATAATGTCGCCATCCTTAAGATAACAACCGTTATATACAGCAGAGCATCTACTAAATTTACGAAGCTCACCTCTAACGTCCTTAGAAAAACTGTTAGAAAGCGTATTATCAAGGTTAAGTACAGTCTTAGAAAAAGCATTCTGATGCGCAATTACATTTTTCTTAGACTCAACATACTCGTCCATATCTTTATGTATATCAAGGTGATTAGGCTCAATGTTAGTGACGATAGCAATATCAGGGCTTTTTCTCATTGAAATAAGCTGAAAACTTGAAAGCTCAACTACTGCAATATCATTTGTATCAATACTTTCTATTTCAGGTAAAAGCGGTTTACCGATGTTTCCGCCAAGATGTACTGTTTTACCTGCTTTTTTAAGAATTTCAGAAATGATTGTAGTTGTTGTAGTTTTGCCATCTGACCCTGTAACCGCAATGATCTTACAAGGACATAAATCAAAGAATAACTCCATTTCAGATGTAACTACAACGCCGTTATTCCTCATATCTACAAGCTTGTCCAGATAAAATTTCATACCCGGGGTGCGTAATACTATATCAGCATCCAAACTATCAAGATAATTCTCGCCTAAAGAAAGAGTTGCGCCATTATTTTGCGCAAGAGTAGCATACTCTCCAAGCTCATCATAAGAGCGTCTGTCACAAGCAATAACATCTGCTCCATAAGATGAGAAAAGTGAAATTAACGGCAGATTACTTCTGCCTATACCAATCAAAGCAACTTTTTTATTTTTAAGCGAATTTAAAAAATCTAAAATTCTATTATCCATATATTGCCTCCATCTATATACATACAAAGTAATTATACGCTTTTTTAGAAAAATATCAACTTTCTTTATCACTTATCTTGTCAGAAATTTCAAATAACGGACTAAGGACCCTTGATTGTACTAAAATTTTATAAATTAAGCCCAATAATGTTATATAAAATAAAACCCAAATATTTGAACTGACAAATGAAAAATACACAGCCGAAAAAATAACAAGCGGATGAATTTTTATTGTATCCGATACAATTTTCGGCTCTAAAATTTGTCTGATAATAATTACAATAGCCCAAAAAATGACTAACGAAATTCCTGATAAAAAGTCGCCGGTAAACATTTTTACTGCTGCAATCGGTAGATAAACCGTACCCGGACCTAAAATCGGCAATAAATCAGATACAGTAGCTAAAAAAGCAAAAACTAAAACGTAATCCATGTCAATTAAAGAGAAAATGAAAATCGACTCAATAAAAGTCAAAAGATATAAAAGCAAATAAGAACGTATAAATTTCTTTAGAATCATACTTGCGTTATTAATTACATTATTAAAAAAACTAGCTTTTTCATTAGGTAACTTAGAAATAATAATAGATTTAATTTTAGGTAAATTGTTAATAAAACAAACTGTGCACACAAACGAAATAATCAGTAAGGTTATAGATAAAGGCACAATTCTAACAATGCTAAATGCGGTATCGGACAGTTTAGAAAAAATATCAGAATCAATGCTAAGCTCTTTAATCAGCTTTGAAAAATCAATACCTTTTATATATTTATTAAAAAATTCAATGTTGTTATTATACAAATGAATTGTTTCTCTAATAATAAGATAAGAAATATAAAAAACAATAGTTAAAATTACTGAAAAAATAAAAAGGGTGATTACTGTTGCCGAAAACGCAGGCTTAAAAGAAAGCCTCTTTTTCATATATTTATATACAGGATACATCACAAAAGTCACTGAAATACCGACTATAAACGGCAATAAATATAAAAAAAGATTTTTAACTAATATAAAAACTAGTGTAAAATATAGTAAAAACAACAAGTGACTTTTATATCTATATAATTGTTTTTTCAAAGCACCACCCCATACTATATAATAAAGTATGAGAATTACAGGCAAAAAAATTCAGGCGGTAAGCTAAATACTTACCGCCTGAAAAACAGAAACCAAAATGCTTGGAAAAACTCAAATTATTGTGGAGCTCTACCTAACAAGAAATCAACTGATACTTCTAAAATATCAGCAAGAGCGATTAATTCAACGTCAGTAACATATCTAATCTGACCTTCAAGTTTAGAAAGGCCTGAAGCGTTCATATCAACGCCGTTTACCTGCAACTGTGCAAGAAGCTCTTTCTGTTTCATTCCTCTTTTTTTGCGAGCAGCTTCTACTCTAGCGCCTACAATGTTACGGTCGCCCAATTCTTGTTTACGTAGTCTCATAAAAATTCTCCCTAACTATATGATAAATAATAATGTGATTAATTTCTTTTAGATAATTCTAATTAGAAATTCTTTAAACGCAAAAATCTAACGTAAGGCTAGTATAATACATAATTAGAAAAAAAACAAGTCTTTTTTGTAAGAAAATTTAAAAAAATGAAATATTTTTGCAAAAATCGTTACAAAGTTTTAATTTTTAGATGCATTTAGTGGTGTTTTTTGTTATAATTTATGCTATAATATGGTGGTTAATACTATAATATTAAGAAAATGAAGTTGTTTTGGAGGAATAATATGTATAGTAATGCAGAAAGAAACCTGACAATGCTGACTGATTTCTATGAAATTACAATGGCAGGCGGATATTTTGAAAATGGGTTTAAAGATAAGATAGCTTATTTTGATATGTTCTACCGAAAAAATCCTGATAAAGGCGGCTTTGCTATTATGGCAGGCGTTGAACAGATGGTGGAATATCTTAGAAATTTAAAATTTACTGATGAGGATATAGAATATCTCAGAAGCAGAAATATGTTTTCTGAAGAATTTCTTGAATATATGAGAAACTTCAAGTTCTCCTGTGATGTATGGGCTATACCTGAAGGCACACCTATCTTCCCAGGTGAGCCTATTGTTACGGTTAAAGGTCCTGTAATACAAGCCCAGTTTGTTGAAACAATGATTCTTCTATGTATAAACCACCAAAGTCTTATTGCAACAAAATCAAGCAGAATAGCAAGAGCTGCTGAAAACAGAGCTGTAATGGAATTTGGTTCTAGAAGAGCACAAGGATTTGATGGTGCTGTATATGGCGCAAGAGCTGCATATATCGGCGGTTGTGTCGGTTCTGCTTGTACTATAGCAGACAGAGATATGAAAATACCTGCTCTTGGTACAATGGCACATAGCTGGGTTCAGATGTTTGATTCTGAAATTGATGCTTTCAGAGCTTATGCTAAGCAATATCCAAGCTCCTGTACTTTACTTGTAGATACCTACAACGTATTAAAATCGGGTATTCCTAATGCAATTAAAGTATTTAATGAAGAGCTTGTACCAAATGGCTTTAGACCTGCAGGCGTCAGAATAGACAGCGGTGACATCACCTATTTATCGAAAAAAGCTAGAAAAATGCTTGACGACGCAGGTTTTCCTGATTGCAAAATCTGTGCTTCTAACTCGCTTGATGAATACATCATCAGAGATATGCTGTTGCAGGGCGCAAAGGTAGACACCTTCGGTGTTGGTGAAAGATTAATCACTTCATCTTCTCAGCCTGTGTTTGGTGGTGTATATAAATTAGTTGCAGTTGAAGACGAAAACGGTAATATAACACCAAAAATTAAAATCAGCGAGAATGTAGAAAAAATTACAACACCTTGCTTTAAAAAGGTGTGGCGTTTATACGATAAGGATACAAACAAAGCTATTGCAGATGTAATCTCGCTACAAGATGAAGAAATTGACGACACAAAACCATACGAGCTGTTCGACCCTGAACACACATGGAAACGAAAGATTGTTGACAACTTCATTGCTATCCCGCTTATGAAAAAATATTTTGAAAACGGCGAGCTGATTGAAGATATGCCATCGATTGAGCACATCAAACATTACTGCAAAGCTCATCTTGATACTTTGTGGGATGAGGTTAAACGTTTTGAAAACCCTCATACCTACTACGTAGACTTATCTCAAAACCTATGGAATATTAAAAACGAGTTACTTAAGAAAAACAACAAATAAAAAAACACCCTTTCGGGTGTTTTAAAGCGACTAAATCTATAAGCCGGGTTTTGTATTTGGCAGTCATCTATCTTGGCTGTGCGTTACCGCATCAGCTCAGCGCCACCTCCAAAAGACTTGCCGAGCAGGCAAATATGTCTTACCACGGTGTTGCTCCGAATAGGGTTTACATGGCAGTTGGGTCTCCCCAACCCCGGTGAGCTCTTACCTCGCCTTTCCATCCTTACCACGTAAGTGGCGGTTTATTTCTGTTGCACTATCCCTAGGGTCGCCCCCGGCGGCCGTTAGCCGTTATTCTTGCTCTATGGAGCCCGGACTTTCCTCGGACAGACGCTTTCGCGCATTGCCCGCAACTGCCTGATTTACTCGCACATACATTATAATATAATTATTTTAAAAGTCAAATTAAAAAGAGAAACTATGGATATTAAAGAAAAATCATTAAAAAAACACTACGAATGGAACGGAAAAATCGAAGTTAAATCAGCCGTTCCTATAAATACAAGAGAAGATTTATCACTTGCGTACACTCCGGGTGTAGCTCAACCATGCCTTGAAATTCAAAAAGATGTCAACAAATCTTTTGAGCTTACAAGACGTAATAATTTAGTCGCTGTTGTAACAGACGGTACTGCTGTACTCGGACTTGGCGACATTGGGGCTGAAGCTGGTATGCCGGTAATGGAGGGTAAATGTGCTTTATTTAAAGAATTTGCCGATGTTGACGCATTTCCAATCTGCATTAAAAGTAAAGATGTAGATGAAATCGTAAATACGGTATATTTGATTAGCGGAAGCTTTGGCGGAATTAACCTCGAGGATATTTCCGCACCAAGGTGTTTTGAAATTGAAGCTAAGCTTAAAGAAAAATGCGATATTCCTGTATTTCACGATGACCAGCACGGTACAGCGATTATAGTAGGTTCGGCACTTTTAAACGCTTTAAAGCTTGCAAAAAAGAGTATAGAAAACATCAGGCTGGTAATTAATGGTGCGGGTTCAGCAGGTATTGCAATAGCAAAGCATCTTATAAACCTTGGTGTTAAAAACCTTATAATGGTAGATAAAATCGGTATAATTGCCGATAAGGACAACTTTAATACAGCTCAACGTGAAATGGCTAAACTCACAAATCCTGATAATATATCAGGTTCTTTAATTGATGCAATGAAAAACGCGGACGTATTTATAGGCGTATCGGCTCCAAACGTTGTTACAAAAGAAATGATAAAATCAATGAATTTTAAGCCGATTATCTTTGCTATGGCTAATCCAAATCCGGAGATTATGCCTGATAAAGCAAAAGAATATGGCGCATATATCGTCGGCACAGGCAGATCAGATTTTCCAAATCAGATAAACAACGTGCTTGCATTCCCGGGAATTTTTCGAGGTGCACTAGACTGCAGAGCAAAAGAAATCAACGAAGAAATGAAAATTGCAGCGACCTATGCAATAGCTGATTTAGTAACAGAAAATGAGCTTAAAGTTGACTATATACTACCAAACCCGCTCGATAAGAGGATAGCAAAAGTAGTAGCAAAAGCAGTAATAAAAGCCGCTAAAGAAACAAACGTAGCAAGAATATAAGAAAAAGCACTGCATACGCAGTGCTTTTTTTAATCTTCGTCTTTTTCTTTTTCGCTTGGGATTAACTTGTAAACCTCTGCTACCTTATCTCTTTGCCAGAGCATTGGTGTAATTCTTAAAGAATAACCGTATCCATTGTCACATGCCCAATCGAAAGGCTTTGCCTGTGGTAAGCCGTAAATAGCAAGCAATGTCATAATAATACCACCATGAGTAACAATAGCGCAATCAGTTGTGCCTGTTTTTATCAAGCCGTTTACAATGTTTTCAAACATAAGACAAATTCTGCGTGTAAAATCAGAATTACTCTCCCCTCTAGGAGGCTTTATTTCAGGGTCACCTGCTAGCCACTTAGAAAAATCAGGATCGTCTTTTAGCTCATCGGCAGATTTGCCCTCCCATTCTCCAAAGTTGCATTCAATCAACTGGTCAATAACAATAGGCTCGATATGACTATAAATAATCTTACAGGTCTCTTTGCATCTTTTTAAAGGACTTGTAAAAACAACTGTCGCATAAGGATAATTACAGTTATGGTCAAGTAATTTAAGCTGTCTTTTGCCTTCATCAGATAAAGGTGCATCGGTTGTACCAATATATACACCATTTAAAGTATCTTCTATAGCTCCGTGTCTGATAAAATGAATATTATAAGATTTCATAAGCCCTCCGACTTTACAAAATGTAATATATATTATATACTATTTGTATAATATATGAGGTGATTTTGTATGAATAATGATTTTTGCAGAATAATCACTCTGCTCAGAAAAGAGAAAAAACTAAGTCAAAAGCAGGTTGCAACTGACTTGGGAATATCACAAGCGCTACTTTCTCACTACGAAAAAGGTATTCGCGAATGCGGTTTGGATTTTTTAATCAGAATTGCTGATTACTACGATGTATCGTGCGACTATCTGCTTGGCAGAACACCGCAGAGATATAGCGATATTACAGATATCAGCGACGAGATGACAAAAACAAAGCGCGAAGCGGTTTCACAGATTATTAATAAAAAGCTTATTCAAAATACTCAGGGTGTACTTTATGATTACCTGATTAAAATAGGCAACCGCAAGCTTTCGACAAATGTTTCAAACTATCTGATGATTGCAACATATAATATGTTTCGAAAGGTTTACTCAGCAAATAAAAATAATCCGCAAAATCTCTTTGCCGTTGATAAAGAAGTATATAAAGGCTTTTCTAATGCTGCAATGGAAATACTATCAACAAGAGTTTCGAGTGCTACAGACTCGGAATGTGAAAAAGATTTTGTAAAGCAATGCGGTGAACTACAAATATCTCCGGACACCCTTGCTTCTGAATATCCTCAGATTATAAGTTCCGTATTTAACCTTATACAGCACGCTGAAAGCAATATGAAATTTAAAAAGTGATATATACAAATACAGGTGGGCATTGCCCACCTGTTTATTTTTTATTCTTCGTCAGTTACCTCTGTGCCCTTACTTACTCTTAATGTGATTTCAGAGCCTGATTCAACCTTGTCGCCAGCTTTAAAGTTAGCGTAGCCCATAACTGTACCTTCAGAATAAGATCCGCTGTATTCAGCTTCCTGCAATACAATAAAGCCAAGTTCAATAAGTTCTTTGGAGGCTTCGTCTAATGATTTATCTGCAATTTCAGGTAATTCCTTCATTTCAGGTCCATTACTTAATACAATGTATATCAATGAAGATTCAGTTTCAATAGGTTCACCAGGTGGTGGTGTTTGTGAAATAACACAACCCATAGGAACAGTATCGCTATATTCGCCATCAGCAGAAACCTTAAGTGTAATTGAACCGTCAGCTTCAACAGCAGTAACAACCTCTTCGTAAGTCTTACCTGTATAATCAGCAACGACAGGACCGGTCCAGTCTTCGGTTGCTAAAACGACGGTTGGGGCTTCGGTCTCTTTTATAAATAAACCTTGTAAAGGATTAATAGACAGCCAATAAAGACCAACTGCAGAGAAAATAAGTAAAGCAACAATAGTAGCGACAATACCAACAGCAGTTGCGTTAACCTTAGACTTTTTAGAATTACTGTTTTCGATTGGAGTCATGCTAGCAGTTCTGGAGATCTCCTCCTGAATCGCCTGAACAGTTGAAGCAACTGAAAGCTGTGAGCGTAATTCCTCAAAATTAGGAACACGTACATCTCTACGCATCTGTAAGCCGTTTGCTAAAGCAGTTACAACGTGCGGAGGCAATCTCTTTACTGTATTTGTGCTGATAAGAAGTCTTGAATCTTTAGTTCTCTCTTTTGCATTTGCAGGCAAATTACCGGTTAATGCAAAAAACAAAGTAGCTGTAAAGCCGTAAACGTCTGTAGAGTCATCTAAGACATTGTCGTTACGATACTGCTCAGGTGCAGCACAACCGGAAAACAGCTGGGATTTCAGCATTGTGCCACGTTTTCTTTCGTTTTCTGTCGCAAAACCTGATAAAATAAGCTTACCTTCAGAGTTAACAGAAAGATTGCTAGGAGATACGGCATAGTGTCCAATACCAACCTTATGCATAGCCTCAAGCAAAGAAATTATAGGCATAAGCAAAGGGCGTGCAACATCCCATTCAAGATGTCCACCATTCTTTTTGACAAACTCTGTAAAAGAAATGTTATCATACGCTTCTTCGATAACATAACATGTGTTGTTTTCTCTGAATATGTCAGTAATAACTACCATAGCAGACATATCAGAAAGGGACATAATTTTAGAATAATAATTTTCAAAATCTGAAACAGCAACACTAAAGTTAGTAACTGCATCAGGTAATATCTTTAAGATTTTTTCGCCTTTTGCTCTATCAAATAAACCAATCGGTAAAAATTCACGTACGTTAATTACATTACCATTAGTTTTGTCGTATCCGAGATAGCTTGTACTTTCACCGTTACTTGTAAGCTCTTTTGCAACAACGTATTTGTTGTTAAGAACAGTACCATATGGCAAAAATGGTGCGCTCTGCTCAACAGCATTATCAAAACCGCAGTTTTCACATTTTGCACCCTTAGTTGCTATTTCGTTAAGGCAACCCATACATAAATGCATAAAGTATCCTCCCCAAAAGTCACATTAACACATCGTAAATAGTAGTATATCACACAAAACAATCTAATTACAAGAAACACTACTTAAACCTTAATTACATTTTTGTAAATAAGAATTATAATTAATAAATCAAGATACAAAAATCACTTGTTTTGTAACTGCCAATCTTCAATATCTTTGACCTCATTATACATTCTTACATAGCTATCGTGTCTTGATTTAGAAATAATTCCCTTATCTAGTGCATCAATTACAGCACAGCCCTTTTCGCAAATATGTGCACAAGATGTAAATTTGCATTGATGAACATAATCAGAAAATTCAGGAAAACAATACTGTAAATTATCCTTATGAATAAGTTCGTATCTATCGAGGTCAACTGTAGAAAAACCCGGAGTATCGGCAACATAACCACCAAAGCATTTAAAAAGCTCAACAGTTCGGGTTGTGTGTCTGCCTCGACCAAGCTTGTCGCTTATCTCCCCTGTTTTTAAATCAAGATGAGGAAACAACGCATTAAGCAAAGTAGATTTTCCGACACCTGTATTGCCGGAGAAAGCAGAAACCTTGTTTTTTAAGACCTCTTTAATTTCGTCCAAACCTTTTTTAGTTACACTTGAAAACTCTATAGCTTTAATTCCTGATTTTTTATAAATCTCTAAATATTTATCACAAGGCTGTAAATCAGACTTTGAAAACACAATAACCGGCTCTATCCCCTTATCAATAGCAGCACAAGTCATTTTATCAATAATATAGGTATTTACCGTAGGTTCAACAACCGAGCTGACAATTACAAGCACATCAAGATTAGCCAAAGCCGGTCTGACAAGTGAATTTTTTCGCTCATTTATAGAATTGATGGACGAATAGCCATCACCGTCAGGAACTTCTATATTTACATAGTCACCAACAAGCGGAGTACAACCACGTTTTCTAAAAACGCCACGTGCTTTACATTCGTACAGCTTTTTGTCAGTCTGAACATAGTAAAAGCCACCTGTAATTTTAACAATTATACCGGAATATAACTTCATAAATTATCAGCCTTCTGTTGGTTGAGTCTGTGGTTGAGTTGGTGCTGTAGTTTCTGCTGTAGGGTTAACATAAGTGTAAGCATTTACAGTAGTAACATAGCCCTCTTCGTAGTCAATAGAGTACTCGCGGTAATCTTTTCCATCCAAAAGCACCATAACAGTCACAACTTCGGAGCCTTTAACCTTGATTGTGTAAGTTGAATTATAAAGCGGAATAACAGTTTTGCTGTATTCAGCATCAACAACACCGTCAACTAAAACCTTAACTTCAACCTCTTTGTCAACATTAGCAGGTAAATCTACGTAAATTGTAGCTTCTTTTTCTTTCTTAACGCCCTTTGAACAAGTAATAACGATGCCGTAATCAGACTCAATAAAGCAACCTTTAACCGGGTTTTGTCTGATAACTGTATCTTTTTCGGCCTTGCTCTTTTCGTCGTAAGCAACTTTAATATTTTCAAAGCCAAGTTCTTCAAGCGCAGACTGTGCAGCATAAGCTCCCATTCCTGTTAAATCAGGCATCTCAATGCCATCTTTAGCAGGACCTTTAGAAACAAACACATATACAGTAGAGCCGATTTTTACCTGACTACCAATCTGAGGGAAAACACTGTCTACAGTCTGCTCTTCTTTATCGGAGTTAACATATAAAACTTCAGGTACTAAGTTGACCTCTTTAAGCTTTTCAACGGTAGCATCAACTGTACCGTTAACGCCAACATAAGGCACAGTAACATCGGACTCTGAGGAATTAACTACCAAAGAGATAACCGAACCCTCTTTAATCTTTTTAGAACCAGCCTCAGGAGTCTGGTAAATAATAGCATCAACATCAAATTCGTCACTGTATCTGCTTTCGTATTCAAAAACAAACTGTCCGTTATTTAATGCGTTAGCATCAGAAACAGACATACCGACAAAGTCAGGAACATCAACTTCTTCAGGTTGAGCAGAAGTATAGCCTTTAAACAATGCAAGACCTGCGAAAACAATCAAAACTAAAACAGCTGCAATAATCACACCTTTTATAGCGGATAAAACAGGTGATTTGACCGGTGAATCATCGTATTCATCGTGATTATCGTACGCCTCGTGCTTCTTCTTAGACCTTTTTACTGCGTCGCTATAACCAGGCTTGTCCTCAAAGTATTTATACTCAAAGCTGATGCTTGGATTTAATCTGAAACGTTCAATATCAGAAAGCATAACCACCGCAGAGTGATATCTGTCAGCAGGATTTTTCTGCATCGCTTTGATTGTAATCTCTTCTAAACCTGAAGGAATGTCCGGATTTAATTGACGTGGACGCTTCGGAGTTGTCTGAAGCTGCATCAAAGCAACAGAAACAGCAGAATCAGCATCAAAAGGCAAAGTACCTGTAAGCATCTCATACATCATTACGCCAACAGAGTAGATGTCTGTTTTACCGTCGGTTTTGTCGCCTCTTGCCTGCTCCGGTGCAATATAATGCACAGAACCGATAGCCTGCTCAGTCATAGTGCGGGTAGCATTTGACGAAAAACGTGCAATGCCGAAGTCGGTAACTTTAATAGTACCATCTTGCAAAAGCATAATATTCTGCGGCTTAATGTCGCGATGAACAATGCCGTTTTCGTGAGCATGCTGCAAAGCTTTTAAAATCTGTGTTGTAAGGTGCAGAGTCTCTTTCCAGTCAAGTACGCCCTGCATTTCAATATATTCTTTGAGTGTAATACCGTCGATATACTCCATAACGATATACTGAATCATATCGCCAAAGCTGACATCATAAACACGCACAATGTTAGGGTGATTTAATACAGCAATCGCTTTAGACTCATTTTTAAATCTGCGAATAAAATCCTCATTATCTAAAAATTCGTCCTTTAAAATCTTAATAGCAACCTCACGGTCATCAATAGTGTCATAGCAATGATATACATTTGCCATACCACCAACGCCAATAAGTTCTCTTATTTCATAACGCCCGTCGAGCTTTTTACCAGTATATTTATCCATTGTATGTCACTCCTCTCAATAAATTACTGTAACAGTAATGTTGTCATTACCGCCACCGATTTTTGCTAGTTCAACTAATGTATCAATAAGTAAAATACCGCGATTTTCGTGCACGGTTTTTACCATATCAGCTTGTGTTACACAATTTGACAAACCATCAGAGCATATAAGTAAAACATCACCATACTCAAACTCAGCCTCAATATAATCAAGTCTGATAGTTTCATTAATACCCAAGGCTCTGGTGATAAAGTTTTTGTTAGGATGGTTTTGAGCCTGCTCCTGTGTAATTTCACCACGCTTAACCATTTCCTGAACTACCGAATGGTCTTCAGTAATCTGTAAAATCTTTCCACCTCTGATAGAGTATGTACGGCTGTCACCAACGTGAACTACGTGTATCTTACCATCTCTGATGAAAACAAGGTCACAGGTAGTTCCCATACCCGTAAGCGATAAATCTTCACATGCCTTGTTATAAATCTGTGTATTAGCGCCATCAACAGCATCTATAAGTAATGTAGAGAGCTGTTCTTCGTCCATGTTATCAGCATAATATTTATTTAAATATTCGGTAATGTATTCAACAGCAGTGGAACTGGCGGTTTTTCCGCCTCTTGCTCCTCCCATACCGTCACACACAACAGCCCATACACAGCTGGAAGAAATAACTGAGAAGCTACAGCTATCCTGATTATCTTTCCTTACTAAACCAATATCACTACGTGAGAAAACTTCCAAGTTATATTCCTCCTTCCTTGTATTTTCTCTTGAGTTGTCCGCAGGATGCATCGATGTCACTGCCAAGCGTTCTTCTTACAGTTGCATTAATGCCATATTCAGACAATATATCTACAAAAGACTTTTGTCTTTCTATTTTACTTTTAACATAATTTGCACCTTTAACTGAATTAACAGGAATAAGGTTTACGTGACAAAGCATTCCTTTTAAAAGCAAAGCAAGTTTACGCGCGTATTCATCAGAATCGTTTACCGAGTCGATAAGTGCATATTCAAAGGAAATGCGTCTGTTTGTCTTCTTGATGTAATATCTGCACGCTTTTAAAAGCTCTGATATATTATAAGCATTATTAATCGGCATTGTTTTGCTACGCGACTCATCATCAGGCGCGTGCAAGGATACCGACAAAGTAAGCTGTAATTTTAAATCAGCAAGCTCATAAATTCTTGGTACTACGCCACAAGTTGACAAGGATATATGGCGCATTCCGATATTAAGAGAGTGTTCGCTTGATACAAGCTTTAAAAACCTAATAACATTATCATAATTATCAAGTGGCTCGCCCATACCCATTAAAACAATATTAGATATACGAACACCTAAATCTTTTTGAGCAGATTCAATTTGTGCAAGCATTTCAGATGCAGTTAAATTTCTGGAATATCCACTTTTGCCTGTAGCGCAGAATGTACATCCCATCTTGCACCCAACCTGTGTTGATATACAAATAGAATAGCCGTGGTGGTAGTTCATCACAACGCTTTCGACGCACTGCAAGTCAGCAAAAGAAAATAGATATTTAACTGTGCCATCAATTTTAGACACCTGTTTACGCTCGATAGTAGCAGTACTTATGTAGCAGTTTGCGTCTAAAAATTCTATAAGAGGCTTTGGAAGATTAGTCATTAAAGAAAAGTCGGTCGTTCCCTTTTGTAGCCACGACAAGACCTGCTTTGCTCTGAATTTTTGAAACCCGTTATTTATAAGAAGTTCTTCTATTTCAAAGTCGAAAAGTGATTTAATATCAATCATCACAAGCCACCTTTCTGAACTTTGCGATAAAAAAGCCGTCGCTCATACCTTTAAAAGGCAGTAGTGTGAGCACATTATCAGGTTCATCAAAAAATCTCTCAAAGCCCGATGGCAGTTGTAACGGTTCAGGTACAAACTCCTTGTGCTCACGCAAAAATCTATTGACTATATCAATATTTTCTTCATCACACAAGGTACAGGTGGAATAAACAAGCACACCACCGCTTGATAACATATCAGCATTTACACACAATATACTGTATTGCAACAAAGGTAAATTGTCAATAATTGTTGCTTTTTTGTAACGAATTTCAGGCTTACGGCGTATAATACCAAAACCCGAGCAAGGTACATCACAAATGAGCTTATCGCAAGCAGGTAAAGGAACATCTTTACTCAAAGCGTCTCGCACTTCAGCATCAATAATATCGACTGACAAGCGATTTGCAGACTCTTTAATCAAGTTAATCTTATGCTCGTATAAATCAAAGGAATATATTTTTCCTTTGTTTTCCATCCTAATAGCCGAGTAAATAGACTTACCACCCGGTGCAGAGCAAACATCACAAACAACATCGTAAGGCTTTGCATCAAGCATTTCACAGCAAAGCTGGGAGGCACTATCCTGTATGTAAAACTCGCCCTTTTTAAAAGATGGCAAGTTTTCAATCGAACCGGTATCATCAATATTCAATGCATTTTCAAGGAAAACAACATCGCTTACCTTTACCCCACATTCACGCAAATCTTTAGCAAGCTTTTCCTTAGTAGTTTTTAAGGTGTTAACTCTGATTGTAAGCGGAGGCCTTTTAGCAAGTCCCTCTAAAATGCCTATGGTATTAGCTTCTCCATATTGTTCAAGCCATTTTTTTACTAAAAATTCAGGGCAGGAATACTTAATACCTAAGAAATTTTCCAAATCATTTTTGTCAGGCAAGCTGTATTTGAGGTCAGCACGAACAAAATTTCTCAGCACAGCGTTTATAAAACCTGAAGATTTATATGCGCCCACCTTTTTAGAAAGCTTTACGCACTCGTCGACTGCGGCGTTAGACGGAACTTTATCCATAAATAAAAGTTGAAAAACACCGAGCTCTAAAATAATCAAAGTTTTGTTTTCTATTTTTTTCGGCTTGATTTTTGAATACTGCGCGATTATATAATCAATCAGAATTTTTCTTTCAAGAACTCCGTAGACTAAATGCGACAAAAAGGATGCATCAACTTTACTAAGGTTACTATCTTTAATTGCACTATTCAACGCCAAAGCAGAGTACGCCTCTTTATGGAGTACTCTATATAAAGTATTGAATGCAATTTTTCTAACATCAGCCATAATAACCTCAAATAATAAATAAGCTTAATTTATCTTCTTCTACCAAAAATAAGAAGCAATCGTAAAAGAGATGCAACCGCAGTTGCAGCGGCGGCAACGTAAGTCATAGCAGCGGCAGTAAGTGTCTTTTTCGCACCTATATATTCATCACCAGCAAGCATATTAGTATTCTCAATAGTCTGCAATGCTCTTTTAGATGCATTAAATTCTACAGGTAAAGTGATAAGTGTAAAAATAACAGAAAACGAGAAAAAGATGATTCCTAGATTAACCACAAAATTAAACTGGACAGGTAAAAGCAAACCGACAAAAATCAATATCCAGCTAAGTCTGGAGCCAAAATTTGCAAGCGGTACAACAGCCGACCTGATTTTGTTCGGTGTGTAACCCTCAGCGTGCTGAACAGCGTGTCCTGCTTCGTGTGCAGCAACGCCCACAGCAGCAACGGAGGTGCTGTTATACACGCTTTCAGATAATCTGATTACATTTGTGCGTGGGTCAAAGTGGTCAGTAAGGTGGCCTGAAACAGGCTCAATTTTTACACCTGTCACTCCATAAGCGGATAGCACGCTTTGAGCCGCTTGTGCACCTGTAAGACCGCGTCTGTTATTTATCTGCGAAAACTTATTAAATGTAGAGTTAACCTTTGCGCTACAAATCATAGAAAGAATCAGGCAAGGTAACATAAATATAAAGTAAGTATAATCAAAATATAGATAACCCATATTAATCCTCCAGTAAATTTGTTCCGCATTCAATAGGATGTCCTAAAAGAAACGACTTATAATCCATCCTCTTTTTACCCTCTAACTGAAGCTCCAAAATTTCTACTGATTTATCCCCACAAGCGATAGTAAGTGGAGAAACCGACAACACCTCTCCTACTTTGCCGCACTTTTCGCTGACACGAGTTTTGAAAATTTTCATTTTCTTACCTTTATAGTAGGTATGTGCAATCGGCCAATCGTAAAGACCACGAACTAAATTATGAACGCTCAGTGCATCTTTAGAAAAATCAATTTTACTGATATTTTTATCAAGCATCGGTGCATAAGATGACTCTTCATCATTTTGTTTTACAGGTGTAAGCTCACCATTTTCAGCCATATTAAGTGTTTTTACAATAAGGCTTGCACCGATATTTGCCAATCTGTCAAACACAGAGCTTGCTGTATCATCAATAGAAATCACAGTTTTTTCAACAAGCAGGATATCACCCGTATCGAGGCCCTCGTTCATCTGCATTGTAGTAATGCCTGTTTCATCGTCACCGTTAATAACAGACCACTGTATTGGTGCGGCACCGCGATATTTAGGTAAGATTGAACCGTGAACATTGATACAACCATATTTTGGATATTCAATAATTTCTTTAGGCAAAATCTTGCCGTAAGCAGCAACAACAATTACGTCGGGGGCGTAACCCTTAATGATTTCTAATGCCTTACCATCTTTTAATGTATTTGGCTGATAAACAGTTAGTCCCTGCTCTAAGGAATAAATCTTTACAGCAGGCGGTGTCATAACCATTTTGCGACCTCTAGGCTTATCAGGCTGGGTAAAAACTGCACAGACCTCGTGACCTGCATCTATAACACCTTCTAAGCAGGAAACAGCAAAATCAGGTGTGCCCATAAAAATAATTTTCATAGAATCACCTTATTCATCATCCTGCTTAAGTTCATCAGGACTAAGCATTCTGATAACCTTAGATTTAAATAAAACACCATCAAGATGGTCAAATTCGTGGCACATAGCCTGAGCAAATAAATCTTCGCCCTCAACCTCGAACTGATTACCATTTCTGTCAAAAGCTCTTGCTTTTACTTTAATAGGACGCTCAACAATGCCGAATTCACCCGGAGAAGAAAGACAGCCCTCTACTACCTGATGCTTACCTTCACGGTATATAATCTCAGGGTTAATATATTCAACAAGTCCGTCGCCTACATCAATGATGCAGACTCTTCTCATCACGCCAACCTGTGGACCGGCTAAGCCAACTCCGCCTGAGTGGTACAAAGTTTCAGCCATATCATCAAGCAGGTCCCAAAGCTTTTTATCAAATTTTTCAACTTTACGACATTTTTTTAATAGTATGTCGTCGCCTTCTGTAACAATATTTCTAAGTGCCAAAACGAACACTCCTTTTATTTTAACTTTACAACTCAATCGGGTGCATATCAGCATACACCGTAACATCAGAAAAATCGCTGTTCTTAGAAAATCCTGTCAGTACATCAGACAACATAGTTCTGAATTTTGAGTCATTTCTACATTTAAGTATAATCTTATAGCGATATTTATTATTGACTTTAGGCACAGCAGCAGTTGACGGTCCTAAAATACGTATAGGTATATCGCTATATTCAACATTTAGTTTTTCGGTAAGTATATTCATAAATGCACTTGCTGCTTTACTTACCTTAACGTTATTTTCACATACAAAGCCTATAAGACACAGTTGTGCAAACGGCGGATAAAGCATCGCTTTTCTTATCTTTATCTCATTTTCATAAAAGCTGTCATAATCTTGGCTTGCACCAAGTGAAATAACAGGATTTTCAGGAGTAAAGGTCTGAATAATCGCTCTGCCCTTATCGCTACCTCTGCCGCTACGACCAACTACCTGAGTAAGCATCGAAAAAGCATTTTCAAAGCTTCTGTAGTCATCGCTGTAAAGCATCTGGTCAGCACTCAATACACCGACTAAAGTAACATTCGGAAAATCCAGTCCTTTTGCCACCATCTGTGTACCCACTAAAATGTCATACTCTCCTGATGCAAACTGCGACAATTTCTTTTCATGTGACGATTTGCTCATAGTCGCATCAGTATCCATACGCAAAATTTTGGCTTGAGGGAAAATTTCAGCAAGCTCTGCTTCGGCACGTTGAGTACCAAAGCCTGAAAATCTCAACGAATGACCATTGCAAGTCGGACAGATTCCGTCATATTTAACAGAATGTCCGCAATAATGACACATCAGACGATTATTAGCGCTATGGTAAGTCATTGAAATCGAGCAGTTTGGACAAACGACAGTTTCCCTACAGTTTCTACATGACACAAAGGTATTATGTCCTCTGCGATTTAAAAGTAAAATAGTCTGTTTATGATTATTTAAGTTATCCTCAATATGTTCAAGTAACAAACCGGAAAACTGAGATGTGTTGCCAACGCTGATTTCTTCGTTCATATCTGCTATTAAAACATCAGGCAAGGTAGCCTTTCCATATCTGTTTTTTAGCGTAACGATATTATATTTTCCTGCTTTAGCGTTATAGTATGTTTCAATACTTGGCGTAGCTGATGATAAAACAAGCAAAGCATTATTATAAGATGCTCGAAACTTTGCGAGCTCACGAGCATGAAAGCGAGGCTTACCCTCTGACTTATAGGTATGCTCTTGCTCTTCATCCATAATGATAAGTCCAAGATTAGAAAATGGCGCAAATATAGCGGAGCGTGTGCCAATAGCAATGCAGGCTAGACCGTTTTTAACTCGTTTAAACTCATCAAGACGCTCACCAAGAGAAAGTCCGCTGTGAAAAACTGCAACCTTATCGCCAAAGCTTGATTTAAAAATAGATATGAGCTGACTTGTTAAAGCGATTTCAGGCACCATAACAATAACACCCTTATTATCTTTAACAGCTTCTTCAATAAGCTTCATAAAGACAGATGTCTTGCCCGAACCGGTTATGCCATATAGTAATGAAACAATGCCTTTATCAGATTTATAGTCAGCAAATAATTTTTCAAAAGCAGTTTTTTGCTCGTCGGTTAAAGTAATATCACGCTTTTGAGCTTTCTTTATTTCAGGAATTCTGAAAACCTCGTCGTCATAATAAGTAGCTAATCCTTTTTTCACAAGTGAATCGACAACAGAGGACGTAACTCCAGTATAATAGCAAATTTCTTTAACACAGACACATCCGACAGCCTGTAAAACTTCAAGCACGCTACTTTGCTTTTGGGTAAGCTTTGCGTTTTCGATGACTGCATCTTCGTTGATTCTGACCATTTTTACGCTTTTGTCGCCCGTTTTACGGTAGGTAGAATCATTTTTAATAAGCAGACCTTCCTTGCACATACTGTCAAAAAGTGCAGTATCCTCATAGGAAAAAGCATCAAGTAAAATTTCCTTTTTGACAGGCTTGCCTTTTTTTAGTAAGAACTGAACTATTCGACGTTTTTCATCTTCTAAATCATACAATTCAAACTTTACAGGCTTTATTACACTATATTCAGTTGTAATCTTATAATTTATACCTGCGGGCAACATAGCCTTTACAGCATCGTAGTAAGTACAAAAGCAGTGAGCTTTCATAAATTTTGCAAGCTCGACCATCTCTTTGTTAAGCACAGGAGAGTTATCTAAGACTGACGAAATCTCTTTAAGCTTTGTAGCATCAAAATTTTCATCAGGAGTGTTAATAGACATTACCATACCCTGACGCTTTTTATTACCTCTGCCAAAAGGTATCAGAACCCTTGAGCCGACTGCTATTTTCTCACAAAAGCTGAGCGGTACTAAATAATCAAATAACTTATCAAAATGGTAAACTGTATTTTCAACAGCTACTGAAACGATAAGTATATTCATCATTCTTCGTCTTCAGGCTCTAAAATGTTGTATTTATGGTTTTTGAAGTCTTCAATCGCAAGAAGCACCGGCTTTTCGTCAGTGATCACATTTTCATCCTTGAAATTCTGCGCAATTTCTCTTGCTCTTTTAGCAACGCCAATAACGAGAGCGTAACGGCTCTCTCTACCCTTTAACATATCATCAAGTGAAGCTCTTTTCATAATTATTCCTCCATAGTTCTTTCTTTTTTTATTTTTGAAATGATGTCTAAGATTTCGTCTTTTGTTCTCTCGACATCGTCATTAATAACCTGATAATCAAAATACTTTGCGTATTCCATTTCTTCAATCGCTCTGTTTAGGCGTTCTTTAACTACGTCGTCAGTTTCGGTGCCTCTGCCCTTTAGTCTGCGCTCAAGCTCTTCAAGGCTTGGAGGCAAAACAAAGATAGTAACGCAGTCAGGAAACAGCTTTTTAATCTGCAAATAGCCTTTTACTTCAATCTCGAGCATTACATCTAAGCCACTGCTTAGCATATCTCTGACCGATTTTTCAGGAGTTCCGTAGTGGTTGCCACAATAAACAGCGTGTTCAAGCAACTCGCTTTTATCAATCATCTCTAAAAATCTATCTTCAGTAACAAAGTGATACTCAACGCCGTCAGTCTCCCCCGGTCGAGGTGCTCTAGTCGTTGCAGAAACAGACAATCGTAAATTATCGTTACTCTCTAAAAGTCTTTTCATAACGGTGCCTTTGCCAACGCCCGAAGCACCGGTATATACAATAAGTAAACCTTTATCCATTTTTTAACTCCTCTTCAAGTCGCGAGGAAATCGTTTCAGGAGTAATCGCAGACAAGATGATGTGGTCACTGTCGGTAATGATAACTGCCTTGCACTTTCTACCAAAAGTTGCGTCAATAAGCGAACAGTCAGCCTTTGCGGTTTGAATAATACGCTTTATAGGGGCTGAATCAGGAGATACAACCGACACAACCTTCTGTGCTGAAACAACATTTCCAAAGCCTATATTAATAAATCTCACAACAAATCTCCTTAATTATTCAATGTTCTGAATTTGCTCACGAATTTTTTCGATTTCAGATTTGATATCTACAACCTTGTGCGCAAGTGTTGCATCAGTAACCTTAGAACCGATTGTATTCGCCTCTCTGTTCATTTCCTGAACAATAAAATCAAGCTTTCTGCCAATAGGAACATCGCTTTCAAAGAACGACTTCATCTGCTCAAAATGGCTACGCAGACGAACTGTTTCCTCGTCTACCGCAACCTTATCTGCAAAGATAGCAGCTTCGGTCAAAATCCTCTGCTCATCAATATCAGCGTTTGACAGCATATCTGCTATGCGCTTTGTAAGCTTTAAACGATATTCTTCTACAGTAATCGGAGAACGCTTTTCAATTTCAGCGACTATAGACATAATGGTGTCAACTCTGGAAAGAACATCCTCTTTAAGCTTTTGACCTTCTGCTTTTCTCATATCAAGGAAACTATCCAAAGCAACATCCAAAGCAACCTTTACATCAGCAAAAATTTGCTCCTCGTCCTGCTCTTCTTTATGAATCTGGAAAATATCAGAATATCTTGTAAGTACAGAAACAGACAAATCGTCAGGAATATTATATTCAGTTGCCAATGTATGTATAGCGTTTACATAGCCGCTTGCAAGCGGTTTATTGATAGTAACATCCACCTGTGAATCTTCGCTCTCGGTAATAGATACATACATATCAACCTTACCGCGAGAAATTTTTTGAGAAACATATTTTTTGAGCTTATCCTCTAAAAAGCTGTAGCCGCGTGTTGTACGACAGGAAAACTCAAAATAACGGTGGTTAACACTTTTCATTTCAACAGTAATCTGCCTGCCGTTGACGGTGGTTTCGCATCTGCCAAAACCAGTCATAGACATTGCCATAAAATCAACCCTTTCTATATCAAAATTATAATTATCTTATACCAAGTAATTATACCACCGAGCACATTTTACGACAATAGTTGTATGACAAAACTGTAACAATTATTTGCATTAATCTGCTGTATGTGATATAATCCTTGTGAAAAATTATAAAAGGGATGATTTTAATGTCAGGACATAATAAATGGAGTACCATTAAACAGAAAAAAGGTAAGAATGATGCCGCACGTGCAAAGGTCTTTACTAAAATCGGTAGAGAGCTTATGGTTGCTATCCGCGATGGTGGTAGTGCTGACCCTAACGTAAACTCTAAACTTAAAGATTGTATCGCTAAAGCTAAGGCTGCAAATGTACCAAACGAAAATATCGACAGAATTATTAAAAAGGCCGCTTCCGGAAACGACGGCGCTAACTACGAAGCTGTTACATACGAAGGCTACGGTCCATCAGGCGTTGCTGTAATCGTTGAAGCACTTACAGACAACAGAAACCGTACAGCAGGCGAAGTAAGACATTACTTTGACAAGTTCGGCGGTAATATGGGTACACCTGGCTGTGTAAGCTTTATGTTTGAAAAGAAAGGCGTTCTTATTATTGAGCGTGAAGAGCTTGATAAAGAGGAAGACGTTGTTATGGAAGACTCTTTAGAAGCAGGCGCTGCTGATTTTGAAGCAGACGATGATATCTTCACAATCTACACAGAGCCTGAAGATTTAGGTGCTATCAGAGATGACCTTACTGACAAAGGCTATGTATTTGCATCTGCTGAGGTTGAACAGGTACCTAGCACATATACAGCAATCGACGACCCTGCTATCTGCGAGAAAATGCAGAAGATGCTTGATTTATTTGAGGACAACGATGATATCCAGAACGTATGGCACAACTGGGAAATGCCAAATGAATAATTAAAAAATTAAAACGCTACCAATTCGGTAGCGTTATTTTTTTGTGACAAGATGTCACCTTTTCAAGACAATCACCTCTACTTATCTTATAATCAGTGTTGAGGGGTTTGCTATGAAAAATCTTATTACAAAAGCTGTCGCTTTAATTCTTACTATATTAATCACCTTTGCGTTGGTTCCGTTTTCAGCAAGTGGATATGATATTTACAATTACAGCCTGTATTCAAATCTTGATAACGTTATGCTTCTTAAAAATGAAAATCAGGTTTATCTTGCTGGCATAGACAACAAAACCGTATATATCGACTCGCTTTATAACAGCAAAGCTTGTACTACTTTGTCGCTTGAAAACAAACCGAGTTCTATTAATTTATGCAACAATATGTTTATCTTTAGTTGTCACATAAACAACACCAAGCAAACTCAAATCGTTTTGTATGATATTAAAAACGATATCTTAACATCCTTTATATTAAACTCAGATATTTATTACCTTAACAATCAGACTGCGTATAGTGACAATTTCGTCTATCTAGCACGAAGTAACGGCGTTGTTAACATCTACTCAAGTAAGGGTAAATTCATTAATCAGTTGGATTTGAATACTGACCTAAGCTCATTGATATGCGACTTTGACGGCAATGTATTTGCTCTGACCGAAGACGGTGCATACTTAATAAGCAACGATTACTGTAAACGAGTTTCAAATTTTAAATATACAGGAGCAGGTAGTTTTATAGATAAGAATTTCTTCACAGCAAATTTCGGCAGTGTCTATAAGACTAATACATTATCAGTTGATAAGGTGATTGAACACAACAGCAATGCTATAGTGTCAAGCGGCGGTGTATATAAAAATTATGCTATAGTCTTTAATGAGAATACTATTTTTGCTATTGATATAAATAGCGGTGCTAAAAAGAAAAGCATTAAGTTAAGCAATAATATCTCACAGCTTTTTACTATTGACGATACAATTATTGCTCTTTGCTACGATTCATATACCCCAACTGTAGTTTCGATTGACTTTTCAGAGCTTAAAGCTATAAAGCAAACTGGTTTTGCTGATAGCAACAATACTGATAGCGAATTTGCTGACTACTCAATAAGCAGTAACGTTTATACTGTAGACTTTCAAAACAACAAAATACTTGGCATAGAAAGTGGAACAACTGTTTCAAAATTCAAAAACAATATGAACTACGACGGATATGAGCTTAAGCTTTATAGATACAACAAAGACGATGTGCTTACCAGCGGTAATGTCGGCACAGCAACTCTTGCGGTTTTTTATAACGAAAATAGTATATATGAATTTGAGCTTTGTGTTGCAGGTGACTTGACCGGTGAGGGTAACATAAACTCAAGAGATAAAGATGTTATGTTTGATTTTTTACTGGATAATATTGCTTTTTCTGGTGTGTTCTTAGATGCTTCTGATTTGAATAACTCCGAAGATATAAAGGTAGACGATTTAGTTTTACTACTTAGACTAATTGAAAATCAAAAATAAAAAAGCAGGGGCTTACGAGTCCCACTCTAAAGGACAGTAAAAGAGCTGTGTAGAAAATTTCTACACAGCTCTTAATTTAATCTTATACCGTAACAAGCAGGACATTTTGGCTCCCAAATGTCTCTTGTTAGGAGAACCTAAAACCCTTATCTAAACAAATATCATCTATTCGATAAATTGAAATTTACTGTTCTCTTTTAAGTCCGTAAATACAAACCGCTATTATTTCCGAAATTTCTTTAATAGGTTTGTCACAACCATTTTTCAACCATTCACTAACGATTGCATTGATACCATTAAGATAATACATCATCACATACTGTCTATCATTTGGTGGGTAATGAAATCTATCCAAAATAGGATTGAATATGTTTTCAAACATTCGCTTATATATATCTTCAAATCCTAAGGTTTTATTATGCAATAATGCCGTTGCAAATACTTCTTTGTTGTCTTTAATATAGGTAAGATACGGGGTTAAGTGTTTATCGCCAATGAAGACCAACTCGTTAAGTTCACAGTTTTTTAGGTTATGGACAATCGCCTGTGCATCTGTTGAAAAATAAGATAAGAAATCGTTTAACAAATATCGTGTTGTTTCATTCAGCAGGTCACCAATAGTTTCATAATGCAAATAAAAGGTTGAGCGATTAACTCCTGCCGTTTCGCAAATTTCACTTACAGTGATATATTGAAACGATTTCTTTTTCAGCAAAGAAATCAATGCAAGGTCCATTTTCGTGGCAGTATTAAAATATTTGCTTTCTGATTTATTCATAGCACCACTCCTTGCATAATCGATTTACTGTTCTGCGATTTCACGGGCGAGTTCAACGATTTCATAGGCATATTTTTCCTTGCCCTTTTCAAGCAATCTCTTATAAATCGGATAATTCACACCGCAACCGATAAGGCCAATAATGCCAATAATAATACCAAGCACCATACCTGATATACCGTTGCCGATAACCTGCATTGCAAGGGACATTCCAGTACCAAAAACGAGTGCCGATACTATGCCGCAAGAGTAGGTGAAAATTGTGGCAGGGAGTTTTGCTCGGTTATCCAATTTTTTAAGGGCAACGATTTTTGAGTTGTCTTTTGGTGCATAGTCCTTAGCGATTGATTCTGCTAAAATTTTGTCTGTGTTCATTTTAAGAACCTCCTTTTGATTTTGTAATTACATTTTACATTTTCAAGGAGATTTAATGAACAACACGAAATATTAAAAGTGTTGATTTGAAAAACAAATTCTTATTTATCGGTTAGTTGTATTATAGCACAACTTAACTAACAAAGAAAGAGAATATTAAAAACACCCGTAGTTTTTAAAAAACTACGGGTGTTTTCGTATCTTGTTGTACTGTCCTTAAGAGTACGCCTCATATCCCCTGCTTTTTATTTTTATTTTACGCCTGATCAGGTGTAGAGTCAGTTACTCTTGTCCAGTTAAGTCCTAAGAAAATAAGCTGGTCACCATCAAAGTAATATTCCTCTTCCTGTGCTATAAGCTCTGTTTCGAAGAATGAAAGATTAATTGTAGAGTCAGTTGCAGTATATACGCAATGGAGCTCCTGCATACCAAACTGGTCATAAATCATAGTACCATCATCATTTAATGTAAGATACATAGACTGATCATATTCAGGATAGTAGAACTCCCATTCACCTGTAAGAGCTTCTACTTCTTCAAAGTTTTCGTCAGGAATAATGTAATCGCTGTCTTTTGGTTCTTTTGCTTCATTAAGATTAATAACAGTACCGTCGGCATTTGTTAAAGTAAGAACGCGGTTTCTAAGCAACGCATTACCGGTAATCTCGTATGTATAATTGCCGTAAATATAACCAGCATAAACATTAACATTTACTGATTTAGCGTCTTCACCCTCAACGATTTCGTAGGTACCAGGGAAATGAATGCTACCGATTGACATTTCACAATCATAAGCATCTGCTTTCTGATCAAAGGTATAGTAAAAGCCTAAACCATCTTCAGTTTCATACAGCCATGAACCCTCAATCGTAGGAACAAAAAGCTTTAATGCAAAAAAGCCGATTAAAGCTAACACAACTACACATGCTGCAATAATGATAGGAACCTGAATTGGGAACTTCTTCTTTTCTACAACAACCGATTCTTCTGCTACTTCAATTTCAGAAAACTCTGGTGTATATTCAGCTTGCTCTACTGCAGCTACAGCTTCATCTGCTACCTGGGCTTCGTCTGCTACTTGGGCTTCAGAAATCTCTTCGGTAGTAGCTACCTCTTCGTTTTCAGTAAGCTCTGTAAATTCTTCTTTGTATTCCATTAAAATTACCTCCTTGTAATTAACATTACTATATTACTACATATGGCATAATAAATCAACATTTTTGTTGTGAATTTTAATTGAATAATTATGCTATATTCATAAATATTGAATTATATTATTGATTAGACACAATATTTATGATATATTATTTCCATTGTTTAGTATTTTAAAATGCTAAATTAATATTAATTTTTAGGTGGGTATTTATGAGTCATATCAAACTTTACAATGAATGGTTAGAAAACGCTGTTGAAGATAAAGATTTGACAAATGAGCTTAAATCTATCAATGGTAATGACGAGGAAATTTTCGAAAGATTTTATCGCACACTTGAATTCGGTACTGCAGGACTTAGAGGTATTATCGGTGCAGGTACTAACAGAATGAATATTTACGTAGTAAGACAGGCTACACAGGGTCTTGCAAACTACGTGCTTAATAAATACGGTAAGGGCGCTGTTGCTATCTCTCACGATAGCAGAATCAAGGCTGACCTGTTTATGAACGAGGCTGCTAGAGTTCTTGCTGCTAACGGCATTAAGGTTTATATCACAAGTGAGCTTCAGCCTACACCTGTGCTCAGCTTTTTAGTAAGACATTTTAAATGTCAGGCAGGTATTATGATTACTGCAAGCCACAATCCTGCTGCATACAACGGCTACAAGGCTTACGGCGAAGATGGATGTCAGATGACTGACGTTGCCGCTAACGCAGTTTACAACGAAATTCAGAACATCGATATGTTTGGTGGCGTAAAACTCGCTGATTTTGACGAGGCTGTTAAAAACGGTATGATTGAATATGTGGACGATTCTGTATATACTCAGTATCTTGAAAATGTTAAATCAAGACAGGTGGCAAACGGAATTTGTAACGGCGCTGATTTAAGCGTTGTATATACACCTTTAAACGGTACCGGTAACAAGCTTGTTCGTCGTGTACTTGCTGAAATTGGTGTTGAAAAGGTTTCTGTCGTTAAAGAGCAGGAAATGCCGGACGGCAACTTCACCACCTGCCCATATCCAAACCCTGAAATCAAGGAAGCTTTGCTCAAAGGTCTTGAACTTTGCGATAAAGAAAAGCCTGACCTTCTTTTAGCTACTGACCCTGATGCTGATAGAGTCGGTATTGCTGTTAAGGACTACGATGGTAGCTACAGACTTTTAACAGGTAACGAAACAGGCGCTATGCTCACCGAGTTTATTCTGCGTTCACGCACAGAAGCCGGCACTTTGCCTGCTGACCCGATTATTGTTAAAACTATCGTTACAACAAAGCTTATCAACGCTATCTGTAACAAATACTCTGCAGAACTCAAAAACGTTCTCACAGGCTTTAAATACATCGGTGAGGTTATTTTAAACCTCGAAAATGTTGGTCAGGAAGAAAGATTTGTGTTCGGTTTTGAAGAAAGCTACGGTTACCTTTCAGGCTCTTATGTAAGAGATAAGGATGCTGTCGTTGCTTCTATGCTCATCTGCGAGATGGCCGCTTACTACAAAAAGCAAGGCAAGACTCTCGCTATGGTTATGGATGAGATGTATAAAGAATACGGATTCTATAAGAACACCACCTTAAACTTTGGTTTCTCGGGCGCTGCAGGTATGCAGAAAATGGCTGACATTATGGCTCAGCTTCGAGAAAACACTCCAAAAGAGTTTGCTTCCTACAAGGTTTTAAAGGTTGCTGATTACCTTCAGAGCAAGGAGTTTGATTTAGTAACAGGTGAAGAAAAGAATATTGACCTTCCAAAATCAAATGTTCTCTCCTACTCCCTTGAAAATGAGCACGCTTGTATCATCAGACCATCAGGTACAGAGCCAAAAATCAAGCTCTATATTACTGCAGTCGGCAAAGATGCAGATGATGCACAGGATATCACAGATAAGCTCTCAGAAAGTGCAAAGGCTTATTTGTCATAATCTAATTCCAATATTTTTTAGCGGATCTGAGTTTCAGGTCCGCTATTTTTATATTGACTTTTTCGAACATCTGTTCTATAATATATTTAAAAGATTGCTGATAAACAATAAGAGCGGGTGCTTTGTATGAGGACAATTTTGCACAGCGACTGTAACGGCTTTTTTGCAAGCGTCGAGTGCTTATATAATCCTGATATTCGTAATAAGCCTGTTGCTGTGTGTGGCGACCAAGATAAACGCCACGGCATCATACTGGCGAAAAACGAAATTGCTAAAAAATTTAATATAAAAACCGGTGAGCCTATATGGCAGGCGTTGCAAAAATGTCCTGAGCTAGTCACCGCACAAGCGCACTACGACAGATATATAAGATTTTCTAAGCTGTGCAGAGAAATATACAGTGACTATACGGATAATATAGAGCCGTTTGGTCTTGATGAGGCGTGGCTTGATGTTACGGGCAGTACGCTTGTGTATGGCAGTGGCAAGGATATTGCCGAAGAAATAAGATATCGTATAAAGCACGAACTTGGCATTACTGTAAGCATCGGCGTAAGCTTTAACAAAATTTTTGCAAAGCTTGGTAGTGACTACAAAAAGCCTGATGCGGTAACCGTCATAACCAAAGAAAACTACAAAGATATTGTATGGAAATTAAAGGTAAGCGATTTACTGTATGTAGGTCGTGCTACCGAAAAAAAGCTACACAAGCTAGGTGTACTTACTATAGGTGAGCTTGCAGATTTCCCGCTTAATCTTTTGAGACAAAATTTTGGCAAATGGGCGGACATACTACACAACTTCTCAAACGGACTTGACTACTCCCCTGTTATGAAGTCAGATGAGGTTTCTGCTGTCAAATCTATCGGAAACTCAACCACCGCAGTAAGAGATTTGCAAAGCTTTGAGGACGCTAAAATTATATTCATGGTGTTGTGCGACAGCGTGTGTCGTCGTATGCGCGAGCAAGGCTTTCGTGCAAAAACCGTTTGCATCAGCGTAAGAAATACCGAGCTATCAACTTTTACAAGACAAAAAAAGCTCGAAATTTCTACTAATCTTACTAAAGATGTACTAAACGCCTGTCTTAAGCTGTTCAAGCAAAATTACTCTTTTGACAAAAATATCCGCAGTTTAGGGGTAAGTGTCAGTGACTTTGAACCTGACTATTTATCACATCAGACGTCTATTTTTTTCAGCGAAGAGGATATTATCAGACAAGAACAGCTAGACTGCACTATAGACACAATAAAAAACAGATTTGGAAATTACGCACTTAAACCTGCCAAACTTATGTTTGACAAGGAGCTTGCCGCTTTTAACCCTAAGGAAGAGCACACCGTTCATCCCGTAGGATATTTCTAAGTATTGGAGGCTTTTTTATGAAACAATATGTATCGGTAACTGCAAAATTTGACAGCGACGGAAATATACTGCCACTTACTATAAACTGGAATGACGGCAGAGTTTTTGATATTGACCGCATAACAGACATACGCTATGCGGCATCGCTTAAAGCGGGTGGCGCCGGCATAAGATACACCTGCAGAATAAAACAAAATGAAAAATATCTTTATTTAGAAGAAAACCGATGGTTTATAAATAACGAAAAAGAGCAGTAAAAAACAGCACTCAAAACGAGTGCTGTTCTCTATTTTATGAAAAATAAATATCATAATCGCCATAATTAACAATAATATGGCTTATTATTTTAGAATCTGTATGCTTGACATCATATTCAGCGGCTGTTCCATCAGAATATTCCACATAAATAATGTTGCCGTAATCAGTAAATTTACCTTTAGTTGTATTATTAAAATATCCACTTAAGAACATTTCAAAATTACCATCTGTATCAAATTTTATGTAATTAACTTCAGGATTATATCCGGAGCCGAAAACCACACGAGGATGAACCTCCTGCGATGTAGTATGGTCAACAATCTTTGAGATAGAAAAATCAGTAGTAACAATATCGTTTGTATTGTCAGCTAAATCGTCATCAGACGGTACGTAGTCGTCACTTTTGTCAGAAACTTCAGTTTCTTCGGTATCGTCAATAATATACTCAGGCTCTTCGACGTCCTCGTCCATATATCCATCAAACTCTTCCTCTGCCTCAGTTTGCACTTGCTGTGGAGTTGCGGTATCATCAACTACATCTTTAGTAAAAAAATAAATTCCAAATACAATACCTGCAATAACAAGCACGGATAAAATTGAAATCGTAACCTTTTTAGCCATAATCACACATCCTTTTCGTCTGACTCCTCTACAGCCTGTCCCCTTTGCTCAAGAACACGTTTGAGCAAAACACTTTGCTTAATCATTTTACCATTGTAAAAAATATAGTCGTCAGTATCTTTTAAAGCAGTAATGTCTACATCTGAGTAATCTTCAACACTAACTTCATTATTCTGCTGCTTTTTATTCTTTGCATCAGTAATTGCATCATCGATATCCTGTACCTTTTCTTCACGATAAGCGATTGAACCATACATATCATCGTAAACAAAAAAGCTGATAACAAACTGACACGAAGCAGGTAAAATCAAAGCAAGTAAAACCAAAGTGATAATAAAAATCAAAAGAGCATTAGTAAAAAATGCAGTAATCGTAAAGCAAATTGCAAGCACAACAGCTAAAGAAATGAGCGCAAAGAAATTATTTTTAATCTCGCCAAAAGACATCAAAAAGCTGTTTTTAAAAATATGCTTTAAAGATAAATCAAAAGTAACAGTCATCACAGGGATATAGTAAGATATAAACAGAACTTCCAAAGCAATTAAAATGCAAGTAAATAAAGCAACATAGAACATCCATGAAGATGACAAAAGCTTTGAATATACAGAAATTGAATAAAAACTAAGTACGGCTACTAAAGAAAGTAAAAATCCGTAGAACATAAATTTAAGAAAATTCTCTTTAACTGCTTTGAAAAAGGTTGAGAATACTTTTACTTTTTCGTCGCCACGTGCTATATTTCTACATACAAGTACAATACCTGCATAAAAAGGGTACAAAACAGTAAGTAGTGGTATTAAGAACAATGTAGAAAAATCGCTTAGCGTTTGTTGCAATAAAAAGTATAAAGCTCCAACAACAGCAAGCGGTATAAAAAATATAAGATTTGTAAGCATAATACGAGGAAAATTTGAAAAATATCTTTCAAGTAAAATTTCAAATTTCATTCTTTTTCTTGTCTGTTCCATTATAAACCCCATCAAAAATTAAATAAATTAGCAAACAAAACCCACAACAGCATATCTACAACCGCGGAAAAAGCAGTAAATATGATAACAACAAAATATCTGTATAAAAAAGTTTTTATATGCCTTAATATTAAAACGTCATTATTAGACGGAAAATACATTTTCAGCAAATAAACCGACTGAGTAAAAGACTCCTTAAGTGCAGTAATAAAAGCAATCAAAAACAAAACTAAACCCGGTAAAACCACAAGTATGTAAAAACCAATACCCGTAACAGAGTGCTCAATAAACATATAAGCAGACGAAATGCCGACTCCATAGCCTAAAAAAGAACACAAAAGCACGAGCGCAAACATCCCCCACGCTGTAAAAGCAAATAAAAAAGCGAATAAAACAAATAAAAAGGATGACGCAAACGACGAGCAAAACATCTCAAACGCAGTAAATTTCAGCCTGTTTTCAAGATTAGTCAAAAATAAAAAGTCGAGACGTTCAAGCAAATCAGGTGACGCTGTTTTAAATGATAAAGAACCTAAAACAACACCTAGCAAAAAGGTAAGCAGAAAAAACGTCTGTAACCCATAAAAAACAAAAAATCTCTTAAAAGAAAAATTAGCTAAATGATAATTTCTGTTACGATTAATATGGTGATTGCCACGCTTTAAAGAAAAAACAATGCCTTTCATAATATCACTCCATTTTATACGATATTATGCAAGGCTTGTTTTATTTATTCAAAGCAATTACTTACCAAGCTCTTGTGCCCTGTCGGTGCACGCTTTCATCGCTGTTTTAATAATCTCTACAAAGTTATTTTCTTTAAAGGAATTAAGCGCAGCTATCGTCGTACCACCTGGTGAAGAAACTTTTTTAATAAGAGTTTCTATATCATCGCCGCTATGCATCATCATTTGTGCGGCACCCTCGAAGGTAGCACAAATAAGATTTAACGCACTTTCCTTTTCTATACCACAGCTTTGAGCATAATCAGCCATAGCTTTTGCGAAAAGATAAACATAAGCGGGACTTGAACCATTAACCGAAATAATTTCATTCATATGTGACTCTTCAAAAATCTCTACTACACCACATAATGAGAAGATAGTTTTTACAGGCTCAAATTCAGCTTCACTAAGATTATCTGACGGACACAAAGCCGAAGCACCCTTTGATAATAAAAGTGGTGTGTTCGGCATAACGCGTACTACTTTGACATTTTGTTTAAGTAAAGAACGGATATAATCAATAGAAATACCAGCCGCAATAGATACAAACACCTTATCCTTACAGTCAACATCACAAAGTGCAGTCAATACATCAGCGTAATTTTGAGGCTTAACCGCAAGGAAAATAATATCGCTTTGAGTAGTAACAGAAGAAATGCTGTCGCAAACCTTTACGCCTTTTCTTGCAAAATCATCACACTTTTCAGTGCTGAGGTCGTAAATATTAATACACTCAGCATTTGTAAAGTTGTTGTTAAGTATTCCGCCGATAATCGCAGTAGCCATATTGCCGACGCCTATAAAACCGATTTTTTTATTCATAAAATCACCAACTGAATAGAGTATTAAGTGTGGAAATCAGAATTGTTTGCACAGGTGAAACTGATATTATAGTTGTTGCTACCGTAGTCAACGTCGTAATCGTTATAGAAGAACATTTCCATCTCGTCAAGTCGTCTGTATAGCAAGCCACGTACACAACCGTTTGCGTGATGGTACTGACAGAATTTATTAATAAAATTTTGCTTCTTTACGTAGGTTAAATCTAAAACATCAGATGTCGTTCTATAAGAAATATAGTCAGTAGCAACATAGCCTTTTGTGCCATCGCTTAGCTTAACATAGTACCAAGAAGAGTTTGTCTTTTCTACGATAGTAAGCGTAGTGCCGTAGCTGAGCTCTTTAATAATATCGTAGCTGGTACCAGGTCCTTTTCGGATGCGAACAGCAGAACCATTGATAAAATACGTTTTAGTAGATGTTGAGCTTTCGGCAGGACAATCAAGCAAAGCATTTATTATATCGTCATCATTAGACAGAACACCCGTACCGGTATTATAAACAAAGCACACAAGTGCATCAAACTGCTGCTGATTAAACTTGATTGAATTATTGACAAGGAAGCTCGAAACCTTTGAAGAATAGCCCTCGTTGTTTATAGTCTGCGCAAGATAAGCGTAGGCTTCGTTTTTAGTAAGGCTGTTGTAGAATTGTTCACCAACAAACACAAGCTTGCCATAACCAAGAGTAGGGTCGCCCGTAAATACATCCTCGTAAACAGAAGGCATATAACCCTCGAATGTAGCAATCATATTGATAACTTCATCGCTTACACGTCTTTGAGCACAGACGGTAGTCGTTTTATTAGTTGTAGATGTAACAAACGCAGATGTCGCTCCATCACCACAGGTAGACCAGGTAGAGCCAAGCTTAGAATAAGCTTTAACGCTGTAGGTTCCTGCAGAGGTGAATTTCATTTTACCCTTCCAGACGTAGGTTGATCCGTCTTTTGTTTTTGAAGAGGCATATATAGTTTCTGTCGTAGAGCCGACAGTCACTTTAAATCTTACATCAGTACGGGTTGTATCAGTAATAGCAATTAAAGTAACCTCGCTGTTTTTAGGTGCACAGTTTGGTGAAGTATAAGCAAAGCGAATAGGCGCTGCGGGAGTAACATTAACTAAAATAGTTTTCGTTCCACCCTTTTTATATATTTTGATAATTGCTTGTCCGGCTGACTTTCCGAGAATAAAGCCATTGCTTACTGTAGCAACTGACGTATCACTACTGCTCCATGTAACACCACTTGTAGTAGACCTTGCAAAGAAGGTCTTGCCAGCAACCACGGTTGCACTGCTGTGAGAAGCGTTGATTGAAATCTTTTGCTCAACCGCAGTAAATGTGCATTTAGCTGAGCTTGATGCATTTTTAGCAGTAATGACAGCAGTACCTGCAGATTTTAATGTAACTACGCCGTTAGAAACGGTAGCAACTGAAGAATTAGAGGTTGTCCAAGTAACATCGGAGTTACTCTTTGCTTTTAAAATATGCTGAGTGCCTACATAAAGTCGCGCTTCACTTTCAGACAAGGTGACTTTATCGTCGGCAGTCGTAGGTTTGGTAGTTGGCGCCTGTGTTGGTGCTTGAGTTGGTGCCTGTGTAGACGCTTGTGTTGACGCTTGTGTAGGAGCTTGAGTCGGTGCTTGTGTTTCAGGTTCTGTAGGCAAAACATCAGCAGACACAGAAACTAAACACTTAGCCGTTTTATTTGACACTAAATCAGTAGCAGTGATTGTAGCCTGTCCGTTTTTTAAAGCTTTTATATATCCATCATCAGAAACAGTTGCTACTGATGTATCGCTAGATACAAATGAAATATGATTTAATACAGGAGTTGCTCCCGTAATAAAAGCAGTAAGCTTGTAGCTTTCATTAACATCAAGGGATACAGCGCTATTATTGAGCATAAGCTTAGAGAATGCAAAATCAGACTCTTGAAGCATCGAATCAGTCAAAGAGTATCCATACCAATGAGGCAATTTTGTGACAGCAGGTGACGGATATTTAAAGCCGTCATCTGTAGATGTAGTAGGAGCAGTAGTGCTTTGAGTCGAAGTGGTTGTTGCAACATACAAAGTAATGGTTATGTAATTTTTGCTGACATAACCTGTCTGACCTGAATACTTCACCTTTGCCCACTGTTCATCGGCATTGCTTAAAACAGTGACCTTTGTATCATTTGGTACTATGGAAATAACAGAATACGAAGTGCCTTTTCCACTACGCATATTTACGTCAGCAGATGTACGACCCGTCATAGTAACCGAGCTGTTAGCATCAGGCTGTAAATAAGCAGTTGAGCAATAGCCGGTAAAAGTTGAATACTTCACCTTTGCCCAGCCTTTTGAAGAATTCTGCAACAAGGTTACTGTTGAATCATCAGGAATAGTAGTTAGTACAGATGCAGACGAAGAAGCAGATGACCTTAAATTAAGCGACGTAATAGTCTTTAACGTGTTAGTTGTCGCAGCAGTTGCACTTAAGGTACACAAACTAGTCAAAATTAAAGCTATAAACAATGTTAGCGCAAGCAAAACGGCAGTTAATTTCACTCTTTTATTACTTGACATATTACTTCTCCTTTCTACAAATATATCTCTTATAATTTTACCGCAAAATGCGTATTATTTCAATTTACAGTTTTGTCTTTTTTGCAAGCAATTTATGGATTTTCAGAAGATAAATTGTAACGATTTTAGACACGCAATAGTCGTACACAATAAATACGATATTTCCAATCGCCAAAAACACAAGCGGTAAGTAAACACCGAATATAGAAAAGCTTTCCTTAGGGATTGAAAATACGAAAATTGATAAATAAAACACGGCTATCATACTAATATTGAAAACTATGTATTTAATGATGTATTGAAACAGTTTTTTGCAATATTTTTCAATCAGCCCTTTGATGATCGGATAAAAGCCTAAAAAAGCAACATAAATCAAAGCCGCTTCTTTGTCTGTAAGAAAAAGTAGTGACAAGGCTGATACAACACCATAAACAACAAAAGCCCAGCTATAGCCGAGCTCGATAACAACACATACGAGCAACATTCCCGCGAAAGCAGGAAAAGCGTATGTGCCAAAAGGGATTATTGACGTAAGGAGCATAAGAGTAAAGCTTAATGCACCGATAATTCCACCAAAAGAAACCTTAAAAGAAGTTTTCATAAATTCTCCTTAGAGTAAGTCAGGTATATCCGAATCAGATTTTTAATGGATAATTTTTGTACACTCATTGTTAAAATTCTCGTAAACCCGTCAGGGTTCTGGGCGGTTTTGTTGCAACAAAGTCAAAATTCTTCGACCTAAATCTTAAGTAGTTTCAGCCAATTTTGGGTGTTGAAGACATCGTAAGGCTGACGCCTTAGGGTGGCTGAAACACACAAAAGTGGCGAAAATCCTAAGATTTAGGCTGGTTCTGATACACTTGACTCACTCTAACAACAGCCGTTGCCACCAAAGCATTCGCAACAACAGTTTGCACACATAAGACCGGTACAAACATCACAAACAGAGCATCCTGCTGGAGTTACTGTATTATACCCAGACGGGTTATAGTTACGGCGGGCATTCATATTATTAAGCGCAGAGATGAATTCCTGATTAGTCGGATCCATTCGGCAAGCGGTCTGAAAATAAGTATATGCTTGCTCAGACCAACCCTTACGGGAGAAAATCATACCCATTAAAAAATACCATTCTGCGCTACGAGAATTTCCGCTGACACCATTTAAAATCTGCAAAGCATCATCAAGTCTGCCCTCTCTGATTAATCGGCGTACATCAGGATAAGAAGTGTGAGTATAATTAGCACCGTAGGCTGTATTGGCATTATTGGCAGATGACGAAGTATTTGAGCCTTTTCGCATATCGCAAATCATATCGTAAGCTTCGTTGATTTCCTTCATTTTCTGCTCAGCTAAGTCAGCAAGTGGATTTTGAGCATAGTTATCCGGATGATATTTCTTAGCTAATTCTCTATATGCATTTTTAATTTCTGCATCTGTAGCGTTTTCAGATACACCTAAAACCTGATATGGATTCATAATTTACTCCGCAAAATTATTCTTTATTTCTTAAAATTTCTGTTTGTTTTTTAGATAAACCATGTATAAGTATGTTATCAATAATTCTGTCAAATCGCTTGATTTCCATAAGATTATATGAATTTACGGCTTCGTTAAGACAATAGTTAAGAGATTTTTCAATATCAAAAATATGCTGTGATTTTTCGTCTTTATATAAAATCACATATGGGTTGAAGCCGTTGTGTTTTAAGTCATCATCATAGTCATTTGCCGCATCACAAAGATATATCCACTTACCAAGATAGTAGCCAAAGGTAGAAAAAACAAGACGCTGTGACGCATCATCGTAAGGCACAAGCATAGACATAATATCCGAAAGCATTTTTGCAGTTGGCTCCGAGGCTTTGTCAATAGAACAATTTTCGTCTGCTTCGAAATCAAATTGCGATTTGGACATCTCAAAAACAGCTTTCTCGATTTTTTCATATTTTTTAGCAGCCTTTTTATGCCACGAAGAAAACAACGGTAAGAGCATATAACACAAAAGTTTTTCAAAAAAAACACCGTCTGCTATATTATCACGTAATTTATAGTAAGCTGTGATAACGCTCAGGGCAGCAGCTAGCGACAAAGACTCGGTATCGTTTTTAAGATAATTACACTTTTTAAGAGGATTAAATTTACATCTTCCTTGACAAAAGCCGGCGCAATCATCCTTCAAAGCAAGCGAGAGCACAGCAAAAAAGGTGCAATCATAGCTTAATATAAACCGCGATAAAACACCGTAGTCTTTACCCAACTGTTTACATAAGCTACAGTATATCGCTTTATATGCTTCGAAATCCTTTCCAAGCATTTCGCTTTTGTCAACAGTTATGTACCCAAACACCTAGATTTCTCCTTATAATTACTAAAATTATTCTACCATAAGGCTCACCTTTATAAATTAACAAAATATGAATTTTATTCACAATTATATTGTATTTTATACAATAAAAAAGTATAATCATAAAAAACAATAATTTTGTGAGGATATATGAACGTTTATGACTTTGACAACACAATATACAAAGGAGACTCGACTAGAGACTTCTATTTGTTTTGTCTGAAAAAACACAAGAAAATTTTACTGCTTCTCCCCTCTTTAGGTCTAGAAGCGCTTAAATATTATGTATTTAAAATCGGTAACAAAACAGAGTTTAAAGAAAAAATGTATGCTTTCTTGAAATTTTGTGACACTCAAATAGATATTAAAGAGTTTTGGGATAGTCATCTGTGCAATATAAAGGAATGGTATCTTAAACAAAAAAATGCAGATGATGTTATTATTTCTGCTTCTCCTCAGTTTTTGCTAAAACCACTTGAGGAAAAACTGAATATCACAGTCATCGCATCGGATGTTGACTCAAAAAGCGGTAAGTATAACGGAATTAACTGCTACTATGATGAAAAGGTACGAAGATTTTTTGAAATATATCCTAACGGACATATCGAATATTTTTACTCCGATCACTACTCTGATGAACCTCTTGCTAAAATCGCGGACAAAGCATTCATTGTTGACGGTGATAATATTCTAGAATGGGACCACAGTAAGCACATTAAACCAAATTTATAACTAAAAAGCGGCGACAGTTGTCGCCGCTTTCTTATGTTTAATCATCCAAATCAACTTTATCGTATTTACCACATGAGCAAGCCGCGCTTTCGTCACCGTTTAATTCCCCTACATTTGGTGGAAAAAATTCATTTGTCGGGAAGTCGAGGCGAGAAAACATTTCGCAAGGATTATCAGAAGATGTAACACACGACTTTTCAGGAATACAGTACTCGTAAGACGGAACAAGTATCTGCACATTGCGTTTTAGCTGAACGATTGAGAAAAGACCGATAGTTACGAACACGCTGTTTGTGCCTGCGCAAGCGATATTACCACCGACGCAGTCACATACGCAGTTTGGAATTTTACAAGGTACAGGACAAACAGCACAGTTGTGTTTCAATTTTGCTGACAACGCTATCGGTCTTGCAATCTGTACTGTTGCGATTGGTAGACTTCTTGTAGCAGGTTTTTGAGTATCAAACTCGTCGCACGATAGTTCGCTGGAGAATACTCTTACGCTTCCTTCGCTACCGTAGAGTATTGCTTTTTTAGTGTAAATCGCCATTCCCTTTACAATTTGTGCAGATGAACCCGGAGTCATAAACACATCGATGCAAACATTGAAAAAGATAGTCATATCGATTGAGTAAAAGCCTCTGTGGAATGGCACAGGTTCAATATCAACGTATGTTGTAATTACGTCCACATCACGAATGCGAACATTGACTGCATTGTCAATCATTTCCTGATTATAGTCAGTAAAATATACTCTTAAATCAGTTAAGCAGTCTTTGTCAGAACAGCTGTCATAGATGCGCTGTGCATCTATACAAACCGGTTCAGGGGTTGAATTTTCGAACACGCTACAGTTTTTTCTTGAGGCGTCAAATGTTTCTGCCATAAATAAACCTCCATTATATATATGATGTAGTTTAGCGTGCTGTAATTTAAGCACACCGCATCAATACATACTATGGAGGTTTTTATATTTTGTGATTTATTTAGCTTATCTTCTCCATTTTACTGAAGTTTGCCATCAAAGTTTTTGTTCCGACTTTATCAAAAGCGACTTCGAGCATAATGTCACTTCCCATCGGCTCTGCAGAAGTAACCATACCCTTGCCAAAAACCTTATGTAATACCATATCACCCACGCTGTAGCTGACAGACGAGCTTTGCTTACTCTGTGGCTTCTTTGCAAATGGGTCAAAATTCATTTTTGTTTGTGAAAATTCCTGCTGATAATATGAAGTAGAAACTCGCTCATTACCTGTTTTTTTCAAAAGCTTTTCAGGAATTTCAGTAACAAAACGAGATGTCGGATTTTTAGATGTTGAGCCAAAAAGCATACGCTCTCTTGTTTTAATCAGATGCAGTTTTTCTTTCGCTCTTGTGATACCGACATAGGCAAGTCTACGCTCTTCCGACAATTCCTGTGGATTCATTATTGTAGCGATAGACGGAAATATTCCCTCTTCCATACCCGGTATGAAAACAACAGGAAACTCAAGACCTTTTGCAGAATGAAGCGTCATCATAACCGCACAATCAGCATCGGGATCGTAGTTATCAATATCTGTCTGCAATGAGATTTCTTCAAGAAAATTAGACAACGATGCCTCTTCGTTGTACTCATCTTCAAAGTTAACTATGTTTGATTTCAATTCCTCGATGTTTTCAATTCGTGCTTCGCTGTCTTCTTTTTCTGATTTAAGATATGCTCTGTAATCTGTGTGCTCCAAAACAAGCTCGTATATTTCTGCTAAAGAATAATCACCGCTATTATACGCCTCTATAAACCCGTCTATCATAGCAGTAAAATTCATAAGCTTAGTAGCCGCTCTGGATAAATCAGGATAGTCGCACGCGTGCTTGATAATAGAATATATACTTTCACCAAGAGCGGATGCGATATCCATAGCTTTTGAAACGGTTGTGTCACCGATAGCACGCTTTGGTTTATTTATTATACGACGGAGTCTGACGTCATCGTGAGGGTTGTTGATAACCTGTAGATATGCAGTCATATCCTTGATTTCTTCTCTGTCATAGAAGCGATGACCACCGATAATTCTATGTGGAACACCTGCGCGAGCAAGCGCGTGTTCGATAGCGTTTGATTGAGCATTCATTCGATAAAGCACCGCAAAGTCAGAATACTTTCTGCCTGCTGATACACCGTCCATAATTGCGTTTGCAATATAAAGCGCCTCTTCACGTTCACTGCCTGCAGTGTGGACAGTAACCTTTTCCCCTGTTTCATTTTCTGTCCAGAGTGTTTTTCCTTTACGTTCGGTATTATTTTTTATAACCTCGTTCGCGGCATCAAGGATAGTTGATGTGCTACGATAATTCTGCTCTAAACGAATAACGGTTGCGCCGCTAAACTCATTTTCAAATGACAAAATATTCTCAATGGTTGCACCGCGAAACTTATAGATACTCTGGTCATCGTCACCGACAACACAGATATTGTTGCTTCTTTTAGCAAGTAAGCTGACAAACTGAAACTGAACCTTGTTAGTATCCTGATACTCGTCAACCATAATATACTTAAACTGATTTTGGTACATCTGCAATACGTCGGGACATTCTTTAAAAAGCTTTACGGTATTGCAAAGTAAATCGTCAAAATCCATCGCATCGCTGGTTTTTAAACGCTCCTGATACATTTCGTACGCATCAGCAACCATATTAATACGGCTGTTGTAAACCTCAGCGTTTTTAAGGTCACTTGGTAACTGCATTTTATCTTTTGCTTTAGAAATTTCTGCTAAAATAGTACGATGCGGAAGAATCTTTTCGTCTATCTGAAGCTTTTTCATAATATCCTTCATAAGGCGACGCGAGTCATCTGTATCATAAACAGTAAAATGACTTGTATAGCCGATTCTATCACCATAACGACGCAAAATACGAGCACAAGTAGAATGGAACGTAGATGCCCATATATCACTTGCACCGTAATCTACAACCGCAGAAATACGGTCTTTAAGCTCTCCTGCGGCTTTATTTGTAAAAGTAATCGCTAGAATCTGCCACGGTTGACACAAGCCCATTTTTAAAATATAAGCAATTCTGTTTACTAGCACGGTAGTCTTACCCGAGCCTGCACCCGCTAAAATCAAAAGCGGGCCCTCAGTATGGAAAACAGCCTTTTGCTGCATACTATTCATTTTAGAAAACTGGCTTCTTATTTCTTCAACATTTATATTTTCGTTAAACATAATACTCCTCTTTAATACAAACTAAAACATATTGTACCATAAAAAAACAGATGCCACAATAAGCGACACCTGAATTTAATAAAAATTTATTATTCGAAATAAGAATTATATATCTTTTCAACTTCATTTACATTATCACAAATAATAAGCGAAACATAAACACCGTTTTGTTTTACAGAGCATTTTTGCAAAAGCTTTGCAAATTCGTCCTCGTAGGTTTGCGCCATATCAAGTTTTGTGCGGTAATAGTTATCAAGTAAACTCGAGATTTCATTTGCCTTATCTATATCAACGGCTTCTACAAGAATAATTTCAGTAAAGTCGGATTCTTCCTTTGAAATCTCAACAGCAAACGATTTAACATAAGCAGGGTTAATAAGATAGTATGTTTCAAGCTCGCTGACATCTTCGATGATTTTCATATCTATATAATCTTCACTGAAGTTAATATCCTGCATAATTGTAGGAAGGTCAGTAGTAAGTGTTTTTTCACAACCGGTTAAAAAAAACAGGAAAAGCACAAATGTGAATAACAATAAAAAAGTTCGCTTCATAAAAACATCCTCTTACAAAAATAGCAGACACTAGGTGTCTGCTAAAAGTTTATGCGTTTGCTGCTGAATTATAAAGTTCAACTAGTGTATCAACATCAGGAGAAATAATCATAACAACATTGTTTCCCTGTGTAATAATCTGAGCTTTTTCAACTACAGCATACTGGTCAGGAGCATAGTTTTTTGTTTCTTCTTTTTCACGCTCAATACGATTTTGTGCGAGCTCGGCAATTTCTTGAGCGCACTGCTCATCAACAGCTTCAATAAGCCAGATTTCATCAGAGCGTAAGCCATCGCCACAGGTAGCGATAATAGCCTGATTACAATTAGCAACATCTACGCCGTAAAGATTCATCATACTTGTTTCGTCAAGTAGTACCATTTCAGGTAAATACTGCGTATAGCTGTCATATACCTGCTGCATATCAACTAAAGCAGTTTCAGTTTTGCCACATGCTGCAAAACAAAATACCATAGCAATCAAAAGTAAAGTAGCAATAATCTTTTTCATAAAATCACCTTTTATATTCTATCCAAATTAATATCCTGCATACGCCTTTAAAACCTTTGTCCAAGCAGAAGCACCCGCGTCAGTAAGATGAACAAAGTTGTCTGAACAATAGTCGGTTGCTAAACCGCCGTCAGAGTCTTTCATAAAAGAAGCAATATCCATATATGTGCAACCGTTTTCAACAGCAAAAGCTTTTAACCTTTTATTATACTCATCAACTGCAGAATTAGTAAGGTCGCCTGTCTGTCCGCCAGACCATACAGGAGTCATTGACTGAATGCAAATCGCAATATCAGGACATGTCTGACGAATATTCTTAACAAACTTATCCCAGTAATCCATTGTCATATCAATGCCGAATTTGCCGATATCGTTCATACCAAGCATAATGAAAACCTTCTTAACTTTTGCAGCAGCAAGAGCGTCTTGAGGCGGTGTATCTTTACCTTGGAAATAAAGCTCCATTGTACCATCGACAGCGTGACCTACGCCGTAGCTACCGGAAACAAGAAACAATGGTTTACCAAGTTCACCGGTATCTTCTGCATAGTAAGAAAGCTTAAGCGATACTGAATCGCCAATAAAAGCGGCGTCATCATAAAACTTAGATGGACCATCGAAGCTCTTAGGCGGCGCTAAAACAGCGTATCCATCGTACTCTGAAGTGCTTAATGCTTGCTTTGGAATAAGGTCCTTAGTGTACTGCAAGGCAGAACAATCGACATAGCACGAATGCTTTACTCCAAAATACTCTGCAAAAACTTCAGTCGCGCCCGGTCCTTTAGCAGTTACAACGCCATCTTCAAAAGTAGCTACACCAGGGTCGTTTGTACCCCAAGTGATATCCGAAAGCATAACAGGACCATCGTAGAGAGTAATCGTATCTCTAGGAACGGTAAAAGAAATCTCGGTTGCATTTAAAGAAAACTTTTCAGGCAACGGAATCGAGTTATCTTTACATCCTACAAGTGCAAAAGCACAAGAAAAAACAAGTATAATTACTATAATCAAACTAAAAATTCTTTTAGTCAAAACAATCAAATCCTTAAACATCATTATAGTTTGATATTATATATACTTTTTCGACATAAATCAAGAGTTTACGACAAGTAAAATCAAATTAATAAAAAATTGCTAAGATACAAAAAACAGGAATGACAGTTAGAATATAAAATGAACAAAAAAATAACCCTTGATTTAGTTTCTTTACACTAAACCAAGGGTTATTTCTGGTCATTCTTATTATCTAACATCATTTTAACCTCTCTTTCTTAGTCTTTTTTGACGATACTGTTTTTTGAAATCTTACAATCTTCTTTTTTTACTTACTCATAAGTTGAGCTTACTTAGTTTGTTTTATTTCTTTTTTCAATATCGTCCAGGCTTTTTCCTTTTTACTTAAAGCTAATTATCTATGTTAATCTATTTTAAAATATTTTCGGTTTTTTACCTACTGTTTTTAAATACTTAATTTTAATAATTAGTTTTAATATAAATTATTATTTTCTTTTAATTTTAATTAATTTTAACTTTAAGTAATAGGTTTTTGCCTTTTGAATTAGATGTACATCGGTATCATCCTTTCTGTCTATAATATACCATAGATATAGCACTCATACAAGTAGGAATAGTACATAAACTTGAAATCTCATAATTGTATAAAACACAGATTATGTTGTCGTTTTTTATTATGATAATAAAAACATATTGACATTAAAAGTTCTAATTTGGTATGATTATTGTGTTGGGCGGCTTAAAGCCGTCTTTTTTTGTGCAAGAAACTAATAATTATAAAAAAAGCAAAAAAATCTTGACATTTGAGCTTTTTGGGATATAATAGATAGTGCGCATTGCGGAATTGTGTAAGGGTAGCACAGCAGACTCTGACTCTGTATGTCTGGGTTCGAATCCTAGTTCCGCAGCCATCAGCCCCGAATTTTTATTCGGGGCTCGTTTTTTAAAACATTTGATTGTTTATATATTTGATTTAATATCGAGGTGTGGCTCAGTTTGGTAGAGCGCTTCGTTCGGGCTTAACTTGCGAGCGCGTCCGGTGGACGAAAAAGCGAGCGAGTTATGGCGCAGTGGTCAAAATTTGTGAGCATTTTTAAATGCGAACTGAAATTTTGGGTACCACAAGAGGGGCATATCTTCGTTTATGCTCCAAAAGCTTTTCAAACGAGGTAGCCTTAAACGTCAAAAATAAATCATTTAATATCGGGGTGTAGCGCAGTTTGGTAGCGCGCTTCGTTCGGGATACCATACCGAACGGTTAGAGCAAAATCTACCGAACTGCGACAATCCCTTACAAACAGCCACTTTATCGGTGGCACAGTATTTATAAATTAGCGGTAAATACCGCTACGACCACATATAATCCCACAGATACGAAAATAACCGTAATTTCGTGGTGAAAATTTAATAGAGATCGAGGCGTGGCTCAGTTTGGTAGAGCGCTGCGTTCGGGACGCAGAGGCCGCAGGTTCAAATCCTGTCGCCTCGACCAAAAATCCGTGTTTCCCCTATGGGAGACACGGATTTTCTTTTGTTTTTTCTTGAGCATAACTTTTCATATTTTAGATTACTACAAAAACAAATTAGTAATTATCTTTAGGAATTGAAAGAATACAAGAAATATGATAAAATATGTTACAAATACAAAGGAGATATTCGCATGGGGAAACGAACATATGAAGATGTAGCAAAATATGTTGAATGGCAAAGTCAGCATAAATGCAAGGTTGTGAGTGCTAAACCTGAACAACATTTTGATGACCTTGGTGTAGACGTAACAGTTTGGAATGTTAAAACAGACACCGACGGTGCATGGTGGGTTGTTGAGGGAGATACCGTACCTATGAATTTGTATCCGCAAGGTGCATACTATTTTGGAACAGATGAAGCTTACTCATTTCATATGGGGATAATGCAACGAATGCAGGCTTCAAAGGAACAATACAATCCTGATGACTATATTGAAGCTGCTACATTAGGTGCGGAAATTGCGCCTCAGCTTTTACGCAAACTCAGAAGTATTGCCACCTTAATTGATTCTGCAACCGAAATAGAGGATTTTCAATCTATTGGAGTTCAAAGCAGAGAAACACTAATTGAACTTGGAAATTATATTTATGCTTCGCATATGGCGTGTGATCAAGAACAGCCACAAGCTTCTAATTTTAAGAAAAAAGCAGAGTTGGCTATTCAATTTTATTTAAACGGATCTGACAATGCAGACTATCGTAGTATAATTAAAAAAATGACTGAGGCAACATGGGATTATGCTAACAAACTGACACATTCGAGTAGTGCAACATATTATGAAGCATCTACTTGTATATCTCTGTGTATTTCCCTTGTTGGTGTCTACGAAAATATACTGCAGAAAATACATGATCCTATTTCACAACAAAGTTGTCCTGCTTGTAAAAGCAAAAAACTAACCGTTGATAATATTGTCGCTGACGAGAACGGTAAAATCAATGCAATACATTTAATGTGCGAAGAATGTGAAAACAGTTTTGTTGTTGATTTTACAAACTAAAAATTCATAGAAGGAACTTTATTTAAATGATCTATGCCAAATGTATTCACAGTAGCCAAATTGCGAAAACAAGAGAAGAGTTTGCACGTAGGCAAATGGAGGAATATTGTGTTTATTGCGAGGGTGAAACAACTTACTCGCACAATGATACCGATACTTTAGATTGTGTTCCGTTAAATTATATTTATGACTGCTTAAAGTATGGTGATCATATTGCTATCGTTTCTGTGGAAAGTGAAGATGAAAATTATCCAACTAAAAGCAGTTATTTAAGCGTCCAACTTTCAATGTCAAAACAACATATTATAAAAATTATGAAAGCCGATTCTAAAGATGCTATAGACTATGTTTTTGATAATGTGAATAATAGAGATATCATTCATGATGGATATTTAAACTTTTTATCTGACGAATTGGTAGATTATTTTGTGAAAAGAAAAGAAGGACTTCTAAAATAAGTGATTTTGTCGGGAGACTTCAAAGTTATATTCAAAACTGCCTAAAACTATCTATTTTATAATCTATGACAAGAAACCTCAGTAACTAAGCGGTTACTGAGGTTTTGTTATGTCCGAAATACGTATATTAAAATTTGCCTATATATGTTTTTGATATAATTATCTGATAATATTATAGTGTTGGATAAACGTATTCTATTTCCCTGAGTTTTATTAACAACTTATCAAATAAATCTCTTGTTTCAAAAAACAGAAGGTGTGTTTGATTGTAATCTAATTCTATCTTATCATGTTTTAGACTTAAATCATTTTTATCCTTTTCAAAAATATATCTGTAATACTCTACTGCACATTCAAGTTTTTGATATTCGGTTATCTTTTTACTTAACTCTTGTGCAAGTTTAATTACCTCACTTTTAGTTTTATCATATTTTTCTTTAGTGCAAAATATAGCAGGTGTGCTTTCATCAAACTGTAGACTATCAATATTATCAAGTAAGCACGATATTAAAGTCTGTAAATCGTGTGTTATCTTTGGAGATTCTTTTGTTAAATTAACAATTAGTGCTTTCAAAGATAATTCTACATAATGCCTAAAATTGAAATAATAAGGTAAAATTAGATGCTCAATATCTTTAGCCATGATGTTGTTTTCAAATCTGGTTTTTACCTCTTTATCTAAACAAATAAAAGCACTTTTATAACTATTAGCACAAAAAAATAGGATCGATGCATCATTTCTAAAGCATTGACCGTCTGATGAAATTCCAGAAAAATCAATTCCAACTTTTTTGCTTTCATATTCAATAAAATGTTTGCTTAATCCTGATCCTGCTGACATTTTCTTATTCAATTAGTATCACCATCCTTTTCTTTGGTTAATGCGTAGTAAATTTTACTCATATCCATATAAAGAAATTTGCAAATCTAATTATTCTCATTATATTCTTTAATAAAACTCACTATTTCCGTCCATCTAATTTCCTTTTTTATATACTTGACCATATTTCTTCGTGCTTATCTATCGTTTTCTTCATATATACTATTTTTTAAGATTTCTTCAACAACTCTTTTAACTTTTTCCTTTTGTCCGGAAACTTCTGCAATCCAAAGGAGTAGCTCAGGACATCGCAATCCGCACCAGGCTGTTATTGTTTTGTCAGAAATTTTTTCTTTATTATATTCATACCATGATTCTAACAAATGCCATTTTTGGTTAGGTTCACCATCACACTTATAAATCTTTTTTCCTTGAACAATTGCTTCATGTAGATATGTGCCATTTCCACTATTAATTTGTTGAAATTGTTTGATAAATTCAGTTGTATACTTTGGCTTATCTTCTTGCTGCCTACAATATTCAATAAATTCACTGTAAATCATTTTTACACCACCTTATTTTCAAGTATAATTATATCACTCATTGCCACTTTTTTCAACAAAACTACGGCGGCAAGGCTTTTGTTCCTTACCGCCGTGTACTTTATGCCGACTGTGATGCTTTCAGCTTAGCCTTGGCTTCTGCAATCTCAGCTTTAACTTTTGGAATCATCTCTGCGAGGAGGACTTCACATTCCTCTCTCGTTTTGGCATAGACATTAAATTTCTTTCGTTTTCCATCGGGGAGTCTTGGGAAGTAGCTGCCTTCCCATAGGTTTTCACTAACCTGATACAAGCATCCCGTACCTGCCTTTCGTATTTTGTTCTCTACCGCTTCAAATTTCGCCTTACACGGCTTGTTTGCGTCTTGGTCGGGTGTTTGTTCGTTCTCGGCACTTGCGCCGTTATTTTGGGCGATACCGCCGTCAATTTTCTTTGCCGCCTGTCGTTGCATTTCCTCAGTGCTGTGAAGGTAAATATCAAGCGTTGTTTGTGATGAGACATGACCTATCATAGCGGATAAGGTTTTCACGTCCATTCCGTTCGCAAGAGAGGTTGTGCTGAAGGTATGCCTGAGATCGTGAAAGCGGATATTTTTACATTCCGAACGCTTTAGGATTTTCTTGACCGTCTTGTATACAGATTGTGGATTTCGCGGCATATCCTCTATCACAGGTGACGGGAACATCCATCTTGAATTTACCGTCTTTTTATACGCCGCCAGCACTCCGAGCATTACATTGGATAATATTATCGTCCGTATAGAGCTTTTGGTTTTAGGCTCTGTTATTTGCAGACTTCCTTTTACATGATATACCTGTCGGCATATACGAAGCTCTCCGGTGTCATGGTTAAGGTCATCCCACTGTAATGCTAAGAGTTCACCTCGGCGCATCCCTGTTGTCAGTTCAAGGAGTAGCATTTCGAAGAAGCCTTCGTATTTGGCTTGTATCATAAAGCGTTGCATTTCTTCCCGACTCAACACCTGCATCTCACGGGATTTCTTGGGCGGTAAATTGCATCCGGTCGCAGGGTTTTCACGGATAAGATTTTCGCTTACCGCCTTTTCGAGTGCTTGTCTGCATACAGCGTGTATTGAGCGCACCATTCTGTCGGATATCCCTTTACCGAACTGTTCGGTGTATTGCAGGCGACCGCCGTTTTTACATCTCGCATAGAACTGTTGCATATCGTTTTGCGTTAGCTTGTTTAATTTAATGCTACCAATTTGAGGGATGATGTGCTTGTAGATGCGGTTTTCATAACTTGCCTGAGTGGATAGACGTATGGTCATCTGACAATAATGTCTGTACCAGAAGTCAAGCCACTCACCGAAGGGCATATCCGCTTTTACGGTATCGCGCTGTATAAGATTGACTTCTTCCTTTAGTTTTTCTAACTTTTCAAGGCATTTTGTCTTTTCGAGGGCGGTTACACATTTGGTGATGGGAAGTCCTTTATCATCGTAGCCGATGACCACTCTTGCTTCCCATCGACCGTCTGCTCGTTTGCGAAGCGTACCCGCGCCTTTCTTTCGCTTTTTACTCATATTAAATTCAACTCCT
>JAFQPG010000006.1 GCA_017411835.1 Ruminococcus sp. | reverse complement strand
GTCACGTTCAATCTCAATCTTTGGGATACCTGCACTGTAAAGCTGAGCTTTAAGTGTTTTACGAAGGTTGTAGTCCTCAACGAGTGTATCGCCGAAGTCTTTCTTGCTAGCAAACCAACGTGAATCCCAATCTTTGATGATACCTACACGTAAACCGTGTGGATTAACTTTCTGACCCATATACTCTTACCTCCTTATTCTCTTTCCTTGAGCACGAGTGTGATATGAGAAGTTTTCTTATTAATTCTGAAAGCTCTTCCCTGTGCTCTTGGACGGATTCTCTTGAGTGTAGGGCCCTGACTTACGCTGCAAGCTGCAACGTAAAGACTTGCCACATCCATATCGTGGTTATTCTCAGCATTTGCCATAGCTGACTTGAGCAGCTTTAAAAGTGGCTCACAAGCGGCCTTAGGGGTCTGCTCGAGAATAGCCTTAGCAAGCTTAACATCCTTGCCGCGGATTAAATCCAGGACAATAGAAACCTTGCGAGGTGCGATACGGACATAATTTAAATATGCCTTTGATTCCATTGCAATCTCTCCTTTAGCCTTATCTTGTGGTTTTTGCACCAGCATGGCCTCTGAAGGTTCTTGTTGGAGCAAACTCGCCGAGCTTGTGACCAACCATATCTTCAGTTACATATACTGGAACATGTTTTCTGCCGTCATGGACAGCAAATGTGTGACCTACGAATTCTGGGAAGATAGTAGAACTTCTTGACCAAGTCTTTAAAATTCTCTTCTCACCAGCTGCGTTCATTTCCTGAACTCTTTTGAGCAGCACCGGCTGAACAAAAGGTCCTTTTTTAGTACTTCTACTCATAAATTAAGTTCCTTCCTTTCTGCCTTACTTGCTGTTTCTACGCTTAACAATTAACTTGTCAGACGCTTTGTGTGTTTTTCTGGTCTTGTAACCGAGGGCTGGTTTACCCCAAGGTGTTACAGGGCCTGGGCGACCTACTGGAGATTTACCCTCACCACCACCGTGTGGGTGGTCGCATGGGTTCATTACAGAACCTCTTACTGTTGGTCTGATACCCATATTTCTCTTTCTGCCGGCTTTACCAATCTTAACGTTCTCGTGATCTGTGTTACCAACCTGACCGATTGTAGCCATACAGTTTTCCGGTACGTTTCTAAGCTCGCCTGATGGGAGTCTTAAAAGTGCCAAGCCGTTCTCTTTAGCCATAAGCTGAGCCATGTTACCAGCAGCACGAGCGAGCTGTGCGCCTCTGCCAGGATAAAGCTCAACGTTGTGGATAAATGTACCTGTTGGAATAGCAGTAAGTGGAAGTGCATTACCAGGCTTGATATCAGCGTTCTCGCCGGCTGTGATCTTGTCACCAACCTTGAGACCCTGTGGAGCGATGATATATGCTTTCTCGCCGTCTGTGTATTCAACAAGTGCGATAAATGCTGAACGGTTTGGATCGTATTCGAGTGTGAGTACTGTAGCCTCAACATCGAACTTCTGTCTCTTGAAATCGATTACACGATACTTTCTACGGTTGCCGCCGCCTCTGTGACGAACTGTGATGCGGCCGTAGCTGTTACGACCTGAGTTCTTCTTAAGTGGCTCGAGCAAACTCTTTTCCGGAGCTACCTTTGAAAGTCCTGAGTAATCAGTAACCGACATATTACGTCTAGCGTTAGTGGTCGGCTTGTAAACTTTAATAGCCATGTAGTTTCACTCTCCTCATGATGGCTTTGCGGGATAATGGCGTATCCCATACATTCTGCCTGTTAATTATTTTTGATTTTTACAGGCTTACATCATGCCTTCAAAAAATTCAATAGTTTTGCTGTCTGCTGTTAATGTAACGTAAGCTTTCTTCCAAGCTCTTGTGTAGCCTTCAAATCTGCCCTGACGACGGAGATGACCTCTTACGTGAACAGTATTTACTTTGTCTACCTTAACTTTGAAGAGCTCTTCAACAGCTCTAGCGATGTCGATCTTTGTAGCTGACTTTGCAACTTCAAAAGTATACTTCTTTTCAGCAACACCCAACATTGACTTTTCAGTGATGATTGGGCGAATTATGATATCCTGTGCTCTCATGCGTATACCTCCTCAATTTTTGCAAGTGCATCTTTAGCGATGATAAGCTTATCAGCGTTTAAGATGTCGTAAACGTTGAGCTCGTTAACCTGAGCAGTCTTAACGCCTGCGATGTTTCTTGCTGACTTGATAACCTTTTCATCAACAGAAGGTAAAACGATAAGTGCCTTCTTTTCACTGCCGATAGCTGCAAGCATCTTAACGATAGCCTGAGTTTTGATTTCATCTAAAGCGATAGAATCAACAACGATGATCTCTTCACCAGCAGCCTTTGTAGAGAAAGCTGACTTCATAGCAAGTCTTCTTACCTTCTTATTTACTGAGAATCTGTAGTCTCTTGGCTTTGGAGCAAATACTACGCCGCCGTGGTACCACTGTGGAGCTCTTGTTGAGCCCTGACGTGCACGACCTGTACCTTTTTGTCTCCAAGGCTTTTTACCGCCGCCGGATACTTCAGCTCTTGTTAAAGCTGACTGTGTGCCCTGACGCTGGTTAGCAAGATAGCTTACAACAAGCTGATGCATAACTGCGGCATTTGGTTCAATTCCGAATATAGAATCAACAAGGTCGATAGTAGAAACCTTCTTGCCTTCCATATCAACAACTGCTACGTTTGGCATATTATTTCCTCCTTCCTTAAGCCTTTACGCTGTTTTTGATAACAACTGTACCGCCGTTAGGACCCGGGATAGCACCCTTGATAGCGATGAGGTTGTTTTCAGCGTCTACTTTAACAACTGTAAGGTTCTGTACTGTAACCTTTTCAGCACCGAGGTGACCAGCCATCTTCTTGCCCTTCCAAACTCTTGATGGTGATGAACAAGCGCCCATTGAACCACCGTGACGAGCTACAGGACCAGAACCGTGAGTCTCCTTAAGACGAGCGAAGTTCCAACGCTTGATAACGCCTGCATAGCCTTTACCTTTGCTGGTACCTGTTACGTCTACCTTGTTGCCTGTTTCGAATAAATCTGCTTTGATGATCTGACCAAGCTCGTAAGCGTTGCAATCATCAAAACGGAACTCCTTAAGAGTTCTCTTTGGTGCTACGTCAGCCTTCTTGAAGTGACCCTGTAAAGGCTTTGTAACGTGCTTTGGTTTGATGTCACCGAAGCCGAGCTGAACTGCTTCGTAGCCATCGCTTTCAACTGTCTTCTTCATTGAAACAACACATGGGCCTGCTTCAACAACAGTTACGGGAACAACTTTTCCCTTTTCGTCGAAGATCTGAGTCATACCGATCTTCTTTCCGATTAATGCTTTCTGCATCATCTATTCCTCCTTGTTAGATTATTGGTCGGTTTGCACCGACATGATCCTGTCTGCTTGTAGGTTGGGATAAGATTATAACTTAATCTCGATCTCAACGCCGGCAGGGAGCTCTAAGCTCATAAGAGCCTCGACTGTCTTGTTTGACGGTCTTAAAATGTCGATAAGACGCTTGTGAGTTCTCATTTCGAACTGCTCACGGCTGTCCTTATACTTGTGGACAGCTCTAAGGATAGTAACAACCTGCTTCTCTGTTGGGAGCGGAACTGGACCTGATACTCTGGCACCTGTTCTCTTTGCTGTTGCTACGATACGCTCAGCAGACTGATCTACCAGCTGATGATCGTAACCCTTAAGTCTTATTCTGATTTTTTCCTTGACTGCCATATCGTCGCCTCCTTGAAAATTTAGTTGGCGGGCGTTCGCAAAACCTTTCCACCTTGCCGGGTGTTTCCACCCAGTCCATTAAAAAACCGATTAACTTTTCTTGTTAACCGGATAGTGAAAAGCGCTTTGATGGCTTAGCGACATAGCAACCCCAATGTCACTTCGCTCACAAAAAAGTATTCTTTCGCCCGGTTTAAAATCGGACATACTCCACGGAAAAACCGACCTTTTGGTCGCAACCTCCCGCTTCATCGCATATCAATTGCAGTCACGCATCGCTAATTATACAATATATATATTACAAAATCAACAAAAACGCCCGAATTTCTTGTGTAGAAAATTCAGAGAAATTCGGGTGGTCTTTTTGTGCATTATTCACAAAAGCAGATTTTTCGACAAAAATGCCAAAAAACGTGATGCTGATGCGGTTTTTAAGGGTTTTTACTTAAATTTGTCAAAACATATATTTTTCTAAATTAGAAATTTAATGAAATCTCGCAAAAAATTTTTTGAAAAATTTGCAAAATTACATAATTTTTCGTCAAAAACGGGGTGATTTAAAGGTTTATTTTTCTTTTATCGCAAAAAGATTGCACTCATAAACACAGAACCGAGTATCAATCCTGCACATACAAGTGCGACAATTCGTATAAAAACGGTGCGTTTATCCTTCATATTTTACTCCTATATATAAATATGTATATATTATATACGATAATATTTATGTTTGCAAACTGCTGTTTATTGATGTAAAATAAATAGTGAAAGGATGATTTTATGCTCTCTTTATACTATGGTGACGGCAAAGGTAAAACAAGCTGTGCAATCGGCGTTGCTGTCAGATTTGCATCTAAAGATAAAAAGGTTTTGTTTGTCGACTTTATTAAGCAGGACAACGAAGCCGTTACAAAAGCCCTTTCTACTATGTACACTGTTGCTGTTTCGAGCATTCCTGTCGAGCTTGAGCTGACATTCGACACCGCAGTTGATAACAAAGCTCACGCATCAAAAATCTACCGCGAGCTGTTTGACAGCGCTGTACGCACCGTGTTGACAAATAAATACGATATGCTTATTTTAGACGGAGTATTTGACGCAATCTCAAAAGGCTTTTTGCCCGAGAGCGAGGTCTACGAGTTTTTATCAAATGCGCCCGACAGCCTCGATATCATCTGCACAGGTGTAGAGATAAGCGAAAAATTCATTTTACTTTCTAATAACGCTACTTTTATTTCAAACAGTAAAGCTGATGAATAAACAAAGCCGTCCATTTTCAGGACGGCTTTTTGTGCTTTTATTATCTTTTCTTTACTACCTCGCCCTGACGCTTGTAGATTGAACTTTCTTCTACATAGCCTCTGACAAAGGAAAGCGGATAAACATTTGAGTTTCTGCCGACAACTGTGCCCGGGTTCATAACAGAGTTACAACCAACCTCAACAAAGTCACCAATCATAGCGCCGAACTTCTTAACGCCTGTTTCTACCTTTTCACCATCACACGCAACTGTGACGAGTGATTTATCGCTCTTTAGGTTAGATGCAATAACGCCTGCGCCTGTGTGTGACTTAAAGCCGTAGATGCTGTCGCCTACATAGTTGTAGTGTGGCACCTGAACGTTGTCAAAAAGGATACAGTTTTTAAGCTCGGTTGAGTTACCAACTACAGCGCCCTTGCCGACAATCGCAGAGCCTCTGATAAACGCACAATGTCTTACTTCGGCGTCCTCGTCAATAATCAGCGGACCATTTAAAGAAGCAGATGGTGCAATCTTGGCACTTTTTGCAACCCAGATATCGTCGTCAAGTTTGTCAAAAAGATTTCTGTCGAGCTTTTCGCCGAGCTCTAAGATAAAATCTTTAATCTTAGGAAGTGCCTCCCAAGGATAGGTGATAGTCTCGAAAAGCTCTTTTGCAATAGTGTGGTCTAAATCATATAAATTTTTAATAGCTAATTTTTCCATAATTAACCCTTTCTTGAAAACCTCAGGTTTTCGATTTTATTATCTAAATGGTAAATCTTAACCAAATGATATACCAATACTGATACAATTATTCCAAAAATCATTCCTGCAAGCACGTCGCTTGGATAATGCACGTAGTTATACAAACGAGAAAAGCCGATAAGTGCCGCCAAAACCAAAGCAGGTACACCGAGCTTTTTATTAAATATAAATATGCTTGTAGCCGCTGCAAAAGACGAGCTTGTGTGTCCTGACGGAAAGCTAAAGCTGGAAGGTCTTTTTACAAGCATTTCGATATCAATATTTACATTACACGGGCGGACTCTGCAAAACAGATTTTTAAGTCCGAATTCTCCTACAAGAAGCGTTACACCCATAGACAAAATTATCACGATGCCACAGGCTCTGCTCTTTTTAAAAAACAGCATCAAGATAGCGACGATAAACCACACGGCACCGCCCTCACCTATCATGCTAAAAAACACCATAAGCGAATCTAAAAAATCTGTCCGTAAATTCGCCTGAATAAAATCAAGTATCGAAAAATCTATCTGAGTAATATATTCTAACATATTACCTCCGCAGAGCGATAAAGTATATCCAAATCAGATTTGATGGATAATTTTTACTCACCCTAAGCTTTTTTATCATTATATATGTATTATCTTGCACATTCAAGAAAAATTACAAGATTGACAAAGTTTATTTGCTAAGGTAAAGTTAAGAAAAGGCAACCGGAGGACGAGTATGAAACTTATAATCGACAGAATTGAAGAAAACATCGCTGTAGCTGAGCTTGAAAACTCAGAGAAAGTAAATGTGCCGCTCTATCTTTTACAAGACGCAAAAGAAGGCGACGCTTTAATTATCACCGTAGAAAAAAAGAGTACGCAGCAAAAGGCAGACACCCACTCAATTTTTGAAAAGCTGAGAAATAAGTCTAAAACTGACGCATAAGATAAAATAAGCATCAATCTTACTTTTTGATTGACAAATTGACTTTTGGTAGCTATAATATACTTTGCTTGCTAAGGGCCATTAGCTCAGTTGGTCAGAGCAACCGGCTCATAACCGGTTGGTCCGGGGTTCGAGTCCCTGATGGCCCACCATAAAAGGACAGATATCTTTTTGGTATCTGTCCTTTTATTATTTTGATGTTGACAGCAGGGACAGTGTACCCGAAAATCTTTGATTTTTGGGAGAGGAGGAGTAATAAAGCGATAAAGAAATGCAACAGGCATTTTGTTGAGCAGAGTTTACGACGACGAGATGACCCACCAAAAGAAAAGCACACCCACTATAGGGCGTGCTTTTTGTTTTTGTTCACACTATTTCAATTTTATGCTAAAATATATTTACTCTAGACAAAATTTTGTTTATAATTTTTTTAGACTTATAAACTATTTGTGGTAACTTAAAATAATAATCAAAAGAAGGGATAATATGAACGAAACTCTTTTTGACAATAAATCAATCAGAAGAATATTTTCACGTATAGGGTTCTCTCTATGCGTGATGCTTGTAATCAGTGTTGTTTTACAGCTTTTATGGGTTAATATCCCGGTGCTCTTTTTAGGTACGGAAAACTGGTTTACATCTTCATCGTGGGGTCTGTGGATTGGTTCTTTTGTACCGCTTTATCTGATTGCTATTCCTGTTGGCTTGCTGATTATCCGCAAACTTCCTGCTGAAACCACAGATGGAGAAAAGTTCAGCGTGCGACAGCTTCTGACATTCATACCGATTTGTATGTGCTTGATGTACGCAGGCAACCTTGTCGGTACAATTTTGTCGTTTGTTCTCTCAAAAGGACAGGCTCAAAACAGCCTGCTTAATTATGCTATGGATACTAATCCGTTAAAAATTCCTGTTGTAGTCATTTTGGGACCGATGATAGAAGAGCTCGTATTCAGAAAGATAATCATCGACCGTACACGTGTATACGGAGAGAAAACTGCTGTAATTTTTTCTGCATTTCTCTTTGCTTTATTTCATCAGAATCTGTATCAGTTTTTCTACGCTTTTGCATTAGGTCTTGTTTTTGGATATGTATATATACGTTCAAGTCGTTTGCACTACACTATAATACTCCACGCTATCATAAATTTCTTAGGCTCTGTTGTTGCTCCGTGGATTATCAAATTGTCAAGCGTAGCTGATTTATCAAAGCTCGATGACGCTACTATGCAATCAGAACAACTTGTGCAAAACTTATTGACCGTATTGCCTGCTTATTTATTGTTATTGCTGTATTCTGCAACACTACTGGGTATGTCTATATGGGGCTTAGTACTGCTGATTGACAAGGGCAAAAAAGCTCGGTGGCAGGAAGCTCGTTGTCAGCTTGCAAAAGACATTGTAATAAAAACAGTTTACATCAATACAGGTATGATAATTTTCCTTATGCTTTGTACTGCGTCAACCATCTTTATGCTTTTCCAATAATTATTTTTATACATACAAAAAGCCGTGCACGTTAAAGTACGGCTTTTTATTTTTCAAAAAGTTTGCTAAAATATATTTACTCCACACAAAATTCATATTCGCGTGTTAGATTTTTCTTGGAGGTGAGAAGAACATGTACAAAGTTCTACTAGTTGAAGACGACAAAGACATCAGAGAGCTCATTACCGACTATTTTGAGGCAAAGAGCGAGGGTGCTATTTTAGTAGACACGGCAATCGACGGACAAACAGGCGTTGAAAAAGCGTACGAAAACTCTTACGACCTGCTACTACTCGATATTATGCTCCCGGAACTTGACGGCTTTGAGATTTGTAAAGAGGTCAGAGCAGACTGCGATGTGCCGATTGTTTTCATCACAGCAAGAGCAAACGAAAGCGATATGCTAAAAGGCTATGCGCTGGGGTGTGACGACTATGTAATAAAGCCGTTTCCGTTACCTGTACTTTTGCAAAAAGTCAACGCTCTTATAAAGCGTTCAAAGGGACTGGTGCGACTTCCGCAGTTTTATGCAGGCAGTCTTACCTTGAACCCAAACAACGGAAAGGTAAAGTCGCAGGGCGTTGAAATCGCTCTTACACCAAAGGAGTTCTCTATACTTAAAATTCTTTTAGAGAATAAAAAGAGAATTGTTACAAGAGAAACCATAATCAGACGACTGTGGGGATATGACTGTGATATTGACGAACGCATTGTTGACTCTCACATCAAAAACCTCAGAAAAGCTTTGGGCGACAACGCAAAGCTTATCAAAACAGTTCGTTCACGCGGATACATACTGGAGGAGTAAATATGAAAAATAAATATAGAAAACAAAAACGAAATATCATTATAAAAATCACCGCCGTACTGTTTGCAGTGTGGCTTATTGTGTCGGCAGTATTCTCAGCTATAGTACTCACCGCCGAAAAACAGAAACAGATAACAAACTCCCACAACGATTATACTTTCCTTGTTGACAGCATCACATCTACCGCTATGCCGTACAACGAGATGTGTAAATACGTACAAATCACAAAAGAGCACTATGTTGACATAATAAAAGGCGACATAGAAGAGGAAGAAGTAAATCGCGGTGCTGATATCGGTAATTACGACAAAGATTTACAGATAACTATGTACAGATGTAGTTTTTCGGGTGAAGCCGAAGAAGATATGCAAGACAAGCTTATAATGGATACCGACAAGGATACATATATTTCTTTCTTGGAGGAGGATTACATAGAATACGGCGGTGAATCTGGACTTCTGAACTACGATGAATTTGTAGCTTCTATGACGCAGGAACAGCTCGAAACTATTAAAGAATACTTAAACACAGAAAAAGACAAAGACGGATACTTCTACATTCTTGTCAACAAAGAGTGCTACTACAATCCTGAAAACGGACACGTTTATCCGAAAACTGTAGATATCGCAAAAGCGTACGAAGACTCTTTCGGTTATGCTGTTTCTGAAACAATAGAAACCTTTGAACTAAAGCCTGAAAACACAAAAGGACTTACGCTATACAGTCTTCCTCAAAACGAACCACGCATAATTGACGGCGAATTTATACTCAACGAATTTTCAAGTGGTGGTCTTATAGAAAACCCTTTTGAAAGACTCAGCCTTGAGTTCTACGACCCTGAAACAGGCATAGTCGAAAAAGACGGATTGTTCACCTTTATTTTCAATGAAAGTGGTCAATATCCCGTAGAAACACTAGGCTTTGATGGAAGCGAATACGCAATAGCTTATCGCACAGCAGTTGACGAAAGTTTAGAGCAGGCTGTTGCAGTCGGTCAAGATGAAGATAACACAATTATTTATGATGCTCCTGAGCCTGATGTGGAGTATCTTTTCTACAACATCGGTCTGCGATACGCAAAACGAGTAAACCTGCTACAGTGCTGTGGCGACACCCTGATTTTAGGCGTATCTGCTCTGTTTATCTTCTTCCTCATCATCGGCGTTATTCTCACTATTATGATGTGGAAAGTTATGAAAACACAGATGAGCGAGGAACAAAAACGCAGAGACATCACAAACGCACTTGCTCACGATATAAAAACTCCGTTGTTTATCATTTCGGGTTATGCGCAAAGCTTAAAGGAAAACATCAACACCGACAAGCGTGAGCACTACTGCAATCGAATTATCGACCGCACTGAAGAGGTAAACTCGCTTGTCCACACAATGCTTGATTTTTCAAAGCTCGAGCAAATTGAAGACGACTTAAGGTTTAATGACATAAACGTTTATGAACTTACAAACGAGGTTATCGCCCGCTTTGACGGTCTTGTAAGTTCAGACGAAATCAAGCTTAACGTAAACGGCGAATGTAATATTTTTGCTGACAAAGAGCTGATGCAAAGGGTTGTAACAAACCTTGTTGACAACGCTATACGATACAAAGACGAAAACACGGACATTACCGTAAATATTGAAGACAAGGCTTTATCGGTTTCAAATATTTGCAGTAACATAACTAAGGAAGACGTAAAGCATCTTACAGAGCCTTATTACAAGGTCGAGAAAAACCGCAGAGCGGACGGCAACGGCCTTGGACTTTCAATCGTTAAATCTATAGTTGATTTACATGGCTACAAGCTTGATATCACACTAAACGACTCAAAAATCACATTTACAATAAGCTTTAAAAAGTAACCTCTTATCTTTTCCCCGCAAAAAAGCCCGCACTTTTTCGTGCGGGCTTTTGCCTTTTTAAGTATCATACAATATCAGTTTTTCTTTGACGCATTTTTTTGCGTAGTCTTCGTTTTTCTCGTCTTTTGTCGCGTGCTTTAATGTACGACACCTTTAGCTTATGAAGCTCGTCGTGTAAAACACCGATTGTCTTTTCGTCCTTTGGAAAAAGAATACGCATAAGAAAAATCGCAATAATAACGGTGATGATTTTTTCGGGCGTAAACGGTACCCACAGCAAGCTCATATAAGCCCCTCCGGTGACTGTCATCCAAGGAATATCAAGCAAGGTGCCAAGTACTGTAAAAACATAGCACCAGCCGTTTGTTATCATCCACGCTATAAAAAGACACAAAAGCAGTCGCGGGTTTAAAATAACCATAACCCACTTTTTAATCTGCCTGTATATCCTTACTTTTAGCGGTAAGCTTTTATCATTTTCTGCGTTCATTAAACATCCCTTTTCTTAAAGTGAGCTCTAATATATTCTACTCACTTTAGGGTCAGTATAACAAATGCATTTTTGATTTTCAACAAGCTAAACGCTAAGTTTACAAATAATTACATTTATTCACGCTCTGTTAATAATCACAGGTTTTTATTGCCTGCTATAATTCTCTCCCTTAGCGGCTTTACTGCCATCAAAGCAACGATGCCGATAACCGACATAACAAGCTCAGGGAGCATATATGACGCGTTGTAAACAAGTGAGTAAAGAGCAGCGAGTAGCTGACCATCGAAGTTTGTGAGCATAAAAGCACCAAAAGAGTTGTTCATCTCTTCAAAGTAGCTTGCTGCGTAGCTGCCCCATAAAATCCAACCTGAAAGAAAATGGCAGACAAGTCTGAGTAAAATAGCTACTGATGCACCGATTGAAAAAGCCGCCGTGTGGTTCTTAAGCTTATTCTTAAGCATTGAGCTAAAGCCGATTACCATATACGCTACGATGTAGTCAAGTAACGCCATAACAGGAACAGTCCATCCCTCTAGTCCTGCAAAAGCCTGACTCATTGTAGCGCCCAGCACCATCTGCAGTACACCGTAAACAGTACAGCCCAGAAGGCCCCATTTAACGCCGTACATATACGAAAGCACTAAAATCGGCACCATCGAAAACAGCGTGACCGAACCACCAAACGGCAACGCAAACACCTTAATCATCGACAAAACTGTCGCAAGGCCGATGAGCACACCCGAGGTGACAAGTCGTAAAGTTTTGTTGCTTACATTTTTCATAAAAAACACTCCTTTTTTAAAACGAAAAAACACCACACTTGCGTATGGTGTCAATCACTAAAAACTACTCCCTACGCCGGCATTATCCGTATCAGGTTCGCGACACTTGTCGCAGGGTCAGGAAAGCATCCATTCCAATCTCAGCCGACTTTTGCGTCGGCACCCCCTGTGGTGTTTTTCAATTTGCAAGTAAAGAGTACAACAAAATTTATTCTTTGTCAAGAAAAAATTGTCAAAAACATTTGATTATCTCTTTTTCTTTTGTTGTATTTGTATAAATTTTGTATTATAATCAACTTATCAATTTAAAAGGAGAATATGATATGGAATTTTCCGTTAACAATCCGATTTTGTTTATCATTTTCGGAGTTGTCATTTTGGCTGTAGTTGCACAGTCGGTTTTCTTTTTAGTTCGTGCTATCAAGCGTGCCAAAGAGCTTGGCATCGAAAACTCAACTGTAAAGAAAACTATCTCTTCTGCGGCTGTATTTACTATCGCACCTGCTGTTGCGGTGCTCGTCGGTGTTGTCGCTCTATCTAAGAGCTTAGGCATTGCTCTGCCTTGGTTTAGGCTTTCAATCATCGGCTCCATCACCTACGAAACCGTTGCCGCGTCAAATGCTTTAAACGCCTTTGGTATCGGCGCAGAAACCACCATCACCGACCCGTCAGTCTATGTAACGGTACTGTGGGTAATGACTTTAGGTATTGCGGCTAGCTTAGTGCTTGCTCCGCTTGTTACCAAGAAGATTCAAAACGGTATGATGAAGATGGGTATGAAAGACAAAAAATGGGGCGAGATTTTTAACAACGCAATGTTTCTTGGTATGATTTCCGCATTTTTAGGCTACGTATTCTGCGACGTTACATACTTAAAAGACGGCTATTTGCAGGGACTTACTCCTGTTTGCGTAATGGCTGTTTCTGCGGTCGTTATGGCGATACTCGGTCTGCTTTCTAAAAAATGCAACATCAAATGGCTTACAGACTACGCGTTGCCTATTTCTCTGATTGTTGGTATGGCATCGGCCATACTGTTCTCAAACATTTTCGGCGGATATGTTATCCCTGAAATTACTGCTTAAGGAGGTGCGAAAATGAAAAAGAATTTATCTTATATGGACTCTGTTCACCGTTACGGTAAAATCTGGGGTATCAGCATTTTTGTGCTTATCTTCCTTACTCCGTTTGTTGTATCTATTATATTTTCGTGCTTACCTGACTTCAAAGCACTTGGTCAGGGCTTGCTTGCAACCTTGCCGATGTACTGGGCAGTTGGTATCGTCGAGGTGTTTACTTATGTTCCGATGCTCGGCGCAGGCGGTACATACCTTTCTTTCGTTACAGGTAACATTTCTAACCTTAAGCTTCCTTGTGCTGTTGATGCTATGGAGCGTGCAAATGTCAAGGCAAGCTCTGAAGAAGGCGAGGTTATCTCCACCATTTCTATCGCTGTTTCTTCTATCGTTACAACCTTAGTTATTCTGCTCGGCGTTATCCTCATCATTCCGCTTACTCCGATTTTAGAGTCACCTGTGCTCGACCCTGCATTTAATATGATACTTCCTGCACTTTTCGGCGGACTTGCTGTTGTATTTATTTCAAAGAATGCAAAGCTGTCTGTTTTACCGATTATTTTAATGCTCGTGCTTTTCATCTTTGTGCCTGCATTAAACGCATCCACTGTTGGTATTATGGTACCTGTAGGCGTGCTCTTTACTGTTGCGGTTGCAAGAATTATGTATAAAAAAGGAATGCTTTAATCTATGCTAGCTTTATATATTATTTTGAGCTTACTTATCGTCTTTTTCGCTGTTGTAATTATCCGCACAGCGATGTTTACGAAAAAGCCTGCTACTGAGGTTTTTGAAAACGAAGAAAGCTTTGACAAAGACAAGGTGATTGAAAACCTACGTACACTCGTCCGCTTTAAGACAGTATCTTATCGCGACCACGAAAAGGAAGACGACAAGGAATTTGAAGCGCTTATCGCTTCTTTGCCAAAACTTTACCCAAATGTTTTCAAAGCCTGTGAGTTCTCCCGCCTGCCTGACAGAGCACTTTTATTTAAATGGGCAGGAAAAGAAGTCGGCGAGCCGACCGTTCTTATGGCACACTACGACGTTGTTCCCGTAAATGAAGAAATGTGGGACAAGCCACCATTTGAAGCAATACTCGAAGACGGTGTAATCTGGGGACGCGGTACGCTCGACACTAAGGTAACTTTTAATGGCGTTTTGTCTGCCGCTGACCACCTCATAAGCCTCGGCTTTACTCCAAAATGCGACATCTACTTTGCGTTTTCAGGCGGTGAAGAAATCAACGGCGATGGTGCAAAAAACATCGTCGACTACTTTGAAGAAAACGGCATCACTTTAGGTCTTGTAGTAGACGAGGGCGGTGCAGTAGTAGAAAACGTTTTCCCAGGGGTTAAAGAGCCTTGCGGACTTATCGGAATTGCTGAAAAGGGTATGATGAACGTAAAATACGAAACAAAATCAAACGGCGGTCACGCATCTGCACCAAAGCCACACACCCCTGTCGGCGTGCTTTCAAAAGCGTGTGTTAAGGTCGAAAACCACCCGTTTAAGTTTCATATTACAAAGCCTGTAAGAGAGATGTTCGACACCTTAGGCAGACACTCGACATTTTTATACAGAATGATATTTGCAAATCTGTGGGTGTTCTCCCCTGTACTATCGCTACTTGGCAAAACACAAGGCGGCGAAATGAACGCGCTTCTTAGAACGACTGTTGCTTTTACGCAGATGGACGGAAGCTCAGCGCCGAACGTTATCCCGCCAAAAGCCTCTATAGTTTCAAATATCAGACTAAACCCTCACGACAACATCGACTCTGCCCTTGAATACTTAAAGAAAACCGTAAATGACAGTAGCGTTGATATTACGCTCTTAAACGGTATGAACCCGTCACGCATCTCGCAGACCGATTGTGATGCATACAATAAAGTCGCAAAGGCTGTAGCTTCAACCTGGAAAGGTTGTTTAGTTTCTCCGTATTTGATGGTGCAGTGTTCAGACTCACGCCACTACGGCAGAATTTCTGACAAGGTGTATCGCTTCTCTGCAATGGATTTAACTTCAGAAGAACGTGCAACAATCCACGGCAACAACGAAAAAATCCGAGTAGAATGTGCGTGCAGTGCAGTAGAGTTTTACATCAGACTGATTAAGCAATGTTAAGTTGATATAGAAATAATAAAACGCAGTACCATTTTGGTACTGCGTTTTCTATTCTTATGGCGCGCTGAGAGTACGTTTTTGCTATTATATTTTAGCTACCTCGTTTGTTGACATTGTAGCAACAAAAACATAATCATATTTTGTTATTAGACTTTGTTGTATTAATAGAAGAAATGAGCATTCTACGAATGGTGCCACAATTATTTCTAAATATACTATATTTTGGTTCATCCATATACCCTGTACGATACAGTAATTCCAACCAGTATTCTGATTCATAACACTCTTTTAGTGCAATCTGCATTTTTGATATAAAGTCAGCAGTGCCATGAGCATACTTAGACTCGTGGATATTAGCACCAACCGAAGTACCACTGCGCAACAACTGATTAGTTAATACACTCTCACGTTGAGTTGATTTTATTTCTTTACATAGGTTGACTATATCTACCGCAAAGTCCTTTGCTTTTTCAAGCATAATACTATCAGCCATACTAACACTCCTTTTACAACAATAATAGCATAAATCAGACAACTTGTCATTAGCTAAATTGCTGTGATAACAGCAATGAAATTATCTCGCGATGCTCGATAGCTAAATTGTTCGTTTTCACTCACAGCTAAATTAAATTCAAAAAGCGTACCGCAGGTACATTTAGCTTCCTTTGGAAATTTAGCTGAGCTTGCTTTATTTAGCTCGATTTATCGAATTTAGCTGCGCGCAAAAAAAAGCCGTTCACCCAAAAGGGTGTACGGCTTTTCTATGGCGCGCTGAGAGTACGTTTTTGCTATCATATTTTAGCTACCTCGTTTGTTGCCGTTGTGGGAACTTACACGCTTCTTCTGCGCTCTCCCTAAAAACGCTACACTGTAGCGTTTTTACCTTCGGATTTCTGCGACCTCGCGCATCATCCTCGGCACGGTCGCCTTCGAGTCATCTCTCAGCGTGCTAGCAGTAGAAATAAAAAAGCCGTTCACCCAAAAGGGTGTACGGCTTTTCTATGGCGCGCTGAGAGGGACTCGAACCCCCGACCTACTGGTTCGTAGCCAGTCACTCTATCCGGCTGAGCTATCAGCGCAAGGTTGCGGTTAAAAACCGCAAGTGTTATACTAACACACTTTGTAAAAAAATGCAAGTATATTCTTAAAATTTTAATTAAACAGGGCGTAAAATGCCTTGTATGCCATATAAATATCAGCTTTTGAGATAATTTCAAACGGTGCGTGCATACAAAGTACAGCAACGCCTAAATCAACAACGTCGACATTCATATTAGCAACGTACTTAGCGATTGTACCGCCACCGCCGATATCAACCTTACCGAGCTCGCCAATCTGCCATTTAATCTCGCTTTGCTCGAGCATTGTGCGGATTTGTGCCATATACTCGGCTGATGCATCAGAAGTATCGTACTTACCGCCGTGGCCTGTGTACTTGGAAATCACAACGCCTTCGTTTAAAAAGCTTGCGTTTTTAGGCTCGTAAGCGCTTGAGAAGGTTGGGTCAAATGCCGCGTTTACATCAGCAGAAAGACACTGGCTTTTTGAAAGCACGTGGTAGCCTTCCTCACCGTCTGCTTTTGCTAAATCGTAAATAAAGTAACGCAGGAAATCTGACTGCATACCTGTGTTGCCATCACTTCCTGTTTCCTCTTTATCTGTAAGATAAGTGATTACAGTACATTCAGGTGTTTGAGTATCAAGCGCTGCCATAAGTGCAGGATAAGCACAACAACGGTCGTCGTGGCCATAACCGCCGATAAGTGAACGGTCAAAGCCGATATCACGAGTTTTGTAGCAAGGTACAAATGAAAGCTCACTTGATAAGAAATCGTCCTCGGTTATGCCGTATTTTTCATTTAAGATATTCATCACGTTAAGCTTAACTAAATCTTTATCATCATCGTCAGAGAACGGACGGGAACCTACTAAAATATTGAGGTCCTCACCGGTGAAGGCTTTGTTCATTGTTTTTGTAGCCTGTTCTCTATCGAGATGTGGAAGCAAATCGGTAATGCAGAAGCAAGGCTCTGACTCGTCATCGCCTAAACGGATATCGATTTTTGTGCCGTCGAGCTTAACTACTGTGCCGTGAAGTGCAAGCGGAATGGTTGTCCACTGGTACTTTTTGATACCGCCGTAGTAGTGAGTTTTGAAAAGAGCGAGATTGTTATCCTCGTAAAGTGGGTTTGGCTTTAAGTCAATACGTGGAGAGTCAACGTGTGCGATAGCAAGCTTTACGCCGTTTTTTGTACCATTTTTACCGATAACGGCAAAGCCGACTGCTTTGTCTCTATTAACGATATACACCTTGTCGCCTGCTTTGTAGGACTTAGTGTTGTCATACTCAGTAAAGCCGTATTTTTTAGCAAGCTCAACGCTGTAGGCAACCGCCTCACGCTCGGTACGTGAAAAGTCTAAAAACTTTTTGTAATCGATACAGAACTCGTCTGCTTTTTTCAAATCGTCTGACTTGTAATCTCCTGCGCCTTTTCTAGGCTTCATCATAATTTCTTCTTTTAAAAGCTGTGCCTTTGTTTTTTCAGACATATATATTCCTCCTGTGATTAATTGTTATCAAAATAAAGCGTTTCATACACTTGTTTTGTGTTTTCTACACGCTCGACATACTGTGATGTTTCGTTGTACGGAATGTCAGAAAGCGTTATGCCGTCGCTTGAATATCGCTCATCTTGTAGCCAACTGTCGACATTTGCAAAACCGCCGTTGTATGCCGCTACAGCAAGCAACTCATTATCGTTATAATGGTCAAGCAAAATTCTAAGGTAGTACGTGCCGTACTCGATATTTATTTCAGGGTTTAACAAATCACTCTTTGAATACGAGTCGCCATTACTGCTTAAACTTTGCAACCAGTCAAAGGTGTCGGGCATAATCTGCATAAGTCCCATCGCCCCTGCAGAGCTTTCCACCTCTGCCCTAAAACCACTTTCGGTACGAATCACCGCATAGATAAGCGACTGCTCAACGTCATACTTTTCTGAATATTCTTCTACATACTCGCTGTACTCTTTCGGATAAAAATGCATCATCACCTTTGACTTTATCCCGGAAAGTGCATCGGTGCAGAAAAACAGTAAGCATAAAATAACTATGGCTACTAAAATAAAGGTGAAAAAGCTACAGCAACAGCCACGATTTTTCTTTTTTTCTTCATATCGCGCCATCGTGCACCTCACAAATATCTTCAATCACTTTTAAAGTATTCTCTAAAAGCTTACTGTATGTCGAATTGTTTTCTATTACATAGTCGGCTTTATCGATGTAAAAGCTGTCGTCGTGCTGGGCAGAAATTCGATTTTTAATATCGTGCTCAGACATATTATCCCTTAATCTAACCCTGCTTATTCTCTCTTGTTTTTTTGCGATAACGCACACGACTTTATCACATAAGCTGTCAGATTTAGATTCAAACAAAAGTGGTGCATCGTATATGACCTTACTTTCGCCTTTTTCAAAAAAGTCAGCGATATTTTGCTTTACCAAAGCTAAAATAGCCGGGTGAGTAATCGCATTTAAAGCATCAGTGCTTTCTTTATCTTTAAATGCTTTTTGTGCTAATTTTAAGCGGTTTAAAGTACCGTCATTATTTATCACATCAGTACCGAAATTTTCTGCAAGTACTTTTAGTACAGGCGAGCTTTTTTGAGTAATTTCTCTTGCAAGCTCGTCGGCATCAATAAGCTTAAAACCGTTTTCGCAAAAGATTTTTGCAACCGCGCTTTTTCCCGAGCCTATTGGACCTGTCAGCCCTACTACAATATTTTTACTCAAGACAAATCACCTCAAACCCTGCGGCGCGAATAAGCCTGTTGTAAAGTGCCATACCGACACCGTCCTTTTGCGGACAGCGCGCATAAACTGTTGAGATATTTATAAGCTCATCTACCTGTCTTAAAGCATCAAAAAGCAGGTGCGCCTGACTTTCCAAGTCGTCTGATTTGCCGATAGGAATACACTTGCATAAAAGCTCGAATTTATCCTCGTCATAGCAAATCGCACCGACGCTTTTATCAGCCTCATACTTTTCATTTACAAATGCGCAAAATGCATCATCGCCTCCGCTTACAAGCACCACCTTAGCTTTTGGAGAATAGTGCTTGTATTTCATGCCCGGAGATGCGGCTTTTTTGTCATCAGAGAGCTTAAATAGCACAGCGTCATCGACCTCGATTTCGCCGATAACTTCTTCAATCTGCTCTACCGTTATAAATCCCGGACGCAAAAGTCGAGGGGTATCAGTCGCTAAAGTAATAACCGTACTTTCAACACCGACAGAACACATACCGCCGTCGATAACCGCATCGATACAGCCGTCTAAATCATCGAGCACGTGCTGTGCGGTAGTTGGACTTGGTGAGCCCGATTTATTCGCTGACGGAGCGGCAAGCACCGTTTCGCTTTCTCTGATTAATACCCTCGCTACCGTATGCGACGGTAAGCGGATAGCAACGGTATCCAAACCTGCGCTGACCTGGGTAGGTATTACATCAGACCTTTTTAAAATCATAGTAAGCGGACCGGGCCAGAATTTCTCGGCTAAAGCTCTCGCTTTTTGAGGAAACTCTTTTACAAGATTAAAACGCTCTATGTCAGAAACATCGCTTATGTGCACAATGAGCGGATTATCCATCGGTCTGCCCTTTGCTTTAAAAATCTTTTCGACAGCTTCACCTTTAAGCGCATCTGCGGAAAGTCCGTAGACAGTCTCAGTAGGCATAGCAACAACACCACCCTTTTTAATAAGGGCGGCACCGCTTTTGATATCAGCTATACTATTGCCTAATAAGAGTGTATTCATAATCTTAGTTTCCCATACTTTCTTTTAGTTGTTCTGCTCGTTGAGCAGTAATGAGAGCGTCAATAACCTCGTCGAGATTGCCGTTTAAAATGTCGTCAAGCTTATAAAGAGTAAGCCCGATTCTGTGGTCGGTAAGACGGCTTTGCGGGAAATTATAGGTGCGGATTTTTTCAGAGCGGTCGCCGGAGCCTACCTGCGACTTTCTGTCTTGTGCAATCTCTTGGTGCTGTTTATCCTGCTCGACCTTTAAAAGTCGGCTTTTAAGCACCTTTAATGCTTTGTCTTTATTTTTATACTGGCTTCGCTCGTCCTGACATTCTACCACCATACCTGAAGGGATGTGAGTCACTCTGATAGCGGAGCTTGTTTTATTAATATGCTGACCTCCCGCGCCCGAAGAGCGGAAGGTGTCAATCTGCAAATCAGCAGGATTAATGTCGATTTCAACGTCGTCTGCTTCAGGCAGTACCGCAACAGTCGCTGCAGAGGTGTGTATTCTGCCACCGCTTTCTGTTTGAGGGACACGCTGAACTCGATGTGTACCCGACTCAAATTTAAAGCGTGAGTATGCACCGTCGCCGTTAACCATAAAGGAGATTTCCTTATATCCGCCGAGCTCGGTTTCGTTTGCGTTTAGTATCTCTACCGAAAAGCCTTTTTTCTCAGCGTACATCGCATACATTCGAAAAAGGTCGCTTGCAAAAAGCGAGGACTCCTCGCCGCCTGTACCGCCCCTGATTTCTACAATAACGTTGCGCTCATCGTTAGGGTCTTTCGGCAAGAGTAAGATTTTCAGCTCCTCCTCGATAGTGCCGATTTTTTCTTTATTTTCGGTAAGCTCAAGTTGCGCAAGCTCTTTTAGTTCGTCGTCAGCAGAGCTGTCTTCAAGCAAAGAAAGTGCGTCCTCTATCGCCTGCTTAGTCGCTTTATACTCGCGGTATTTTTCAACAATCGGGGTAATACCGGAGAGCTCCTTGTTGACATTTCGAAACTGATTAGGGTCAGCCGCAACGTCAGGCTCGTACAGCCTTTTAGAAAGCTCTTCAAATCTTTTATCAAAAATTTCTAACTTATCAAACATATTTATCCTCAATCATCCTCGCGCACTATACGCTTGATGCTTTTTTCTACAGTTTTTCTAGGCAGCATAACCTCGTGGGAGCATTTAAGACATCTGATTTTAAAGTCCATACCGATGCGCGTAACCAAAAACTCGTTGCAACCGCAAGGATGTGGCTTTTTCATTATTAACTTGTCAGAAACTCTTACATCCATATAAACCGCCTGTTTTCACATATTTACACACTATATATATTAGCATAACAAAGCAAAAATATCAAGGCGGTGCGCAAATCTGCACACCGCCCTTTTTCAAAGCTTATTCAATTACAAATTCTCTTAGTCTACCGTAGGTTTTTTCGTCGATTACCGCCTCGACCTCTATGCCATCTGCAGTATATTCTTCGTAGTTTATGGTACAGGTGTTGCGAATTGAAGCAAGCACCCCGCCTTTATCAAACGGGAATAAAAGCTTGACCGCTTTTACTCTAAGAGGGAGGTTGTCTTCAACCGCTTTTAGCAGGTCATCAATTCCCGTGCCGTTTTTAGCACTTATACGAACAGCGTTGCTGATACGAAAATCGTCTGCACCGTCTTCTAGCAAATCGCATTTATTAAGCACAGGGATAATCGGGGTATCAACACATCCCAAGCTACAAAGCAAATCTGCAGTAACCTCAAGATGCAAAGCAGACTCCTCTGAGCTTGCATCACATACGTTGAGGATAATATCCGCAAGTGCCGCTTCCTCTAAGGTTGACTTAAACGCTTGCACCAGATGGTGCGGTAAGCGCCTGACAAGTCCTACCGTATCAATGAGCATAACAGACACTCCGTTTGGCAGTTTTAAAGCTCGTGAGGTCGGGTCAAGAGTCGCAAAAAGCTTGTCCTGAGCGAGTACTCCCGCCTGAGTCAAAAAGTTCATAAGCGTCGATTTGCCTGCATTGGTATAGCCAACAATCGCAACCGTAATGACGTTATCCTTCTTCCTGCGTTTTCTAAGCTGGAGTCGGTGTTGCTCAACATCTTTTAACTGCTCTTTTAATGTTTCCATTCGTCTGCGGATATGTCGTTTGTCGGTCTCAAGCTTTGTTTCACCGGGACCACGAGTACCGATACCACCACCAAGTCGCGACATTTCGATACCCTTACCCGTAAGTCTAGGCATCATATATTTAAGCTGTGCAAGCTCTACTTGAAGTTTACCCTCTTTTGACTTGGCGCGCTGTGCAAAGATGTCTAAAATCAGCATCGTACGGTCGATTGTACGGGTATCAGTTTGCGCTTCGATATTTCGAATCTGCACCGGTGAAAGCTCTAAATCGAAAATAAGCAAATCTATTTCGTTGAATTTGCACGCGTCGGCAATTTCTTGAAGCTTTCCGCTGCCGACACAAGTCGCACTTTCTAAATGGCTTAGCTTTTGCTCGATAGAAAGTATCGGGTCTGCACCCGCACTTTTTGCAAGCTCAAAAAGTTCGCACAGCGACGACTGTGCATCATAATCGCCTGTATCAACGCTGACTAAAAGTGCTCTTACAGGTTTTACTTCCAATGTATTTTCCATAGTTTTCTCCAAAATGTTTTATGTGCTTAGTATAGCCTAAGTTAATCTATTTGTAAATATTCAGCATATCTATAAAAAGAAGATTATTTTATACTTTTATTTTTGACAAATATATAGTATAATGGTAATTGGAGAATTTTTAGCTTTGAAGAATAACAAAAAAAGAGGTTATTTATGGATAAAAAAAGAATTGTTGTAAAGGTAGGCACCTCCACCCTTACATACGAAAACGGAAAAATAAATCTAAGACGTGTTGACAAGCTGTGTAAGGTGCTGTCCGATTTAAGAAACTTCGGACACGATGTCGTGCTTGTGTCATCGGGCGCTATCGGCGTCGGCGTTGGTAAGCTCGGACTATCACAGCGTCCAAGCTCAACAAGAGAAAAGCAGGCGCTTGCGGCGGTTGGACAATGCGAACTGATGTTTATGTACGACAAGATTTTTTCCGAGTACAACAACACCGTTGCACAGGTACTTCTTACAAAATACTCGGTTGATTCTGACCACCAAAAGGAAAACGTAATCAACACCTTCAACACCCTGCTATCAATGGGCATTATTCCTATCGTCAACGAAAACGATACGGTTGCTATCGACGAATTAGAGGGCAACAACTTCGGCGACAACGATATGCTCTCCGCTATTGTTGCAAAACTGATTGAAGCTGACACCCTCATTATCCTTACCGACATAGACGGCTTATACACCGACAACCCAAGAACAAATAAAAATGCGGTGCACATCGACGTCGTTGAAAACATAACCGACGAGATTATGCAGATGGCACACGGCTCGGGGTCTAACAGAGGCACAGGCGGTATGGCAACAAAGCTTTCTGCCGCAAAGCACGTGATGCAATCGGGCATCGACTGTGTTGTTGTAAACGGTGACAACCCTGAAATTTTGTACGATGTTTTTGAAGACAAAAAACAGGTCGGCACACTTTTTAAAGGACAAAGGTGATTATATGTTAAGCGTAAAAGAATTAGGTATTAATGCAAAAAAAGCATCGCGCGTGCTTTTGACTGCATCAGATAAAAGAAATCAGGCGTTAAAAAACATCGCTCTTGCTCTTGTTGATAACGCACAAATGATTATCGATGCAAACAATATCGACATAGAAAACGGAAGAGCAAACGGCTTGTCCGATGCTATGATAGACAGACTAAGTTTAGATTTTGACAGAATAAAAGGCATCGCACAGGGTATAGACGAAATCATCGCTATGCCTGACCCTGTGGGCAAAGTTTTGTCGGGCAACAAGCTCGAAAACGGACTTGAAATCAATAAGGTCACCGTTCCTTTAGGCGTTATCGGCATTATTTTTGAGTCCCGCCCTAACGTTACTGCGGACGCGGCAGCGCTATGCTTAAAGGCGGGCAACTGCGTTATTTTACGCGGTGGCAAAGAGGCTATCAATTCAAACAAGGCTATCGTTTCTATAATGCGCGACGCAGTCTATAAAGCGGGCTTACCTAAAGACTGCATCAATTTAGTTGAAGACACCACCCGCCAAAGCTCTACAGAGCTTATGGGACTTACCGATTACCTCGACGTACTCATTCCACGAGGCGGTGCAGGACTGATTAAAGCGGTGGTTGAAAACGCAAAAGTTCCTGTTATTGAAACAGGTGTCGGCAACTGTCACGCGTATGTAGACGAAAGTGCCGACGTTGATATGGCTGTTGATATTATCTTCAACGCTAAGACCTCTCGCGTATCGGTTTGCAATGCACTTGAAACTATGCTCATACACGAAAAAATCGCAGACAAAGCGTTGCCTGCGATTTACCTTAAACTAAAAGAAAAGAATGTTGAAATACGCGGATGCGAAAAGACCGTTGCTATACTCGGCGAGGATATTAAAAAAGCAACCGAGAGCGACTACGCAACCGAGTTTTTAGACTATATTCTCGCGGTAAAAGTAGTAGATTCTATAGACTGTGCTATCGACCATATTGCGCGCTTTTCAAGCGGTCACAGCGAAACTATCATTACACAAAATTATGAAAACGCAGAGCGCTTTTTAAACGAAATCGACTCCTCGGCTGTTTATGTAAATGCGTCAACTCGCTTTACTGACGGCGGTCAGTTCGGCTTAGGCGCTGAAATCGGTATCTCAACCCAGAAGCTCCACGCTCGCGGACCGATGGGACTTGAAAGCTTAGTCAGCACTAAGTTTATAATAAGAGGTCAGGGACAGATAAGATAATTAAAAATCTAGTTTAGATATACTACCATTCTAGATGAAAAGATACATCAAAGCGAGTATCAGCGAGGTATCAGCTTTCTCGCTTAGTAATATCACTATAAGCAAAACGATAAGGCTTTTCTCCTTATCACGCATAAAAATATCAAGCAGGTTTTCGCTTTTATTAATCGGCTCTTTTTCCTCTATCGGCTCCGGCTTTTGTGCTTTTTGAGATTTTTCAAAGCTTTGTGCTTTATTCTCATTTGCATTAGACGGCTGAGCTTTTGAATACATTTGCTTTAGGCGCTCCATTGCTTCATTTTGCATTGTATCAGCCATAAGCTATCTCCCGTTAAAACAAAGAGTCTAGTAAATTAAAATCTTTCACAAGTGGAATAAGCTTCATTATTTTAATGAGCTTTCCCGCTTCGTCGAGCTTTTTTCTGCGCTCATCAGACAAAAACGGGCGTAACGCTAAAAGCAGACGGGTTGTGTCGTCCTCTTTATTGATGCTTGATAAAAGTGGCATAAATTTTGAAATAAGCGACAACGCGTTTGAGTCTGCAAGCAAGTTTTTGTTTGAGCTGTCAACTTTAGGCTCTACGGCTTCTTTTATATGTACGCTGGGATTTGAGGCGTTGTTCAGGCCGAGCATCTCCCCAAGCCCTTTGATTTGTGCAAGGGATTGGGGATCGCTCATAATCTCGTTAATTTTTTGGCTTAAATCGTCCATTTCAGCCCATCAGTTTTTTGATAAGCGCCTGAGCCTGAGGGCTCTCGAGCACCTTTTTTGCCTCTTGCTCATCAGACAAAATCGCGCTGATTTTATCGGCTTGCTTTTTGTCCATATTGGAAAGCAACTTTGTAAGATTTCCACGATCAAGTGCTTCTCTTACCTGCGTGCTGTCAGCGTTTAATCTTTGCGACAGCTGATTTATCAGCGAATTTATCTGCTCATTATTTGCCATATATAACACCTCGATAATATACTATGCAGAATACTTACTATTATGTCAGGAGTTTTTATGAGAATACTTGTTGTTTCTGATACCCATGGTAATTTATACAATCTAAAAAAAGCTGTAGAACAGCAAAAATCAGCGCAAGTCATCATCCACTGTGGTGACAGCAAGGGCGAGCTCGACGAAATCAAAATGCTGTATAATGACAAAGCTTTTTATGCCGTCAAGGGCAACTGCGATTTTGCATCTATGCTACCGTTTGATGAAACAATCACGATAGAAAACAAGAAGATTTTTATCACACATGGTCATATATATAACGCTAAAATGACGCTTTATAATCTATGCTGTAAAGCAAGGCAGGAAAACGCCGACATCGTGCTTTTTGGTCATACCCACAACGCTGTATCTTTATACGACGACGGACTGTACATCTTAAATCCGGGTTCACTAAACGGCTACGACGCGTCTTACGCGTATATTGACATCACAGACAAAGGCATAATGACAAATATAGTCAAATTAAAATAACTGTAGATTTTGTGCTGATTTTATGATATAATTAGCTACTGGTTTAAGGAGGGATAAGGGTGGACATCTTTGAAGAACAAATTAAAGAGCTGTTTTTAGGCACGCTTAATGCCCACCGTATGCCTCACGCTGTACTTATTCAAGGCCCAAATGAACAAAGCAGAAAAGAAGCAGCCGACTTTTTGTCGCGCTATGCTGTTTGCAGTAGTGACAACCGCCCTTGTGGCGAATGTAAAAACTGCATCAAAGCAAGTCTTAACGGACACAGCGACATCTACACACCAAAGCTTTCGGGAAAAACAAACATCATAAGCATTGAAGCAATCAGAGAGCTGATAAAAGATGCGAGCATTATCCCAAATGAAGCAGACACGAAAGTTTTTATCCTTTACGATGTCGACAAGTGTATGTCCCCAATCGTGCAGAATGCATTTTTAAAAATACTTGAAGAACCACCTCAAAGCACGCTTTTCATACTGACTGCAGAAAGCTCGAGTCGTATGCTTCCTACCATTTTGTCGCGCGTGCAGGTGTTCTCTCTTAAAAACGAAGTAAGCGTAAACGAAGAAACAGACGCGCTTGCAAAAGAGATTATAAATGGCATTTTAAGCCCGAACGAGGTTTCGCTTCTTTACGCAACCGTTAAGCTTAACTCAAGATTAAAGTTCAAAGAGGTGCTTTTGGTTGTATCAGAGTACCTGCGACTCGGACTTAATAAATCAGTCGGTGCAACAGCTCAATGCAATATCGCATCGGCTATCGCAAAAAAACTCACTAAATCAAGAATTATCAGCTTAATCGAGCTTACATCAAAGGCGATTTTAAAGGCTGAGTGCAATGTCAATATGGCTTTACTTTGCACTTGGCTATGCGGAGAATACAGGAGGATTTCATGGCACAGGTAATCGGAGTCAGATTTAAACAGGTCGGTAAGATTTATTACTTTGACCCTGTTGATATAAAATTTAACAGCGGTGAATATGTTATCGTAGAGACTGCTCGCGGTGTCGAGTGTGGCGAGGTTGCTATGTCAAACCGCGAAGAAAGTGACGAAAACATCGTTTTTCCGCTTAAAAAGGTCATCAGAAAAGCAACTGAAGAAGACTTAAAGCATTTAGAAGAAAACAAGCAAAAAGAAAAAGACGCGCTTAAAACCTGCGAAAAACTCGTTTTACAGCACGAGCTTGAAATGAAGCTTGTTGATGTTGAATATACATTTGATAACTCAAAAATTATGTTCTACTTTACAGCAGACGGTCGAGTAGATTTCAGAGCTCTTGTAAAAGACCTCGCGTCTGTTTTCAGAACAAGAATTGAATTAAGACAGATTGGCGTTAGAGATGAAGCAAAAATGCTCGGCGGTCTCGGCGTTTGCGGAAAGCCGTTTTGCTGTTCAAGCTTTTTAGGCGAGTTCCAGCCTGTTTCCATCAAGATGGCAAAGGAGCAGGGGCTCTCCCTCTCTCCTGTTAAGATTTCAGGTACCTGCGGACGACTGATGTGCTGTTTAAAATACGAGCAGGAAGCGTACACCGACCTGCTTAAACGCACCCCGAAGGTCGGCGCTATCGTCAAAACTGCGCTTGGTCGCGGACTTGTAGTCGAGAACAACCTGCTCACCCAAACTTTAAAGGTGAAGCTTGACAATACCCCTGACGAGGCTGCTCCACAAACCTTCAAGGTTAAAGAAGTAAAGCTCGTAAAAGACGGCTACATCAAAGTAAACAAGCAAGAGCTCGACGAGTTGAAAAATCTGGAGTAAAAATTTTTGACAAAATAATTGCTTTTTTTGCAAAGTATGCTACAATATACTTGTATCATTTAATAAGGAGGTTAATTCCCAATGGCTTATGTAATTGATAAAGATACTTGCATCGGTTGTGGTGCTTGTGCAGATCAGTGCCCTTGCGAGGCTATCGCTGAATGTGACGGCAAGTTTGCTATCGACGCTGACACATGTGTTGACTGCGGTGCTTGTGCAGGTCAGTGCCCTGTTGAGGCTATCTCTGAGGGTTAATTTACTTAACTGAAGAGCTCACGGCGTTTGTCGTGAGCTTTTTTGTTTGCATAAATACAGTTATATGGTATAATAACCTAATAACCTCACGGTTTAAGCAAAAGCCTTGTTGACACAAGCCTTTTGAAACCTGAGAGAACATTGAATCATAAACAGCTTTCTAAGATATTTTTATTTTTGGGTTTATGATTTAATAAAGCTTAGCTTGGAGGTGATTTGATGCTAAAAGAAAATGAACGCTTTGAACCGCTCGGGAACGGGATTGAGATTATCGTTTCTGATGCCCACCATTTTTCAACAGACACGATTTTGCTTGCTGATTTTGCAGGCGTTAAAAGCGCAGACAGAGTCGTTGAGCTTGGTACAGGTTGCGGAACGATGCCGCTTTTGTGGACAAGAAAAGAGAGCATTAAGGAAATCGTTGCTATCGATATTCAGGAAAATGCTATAGATATGCTTATCCGCAGCATCAATCACAACATTGAAAACGGGCATAAAAACCCAAAATGCATCACCCCTCTTTGCGCTGATTTAAAAGACCTTAAAGGCAAATGCGAGTTTTCAAAGTACAATGTAGTTGTGTGCAACCCTCCGTATAAGCTGTCAGGTAGTGGCATCAAAAATCCCGACAGCGAAAAGTTGCTTGCACGCCACGAAGAAAGCTGTAGCCTCGACGATATATGCAAAACAGCCTCTAAGCTTTTGCAATTTCAAGGAAGATTTTGCATCTGTCAGCGACCTGAACGTTTAGCAGATGTTATGGAATCGATGCGAAAACACGACATAGAGCCTAAGCGTTTACGCCTTGTTCAGCAACGACTTTCTAAAGAGCCAAAGCTCTTTTTACTAGAGGGAAGATACAAAGGAAACAAAGGCTTTATGCAGGTTATGCCAACGCTCTTTATCGAAAACGAGCAGGGCGATTTTTCAGACGAAATGACTAGAATTTACGGTTTATATAAAGAAGGAAGAATATGAGCACACTTTATGTAGTTGGAACTCCGATAGGAAACTTAGGCGATATGTCCCCGCGTGCTATAGAAACGCTTAATAAAGTCGACTTCATTGCGGCTGAGGACACTAGAGTTACCTTAAAGCTTTTAAACCACTTCGGTATAAAAAAGCCGATGGTAAGCTACTATGAGCACAACAAAGAATATCGCGGAGAGCTTATCTGTGACCGCATAAAAGCGGGAGAAAGCTGTGCTATCGTCACCGATGCGGGTATGCCTTGTGTGTCTGACCCGGGCGAGCTACTTATAAAACAATGCGAGCAGTACTCAATCAAAACCGTCGTTGTACCCGGACCGAGTGCGGTTATCTCGGCACTTTGCGTATCAGGTCTTGCAACAGGAAGATTTTGCTTTGAGGGCTTTTTATCGGTTAATAAAAAAAGTCGTAGCGAGCATCTTGAAAGCTTGCTTACTGAAACTCGCACCATGATTTTTTACGAAGCACCTCACAAGCTTAATAACACCTTAAAGGACTTATATGAAACCTTTGGCGAGCGTAAGCTAACTATTGCCAGAGAGCTCACAAAGCTTCACGAAGAAATCATCCGCACAACAACAAAAGAGGCTTTTGAAAACTATGCTGACGGTCAGCTAAAAGGCGAAATCGTGCTTATCCTCGAAGGAAAAGTGCAAGAAAGCGCAAACGCATACAGTATCGATGATGCATTAAACATTGCTAAAAAGCTGATAGCAGACGGTATGAAGCCGACAGACGCCGCAAAAGAAGCCGCAAAAATCACCAAAATTCGCAAAAACGATATTTACAAAAAACTTATTTAAAGGACTAAAAATGACCTACGAACAAGCACTGAAAAAAATTCATTCACTCGATAAATTCGGCTCTCGTCCGGGACTAGACAGGATACAAAAGCTTTTTTCTATGCTCTCTTCTTCACTTTTAGAGCAAAAGTTTATTCACGTCGCGGGCACAAACGGAAAAGGCTCTGTGTGCCAGATGCTGTCGTCAGTACTCACCCAAAGCGGCTACAAAACAGGGCTTTTCATTTCGCCGTACATCACCGATTTTAGAGAGCGTATCCAGATTAACAACGAGCTTATTTCAAAAGAAGAGCTGACACAAGCGGTAGAAGACCTCTTTCCTTTGATTGAAAAGCTAAATGAGCAGGGCATTATCATAACCGAGTTTGAGTTTTTGACCGCTCTTTCGTTTTATATTTACAAGCAAAACGAATGCGACATCATCGTATGCGAAACGGGACTCGGCGGACTTTTAGACTCGACAAATCTGATTAAAAAACCGCTGTGCTCGGTACTGACTAAAATCGACCTTGACCACACCGCGATTTTAGGCGACACGATTGAAGAAATCACTATGCAAAAATGCGGTATTATAAAGGAAAATTCGCTCACCGTTTCTGCTTTGCAAAACGACGTTTCGCTTAAAATCATCAAAGAAAGTGCGCAGACAAAGCAAAACGCTTTTTATAGTGCGCAAGACATCAAGTTTTTTGATGTTACCTTGTCGCTTGAGCAAAGCAAGTTTACTTACAGCGATTTAGAGCTTTGCTTACCGCTTGTAGGCGAGCATCAGCTGGAAAACGCAAAAACCGCAATCTGCACCCTAAACGCTTTAAAAGAAAACGGACTTATCGACTTTACTGCAGACGACTTAAAGGAAGGCTTCAAAAAAGCAACCAACCCTGCGCGCTTTGAACTTCTTTCTAAATCGCCTGTAGTCGTCTTAGACGGTGCACATAACGTAAACGGTATGACAGCCTTTAAAAACGCAACACAGCGCTTTGTAAGCGGAAACAGAGCACTTCTTATCGGTATGCTAAAGGACAAAGACGTAGACAGCTCACTTTCTCTTTTAAAGGGAATGTTCGACCTTGTTGTTGTCACCGATGTATTAAACCCTCGAAATCTCGACTGCTACGAGCTTTCCGATATCTGCAAAAAGTATTTTGAAAAGGTTGTCGTCATTAGCAACCCTGAAACAGCTTTTGATACCGCCTACTCACTTTGCAAGGACAACGAGCTTTCCCTTTGCATCTGTGGTTCACTTTACCTTGCAGGGCAAATCCGACCGCATATCCTAGAAAAGCTTAAATAATCACTTATAGCGACAAGCAAATACAACAAAAAATTTATGCCTATACTCTTATCATATGAGTATAGGCATTTTTTATTAGGAAGTGAAAATATGGTAGTAGAAACTGATTTTACAGATAACATACTGACAGCAAAGCTGTACGGAGAAATCGACCACCACAAGGCAAGCTCGATAAGAAACAAAATAGATAGTCAGACAGAAAGCCTGCGTCCAAAAGAGCTCCATCTTGATTTTACGGGAGTGTCGTTTATGGACAGCTCGGGCATTGGCTTAATTATGGGCAGATACCGCCAGGTGTCGCTAATCGGCGGTACACTAAAGGTGGTAAATGTTCCAAAATCTTTGCAAAAAATAATGAGTCTTTCGGGAATTGACTCGCTGGGGGTATTAAAATGAATGTTGTAAACGAACTTAATTTCAGCTTTTTATCAAAAAGCACAAACGAAAGCTTTGCACGAGCAACGGTGTCGGCGTTTATACTTTGTCTTGACCCGACTATTTCAGAGCTTTCTGACATAAAAACCGCCGTATCCGAGGCGGTGACGAACTGCATTGTGCACGGCTACCCAGACTATCTAGGCATCATTTACATAAACGTAAAAATCACCGACACAAATAAAATAATAATAAAAATTCGCGACAAGGGCATCGGTATTCCTGACGTAAAGCAAGCGCTTGAGCCGCTTTTTACGACCTCAAACGACGAGCGTGCAGGCTTAGGCTTTGCGGTTATGCAAAGCTTTATGGACAACGTAAAAGTGCGTTCAAAAGAGGGCGTAGGCACGTCAGTTACTATGGAAAAAACTCTTTACCGTACAAGCTATGACAAGAGATGAGCTGATTAAACAAAACTTAGGGCTCGTGCATTCGTGCGCAAGAAAATTTGTCGGCAAGGGTATTGAATACGACGACCTGTATTCCACAGGCTGTGTTGGTCTTATAAAAGCGATTGACAACTTCGACAGCGAAAAAGGCTTTAAGCTTTCTACCTACGCCGTGCCCGTAATTTTAGGCGAGATAAAAAGACTTTTCAGAGACGGCTCAATAATCAAAGTCAGCCGAAGCTTAAAGGAGCTTTCCTTAAAAGCGAGCAAAATCGCCGACGACTACAAAAAGCACCACGCTGATGATATCCCGATATCTTTGCTTGCGAGTAAGCTCGGCGTCGATGTATATAAAGCAAACGAGGCGCTGTCACTAAACACGCTTGTGATGTCGCTTAGCGTGCAGACTGACGACGGCGAAAAAGAGCTTGATATCCCGACCTGCTCGATTGAAGACAACCTGCTCGAAAAAATGTCACTAAATGATATATTAAACGAGCTCCCAAAACTAGACAGAAAGCTAATCGAGCTTAGATATTTCAAGCACAAAACTCAGGTAGAGGTTGCAAAAGAGCTTAATATGACACAGGTGCAGGTATCACGAAAAGAAAAAAAGCTTCTGCTATTTATGCGACAAAAACTGACATAAAATAAGCTCCCGAAAAAGCGTGTTGTTCTTAACGGAGAATTTGAAAATCTCTCAACTTCCGTCGAGAACCCGCATCGCGTTTGTATGTACAAACGCACTTGGACAGTAGCCCAAACCCACTAACGACAGAAAAAGAGAAGATTCGTTTGGATAACGAGTCTTCTCTTTCTTTTTGTCTTTTAATTTATATGCTGACTATCGTCAGCGTGATATTTTCGCTTTGCGAAAGCGATATGAAACCTATGGGTTTCGTGATATTCTATTCGCCATAACTGTCCGCAGGACAATATCACTATGCGAAGCATAATATCACTGCGAAGCAATATAAATCGTCGTAGGCGAATAGAGTTGCGTGATGCTCCGCTTGGAGTATCACGCTAAATCGGGAGCCATTTTATTTTATTCAGTTTATTCAGCCTCGTAAAGCTTCTTTAAGTCTTCTAAATCGTACGGTGTCTGCTGATACAAATAGTAGTTTAACCAGTTGTAGTAAAGCAAAGCCGCACTACTGCGCCAAGTCATCACAGGTTTTTTAGTAACATCATTGTTCGGAAAATAGTTGTACGGAATTTCAGGATTTATGCCCTTGTTCTTGTCCCTGTAGTACTCGTTAGCTAGGGTGTCGGCGTCATACTCAAAGTGACCGAGTATGAAAAACTGTCTGCCGTTTTTGTTGCAGACGATAGACACGCCTGTGGTATCCCCCGCAGCCAAAATCTCGAGTTCTTCGATATGCTGCAAATCATCGTGGTTTACACCTGTGTTGCGCGAATGCGGACAATAAAACTCATCGTCAAAACCACGTAGCAGAGGGTGCAACGGATTTAGCGGACGATGGCGATACACACCGCTTAGCTTCTTATCATAGGTGACTTTGCCGATACCGTAATGGTGGTACAGCCCTGCCTGTGCACCCCAACAAATAAAGAAAGTCGAGTACACGTTCTTTTTAGCCCATTCAAAAATCTCGCACAGCTCGTCCCAGTAGTCGACCTCTTCAAAAGGTAGCAATTCTACAGGAGCACCTGTCACAATCATACCGTCAAACTTTCGGTCTTTAATCTCGTCAAAGGTTTTGTAAAAGGTGGTGAGATGCTTTTTAGACGTGTTTTTAGACTCGTGGGAAGCCATCTGCAAAAGCTCAATATCAACCTGAAGCGGTGAATTACCGAGCAATCTTAAAAGCTGTGTTTCGGTCACGATTTTAGTCGGCATAAGATTTACGATGATAATCTTAAGCGGACGGATGTCCTGCGTGATAGCGCGCTTTTCCGGCATAACAAAGATGTTCTCTGATTCTAAAATCTTTGTAGCAGGTAAATCATTCGCAACTTTAATCGGCATATTACCGCCTCCTTTTTTTATAATTTCAAGTATAGCTTATATAGTATCAGTACTGTTTGCCCCAATATACCATATGCTTCGCTTGCTTTGAGCAGCAAACGCATTTGTCAGAAAGATGCTCTTCTTCAAATGGGATACATCTACTCTTTACGCCACCTGTGACGTCTTTGATTTTTTCTTCACACTCTTTGTCGCCACACCACATAGCTTTGATAAAGCCCGGTGTTTCTTCGGCTATCTTAACGAACTGCTCAAAGTCAGTTGCGACAAAGGTCTTTTCGTTCATATTATCGAGTGCACGCTGGTACATACCATCGTGAACAGCCTGCAAAGCCTTCTCGACCTCAGCTTCAAGATTATCAAGAGAAACAAAAATCTTTTCTCGTGTATCTCTGCGTACGATAACGCACTGGTTTTTCTCGATATCCTTAGGACCGAGCTCTACTCGTACAGGTACGCCCTTCATCTCGTACTGTGAAAATTTCCAGCCAGGTGACTGGTCTGAGTCGTCGTATTTAACTCTAAACTGAGATTTTAATCTGTCGTAAAGCTCCTTACCCTTTTCGAGTACGCCCTCTTTGTGGGTCGCAATCGGAATGATAGCAACCTGAATTGGTGACACCTTTGGTGGGAGAACAAGACCGTCGTCGTCGCCGTGCACCATAATGATAGCGCCAATCATACGAGTTGATACACCCCAAGAGGTCTGGTGTGGGTAATGAAGCTGGTTATCTCTACCCTGATATTTGATGTCAAAGCTCTTTGCAAAGCCGTCGCCGAAGTAATGTGATGTACCGCCCTGCAATGCTACACCGTTGTGCATCATAGGCTCGATTGTGTAAGTAGCTAAAGCGCCGGCGAACTTTTCTTTTTCTGTCTTTTTACCAACAACCGCAGGGATAGCAAGAGTCTCTCTGTAAAAATCCTCGTAGACTTTGAGCATTGTGAGCGTCTCTTCCTGTGCTTCTTGCGCTGTTTCGTGCATTGTGTGGCCTTCCTGCCACAAAAACTCTGATGTTCTTAAAAACGGACGGGTAGTTTTTTCCCATCTTACTACAGAACACCATTGATTATACAGCTTTGGTAAATCTCTATATGTATTGATAACCTTTGCGTAATGCTCACAGAAAAGTGTTTCTGATGTTGGGCGCACGCAAAGCTTTTCGTTTAATTTTTCGCTACCGCCGATAGTAACCCACGCACACTCAGGAGCAAAACCCTCTACGTGGTCCTTTTCTTTCTGTAAAAGGCTTTCAGGAATAAACATCGGCATATATACGTTTTCGTGTCCTTTTTCCTTAAAGCGACGGTCTAAGTCAGCCTGAATATTTTCCCAGATAGCGTAGCCGTACGGACGAATAACCATACATCCCTTTACGCCCGAGTAATCTACAAGCTCAGCCTTCTTAACTATGTCGGTGTACCATTTAGCAAAATCGGTGTCGCGGCTGGTAATCGCCTCGACCATTTTCTTTTTATCAGCCATTTTTGCCCCTCCTTTGTATTAACCAATATATTATACTATTATACATAAACTTTTTCAAGTAAAAAAAGACCAGACACAAAGGTCTGGCCTGAAAAATTTTTACAAAATCAGATTCTTGCTTCAATGTAAGATACGAGAGCACCAACTGTACGCAGACTTTCGATATCTTCATCAGGCAATTCGATTTCAAACTCGTCCTCAAGTGACATCACCATATCAACGATGTCAAGCGAATCTGCGCCTAAATCGTCCTGAATATCTGTCTGGGCTGTGATAGTATCTTCTTCGACCTCAAGCTGTTCAGATAAAATGAATTTAACTTTCTCTAATACCATAATTCTAATCCTCCAAAAAATGTTGCTTTGCTGTGCTTTTTTGTAGACAAACAACCATTTTCTGTGCTATAATATCCACCGTAAAACACAACCTGTGCTACTGCCCTTTTGTTTTTTATCTACAGGTAGCGCACTTATATCTACTAGTTCATATTATTAGTATTCAATATCTTTGTCAATAATTATGTCAATTTTTTAATTGTTATTTCTATAGGAGAAATTTATGAGCGTAAAAAAATACGCTGTCATCGGTCACCCAATCGGTCACAGCCTCTCTCCATTTATCCATAACGAGCTTTTTAAACTCGATAATATACAAGCCCAATATCAAGCGCTTGATATAGAAAATCTTGATTTAAGCTATGAAAAAGAGCTTAAAAGCCTTGACGGCTACAATGTAACTATCCCCCATAAAATCGGTATTATTAGTAAGCTTGATAAAATAAGCGAAAAAGCGATGCTGTGCAACAGCGTAAACACTGTTAAAAACGAAAAAATCAGCGAAGGCTTTACTACCGACGGCTACGGCTTTGTATCTGCAGTAAAAGCAAAGTGTAACAACGCTTTACCAAAAGACGTGCTGATTTTCGGCTACGGCGGTGCTGCGCGTGCAATCGCTTTTGAATGTATACAAAACGGCTGTAAAGTAAGCTTTGCGGTACGTCAAAAAAGTTTAGACAACTGCAAAAAGCTTACTAACGAAATATTTCAAAAGCTCAATGTAAAAGCTGAGGTTTTCTCCCTTGACAGCATCCCTTATGACAAAAAGTTTTCGCTTCTTGTAAACGCAACTCCGGTCGGTATGTTTCCAAATGTAGACGAGTGTGTTGCAAGCGATGAAATAATCAAAAATGCAGATGCAGTATTTGATGCTGTGTATAATCCACTCAAAACAAAACTGCTTAAAAAAGCAGAAGAATTTAACAAAAACGCAATCGGCTCGATTGATATGCTCGTCTACCAAGCGGCAAAGGCTCACGAAATCTGGGTAGGCGCAAAATATACTGACGAGCAGTTGCTTTCTATCTGCGAAAAAACTGCTGACAAGCTAAGATAACAGGGTGATAATATGAAAGGTATTGCGCTGTGCGGGTTCATGGGCTGCGGAAAAACCACCGTCGCAAATGCTCTTGAAAATGAGTACAACCTTAAACACATTGATACTGACAAATACATAGAAGAAAACTGCTTAATGAGTATATCAGAGCTTTTTGAAAAATACGGTGAAGAGTATTTTAGAGAAAAAGAGCATAGCGCTATTTTGACTCTTACAAAACAACGCGACCTGGTACTCGCTTTAGGTGGAGGGGCTGTGATGTTTGAGCGTAATGTTAAAGCCTTAAAAGATAACGGCTACCTAATCGTTTTTCTTGACACCGATTTAGCCGTTATAAAGAACCGTCTTTTAAACGACACCAGTCGCCCGCTACTTAAATCAAACGACATAGACAAACTCTACAATAAGCGTATAAACACTTACAACTTCGTGAGCGATGTCAAAATCACCTGCTCTACACAAGATGGCAAAACGCTTGCAAAAATGATAATCGACAAGATAAAAAAAGAAGGATTTATATGAAAAAACTAACCGTAAATGCACAGTCTGCTACCTACGATATTTTAATTGAAAAAGGTATACTTAAAAACTGTGCGCAGTACATCACCGAGCACCTTTGCGGCAAAAAGGTGATGATAATCACCGACTCAAATGTTGCACCGCTTTATCTTCAAACGGTTAAGTCGGCTTTTGAAAACACAGACTACTCTGTTTTTACCCATATTTTCCCTGCAGGCGAGCAAAACAAAAATCTCTCTACTGTTGAGAAAATTTACGACTCGCTGTCTGAAAACGACTTCACTAGAAAAGACTGCGTTTTAGCTCTTGGAGGCGGAGTATGCGGAGATATCGCGGGCTTTGCATCGGCTACCTATATGCGTGGTATAGACTTTATTCAGATACCGACAACGCTTTTGTCGCAGGTCGACTCGTCAGTCGGCGGAAAGACGGGCGTTGACACCCGATTCGGTAAAAACTTAGTCGGTGCTTTTTATCAGCCTAAACTTGTTTTGATTGATCCAGATACCCTTGATACTTTGACTAAGCACTACTTTGCTGACGGTATGGGCGAGGTCATCAAATACGGTTGTATCAAAAGCGTAGAGCTTTTTGATATGCTTAATAATGTAGATATAAAAGAAAATATCGAGGACATCATTTTAGAATGTCTTAAAATCAAGCGTGACGTCGTAAACGAAGACGAGCGTGAAAGCGGTATTCGAATGATTTTAAACTTCGGTCATACCGCAGGTCACTCGATTGAAAAGCTAAGCGACTTTTCGCTTTCTCACGGCGAGAGCGTTGCAAAAGGTATGGTGCTTATTACAAAGGCGTCTGAAAAGCTCGGACTTACTAAAGCCGGCAGTGCTTTAAAAATCATTGAGCTTTGCAAAAAATGCAATCTCAATACTGACGTGAATTTCAGCATTGATGACATCGCTCAAAGCGCTAAAAACGATAAAAAAGGTAGTGGAGAAAAACTCAACATCGTGCTTTTAAAAGAGCTTGGCGAGTGCTTTATCCACACAATTTATAAAAACGATTTCGCTCAATTTCTTAAATAATACGGAGAAATAAATGTCAAAAGCAATTATAAAAAAATCTGTACTAAACGGGACTGTATCTGCGCCGTCGTCTAAAAGCTTTGCACATCGAATTATGATTTGTGCGGCTTTATCAAGACAAAAATGCTATATAAAAAATATGTCCTTTTCTGACGATATGGACGCGACCATCTCGTGTTTAGAGGCGCTCGGTGCGAAATTTGTTAAAAAGGGCAAAACGCTTTTGTGCGACGCAACCTCATTTGTGCAGAAAAACTCTAAAGAAAAATTTATATTAAACTGCAAAGAAAGCGGCACAACCTTGCGTATTATGATACCAATTTGTGCAGCTTTGGGACTAAACGTCACCTTTATTGGCGAAGGCAGACTGCCTAAAAGACCGCTTGATGAGTACTTAACGCTTTTGCCACAATGTGGTGTAAAAGTACAAAAGGGCGACGACTTTTTACCGCTTACAATCTCGGGAGCACTCAAGGGAGAAATTTTCGAAGTTTCTCCAAAAGTCAGCTCGCAGTACGTATCGGGTCTTATTTTTGCACTTTCTTTGCTTGAAAATGATACTACACTTAATTTAACTGCTGAGCTTTTGGGCGGTCAGTACGTCGACATCACCACAAGCGTGATGAGTAAGTTCTCGGTAAATGTGCAAAAATGTAACAATTCATTTAAAATAAAAGGCGGTCAAAGCTATATCTTAAACGACGATTATACAAAAGAAGATATTGGCATCAACGTCGAGGGCGACTGGTCCCAAGCGGCGTTTTTCCTTTGCGGTGGTGCAATATGTGGCGATGTCACCGTCACAAATCTCGATGTAAATTCTGCGCAAGGTGACAAAGCGATTGTAGAATATTTAAAAGCTTTCGGTGCTGATATAAAGATAGAAAACAACAGCGTATCTGTTCAAAAATCTGCGCTTAAAGGCACAAAAATCAACGCGATCGACACACCCGATTTAGTGCCTGTGCTCGCTGTGTTGAGCTCGTATGCTGTCGGCGACACCGAAATTGTTGGTGTAGAAAGGCTGAAATTTAAAGAAAGCGACCGACTGAAATCAACGACTGATATGATAAACAGTCTTGGCGGTAGTGCTTTTTACACAAGCGATGCTTTAACTATCAAGGGTTTGGGCGCATTAAAAGGCTCAAAGGTCGACGGATATAACGACCACAGAATTGTTATGTCCGCATCTATCGCAGGCCTTAACACCGAAAACGACGTGCAAATATCTGACGCAAACGCAATCAACAAGTCGTATTCCGACTTTTTTACCGACTATAACGGCTTAGGGGGAAAAGCAAATGTCATCTTGGGGTGATAAAGTAAAAATCACCGTCTTTGGCGCAAGCCACGCAAAAGAAATCGGCGTAAATATCGATGGCTTACCAAAAGGCTTTGAACTTGATTTTGATAGAATTTTATGTGAATTAAAACGTCGAGCACCGGGCAACTCGCACCTTGCAACCCCTCGTAAGGAAGCTGATTTTCCGCTTATTTTAGAGGGTGTAGAAAACAACGTCACTACAGGTCAAACGCTGAAAATGGTGATAAAAAACACAAATCAGCATTCTAAAGACTACAGCTCTTTAAAGGTTTGTCCTCGTCCGGGACACGCCGACTACACCGCTTTCGTTAAATACAACGGCGAGCTTGATATGAGCGGTGGCGGTCCGTTTTCGGGCAGAATGATGGCGCCTGTTGTTTTTGCCGGTGAGATTTGCCGACAGATTTTAAACAAAGAATACGGCATCGACATCGTATCCCACATCGCACAAATCGGCGGTGAAAACGACAAAAGCTTTGCTGATGTAAGTTTAACGCAAAATCTTTACAAAAAGCTTAAAAACGACTCGTTTCCTGTAATAGACGAGAACGCAAAAGAAAAAATGGTTAAGAAAATCGAAGACGCTAAAAGCGACAAAGACTCTGTCGGCGGTATTGTAGAATGCAGTATTTTAAATATGCCTGCGGGTGTTGGCGGGGCGATATTCGACGGCGTTGAAAGCGCTATTGCTTCTGCGATGTTTTCTATCCCTGCATGCAAAGGTATCGAGTTTGGCTTAGGCTTCGAGAGCGCAAAAATAAGAGGCTCGCAAAACAACGACGAGTTCATGTTTGAAAACGGCAAGGTCGTTACAAAAACTAACAACTGTGGCGGTATTTTGGGCGGTATTACAAACGGAATGCCGATTAATTTTAAGGTAGCGTTTAAGCCTACTCCGTCTATCTCAAAAGTGCAAAACACCGTTAATTTGCAGACTAAAGAAAACACGACTATTGAAATTGTTGGCAGACATGACCCATGCATCGTAACAAGAGTTTCTCCGATTGTTGACGCTATGGCGGCAATCGCGATTATCAATTTGATTTAAAGGACAGATAAAAATGGATTTATCAGATATCAGAGTAGAAATAGATAAAATCGACTCGCAGCTTATTAAACTGCTTGAAAGGCGAATGGACTGCGCAAAAGCAGTCGGCGAATATAAGCTTTCTCACAACATACCGATTTTAGACAAAAAAAGGCAGCAGGAAATTCTCGATACTGTTGAGCAAAAAGCAGAAAAGTACGGACCGTCTCTTCGCTTTTTGTTTGAGGATATTATGCAGATTTCGCGTATGTCACAAAACCGCATCATCGGTGACTGTGATTTCAGAAGTGTTATAGAAAACAACATCGCCGATATGCCAAAAGGTGGCGTAAAGGTTGCGTGTCAGGGCTTAAGAGGAGCAAACTCCCACATAGCAAGTAAAGAGATTTTTGATGACTGCGAGCTTTCTTTTTACAAAACCTTTGCCGATGTTTTTGATGCAGTAGAAAAAGATGAAGCTGACTTTGGCGTACTGCCGGTTGAAAACACCAGCGGTGGCTCGGTGTCTGCGGTGTACGACCTTTTAATGTCGCATAATTTCTACATTGTTTGCGCAAAGGCGCTTGACATCAGCCACAACCTTTGTGCACTAAAACAGAGCACATTTGAAGATATTGAGCAGGTATGGTCACACCCGCAAGCACTTGCGCAATGCGCTCAGTACATCGCAAAAAACAACTTCACCCCTATCGCCCATTCGAACACCGCAGTCGGTGCAAAAATGGTGATGGAAGAAAAGCGACTAAACTGCGCGGCTATTTGCTCAACTCTCGCGGCTCAAGAATACGGCTTACAGGTTTTAGACACCGATATTCAGGACTACTCAAAAAGCATCACCCGTTTTATCGTGATTTCAAAGAAGCCGTACATCAGCGAAAACGCAAACAAAATCAGCCTTTGCTTTAACGTTGAGCACGAAGAAGGCGCACTCTCGAGAGTTCTGAATATGTTCTCGCTTCTGGGCTTAAACCTTACAAAAATCGAGTCCAGACCGATGAAAAATTCCGATTTTGACTACCTGTTCTACCTCGATTTCACAGGCAATCTTAGGGATAAAAGCGTAATGGACTTTTTGTGCACACTCTCGCAGGAGGTAAAGGTCTTCTCATTTATGGGAAACTACGAGGAAGATTAAGCGCTGAGTACCGAAGCCTTCACAAAATCAAGGTCGAGTCTGCATTTTTGTAGTTGACTCGGTCAACGAAAAAAATCAATGCGAGACAGTAGATTTTTGAAGAGATGCGTAGGTGAACGAGGCGTGATATCTAAGCGCCGTTCCCCGAAGCCTTCACAAAATTAGATAAAATTAAAAAAGACCGAGCAGAATGAGCAGGTTTCCTAAGGACAGTTACCTTCAATAAAAACGGAATTTGGCACACAAATTCCCTGCTTGTGACAGTATAAGACAAAACTACCCGAAGAAGAGAAAACAAACCTCTTTTTCGGGTAGTAATTTTTATATAGTGATATTCTTTGCTACGCAAAGAGTGATATGATTGCCGACGGCAATCGTGATATTAAAACCTACGGTTTTAGTGATATTTTATTCGCCTTTTAAAACTCGCAAAGCGAATAACACTCGGCGTTAGCCGAATATAACTGCGTAGCAATATCACTCGCCGCATGGCGAATAAAACTGCCCAAGTGTCCTTAAGAACACTTGGGCAAACGCTCGGTCTTTTATTTTACCTTATTAGATTTTCAAGCCCGTTGTAGTTTTTAAGAAGCTTTCTACCTTTTCTCTGATGATTGCAACACCGCCTGTAGAATCAGACTCAATATTGAGCGGCATAATCGGGTCGTGCACAGAAAGTCTGAGTAAGAACCAACCGTCGCCGTCGTCTTTTCCAAATGAAACGCGTATGCCCTCGCGGTTGTCGTCAGCTACTATCCAGCCCTCTGTCTTTTGAGCGTAAGCAGTCAGCTCGTCGATAATTCTGAGTCCGCAAGCCTTAAAGTCAGGCTCTAAAATTTCGTAACGAATTTCTATAGTTTCCACAGGCTCTTGAAGCTGTGATACTAAATCGTCGATTTCCTTGCCCTCTTTTCTAAGCTGTGCGGCTTTAATAATAAAGCGGGTGCAAAGGTACGCGCCGTCGTCTAAGAAGTAGTTATCTCTCATCGCGCAATGACCTGATGTTTCAGCCGCAATCGGACAGTTGATGCCCTGCTCGTTTAGCTCAATAGCCTTGTTGATAATATTCTTATAGCCTCTGCGATAGCGATAGTGCTTTCCGCCTAAAGTCTTTTCGATAAAATCTTTTACACCTGGAGATGTGATAGAGTCGGTAACGATAGTACCGCCGTCATTGCCCTCAAGTGCGATAACAGATGCAAGAGCTACTAAACGGTTGCGGTTAATCTCCTTACCGTTTTTATCAACAGCACCGCCTCTGTCAACGTCAGTATCGAAGATAACGCCTAAATCAGCGTTATTCTCAAGCACTGCCTCGCAAATGCTCTTCATAGCGTCAGGGTCTTCAGGGTTTGGCACGTGGTTAGGGAACATTCCGTCAGGGTCTAAAAAACGTGAGCCTGTCGTATCAGCACCGAGCTTTTCGAGTACATCGCCAGCGTAGAAACCACCTACACCGTTACCGGCATCCACAACGATATGAAAGCCTTTAAGCGGGAACATATAGTCGTCTGCGTTTACCTCTTTGCGGATAAACTCGCAAAGATTTTCAGCGTACTGCTTCATATAGTCAACGTTTGTTACGCTACCGCCGTCAACTTCATTAGGCTTTTCGTTTTCCTGAGCGTACTCTAAAATCTGCGCGATGTCGCTACCCTCTAAGCCACCACCTCGTGTAAAGAATTTAAGACCGTTACGGTTAAACGGATGGTGTGATGCAGTAATCTGCACAGCACCGTCACAGCCCAAATCAACAGTAGTCATAAACATAGACGGAGTTGAAGAAAGGTTGGTATAAATAACCTGCACGCCTGCTTTTTCAAACTGCCCTATAACGCAGGAAGCAATTCTCTCGCCTGAAATTCTGCTGTCGCGACCAACAGAAACTTTAAGTGTATTGACGTCCTTATTAACCTTTTTAGAAAGCCAAAGCAAAAAGCCGTTTGCCATACGCTGTACGCGCTCGTTGGTCATATTTACTTCATATCCCTCAACGCCCTCTGATGCAACGCCTCTTATATCAGTACCGCTTTTAAAAATGCCGTATTCTTTGTTTAACATAGCAATTCCCCTTTATTTTATCTATACAAAAAGATTATACCACAAGATGCCATAAGGATACAATACAAACTCAAAAACTAATTTCGGCACAATGCATACCAAATTTTTTTAAAACTACGTTCTTTAGTCTAAAATAACGGAACAAATTACACCGATATTTCAAATTTTAACTTTTCTGTCGATTTTATTATGCACATAAACCAAGAGTATTTAGGCATATGAATATTATTTTGTTTAGTTCGTCGTCATTATGCACAAAACAAACGCTCTGTTTTTGTTGACATTTACGAAAACCTTGCTATAATAATAACAGTCAAGACAAAGTCCGCTTGACTACTGCGAGCACACACACGCTCGACAGTACTTTTAGGAATATAGCCAAATGGTAAATGGCAGCACGAAAAAATAATAAAGGAGGAGTAACTATGATGACACCTATCATTAGCTTACACAACGTAGACGTTTCGCAGTTCCTCACCGTGCTTGACACTTGCAAGGGCAATGTATTTCTCGTAACCCACGAGGGAGATAAACTTAATCTCAAAAGCAAGCTTTGTCAGCTGGTAGGTCTTACAAGACTTATTGAAGGCGGCAAGATTACTGAAGCGTTCATCGTCTGTGAAAACAAAGAAGACGAGAGCAAGTTGTTTAGATTCAACCTGCTCGGCGAAAGCACAAAGATTGCTTAATTTTTATATTTTAGCTTATTACTTTTTTTACGTTAATTTCAAAAAAATCCTAAAGCGGAGAAACCACTCGAGCAATCGGGTGGTTTTTTCGTTTGTGCGCCGAGGCTTAAAGCTTTGGATTTGCAATCATTCATGATTTATGCTAAAATACCTCTAGTCAGTTCGAAAACTTCCTGACTTTAAACAAAACTAAGTAAAGAAGGCAAAAAAATGAATAAGAAAAGTAAAATCTACTACCTTGTTGAGGGTGCGATGATAGGCGCGCTTTACATTGCGCTTACTTACGCGCAGGAGCTGCTACTCCCCGGCACAACCTCTTTGGCTGTGCAGTTTCGTTTAAGCGAGCTTTTATGCTTGCTGTGCATTTTCACCCCGTCTGCTATATGGGGACTGACCATCGCTACCTTTATATCAAACATCTTAAGCGCGGGTGCTTTACCACTTGATACGGTTTTTGGCACGCTTGCGACCTTTGTTGCGGTTTCGCTTATATACAAATTTAAAGATGTCAGAGTGTTTAAGCTTCCCCTGCTCTCTGCCTTCATGCCTGTTATTGCAAACGGCGTTATAATCGGACTTGAGCTTGAAATCTTCCTGATTGACGGAGCTTTTCATTTTGGTAGCTTTTTACTACAAGGCGGTTTAGTTGCGCTCGGCGAATTTTTCGTATGTGTTGTTTTGGGACTGCCGTTTGTAAAACTGCTTGAACACCTAAACTTTTTCAAAAAAATACATAAACAGATATAAAAAAAGGAGCATTCATCACGAATGCTCCCTTTATTTTTGCGTTTATTTCTGGTCTGGTGTTGCAGCGATGCTGTCGTCAACCTTTTGTGACTGTCCCTTAACTTTGCTGTAAACATCATTAAAATCAAATTCTGATGTGATGCGATACGGCTTACCGCCTGCCTTAAAAGCAAGGTTGAGGTTTTTATCAACAATGAATGTAGCAACATTTTCTGAACCATTGCTATAAGTAAAAGACAAAACCTCGCCGGCTGTCATCATATCGACATATTCTTCAGACTTTTCATATTTCACGCTGTTATAAATCTCGACCATCTCGTTGACAAATTCTTCATCGGTCAAGACATACATCCAGCTTTCAGCGTACGACCCGCTGACACAAATCTGGTCAACATTTTTTATGTTCTTAGTGTTTTTAGTGCACGCAGTAAAGCAAAAGCAAATGCACACACAAAGCAAAACTGCAAGCAAACAACGCAGTATCTTATTCAAAATCGAATTCATCCTTGTATTTCTCCTTAAATGCGTCGAAAACATTAGAGAGCAGCTCTTCATCGTCGATACCGACATAGTTTTCTGTTTCGTCGTCAACGCTCTCGATTTTCAAAATCACAACGTCCTGTGCATTTTCGTCGTTTTCGATAAGAATGATGTACTCGTCACCCTCGTAATCGATAACATCTAAAAGCTCAAATTCAACCTCGTTGCCCTCGTTGTCTTCAAGCGTGATAAGCTGTGGCTCGTATTCCATAGCCATATCTTCATTATTAAGCATAGCATTTCCTCCTTAGTGTGATGATAAAAGGATACACCATTTTTGCATTTATTGCAAGTAGAAAGATTTTGTGAAGGCTTTGGTGGTCGGCACACAAATAACACAGCCTCCTCAAAAATGAGGAGGCTGTACTGCTTTGATATTGAGTTTCAGTTTAAGGATAGTTCCTTAGGTACTGAATTATTCGTTAATAGCGATAACTGCGCCTGAACCTACTGTTCTACCGCCTTCACGGATAGCGAAACGAAGACCAACTTCGATAGCGATAGGAGTGATAAGTTCAACGTCCATTTCAACGTTATCACCAGGCATGCACATCTCTACGCCCTCTGGGAGTGAGATTGTACCTGTAACGTCAGTTGTTCTGAAGTAGAACTGTGGACGGTAGTTGTTGAAGAATGGTGTATGACGGCCACCTTCGTCCTTTGTCAATACGTAAACCTGACCTCTGAACTTTGTGTGTGGGTGAATTGTACCTGGCTTAGCAAGAACCTGACCTCTTTCGATCTCTGTTCTCTGAACACCACGGAGAAGTACACCAACGTTGTCACCAGCCTCAGCATAGTCAAGAGTCTTTCTGAACATTTCAAGACCTGTAACAACAACTTTTCTCTTTTCGTCTGTAAGACCAACGATTTCAACTTCCTCAGATGTGTTGATCTGGCCTCTCTCTACTCTACCTGTAGCAACTGTACCACGACCTGTGATTGTGAATACGTCCTCAACAGGCATAAGGAATGGCTGGTCAGCCTTTCTCTCAGGTGTTGGGATGAACTCGTCTACAGCAGCCATGAGCTCGTGGATACAAGCATACTCAGCAGCGTTAGCATCCTGTGATGCAGATGAGAGAGCAACGTAAGCAGAACCCTTAACGATAGGTGTATCGTCGCCAGGGAACTCGTACTCGTTAAGAAGGTCACGGATGTCCATCTCTACGAGCTCGAGGAGCTCTTCGTCGTCAACCTGGTCACATTTGTTCATGAAAACAACGATGTAAGGAACGCCAACCTGACGTGAAAGCAGGATGTGCTCTCTTGTCTGTGGCATTGGGCCGTCAGCAGCAGAAACAACGAGGATAGCGCCGTCCATCTGAGCAGCACCAGTGATCATGTTCTTAACGTAGTCAGCATGGCCTGGGCAGTCAACGTGAGCATAGTGACGGTTAGCTGTCTCGTACTCAACGTGTGCTGTGTTGATTGTGATACCACGCTCTCTCTCTTCTGGAGCCTTATCGATGTTTGCATAATCAACGAACTCAGCGTCGCCACCGAGGTTTAAAACCTTTGTGATAGCAGCTGTAAGTGTTGTTTTACCGTGGTCAACGTGACCGATTGTACCGATGTTAACATGCGGTTTATTTCTTTCAAACTTTTCTCTTGCCATTGGAAATTTCCTCCCTTTATTTGTTAAATAGATTAACCTTAGTTGAGCATATTTTAACAATTCTTTTCAAGAATTGCAATAGCTTTTATGAATTTGTGCAAATATTTATTAGTCCTTCTTTGCACGCTCGGACATAATTTCTTCGCCGACTGACTTTGGAACCTCGTCGTGATGTGATGGTTCCATAACGTACTGTCCACGACCCTGTGTCTTTGAACGAAGGTCTGTAGCGTAGCCGAACATATTGGAAAGTGGAACGTTAGCAGTAATTCTTGCTGTACCGTTATCAATTTCCTGACCTGTAACAGCGCCACGACGTGAGTTAAAGTCGCCGAATACTGTACCAGCGTATTCCTCAGGAACAACAACTGAAACCTTCATAATTGGCTCAAGTAAAACCGGATCAGCTTTCTTCATAGCCTCTTTGAATGCCATAGAACCGGCAATCTTAAATGCCATTTCAGAAGAGTCAACCTCGTGGTATGAACCATCGTACAGCTCTACCTTAACGTCAACTACGTTGTAACCGGCTAAGATACCTGAGAGCATAGCGCCCTGTACACCTGCGTCAACAGCAGGAATATATTCCTTAGGGATAGCACCGCCGACTACTGAGTTTACGAACTCATAACCCTGTGTTGGGTTAGGAGCGATTTTCATCTTAACGTGACCGTACTGACCCTTACCACCTGACTGACGAGCATATTTCTGGTCAACGTCAGCTTCCTGGCGGATAGTTTCTTTGTAAGCAACCTGTGGCTTACCGATATTAGCTTCTACTTTGAATTCTCTAAGCAGTCTGTCAACGATGATTTCAAGGTGAAGCTCACCCATACCAGCGATGATAGTCTGGCCTGTTTCTTCGTCAGTATAAGCCTTGAAGGTTGGGTCTTCTTCTGCAAGCTTTGCAAGAGCAATACCCATCTTCTCCTGACCTGCCTTAGTCTTTGGCTCGATAGCAACCTTAATAACCGGCTCTGGGAACTCCATAGACTCAAGGATAACTGCGTTGTCCTCATCACAGAGTGTGTCACCTGTTGTAGTGTGCTTTAAGCCTACTGCAGCAGCGATATCACCTGCGTAGCAGCAGTCGATATCTTTTCTGTCGTTAGCGTGCATCTGTAAGATACGGCCAACTCTTTCTGTTCTATCCTTAGTAGAGTTGTAAACGGCTGTGCCCTTATCAACCTTACCTGAATAAACTCTGAAGAAGCACAGCTTACCAACATAAGGGTCTGTAGCAATCTTAAACGCAAGAGCTGCAAAAGGCTCTGTGTCTGAAGAATGTCTTTCTACCTCTTCGCCTGTTTCGCAGTCAACACCCTTGATAGCAGGAATGTCTGTTGGAGCAGGCATATAGTCGATAACTGCGTCGAGTAATTTCTGAACACCCTTGTTACGATATGAAGTACCGCAGCATACAGGAACCATCTCGTTAGCGATAGTAGCCTTACGGATAGCAACTTTAATCTCATCAACTGTGAGCTCTTCGCCACCGAAGTACTTTTCCATCAGCTCTTCACTTGTTTCAGCAACAGCCTCGATAAGTGCGTCGTGATACTCATTTGCTTTGTCCATCATATCCTCAGGGATATCGATAGCAATTCTTTCCTCGCCGTTTTTACCGCCGTATGTTTCAGCAGTCATAGTAACGAGGTCGATGATACCGTTGAATGTGTCTTCTACGCCGATTGGAAGCTGAATCGGAACAGCGTTACATTTAAGTCTGTCCTTCATCATCTGAACAACGTGGTAGAAATCAGCACCCATAATGTCCATCTTATTTACATACACCATTCTTGGAACCTTGTAGTTGTCAGCCTGACGCCAAACTGTCTCTGACTGTGGCTCAACGCCGCCCTTAGCACAAAGTACTGTAACAGAGCCGTCGAGTACACGCAAAGAACGCTCAACCTCTACTGTAAAGTCAACGTGTCCAGGTGTGTCGATGATGTTGATTCTGTTTTCTTTCCAGAAGCATGTGGTAGCAGCAGATGTAATTGTGATACCACGCTCCTGCTCCTGCTCCATCCAGTCCATGGTAGCAGCGCCTTCATGTGTTTCACCAATCTTGTGGTTAACACCTGTGTAGTACAGAATTCTTTCTGTTGTTGTTGTTTTACCGGCATCGATGTGAGCCATGATACCGATGTTTCTAGTATTTTCAAGCGATACCTGCCTTGGCATAATATCCTCCTTTTATCTTGCCTAGAGACTATCTTACCAGCTGTAGTGAGCAAAAGCCTTGTTTGCTTCAGCCATCTTGTGTGTGTCTTCACGTTTCTTGAACGCGCCACCAGCACCGTTGACTGCATCAAGGATCTCACCGGCAAGTCTCTCTTTCATTGTTCTCTCGCTTCTTGCTCTTGAATAAGTTGTTAACCATCTAAGACCAAGTGTCTGCTTTCTTGCGTCTCTTACCTTGATTGGAACCTGATAAGTTGCACCGCCGACACGTCTAGCCTTAACCTCGAGCTCTGGCATAACATTTTCCATAGCCTGCTCGAAAACTTCGAGAGCGTCTTTACCTGTCTTAGTTGAAATGATGTCGAATGCACCGTAAACAATTTTCTGAGCAACACCCTTTTTGCCGTCGAGCATGATGTTGTTGATAAGACGAGTAACGAGCTTTGAGTTATAAACCGGATCTGGCAAAACGTCACGTTTTGCGATCTGACCTCTTCTTGGCATCTTTACTTCCCTCCTTCACAAATATTGAGAAATCTTAGGTACTCGAAAGTGACTAACCCCCGTATATGCACACAGAGGTCTGTATAAAAACCACTGTAGCAATACAGTTTCAGTTAAGTTTTAACTGTGAGTCGTCAATTCCTTACTTCTTTGGACGCTTTGCGCCATACTTTGATCTAGCCTGATTACGGCCTGTAACACCCTGTGTATCAAGTGTACCACGAATAATATGGTAACGTACACCAGGTAAGTCCTTAACACGTCCGCCACGAATAAGAACAACGGAGTGCTCCTGAAGGTTGTGGCCAACGCCTGGGATGTAGGAACTGACTTCGATACCGTTTGAAAGTCTTACTCTGGCAATCTTTCTGAGCGCTGAGTTAGGCTTTTTAGGGGTAGCAGTCTTTACTGCAGTACAAACGCCACGCTTTTGAGGGGACTTCTGATTGATAGCTCTGTTTTTCTGAGAGTTCCAGCCCTTCAAAAGTGCAGGAGCGGTTGACTTCTTCTCACTTACCTCTCTGCCCTTACGAACTAACTGATTAAAGGTTGGCATGTTTTTCCTCCTTTCCAAAGTTATAAGAAAATTTTGACCGCAAAAGTTTCCTTTTGCTATATGTTACCAGACACATAGTAGTATGGTCTGAAAAACACACAATATGTAAATTGTGGGATTTGCACGAAAAACGCAGTTAAAATCTACACTTTTTAAGAGTTTTTACCAAGTGAAAAACCCCAAAATGCGCCCTTTCCCACAATTATCGATAATACCACAAGTAGTCCCATTTTGTCAAGCATTTAAGCCATATTTTCGGGGTATAATATTATTGACTTAAAACAAATATTTAGATACAATAGTAGTAGAATTTTTTCGGAGGTATAGCTTATGAGCAACAAAATCGACCCTACTGCTTTATTTAATATCGGCTACGGACTTTACATCGTCACAGCAAGAGAAAATGACAAAGACAACGGATGTGTAGTCAACACGGTCACACAGGTAACCGATAAAAAACTGCGTGTCGCAGTTACCATAAACAAGCAAAACTACACCCACGATATGGTGAAAAATACGGGTGTGATGAATGTATGCTGTTTAACCGAAGAAACTCCTTTTGCGATTTTTGAATATTTCGGTTTCCAAAGCGGCAGAGAAGTCGAAAAGTTTGTATCTCCTAACCTGCACCGCTCTGACAACGGACTGGTTATTCTCCCTAGTTATTCCAATTCATTCATCTCTTTAAAGGTCGAAAAGGAAGTTGAGCTTGATACTCACACAATGTTTATCTGTGAAGTGACACAATCGCAGGTTTTGTCCGACAAGCCTACAATGACCTATTCGTATTACCACGCAAATGTTAAACCAAAGCCACAGAAAACCGAGTCAAAAGGCTATAGATGCAAAATCTGTGGTTGGGTTTATGAGGGCGACGAACTGCCAAAAGACATCGTCTGCCCGATATGTAAACACGGTTATGATGCTTTTGAGAAAATAGAGTAACAGTCCTGCTAATGGGAGGTTTAGTTATGCCGAAAATTTATTTCTTTAAAAGAAGTATTTGTTTGATGCTAATACTTTCGGTAATGATTTGTTTAGTTTCGTGTAGTAAAGAAACCAATACAGATAACCAGATCGATACCAATACAGATACCAATATAGCAACCGAGATAGAATATGATCATATTGGAAGCAAGTCATCCTCTGGCTCTATCAATCTGTCCGACAAAGGAGCAGAAGGTTCAGCCACTCTCACAGTTACTTGTATCTACTACGAAGGAAGAGACGGAAACCAACATCTCAAGTTAGATGAGATATCGTATGAAATTCTGAACTCTCCTGTATTTGAAAAAGTAGAAATCACCTACAACGATGGCAAAAAAACTCATCAGTTGGAAAATGATAAATTCAGCGATAAATATGCTATTGATGCTGACATAGTTGCAGTAATAAATAACGATATATCAGCAACCATGGTTATTCATATGACAAACGGAAAGACTTATACTGTAAAGGGTTGGACCAGGGACTTTACCAAAATATGATTTTTAAGTATTCTTAAACATTATATACTATGTATACAAAAACGGCTTAAAGCGTTTGCTTTGAGCCGTTAATTTTTTTGCGTTTAAATATCGAAGAATAAAACAAAACGGCAGACACAAAAACGCGTCTGCCGTATTTTGTTATTAAGCTTTATTACTCAATCGGAGCGGTTGGAGCGGTTGGAATGTAGTTTTCCTCGAGCTCTACGCCATTATACTTTCTCATACCTGTACCTGCAGGAACGAGCTTACCGATAAGAACGTTTTCCTTAAGACCGATGAGTGGGTCAACCTTACCCTTGATAGCAGCATCAGTAAGAACTCTGGTTGTTTCCTGGAATGATGCGGCTGACAAGAAGCTGTCGGTTGCAAGAGAAGCCTTGGTAATACCGAGCAGAAGCTGTGTCCATGTTGCTTCCTGCAGACCTTCTTCACCAGCTTCGATGCGTTTTCTGATCTGCTTGTTAGCGTGGATAACTTCGTTGCGGTTATACATCTGACCAGACATAAAGTCAGTTGAACCTGCGTCGTCAACCTTAACCTTCTTCATCATCTGTCTAACGATAACCTCGATATGCTTATCGTTGATATCAACACCCTGTAAGCGGTATGTGCTCTGTACCTCTGAAATGAGGTAGTCCTGCACAGCCTTAGGGCCAAGGATATCAAGAATATCGTGAGGGTTAACTGCACCGTCGGTGATTTTGTCACCTTTTTTAATCTGCTGACCCTCTTCAACAGCAACTCTGAATCCGAATGGGATAAGATATGCTTTTTCTTCAGATGTTTCCTTATTATATACAACAGCGTGACGGTTGTTCTTGATGTCTTCAAATCTGACTTCACCGTCGATTTCACTGATGATAGCAAGGCTCTTTGGCTTACGTGACTCGAAGAGTTCTTCGACACGTGGAAGACCCTGTGTGATATCTTCTGCTGACGCAACACCACCGGTATGGAAGGTTCTCATTGTAAGCTGAGTACCAGGCTCACCGATAGACTGAGCAGCGATAATACCTACAGCCTCACCGACTGTAACAGGCTGGCCGTTAGCAAGGTTAGAGCCGTAACACTTCTTACATACGCCGTGCTTTGAATGACAGCCTAAGATTGAACGAATCTCGATTTTCTCAACACCTGACGCACAGATGATGTCTGCTTCCTTGTCGCCCATAAGAGTATCTTTAGATACGAGCACATTGCCTGACTCGTCAGTAAAGTCGTGTACGAGGTAACGACCGATAAGACGCTCGTGTAAGCCCTCGATTGTCTGCTTACCTGCTTTGATATCAAATACCTCAAGACCCTCATTTGAATGACAGTCGTCCTCACGGATGATAACATCCTGTGATACGTCAACAAGTCGACGTGTAAGGTAACCGGAGTCAGCAGTTCTAAGCGCTGTATCGGCAAGACCTTTACGCGCACCACGAGATGAAATAAAGTACTCTAAAATGTTAAGACCTTCACGGTAGTTAGCTCGAATAGGAATTTCGATAGTCTTACCTGATGTATTCGCGATAAGACCACGCATACCTGCAAGCTGACGAATCTGGCTCATACTGCCTCGAGCACCTGAGTCAGCCATCATAAAGATAGGATTGTACCTATCAAGGTTGCCCTGAAGCTTTGAAGTAACGTCGTTTGTAGCCTTTTCCCAGATTTTGAGAACTTCTTCGTAACGCTCTTCGTCTGAACGAAGACCCATCAGATATTCTTCTCTTACAGCATCTACATCAGCCTCAGCCTTTGCGATAATCTCCTTCTTCTCAGGTGGGATTTTAGCATCACAAACAGCAACGGTGATAGCACCGCGGGTTGAGTATTTATAACCCTGTGATTTAACCTCGTCAAGCACAACGGAAGTAACCTCTGTGCCATGAATCTTGATGCAAGCGTCGATGATTTTACCAAGCTGTTTCTTGCCAACAAGGAAGTCAATCTCGAACTTGAACATATTTTCAGGGTCTGTTCTATCAACAAAACCTAAGTCCTGTGGGATAGGACGGTTGAAGATAATCTTACCAACTGTTGTATCAACGATACCGCTCTTTTCAACGCCATCAACGGTGATGGTTCTTCTGACTTTAATCTTTGAGTGCAGAGTTACTACACCTGCCTGATAAGCCATCATAGCCTCGTCGATATCTCTAAACACCTTGCCCTCGCCTATTTCACCGTCTTTGTCAAGGGTGAGATAGTATGAACCTAAGACCATATCCTGTGTAGGAACAGCAACAGGGCGTCCGTCAGATGGTTTTAAAAGGTTGCCTGCAGCAAGCATAAGGAATCTAGCCTCTGCCTGTGCTTCTGCAGAAAGTGGAACGTGAACAGCCATCTGGTCGCCGTCGAAGTCAGCGTTGTACGCAGTACATACGAGTGGGTGAAGCTTAAGCGCTCTACCCTCTACAAGTACAGGCTCAAACGCCTGTATACCAAGACGGTGAAGTGTAGGTGCTCGGTTTAAGAGTACCGGATGGCCCTTGATTACAACCTCAAGTGCATCCCATACCTCCGGCTTTGCACGCTCAACAGCTTTTCTGGCTGCTTTGATATTCTGAACTGCCTTTGTTTCTACAAGGCGCTTCATAACGAATGGTTTGAACAGCTCAAGTGCCATCTCCTTTGGAAGACCGCACTGATACATCTTAAGCTCAGGACCAACAACGATAACCGAACGACCGGAGTAGTCAACACGCTTACCAAGCAGGTTCTGACGAAAACGTCCCTGCTTACCCTTAAGCATATCGGAAAGTGACTTAAGCGCACGGTTGTTTGGACCTGTAACAGGTCTTCCACGTCTGCCGTTGTCGATAAGAGCGTCTACAGCTTCCTGAAGCATTCTCTTTTCATTTCTGATGATGATGTCAGGAGCTTCGAGCTCTAAAAGTCTCTTAAGACGGTTGTTTCTATTGATAACTCTGCGGTAGAGGTCGTTTAAGTCAGATGTTGCAAAACGACCGCCGTCGAGCTGTACCATAGGTCTGATATCCGGTGGAATTACAGGAACAACGTCAAGAATCATCCACTCAGGACGATTACCCGAAACTCTGAACGCTTCAACAACCTCAAGACGCTTTTGCAGTCTTACACGCTTTTGACCTGTAGCGCCCTCGAGCTCTTCCTTAAGCTCTGCTGATAATGCTTCAAGGTCAATCTGAGAAAGAAGCTCTTTGATAGCTTCAGCACCCATAGAAGCTTTGAAGTCGTCCTCGTATTTTTCGCGCATATCGCGATATTCCTGCTCATTTAAGAACTGCATTTTAGCAAGCTCTCTTGCATCACCCGGATCGGTTACGATATATGATGCAAAGTAAAGTACCTTTTCAAGATTTCTTGGAGAGATGTCGAGCATCAGAGAAATTCTTGATGGGATACCTTTGAAGTACCAGATATGTGACACAGGAGCAGCGAGCTCGATGTGACCCATTCTTTCTCTTCTGACCTTAGCGCGTGTTACTTCAACACCGCAACGGTCACAAACCTTACCTTTAAATCTGATTCTCTTGTACTTACCGCAGTGGCATTCCCAGTCCTTTGTAGGTCCGAAAATACGCTCGCAGAAAAGACCGTCGCGCTCAGGCTTTAAAGTACGATAGTTAATTGTTTCAGGCTTTTTAACCTCGCCGTATGACCACTCTCTGATCTGGTCAGGGGAAGCAAGGCCTATTTTAATTGAATCAAATACGTTATTATCCATAGTTTTGCTCCTCCTTACATTTCGTCGCTGCCGTAGTCATCAAATTCGAGCATATCGTCTTGGTCTTCGTAGATAGAAGACTCGTCAAACATATTGCCCTCTTCTGAATCTTCGTCGAGCAAGAAACCGTCCATAGTAGTCATTACCTGATCCTCGTTTAGAGTCTCGTCTTCTGCAACAACTACGCCAACTTCCTCGTCCTCGTCGAATTTCTGTTTTAAGTCAATCTCGCCGCCGTTTTCATCAAGAACTCGTACATCAAGTGACAATGACTGGAGCTCTTTGATAAGAACCTTGAACGATTCAGGAATACCAGGTGTTGGGATATTCTGACCCTTGACGATAGACTCGTAAGTTTTCACACGACCTACGACGTCGTCAGACTTAACAGTCAGAATTTCCTGAAGTGTATATGCAGCACCGTAAGCCTCAAGTGCCCAAACTTCCATCTCACCGAAACGCTGACCACCAAACTGTGCTTTACCGCCCAGTGGCTGCTGAGTAACGAGTGAGTAAGGGCCTGTACTTCTTGCGTGAATCTTATCATCAACAAGGTGATGCAGCTTTAAGTAGTACATATAACCAACGGTAACAGGGTTGTCAAAATACTCACCTGTTCTACCGTCTTTAAGTCTTGTTTTACATTCCATTGAAATGCCGTCGTGCTTGAAGCACTCGCCAAAGTCAATGCCTGTAACCTCGCGCTTATCAGGATAATCGTCTTTATCTCTGATTTTTTCGAACAGCTCGAAGATATCCTGCTCGTGTGCACCATCAAATACCGGAGTCATAATCTTCCAGCCAAGCGCCTTACAAGCATAGCCCAAGTGCACCTCGAGTACCTGTCCGATGTTCATACGGGAAGGTACGCCCAGTGGGTTTAACACGATATCAAGTGGAGTACCGTCAGGTAAGAACGGCATATCCTCAACAGGTAAAATACGGGATACAACACCCTTGTTACCGTGACGACCAGCCATCTTATCGCCGACAGAAATCTTACGCTTTTGAGCAAGATAGCATCTTACTACCTTGTTTACACCAGGCTGAAGCTCGTCTCTTGAGTCTTCACGAGTGAACACCTTAACGTCAACAACGATACCGGACTCACCATGAGGAACTCTTAAAGAAGTATCTCTTACTTCTCTTGCCTTTTCGCCAAAGATCGCTCTTAAAAGTCTTTCCTCTGCTGTGAGCTCTGTTTCACCCTTTGGTGTTACCTTACCAACTAAGATGTCACCTGCGTGAACTTCAGCACCGATATGGATGATACCGTTTTCGTCGAGGTCTTTGAGCATATCCTCACCAACGTTAGGAATGTCGCGGGTGATGTCCTCAGGACCGAGCTTAGTATCTCTTGCTTCTGTTTCGTATTCTTCAATATGGATAGATGTATAAACATCGTCTCTTACGATTTTTTCATTAATGAGAACAGCGTCCTCGTAGTTGTAACCTTCCCAGGTCATAAAGCCGATAAGAGCGTTCTTACCAAGTGAAATTTCACCATTCTTTGTAGCAGGACCGTCAGCAAGAACCTCGCCCGCTTTAACTCTCTGGCCTCTTTGAACAACAGGAATCTGGTTTACACAAGTGCCCTGGTTTGAACGTAGGAACTTGATAACCTCGAAATCTCCGATTCTGCCTGAGTCATACTGAACACGGATGTGGTCAGCATCAACGCTCATAACGATACCGTCTTCTTCAGACAGCACGCAAACGCCTGAGTCAGTACCTGCCTTGTATTCCATACCTGTACCAACGATAGGTGACTCGGTTACCATAAGCGGAACAGCCTGACGCTGCATGTTAGAGCCCATCAGCGCTCGGTTTGCGTCGTCGTTTTCCAAGAAAGGAATCATAGCAGTAGCAACAGATACAACCATTCGTGGAGAAACGTCCATAAAGTCAAACTTAGATGGCTCAAACTCAACGAACTCGTCTTTGTATCTGCCGACAACCTTAGAGTTTACGAACTTGCCGTTTTCGTCGAGTGGCTCGTTAGCCTGAGCAACAACAAAGTCGTCCTCCATATCGGCCGTCATATATACAACCTCGTCTGTTACAACGCCTGTTTCTTTATCAATTTTTCTAAATGGTGCCTCAACAAAGCCATACTCGTTAATTCTCGCAAAAGTAGCAAGGTATGAGATAAGACCGATGTTAGGACCTTCAGGAGTCTCGATAGGACACATACGACCGTAGTGTGTGTAGTGTACGTCTCGAACCTCGAAACCTGCACGATCTCGCGACAGACCGCCAGGACCAAGTGCTGAGAGTCTTCTCTTGTGAGTAAGCTCTGAAAGCGGGTTAGTCTGGTCCATAAACTGTGACAGAGGAGAGCTTCCGAAGAACTCTCTGATAGCAGCAGTTACAGGACGGATATTGATAAGTGAGCTTGGAGAAAGAGCCTCAGGATCCTGAGCCTGGAGTGTCATACGCTCGCGGATAACTCTTTCAAGTCTTGAAAAACCAATTCTGAACTGGTTTTGTAAAAGCTCGCCAACACAACGGATACGTCTGTTACCTAAATGGTCGATGTCGTCTGTTGTGCCAATATGCTCAGCAAGAGTGTTCATATAGTTCACTGTTGCGAAAATATCGTCTGTTGTGATGTGGTTAGGGATAAGCTCGTGAGCTCTTTTCTCGATAGCTTCCTTTAACTGAGCATCATCTGAGCAAGAGTCTAAGATTTCGCAAAGAACATCAAATCTAACCTTCTCGTTGATACCAAGCTCTTCACAGTCAAATGAAACATAAGCGTTGATGTCAACCATACCGTTAGAGATAATCTTAATGATTTTGCCCTCTTCACCGGCAACAAAAGCTTCTTTAACACCTGCGTTTTCAATCTCAAGTGCTAAATCTCTGCTGATTGTATCGCCACGCTTAGCTAAAATCTCGCCTGTGCGTGGGTTTACGATATGCTCAGCAGTAACCTGTCCTGCAAGACGGTTTGAAATGCCGAGCTTTTTATTATATTTATATCTGCCAACCCTTGACATATCATAGCGTCGTGGGTCGAAGAATAAGTTGTTGATATGAGTCTGTGCGCTTTCTACCGTTGGAGGCTCACTTGGTCGAAGTTTGCGGTAAACCTCGATAAGACCTTCCTCAACTGATGTGGTAGTATCCTTTTCGAAAGTAGCCTTAATTCTAGCATCGTCACCGAACATTTCTAAAATCTCAGCATTTGTGCCAAGACCTAAAGCTCTTAAAAATACGGTAATCGGAACTTTACGGTTCTTATCGATACGGACATAAAGCACGTCGTTTACATCGTTTTCATACTCAAGCCAAGCACCACGGTTAGGGATGACTGTTGAAGAGAACAGCTCCTTACCTGTCTTGTCGTGGTCCATCTTGTAGTAAACACCAGGTGAACGAACAAGCTGGGAAACGATAACACGCTCAGCACCGTTGATTACAAAAGTGCCTGAAGGTGTCATAAGTGGAAAATCACCCATGTAAACATTTGATTCTTTGATTTCGCCTGTCTCTTTGTTAAGAAGTCGAGCAGTAACTCTCAATGCTGCTGAATAAGTAGCATCTCTTTCCTTACACTCGATTACAGAATAGTTCGGGTGGTCTACATCAAGAGTGTAGTCAATAAAGTCGAGTACGAGGTTGTCCTGATAATCTGTAATACCGGATACATCCTTGAACACTTCCTTAAGACCTTCTGTGAGGAACCACTGGTAGGACTTTTTCTGCACTTCGATCAGATTTGGCATATCGATTACGTCATCAATTCTACCAAAGCTGAGTCGCTCGCTGTTGCCTAACTTTACTGGTTTGACATTAACCATCGGCGTATCACTCCTTTAAAAATCTGTGTAGGTGTTGTCGCGAAAAACACCCTGAATTTGCACCACAAAAGATTACAAAATTGTTTTCAAATCACCTCTTGACAAACCACATTCAAGTGTGATAATATTCACATTTTATAAATTCCTTTGTTGTGTAATAAGGGCACAGGCCCCCATAATGGTACAGTTTACTATTTTATATCTAAAAAAGAATAATGTCAATCATTTTTTGTGATTTTTCTTATATTTTTTATGTATTTTCTTTTATGGAAACAAATTGGTGTTTTTAGACGTGTGACACACTCGGGTGCGTTTAGTCTTTTAGATTTCAAATAGTTACAAAGTTTGTGTCTGCACTTCCTCTATAAATATAGTCAGTTTGAAAACAGGCGTTTTTTGTGCTAAGATATTAAAGAAAGTTGGTGAGAGAATGTCAATAAAGGAGATTTTTATCAAGCAAACTGATAATAAGAACTTAAACTCCTCTGCGCTTTGTGCAAAGGATATATCAGCGTACTTAAAAAACGATGTAAAAATCATCTGCTTTGATGTTATCGACTCCACAAATAATGAAGCTAAAAGAAACGCAGGTGCTATGCGCTCCCCTACTCTTTTTGTTGCAAACGAGCAAACGGCGGGCAGGGGGCGACTTGGCAGACAGTTTTACTCCCCAAATGATACAGGACTCTATATGTCGCTTTATTTAGATATTGAATCTGAGTATAGCGACATTGTATGTATGACGTCTGCTGCTGCTGTTTGCGTGACGGACGCTTTAGTAGAGCTTTGTGATGTAGACCCTAAAATCAAATGGGTAAATGATATTTACCTAAATGATAAAAAAATATGCGGTATTTTGTGCGAGGGAGTAAACAGCTCGGACAAAAATAAACTTTCGGGCATTATAATCGGAATCGGTATAAACATCAGCACCACCGATTTTCCAAAAGAGCTTTTGCAGATTGCCGGAGCTGTCGGCACAAATCTTGACCGCAACAAGCTTTGTGCGTTGATTTGCGATAACATCATACAAATGCAAAAAAGCATCAAAGACCGCAATTTTATTGACAAGTACAAAGAGCGTTCAATGGTGCTCGGTAATGAAATCACCTACATTGAAAACGGTCAAGCAAAAACCGCTACCGCTATAGACATCGACATAGACGGCGGACTTGTTATCAAAACAGGAGAAGAAACAAAAACTCTTTGTAGCGGTGAAATAAGTGTAAGATTAAACAAGTGACTGCTGATATAGATTTATCGGCATTTACTTTTTGAGATAAATATGCTAAACTATGGCATAAATTTTTATCCGAGGTTTTAAATGGAAACAAAACGACTATCTTTTATTGATGCCCTTAGAGGCTTTGGCATTTTTTGCATCACGCTCGGTCATGCAAACTGCTTTATGCCTTTTAAAAAGTATTTGTATTCCTTCCATGTTCCTTTGTTTTTCTTCATTTCGGGATACTTATTCAACAGCAAAAAGCAGCCTTTGGGCGCGTATATAAAAAAGAAAACTATTATGTTACTCGTGCCGTTTGCAGCGTGGGATATTCTATCGAGTGTAATCGACTTACTGACTAAAGAAGATTTTAAAGAAACTATGCTTTCAATGCTGACTGTAAACGGTCAGCTGTGCTTCAATTCTCCTATCTGGTTTTTGCTCGTGCTTTATATCGTAGACATACTCTACGCGCTCATAATGCGTTTAAACGACAAGCTTTATGTAAAATTGACGGTGCTTTTGGTAGCTTTAATTTGTATGGTGCTTATGTCTCACGTACAGTTGATTTTTAAATTAAATCTCGTGCCTTATGCGATGATTTTCTACAGCTCTGGTAATATCTTAAAGGATGTGCAGCAAAGAAAGCCTGTCGTAATTAAAACCGCATATAAGGTTTTGATTGCCGTTGTACTTTTTGCAACAGGCTATGTAGTTGGTGCATATTTAAACGAGCGAATTGTTTACACAAAAGCGATTTACGGCAATATCGCGCTTTGCCTTGTCAGTGCTTTCGCAAGTATTTTATTCTACTTTATCCTGTTTAAAAACGTAAGCTTTATCGGCAACTCAAAGCTGCTCGTTTACTTAGGCAAAAACTCGCTTATCATTATGGCAATGCAGTATTTGGTGCTCAGACCTCTTGACTACTTATCTGTACAGCTTTTCAGATATCATCTGTGGGTTAAGCACAATACCTTTAAGGCGATTTTGCTTACCGTCTTCGTTATCGCTTTTATATGCGGGGTAAACGAGCTGTTTAAGTACATTGCCAAAAAGAATAAGACGTTGCAAAAAATTGGTACAATATTTGGTATCAGATAAATTCATTAACAAAAAAAGGCTTGACACTTGAGGCACACTCCGTAAGGAAGTGTGCCTCAGTTATATTCGCCTTACGGCGAGTTATATTGCTTAGCAGTTATATTTGGCTTTCGCCAAGTTATATTGTCCTTCGGACAGTTTACACGGCGAATATAATATAACGAAAGCCGCAAGGCTTTCATATAACTTGACCGCAGGTCGACTATCACTGCAAACTTTTAGTTTGCAATATCACTTTACCTGCCGAAAAAGATATGCTTTATTTTCGGCAAGTATTTACCTTTCTAAAAGTATGTAACCCACTATGACACTTTCCTTTCTTGAAAGTGTCATTTTCTATTTATAATAGACTAACGTAGACATCTTCTTTACGAAGTGTCTGCGTTAGTCAGGCCTTTTTCTTTTAGAACAAACCGTAGATATAGTAGATAATTCCGTAAACTACTGATGCCGTAACGCCGTAAACGATAACAGGTCCTGCGATAGAAAACAGCTTTGCACCAACGCCTAAAATAAATCCCTCTGCTGCTGTCAATATAGGACACAGTGTTTTGCAAAATATTTACAGCACATCAGCGGTGTGGTATAATGAAATAAAGTGAGGTGGGAATATGACGAAAACAGGATTTCTGGAACTGTGCAAGAGCAAAAATATTTCAACTAATCTCATACACTTTGAAAACTCTCTTGCAGACGGATACTATGTACTAAAAAACTACCACCGATGGGAAGTCTTTTTCCGCGAAAGAGGAAAAGATTACGATTGCGTTGGTTTTCCATCTGAAAGTGATGCTTTGGAATATCTGCTTAAAAAGATAGTAAAGGCTTGACCGCTTGGTCAGGCCTTTTTCTTTTAGAACAAACCGTAGATATAGTAGATAAGTCCGTAAACTACTGATGCCGTAACGCCGTAAACGATAACAGGTCCTGCGATAGAAAACAGCTTTGCACCAACGCCTAAAATAAATCCCCCTGCTGCTGTCAATATAGGACACAGTGTTTTGCAAAATATTTACATTAAATCGGCGGTGTGGTATAATAAAATAAAGGAGCGTGATATTATTAAAAAACTATGCGTTATTTTATTAATGTTGCTTATTCTTATCTCCGTATCTGCTTGCAAAAGTGATAATACCACATCAACAACCGAGCGTCCTGATTATCTTTCGGAAATAATGAAAAAATCGGAAGAATATCCGCAATTAACAAAAGATGAATTTATAGATATTACAAACAATTATTTATCAACCGGCGAGTGGATTCTGCCGGTAGAAAAATCTTGTTTTAATACACATGGCGTAAACTTTAGTGCTTATATTGTTGACAGTGAGTATCTCTTTTCACTATACATAAAAAACAATACAGATGCATCTGTTGAGTACGATTTCTGTCTGTCACATTACAGTAACGGCATTGTCAAAGAATCAGAAAATAATGCCTCAATTTTTAAAGATTTCATAGAATAAATTACAAAAGGCTTGACCCATTGGTCAAGCCTTTTTTCGTTAAAATAAAGTGGTTATCCAGTAAATAATGCCGTAGATTACGCTGGCGCTGACACCATAAACAATAACAGGTCCTGCGATAGAAAACAGCTTTGCACCAACGCCTAAAATAAACCCCTCCGACTTAAATTCAATCGCGGGTGAGCACATAGAATTTGCAAAGCCCGTAATCGGCACAAGCGTTCCCGCTCCTGCGTGCTTTGCGATTTTTTCGTACAGATGCAAGGCAGTAAGCACAACGCCAAAAAGTATGAGCGTAACGGACGTGAGCGTCTGTGCCTGTGTTTTTCCCATATCAGCCTTCATATATAAATTTGTAAGCACCTGACCTAAGGTGCATATCGCTCCGCCGATTAAAAACGCTTTTATGCAGTCTTTTACAATCGGGCTGTTTGTTGTTTCTTTTTCGACCATTTTAGAGTATTTTTGCTTTTCAATCATAGTAGATCACCAAAAGTATTTTTCCCAGTATTTTTCTGCTTATTAGTTACAAAACTGTATTTGCAAATAAGTTTACAAAAAGTTATAATATATAATGTAATAATATATTATAATAGGAAAAAATGTGTCTGTAGGTAAAGGTATGAGCGAACATTATCTTGACAATAGTGCTACCACCGTAACATCAGAAAATGCGGCACAAAAAGCACTTATGATGATGACAACTAAATACGGCAACCCATCGTCCTTACACAAAAAGGGACTGGAGGCTGAACTCGAAATAAATAAAGCAAGAGAGATTATCGCTGACTCTTTATCGGTAGATGCAGATGAGCTGTATTTTACAAGCGGTTCTACCGAGTCAAACAACACCGTTATTTTCGGTGTGGCAAGCGCTAAACGTAGAGCAGGCAAAAAAATCGTTACTACTGCTATCGAACACAGCTCTGTTATGGAGTCGCTTAAAAAGCTTGAAAACGACGGCTTCGAGGTTATATACCTCTCGCCTGATGAAAACGGCGTTGTGCCGCCCTCATCTTTTGAACAAGCAGTTGACGAAAACACGATTTTAGTTGCTGTTATGGCGGTAAACAACGAAATCGGGTCTATACAGAATATCGAGCGTATCTCAAAAATCGTAAAGCGTAAAAACCCTGATGTGATTTTCCATTGCGATGCTGTTCAGGCTTACGGCAAAATGGTTTTAAAGCCTAAAAAATACAACGTCGACACCTTATGCGTAAGTGCCCACAAGGTTCACGGTCCTAAAGGCATTGGAGCACTTTATATAAAAAAGGGCGTACGTATTGCTCCGCTTATTTACGGCGGAGAACAGCAAAAGAAAGTTCGTCCGGGCACAGAGAGTGCTCCGCTTATTGCGTCCTTTGCGACTGCGGTCGAAGAATTTGACATCGCTAAGAACAGGGAATATGTAAAATCACTCAACACCTACTTAAAATCAGAGCTTTTAAAAATCGACTCTGTTACTATTAATTCAAGTGATGACGCATTAGAATATGTTTTAAACATCTCGGTTGATAGCATCAAAAGCGAAACTATGCTCCACCATTTAGAGCAAGATAATGTTTATGTTTCGAGCTCCTCTGCGTGTGCAAAAGGTAAAAAAAGCTATGTGCTCAAGGCTCTTGGGCTATCCGACAAACTGATTGACTCGTCACTTCGCATCAGCTTTTCAAAATACAACACTAAAGACGATGTAGATGCTTTTTTAGCTTCTCTTAAAAATGGTATTAACACACTTGCAAAAAGTAAGTAAAGGATAAATTATGAAAGAAATTATACTCATCAAGGTCGGCGAAATCGCCTTAAAGGGTCTTAACCGCCGAAGTTTTGAAGACGTGCTGATTAAAAATCTCAAGCATAGAATTCACTCGCTAGGTAAATTTAACGTATCGGTTGCTCAATCGACTATTTATATCGAGCCTTTATCAGATGATATTGACCTAGACGATGTGTGCGAGCGTGTATCACAGGTATTCGGTATCGTTGCTTTTTCGCGTGCACTCGTGTGCGAAAAAAGTATGGACGATATTTTGTCAAAAGCGGGCGACTATTTATACGACGAGCTTATGGGCGCGAAAACCTTTAAGGTAGAGTCCAAACGCTCGGACAAAAAATTCCCTCTCAAGTCTCCTGAAATTTCCGCAACCGTAGGGGGAAAGCTTTTAGAGCAATTCCCTCATCTTAAAGTTGACGTTAAAAATCCTGAAATCACCGTTACTGTTGAGGTGCGTGATTTCGGCGCTTACGTAAGATGCAAAACCTTGCGTGGTCAGGGCGGTATCCCTGTAGGCACCGGCGGAAACGCCGCAATACTTATTTCAGGCGGTATAGACTCTCCTGTTGCGGCATATATGATGTCTAAACGCGGTATTCGTCTTACGGCAATTCACTTTGCTTCTCCACCATACACAAGCGAGCGTGCTCACCTAAAGGTTGAAAAACTTTTAAAAATTGTCAGCCGATATTCGGGCACTATCAATATGTACACAGTACCTTTTACAAAAATTCAGGAAGCTATCAAGGACAAGTGTCCGCAAGAGCTTTTCACCATTATTATGCGCAGACTTATGATGCAGATTTCTCAAATCATTGCTGAGCAAAACGACTGTACTGCACTCATCACCGGCGAAAGCTTGGGTCAGGTTGCAAGCCAGACCATCCACGCGATGGCGTGCACAGATGAAGCAACCTCGATGCTCACCTTCAGACCGCTTATCGGTATGGACAAGGAAGAAATTATCAGGATTTCTCGAAAAATCGGTACCTTCGAAACTTCTATCGAGCCGTATGAAGACTGTTGCACCGTCTTTACTCCTAAGCATCCTCGCACACGCCCTGTACTTAAATTTGTAAAGCAGGCTGAAGAAGAAGCAAAGCTTCAGGATATGATAAACGAAGCGGTTGAAAACATAAAGCTTACCGTTATCAACCCTTAAAATAACTTTTAAACAGAAACTAAAATAAAAAGGAAGTGCAGATAATATGTATAATTGTGAACTTTACTCTGTGCTAACAAGCAAAAAAGATGTCGAAGCATTTGAAGAAAATCTCGATGATATAGCTTCCAAGCTTTATCAAAGCGACATAAGAGTGCTTTATAACACCGACATCAAGTCAAATTCAAAAGCCTTTACTCAGGCGCTCAAAGCTGCTGATATGTCAAGTGACTCACCTGACTATTTCGTCTTTGTAAACGCCCTTGACTCAAAGGACCCAAGCTCCTTTAAATCCTTGTTCTTTGAATACATAAGGTCTAGCGAAAAGCACATCACTCCCGATGAAGACCACAAGGATATGGTCGCAAAAATCAAGATTTGCTCGCTGGGCGATTTAGGCAACGGCTATCCTGGATATTGCTTCAAGATTTTTGACAAGCACTATGTTGTACTGCCAAAGGCAAGTCTGACAGGCGTTGAAATTAATCAGCTTGTTACAAGCTCCGTTAAAAAAGCAAACGAGGTTTTTGCTTCAAACAGCGAAGAAGTGCCTGACGGAATCACCTTTATAAAAGCGAATAAAAAGGACAAAGAAGGCTTTTTCAAAAGCTTTATTCCGAATAAATCTGACAGCAAAAACGAGAAAATCAAAAAGTGGGTTGTTATAGTTGCGATTATCGCCTTTTTGGTTGCCGGTGGTTATCTGATAAACGAGCTTATTATTCAGCCTTACTTAAATGCGCAGATCACCTCCGAGCTTCACGATATTGCGTACACAAGCGATGAGGAAAGTGAAGACGACCCTAATGCTCCTAAGCAAAACTGGAAAGCTTTAAAGAAAATCAACAAAGAAATTGTCGGCTGGATTACTATCGAGGATACAAAAATCGACTATCCGGTCCTTGAGCACAAGGGCGACAACGCAAACTCACAGTACTACTTAAACCACACCTACAAAAAGAGCTACTCTGACTACGGTAGCGTTTTTGTAGACTACCGTTGCAAAAAGTCCGTTAAATCTAAAAATGTTATTTTACATGGCCACAATATGCAAGATGGCTCAATGTTCAGAGGACTGATGGGCTACGGCGATTTAACAGGTGATTTGAATTTCTACAAAAAGCACCCTGTTGTCGAGTTCAACACCCCTGAGGCTGACGGCATATATAAAATCATTTCTGTATTCAAAACAAATACCCTGTATAGTCATGGTGAATTTTTCAACTATATGCAGGCAGAGTTTTTGTCAGATGCTGAGTTTATGAACTTTGTTTACAACTGCAGAGTACGTTCACTTATCAACTGCCCTGTTATGGTAAACGAAGACGACCAGCTCCTCACCCTCTCTACCTGTAGCTATGAATATTCTAACTGGCGTACTGTTGTTGTAGCACGAAAGCTGCGCGAGGGTGAAAAGGAAGATGTCAACACCGAAATCGCAACCTTAAACAAAACACCTGTTTTCCCTGATGTTTACTATTCAAACCACTCGGGAGAAAGACCAAAGGTGCTGACCTTTAAGAAAGCAAATGCAAAAGGACTTGTCAACTGGTACGACGGTGAAGGCGAGCTTGAGGGTAGCGAAATACTGACCGCTACCGTTGCCGCAAACCCAACCGAAGCGCCAACAGAAAAGGATAAAAAGAAAAAGAACTCGTCCTCTACCATCATAACGAACTACTACGAGGTCAAGTTTGTCAACTGGGACGGAAGCGAATACTACACCGTATCTGTAAAAGAGGGTGACTCCGTAACCCCTCCAAGCGGTACTCCGGGACTTCCAAGCGACGATTACTACAACTATTCATTTACAGGCTGGAAAACCGACGGCCTCGACCTTAACAGTGTTCACTACAGTATGGTTATCTACCCTGACTTTAAGGCTACTCTGAAATAATTTTAAAGGAGTCAAAAATGAAGTACGACCTCCTGTTTTACAAATCAAGAAAAACTTCATACTGTGAAAAAACGCTCAAGCAAAGACTGTCTGAGATAAATATGAGTGCAAACAGAGTCATCGCCTCCGTTGCACCCACTATGCTCGGACAAACCCTGTGCGAAAGCCTTAGGCTGTGCAACTGTGTCGTTATTATCGGTGGCTTTTCAAAATCAGACAGCGAAAATCTCGTGACTGTGCTGTCACGCGCGCTGTCAAACTCGGGACTGACGCTTTCCAACACGCGAAAGCTCAAGGGCGCTATCACAGACGGCTATATTATAAAATACAACAAGCAGATTATTATCGCCTTGCCCGACAATCCGAGCGAGATTGAATTTCTGCTTAACGACTCGTTTTTAGAGTATCTTAAATCACTGTATAAATAAGCTAAAGCCCACATCAAAAATGGTGTGGGCTTTTTTATAGCAATAACAAAGGACCGCAGGTTTTACCGCGGTCCTTTTGACTTATCTTATTTAATTAAAGTACTCTTAATTTGATGATGCCGTCGATTGCTTCAAGGGATGCCTGTGCATCAGCGTTAGGAGCTGTAGCATCAATAATTGTGTAAGCAAAGTCGCCTCTGCTCTTGTTTTCCATATTCTCAACATTACCGCCGATAGCTTCTAAGAGCTTAGCGATAATCTTAGGAGCGTTCTGGTGGAATACACAGAAACGTGTGTCGCCTGTTCTTGGCATACAAACACATGGGAAGTTAACAGAGTTTGTAATGTTACCGTTTTCGAGGTAATCTTTAACCTCGTCAGCAGCCATAATAGCGCAGTTATCTTCGCTCTCCGGAGTTGAAGCGCCGAGATGTGGAAGTGGAACAACGCCGTCTACATCAAGTAAATCGTCTGTAGCAAAGTCAGTTACATAAGCACCCATCTTGCCGCTTTCTAAAGCCTTCTTGATATCAGCAGAAACTACTAAACCGTCTCTTGAGAAGTTTAAGATTCTAACGCCGTCCTTCATTTTAGCGATTGTAGCTTCGTTAATCATACCCTTTGTATCAGCAACGAGTGGAACGTGAACTGTGATGTAATCACACTTAGCGTAAAGCTCGTCGAGGTTAGAAACAGTCTGCACGTGACGTGAAAGCTTTAAAGCAGCCTGTACAGAGAAGTATGGGTCGTAACCAATAACGTTCATATGAAGAGCTCTTGCAGCGTTAGCAACTAAGATACCGATAGCACCAAGACCGATAACACCGATTGTCTTGCCCTTGATTTCAGGACCAGCAAACTGGCTCTTGCCTTTTTCTACCATCTTTAAAACCTGATCGCCGTTGCCCTTTAATGACTTAGCCCAGTTGATACCGTCAACGAGCTTTCTTGAACCCATAAACAGACCTGCGATAACAAGCTCCATAACAGCGTTAGCGTTAGCACCAGGAGTATTGAATACACAGATACCCTTTTGTGTGCATTTATCAAGCGGGATGTTGTTTACGCCTGCGCCTGCTCTTGCGATAGCAAGTAAGCTCTCTGGAAGCTCCATATCGTGCATAGAAGCTGAACGAACAAGTACAGCGTCAGGTGTAGCACATTCGTCTACACAGTTATAGTTATCACCAAGACGGCTTGTGCCAATCTCAGCGATTTTGTTAAGCTTAAGAATATTATACATTGGAATAACCCTCTTTAACTAAAAATCTAATTATGTGTTTGCAGATTAAGCGTTCTCTGCTTCGAATTTCTTCATAAACTCTACGAGTGCTTCAACACCCTCGTATGGCATAGCGTTGTAGATAGAAGCACGCATACCACCAACTGAACGGTGACCCTTTAAGTTTACAAAGCCTGCTTCAACAGACTCTTTTACAAACTTAGCGTCGAGCTCAGCGTCGCCTGTAACAAATGGTACGTTCATAAGTGAACGGTCTTCTTTAACTACTGTGCCCTTGAAGAGCTTTGAGCTATCGAGAAAATCGTAAAGAAGCTTAGCTTTCTTTTCGTTTAATTCCTTCATTTTCTCAAGACCGCCGATTTCATTCTTAACCCACTCAAGTACGAGCTTTGCCATGTAGATTGTGTAGCATGGTGGTGTGTTGAACATTGAATCGTTGTCAGCGTGTGTCTTGTAGTTGAACATTGTAGGAGTAATCTCTTGAGCATCACCGATGAGGTCCTCACGAATGATAACGATAGTAACACCGGCAGGAGCCATATTCTTCTGTGCACCAGCATAGAGCACGCCGAACTTAGAAACGTCGATTGGCTCTGATAAAATGCAAGATGAAATATCAGCAACGAGCGGAACATCGCCTGTATCAGGAAGCTCGTGATAAACTGTACCGTAGATTGTGTTGTTCATACAGATGTGGAAGTAGTCAGCATCTTTAGTGAATGTAGACTTGTCAAGCTTTGGAATGTAAGAGAAGGTCTTGTCTTCTGAAGAAGCGATAACCTTGCACTCGCCGTAACGTGAAGCCTCTTTGTAAGCTTTTTTAGCCCACTGACCTGTAACAACATAGTCTGCTTTGCCGTTCTTTGTCATAAGGTTTAAAGGAATCATAGCAAACTGTGAAGATGCGCCACCCTGAAGGAAAAGCACCTTGTAGTTGTCAGGAATGTTCATAACCTCTCTTAAAAGTGCCTCAGCCTCTTTGATGATTGAATCATAAACTTTGCTTCTGTGAGACATCTCCATTACTGACTGACCACTGCCCTGATAATCGAGCATTTCGTCAGCAGCTCTTTTGAGGACTGCTTCTGGAAGCATAGATGGACCGGCTGAAAAATTGTAAACTCTACTCATAATAATATCTCCTTACATATACAGTATATAATACTGATATTTTATAATACCAATTATATTCCAAAACGATTGTTAATTCAATAACAAGTGCAACATCATATTACTACAAATTTATTGCATATTTAAAAAATTTTTAGTTAATTTGCAAAAAAGCTCTAAATTCACTTCTTTTTTCGAATATTTTTCACTTTTGCGCTGACCATACGGGAAACATTTTTGCCAAAATACCCAAGGTGCTGTGCAAAGAGCTTTACGTTGAGTGCAACCGAGCTTGCAGCACGCTTAGCAGCAGGACGGCTCTCGGTCTCCTGACTAAAATAATCTTCAAAATAGTCAGGCTTATCGTCGATGTTTTGACCCTCGTCCTCAAAGTAAGAAACGCCGTTTGACGGGTCTTTTTCTTTAACATCAATATCAAAAGTGTCAAGGTCTGTATTAGCACGACTGCGGTAATCTTCGATATCATAGCCGAGCATTTCTTCAAATGTCTCGTTTTCAGCCTCGTCATCTGAATCTTCAAAGCCTAAATCATAAAGCAAAGATTTTGTGCTTTCTGTTTCAGATACGTGCTCACTTCCCTCTGCCATAAGTCTGTCCGCCTCAGACATATTGTCCGTTGCCTTTGGCTTTGATTTGCGCTCGTTTAATTTCTTTCTAGTAGAGTTATTGTACTGGCTGTAGAAATACTTTGCCAAAAGCGCAATAGCCACTAAAACAATTATCCATAAAAAGACTCTCCACCAATCTAGCGCAAAGCCTGAATTACGCTTAATTTTGTCAAAATGAATGCTGTTTGCAATATTTGTGACAACCTTGATTTCATCCGCAGTAAGGGCTTCGTCGTCCTTTTGCAAAGTAAGGTTGATGTTCATACCGTTAATAACCGTATGGCATTGATAGCCATAAATCACGCCGGCAGGGGTTTCCTGCTCAAAGCTTAAGTCAAAGTAAATATTCCCGTCGTGCTTGACTTCAACACCTGAGGTGTACATTGTATCAGACAAAAACGCATCGATTATTGTTTGTCGCTCTGATGAACTTAAATCGGAATAGTTGTTGAGCGCTTCGCTGTTTTTATCACTTGTCTGTGTGAGCGTGATTTTAAGAATCTCGTCCTCGCTCACCGCACGCAAGTAAATATTCGCCGCTGTAAAGGCAGTCATAGTCTCGTCATAGTCAAGCTTGAGCAGCTTAAACGCCTCGTCGTTACGCTCTGACTCTCTGGTGATAACTGTGTACTCCTTAGGGATTTTTAAAGACATTCCCAACTCATCTATATCATATTTATCGTCAAGTGCACCTGCCGAAAAAACGCAACAAAACATCATAGCACAGCAAACAAGCACACAAACGAGCGCGGACAAATAATTTTTGCGCATAAAAACCTCTCCAAATTAATACAAATTTCTCTATTTCCAAAAAATTAACCTATACACAAACCATTATAATTGCTTTTTTTACAAAAGACAAGTAGAAAGATGTGTTTTTTGCTATTGACAAATAATTTTTTTTAAGTTATAATAACAAGGCTGTCAGATAAACGACACGCTTTCGAGGTGTAACTCAGTTTGGTAGAGTGCCTGGTTTGGGACCAGGATGCCGCAGGTTCAAGTCCTGTCACCTCGACCACAAACCGACCTATACAGGTCGGTTTTTTGTTTGCCCAAAAACGGCTTAATAAAGCCATTTCTTGGCGTTTTTTGCTTTAAAAAGCTCTCAATTTTCACTAGAAAACGCACACTGCATATTAGCACAAAAAACAGCCACGACCACAGTTTGTCCCACTTCCAGAATTTTTTCAGGAAATTCATAAGAGCTTTTTTAATGCTTATTTTGAGTTATTTATAAAGTCAAAATAATATTAGAATAAATTAAAACTTATTTTGAGATAAAAATTTTTCATTAAAATATTTCCAGATACACAAAAGCACTGAAGCAAAAACTTCAGTGCTTTATCTTTGCTTACAGTGGGTCAGATTTTACCCTGTAACGAATTTTTATAATGACGGAATAAGTTGTGCTATGAAACGCTGAATCGTAGTTGCATCTATGATATTTACTGCACCATCACCATTTGCGTCTGACACAGAAACAGCAAAATCATCTAAGATTATAATCTGTGCGAGATGACGCTGAATTTCGGTAGCATCAAGAATATTAATTGTTCCATCAAGGTTTGCATCACCTTTTTCATACGCTTTTTTATGCGCTACTGCGTAATAACTAAAATGATCTGTTTCAAACACCAAATATCCATTTATATATGTAGCTTTCATATCTGTTAAAGTACCATCATCTTCAACTCTATACACATTAGCTTCACTATCAGTAACAGGTATTTTCACCGTAACAATGTTATCAGGTTGAGTTTCTATGCCATTCTTTCTCATAGTAATGTTGTATACATCATAATCAAACGAATCGTTATCTAACGTGTTTTTTATTGATTTTAATTCATCTTCATTTGATACCAAATATGCATCCAATAACGTCTCTTCAGTAAAATCTTCTTTTTGACTTACTACAATAGAACTATTAGCAATATAATTCTGCTGCCCATGCAATGTTGTGTGAATTTCCAATTTACCTCTGTTGCAATTATAAGAATAATCTGTAATTGGCCAAGCAATTTCTAAAACTTGGTCAACAATAGCTACTATTTTATAAGCAGGAATAGCTGTTGTAACTATTGCATCTGCTACACCATAACCCATGCCTTTCAATGTACTTGTAATAATATCTCCAAAGTTCAGCCCTACGCTTTCAAACATATTAAATAATACTTCGTAAATATTATTTACAGATTCACCTGTTGCCCCTTGCGCAATAGATGAAGCCATCTCTTCTGTTACTGATTGTATGACACTCTGTGGTATACTTTCTATAGCTGCTGTTACAAGTTCTTTAACAGTTGCTCTTTGTGCATCTATTTTAACATCAACCGAAGAAGCAGCCAATATCGTTTGAACAAAAACATCTACGCCTGTGTAAAAGAGAGGGTACATAGATTCTTCCCCATCGGCAGTAATAATTATTTCTGCATTTACAGGAATATCACTTAACTGTACATATGTATGTTGTGCTTTACTTTCTTTGGTATACCATGCGGTATCACCATCAAAAATATCCTTAATATCTAGCCAAACATATTTGAAACCATTTACCACTTTCTCCATACCTGAACCGTCTGACAATGGAACAAGGGGAGCACACTTAATAAAATTGCCATATTCATCATAAGCAGCAACCACACCATATGCATACGTTGAATTATATGCATCAAAAGTTACTATGTGGGTACCATTAGAATCAGCTTCACAATTATAGTTCTCGATATATATGCCTCCTGTAGATGCATACGGAACAGGAAACACAGAACACCTATAATATTCACATTTATCTTCTACTGTTATAGGTAAAGTTATACTTGTATTAGTTATCTTTTCTGTAAAAGTTATTTGCGTAGAACCTTCATTAATACCTTTAAAAGTACAAATAATCGACTTATCAGATTTAGTTGAGTCTACACACTGCACGATATTATCGTTATCCACTTCAGCTAAATAATCATTAATTTCTATTGGTACATCATTTTTATATAATTCAAAAAGAATTTTTACATCTTGCTCTTTTCCAATAGTCGATTCTGGGTAAGCTGTTAATGCATTAAGTTTATAATCAATATATTCGCCAGAATCCCATTCACAAATAAACTTTTCATCATCATTTACCGTACCCTGTCCAAAGTTCCCATCATTCCATTTTCCATCAGAGTATTTATAGTAAAACATCGCATAATCTTCCAGCGCGTTCTCTGAATTCGGTTCATTTGAATGCCAATTAGTATATGAGGATGTTTCTCCATTAACCCATTCCCATTTACCTTCAGTTTTGCTGTCATGATAACCAAAATATGCATTTTTATGACCACTAGAAATCACATATGAGTAAACTGCGCTATTTTCTTCTTCTGATGTTATAGTTGCTAAATGTCCTCCTAATCCTTCACAATATACTTCTGCTTCTTCCCATGTGTTGCATACACCGCTATAAACTTTATAATAATTACCATTATATTCATAGGCATCGGATGGTATAGCAGAATTAGGTTTATTACTCGGTTCATATACATAATCGTCACTAGCCCAGCAATAACAAGAAGGTGTTTCCCAATTGTCAGGAGCCTCAAAGAAAACTATTCTCTCACTACCAGAATAATTATAGGTCGAACTACTCGCACTACAAATAGTTGCTCCGTTTACATACGAAGTATCGTTTAAATTAGGCATATAGAGTTTGTTTCCACCAGTAAAAGATATATCCTCGGTCTGCCACGCAATACCATCATCGTATCCATAATAGTAATTACCATCACTAAAGATAAAACAATTGTATTCCAAAGGTATATCAAAATAATAAATATTGTTAGTGTTATCATAGATTTCCATAGGTTGACCCGGCCATACATTAACACTTGTTGTAGCAGCATCTGAGCAAATGCTTGAATATGGAATAAAGCCTAACATCATAACGATTACTAATAGTAAAGACAACACTTTTTTCACGCAAATCCCCTCCATAGAATGTTTTGTTGTTTACTATATAATAGTACCACCTTTTTTAGTCGATTGCAATAAAATTTCAACTTGAATATTCGCAATTCAGGTGCATATACGCCTATAACACAAGTGGTAATCTTCTATTCGTTACTTATACTTTTTCCTTTTTTAGCTATCTCCTCCTTCACTTTCTCTATCAGCTCTTTGAGTTTCACTTCACATTCCTCTTTTGTGGGAGCGTAGATGTTAAATTTCTTGCGTTTGCCGTTTGGAAGTCTTGGAGAGTAGCTACCCTCCCAAACATTTTCGCTGACTTGATAGATACAGCCTGTACCACTTTTTCGAATCTTTCCTTTCTTTGGCTCAAATTTCGGTTGTGGTGGTTTTTCAGTATCGTGGTCGGGTGTTTCCTCCTCTGGCATTTTTGCGTCTGTACCGCCGATTTTTCGGTCGATGTTGATTGATGCTTGAATTTGCATTTTATCCGTCAGGTGGCTGTACACATCAAGCGTGGTTGCAGCTGACACGTGTCCTATCATCGCTGACAGCGTTTTCACATCCATTCCGTTTTCGAGTGCCATTGTAGCAAAGGTATGTCGCAAATCATGGAAGCGAATATTCTTACACTCAGCTCTGTTTAGTATCTTCTTTAGCGACTTACCCATACTCACAGGGTTGCGTGGCACATCGTCATTTTTAGGTGACGGGAACATCCACTTTGAGTTAACACTCTTTTTATACTCACTCAGCATATCTAGTAAAACTTTCGGCAGGATAACGATTCTGTCGGAAGTTTTTGTTTTTGGTACGGAGATGTTCAGCTTGCCGTTTACTACACTCGCTTGTCTGGTGATGTGTAGCTCACCCGTTTTGAAGTTTAGGTCAGTCCACTGCAAGCCGAGTATCTCACCTCTACGCATACCCGTCGCAAGTTCTAGCAAGAAGAATTCGTAGAATCCGTCTTCTTTTGCTTGGATAAGGAATCGCTGTATTTCTTCATTTGTCAGCACTTGCATTTCTTTTGCTTTCTTTGGTGGGAGCTTGCAACCTATTGCAGGGTTTGAGCGTATCAATCCTTCGTCCATAGCTTTATTCAGTGCTGACTTTAAAGTTGTATGGCACGAGCGAACCATTCTGTCGGACAGTCCTTCTCCGAATAATTCTGTTCGAGTTTTTCGACCACTCTTTTTGAGCTTTGAATAAAACTGTTGCAAGTCAGAGCTTGTCAGTTTATCGAGCTGAATGTTGCCAATCTCAGGTATGATATAGTTGTAGATAAGATTTCGGTAGAAATCTTTTGTTGACTCTCGCAAGGCAGGTTTCGAGTAATTTTCAAACCAGAAGTTGAGCCAATCCGAAAACTGCATTTCTGATTTACACTTATCACTCGCTGACTCGAACTGCTCTTTGAGTTCGTTAAGTTTTCGCTGACACTCAGCTTTGCTTTTTGATGTGACGTTCTTTGTCTTTGGATAACCTTTTTCATCGTAGCCGACGACTACTCTTGCTTCCCATCTGCCGTCTGCTCTTTTGCGTAAGGTTCCTGCACCGTTTTTACGTCTGTTAGCCATCTCACTCACCGTCCTTTATGATAAGGTTGTTCACGAACCCACCGACGATGCTTGACGCTCGCTTTTGCATATCTGTTGTGACGTGCGTGTATGTATCGAGAGTGAACGATGCGTTGGTGTGACCGAGTATTCGAGAGAGCGTTTTTGCATCGACTCCGCTTGTGAGAGCGTGGGTTGCGAATGTATGTCGCAGGTCGTGGAATCTGATTGACGGTAGCTCTGCGATTTCCAGCAACTCTTTCATACGCTTGTATGCGGTGTTCGGATTAATAGGGAGTTCTGGTTTATAGAGATTCGGGAATATCCATTCACCTACTGAGTTTTTGTGTCTGTCGCTCAATCGCTTGGCTGTACTCGGTGGCAACTGAATTGTTCGTGTGCCGGTTTCAGTTTTCGTATCACCCCAAGTCAGCTCACCATTTTGTTTTTGCACAGTTCGTGCAACTTTCAGTCTGCCTGTGGCTTCATCAAAGTCCTCCCACCTCAGTCCGCAGATTTCACCTCGTCTTAGTCCCGTGGTGAGCTCGGTGTAAAAGAAGTCACGCCACAGCTCGTCTTTGTCGATGACTTGCATAAACTTTTTAAGCTGAGCATCAGTTAAGATTTGCTTTGGCGGATAGTTGCATTTCGGAATGGTTGTGCCGTTAGTCGGGTTCTTCAAAATAAGATGTTCTCTGACTGCTACGTCCATCGCTTCGTGCAGTAGCATATGTATACTCCTCACCGTGCTGTCGGCAAGTTTCTTGCCTTGCACAGGGTGTTCTTCTTTTCTACCATTCTCTTTTAGGTAGTTATACATTTTCTGAACATCAGCAGTTGTGATAAACGCAATTTGTTTGTCGCCAAGATTTGGCTTGATGTGATTCTCGATATAGGTTTTATAACTACGCCACGTACTCTCTCGCACAGTGAACTTCATATAATCGTTCAGCCATTTGTCGAGCCACTCAGAAAGCGTAATGTTACTTTGCTCTGTGAGTTCGACATCACGATACTGTTCAATCATTGCGTGGAGTTTTGAAAGACACTCTTTTTGAGTTTTGCCATAGACATAACGATATATAGGAGTGCTGTCATCTTTGTGACCGACAACAATTCTGCCCTCCCACTGACCTTTCTTTTTTAGTCTTACCATACCGTCACCCGAAGGTCTGCGTTTTGCCATAAAATTCATCTCCTTTCAGCACAACAACATACCACAACACTTTTACAATATCCAGACAAAGTTTATATCTTTGTTTACTGCGTGTCAGATTTTGAATAATACAACACGCAAAGAATAATTATTGAAAACTAGAACTATATTGATTATAATCAAACTAAAAATAATCAGGGTGGTGATTAAATGAACCTGTGGCAACAGTTTGAAATAAAAAAGAATACACAATATGAGAATCACGGGATTTCATTTCATTACCAAGATGGAATCGAACCCGAGTTAAAGCAAATGTATATTTCGTTCGCCAGATGGCTTAGAAAAACATATGTGTTTCCTGTTCACATTCATATACATATTTTGAATTGTGAAAAAGTGAAGTTGCGTAGTGGTCAAATGGCTTATGGAAGTTTAAGGTGGTTTCCAAAACGAAATCCTATGATACGAATTCCATCAGCTATCGAAACGCACTTGCTACAAGAATACACTAAGGAAGATATATACGAGCAAATCTTATCTTCGCTTGTACACGAGCTATCGCATTATTATCAATGGTTTTTAGATTTAGACCAGAGCAACGCAACAAGCGAACGACAGGCAAACTATTTTAGATATCGAATCATTGATAAATTCTTCGATGAAACCGAATCAAACTAGAAGTGATACCATAACTCTTTTATAGACATATGGTTAATTCAATAAATATAGGTGATTGCAATGAAAAAATTTATATGTATAAATATTAGTATTCTTTTGCTATTTTTGTTTGTCTTAAGTGGTTGTAATGAACCAACAGTAATCGCCGAAGACAATATATACAATTTCATTAACTATCAAAACGAAGAAGTATTTGACATAAAGCAAATAGATTTAAGCAACAGTTTAAGTAAAAATTGCATCTCATATAAATTCACATATATTTCTGATGGTTATCAAGTAAAAGCATATATATCTATTCCTTTGAGTCTTATTGAAAATCAATCTCCAGGAAAGTGTATATTGTATAACAGAGGAGGTAATAGCAAAATAGGTTTACTTGATAATGAAGATACCGCAAAACTTTGTGTATCAACAAATAGGATTATTATTGCATCGCAGTATAGAGGAGCTGACGGTGGAAGCGGTAAAGATGAGTTTGGCGGTAAAGATCTCAATGATGTTATAAAACTAATTGATTTGTGCGAAACATATTTTGATTTTATTAGCATGGATGATTTTTGTGTTGCAGGTGTTTCTCGCGGTGGAATGATGACTTATATGACTGCGAAGCAAGACAATAGAGTTAAAAAAATCATAGCTATCTCCGCTGTTAGTGATTTATTTCAATCTTACGAAGACCGCGAAGATATGAAAGAATTACTATATAACTATATTGGAACAACGCCTGAGCAAAACCCCGATGAATATAAAAAAAGGTCAGCTATATATTGGGCAGACAAAATTAATATTCCCGTTTTGATTATACACAGCAAATACGATGAACAAGTTTCATTTGTACAAGCTGAAGATCTATATAGTGAATTTAAGAAAAACAATACAGATGTATCGTTTATTGTACGCGATGACAATATACATGGATTAAGCAAGAGTGATACCGAAAACATATTAGAATGGCTTAACACAACCGCTTAATCAAAAATCAAACTAGCACTAAACAACCTTGCAAATTACAGCAAGGTTGTTTTATTTTTGCTAATCACTAAAATCGCTTAAAACTGCACACAACACCTCTACGACACCCTCAAAAATGGCTCAACATTCGCACAAGTTCTATCAACGACACCGTGAGTTTAAAAACTCGTGATTTTTGACACCTTACGGTGTCAGCTCAAAAACCGCTTAACGGTCGGCTTTGCCGTCCGATGTGAGTGCGAAGGGTTCGTTTACGACACCCACGCTTATTCCTGCAATCTCGATTGGCACTTTGTGCATCCCTCATCGTCCGTGCTTAAAGTGTGAATCCAGCCGTGACATCTGGCTGTCGTGGAAGTATTTTATCGCGTCTTCTATCGGACGGATTGTGTACATAAGATTTCCGTTTCGTTTTTCGCCTGACGCTAAAGTTACGAGTGTATTGTCGGTATATATAAAACATTTTTCTTCTAGCATTCTGATATATTTTACGACTGTGTTCTTTGACATACCGATAGCCTTGCCGATAGTTTTGATACTGGGATGACATTTAAAAGTTTTTCTGTCCTCACAGAAAAGCAAATAGTTATACACAGCAATCTCACCGCTTGACAAATTAAGCTTCATCAAAGCGTTTGGCACTTTGTAATATTTTCCATTGCTATCGTTTTTGTAAATAATAATGTGTTCCTCCATTCAATAAACTTTCATTTTACTTTGATGTATTTTCATCTACCCACTGAATAAATTTTTCTCTCGGCACCACAATTCTGTTGCCGATTCTAAGTGCAGGGAAACCTTTTTCGTGCATCAACTCATACGCAGACGAAATAGAAATTCCGAGCACATCAGAGATTAAATCTGCCTGCAAAAACAACGGCAGTTCATCGTAACTTTTGTAGTTTGATCTTTTCACTCACACCACCTCCTATTTCAAGTGTTTTATAAAAAATATAACTTTTCCCAGCAAATTTTAACATTCTTTGTTTGTCGTAATTTATCTCATTTTATAAGCTGAGAAAAACTTTTGCAGAAAAAAATAAAGAAGCACTACAGGTAGGAATTCCATCTGTAATGCTTCGCTTTTATAATCTAATTTCCTAATGTTATTAATTTTTAAATTTAGTATTTATTCTTTGCTTAATGCGGGTTAGATTTTGTTTTTGTATATAAACCCGCTCGATACTTCAATTTATGCTTTCATTATAATCGTTTATTTTCACTTGTCAATATCTCATTCAAAAAATCAATTCCAATGAGGAGGTTCGCCCCCAGGCGGAACACGTCCTCCCGGTGGCTCCATATCTCCCTGTGGTGGTTGCATACCTCCTTGCGGTGGTTCACCACCTGGTGGTGGCATCCCAGGACCGCCCATAAATCCGCTACCGCTTTTCGCTACCAACGTATCACCATTATAGAGAGAATAGTTTTCTTCGCTATCTAAATCAGAACTGCTGTAGAGAATCACGGAGCAATCATTCTCAGGTTTAAGTTCAGCTACCACATCTCCAGAAGAATTTTTGATCGAGAGTTTTTTACCGCTTTGCTTCTGAGCGAGATTGAATGTTACGCAAGTCTGACCACCATCTTCAATTCTATCGAGCATACTTCCGCTTGCTACAACAGTACCTCCATTGATATGAATTCCCATATCTGAATCAATACCTGCATCAGCACTTACAGAACAAGCCTGTGCTGTGAGTTTTCCACCGTTAATAACAAGCCATCCGTTGGAATCAATGCCATCACCTTCGCCTGTTTCACCAGTAACTTTTATATTGAGATTACCACCGTTTATGGTAGCAACTGAAACACCATCTTCGTTTGTATTGATACCATCGTTACCTGAATAGATGTTAATATTACCACCGTTGATTGTCAGATGCACCTCGCTATCAAGTCCTTCGTTTTCAGCGTTGATAGTAAGCACGCCTGTTCCCTTTTCACCGCCGTTTACATTCATTGACATTTTTGAGTAAAAAGCTCCGTCGTACTTGTGAAGCTTACTAGCATCTTCAACTTCATTACCATTATCGCTAAGGACTACGCTGTCAGGTTTATAAATCTTTGCAACATAAGAACCGTTGACTGTATTCTCTGTTTCGTCTGCAACAATAACGTTGGCACCTGCCTTCGAAGTGTCTACATCTTTTGTTGCAGTTTCCGAATCGGAGTTTGAACATTCATAGACGTTATAAAAAATAATCGCAGGAGCTACATCACAGGTTATGTCAACATCGTTTAAAACAAGGGTGACAACTGCATCGGGATTTTCTTTTGCGTCCTCACCTAAATCAACAGCAATCTGACCTTTTGAAAGCTTACCGCTGAGTTTATACTCGCCAGCCTTTGTAATATGCACAACTGTATGAGCTTTGGCTTCTTTCGCACTATGAGCTTCCTCAGCAGTACCCTCACCATAAGTAAAATCTTTGCCTTCTTCGTAGTAGACAATGTCATTCGCTGTATAGACTGCACCGCTTGTATCGCTCTCAGCAGTTTTGCCATCAACGAGGATTTCTTTATCACTCAAGCTTATATCAACCACGCCGTCATCAGGTAATTGAGTTTCAGTCACCTGAACCTGTGTAGGGGTTGCAGATTTCTCGGTTTCACTTATGTCATTGCCACAAGCTGTGAACACAAACAAAACAATCATAAGTATCGCCAGTACACTTAATTTTCGCATAATATCACCCTTTCTGAAATTTATTTTATCACTCGCAATCACAAAAGTCAGTAATTTTCACTTAGTTTTCAACTAACTTTCACACACCGTCACAATTCATCTGTGTAAGGTTTACAGAAATTTATACCCAGAAAAAAGCAAAGCAACACCACAAATAGAAATCTGTTTGTAATGCTGCTTTTTATAATCTAATTTTCTAATGCTATTAAGTTTTGAGTTTAGTATGTATTCTTTGATTATTGCGGGTCAGATTTTGTTTTTATATATAAACCCGCTTGACACTTCAATTTATGCTTTCATTATAAACGTTAGTTTTCACTTGTCAATACTACTTTTAAAAATTATTTATAATCTTTACTGCTGATCAGATCCTGTTCCCATTTCTACGAGGATAGCTTCTTCGACAGCAAAATAATCTTCTGTATTACTGCTAAGTCCTGATGCTTTCCACGCTTGCTCAAAGGTTATTTCTTCGAGGTTACTTAGATACACATAAGTTGAATCGACAACAGCATTACGTAATCTTCCTGTGATTTCATGTCTGTATTTATAAGTGTGACCATCTACCTGCCAGGTGCCGTCACTCATCTCGTAGTATGTCGCCAGATTACCTTCAATAGTTTTCACGCTATCCGCAGGAGCATCAGAGCAACCTACAACAGACAGTATACAAATCAATGCTAAAACTAATGCTACAAACTTCTTCATACTTAAAACCACCCTTGATGATTCGACCTTATATTTTCATTATAAACGTTAGTTTTCACTTTTCAAGATTGCATATATAAATTATCTGTGAACTTTTTGTTCTGCAAATTAGAATTTAAATTACATCAACTTAAATGTTATCTACTTTGCTGCTCAACAAATTGGAATTTGTTGATTACACCGGTGTTCCTACTTCAATTAAGGTACCGTCCAAATCGTAAAATCTAACCACCTTTTGTCCCCAGCTGTGTGTCATCAGATGATTGACATATTCGATTTCAGGGTAAAGTGTTTCAAGACGCTCTACAAATTGTTCTATGTTGGGCTCT
>JAFQPG010000012.1 GCA_017411835.1 Ruminococcus sp. | reverse complement strand
CTTTTGCTTAAACCGTGAGGTTAATATATCATAAACCTAAAAATTAAAATATCTTAAAAAGCTGTTTATGATTCAATGTTCTCTCAGGTTTCAAAAGGCTTGTGTTAACAAGGCTTTTGCTTAAACCGTGAGGTTATTATACCATATTTGTTATCATATGTACTGCTAAATTATAATTTATCTCTGCATAAAAATTTCGCCTTCGTCAATAATACTGACGGAGGCGTTTTCTATGAAAAAATATAAACATAAATCTTCAAAAAAGCCGACCGAACGCGTTGGTTTTTATATCGCTTTATCAATTTGTCTTGTCGCGGTAGGACTTGCTGTGTGGTCAACTTATACAAGCGTCAGTGACTATATGTTGCAAAAAGCAAATGACGAATATAATGCAGCATTAAATGAAACGACGGTGCCTGTTGTGCAGGATGTAACGGGCGTAACAGAAGGCTCGACAATCGCCCCTGAGTCAACCGCCGATGAACAGGCCGTCGAAGAAACTCGTGACAACGAGTTGACCTTGTATGAGTCGTCTACTCTACCTGATACAGAAGATGTAGATGCAAAGTCTGATTTAGATTCACTTTCACCGGTATTTAAGGTTAAAGAAAGCCTGATTTATCCGGTGGATAGCAAAAGCGTTTTACGTGAGTATAGCGAAAGTGCTGTTTATAACAGCACAATGAAGGATTATCGCGCACATACAGGAACCGACTTTGTCGCAAAAGAAGGCGAAAAGGTTTATTCAATGTGCGATGGCGTGGTAAATGATATTAGATTCGACGAGCGTTATGGTGTAATTATTGAAGTAAGCTCTGATGAGTATTCGGTGTATTACTGTGGTGTAGACAGTGAAACAAATATAAGTATGAAAGATCAGGTCAAGCAGGGACAGGTTTTAGGCACAGTGTCGCAGATACCTTGTGAGTCAGAAGACCCTGCACACCTGCACGTTGAAATCAAAGTAGGGGACAAGCTTATCGACCCGCTTACTGTAATACTAAGCGATATGTAAGCATATAATAAACAACAGTGCCCTCGTTTCGTTTTTAGGGGCAAAAAAGATAGGGTGCCAAAATCTTTCTTGGCACCCTGCTTTAATTATATTATTAATCTTTTAAATCTAAGTAAGCACAAATCAAATCGACAATCTGGTCGTCAGTCAGCTTTGAGCTTTCGATACAAAGGTCATAGTTTTGTGGTTGACCCCATTTTTGTCCTGAGTAAAAGCTGTAGTAGTTAGCTCTTGTTTTGTCGGTTTTATTTATGATGTGCTCAGCGCGTTTTTCGTCAATGTTGTGAACAACAACAGCACGCTTTTTTCTGTATTCCATATTTGCGTGAATGAAAACGTTCACACAGTTAGGGTTATCTTTTAATACATAGTCAGCACATCGTCCGACGATAACGCAAGGACCTTTTGTAGCAAGGTCTTTGATAACCTGATGCTGAAGTATATATAGTTTATCGTTGATAGGTAAATCACCCATAGCAAGCGGTCCGTTACCAAAGCTGTACATACCCATTGATAATGAGTACAAAAGACTGTTCGCGGCAGTCTCGTCTACATCTTTAAAAACCTCAGGGTTTAAACCACTTTCTTTAGCAGCGATAGAAATGAGCTCTTTATCATAAAAAGGAATGTTAAGTTTTTTTGCAAGCTTCTGTCCAACAGCTCTTCCGCCTGAGCCAAATTGTCTGCCAATAGTGATAACAAAGTTTTTGTTCATAGTAAAACCCCCATATACTGTATATACAATTATATAATAACACAAAATATTCTAATTTCCACTACAACTTTGTAATAAATATATTCATTATATGAAAAATACTTGACAAAATCGCTTTTACATATATAATAATAAATCGGCTACAAAAAAGAATGTATATTTTCATTAAATATGGGAATAATCCAGTTAAACAGCCATTATTCACCAAAACATATTTATATAGTCAAAAAAGCTTTGAAAATTTTCTTAAAAAATTTGAAAAAAAGTCTTGACAATTAGTATGTATGTGAATATAATAATACTTACGCTGCGAATGATGTGATTACACGCTTGTAATCATTGAGCGTAGCAAAGGACCTTGAAAATTAAACAACGAAATAGTAAGTGAGAACCCGTAATTACTTTGAGTGAGTAACTCAAGAAATTACAAGTGAGATGACACTAAAAAACATCGGTAAGCAATCAAAAGAGATTGCGGACAACACGCAAGTGTTTAAATGAGCAGCAAAAGCTCTAAGAATAAGATTTTAAGACTGAGGTCTTGAGATACAATTTTTAGAGAGTTTGATCCTGGCTCAGGACGAACGATGGCGTAGTGCTTAACACATGCAAGTCGAACGGAGATAAACTCTGAATTGAAAGTAGCTTGCTACAGGATTTTCTTGTTTATCTTAGTGGCGGACGGGTGAGTAACGCGTGAGTAACCTGCCCTTAAGTGGGGAATAACGTTCTGAAAAGATCGCTAATACCGCATAATGTATATTTGCCGCATGACAGATATACCAAAGATTTATCGCTTAAGGATGGACTCGCGTCCGAT
>JAFQPG010000011.1 GCA_017411835.1 Ruminococcus sp. | reverse complement strand
GCGATTACTCTCGTTATACCAGCAAACCTCTCAAGGATTTTATCTATGAGAGCAATAAAGGCAAGAGTGTATTTTTTGTTTCCACCAAGGAAGAAGCAATCGAAATGCTGACAAAGTAAATTCTTATTTAGCGAAGTGAGTAAAATAAATAAAACTCGGTAACAGACCGAGGTACAAGCGATTAAATAAAGGTATCTTGTGGGAATATAACCGTTTCCCTAAATCCGAACCCCTTGCTAATTCCCATCTAATGAAACGGTAGAAAACGGGGTAAAATTAGCAGTAATTCCGTAACACAGCTTAACACTCAAAGTGCGAAAAAGCCTTGAAAATACGGGATTATCGGGTACAGGAAGTGACTCTACAACCGAGTTTCGAGGTCACTCCTAAGCGAAAGGTCGGGGATTCGAATTCCTTCAAGCGCGCCACAGCTCCGCATTTCTGCGGGGCTTTTATTTTTTTAGCCTTATTTTATTGTATTACTACAAAAAGTGTGTTAAACTGATATTGCCAAACTAACTGAATACGTGTGAAATTGGGTGTATTTTTCTTTTGTGGAATAATTATGCTCTTTTTGTGCATCCTATGTATCGTTCTGAATTTGATAAAAATGCAGATTCCAACGATATGTAGGTATGTGTGCGTTTACGCCCCATTTCACATTGAGTTAGTTTGGCGACTATCGGAGTTTGCGTTTTTTGTGCGGTTACTTCGGTAGCCGCACTTTTTATTTTATGGGGGCAAATATGTCTAAAAAGAGAAATGTTCAAAGAAGAGAACGAAACGGTGTTCGTAAGTTTTGGTACATATTCATAATGGTACTACTTGCTATTATCTATTTATGCGGTCAAAACTTTTGTGATTGGGAATGGCTCACGGAAGTTTTCGCAACAACTATTGCCATTATTACCGCTGTTGCTTTTTGGTTAGAGTACAACGAAAACAAGTTACTTAACGAGGCACAGTTTATCACCGATCTAAATGAGCAATTTGTTTGCAACGATAAAATGTCAGAAATTGAGTGGGAACTTGAGAAGTTCTACAACAAATATCGTAAAGGTGAGGTTACTGAGGAATACCTTAAGGCGTTCCGTGAAAAGTATGATCTTGAAAACCGCAATCGGCAACACCTTGTAAATTACCTTGTGCATTTGGAGGGGGTCGCTGCATTAGTAAAAAACAAAGTTTTGCACATCGACATGATCGACGACCTAATGTCATATCGTTATTTTATTGCTATGAACAATCCTGTAGTTCAAGAAATAGAACTTCTGGAATATCCCGACTTTTATAAAGGATGTATACAGATTTACCAGAAATGGGTCAATCATATGGAAATTAAGGAAAATGTGAAACCACCTATGTATGATAAAGACAGCAATAATCTTATTAAAAAATTGGAGGACAAAAAACAATGCCTACAGAAAAGAAACTAACGGGTTATCCGTCAATCGATAAGCCTTGGTTGAAATATTACACCGAGGAAGAAATCAATGCGGAAACCCCAAAGTGCAGTATCTATCAAAAGATTTATGAGAACAATTTGCATTTTACGAATCAAACTGCATTATTGTTTTTTGGCAAGAAAATTACATACAAAAAACTGTTTTCTCAAATTGATCGTACTGCAATAGCTCTGGCTTCTTATGGCGTTGTAAACGGCGATAATGTTGCAATTTGTATGCCTGCTTTGCCTGAAACGGTATATGCGATCTTAGCGCTTAACAAAATTGGTGCAAACGCTGTATTGCTTAACCCTTTGTTTGACGAGCAACAATTGTTAAACCGTATTAACGAAACTGAAGCTAAACTACTGTTTGTTGCGAATGAACTTTATGGGAGAATTAAAAATATTCTGCCAAAAACAAAAATTGAAACAATCATTTCTTGTTCTGCGGTCAACTCGTTAGGTGCAGTAGTCAAGACTATTAAAAAAGTTAAGACTATAGAAGGTACAATTACTTGGGATAATTTTATTAAAAACAACAACTGCGTAGGAGTTAAAGTTCCTTCTAATGAACCCAACAAGCCCGCCTTGATGGTTTATTCGTCGGGTACAACCGGTCAATCAAAAGGCATCCAGTTGACAAATGATGGTGTTTTAACATTACTTGTAGATGCCAAAAGCGTGTTTGTGGAAATGAAACGCCAAGACAGATACTTTGTGCAGATTCCGTTATGGTTTTCCACCGGCTTGGTAGCAACACTGCTAACATCGCTTTACTATGGTTTAGTTGCTATTTTGGAACCTTTGTACGACTTGTCCTTATTTAGTAAACATATTGCTAAATTTAAACCTAACTATATGATTACTGCTACGGGTCTTGTTGATTATTTATATTATCAACAATATAATCATCCGTCATATAAGCACTTTAAGTGTTTGGCAATCGGCGGTGAATATGTAACACCGCAGGCAGAAAAAAGGTTCAACAAATGGTTGGCTGACAACGGTAATAACATCCCTTTGCAAAAAGGATATGGAATGTGTGAACTGGGTAGCATTGTGACTGCTGCCAGTGTGCGATACAATACTATCGGCTCGGCGGGCATCCCCACGCCGCATGTTGTAGTTTCTGCATTTAATGCAGAAACAAACGAGGAGTTGCGTTATGGGGAACGTGGCGAGATTCGTGTTTGTTCTCCGTGCAAAATGTTAGGATATTATAAAAACAAACAAGCAACCAATGACTTTTTCTTCACCGATAAGAACAGAAATGTTTGGGCTTGCACGGGAGATATGGGTTATGTCGCTGAGGATGGTAATGTGTATGTAGATGGTCGCATCAGTTCGTCCTATAAAAACGAGGCTAACGAAACAATCTATCTCTTTGATATTGAGCGTGCTATCTTGGCTGTTGAACAGGTCAGACAATGCAAGGTAGTTATGTCTAAAAATGATAATAAAAAGACTCATGTTGCCCATATTGTGCTCATTGATGACGCAGATAAGAATGCAACATTAAATGCTATAAAAGAACATTGCGAAAGCAAGCTTCCTGCTAATCACGTGCCGACACTTATTAAACTTTATGATACGGCACTCCCTGTTGCACCATCTGGAAAACTCAATGTAGCACAAATGGAAAGTGATACAAATGACTTGATAAGATTATAAGTCACTTAAAGGTATGTATTAAACATATCACCTCTACCCCAACTCAATCGTCCTTGCTAATCAAATAAGTTAAAACAGCATCAAATCAGCAGTAACGACGTAACACAAGATAACACCTTAACCTTAAAAATCCCCTGACAGCAGGGAATTATTAGGCATTATAAGTGATAAGAAAGCTATTTCCCTCGGTATCTCCTAAGCGAAAGGTCGGGGATTCGAATTCCTTCAAGCGCGCCACAGCTCCGCATTTCTGCGGGGCTTTTATTTTTTATTTGGTTTATTATGCTATTGTAATTGAGCGTATAAACAAGTATAATAAAATGGTATGAAGGAGGTAATGATATGAAAAGATTAATTACTTTATTAATCTGCGTGGTTCTTGTCATGGCGCTTGCGTCTTGTGGCGGTAGCTCTACTGTGGCGAGCGGGCTTTTGGACGTGTTTGAAAAAAACGCCGATAAATCTGCGCAGGAGATTGCTGATTTGATGATTAACGACGAGTCTATCCCTTTTATGGGTATGACTATGCCGGTTGAAGAAGGACTTTTAAACGGCTTTGGAAATGAAGAAATTACCGGCTTTTCCGAGGGCGTTATGTTCGGCCCTGCTATCGGTACGATTCCGTTCATCGGCTATGTATTTACACTCTCAAGCGGCACAGATGCAGACGCTTTTGTTAAGACACTTAATGACAACGCTGACCTTAGATGGAACATCTGCACAGAGGCTGACGAGCTCGTGGTTGAGAGCAAAGGCGATAAGGTCGTAGTCATTATGTCACCTGAGAGCTTTGAAGATGCAGAATCTGATGTTGAAGACGAAGTGCCTGTTTACGGCGACGAGTTTGTAGACACATTTGAATAATATATTTCAGCACGGTTTTTATCGTGCTGATTTTTCTATACTTAAAAAGGAGGTTGAGTATGAAACGTTTTGCTTTGATTTTTTCGATGCTTTTATGTCTTTTTCTGTCGTGCGTTTTTTTGTGCTTTAGCGACAATGTGAAAGCTGTGTCGCCTGAAAAAAACGACGATATCGTTATGGTGCAAAATCACCTGACTGAGCAAAATGCAAGCGTAAATGAACAGCAATGCGATTATGCCGTTTCGCTTTTTAATCGCATATATGACGAGCAGTTGAGTGATTTGGACTGCTACTTTGTACTCATTCCTGATAAGTATATTTATTTAAGCGACAGCAAAGAAAGCTACGACAAAACCTACGATTATATGTGCAATTCGCTTTCGAGGTTTAAGCCGATTGATGTGTACGATTTGCTTTGTGCAGACGACTATTTTTACACCGATATGCATTTAAGACAAGAGTGTATAACAGATGTTGCAAAAAGGATAAACGAGTCGATGGGTAACAGCTTTTATTCTGACTTTAAAAAGAGCTTGGCAAGCGAAAATTTCTTGGGCGACTACGCTCAAAAGTATGCCAAAAAAGTAGATGCTGAAGAGCTTTTTTACCTTACAAACAAGCAGATAGATAAGCTCTACACAAAGGAAAATATACCGATTTACGACTTTGAAATGCTAAAAACAAACAAGCTCTACGAGTTTTTCCTATCGGGTAATCAGAGCATCGTTACGATTAAAAACGATAACGCTCAAAGCGATAAACGCCTCATAATTTTCAGGGACTCTTTTGCAAGCAATATCGCACCGTTGCTGACATTTGATTACAGCGAGGTTGTGCTTGTTGACTTGCGGTATATACTAAGCGATGTCGTGCCTGAATACGTTGACTACAGCAACTCGGACGTGCTCTTTATGTACTCAACCGCGCTGATAAATAACTCGCTTTCTATGAAATGAGATAAGTAAAAGGAAATGCTATGGGAATTTTAAGCTGTCCTGTATGCAAGCAGGAATTAAAAAGAGAAAACAGAATATATAAATGCGCAAACAACCACTGTTTTGATATCGCAAAAGAAGGCTACGTGAATTTAAACTCGAAAAACAAATCGGGGGACAGCACGGGCGATAACAAAGAGATGGCTGTTGCTCGACGAGATTTTTTAAACAAAGGCTATTTTAATGTACTTGCAAATGCGGTTTTATCTTGTGCGAATAAGTACAGTAAAGACGGCGACAACGTGCTTGATATCTGCTGTGGCGAGGGATACTACCTGCACTTTTTGACTAAAGCTTTAAACCGCAGATTCTACGGCTTTGATTTGTCAAAAAATATGGTGCGACTTGCGTCAAAAAGAAAAAGCGACGCTACCTTTTTCGTCGCAAATATCGCTAATATTCCTTTAAAGAATAATGCGGTTGACTTTGCGTTCCACCTTTTTGCACCGTTTCACGCAAGCGAATTTTCACGCGTGCTGAAAAACGACGCGTATATCGTCACCGCCGTAGCAGGCGAAAACCACCTGTACTCGCTAAAAGAGGTGTTGTACGACACCCCGTACAAAAACGATGAAAACCCACCCGATGCAGGCGATTTAATTCTCGTAGAGAAAATAAAAGTTAAAGATACTATCGTTCTTAATTCTAAAGAAGAAATAAGCGCATTGTTTCAGATGACACCTTACTACTACCACACACCGTCTGACGGTAAGCAAAAGCTTGAAAAGTTAGACCGCTTGAAAACCGATGTCGAGTTTGTGCTGTATGTATATAAAAAGCGCAAGTAAATCTGCGTAACGATTGTTGAAAAACGAGAGTTTATATGATATTATCATTAAAAAATAAGGAGATAATGAGTATGAAAAAATTCAGGATAGGTTCGTATATCTGGGGCGCTGTTGTTGCTTTGATATTTGTAGCGCTTGCACTATTTATTTTTAGTATAGCGATTAATGTGCATAACATTGTGCTTTGGTTGCTTGTTGCACTTGGTCTTTTCGTTTTTGTTTTTGTGTCACGCAAAATTCAAGGTTACGACGACTTAAAGGATACAGGCGCATATATACTAAAGGACTTTAAAAGTAATAAGAAAAAGAAAGAAAATAAAAAGCAGATAAACAAAGGCTTTACTTTCAAAAATTACTTCCTGCCTGCAATCCTGCTTGTTATCATTGTGGTTATCGTTTTCAGCGGTAGCACCTTGCTTAATTCGAAAGCTTACTCAAAAATACTTACGGTCACCGATTCCGATTTTTCTACCGATTTATCAGAAACTGTTGGCACAGACTCGATAGCGCTGATGGACACCGCGTCTGCGAGAATGCTCGGCGACAGGGAAATCGGCTCGTTGTCTGACGTTGTCAGCCAGTTTAATGTGTCGTACGATTATACACAGATAGATTTCAACGGAAAACCGATTAAAGTATCTGCGCTCGAATACGCTGACTTTTTCAAATGGCTTAACAATAAGCATAACGGCGTTAAAGGTTATGTAACCGTTGACCCCGTATCTATGTCAGCCTCGTTTGAAAAATGCGATGGTATGAAATATGTTCCGTCTGCATTTTTGCTTGAAGATGCACGCAGATATATGTGGATGAAATACCCTACTTTGATGCTGAATAATCTTCACTTTGAGATTGACGAAAAGGGCAACCCGTACTATGTTGCATCAATCGAGAAAAAATCTATTTCGTTATTTAGCGGTACTACTGTCAGCGGATGTGTCATACTTGACCCTGTGACGGGTGAAACGCAAAAGTACGAACTAAAGGACATTCCACGCTGGGTTGATGTAGTATTTAACGGTGACCTTATATGTGAGCAGTACGATTGGTATGGTATGTACCAAAACGGCTTTTTTAACAGCTTGTTTGCAAAAAAAGGCTGTAAACAGATAACAACATACTCTTCAAGCGACGAAAGCGACGATGCAACCCCTGTATCAGATTACGGTTACATTTCTAAAGACGGCGATATATGGATTTATACAGGCGTGACCTCTGTAAATGGTGACAGCTCTAACATCGGCTTTGTCCTCGCTAATGAGCGTACAGGCGAGAGCCGTTATTACGCAATCGCCGGCGCTGACGAAAAGTCTGCTATGGCTGCTGCAGAGGGTGAAGTACAGGAAAAGGGCTATCAGGCATCTTTCCCGTCACTTATCAATATTGATGGTTGTCCTACATATATTATGGTACTAAAAGATTCGGGCGGACTTGTAAAGCTTTATGCTACTGTCAACGTAGAACAGTACAATATTGTTACTACTGCTTCTACTCAGGCTGAGTGTATCGCTAAATATAAATCGCTTATCGGCATATCCGATAGCGACCTGCCATCAACTCAAACCCAAACGGTTACTATAACTATCAGCTCAATAAAATATATTGACATAAATGGCAATACATTTATTTACCTGATTGATACAGACGATAATATTTACAAAGCTCAAGCTTCCACTCACGAAGAAATGCTCTTGCTAAACGAGGGGGATACGGTTGAGCTTACGTGCTCTGATTCAAAGATTGTTTCGTGTAGCTTAGTACAATGATGTTATTCTTGCTATCAAGATAAAACTATGGTAACATATATTTACTAAGTGCGGGGGGAGAGAAAATGAAAAAACTGATTGCGCCGATTATAGTCACCGCTTTTGTGGTGCTGTATGTAGTATTTTATTTTGGTTTTATTCTGTTTTTATTAGATAACCTTGCGCTTAAGATTATACTTGGCGTCATACCGCTTGCGTTTACTGCGGTTATGATTTATGTTTTAATCGAAAGAATTAAAGAAATAAGGAGTAATGAAGAAGATGATCTTAGTAAATACTGATTATATCACAGGAAAAAATTTCGAGATGCTCGGTCTTGTTCGCGGTAGCACAATTCAGAGCAAGCATTTAGGCAAGGACATTGCCCAGAGCTTTAAAACCTTAGTCGGTGGCGAGCTGAAAGCTTACAACGAGATGATGAACGAGGCGCGTGCACTTGCAACAAAGCGTATGGTGCAAGAGGCTGAAGCTTTAGGCGCTGACGCGGTTGTGAACATTCGCTACGCATCTGCTGCAGTTATGCAGGGTGCTGCGGAGGTTATCGCTTATGGTACTGCGGTAAAATTCGTTTAAAGAAATAAACGTTTGTTAAAGGAGTTTAATATGAAAAAAATAATTGCTCTGCTTCTTTGCATGGTTTTAGCGTTTACGCTTGCATCTTGTGGCAAGTACGGCGAGATTGGCGGTCCTGTAGTGATGGAGTTTCGTGATAACGCCGATGAATCTGTGGAGGATATTGCCGATGCAGTAGTTGAAAATTCTGACCTTTCTTTACTTACTGCGCCTGTTGATGAAGGCTTGCTTGAAGGCTTTTCTAATATGCCGATTAACGGCTTTGAAAACGGCGTGATGATTTCGTCTGCTGACCATTCGATTCCTTTTATCAGCTATATTTTTGAGATGTCTGACTCGGTTGACCAGAATATGTTTGTTGCAAACCTTAAGACCTACGCTGACCCGAATTTCTCCGGCGATGAAACGGAGAACAAAGTCATCGTTGAGCAAAAGGGCGACAAGGTCATTGTTGTTATCACTCCTGATAAGGTGGAGGATAAAAAGGACAGCGAAACTATTTCAGACACAGATGTTGAGGACGAGATGGTTATACAGGGCGACGAGTTCGTCGATGCATTTGAATAAAAACATTCAGCACGGTTTAATTATCGTGCTGATTTTTTTGTGTTTTAATGTTGAAAAACAGAAAACAAAGGACTATAATATCCCTTGGTATTTTAAATTTTTGGAGTTATTATGAAGTATAAACACGAGATACGACGAGCGTTTGTTTCGTCGTTGCCTGTATTTGCGGGGTATATTGCGCTCGGGTTTGGCTTTGGCGTGCTTTTAAGTACTCAAGGTTATGGCGCGATATGGGCGCTGTTTATGAGCGTTACGATGTTTGGCGGGTCGATGCAGTATGCGGCTGTTGACATTCTCGCAGACTCGGTTTCGCTTTTATCGGCGGCGATAACAACGCTGATTATAAACGCTCGCCATCTTTTTTACGGCATTTCGCTTATAGAAAAGTACAAGGGCACAGGATTTAAAAAAATATATCTTATCCATACCTTAACCGACGAGACCTACTCGCTTGTGTGTGCAGACCAGCTCGCTGTAGGCGTAAAAAACAAACATCTTTACTATTTTCTTGTTTCGTTTTTTGACCATTGCTACTGGATTTTAGGCTGTACTCTCGGCGCAGTTTTTGGTAGTAATGTAAGCTTTAATAGCGAGGGCATTGACTTTGTTCTTACTGCACTGTTTTTGACGATTTTTGTAGAGCAATGGATGTCAAACAGCGACCGCACACCTGCTGTAATCGGCGTGTGCAGTGCGGTTTTGTGCACCTTGATTTTCAAAGAAAATATGCTTATTCCGACTATGCTGATTATTTTAGTGGCGCTGACTGTTTTGCGTTTTGTAAGGAGGGATAAGTATGACACATAGCGAAATTATCCATTCTGTTTTGCTGGTACTTGTGATGGCGCTTGTATCGTTTTTACTGCGTGCATTTCCGTTTATTGTTTTTTCGGGCAAAAAAGAAACGCCGAAATTTGTCACGTATCTCGGAAAGGTTTTGCCGTATGCGATTATCGGTATGCTCGTCATTTACTGCGTAAAGGATATCAGCTTTGCGTCGGTTTCAAACTTCCTGCCGTATATCATCGCGGGCGCTGTGGTCGTGCTTTTGCATATATGGAAACGAAACACCCTGCTTTCTATCATCGCAGGTACGCTAAGCTATATGATGTTAGTTCAACTAGTATTTTAATTGTGTGCGCCGTTCACCGTAGCCCTCACAAAGTCGAAGGCGAGTCTGCATTTTTGTAGTTGACATAGTCAACGAAAAAATCAATGCGAGACTGTGGACTTTTGAGGAGAAGCGCAGGTGTTAAGGCGTGATATAAGAGCTAAGCACAGCAAACTAATACAAAATTAAAAAGGCACTCTCAAAACGAGAGTGCCTTTAATATTTTGTGATTAGATTTTAGCGATACCGAGTACATCGAGTACTGAAGATACAAGAATCAGCACGATGCAGATAGGCGCGATATATTTAATCATAACTGTGAACAGACCCTTGCGCTTGAACGCCTTGCCGTCTGACTCGATTTCGTCAACAAGTGTTTGAGGCTTGATAACATAGCCGATGAAGATACAAGTGAGGAAAGCAACAATAGGCATAAGAATGTTGTTAGAGAAGATATCAAACATATCAAGGATAGTGATGTTGCCGCCCTGAAGGCTGAAATTACTCCAAACGCCAAAGCCAAGTGAAGACGGAAGACCAAGTGCGATTGAGCCGAGTGCAACAACGATGCAGGTGAACTTTCTGCCCCAACCGAACTTATCTCTGAAGATAGAAACAACAGTTTCCATAAGAGAGATAGAAGAGGTGAGAGCCGCAAAAAGCACAAGCACAAAGAACGCGATACCGACTATTGTGCCGCCGACACCGTTAATTGAATTAAACACCTTTGGTAAAGTGATGAACATCAGGCTAGGACCTTTGCCGAGCGCTGCTTCGTCACCGCCCGAGAAAGAGAACACAGCAGGAATAATCATAAGACCTGCTAAAAACGCAATACCTGTGTCGAAAAATTCAATCTGCTTAACAGATGAGTTGATGCTAACTTCTTTTTTCATATATGAACCGTAGGTGATCATAATACCCATCGCAAGGCTCATTGAATAGAACAACTGACCCATAGCAGCAAGCACGGTGGTAGCCGAGAATTTTGAAAAATCAGGCTTTACGTAGTAAATAAGACCATCAATAGCACCCGGTAAAAACAGAACATAAATCGCAATACCGATGGTGAGTACTATCAGAATAGGCATCATAATTTTAGATACTTTTTCAATACCTTTTTCAACGCCAAATAGTACAATAATAGCTGTTACAGCGATAAACAGCAAGAACCAACCAACAGGCTCAAACGGTTTTGTGATAAAGTCTGTAAAGAAAGTGTCCTGAGCTGATTGCTTAATTGCACCTGTCGAAAAAACAAACAGGTATTTGGCAACCCAACCGCCGATAACGGAGTAGTAAGGCAAAATCAGCATAGGCACGACAGACGCTAAAACACCAACAAAAGCATATTTCTTGTTAAGTGCACCGAAAGCCTCAATCGCACTTTTGCCGGTTTTTCTACCAAGAGCGATTTCACCGCACATTAAAGCAAAGCCAAATGTAACCGCTAAAATAAGATAAACAAGCAGGAAAATACCGCCGCCGTATTTAGCAGCAAGGTAAGGGAAACGCCAGATGTTTCCAAGTCCGACAGCAGAACCGGCAGCAGCAAGTACAAAGCCAATCTTACCGGAAAAGCTACTTCTTTTTGCGTGACTCATAAAAAACCCCTTTCTTTAAAAAAGAAAATTAAATATAAACAAGGTTATTATACCACATCAAATAGCAATATTTCAACACATTTTGCTATGTTTTCTTTTTAAAAACACAAGAGTTTGCTTTAAAATTCTATTTATATACAAGATGTAACTATATGTTACAAAAATATAACTTGTTTTATCTATATCTTGTGTTATAATTTCAACAGAGAAATATAAAATCTAAATGTGGGGTGTACCTATGAAATGTCCATATTGCGGTTATGAAGAAAGCAAGGTTATCGACTCCCGTCCTGCTGACGAGGGCGAGCGTATCCGCCGTAGAAGAGAGTGCTTAAGCTGTGCAAAGCGTTTTACAACACACGAGGTTATCGAAACTGTTCCGATTATCGTTGTTAAACGCGATAAATCAAGAGAAGTTTTCGACAGAAATAAGCTCACAGCGGGTATTCTGCGTGCTTGCGAAAAGCGTCCTGTGTCTATCGACCAGATTGAAAAGATTGTCGATAATATTGAAGCTGCGCTGCAGTCCAGTCTTGACCGCGAGGTTACATCACACCATATCGGTGAGCTTACTATGGAACAGCTCAAGAGTGTTGACGAGGTTGCTTATGTTCGTTTTGCGTCTGTTTACAGACAGTTTAAGGACATCAACACCTTTATGGAAGAATTAAACAAGCTTTTAAACGAAAAATAATCGTATCCTTTCTTAAAATATTTTACATTGCAAAGTTTCTTAAAACAGCACCCAAAAGTCGGGTGCTGTTTTGCTTTTATTTAAAGCTTTTCTATAAGACTTAACCGTTTTAAAATAGAAATTTATAAAAAGTTTTCAAGTAAAGTTGCATAAAAATATGCAACTTTCTTTGTTTTATGGGGGTTAAGTGAAAGGGTTTTTAAAAGTTTTAAGTAAGGAGGATAAAATGTACTCAAAAGGTTTTATAAAGCTCGACAGAAATATATTAAACTGGCGTTGGTATAAAAATGCAAATACTCTAAAGCTTTTTATGCATCTGCTGATTATTGCAAATTACTCGGACGCTGAATTTGAAAATCAAGTCGTAAAGCGAGGTCAGCTGATTACGGGCAGAAAAAAGCTCAGCGAGGATACGGGGTTGAGCGAGCAAGAGGTGCGCACAGCGTTGAATCACTTAATATCAACCAAGGAGATAACCATCAAAAGCAGTAAAAAATACTCGTTGATTACTATAAATAACTACGATTATTTCCAAGATGCAACCAACGCTTTGGTAAGTCAAGCAACCAGCAATCAACCAACAACTAACCAACAGCTAACCAACAATCAACCACAATATAAGAATAATAATAAAGAAAAGAATAATAAGAACAATAAGAATAATAAAAATTGTGAAAACAATAATTACTATTATTTTAATAGATATTTAGATTATTTGAATTCTAAAGAATATTATTTGAAGCACAGACACGCAAGCTATACGCTTGAAGATTTTGAAAATCACTCGCTGTTTAACGATTAGCAAACAAAAAGCCGACAGACTGCTGTCCATCGGCTTGTGTTAATAGTTTTATATTTGTTCTCTATTAATTGTTATTTATTCTCTATTGTATTGTGAGCTACGGTGATCGGCGCTTAAATTTCACAGCTGCAACCGTGGTCGTGGTCGCATTCTTTAATTTCGCCAACAATAGGGGTAGGGTCGATGCCCTGACGGGTGTAGTAGTCAGCAAGAGCCGCTTTGATAGCCTGCTCTGCAAGAACTGAACAATGCACCTTCACTGGTGGCAAACCATCGAGCGCCTCCATAACTGCTTTGTTTGTAAGCTTTAGCGCTTCGTCGATAGTCTTGCCTTTGATAAGCTCGGTTGCCATTGAGCTTGTCGCAATCGCCGCGCCACATCCAAATGTCTTGAACTTGCAGTCAACGATAACATTGCCCTCAACCTTGATATACATCTTCATGATATCGCCGCATTTGGAGTTGCCAACCTCGCCGACACCTGATGCATCTTTAATTTCGCCAACGTTTCTCGGATTAGCGAAATGGTCCATAACCTTCTCTGTATATGCCATAGTTAGTTGTTCCTTTCGTCGTTTTTGATTTTTTCCCACAACGGTGACATCATTCTAAGATAGTCAACGATAGGTGGAACCTGCTCTAAAATATAGTCGATGTCTTCTTCGGTATTATCGTCAGAAAAAGACAGTCTCATACTTCCGTGTGCGATTTCGTGAGGCAGTCCGATAGACAGCAGTACGTGGCTTGGGTCTAAATCGCCCGAGGTACACGCAGAACCCGATGAAGCGGATATACCCGCCATATCAAGCTTTAAAAGCAGGCTTTCGCCCTCGATGCCCTCAAAGCACATATTTACATTACCCGGCAGTCTTTTTACTCGGTCGCCGTTTATTCTTGAACGTTCAATTTTAAGTAAGCCGTCAATCAGTCGGTCACGCATTTTGGTAAGGCGAGCATTTCGCTCGTCCATCGTAGAAATCGCAAGCTCTAAAGCGCTTGCAAGGCCTACGATACCCGCAACGTTTTCAGTACCTGCGCGTCGTGTACGCTCCTGACCGCCACCGTCAATAAGTCTGTCTGGTCTTACACCGCGTCTTACATACAGCGCGCCACAGCCCTTTGGTCCGTGGAACTTATGACCTGTTAAGCTTAGCATATCGATGTTCTGCTCTGCTACGTTAATCTCGACGTTGCCGACCGCCTGCACGGCATCGGTGTGGAAAATGACCTTATTTTCGCGACAAACTCTGCCGATTTCTTCAATTGGCTGGATTGTACCGATTTCATTGTTAGCGTACATAATGGTCACTAAAGCGGTGGTGTCTTTGATAGCGTTTTTAACGTCTTCAACCTTAACAATACCGTTTTCGTAAACATCAAGATATGTTACCTCAAAGCCATCTTTTTCAAGCGCTTGGCAGGTATGGAGCACAGCGTGATGCTCAAATTTAGATGTAATGATGTGGTTTTTGCCCTTTGCTTTTAAAGCAGAGCAAATACCCTTTATCGCCCAGTTGTCAGCTTCGCTACCGCCCGATGTAAAGTAAATCTCTAAAGGGGAGCTCGCGCCGATTAGCTTAGCGATTTTTTCTCTTGCATTTTCGACCGCTTCTTTTGCTATCGCGCCTGTCTGATAAAGGCTTGACGGGTTGCCGTAAATTTCGGTAAGATACGGCATCATATCATCTAGCACTCTTTTATCAAGCGCGGTAGTAGCGGCGTTGTCAGCATAAACTTTTCTCATTATATGTTCACCTTGAAATTCCATAAATTTATGATTGTGCGTATTTTTGTGCCTGTGTAGTAGCGAGCTTATCACAGCGCTCGTTTTCGCTGTGTCCAGCGTGGCCTTTAACCCATACAACAGTCACGTCGTGGTAATCGTAAAGTTTGAGCAGTTGTTCCCAAAGCTCAGGATTTAAAGCGCGTTCCTTTTTGTTGCGCATCCAGCCGTTTTCCTGCCACTTTTTAGCCCAGCCGAGCTTTAAAGCGTTGCAGACATACTGCGAGTCCGAATACAGCGTGACCTCGCAAGGCTCCTTTAAAAGCTTTAGTGCACTGATAACCGCCATAAGCTCCATACGGTTGTTGGTGGTCAGTGCTTCTCCTCCAGAGATTTCTTTTTCAGTTTCTTTGTATCGAAGGATAGCGCCCCAGCCGCCGGGACCCGGATTACCCGAGCAAGCGCCATCGGTAAAAATCTCAACTTTTTTCAATGAAAATCTCCTACTTACCTATTATTTTACCACACTATATTATAGCATATAAGTTTTAGATTGCAACACTTTTTCGGTGATTATTCTTTGCTTTTACGCCTATAATATAACTGTGTAAATCAAATGATGCAAATATCTATAAAAAATGCTTACAAATGCAGTAAATAATCGTCAAAAGTGATGTAGCAATACACTTGACCTATTTACATATTTAGAGTAAAATATAACTACATATATGTAATATCGGGTAATAGTGCGATTTTGAAACTTTAGTCTGCAGTGAACGGTATGGTTGCAGATTTACATAACTTAAAAAATTTTATAGGAGGAATATTATTTGAGTACTGAAAACAAAAAGAAAAATGTCAAAAAAGTGACACAAAGCTCTAAAGCGAAAAAGGCTAGCTCAAATGGTGCAAAGACCTATCGCAAGAAAACAAACGATACTAAAAGCGTAAACAAAAGCGCTTCGAAAAAATATACTAAAAAACCTGCTAAGGCTACTAAGCCTGAAATTAAAAAGCCACCGATTAAAATCGCGTTTTTAGGCGGTCTTAACGAAATTGGTAAAAACCTGACAGTTTTTGAATGTGAAAACGATATCATTATTTTAGACTGTGGTATGGCTTTTCCTGACGGCGATATGCTCGGCGTTGACCTTGTTATCCCTGACTTTTCTTACATTGAGCAGAACAAAGACAGGGTAAAGGGTATCGTCATTACTCATGGCCACGAGGACCACATCGGCGGCTTGCCTTACCTTTTAGCAAAGGTTAATGTTCCGATTTACGGCACACGCCTTACAGTCGGTTTGATTGAAAATAAATTAAAAGAGCACAGCTTGGACAAAGTTTCCTTGCACGCGGTTGATGCGGGCAAAAGCGTAAAGCTTGGTTGCTTTGACGTTGAGCTTATCCACGTTAACCACTCTATACCTGATTCTGTAGGCGTTGCTATTCATTCGCCTGCAGGCACTATTGTTCACACAGGCGACTTTAAAATTGACTGCACCCCGATGTCAGGCGGTATGATTAATCTTTCCCGCTTTGCACAGCTTGGCGACAGCTCGGTGCTTGCGCTTTTAGCAGACAGCACAAACGCTTCACGTCCGGGATTTACTGCTACTGAGCAGACTGTCGCAGACAGCTTTGATACCCTTTTCAGACGCGCAAGACACAGCCGTATTATCATCGCTACCTTTGCGTCTAACATCAGTCGTGTTCAGCAGATTATCAACTGCGCCAAGAAGTTTGACCGCAAGGTTGCTTTTTCGGGCAGAAGTATGGTCAACTATATGAACGTTGCAAAGGAGCTCGGCTATATCGACGTTCCTGAAAATATAATTATCGATATCGATGCGCTTAAAGATTACCCGATGGAAAAAATCGTTTTAGTCACCACAGGCTCTCAGGGTGAGCCGATGAGTGCACTCTCGCGAATGGCTTATTCTGACCACAGAAAAGTCAGCGTAGGTGCGGGCGATTTCATCATCATTTCCGCAAACCCTATTCCGGGTAACGAGCGTACTGTCGGCAATGTCGTCGACGAGCTTTTAAAGCGAGGCTGTGAGGTTGTGCACGAGTCTATGTATGAGGTGCACGTTTCAGGTCACGCTTGTCAAGAAGAGTTAAAGATTTTACATTCACTTGTAAAGCCTAAGTATTTTATTCCGGTTCATGGCGAGCAAAAGCATCTTAGAAAGCATATGGATTTAGCTCTTTCTTTGGGTATGAAACGCTCTGATATCTTTATCGGCGATATCGGTAAGGTTGTTGAGCTTTCAGAAAACGAAATGAAAGAGGTTGCATCTGTGCCTGCGGGCAAGGTGTTTGTTGACGGCTTGGGCGTTGGCGATGTCGGCTCTATCGTTTTAAGAGACAGAAAGCATTTAAGTCAGGACGGACTTATCATTATCGTTGCATCGCTTGATGTTTACGACGGTCACGTTATCAGCGGTCCTGATATTGTATCTCGTGGCTTTGTATATGTCAGAGAAAGCGAGGGCTTGCTCGACGAGGTTAAACAGCTTTCTCTTGATATACTCGAAGATTGTGCACACCGCAATATTCACGAATGGGGTGCAATCAAAAACAAAATCAAGGACGAGGTCGCAAAGCTTATTTTACAGCGCACCCGCAGAAGTCCGATGATTTTACCTATACTTATGGAAGTATAAAATTTTTGCATTAAATTTAAGGTTGGTTTAGAAATTGAAAAAACGCGTCTGGACAGTAATGCCCGTTTACCTGATTTTTGTCTTGGTGATGCTTATAATGGCGTTTGCATCACTCGAGCATAATTTAATATTATTTTTTGTCGAAATCGCGTTGACTATGATTGCGCTCGCTGTGGTTTTGCTTTTGACGCTTAAATTTCGTCATTATGTGAAAAATGTTGTCACCGATGCGATTACTAGCGTCGAGAATGTATCGCAGCAGTATTTAGAGTCTATTAAGATGCCTTGTGCTTTGCTTGGCGAGTACGGCGAAATCCTTTTATACAACGCTTTGTTTAAAGAGCTTTTCTTCAAGCACGCTGATGCAGTAAACGAGAATATAAGCTCGTATATAAAGGACGAAAGCATCGAGTCAATGTGCATAAGCGAAACGGGCGTCGAATGCAGCTTTGCTGACAAAAAGTTGACCGTTTTTGCAAGAAAGGTCGATAACGGCTATATGCTTATCGTTGTCGACAATACATACTACAAGAACATCGAAAAAGAGTTTTACAATACGCAGAAATCGGTAGCACTTGCGGTTTTTGACAACATCGACGACTTTATGTCCGATTCAGAGGAAGAGGGCACACAAGCGATGATTACGCTTGAAAATCTTCTTTCACGTTGGTCAAATAAGCACGACTGCCTGTACCGCAAATTAAGCGACGGCAAGTATCTTATCATCTTTGATGAAAAGGTGCTCACCACCCAGATTGACAAAAAGTTCCGCATCTTGGATAAAATCAGACAGATTAAAGTCGGTGAGCGTTTTGCAACAGTTTCTATCGGTATCGGCAGAAACTGCAAAACCCTGAAGGAAAGCCACGCTAACGCTAAAAAGGCGCTTGATATGGCGCTTGGTCGCGGTGGTGATCAGGTGGCTCTGCTTAATTTAGGCGAGTACGAGTTTTTCGGCGGTGTGTCAAAGGGCGTTGAAAAAACCAGCAAGGTGCGTGTGCGTGTTATCTCACAGGCTATAAGAAACGCTATTGAGCAATGCGACAAGGTGCTGATTATGGGACATAAGTTCTCTGACCTTGATTGCATCGGCTCTGCCTCAGGTATATATTCTACTGTCACAAAGACTTTTTCTAAGCGCGCGTATGTTGTGTGCGATGTGGAAAAGTCGATGGCTAAAACTTTGATTGAACAGCTCCAAAAGCAGAACAAAGATATGTTCATTAATGTTGACAGAGCACAGTCGATTGTAAGCGATAAAACCTTGCTTATTATCGTTGATACACATTCGCCTGACTTTATCGAAAGCCCTAAGGTCTACTCGATGTGCCCTAAGGTGATTGTTGTTGACCACCACAGAAAGATGGTTAATTTTATCAGCAACACCGACGTGTTCTTCCACGAGCCTTCTGCGTCGTCAACCTCGGAAATGGTAACCGAGCTTATCAGCTATTTGGGCGACGACGGGCTGTCAAAAATCGAAGCAGAAGCATTGCTCTCGGGTATTATGCTCGACACCAAAAACTTTGTTATCAATACGGGTGTGCGTACGTTTGAGGCTGCGGCTCGTCTTAGAAAAAAGGGCGCGGATACCGTTTTGGTCCGCAATATGTTCTCAAGCTCAATCGACACCTACAAAGACCGATACAAGCTTGTATCCCAAGCTCAGATTATTAACAACTGCGCTATATGCGTTATCGACTCGGTTGTTAAAAACTCCCGTCTTTTATCGGCGCAGACAGCAGACGAGCTGCTGACAATAAAGGATGTTTACGCTTCCTTTGTTATTTCACAGCTTGACCAAAAAACTGTCAATATCTCTGCACGCTCATACGGAAAAATAAACGTGCAACTGCTTATGGAAAAGCTCGGCGGCGGCGGTCATCAGAATATGGCGGCGGTTCAGCTTACCGATATAAGCGTTGAGCAAGCTAGAGAAAAGCTTGTTTCTATAATCAGACTATCATAACTTTTAAATAAATTCGGAGGTATCATTATGAAGGTTGTACTTTTACAGGATGTAAAGTCACTTGGAAAAAAGGGCGAATTAGTTACCGTTTCTGACGGCTATGCTCGCAACTTCCTTTTTCCAAAAAACATCGCTAAGGAAGCAAACGCTCAGGCGATGAACGAACTTAAAAACGCTGAGCAGTCTAAGAAATTCAAGACTGATACTCAGATTGCAAACGCTAACGACGCTAAAGCAAAGCTTGAGGGCTCTACATTTGTTATGAGCGCAAAAGCAGGCGCAAACGGCAAGCTTTTTGGTAGCATCACCGCAAAGGAAATCAGCGCTGAAATCAAAAAGCAAAAGGGCATCGAGGTTGATAAAAGAAAGATTACTCTTAAATCTGACATCAAAACCTGCGGTGTTTACGATGTTGAAATCAAGCTTTACACTTCTATCATTGCAAAGGTGCAGGTAGAGGTAAAACCAATCGGTTAAGCGTAAAAACTACTGACACTATACTTGACTCACACTAAAGTAAGAAGGTGTAAATTTTGGCTGATAAAAAAATCACTTCCGGCTACGATGGCTTAAAGCTTCCGTACAGCCCTGAAGCAGAGCAGGCGGTGCTCGGCGCTATTTTGATGGAGCCTGAATGTATCGCACGAGTTGCTGAAATTCTCAACAGCTCTGAGTATTTCTACGTGACAAACCACAAGGTGATTTACTCTGCAATGCTTACGATGTTTACTATGGGCAAGACGGTGGACTTTGTCACGGTGCTTGAAACCTTAAAAGCAGAAAAAGCCTTTGACGACGCTACAGGCAAGCAGTATTTGATGCAGCTTGCTCAAAGCTGTCCGTCGATTTCAAATATCGAGGTTTACGCTCAGTACATCCGCGACAAGTACGATATGCGTATGCTGATTTCTACCTCACGCGACATCATCGAAGAAGCAAGCGACGGCGAAATCGACCCGACTATGCTTTTAGATTCTGCAGAGCAAAGAATTTTTGACATCCGCAGAGGAAAAGACGTGCAGGGACTTCAGCGTGTTGACGAGGTGCTGGTCGAGACCTTTGACCGACTCGATTTGTTAAACCGCAACGACGACTCCGTAAAGCCTGTTTCTACCGGTATCGGCGACCTCGACCGCGTTATCACCGGTCTTAACCGCTCCGACCTTATTTTGCTTGCGGCTCGTCCTGGTATGGGAAAGACAAGCTTTGCGCTTAATATTGCAAAGCACGTTGCCTGCGTTTCTAAAAAGACGGTAGCGTTTTTCTCGCTTGAAATGAGTAAAGAACAGCTTGCTTCCCGTTTGCTTTCGTCTGAAGCCTTAGTTGGCGGTACAAAGCTTAGAACAGGCAAGCTTTCTGAAGAAGAATGGCAACGACTTATTGCGGCGGGGGACGTGCTTAATAAAGCAGATCTTTACCTTGACGGCACACCGGGTATCACCGTACCTGAAATGAAAGCAAAGCTTAGACGACTTAGAAATATCGATTTAGTCGTTATCGACTACTTACAGCTTATGTCGTCGGGTGGCAGACGCACAGATAACCGTGTGCAGGAAATTTCCGAAATCACCCGTAATCTGAAAATTCTCGCTAAAGAGCTTAACATTCCTGTGCTTTGTCTTTCTCAGCTTTCTCGTGCAAGCGAGCAGCGTCCTGACCACAGACCACAGCTAAGCGACCTTAGAGATTCGGGTTCTATCGAGCAGGATGCCGATATCGTGCTTTTCCTTTACCGCGAGGGCTACTACGACAAGGACAAGGGCGAAAACGCGGTTTCTGCTGTTGACCAGAATAGCGGTGAATGTCTTGTTGCTAAAAACCGTCATGGCGAAACCTCGTCTGTAAAACTGCATTGGCAAGGCGAGTTTATGCGATTTACATCTTTGGAGGCTCGTCGTGAACCATAAAATGCTCAAAGCATTAAACGATTTTTCGATGCTGTTTACGGGCGATACCGTCGTTGTCGCTTTGTCGGGCGGGGCTGATTCGGTTGCTTTGCTCCATGCTCTTATTTCTTTAAAAGAAGAATACAACCTGACCGTAAAAGCTTGCCACCTTAATCACCAGATTAGGGGAGAAGAGGCGGACTTTGACGAGCAGTTTGTAAAAGACTTGTGCAAAAAATTGAACGTTGAGCTGTTTTTAAAACGCGTTGATGTTGTAAAAATGGCAAAAGAGCAAAAGGAAAGTCTTGAGCTTTGCGGAAGACGCGCGCGCTACGAGTTTTTTAGAGAGCTTAATAAAGAGCATAATGCTAAAATTGCGACCGCTCATACCGCGTCGGATAACGTCGAAACTGTGCTGTATAATATCGCTCGCGGTACATCGCTAAACGGCTTGTGCGGTATTAAGCCTGTGCGTGATTATATTATCCGTCCGCTGATTTATTCAAGTCGCGAGGACGTCGAAAAATACTGCCTTGATAACGCTTTAGACTTTGTTACAGACAGCACAAACCTAACTGACGACTACACTCGAAACAACATTCGCCACAATGCAGTACCTGTTTTAAAGGGGATAAATCCTGATTTGTGTGATGCTCTTTCGCGTATGTGCAAGGGTGTGTATGAAGTTAAGGAGTTTGTTGATAATTATTCCTTAAAAGCATTAAAAGAAGCTCAAGTCGAGCACGGATACTCGTGTGAAAAGCTTTTAAAACTTAGTAGCGCAGTTTTGAATAATGCGCTGTATATCCTGCTTTCAGAGCACTGCGAAGATGTTACAAACTGTCACATTGAGCTTGTGCGCGATGCGTTGAAATCGGGCGGGTGCGTCGATTTAAAAAACGGCAAGCGCGCGGTGTGTAAGCAAGGCGTGTTGCGAATTACCGATTGCGCCGAAAAATCAAAGACCGATATTTTTGAGCAAATCCCTTTTAAAAATTGGGATAAGGCTGAATATATTTCCAAAGAAGAATTAAAAAATATTAACAAAAAATTATTAATTAACTGTATTGACTGTGATATAATCACAGACGATACGGTGGTTCGAACAAAAAAAGCGGGCGACACCTTCACGTTTTCTGACAGGGCGGTTACAAAATCGCTGAAAAAGCTTTTTAATGAGCTGAAAATTCCTGCTGAAAAACGTTCGTCTGTTTTGCTTGTTGCAAACGGTAGCACCGTTTTGTGGCTACAAGGCGTTGGGGTGTCGAAGCACGGTATGGTAAAAAATGACCATAGCGGTGCGTATAAAATTATGGGGGTAAACTATGATTAAGGACGTAGAAAGAGTACTCGTATCAGAAGAAGAAATTAAAGAAGCTGTGCAGCGTATTGCAAGAGAGCTCGAAAAAGACTACGAAGGCAGAGAAATTATGTTTGTCGGATTGTTAAAGGGCAGTATTGCGTTTATGGCTGACCTTATAAAAGAGTACTCAAAAACCTGCACTATCGACTTTATGGCTGTATCAAGCTACGGCTCGGGTACACAAAGTTCAGGCAGAGTAAATATCGTAAAAGACCTGTCTGTTCCGATTGACGGCAAGGATATTGTTATTGTTGAAGACATTATCGACTCGGGAAACACCCTGTCTTTCATCAAGGCTTACTTTGCCGCTAAAAATGCAAACTCGGTTAGAATCTGCACTCTGCTTAATAAACCATCACGCAGAGTCGTTGATATAGATGTTGAATACATAGGCTTTGATATCCCTGACGAGTTCGTTATCGGATACGGCCTTGACTATAATGAGCACTACAGAAACCTGCCATACGTAGGCGTTTTAGACCGTAGCGTTTATTCATAATTTTTGATAAATTATCAATACTAATATAAGGAGTGGAATAGTATTGGAAAATAAAAGTCCAAATAAATTTAGAAATCTGCTTGTTTACTTAGGTATTCCGATTTTGGTTATCTTGCTTGCAGGCTGGTTTTTCTCGACAAACGGTGTCGAAAAGCCAACCTACTCTGAAATTGTCGCCTACTTTGAAAACCAGCAGGTAACAGAATTTACAGTCAACGGCAATTCAGCGCTTTTGACACTTACTTTAGAAGACGGTACCAAGCTTGAACACAAGCTGATGGATTACGAAACATTTAAAGAAGATGTGTGGGATGATATCGACGAGTACGACAAGGCTCATCCAAAGGCACCGATGAAGGTTGACCTCATCCCTGCAAACAGCTCAATGTGGGTTGAGCTTATCCCGACAGTTCTGCTTGTCGGCGCGTTTATTTTCTTCTGGATATTCCTTATGCGCCGTATGGGCGGTGGAGGAATGGGCTCCAAGGAAATGAATTTCGGCAAAGCTAAGTTTAAAAACAGCGCTGACGAAAAGAAGAAAACCACCTTTGACGATGTCGCTGGTGCTGACGAAGAAAAAGAAGAGCTTGAAGAAATTGTTGAGTTCTTAAAAGGACCTAAAAAGTACGACGCACTCGGCGCGCGTATTCCAAAGGGCGTACTGCTCGTAGGCCCTCCGGGTACAGGTAAAACCCTGCTTGCAAAGGCGGTTGCCGGTGAAGCAGGCGTTCCGTTCTTCTCGATTTCAGGTTCTGACTTTGTTGAGATGTTTGTCGGTGTCGGTGCGTCGCGTGTTCGTGACCTTTTCGAAACCGCAAAGAAAAATTCACCTTGTATTGTATTTATCGACGAAATTGACGCTGTTGGTCGTCAGCGTGGTACCGGTTTAGGCGGTGGCCACGACGAGCGTGAGCAGACCTTAAACCAGTTGCTTGTTGAGATGGACGGCTTTGGTGCAAATGAAGGCGTTATTATGATTGCGGCTACCAACCGCCCTGACATCTTAGACCCTGCGCTTTTACGTCCGGGTCGTTTTGACAGACAGGTTATGGTCGGCTATCCTGATATAAACGGTCGAGAAGCGATTTTGAAAGTGCATGCTCGCACAAAACCGCTCTCACCTGATGTAGATTTAAAGACTATTGCGAAATCAACAGCAGGCTTTACGGGCGCAGATTTGGCAAACCTCTTAAACGAAGCGGCGTTGCTTTCTGCAAGAAAAGACAAAAAAGCCATCACTATGGCTGAAATTGAAGAAGCAACCATCAAGGTTGTAGTCGGCACAGAAAAGAAGAGCAGAGTTATGTCTGACCACGAGAAAAAGCTTACCGCTTACCACGAGGCAGGCCACGCCATCACTGCTTATGATTGTGAAACACAAGACCCTGTGCATCAGATTTCTATTATCCCGCGCGGTATGGCAGGCGGTTACACAATGTATCTTCCAACCGAGGACAGGTCATATATGTCCAAAAAAGAGATGGAAGAGGACATCGTCGTTTGTCTTGGCGGACGTGTTGCAGAGGCGCTCATCTTAAACGATATCTCTACGGGTGCATCAAACGATATCGAAAAGCTTACTAAAACTGCACGCAGTATGGTAATCAAGTACGGTATGAGCGAAAAATTAGGCCCGATTAATTTCGGCTCAGGCTCTACCGAAGTATTTATCGGTCGCGATATGGGACAGGTAAAGGACTATTCAAACGAAACTGCTAACAAGATTGATCAGGAAGTTCACGATATAATCACAACCGCTTACAAAAAAGCTGAAAGCATCCTAAATGCTCATATGGACAAGCTCCACGAGGTAGCAGGCTTCCTTATGAAGCACGAGAAGATGAGTGGCGAGGTGTTCGAGCAGGTTATGCAGGGCACTTATGTTGAGGAAGTTTTAGAAGAAGCTGTTGAAGAAAACGCTGAAGCTAAAGAGATTTTAACACAAGATAATTCTACAGAAGAATAATAACTACACAAATCGGGGCGGACTGAGGTTCGCTCCGTTTTGGACTAATTTTAACTTACGGGAGGTGCGCTATGTCGTCTGACAAAATCGTTGTCAAGGGTGCACGCGAACACAATTTAAAAAACATCGACGTTGAAATACCTAGGGACAAGCTTGTTGTTATGACGGGTCTGTCGGGTTCGGGCAAGTCGTCGCTCGCTTTCGATACCATTTACGCTGAAGGTCAGCGAAGATATGTCGAAAGCCTTTCGTCGTATGCGCGTATGTTTTTAGGTCAGATGGAAAAGCCGTCTGTTGATTCAATCGACGGGCTTTCTCCTGCAATATCAATCGACCAGAAAACCACCTCCAAAAACCCTCGTTCAACCGTCGGCACGGTAACAGAAATTTACGACTACCTGCGTTTGCTTTACGCACGCGTCGGTGTGCCTCATTGTCCTGTCTGCGGTAAAGAGATTAAACAGCAGACGGTAGACCAGATTGCCGACAAGATAATGGAGTTGGAGCAGGGTACAAAAATTCAGATTTTAGCCCCTGTTATAAGAGGCAAAAAAGGCGAGCATAAAAAAGAATTTGAAAACGCGAGAAAAAGCGGTTACGCTCGTGTGCGTGTTGACGGGATTATCTACGATTTATTTGAGGATATAATTCTCGAAAAGAATAAAAAACATACTATCGAGATTATCGTTGACCGCCTTGTTGTAAACGAGAGCATCGTTTCGCGTCTTACCGACAGCATCGAGGTTGCCTCCAAGCTTGCAAACGGCATTGTTGTCGTCAATGTGCTCGATAAAGAAGACCTCACCTTTTCGCAAAACTATGCGTGTGATGAGCACGGCATCAGCATCGAAGAGCTTTCGCCTCGTATGTTTTCTTTTAACAATCCGTTTGGTGCGTGCGAAAAATGTACGGGTCTGGGCGTATTTTTACGTGTTGACCCTAAGCGTATAATTCCTGATAAGAATAAAAGCATCGCCGAAGGCGGTTTAAAAGGCTCGGGCTGGGCATTAGAGGGCAACTCGATTGCTCTGATGTACCTTGAAGGTATGGCGGAAAAATACAACTTCTCGCTTGATACCCCGATTAAAGATTTGTCAAAAGATGTCTTAGACAAACTGCTCTACGGCACAAACGGCGAACAGCTTAAACTTGTTCGAAAAGGTATGTGGAAAGCGGGAGAGTTTTACAAAGACTTTGAGGGCATTATCCCAAACCTCGAGCGCCGATTTAAAGAAACCTCAAGCGCGTGGATAAAAGAGGAAATTCAAAGCTATATGACCGAAATTCCTTGTGATGCGTGCTCGGGCAAAAGGCTTTCTAAAATCAGCCTGTCTGTTACGGTAGGCGATATAAACATTTCCGATTTATGCGAAATGTCGGTTGTAAATATCATAAAGTTTGTTGAAAATTTAAGGCTGTCTGAGCGTGATATGATGATTGCTCAGCCGATTTTAACCGAGATAAAATCACGACTCAGCTTTTTAAACAGCGTCGGTTTAGGCTACCTTACGCTTTCTAGAAGTGCGGGCACTTTATCGGGTGGTGAAAGTCAGCGTATCAGACTTGCAACCCAGATTGGTTCGTCCTTGATGGGCGTTTTGTATATCCTTGATGAGCCGAGCATCGGCTTGCATCAGCGTGACAATTCGAAACTGCTTGAAACCTTGAAAAAGCTCAGGGACATCGGCAACACCGTTATCGTTGTTGAGCACGACGAGGACACGATGCGCAATGCAGACTACATTATCGACATCGGTCCGGGCGCCGGTGTGCATGGCGGTGAGATTGTCGCAACAGGCTGTGCAGAGGAAATCATCAAATGCAAAAAGTCTATCACAGGTCAGTACCTAAGCGGTGAGCGCTCTATCCCTGTACCTTCAAAAAGGCGAAAGGGCAACGGCAAGTTTATCGAGATTAAGGGTGCTACCCAGAACAATCTGAAAAATATTAATGTAAAAATTCCGCTTTCAAAGTTTGTATGCATAACCGGTGTTTCGGGCTCGGGTAAATCGTCTTTAATAAACGAGATTTTATACAAATACTTGGCGGCAAATTTAAACAGAGCGAAAACTACTCCGGGAGATTTTAAAGAAATCTTGGGTCTTGAGCATTTAGACAAAGTTATTGCGATTGACCAAAGCCCGATTGGTCGTACACCGCGTTCAAACCCTGCGACCTATACGGGCGTGTTCACTGATATTCGCGAGCTTTTTGCGTCTACTGCAGACTCGAAAATGCGTGGCTATAACGCAGGTCGTTTCTCCTTTAACGTAAAGGGCGGACGATGCGAAGCTTGTCAAGGCGACGGCATCTTGAAAATCGAGATGCATTTTCTGCCTGATATTTATGTGCCTTGCGAGGTGTGTAAGGGCAAGCGATACAACCGCGAAACCTTAGAGGTAAAATACAAGGGCAAAACCATTTACGACGTGCTTGAAATGACGGTTGAAGAGGGCCTGGAGTTTTTCAAAAATATGCCGAAAATCGCCAGAAAGCTTCAGACGCTCTACGATGTGGGCTTAGGCTATATCAAAATCGGCCAGCCTGCGACTACGCTTTCCGGCGGTGAAGCACAGCGCGTTAAGCTTTCTACCGAGCTTTCAAAGCGTGCAACAGGCAAAACGGTCTATATCCTTGACGAGCCGACCACAGGCTTGCATATCGCCGACGTGCACAAATTAACCGAGGTTTTGCAAAAGCTTGTTGATACAGGCAACACCGTTATTGTTATCGAGCACAACCTCGACTTAATCAAAACTGCCGACCATATTATCGACTTAGGTCCTGAGGGCGGTGACGAGGGCGGTTTGGTCGTAGCAAGCGGCACTCCTGAAAAAGTTTCTACGGTGAGCAAGTCCTACACAGGCCAGTATTTAAAACCGCTTTTAGATAAGTAAAAATAAAATATTTTATAAATTTTGAAAGAAGTTGCATATTTTTATGCAACTTTTTTTGTTTTTTAGGGGTTAAGTGAAAGGGTTTTTTAAAGGCGGTCAAGGAGGCAAATATGATTGAAATAAAATCAGGAGTTTTAACTATTCCTGAAAATGAAAGGCATCTCGGTGTTAAAGGCGACAACCTAAGTGCGACAAAGCAGTTTGAGGTTTTCAATATTGACGACAAAGATGCTAGCTATGAATTGTACTTAAACTTTTATGGCAAAAAGGAAATCACGATTGCGCTCGACAAAGAAATCGTATCAGGCTCGACAAAGCTTTACTGGAAGATAAAAAGTGAGCATCTTTTATCTGATGGTGTGGTAATCGCAAAAATAAAAGCGAGCCTTAGCGACGGCACCTTGTTTTCCACTACCCACGACTACTTTTTAGTTTCGCCGGACTGCGAAAATATCTTGGAGGATAATTCTGATTTAGAAAATAACTGGTCAGATAATTCTTTTGCAGAAAATAACAACTCAAAAGAATTTGAAGAAAAGCTTGCATTAATTTGCTCAGATGTCGAAAAAATCAGCAACGATTACGTTACTAAATCTCGTACCATATCGGGACTTGATTTGTCGGCTGATCTTACAAGAGCCGATATGCAAAAGGCGCTTAAAACATATCCGATTATCCTTACAACCGATGCCCCGACAATCTCGACTGCAGGTGAAATCGGACAGATGCTTATTGTCACTACTGCATTTTTAAAAGATATTGCCCCGCTTTATTTTTGCAGAAATGTATCATTTGACGATGAAACAGGAAAAAACATATATACCTGGCAAAAAGCAGGTGTAGAGGAAGGCTTGAAATCTGCCCTTATTAACGACATCGGCGAGCTTGTATTTACATTTAAAGATGGCTCTTTTGTAAATCTCGGCGTGGTTGTCGGCAAAGATGGCAAAGACGGCTTAGACGGTAAAGATGGCGCAGATGGCAAAGACGGCGTTTCTGTTACTCATTCGTGGAATGATACTGTATTGACTGTAACCTCAGCGAGTGGTACTAACTCTGTTGACCTCAAAGGCGACAAGGGTGAACAGGGTGAGCAAGGAATACAAGGTGTTCAAGGCGAAAAAGGTGAAAACGGTGCAGACGGCTACACCCCCGTAAAAGGCGTTGACTATTTCACAAATGCAGACAAAGAAGAAGTTGTCGACATGCTGATTGATGAAACAGGGCTCATAAATGAATTTTCGTATAATGCGGTCACAAATAATTTAAATGATAATATTTACGAATATGGATATTTAGACAGTACGGGTAATAATCAGGATACGTTATCACCTATTACGGTATCATTCAGAACTAAAAATTATATACCTGTTGAGGGCGGTAGGGTGCTCTGTTGGAACAGAAATCCTGCGGCTAATAGCAGATATATAAGTTTAGTACAGTATAACGCTAACAAAGAATGTATAGTTGAGCGTGCTCAGCAGCAGTGCGAGTCAAACAAGTGGACAAACAATGGTGTGACTCTTAATGAAAATACAAGGTATGTGCGATTTACTGTTTACTCTACTGTCGAAGATTTAAGTGCAGTGCAGATAAACCTGTTCTACTACGAAAACAGGGCGGATATGTGGAGCGGTGAAGGAGATACCTTTAATTATGTACCGCATTTTTATTCAGAGTATATCGGCGACTATGTGCCAAAAAGCAAGGTGGCGTCCCCTTTAACAGGCAAAAAAATCATATATGACGGCGACAGCATTTGCGAAAGTAGAACATCAACTAGTGCAAACAACGGTGGAGGTTTTGCAAAGCTTATTGCTGATAAGGTTGGTGGCAAATATGAAAACTTTGCAAAAAGTGGAGCAAGATTAACACACAAACCGTCTGATAAAACTTACTATTCAGTAGTTGACAACCTTGAAAATCTCCCGACAGACGGTGACTTGTACTGCTTTGAGGGCGGTATAAATGACTACTGGACTCCAAAGCAGTTAGGAACATTCAGCAAAACTGATTTTACAGGCGCACTTGATACAAACACAATTTGCGGTGCACTTGAAGCTATTTTCAGATATGCGCTTAATAATTTTGTTGGAAAGCCTATTGTTTTTATTATTACGCACAAAATACAAAACACAGCCTATACAGAAAACACAAACGGCGACACCTTTGAAGATTACAGAAATGCTATGGTTGGTATCTGCGAAAAATATTCTATTCCATATTACGATGCGTTTTCAAAGAGCGGTCTAAATGGTTTCAACACGGTACAGAACAATGCTTTTCTTACTTCAAATACAGATGGTACTCCTGACGGATGCCACCCAAACGAAGAGGGCTACAAGCGTTTTTATGTGCCTCAGCTCATCTCACTGTTTGAGAGCATTATGCCGACATAAAATGAGGTGAATAAATGGACAGTTACATAACACGTGGCGAGCACGAGGAGTTTGTAAAGCGAATGGAAGACGAGCATATTCGAATAAATAAGCGCTTGTCAGACCACGACAAGGCAACAAATCAGCTCAACGCCCTTGTCACGGCAGTCGGCAAAATGGCGGTCAATATGGAAAATATGCTTTCTGAAATTAAAAGTCAGGGCGAGCGACTTGAGCATATTGAAGATGAACCAAGACGTAGCACAAGCACCTTTAAAAAAAGTGTTATCAATGCCATCGGAGCTTCTGTTGGAAGTGCTCTGGTGCTTGGTATTGCGTGTCTAATATATTTGACAATGAAAGGATGATTGTTTTATGAACAAAAAATTTATTGTATGGCTTAAAGCAGCTCTTATTCGTGCAGTGAAAACTATGGCGCAGGTAGCTGTCGCTACAATAGGCGTAGCAACAGTAATGTCAGAAGTTAATTGGATTGCACTTGGTTCTACAGTATTGTTGTCCGGTATCTTGTCTGTTTTGACTTCAATCGCAGGACTGCCGGAAGTCAAGGAGTGATATTATGGCGAACACAACAGCTAAGCAGGTGCTTGATTTAGCACGTGACCAGATTGGTATAAAGGCGACAAACATCAAACGCAATAAATACAATAAATGGTATTACGGCGTTGATGTAAGTGGTTCAAACTACGATTGGTGTGAGGTGTTTATCCAATGGTTGTTTTATAAACTAGGCGCATCAGATATGCTTTATACTAAGACTGCAAACTGCGGTCAGCAGGGGCTTGCTTTTTCTAAAAAAGGAAAACTCGTAAAGAAGAACTACCAAGCAGGAGACATCGTTTTCTTCCATTGGGACAACGAAAAATCAAACTGGGTAAGTGGGGTTTATTCTCTTGACCACGTCGGTATTATCGAAAAAGTAAACTTTGACGGTACATATACTACTATCGAGGGGAACACAGGCGACAGCTCAAACGGCGAGGTTATGCGTCGCACTCGATACGCAAGTCAGATTTCCTGTGCAGGCAGACCTGCCTATAAGGCGGAAAAGTCAACTGTTAAATTTAATACCTACAACATAAAAATGAGCAAAATCTGGAAAGATGCCGCCACCAATAAAGCAGGACAGGTGCTTGCATTACAATGCTTGCTGTACGCAAAAGGCTACAAGGGAGCAGACGAAAAAGAGCTTGAGCTTGACGGCGTATTCGGCACCAATACAGAGTATGCTTTGAAAAAATACGAAAAGGATACGGGTCTTAACAAAAGCGGAGTAAACGGAGTTTGCGAGCGAGCAAAATGGGCAAAGCTTTTGAGCGAATATAAAAAATAACAATTTAATATAAACACGAAAGGGGCGGGAAATACCGTCCCTTTTTTGTGTTGTTAAGTTTATTTACTTGTGATATAATTTAGTAAAAGGCGGTGAGTGGTATGAAAACTCCAAAAACAACTTTGCTTGATTATCTTGATTGGCGTGGCGATTTGTCATTTGTTACAGATGCGTTAAACGAGGTTGACTGCCTTGTGTTTTCAACCCTTGCGTATATTGATTTTTCTACGACTGCTTTTGTAAATGCTTTCGATTATAATTTAGCGCCTACCATCAAGCAGGTGTATCAGTCAATAAAGCATAAAAGACGCGACGATAAAAAGTTTATGCAGCTGCTCGAAAAATGTGCAAACAGCGAGCGTTTTAAAGATGTTATCGTGTTTGCGTACGAGTCTAATATAAACGAAGAGTTAAGAACTCAGTTTGCGGGTGTTTCCTTTTATACAGGGCTTGAAACTGTTATTACTTTCAGAGGCACCGACGACACGCTGGTTGGCTGGCAGGAAGACCTGAATATGTCGTTTTCTATTATCCCTGCGCAAAGCTATGCGCAAAATTACGCAAATAATGTCGCTGTAGCTATCGGCGATATTCCGTACTATATCTGCGGACACTCAAAGGGCGGTAACCTTGCTATCTGGTCAGCATCAAATTTATCTGACGAAAACTTTACTCGTCTTTTAAAGGTGTATAATTTTGACGGTCCGGGCTTTTGCGGTGATTTCACCTCTTGTGCAGGCTACAACCGTATTTTAGAGCGTACTACCTCGTATGTTGTTGATGCATCGGTTGTCGGTATGTTTTTAAGCAATAAAACCGAAGAAAAAATAGTTGCAAGCTGTGAGCTCGGCACGATTATGCAGCACTATCCGATGTCGTGGGTAGTGGTGGGCAAAAGCTTTTACACGCTTGAAAAACGCTCTGCTGTCGCAAAAGCTACCGATGTTATCATAGATGACTGGATAAGCACGATGACGCTTGACGAGCGTAAACAGATTACGCAGATTCTCTTTGAAATTATGAGCTCATCAAACGCAAAAACATTGACACAGCTTCGAGGACCTGAGGGCGCACAAAAGATGCTTGCCATGCTAAAAGCTTACTCAAGCACAGACAAAGAGAAAAAGCAATTTTTAATGGAAGTTATCGGCAGGCTTAAAGGAATACTGAAAAAGCGTGCAATCTCCCTTTTTGATAATATTTTGGAGTAGTGATGCTATGCTCTATATTTTTACAAAATACGACGAAAATCCAAAAACGATATCGCATATATTTTTAGAGCAGGTTTTATACAAAGCCTGCTTGATAGCTGACGCTCAAAAAAAGCTAAAAAGAGAAAGTAGCGGCAAGCCGTATGTTGACTCGGCGGTTTTTTCTATATCGCATAGCAAAAACGCAATCGCGATTGCAGTTTTATCTGATAAAGATATAATGGATGTCGATTTTGATTTTGCAGATGTTTTAATGATTGATACAGATGCAGATGTAAAATCAATCGGAGTGGATATCGAAAGCATTGCTGATAAAAAGATTGAGCGTTTAAAAAATATTGCCAAGGCAAAGTTTTTTGAAAGCGAGCAAAAACTGCTTTTAAATACAAATTCAGATTATGAGTACGTAAAAGGCTTTTGCACTATCTGGACTAAAAAGGAAAGCTTTTCAAAGTTTACGAGCATCGGTATGAAGGACGCGCTTAAGTTTGACTCTCAAAAGCTAAGGTCGGATATAAAGCTTTATACTGATGTGATTTCAGTAGGCGGGGAAGAATACGCGTTAAGCCTTTGCTATAATTCCTAATTAGAGCTAAAATGAAATTGATTTGAATTTTAAATTCTAAATTAGAAATAAAAGCTGATTGATGTTGAGTTATTATTCCGTATTAGAAATAAGCATAGCGTTTAACAAGTATATTATTCTATATAAGAAATAAAAACCGCAAAAACTGCTTGATTTACAAAACAATATTCTATATAAGAAAAATAAACACCGCAAAAGGGTAGCAGCGTGCAGATGTAATCTGCATTTTTTGCTCCTTGCGGTGCTTTTTTAGTTAGTTATGCACAAATTATATTTTGCATTATCAGCTTTATTGTTGGAAATATAGGTTGACTTTAGCGTGCTAATACGCTAAAATGATAATACATTATTTTTGGAGGGCAAAAAAATGAAAAGAATTATTGCATTAGTTTTAGCTATTTTAATGATGGGTGCTTTGTTTACCGGTTGTGGCGGTTCTGCTACAGATATGACAGACCTTGAGTATGTTATGGATAAAGGTACACTTAAAATCGGTTACACAGTTTATGACCCAATGAACTACACAGACGAAGACGGCAACTTTGTTGGTTTTGATACCGAGTATGCTAAGCTCGTTTGCGAAAAGCTCGGCGTTGAGCCTGAGTTTATCGAAATCAACTGGGATACAAAAGAGGTTGACTTAAACGCTAAGGATATCGACTGCATCTGGAACGGCTTTACTATTACTGAAGAACGTGAAGAACAGCTTGACTTTACAACACCTTACATTTTAAACAAGCAGGTTGTTGTTATCCGCAAGGCTGACGCTGACAAGTACACAGACACAGCTTCTTTAGCAGATGTTACACTCACAGCAGAAAAAGCTTCTGCAGGCGAATCTGCAATCGCTGATGACGAAAACTTAAAGAATGCTGCTTACGTTGAGTCAGACGTTCAGACATCAGCTTTGATGTCAGTAAAAGCTTCTACTGCTGATGCTTGCGTTGTTGACTACACTGTAGCATACGCTATGGCAGGCAAGGGCGACTACAAAGACCTTATGGTAATCGAGGGCTTAGATTTAGCTGTTGAAGAATACGGTATCGGTTTCAGAACAGGTTCTGACATTGTTGTTAAGGTTAACGAGGCAACTGCTGAGCTTATCGCTGACGGTACACTCGAGGTACTTGCTGACAAATACGGTCTTAAGGATAACCTCATTAAATAAGATAAATAAGCATTTTAATTTTCAAGAGGCAGACATGTGATTTTGCATGCCTGCCTTTTGGGTCGTTATTAAAGATTAAGAGAGGCAAATTTTATGGGCTCAGCATCATTTTTATCAGTCACATTAAATCTGCTGCATGGTTTTTACACAACCTTTTTGATATTTGCTATTACGCTTGTTGTTGCGATTCCGCTTGGATTGATTATCACCTTTGGTTCTGCAAGCAAGATTAAGCCTATATCGGTTGTTGTGAGATGCTTTGTGTGGATTATAAGAGGTACACCGCTTTTGCTCCAGATACTTGTGCTGGTTTACGGACCGGGTCTTGTGTTTGGTCACGCGTTTTACGAAAACTCTGTGGGCGTTATGATTGCGTTTATTATCAACTATGCTTGCTATTTTTCAGAGATTTACCGCGGTGGTATCGAGTCTATCTCACGTGGTCAGTATGAAGCAGGTCACGTGCTCGGTATGACAAAATCACAGGTGTTCTTTAAGGTTGTGCTTTTGCAGGTTGTAAAGCACATTATCCCGCCTATGGGCAACGAGATTATCACCCTTGTAAAGGATACCTCCCTTGTGCGTATTGTTGGTGCGCTTATGTTTATGGGCTCACAGTACAAGGAGATTTTAGGCAAATCGTTTGAATATGTAAGCGTAAATGCTCTTATATGGCCGTTGTTCTATTCGGGTGCGTTTTACCTTATTTTCTGTGGCTTGCTCACCTTGTTATTTGGCTATCTTGAAAAGAAGCTCGACTACTATAAAAGCTAAGGAGGTGCCGATATGTCAGTATTAGAAGTTAAAAATTTCAAAAAAAGCTTTGGCAAAATCGACGTATTAAAGGGCATCGACTTTACGCTTGAAAAAGGCGAAGCGCTTTCGATTATCGGCTCATCGGGTAGTGGTAAAACAACCTTGCTTAGATGTTTAAACTTTCTTGAAGCTCCTGAAGAAGGTCAGATGTTTGTTGACGGCAACTGTATTTTTGACGCTATAAAGGATAAAAAAATCAGCTCAAATGAAATACGTAAGCGTCAGCTTAATTTCGGACTTGTTTTCCAAAACTTCAATCTGTTCCCGCAGTACACGGTGTTTGAAAACGTTTGCCTTGCACCAAAGCTGCTCGCAAAGGATAGAGATGATTATAAGCATAATAAAAAAGCTATCATCGAAGAAATTGAAGAGAACGCAAAAAAGCTTATCGAGCGTGTTGGTATGACATCGCGTATTAATATGTATCCTTGTCAGCTTAGCGGCGGTCAGCAACAGCGTGTTGCGATTGCGCGTGCGCTCGCGATGGACCCGAAAATCTTGTGCTTTGACGAGCCTACCTCTGCGCTTGACCCTGAGCTGACGGGTGAAGTGCTCAAGGTTATCCGTTCTTTAAAAGACGGCGACACCACCATGGTTATCGTCACCCACGAAATGAACTTTGCTAAGGAAGTTTCGGACAAAATCATCTTTATGGATGAGGGCGTTATCGCAGAGCAGGGAACACCAATGATGCTTGAAAACCCACAGACCGAGCGACTGAAAGCTTTTCTTACTGCTTTTAACCAGTAAAATTTATATGTAATTTTTTGAGGACTGCGTTTGCGGTCCTCTTTTTTATGTTCATTATTTTTCTTTCGCTTAAAATAAAGAGATTATGCATATTTTCACTTAGATTTTTGCATATATGCACAAATCAGGTCTAAAAGGTTACAAAACCGCACGAATATGCGAAAAACGCTTGCATAATATATTTAATTGGTGTATAGTAATACAAGTTGAAAAACTAAAAATTATCCTTTAAGGAGAGGTTTATTATGAAAAAGATTTTTGCACTTTTACTTGCTGTATTAATGGTTGTTTCCCTTGCAGCTTGTGGCGCTGACGTGCCTGCTGATAATGATGCTGCTAACGGCGAGCTCATTATGGGTACAAACGCTGCTTTCCCTCCATACGAGTACTATGACGAGGACGGCGAAACAATTATCGGTATCGACGCTGAAATCGCAAAGGCTGTTGCTGATAAGCTCGGTATGTCACTCACTATCAAAGATATGGAATTTGACTCTCTCTTAACTGCTGTTCAGTCAGGCGCTGTTGACATCGTTTTTGCCGGCCTTACTGTTACTGACGAGCGTAAAGAGTCTGTTGATTTCTCTATTACATACGCTACAGGTATTCAGGTTATCATCGTTAAAGATGGTTCTGAAATCGCATCAGTTGACGATTTAGCTGGTAAGACAATCGGCGTTCAGGCTGGTACAACAGGCGACATCTACTGTACAGACGAGTTCGGTCAGGAAAATGTTAAGCAGTACACAAACGGTGCTTTAGCAGTTGCTGCTTTAGAAAACGATCAGGTTGACTGCGTTGTTATCGACAACGAGCCTGCAAAAGCTTTCGTTGCTGCAAACGAAGGTCTCAAGATTTTAGAGACTGAGTACGCTGTTGAAGATTACGCTGCTGCTATTTCTAAGGACAACGCAGAGCTTACAGAAAAAGTAAACGCTGCTATGGAAGAGCTTAAGGCTGACGGCACAATCGACGATATCCTTGCTAAGTATATCAAGGCTGAATAATATAAAGTTAAACTAACTGCGATAGGGGCGGTGCAAAACCGTCCCTATCATTTGTGTATAAAGAGGAATTTTTATGACCTTTGTATCATTTTCTGATTGGCTTGCACAAGCTCCCGCTTGGTTTCAGAACTGGCCTGAGTGGATACAGAATTTTGCATTCCAGTTTTATCAGACATTTATTTACGCTGACCGTTATATGTTCTTTGTTAACGGTCTTAAAATCACATTTATTGTTACAATCGGCGCGCTTATCTTAGGCGTTATTATCGGTCTGTTTATCGCGATTATCAGAGTTTCGCACGATGCCGTTGTCGGCAAAAAGCCGAACATCATCCTGCGTATATTCAACCGCATTTGCATCTGGTATCTTACCATTATTCGTGGTACACCTATGATGGTACAGCTTCTTATTATGGGCTTTGTTGTTATGGTACCTGAAACTGAAACGCAGTGCGTAATCTGCGGTATTGTCACCTTGGGTATAAACTCTGGTGCTTACGTTGCCGAGATTGCTCGTTCCGGTATTATGTCTATTGATGCAGGCCAGATGGAAGCAGGCCGTTCTGTCGGTTTTAATTACGTGCAGACTATGTGGTACGTCATTATTCCGCAGGCGTTTAAAAACATTCTGCCGGCTTTAGGCAACGAGATGATTACCCTTTTAAAGGATACTTCTCTTGTTTCTGTTATCGCTTTGCGTGATGTTACAAAGCAGGCACAAAACATTGTGTCTTTAACATATCAGGCTTATGTTCCATACATCAGCTTAGCTGTTATTTATCTTGTCATAGTTATTATTATGACAAAGCTTCTCGGTATTTTAGAGAGGAGGCTAAGACAAAATGAGCGATAATGCGTTAATTAAAGTAAATGACCTTTGTAAGTACTACAAGGGTGAGCAGATTAAAGCGCTCGACGGTGTTTCTATCGATATAGAAAAGGGCGAAGTAGTCGTTATTATCGGACCGTCAGGCTCGGGTAAGTCAACGCTTTTGCGTTCACTAAACTTGCTTGAATTTCCGACAAAGGGCAGTATCGTATTTGATGGTACAGAGATTACTGACCCTAAAATCAATATCAACATCCATCGTCAGAAAATGGGAATGGTGTTCCAACACTTTAATCTTTTCCCACATATGACGATTATGAAAAACCTTACAATCGCACCGATAAAACTGCTCGGTATGAAAAAAGAGGATGCGCAGGCAAAAGCGCTTGAGCTTTTAGAGCGTGTAGGCCTTGCGGATAGAGCAAATGCTTATCCAAGCCAGCTTTCCGGTGGACAGAAACAGCGTATTGCTATCGTGCGTGCACTTTGTATGGAGCCTCAGGTTATGCTCTTTGACGAGCCTACCTCTGCGCTTGACCCTGAGATGGTTGGCGAGGTACTCGACGTTATGAAGGAGCTGGCTCATCAAGGTATGACTATGGCGGTTGTAACCCACGAAATGGGCTTTGCAAAAGAGGTTGCAACACGAGTTGTATTTATGGACGAGGGTAAAATCTTAGAGCAGGGCACACCTGAACAGATTTTCAACAACCCGCAGTCAGATCGACTCAAAGATTTCTTAGCAAAAGTGCTTATATGAATTATTAAGGGAGAGAAGATGTACTTCTCTCTCTTTTTATTTTGTGCGTCGACATTAAGGCGTGATATCTTTCTTTAGTGCGCCGTTTTCCAAAGCTTTTTTAATTTGTATATTGACAATACGCATACTTCGTGATACGATGTATTACGTAAGGAGGAGTATATATGGACATTCAGCTAAAACGAGGACTTTTAGATGTATGCGTATTAGCGTCGATAAAAAGCAAAGACTCCTACGGCTATAAAATCATAAAAGATCTAAAGCCGTATATATCGCTTTCCGAGTCGACCTTATACACGATTTTAAAGCGTTTGGAAACTGCAAATATGCTGACGGTCAAAACGGCTGAGCATAACGGCAGACTCAGAAAGTACTACCACATTACCGAAATCGGACTTAAACGAATTGAAGATTTTAAAGACGAGTGGAAAGAAATTATGTCTATATACCAGTTTGTGACTAAGGAGGATGAGCAAAGTGAATAAAGTGGAATTTATTTTAGAATTAAACGAAAAGTTGTACGGAGCCCCGAATGATGATATAGAAAAATCGCTTGATTATTACAGCGAGATGATCGACGACTATATAGAAGACGGACTTTTAGAGGAAGAGGCGGTTGCGGCTGTTGGCGTTCCTGAAGAAATCGCAAAGCAAATTATAGCGGACATTCCGCTTGCAAAAATCGCTAAAAACCGACTCATGCCGAAAAGACGATTAAACGCCTTTCAAATTGTGCTTATAGTGCTAGGTTCTCCGATTTGGCTTTCTCTAAGCATTTGCGCAGTTGCGGTTATTTTCTCTGTTTATGTTTGTCTTTGGTCGGTGATAATTTCCCTTTGGGCTGTTTTTGTTTCTCTTGTTGCTTGTGCTTTTGTGGGTTTAGTAGCGGGGGTTACTTTAGCTATTTACTCAAATGTTTACTCGGGTATCGCTTTAATTGGTGCAGGCATCGTGTGCGCAGGACTCTCGATTTTTATGTTCTACTTTTGCAAGCTTGCAACAAAAGGCATATTGATGCTCACAAAAAAGTTTGCTTTGTGGATTAAAAGCTGCTTTGTCAAAAAGGAGGTAGCATAATGAATAGAAAAACTAAGCTATGGCTTATTATGGGTGCTTCCCTCATATTAATTGGATGTATAATTTTTGCAGGAGTAATGACTATGTTGAACTTTGATTTTAGGAAGTTATCAACAAGTAAATATGAAACAAATACATATACGATAACCGATAAATTCAGCAATATTTTGATAAACACAAATACCGCAGACATCACCTTTGCTTTGTCTGATGACGACATTTGCAAGGTAGAAAGCTTTGAAGAAAAAAACATTAAGCACTTGGTAGAGGTTAAAGATAGCACACTTACCATAAATGTGGTTGATGAGCGAAAATGGTTTAATTATATCGGCTTTGATTTTTATTCACCTAAGCTTACTGTTTACCTGCCAAAAAGCGAGTACAAATCGCTTGTGATTGAAAACAGCACAGGGGATATTTTAATACCAAAAGATTTTAAATTTGACAGCGCAGACGTTGAGCTTAGCACAGGCGATGTTGAATTTTACGCATCGGTTTTAGAATTGCTTAAAATAAAAACAAGTACGGGTGATATCAAAGTCGAAAATGTAAATGTCGGCTCGCTCGACCTTTGCGTTTCAACAGGCGAAATTATAGCGTCTGATGTAGAATGCGCTACAGATATCTTCATCAAAGTTTCTACAGGCAAGACAAAGCTTACTGACATCAAGTGCAAAAATATTACCTCAAGCGGTAGAACAGGCGAAATTTCGCTTAGTAATGTAGAAGCTTTAGAAAAATTTAATATCGAAAGGTCTACGGGCGATATAAGCTTTGAAAACTGCGACGCCCAAAAGCTTTTAATTAAAACAGATACAGGAGATGTTAAAGGCAGTTTGCTAAGTGACAAGGTCTTTGTAACAAATACCAATACGGGTGACGTTGATGTTCCTAAAACTGTAGCAGGCGGTATATGCGAGATAAACACAAGCACAGGAGATATAAAAATCACTGTAGAATAATTTTACTTTTCGCATCTGATTTTAAATCGTAAGATGTTGAAATTACATCGTCTGTGTGGTATAATAACTTACCTAGAAAAAATCGCGAGGAACCACAATGGATAACTTCAAGAAAATTGTTGCTGAAAATATAATACGCCTTAGAACTGCGCATTCGCTTACTCAGGCTCAGCTCGGTGAAAAGCTCAACTATTCCGACAAATCAATCTCGAAATGGGAGAGAGCCGAGTCTATTCCCGACGCTTTTGTGCTAAAGCAGATGGCTTTGCTTTTTAACGTCAGCGTTGACTACATTTTGTCTGAACATTCTGATGACGAAAAGGTCGAGCTTGTAATGCCAAGACGCTACAGCCGCTCTGTTATTTCTACTATCGCTTTTATCGGCGTGTGGACTTTAGCGCTGTTTGCTTTTGTTATTACGTGGCTTTGCTCGATGCCGACGTGGTTGATTTTTATTTACGCAGTTCCTGTGTCGCTTGTTGTGCTTTTGGTGCTCAACTCGATATGGGGGATAGGCAAGCTTAATATGTTCATTATCTCGGGCATCGTGTGGGGTATTATCACCTGCGTGTATCTTACGTTTTATACCGCAAACTGGTGGCAACTTTTCCTTATCGGCGTACCTGCACAGCTGATTATCATTTTAAGCTTTTATATAAAAAAGAATAAGAAAAAGTGAGTATTTAAGCCAATTCTACTGATAGTGGAGTTGGCTTTTTTCTTTGTAGAGTCGCATTTTGTCGGTTCTACTACCAGTAAATTTTAAGTAGATTTCAAAAGGCTCATAATAGATTGTAAAATGTATTGCACAGCGATATAATCACTCTTGTAAATTTTTTATTTTGGAGGCCATTATGAGCTATATTGTAAGCTGTTGTTCAACAGTTGATTTGAAAAAAGAACATTTAGAAAAGTTAAACGTATCTTATATTTGCTTTCATTATTTTTTAGACGGCAAAGAGTACGCTGACGATTTAGGTCAGACAATTTCGTTTAAAGAGTTTTACAACAAATTAAGAAACGGTGCTGACTCAAAAACATCTATGATTAGTGTTGGCGAGTACGAGGAGTATTTCACAAAGCTTTTAGAAAGCGGTAAAGACGTACTTCATATTTCTCTGTCATCGGGCGTTTCGGGTTCTTACCGCTCTGCGTTGACTGCTGCTGACTTAGTTAAAGAAAAGTTCCCAAACCAAAAAATCTATGTTATTGACTCGCTTGCCGCATCATCAGGCTACGGTTTACTTATAGATACAGTTTGCCAAAAACGCGATGAGGGTATGAGTATCGATGAGCTTAAACTCTGGGTTGAAGATAACAAGCTTAAACTCCACCACTGGTTTTTCTCGTCAGACCTGACTTTCTTTGTAAAGGGCGGTCGTGTTTCTAAAATCAGCGGTATGATTGGCGGTGTGTTTGAGATTTGTCCGCTTATGAATGTAAGCAACATCGGCAAGCTTATCCCACGCGCAAAAATTAGAACAAAGAAAAAGGTTATCGTTGAAACAGTCAACCGTATGCTTGAGCACGCACAAAACGGCAAAGATTATGACAAAAAGGTTTATATGTGCCAATCTGATTGCATCGACGACGCAAATGAGGTTAAAGCTTTAGTTGAAAAGCAGTTTAAGAAAATCGACGGTGATGTGCTTATAAACGATATCGGCACAGTAATCGGAAGCCATTCAGGTCCGGGTACAGTTGCGCTGTTTTTCTGGGGCGATGAGAGGGTAGACTGATGACACGCACGGCTTTAGCTCACAGAGCGTTACCAAATTACACCAGAGCAGAAGAAATTTTAAATATGGTGACGCATATAGTCGGGGGAGCGTTCGGACTGCTCGCTCTTGTAATCGGTGTTGTTATGTCAGCGCTGACTAAAGATGCATACAAAATTGTGTCAGTTTCGATTTACTGCACATCCTTGGTTCTTATGTATGTTGTGTCTAGCGTTTACCATGGTCTGAAAACAACTACCTCGAAAAAGGTTATGCAGATTATCGACCATTGTGATATTTACTTTTTGATTGCAGGTACATATACCCCGATCTTGCTGTGCTCAATCAGAGAGTACAACGCGCCGATGGCGTGGACGATTTTCGCGGTTGAATGGGGACTTGCATTTTTAGCGGCTACCTTAAACGCGATTGATTTAAAGAAGTTCTCTAAGCTTTCTATGACCTGCTACATCGGTATGGGTTGGTGCATTGTTGCGGTATTAAAGCCGACTATCGAGTGTCTTAGCTTTGAGGGCTTTATGTGGTTGCTTTTAGGCGGTGTAGCATATACAATCGGTGCGGTGCTTTATGCAGTCGGCAAAAAGGTTCACTATATGCACAGCGTTTTTCATATATTTGTGATTATCGGGTCTGTTTTGCAGTATATATCAATTTATAAATACATTATAATTCTCTAAAAGAAAAACTTTTTTAAGGCGGCTGTGAAAATTTGTTTTACAGCCGTCTGCTTTTGTGTTAATATAAATGCAAAAGGGGAGTGGGAAAATGAAACTGCTTGTAAACGCGCTTGTGAAATTCATTGTTGGCATTGTACTTATATCATTATTGCTGTTTTTGCCTGCGGGCACTTTAGCTTTTTACAATGGAATTTTACTTTGCTGTTTGCTTTTTGTGCCTATGCTTATTTTAGGCATTGTTTTGTTTTTTAAATTCCCTTCGCTTTTAGAAAAACGGCTTGATTCAAAAGAAAAAGACAACACGCAAAAAGGTGTTGTCGCGTTTTCGGGACTTGCATTTGTTGCATCTTTTTTGGTAGCAGGCTTTGATTTTCGTTTCGGCTGGTCAGAGATTCCTGATTTCGTTGTTATTATCGCATCGGTGCTGTTTTTATTTTCGTATGCGCTTTACGCTGAGGTTATGCGTGAAAATGAGTATTTGAGCCGTAATGTCAATGTGCAACAAAACCAGAAAGTAATTGATACTGGACTTTATTCTTTTGTTCGGCATCCGATGTATTTGGCGACTGTGATTATGTTTTTGTCGATGCCGCTTGTGCTCGGTTCTCTTTACGCTTTTCTTATTATGCTTGTTTATCCTGCGGTAATTGTCGTACGAATTTATAACGAAGAAGAGCTTTTGACAAATGAGCTTAGCGGGTATAGAGAGTATAAAGAAAAAGTTAAATACCGATTGATTCCGTTTATATTTTAAAAAAAGAGGGCACATCTTTTGATGTGCCCTTGATTTTTATAGCTTTTTTAACCTAGTGAGTTTACAATACCTGCAACATAAAGCTGAATTTTTGTTGCGTCAATAATGTTAACATCTTCGTCGACGCTGACATCAGCCACAGATTTTTGCTGTTCGTTTAAGTCCAGTAGTCCTGCCAAGTACTTTTGAATTATTGTCGCATCAATTACTGTGACGGTATTATCAAAATCGCAGTCACCATACAGGTACATTTTAAAATTCAGCGTTGTGTCAGCTTCAACGCTTATTTGCTGTGAGCTTGTGAGGTGGTTATCTTTTTTGACTTCTACCGTGTAATTGCCAGTTTGTGTAACGTTAAATGAATATTCTACATTCTTTCCTGTAAGCATTCTTTTTTGCGACGGCTCTGTTTCACCTTCTTTGTAAAGCAAAACGGTGACTACGTCCTCATCATTTAGATAGCTTGTTATGTTACCGCTTATTGTGTAGGTCGTAGGGTTATCGTTTTCAACCTTTTCGAAGTATATGTGCACCTCAGTACCGAGTGTGCTACCGCCCATTTTAAAGTAAGAGATGCTGTAGCTGCCCGGACTTAGATTCATATTTTTAAGAATATCGTTAAGATTCTTACTTAAATCGCTTGTAAGCCAGTTCATAAAATCGTCGCTGTTTGGGTCATATACAACAATGCCCCAAGCCTTGTCTTCTATTTTTACATCTTTAAGGTTTGCGATGTATTTTACGTCGTAGTTACCGTTTTCGTCTGCCTCTAATGCGTGGTCCTCGTGGTAGTACGCAAAGTAGTTGTATTCACAGCAGTGTTCGTCGCCTGTCGGCTTTAAACTGTTAGACAGCTCGTCCATAAAGTGGTTGATTGACATATTGTCAATAGTACGGGCGAAGTAAAGATGGAAAACGTGGTGCTTTTGGTCGTCCCAAGTAACGTCTGTATATAAGCAATGATGGTCAATCCACATAATATTCCACGCGTGCGCTATAGGCTCGTTTGTAGACGGATTGATACTCGCACCCGTAACGGTAAAAGCATCGATACCCGCGTAGCTGAGCAAAAGCTGATTTAGTCGTGAATATCCCGCGCACACAGCCTTGCCTTCAATAAGCGCGCCGTAGATATTCTGGTCGTTTGACGAACCTTGATAAACAAGCATATCTGCGATTTTATCGTGAATCCATAAAGCGTTTTTATATTCTGTAGGAATGGTGATTTCCTTGTGCATTAAAGAGATGATAGCAAGCACCTTGTTTTTGATAAGCGCTTGTGCCTGCTTGATTTCATTTTCGCCGACTGTTTCCCCATTTAACTTATATGACGGAAGTACGCTAATGATAGCATAATCGTCTATCTGATATCTATATGAGAAACCGCCTGTGTAGTAAAAAAGCTCCGGATGGTCATTGCGCAAAATGGTGTTTACTATCTTGAAATCTTCGATAAGTACGCCAAAAGACGGGTCTATTGCAATTTCAGTCTGAAGGTTTTTAAGTCCCTTATAAAAAACATCATAAATCTGCTGTTGTTTTTCATCCAGCTTGCTGTAGCCGTAGTAAAAAGGCTTTTCTATAACATAGGCGGTAAGGCTCTTATATTCAGCGCCATTGTCGTAAACCTTAACGTAAAATTCGTGGTTTATATCATTTTGAGTAAATGTGATGCTCTGCTCATTTTTATACAGCACGTCATCTTTGTACCATTCAAAGCGCGCATCTTTTGAAAGCTTCATAGCATCGCTGTCAACCGTCATGGTAGAGTCGACAAAAATATCGCTATCATAAGTGAAAACCACGGTGCTCTCGTCTGATGATGTGTAAGCGGTGTTGGTATCCTGCGCAAAAGCGGTTATCTGTGAAAAACAAAATGCTGAAAAAATCATAACAAGTGAAATCACTAAGCTGACTACTTTTCTGCAAAATTTACCCATATGAACCTCCGTTTAATTATTCTGTTATAAGTATAATATATATTCAACAAAAAGTCTACAGTTATTGATAAGTCTTTTTGTATTTTGCACAAATATTAAATTTATTCTTTTTTGCATAACGAAAGTTGCGTAACACGATAAAATTATACAGAAAGTAAGCAGATAATTGATAATATTATTGATAACTTGTTAATTAGTATGCTATACTGTATTTAGAGAAATGAAAAGGAAGATTTTATGAAAAAGTTTTTAGTCGTAGTTGATATGCAAAATGATTTTGTCGACGGTGCGCTCGGCTCTGATGAGGCTGTAGCGATTGTCGATAACGTGGTTGAAAAAATCAAAAATTTTGACGGCGAGATTTTTGCAACCTTTGATACTCATTTTGAAAACTATCTTGAAACAAGTGAGGGCAAAAAGCTGCCTGTTGAGCATTGTATAAAAGGCTCAGACGGCTGGCTTCTTAACAAAAAGGTAGAAAACGCATTAAACGAAAAAGGCTTTACATCGGTAGAAAAGCTGACCTTTGGCAGTCTTGAATTACCAAAGCTGATTGAGAAAAAAGCACAGGGTGAAGATTTTACGATTGAGCTTTGCGGACTTTGCACCGATATATGCGTGGTGTCAAATGCGCTGATTTTAAAAGCAAGCTTTAGGGAAACTGAAATTACTGTTGATTCCTCCTGCTGTGCGGGTGTAAGCGTAGAAACCCACAACTGTGCATTAAAAACAATGCAGTGTTGCCAGATTAACGTCGTTTAATGGGGTGATATTATGAGCACAAAACCTTTTAAACTTGGTATCATAGTAGGCAGATTTCAAAATTTTCATAAAGGTCACGAGGATGTTTTTAACAAAGCGATACAGATTTGCGACAAGGTCGGCGTGTTTGTCGGCTCGTCACAAGAGGAAAAAACGTCTAAAAATCCGTTTAGCTACGAGCTTAGAAAATCTATGCTCGAAAAAGTTTTTTCTAACAGCATAAGCGTTTTTCCGCTTCCTGATATCGGCGTCGGAAACAACTCCAAATGGGGCGACTATGTACTGAAAAATGTTATAGAACGCTTTGGCGAAAAACCTGATTTGCTTATTTCGGGCAAAGAGGAACGCCGAGTCGACTGGTTTGACGGTGTAAACGGTTTGTCCGTTGCGCTGTTGTACGTCCCTAAAACGATTGATATATCTGCATCTGTGATGCGTCAGCATCTTATAAATAACGATTTTCAGCAGTGGAAAAAGTACACAAACGAAAAGCTTTGGGACGACTTTGAAATGTTACGCGACCTCGTCCTTTCTTCAAAAGACAACAAAGAAACCGATAGTATTTAAAAGTAAAGGGATACTACGTGCTTTTATTTAGCGATGGGCAGTTTGATGTTTTAATTGATTTAGTATAGGTGTGGCTTTAAAAAATATATAATAATCTCTAAGAGGTGATTTTATGAAGAAAATAGTTAGTTTATTTTTAGCTGTTTCTATGTTATTTAGTATGTCACTTGTTTCAGTTTGTGCAACTGTAAAAGACACCGGTTCTGATGTAGATAATGGGTTACTCGAATCTGTCGCAGTTGATAAAAATTTGTTATCATACGCAATCAGCACCGCCACATCTTACTATATGTCCATGGATAATTTTTCAGGTTATTCTTGGAGTGTAATGCTAGATAAACTTGAGGATGCAAATAAAGTATATAGAAACGAAAATGCTACTCAAGCAGAGGTTTACTTGGCTACAGAAGAGCTTTTTGATGCTGTAGATGGATTAGAAAGAATTAGAGAATCCGGTTTAAAAAGGTATGTGGTTGTTGATGTTAGTGCTGTTAAAACAGGCGATGAAAGCTTCTGGGTTTATGTATGGTCTGATAAAGACCCCGGCCACTGGGAAGAGACGCTTAAAAGTGATTCAGGCCGTTTAATTGTTTTTCTGGGCGTTGGCGAATACGCTTTATTTACTCGTATGGGAAGTGGAAAACAACCTGACTGGTTTTTGGTTTTGAACCAAACTGAAGAAACACGTTACACGGGTCAATATAACTGTGCAGTTTTGAGCTACTGTGATACTACCGATGGCATGAGTGTTGAGTGGAAGAACCTGGACACTATGTATAGGCGTATCTTGATTAAAACTATGCTTGTAGCTGAAAAATATTTATTTAATGAAGCAGACAAATATACGGCTGAATCTATAGCTAATCTGCAAAATGCTTACCTAGATGCATTAGATTTTTACAAAAGCGCAACCACACAAGCCCAGTTTGATAATGCAACACAAAAGCTAAATGATGCAATATTTAATTTGGTATTAAAAGATGAGTCTGTAACGGGTGATAAAACTTTGTTGTTACAAGCAATCAGCACTGCTACGTCTTACTATATGTCGTTAGATAAATTTACATATTTTTCTTGGAATGTAATGATACAAAAACTTGAGGATGCAAACGAAGTATATAGAAACGAAAATGCATCACAAGCCGAAGTTGACTTAGCAACACAAGAGCTTCAAAACGCTATTGATTCATTGGTAAGAGTTGACAAAATAGTTGGCGATGCAGACGGTGATGGTGAAGTCGGTGTTGTAGATGCTACTTTGATTCAGCGCCATATAGCAGAGCTTGATTTATTAGATGAAGACAGACTTGAATGCGTCGACATAGACAAAGATTCTAAAGTTACAATTATGGACGCAACGCTGATTCAACGCTTCATCGCACAGCTCATACCAAAGCTGTAATTATTACATTAAACACAAAGAGCAGATACTCGTTTGAGTGTCTGCTCTTTTTAATGCGGGTGACAGGACAAAGCTTTTACTTCGTAAAATCTTTCGAACTCAACGTCCCAGCACCTGCGGTGCTCGGTACCCGTTTTCGTTCCTCTGTGCCTAAAAACAGTCCACCGGACTATTTTTTAACGCCACAGACCTTCTTAAGGTTCAAGTCCTGTATTTGTACAAACTAAAAAATACCGAACCAAGTCTAAAGACCCGATTCGGCATTTTTTGTCTATGGGCTACAAAAAAGATATTTTTGCTGTTTTTGCGTAAGAATTCGAACCCTCACGTTGTGCAAAAATTCTTATAATCACCGTTAATTCTTACCACTGATTTCGTCTTGCAATCTCTCCAAAGCAGACCATAAATAACTGCTCTTGATGGTGATTATCGACCTTCTGAACAGCATCAAGAAAATCGTTAAGCGCCTTATGTGCGTTTAGAATTTCTTTCTGCTGATCCCGTTCATATTCTTGCATGATGCGGATCTGCTGATCATGATATGCTTGTGGGTTAATGTAATTTGGGTTATATAACCACTCATTAAAATTTCTCGTGTTAATCAACTCCTTCATGTATAATTCTTTTACTTATGTAATCATTCGTTAATTCTTCGTCGTAGTTTATGCAAATAAGATGTATGCCTTTTTCTTCGCAAATTCTCTTTTTTCTGCTATCATGCTCTTTTTGTATTTCCAGTTTTGCTTTTCCGCCCCAATGTTCAACCGCTTGAAAATGTTGTAAGCCTTGATACTCAAAGGCGAGTTTTTTGCTTGGGATATAAATATCTAATTCTAAGCCCTCTAACCAACTTGGACGATGATGGCGGATGATTTCTGTGTCTGGGTAGATTTCTTCTACGATATGATACAGCATCGTCTCGCTTACCCATGCATCTCCAATTTTAGGATAACCCATTTGTTCTCTTACACAATTTTCGATTGCATTATCATATTCTCGACGCACTTTCATAAGCATATCGCCATTGTTAGAGCCATATATACTTTCGTTCATAATTTTGGACAATCGACAAACACAATCGTATAATTCGGGCGTGCATTCTTCTGGCAAAATATTCAAATTTCGTATTTGGCGACGATCAATTCCTAATTTGATTTCTTCTTGTCTTATATACCAACCATATCGTTGCTTAAACACTCCGCCATACATAGGTAGGCAAAATTTCTCCTTCGGGATTTTTTTGTTACAGCGAAAGCATAAATTTTTTTGAAACGCGAATGGAGTTAAGGGTTCATTTTTGAATGTTTTAGATATGCTAGAAACTATTGGTGGAAACAAATATTCTTCAAGAGGTGATTCGGTAACACTTTCATTTTCATCTGAAACTCGTTGTTTTTTCAGTCGTATATAATTTTCGATTGCATGTTTTTCGCATTCACAAAAGTAAATTTTTCCTCCAACATCTTCAGAGAAGGCAAAAAAAGCACCCGAATATCCTGGATAGTAAACAACGGGCATGGGCAAATCCTCATATGTTACTATCCCTCTGTGTGAATCATATTCGTTTTTTTGCCGTATGAAAATCTTATACTTACCTGCATTCTGCCTTAACTTCTCAATGAAATTATAGTAATCAATTGAAGATCTATATTCGTTGCCATAAAGTAGCACTTTTGAATTTTTCCACTTATGTATTATATCAATTAGCATAACAATTACATCCTGCAAACGAACATAATCCTTCATATCATCAACAAAGCATCTCGTTATTCCATCGATATATGTATAATTTGGCAGTTGTTTTGCAAAATTGCAAACTTTTTTATATTGAGTGGATTTTGAGGTTCCAAACTCTATGTAGATAATGTGCATTTAGTTTCGTTCCTTTTCCCATATAATGATCTTTCTTCGCTTAATTCCTTTTTTGTAAAAAAGAATAAGTTTATCGCATCGACTCAAATCACCGTCTGGGGTAAGTATAACATCATAATGTCCACTGCTTTGTGGTGAGATATCTATAGTCGATAATGGTTCATAAGTGGACCGAAGAGCAATCTTTTTATATGCGTCCTTATTGTAGCAGCAAATATCATCTTGCAAAATTTTATCTTGACGCATTGCTCTACAACATATTTTATTTATGATAAACTTTTTATCTTTTTTATTGATAATTTCAATTCTAAAATGCACACGAGAACCACTTGTAAAACCACCTTCACCATCTGAACGTCTAAGTCCATTTAGGTGGCATTCAATTAGATTAACTTTAACCGTAAATGGTCTAAATAAGTTTATTACTAGTTTTAAAAAATGAATTAAAAAATTTGGAAGAATAGAAAGTATAACATCCATGCTATCACCATCCTATTTCCATTTTACCACACTCTTTATTATCTTTCAATTACCACTAAAAAACTGTAAAAAAATAGACTTTTTGCGAGAGTTCAAGTCTGTTCTGTGAAAAATATCTTTTTTGTACGGAAAAACCGGCAACTAAAATTTTGCCTATAAAAACAGAAAAAACCCTGATAAAATCAGAGTTTTTCTGTGGCTATATCTTTTTTGTAGCCCTTTGATGATGCGGGTAACAGGACAAAGCTTTTACTTCGTAAAATCTTTTGAACTCAACGACCCAGCACCTGCGGTGCTCGGTACCCGTTTTCGTTCCTCTGTGCCTAAAAATAGTCCACCGGACTATTTTTCAACGCCACAGACCTTCTTAAGGTTC
>JAFQPG010000005.1 GCA_017411835.1 Ruminococcus sp. | reverse complement strand
AGGCCATGAGCCGTTGTTACCGCTGCCTTCTTTCCACATATAGCAAGATACTGTGCCCCAGCCTGCGCTGTTCTTACAGTAAACAAACTGTGCAGTTCCCGGATTTGGTGCTACAGTTGGGTCTGGTGCTACAGTCGGGTCTGGCTGTGTTGTAGGTGTTTGCTCATGACCATCATAAGCGCTCCAAGATTTTGATGAATAGTCAAAAATCATTCCATCGCCTGCAACATCAAGGTCTGCTGTCTGAGCTGAACCATTGTTAAAAATAATGCAGTTATAATCGCCGTTGATTACATACTTGTAGACATTATCTTTTACAAGTGTCATCGCTTCGCCAGGCCATTCTTTAATTTTGTTGTCGCTGCCTTTTACCCAGCAATACGCGTTAACTGTGCCCCAGTTGTCTGTGTTTCTAAAATACACAGTCGTGCTTGCGCCGGTTTGTGCTACATCGTTTTCTGCGGCACTTACGCACAGCATCACTGAAAACAGCAACACTACTGTCAGCATTAGACAAATCGCACTTTTTACGTGCTTTTTGCATCTCATAATTTTTCCTCCTTTTGTGTTCCTTGTGCATTTTTCGTAATTTCAGTACCTAAAGTGATAAAATTACACAAAAATAAAGCGAAGATGACAGATAAAAATCACTTTCACTTTAGATGCACACTATTTACACATACATTATATAACAAACCTGTAAATATTTCATCCAAATTTTTAAACAAGATATAATCTTTACACAGTATGGTTAATTTTTATCTTTTTAACGATTGGAGGTTTTAAAAATAGTAAAAAATCGCCTATATCTTGTGGTAATGCTACACAAATCTACAACTATACTTTAGTGCACAATTACCATTATTTTCTTTTTTAGAATTTTAAGAGCAGTAATCCTGCAAAATAAGTTCAACCTCTTCTTTTGAATTTACTGTTATCCCATAAAGCAGGGTTTTCTGGTCTTTTTTAGGCAGGGTGTTTACTGCGGTAGAGGTTTTTTGTATGAGCTCGTCCCCGTAATACACAACAATCCTGCCGTTTTCGCTTTTTACCGTATATATTTTTTGTTCTTGCTCTAATTGAGTTTGCGTGATTACGTCTGCTGATTGTGCCTTTAAAGAAGCGGTATCCATCAAAGCTGAAATCATGACAAAAGTCAGCGCAAATGCACCAAAAATAAGTATCAGTTTTTTCATAAAAATGCACCTCAAAAGTATTTTTGCTCAATTTTTATGTAATATTCATATTTTTTGCACACATAGTAGTATAAAAAATCTCTGTTATTTTTTATAAAAAAACATTTATTTTTTCTTTATAAAGTGATATAATTATTTTGGCTATATGTATTTTACGAGGAGGTCGGAAAAATGCGCAAAACCGACATCAGCAAATATACCGATAAAATCGACGTCTCCAAAAAGAGTTCTGGAGCAGGTATCTTCTTATCAGGACTGTGGAAGATACTGAAAACCGTTCTCGCTGTTTTGGTGTGTACGGGTATAGTTGTTTCTATTTCAATCGGCATTTATGTCTTCAATATTGCAAGCGAGCCTACGGGTATCGACTTAAACGCAAGGAGTCTTAACCTGTCTTCCCTTATCTACATCGAAGACCCTGACTCGGGCGAGTTTGTCGAATATCAAAAGCTCTACGGCACCGAGAACCGTATATGGGTTGATTTGCAGGATATGCCTTCCTATATGGGAGATGCGATTATTGCTATCGAGGACAAGCGTTTCTATGACCACAACGGTGTTGACTGGCGACGCACAGGCGGTGCTGTTATCAGCCTGCTCACAGGCTCTGACAGCTACGGTGGTTCAACGCTTACCCAGCAGCTTATCAAAAACATCACCGACGATAACGAAGTTTCCTTGACAAGAAAGCTAAGAGAAATTTTCAGAGCACTTAACATCGAGAAAGAATATTCAAAAGACGATATCTTAGAAGCGTACTTAAACGTAGTAAACTTTGGTAACAACGCACAGGGCGTGCAGGCTGCATCTGAGCTTTACTATGGAAAGGATATCTCCGAATGTTCTATCTGCGAGTGTGCCGCTATTGCGGGCATTACGCAAAACCCGTCAAAGTGGAATCCGCTCATCTATCCTGAAAACAACAAGATTCGTAGAGAGCTTGTGCTACAGCAGATGTATGAACAGAAAAAAATCACTAAAGAAGAATACGAGCAAGCACTTGAAGAATCTGAAAAGATAGAGTTTATCGACTACTCCTCTGATAACAGCGATGATGACGAGGTAGTTGATAATGTTCAAAACTGGTATATTGACCAGATGTACGATGACCTTGTAAGAGACCTTGCAAAGTACTATGACATCAGCGAAAGCGCTGCGTCTGAAAAGCTCTACACCGAGGGCTTGAATATTTACTGTGCAATGGATTTGGATACACAGGAAATGCTCGAATATGAGGGCAGACACTGCAACGATGACTACGGCACATCACTCCAGATTGGTATGACCATGATGGGCTTTGACGGCCGTGTAATTGCTACGACAGGTAGCTCTGAGGAAAAAACCGCAAACCTTCTGTTTGACCGTTCATCAGACGCTGTATTACAACCGGGTTCTGCAATCAAACCGATTCTCGTTTATCCTATCGCTCACGAAACAAAACTCACAAACTACTCGAGTCTTGTTCTCGACGAGCCTATCGAAAAATATCGCTACAACGACCAAGGTCAGCTTGTATCAGGTCCTAACAACGCCTACGGCTCATACAACGGCTATATGCCTGTTCCTGATGCAATTTCATGGTCTTCAAACGCCGCTACCGTTCAGACCTTAAACCAGATTGGTACACAAACCGCGTACAATCAGGCGGTCAATATGATGGGCTTTGAAAATCTCGACCCTGATATTGACTCCACCTCACTTGGTGCTTTGTCCCTTGGTGGTCTTTCCGGAGGCGTTACCGTTAGAGAAATGGCTGCGGCTATCGCTTATGTCGGCAACGGCGGACTGTACTACAAGCCTTACACCTACTACTATGTAACCGACCAAAACGGTACTGTTATCTTAGATAATCGCAATAACATGCCTATCGAAGCATATTCACCGGCAACCGCGTACGCTATGAACCGTACCTTACGTAACAACGTGCTTACATCCCAGCACTCACAGTCACAAAACGCTAACGTTCCAGGATGGGATATCGTCGGCAAAACAGGTACTACCGACGACGATAAGGACTCTTGGTTTGTGGGCTGTTCACCATACTGCACACTTGCTGTATGGACAGGCTACGATACCCCTGATAGAATTTCTGTCACCTCTACCGCTACCACCACATGGCGAAAGGTTATGACAAAATACTTAAGCGACAAAGAATACAAAGAATACGACAAACCTGACAACGTTGTCAGCGCAACCTACTGCAAGGGCTCGGGCTTACTTGCGGCATCAGGCTGTAAAGACACCGCAACGGGCTACTACACCCAGTCGAATATGCCGAAATACTGCGGCGGTTACCACATCGCATTTAACGGCAAAACCTCTTCATCAAGCTCGTCGAGTAAAAAGTCAAGCTCCAAAAAGTCGAGCAATAAAGAAGACAACGAAGAGTCCACCGAAAGCACCGAAGTACCGACACAGGACCCATCAGCCGAAGCTCCGACCACCGAGATTACACCTTCCGAGGGCGGTGGCGAAACTGTAGCGCCTGAGGTACCGGACGATAACTGGGTTATAGAATAGTAAATTTTAAAGAGGTATATATATTATGGTTTCAGTTGCAATAATGGGTCATGGAGTAGTTGGCTCAGGTGTCGCAGAGATTATCACGACACATAAAAACAAACTCTTCGCTTCAGTCGGCGAAGAAATCTACATAAAGCACATTCTCGACCTTCGTGATTTTGATGACAGTCCTTTAAAGGATCGTTTTACAAAAAGCTTTGATGACATCATCAACGATATTGATGTACGCATTGTTGTCGAGGTTATGGGTGGTTTAAACCCTGCATACGATTACGTCAAGCGTTGCCTTTTAGCGGGCAAAAGCGTAGTAACCTCTAACAAAGAGCTTGTTGCTGCACACGGCGCAGAGCTGCTTTCAATCGCAAAGGACAACAACACAAACTTCCTTTTCGAAGCATCTGTTGGCGGCGGTATTCCGATTATCCGCCCGATTAACCAGTGCTTGGTTGCAAACAATGTTTCTGAAATTGCCGGCATCTTAAACGGCACAACAAACTTTATTTTAACTAAAATGATTAACGAGGGTATGGACTTTGATACCGCCTTAAAGCTTGCTCAGGACTTAGGCTATGCTGAGCGTAACCCTGAGGCTGATGTCGAGGGTCACGATGCATGCAGAAAAATCTGTATTTTAGCATCTTTAGCTTACGGCAAGCACATCTACCCTGACGCTGTCCACACCGAGGGTATTACAAAAATCACCCTAGACGATGTAAAATACGCTTCTATCTGGGGCGGTGTAATCAAGCTTATCGGCAAGGTTAAACGCCTTGATAATAAAAAGCTCGACATTGTTGTCGCTCCAATGCTTGTCCCAAGCAAAAGCCAGCTTGCTAATATCGACGATGTTTTCAACGGCATTATGGTTCGTGGCGACAGCACAGGCGACGTAGTGTTCTACGGTAAGGGTGCAGGCAAGCTTCCTACTGCTTCGGCAGTTGTTGCTGACGTTGTTGACTGCGTTAAGCATTTAAAAAACAGAAAATATCTTTTCTGGACAGATTCCGACAACTCGTCTGTTATCGACTACAAAGACTCTGTAACAGCTATGTATATTCGCGCAAACGCGTCTGACACAGCTTTTGCATATAATAAAGCTAAAGAGCTTTTCAAAGATATTCATATTCTTGAAAATCCTGACGCAAAGCAGGGCGAAATCGCGTTTGTATGCGAAGCACTTGCTTACAGCGAAATTCTTAAAAATATCGATGCTCTCAACGACTGCGACATCGTCGTCGAGTCCGCAATCCGCATCGGAGATCTGTAAAGGAGAACGTAAATGAGTTTAATTGTACAGAAATTTGGTGGCAGCTCTGTTAAAGATAAAGAACACCTTTTAAATGTTGCGCAGATTGTCACAGACACTTACAAAAAAGGCAACGACGTAGTAGTCGTTGTATCCGCACAGGGCGACACCACCGACGACCTTATTGAAAAGGCTGCCGAAATTAACGGCGAGCGCCCATCTTCAAAACGCGAGATGGATATGCTTTTAGCTGCGGGCGAGCAGATTTCTATTTCCTTGCTTGCTATGGCTATCCAAACCTTAGGCTGTCCGTCAGTATCATTGCTCGGCTGGCAGGCTGGCTTTAAAACCACATCAGCCCACACCTCAGCACGTATCCGCAAGGTAGACACCTTAAGAATCAAAAAAGAGCTCGACTCAAGAAAGATTGTTGTCGTTGCAGGCTTCCAGGGACTTTCCCGCTATGACGACGTAACTACCCTTGGTCGAGGCGGTTCTGATACATCTGCTGTTGCTATCGCCGCTGCTATGCACGCTGATTTGTGTCAGATTTATACAGACGTTGAGGGCGTTTTCACAGCAGACCCTAGAAAGGTTAAAAACGCTATCAAATTAGACGAGATTTCATACGACGAGATGTTAGAGCTTGCTACTCTTGGCGCACAGGTACTCAACAACCGTTCTGTCGAAATGGCGAAAAAATATAACATCGAACTTGAAGTATTATCCAGCCTGACAAAAAAGCCGGGCACTATCGTAAAGGAGAGACCAAAAATGGAAAAAATGTTGATTTCAGGTGTTGCAAAGGACACCAACGTAGCTCGTATTTCAGTAACCTGCATTCCTGATAAGCCGGGCCTTGCTTTCAAATTATTCTCTAAGCTTTCTGCAAGAGATATCAACGTTGATATTATTCTTCAGTCAATCGGCAGAGACAGCACAAAGGACATCACCTTCACCGTTCCAAAGGACAAGGGCAAGGAAGCTGTTGAGATTATCGAAGCTTTTGCTAAGAGCATCGGTGCAGGCGAGGTTATCTACGACGACAAAATCGCAAAGGTTTCTATGGTAGGCGCAGGTATGGAAACACACGCAGGCGTTGCTTCAAAAATGTTCGAAGCACTCTACGACAGACAGATTAACATCCAGATGATTTCAACATCAGAAATCAAGGTTTCTGTTCTTATCGACAAGCGTGACGCTGACTTAGCGGTTGAAGCTATCCACGACAAGTTCTTCCCAGACAACGACTAATATTTACACATTAAAAAAGGCAGTCTTTGCGAGACTTCTCCTAAGGAAGTCTCGCAGTTTTATTCGCCACATTACATTCGGCGAGTTTTATTGCTTCGCAGTTATATTATGCTTTCGCATAGTGATATTGTCCTACGGACAGTTTTTAGGGCGGATAAAATATAACTACGACCAGAGGGAGTAATATAACTTTCACGAAGTGAAAATATCACCCTGTGTGCCAGCACAGAATATCACTTGCTTTTTCGCAAGGGTTTGAAAGCATTTGTAAGTACAAATGCGATGCAGGTTTTATAGATAAACACAAGAAAAACCACGATGAAATTCATCGTGGTTTTTATCATCCTTATGAGAGGCAGTCTTTGCGAGACTTCTCATAAGGAAGTCTCGCAGTTTTATTCGCCACATTACATTTGGCGAGTTTTATTGCTTCGCAGTTATATTATGCTTTCGCATAGTGATATTGTCCTACGGACAGTTTTTAGGGCGAATAAAATATAACTACGACCAGAGGGAGTAATATAACTTTCACGAAGTGAAAATATCACCCTGTGTGTCAGCACAGAATATCACTTGCTTTTTTCGCTTTGTTGTAAAAGGGTTCATAACCAAAAAATCATTTGTAAGTACAAATGCGATGCTGGTTCTATAGATAAACACAAGAAAAACCACGATGAATTTCATCGTGGTTTTTATCATCTTTATGAGAAGTAGCCCTTCGACTGCCTTTTATTTTTGCTTTATTATGCTGTGGGTTTATTTCTAATATAGAATTATTCTGATTTATAAATTTCAATATAGCCTTTGCTTTCTTGCTTATACACAGCCTCGGTGTCTTCGTCAAGCAAACTAAAATCAAGCGTATCTGCATCTACAAAAACGCAGCTTCCACACGACGAGCTCAAACTTCTCGGGACTGGCGCCATCTTAGCGCTTATCCCCTTTTGCACCAAAGCACGGTGAGTCATCATTGCTGCGTGATGGGTAAAAAACGTTACTACTATCATTTTGTAAATACAAGCTTGTAGCCGTCGTCTGTGTCACTTACTTCTACCTTGTAGCCCTGACTTTCTCCAAAGCGGGTTACATTACCCTTTGCACATTCGTCGTCTACTAAAATTTCCAAAGTTTGTGGCGCGTTTTCCTTAACAGCCTTTTGCACCATCAGCACAGGCATCGGGCATAAATATCCTCTTGCATCAACCATTTTTCTTTTCCTCCTTTTTAAAGAGATTAGAATTCACAACTGAAATGATAAGCACGATTACGATACATACGATAACCGCAATTTTTCCGCCCTGTGATAAACCGCCGACAACATATTCGCCGAGCTCATTTACAGAGTCAGGGTTACCTGCTAAAGAGAAGTTGTGAGCAAAAGCCGCACCGATTATCATACCAAATACAGTAACCGCGCTGTCGCCGTTGCCCTCGCCTGCAAGTACAAGCTGTCTAAGCGGGCATCCACCAAGCAGAACACTTGCCCAGCCGACAATCATCATACCAAGCACATTCCACAATGTACTTGAATGTGCAACGGGCTGTGAGTACATAGAAAGGTTAAAATCACCTGTAATCAGGTTACCGATAATTATCGTAACTATGATAGCAACAAAGCCGTAAAGCAATTTAAAATCGCCAAAAAGTATAGCATCTCTTACACCACCAACCATACAAAGGCGTGATTTCTGAGCAAGAGCACCGACCACAAGAGCGATTAAAAGAGCAACTATAACAGGTGCGTGCATAGAGCCCGGACCCTCAACGCTCATTTTGATAGCAACAGGTGCTAAAAACGCGAGCACCAAAAGAGCAACCGACACAGCAGGCATTACACTGCCCTCGACTAAAGTCGCTTTATATGCACGCTTTAAATTAAAGCCTTTTTTAAGAAAGATTGTGCCGATAAATACGCCGAGTATAAAGCCCAAAAGTGCAATCATAGCGTTGATGTCGCCCCCGCCGATACGGATAACCATTCTAAGCGGACAGCCTAAAAACGCAAGTGCACCAATCATTACAACCCCACCAAGCACAAATCTTGTCGCAGGCGACGATCCGGCTTTTGGCTTAAACTCTTTTGTAATCAGCGCGATGATAAACGCGCCTAAAACAATACCCATAATTTCAGGTCGGAGGTACTGCACCTTAGCGGCACTATGAAGCGATAGCGCGCCTGCTATATCACGCTCAAAGCACGCGATACAAAAGCCCATATTCTTAGGGTTGCCAAGCAAAGTAAGCACTATTGATGCTATACCTACAACAACACCGCTTATTACAACTAACGGGTTAACTTTTTTCATAAATCATCTCTCCTTTATATATGGATATTACCGTTGTTTTAATTATAGAATAACGCTCGCTAAAGGTCAAGTTTTTTTGATATAAGTTGATTTTTTTAACCAACCCATCAACCAACCCATTAACCAAAAATTAACCGCTAAATAACAAGCAAACAACCAACAAGCAACCAACATGCAACCAACAAGTAACCAACAAGTAACCACAATATAAGAATAATAAGAATAAAAAGAAGAAAAAGAATAATAAGAATATTTTAAAATATATGATTGATTTTCTTGTTTTCTAAATAAAAACAGCGTACAAAAATGTACGCTGTAAAATTATATAGCAATATTAAAATACAGAAAAAGCGCCCTTATTTGTATCGCACGTAATTTTTACAAACTCGTTTTTATACGGGTGTTTAAAGTTTATTTCGTGTGACCACAGCGCTATTGTATCGTCAGAAATTTTAGCTCCGTACTTTCTGTCGCCGACAAGCGGGAATTTTCTCGACGCAAACTGTACCCTTATCTGATGGGTTCTGCCGGTTATCAACAGCACCTCAATTTTGGTGACGGCTTCGCCTTTGTACCTAGCTGTCGCGTGTTTAACAAAGCACAGCTTTGCTTCTTTTACGCCTTTGCGCTCGCGCTTTACGACGTAGGTTTTGTTTTTCGCCTTGTCGTGATACAGCAAATCAGCAATCGCGCCGCTTTTTTTATCAAGCTCACCGCACAAAACAGCGTAGTAGACCTTATGAAAATCGCCGTTTTGAATAAGCGCGCTCATTTTAGATGCACAGTCCTTTGTCTTAGCGTAAACTATCGCACCGCCCGTTGTTTTATCAAGTCGGTGCAGTACAAAAAGCTCGTCGCTTTCGCCTTTTGCTTTTAAGTAGCTTTTTATATCGTCGCATATGCTTTTTACATTTTCGTTGCCTTGGGACAACACCCCGTACGGCTTTTCTACTGCAATGAGATGCTCGTCCTCATACAAAACCTTAAGCTCCATATCAGACTCCAAAATGCTGCTGTGCAAAGCGGACACACTCCATCGCATCCTTTGCGTAGTAGTCAGCACCAATCATATCGGCATACTCTTTTGTAAGCACAGCACCGCCGACAATTACTTTACAATCTGGTGCTTTTTCTCTTAAAAGCTTGATGGTGCTTTCCATCGACACAACTGTTGTTGTCATAAGTGCAGACAAGCATACAAGCGTAATGCCATTTTCACACACAGCCTCTACAACCGCCTGTGGCTTAACGTCTTTTCCAAGGTCGATTACCTCAAACGAGTAGTTTTGGAGCAGTACCTTGACGATATTTTTACCGATATCGTGGATATCGCCCTCTACGGTTGCGATAACGATTTTCTGCTTATTTTCGCCGTCGCTTTCTTTAATCGCAGTTTTAACCGCGTCGAATGCAGATTTTGCAGCCTCTGCACTCATCAAAAGCTGTGGCAAAAATACGGTGTTTTTCTCAAAGCCCTCACCCACCTTGTTTAAAGCAGGTATGATTTTATCGTTTACTATATCAAGCGGTTTTTCGGTTTCTAACAACTTAAAAGCTATTTCATACGCTTTTTGCGAAAAGCCCTTTATAATTGCAAATTCGAGCGTTATATCGTCCTCGCCCTGTGTTTTTGCAGTTAAAGTCTGCTCACCGCTTGCAAACGCTATATACTTTTCAAAATTGCTGTCAAGTCCTTTAAGCGCACAAAAGCTGTAATATGCCTTCATCATTTCTTTTGACATCGGGTTCATAATCGCCGAGCTCAGTCCGTTTTCAAAGCAGAGAGTAAGAAACGCAGAGTTTAAAAACTCTCTTGCAGGCAGACCAAACGAAATATTAGACACGCCTAAAATGGTATTCACCTTTAATTCTTCTGTCAGCCGTTTTACGGTTTTGAGCGTAGTAAGCGCACTTTTGCTGTCTGAGCTCACCGCCATCGCAAGGCTGTCGACCACGATATCCTTTTTTTCGATGCCGTATTTTTGAGCTTCATCTATAATCTTTTTAGCAATCTTTACTCGCTCGTCGCTGGTTTTTGGAATACCGTTTTCGTCTAAAGTAAGCGCAACAACAACACCGCCGTACTTTTTAACAAGCGGGAAAATAGCATCCATACTAGACTGCTTACCGTTTACTGAATTAATCATCGGCTTGCCGTTATATATACGCATCGCTTTTTCAAGCGCAGTAAAGTCAGAGCTGTCAAGCTGTAGCGGTAAATCAGACACGCCCTGCACCGCTAAAACCGCATCGGTGAGCATTTTCACCTCGTCAATTTCAGGCAGACCGACGTTTATATCGAGCACTCTTGCTCCATTTTCCTGCTGAGAAACCGCTTCTTTTAAAATGTAGTCGAGCTCGTTATTTCTAAGCGCTTCTTTGAGCTTTGGCTTACCGGTCGGGTTTATTCGCTCGCCCACAATTACAGGAGTGTTTTCAAACTTAACAGCGTGTGTATATGACGATACTACCGTAAAGTTTTTCTTTTCTATCGGCAAAGCTTTTAAACCCTTTGTTTTCTCTACTGTCGCCTTTATATAATCAGGTGTTGTTCCGCAACATCCGCCCAAGCCATGCACGCCGAGTAGGGCAATCTCTTTCATATACTGCGCAAACTCGTTTTCGTCAACATCGTAAACGGTTTTGCCTTCTACTGATTTCGGCATACCTGCATTTGGGCTTACTATAACAGGCAACGAGCTGTATTTGACGTATTTTTCAGCGATTTGTTTCATCTGTTTAGGGCCTAAACCGCAGTTGATACCGATAGCATCAGCCTTTAAGCCCTCGAGCATAGCAATAACTGATAGCTCATCAGCCCCAGTCATAAGCTTGTGATTTACATCGTAAGCGACCGTCACAAAAACAGGCAAATCACAGCTTTCTTTAGCCGCGAGCAAAGCCGCCTTTGCTTCGTATGTATCGCTCATCGTTTCAATAATAATCAAATCAGCGCCCGCATCAGCACCGATTTTTATACTTTTTGAAAAAGCACTTACTGCATCTTCAAAATCTAAATCGCCAAGTGGCTTTAAAAGCTTTGAGCAAGGGCCGATGCTTAAAGCGATATATACGTCCTCGCCCTGCTTTTTGTTTTCATTTGCTATAGCTGTTTTTGCGTTATCCACAGCACTTTCTATAAGCTCATTTAAGCTGTACTGACAGTTTTCAAGCTTAAGTTCATTTGCTCCGAAGGTGTTGGTAGTAATCACCTGTGCGCCTGCTTTTATATAATCAGAATGAAGCTTGATGATATTTTCAGGCTTTTCGATATTCCAAGTTTCGGGAATAACACCGGAAGGTAGACCCATCTTGATAAGCGATGAGCCTAAACCACCGTCGATATAAACTATTTCATTTAAAATTTTCTTTCTGATATCCATAATATCTCTCTCAATTAAAAATTAATCTCTGTACGGGCAATTTTGCTCATCACAGCAGTCGCAGTCAGTCGCGTTTTTGCATTGCTCGCTTTTTGGTCTTACGCCGACAATCGCCGACACCGATTTGCTCGGTATCATCATATTGCTGTCGGTAAGCGTGATGCCGATTTGTTTATTTGCGTCTAAAAGGTTTAGCATCTGACTCTGACATAAAATGCTTAAATCGCCATACCCAGGTGAGAAACGCGGACGAAAAGAAACGCCGTACTCTTGTCGTATTTTTTTACACATCACATCACAAAAGCCCTCTACCGCCGCCGAACCGATTGCATCAAGCACGAGCGCTTTGCTCACCATAAGGCTCGAGTACTTTTTTATAAGACGGTCGGCATTTATACCGGCGGTCGCAACAAATAAAAACGCACCCTTACAGCCGTCTAAATTTTTAGCAAGCTTCTCGCTTTCAAAGCTTACACCGTTATCAAGAACCACCTTTTTGCCGTCAATACTAATATCAAAATAACGGTAGCACGCCTTATAAAAAACAGCCTTTTCAAACTCACTAAGGCATTCAAGCACAAGTTGCTTTGCATTCTCATCAAGCTCACGCCTCACGCGTAAAAACCTAAGCGCCAAGGAGGTATCAATATTAATTTTGTCAGCATCTAAAAAGAGCGTTTTTAACTCTTTATCCATTCACTCACCCGTAAATAATATATGTAAATTTACTTAAAAATTTCGCTTAAATTTTCTTTAATTTTCTGTGCAACGTGTGGTTTGTTCATTGAGTAAACGTGCACCGCGTTGATGCCGTTTGCAAACAAGTCGATAATCTGCTCTGTTGCATACGCAATACCCGCTTGCTCCATCGCCTTAGGGTCGTCAGAAAATCTCTCGATAATACGCTTGAACCTGTCAGGCAAGGTAGCGCCCGAAAGCTGACAGCTTCGCTTTATCTGGTTGCCGTTTGTAAGCGGCATAACACCCGGAATAATCGGCACGTTTATGCCCTTTGCTCTTACTCTTAAAAGATATTTATAAAAAGCGTCGTTGTCAAAAAACATCTGTGTGGTCAAAAAGTCGCAACCCGTATTAACCTTAAATTTAAGGTACTCAAGGTCAGCGCGCTCGGTAACAGATTCGACGTGCTTTTCAGGATAGCACGCGCCACCGATACAAAAATCGCCATGCTCTTTTATAAAAGCTACAAGCTCACTTGCATATTTAAAGTCCCAGCTATCAGGGTCCTCTCCCTGCGGGATATCGCCCCTGAGCGCTAAAATATTTTCAATGCCGTTTGCTTTAAACTGCTCAAGCTTTTCAAGTATACTCTCCTTAGACGAGCAAACGCAGGTCAAATGAGCAAGCGGAGTAACGCCTGTATCAAGTATATTTTTAGCAATCTCAAGCGTATATTTAGAGGTGGAGCCACCCGCGCCGTAGGTAACGCTCATAAAGTCAGGCTTAAGCTTTGCAATCTTATCAGCAGCTAAGCTAACAACCTCGAAATTATCCTGTGTTTTAGGCGGAAAAACCTCGAACGAAAGCGACGGTTTTTGAGCTGTTATGATGTCTTTTACTTTCATAAAATCACCTTGCTTTATTATTATCCTAATATTATATCAAACTTTTCAACACTTTACAACCATAAAGTAAGGAGTAAAAGTATACTCCCAAATCACAACCAACTAATCGACCTGTTTTTCTAATATCAACTAATATTCAACATCGCTTTTATTGACCTGTAACGCCCTTTATTATATAATTTAAACATAATCCACAGGAAATCGGAGAATCTTTATGAACGATTACATATTTGGCAATTTCATTTGCAAGCTCAGAGAAGAAAAGGGCTACACCCAAGCAGATGTGGCTAAAGAAATGGGTGTTACCCCTGCTGCTGTATCAAAGTGGGAAAACGGCGAATCTAAACCCAGGGTTGACATTCTGTTTAAGCTTGCGTCTATGCTGGATGTCAGCGCAGAGGAACTTATCGAAGGCAGACGCATACCGCAACAACAACTCGACCCAAATGCTGTAAAGGTGATTTCTGATCGCTACGAACACCTGCGACGAATAGACTCTCATGCAAAAACATCCGTAAAATTTAAAAGGATTTTGGCATTTATTTTAGATTGGAACATATTAGGCTTTGCAGTATTATTACTACTTGCACTAGAGCTTTACTTTTTTGATGCCAATGGACTTATGAGTAATCCATCGCAGTTTCCGGTTACAGTATGTATACCACTTACCATGCTTTTGTATCCTGTGCTGGTTATACTTCGCGACTTCATCTTTAAAGGCAGAAGCTTAGGCAAACGGATTATGGGGCTTGTTATTCTTGACCTAAAAACTGCCACAAAACCCAAACTTTCAAAAACTGTTCTCAGGGATATTTTCTTCCTTTTATATCAAGTTGATGTTATCGTAATGCTGGTCTCAGGCAAATCAATAGGAGACTATGTAGCACACACCGTGGTTGTTAACAAGAAAGATATTGGAACAACACTCAACAACCTCACCCCTATAAACGAACAGCAAATAAACAAAGAACGCAATATAACACCGCAAAATAATATTACACAAACTCAGTCCAAGCTAAAAAACACCGTACAACAAACCGGCTCCCAAGCAATACAAGAGCTTAATAGTTATGCTCCACCAAAGAACAAAACTAAGCGAAATTTGGCAATAGTAATTGGCTGTATCGTTGTTGGATTTGCCCTGTTGTTTTGTATAGTAAAGCTTGCGTTAGAAATGAGCCGAAATACTGTAGAATATCAGCTTGCATATGATTATATGATAAATAGTGAATTGGTAGCAGAAAACGGCTACACTGAAAAACAAATTCGCCACAATAAATATAGCTCTCAAACCTATGTGAGTGCCGACGGTGTTGCTGAACACCGCACCGAAATCGGATTTAGAATAAGATTCAAAAATTACTCCGTAATTTTGCATAAGGACGAAAGTGATAACTGGTATATTTGCAACGAGTGTACAGAATTCAGGTAGGTCTATTTAAAGTAAAATACAACTAAAAACAACGCCACCGCTTATATTGCGGTGGCATTTCTTTACGAAATATTAAAATTTATTGTAAGGCACAAAGCAAACAATATATCTGTCCGCTTATAGTTTAGAACAAGCCTGAAATAACGCCGTTTTCGTCGACATCGATTTTTTCAGCCGCAGGAACTTTTGGAAGTCCCGGCATAGTCATAATATCGCCTGTGAGCACTACAACAAAGCCCGCACCCGCAGATACCTTAACGTTTTTAACCTCGATATCAAAGTCAGTAGGTGCACCGAGCTTTGTAGCATCGTCAGAGAAGCTGTACTGGGTTTTAGCTATACAAACAGGAATTTTATCAAAACCGTTTTTAGTCAGGTCGGCAATCTGCTTTTTAGCCTGCTTAGAGTAAAGCACGTTGTTGCCTCTGTAGACCTTTCTGACAACCGCTTCGATTTTATCTTCGATTGTACCGTCAAGTGTGTATGAGAAAGTAAAGTTCGAGCTGTCTTCTTCATCACACAGTCTGATAACCTCTTTAGCAAGCTCGATACCGCCCTGTCCGCCTTGAGCCCATACGTTTGAGAGTACAACATTTACGCCGAGCTTTTTGCACTCGTTTATAATGAGCTCGATTTCCTTATCGGTGTCGGTTGGGAAACGGTTTACTGCAACAACTGATGGAAGCTTGTAAACATCTTTGATATTAGAAACGTGACGTAAAAGATTAGGAATACCCGCTTTAAGTGCGTCTAAGTTTTCGATGTTTAATTCAGTCTTTTCAACACCACCGTGCATTTTTAAAGCACGAACTGTTGCAACGATAACAACAGCAGATGGGTTTAGCGATGCATATCTGCACTTGATGTCAAGGAACTTTTCAGCGCCCAAATCAGCGCCGAAGCCTGCTTCTGTGATAGCGTAATCAGCAAGCTTCATCGCCATTTTTGTTGCGATAACAGAGTTGCATCCATGAGCAATATTAGCAAAAGGACCGCCGTGAACCAAAGCAGGAGTTTTCTCGAGTGTCTGCACGAGGTTTGGCTTTAAAGCATCCTTAAGCAAAGCAGTCATAGCACCGGTTGCTTTTAAGTCGCCTGCTGTGACAGGCTTCTCGTCGTAGGTGTAGCCTACGATAATGCGTGATAAACGCTCTTTTAAGTCGGTGATAGAATTAGCAAGGCAAAGCACCGCCATAATTTCAGATGCAACAGTAATGTCGTATCCGTCTTCTCTAGGCACGCCGTTTACTCTACCGCCTAAGCCGTCTGTTACAAATCTAAGCTGACGGTCGTTCATATCAACACAACGCTTCCAGGTAATGCGTCTAGGGTCAATGTTTAAAGAGTTGCCCTGATAAATGTGGTTATCAAGCATCGCAGCAAGCAAGTTGTTAGCCGCGCCGATAGCGTGGAAGTCACCCGTAAAATGCAGGTTAATATCCTCCATCGGTACAACCTGTGCGTAGCCACCGCCTGCAGCACCGCCCTTGATACCAAAAACAGGGCCCAAAGAAGGCTCACGCAACGCAACGCATACGTTTTTATTAAGTGCGTTAAGTCCGTCTGCAAGACCGATTGTGGTTGTTGTCTTGCCCTCACCCGCAGGAGTAGGAGTAATCGCGGTAACTAAAATCAGCTTGCCGTCTTTTTTATCACTCTCGTTTAAAAGCGACAAATCAATTTTAGCCTTGTGTCTGCCGTAGTACTCGATGTATTTTTCATCTATCTGTGCTTTCTTTGCGATTTCGCTGATGTGTGCCATTTCAACTGACTGAGCAATCTCGATGTCTGATTTCACAATATTTTGTGCCATAGTAATCCTCCCAATACATTATCTGCAAATTTTCCTTATTTATAATAGCGTTATAGCTTGACGTTTTAGTTCTGTTTTGGAATTAAACTAACCTTTTTCGCCTGCTTTTTTAAAAAAACTTAATATTTTAGCAAATTTTTTATTTGTCATTCTTTTTAAGCAATTTAAATGCTTTGCTATACATTAGAATGATTGTAATTTATATGATAGGAAAGTGTATGTCGGGGGTAGAGCGGTGAAACTTTTAGAGGAAAAAATCCGTAAAGACGGAAAAGTTTTTGAAGGTAATATTCTTAAGGTAGACAGCTTTGTAAATCACCAGATTGACGTTAAATTTATGAACGAAATCGGTAAGGAATTCAAGCGTCTTTTTGAAAACGAAGAGGTCACAAAAATTCTTACAATCGAAGCATCGGGCATTGGTATCGCGTGCATCGTTGCGCAGTACTTTGACGTGCCTGTGCTCTTTGCAAAAAAAGCAAAAACCGTAAATATCGCGGGCGATGTTTACACCTCTAAGGTAGAAAGCTTTACCCACAAGCGTGTTTACGACATTATCGTGTCTAAGGAATTTTTACACGCAGGCGACAAGGTGCTTATTATCGACGACTTTCTGGCACAGGGCTCGGCGCTTTGCGGTCTTATAAAGCTTATCAAAGACGCTAACGCTACCGTTGTCGGCGCAGGTATTGTTATCGAAAAAGCATATCAGGCAGGCGGTAAGCTCGTGCGTGATATGGGCGTGAGGGTTGAATCTCTTGCAAAAATTCAGAGTATGTCACCAAACGGCACTATCGAATTTGTTGATTAATTTTTATATAAATACAGAAACTAAATGAGGGATACAAATGAGAACAAGTAAAAAAATCGTAAGCATCTTAATGGCTGTTGTTATGATGGTAAGCGTTGTTGCGTGCCTTGATTTTTCAGCTTTCGCCGCATCAGAGCCTACTGCTCCTACTGAAATTGAAACCTTTGAGAATGAGCCTACAACCTTACCTACTGTAGAAACAACTCAGGGTGAAACTCAAGCTCAGAGCACAGAAAGCACAGAAAGCACAGACGAACCTGCACAGGTTGATCCTCAAGCTGTCGGTAAAGTCTCAAAGCTTTACAAAGACACCACCTACACCGACCAGATTTCATTCTACTGGGATGAAGTAGAAGGTGCAGACGGCTACCGCATCTACTATAAAAATAATGATGTAGAAGAAGACTACCGCCTTTTAACTACAACAACAGGCACTAAAGTAACTGTCAAAGATTTGCCTCACACCTCACCTTTCCAGTTTAAGGTTGCAGCGTATGTTTTTGATGGCGGTAAAATCGTTGAGGGCGAACCACAGATTGGCAAAACAGCAACCCAGCCTGCTGATACAAATAAGCCTTCACTTAAAAAATGCTCTTCATCAATCAAGATTTCGTGGAACAAAAACTCACGTGCTGACGGCTACAAGATCTACCGTCAGGACGCATCAACTAACGGCAAGCTCGTGCTGTATAAAACTATCAAGAAAAACTCCACCACTACTTTTGAAGATAAAAAGGTAAAAGGTGGCAGAGCGTATAACTATCAGGTGCGTGCATACAGAGAGATGTATAAGGGCAAAACCTACTACGGTAAAGGCTCAACGCTCAGAACCGTTGCGGGACTTTGTGCTCCGTCTTTGACTAGCTGTACTTCACAGCTTAGACGCGTAACTATGAACTGGAGCGACAACAAGTACGCTGACGGCTACGACGTTTACTACAAGGCTGACGACCGCGATTCGTTCAAGCTTTTAAAGAACACCACAAAATCTTATCACAACTCTAAGCGCCTTAGAGCAGGTCACAAATATTATTTCAGAATCAAGCCGTACAAGTATGTAGGCAAAAACAAAACTAAGGTTTACGGCACCTACAGAGCTTTTAACAAAAAGGCGACCACCACAGCATACGGCAAGAAAATCGGCAACACATACATTGAAATCAGCATCAAGCAACAGCGTATGTGGTACTATAGAGACGGTGACCTTTATGTTGAAACACCGGTTGTTACAGGTAACGTCGGCGCATATTCAACCCCGACAGGTGCGTATTCTGTTTATCAGAAGCTCTCTCCTGCTACCTTAACAGGCCCTACCTGGTCGAGCCATGTAGATTACTGGATGGCGTTTACATACTCGGGCTGTGGTATCCACGACGCTTCGTGGCGTAGCTCTTCGGAGTTTGGCGGCTCTACCTATAAGGGCAACGGCTCACACGGCTGTGTAAACACCCCGACCGCCGCTGTCAAAAAGATGTATAAAAAGGTAAAAATCGGCACCCCTGTCGTTGTTTATTAATCAGTTTTCTATGCGCCCTGCATCAAAGATGCGGGGCGTTTTTTTCTTTATTTTCGGATAAATTTTAAGATATCGGCAAAAATAATTTAAACTTAGTCATTATTACCCAAAAAACCTTGTTAAATATTCGTTAAATTTCTAACTTGGATATTGACATTTTTTGGGTTTTCTAAGATAATTTAAGTGTAAAGTTTCATGTTTAGCATGGGATAATTTGGAAATATCAAGGAGGAATTCACCTATGTCAACCAAAGCATTTTTTACACATGACGAGATTGGTAAGGATAAAGTAGGTTTTGCAAAAACTCGTTCTATTATCGAAGCACCTTTCTACGGCAACAACGTAACTATGGTTACTTCACTCGCACAGGCGTATGAACTCGCTAAAAACTCACCGGGCACTATCGTAACAGATATGCCTGTATACAGAGGCGAAGAATTTGGTCTTCCAAGTGATGCTAAAGTTCTTCTCTTTAACGACGGCTCTATCACAGGTCGTTATGCTGCTGCAAGAAGAATTGCAGGCGAGCCTGGCGTAGATACAGACGGTCTTGATAAGATTTGTATGGACGCTATCTACGACACACGTTGGAAGAAAATGTACCACGCTGTTGTTTATATCGGCCTTGACCCTGAATTTATGGTAAGAGCTCACCTTCTCATTCCAGAGGGCGAAGAAAACATTATGTATTCTTGGATGCTCAACTTCCAGTATCAGTCAGAATATTACAACAAGATGTATAAAGAGTCTAAGCTCTATGCAAACGAGCCTGACATCTACATCTTCTCTGACCCACAGTGGAAGGGCACAACACAGACAGACCTTTGCGACGGCAAGTGTCTTTCATACTTCAACACAGCAACAAACTGCGCTTGCATCTTAGGTATGAGATACTTTGGCGAGCACAAGAAGGGCACACTTACAATCGCTTGGGCAGTTGCTAACCGTAACGGCTACGCTTCATGTCACGGCGGTCAGAAAGAATACACACTCGCTGACGGTTCAAAATACGTTGCTTCTGTATTCGGCCTTTCAGGTTCAGGTAAGTCAACTATTACACACGCAAAGCACGGCGGTAAGTACGGCGTAACTGTACTCCACGACGACGCTTTCATCATCAACTCTGACACTTGCTCTTCTGTAGCTTTAGAGCCTACTTACTTTGACAAGACTGCTGACTATCCAACAGGCTGTCCTGACAACAAGTTCCTCTTAACAGCTCAGAACTGTTCAGCAACTTTAGACGACAAGGGCGAAGTAACCCTTGTTACTGAAGATATCCGTAACGGTAACGGCCGTGCTATCAAGTCAAAGCTCTGGTCACCAAACCGTGTTGATAAAATCGAATCCCCTGTAAACGCTATCTTCTGGATTATGAAAGACCCTACAATCCCACCGGTAGTTAAATTAAAGGGTGCTTCACTTGCTTCTGCTATGGGCGCTACTCTTGCTACAAAGCGTAGCTCTGCTGAGCGTCTTGCTCCTGGCGTTGACCCTAACGCTCTCGTTGTTGAGCCATACGCTAACCCATTCAGAACTTACCCACTCGTAAATGACTACGAGAAGTTCAAGAAGCTCGTTGCTGAAAAGAACGTTGATTGCTACATCATCAACACAGGCGACTTCATGGGCAAAAAGGTTCAGCCTAAGGACACTCTCGGCGTTATCGAAGCAATCGTAGAGGGCAAGGCAGAATTCAAGCAGTGGGGTCCTTTCGAGGATATCGAAATCTTCGAATGGGAAGGCTTTGTTCCTGACTTAAACGACGCTGAGTATGTAAAAGAGCTCAAAGCTAGAATGACAGACAGACTCAACTTCATCGCTTCTCGTGACGAAGTTAAGGGCGGTTTCGACAAGCTCCCTGCTGACGCACTTGCTGCTATCCAGAAAGTTGTAGATGAGATCTAAGCGTCCGAGTGCCGTAGCCCTCACAAAGTCGAAGGCGAGTCTGCATTTTCGCAGTTGACGAGTGTCAACGCAGAAAATCAATGCAAGACTGTGGACTTTTGAGGAACAGCGCAGGCAAACGAGGCGTGATATCTAAGCGTCCGAGCCACCTAGCTTTTAAAATTTCAAACCTAATAATTAACGGCGTACCGCTTTGGTACGCCGTTTTTATTTTCGTGCTTATCTAATAAAGGCTCCCTTGTGTAAAGGGAGGCTGTTTTCAGAGCCACTCTTGGGGCACATTAAATGTTGCATAACAAGCAGCAAAAGTGAAGAGAAACAACTGCACCTTTGCCGCTATGTATATTCGTTTAGCATAAAACTTTTCTTGTTTTTTCGCTATAGAGCCAAGCATCAACACAATCATGCAAAACAATACAACAAAGCAGTAATACAGAGTCAAATGCACATACAAAGGTAAATACAAATCGCTTATATGCGCAAGGACATCTAAAACAACAAATACAATCACAGCAAAAATAACCATTGATTTTCTTGTGTAAATAATTGCCACGCTATAACTTTTATCAAAAATCGTATTTATGTAAAATGTAGCACCCACAAACAACAGCGAAACAATTATACTAAAAACTATATTATGTTCTTTTGACACAAATGATATTGGCACTGAAAATACACAAATACAAACCATCACATAAAAACAATGCATAATAGGATTGCTTAAAAACTTCTTCATCAACTCAACTCCTTTGCACACTAACTATATTTTAAGTATATCATAAACATAAACTCATATCTGCTATAAATGTGCACAATATTCTAAAACAGGTTTTGTGCATATTGATTTTCACTATATTAAGCAAACACAATTTGTCAGCATTTTTTTGTTGACATCTAAGTATTTTTTGATATAATAACTAGTGAAGACTCGGCTTTTGTGGAAAGCTTAAAAGAGAAGACGCGTCGTCGGCTGAAAGCGTGTCTAAAGCGAGTAGTAAGTTCGGGAACACTTCAAGCGAATACTTAAAATTTTATAAAAAGCGGATGTATATACATCAACACGGGTGGCACCGCGGGTTTATCGTTTAACTCGTCCCGAGAATAGGCATACTATTCTCGGGGCTTTTTATTTTTGCAGTAACCTGCAAAAATAATGATATATGACCACAGGTCATATGATAAATGATGAATGATGTGTTTGATTACATCAAACATTATAGGTGCTACGCACAGCGGGCGACCATTGAATTTCCCCTAACAGGGGAAGTGGCGCAACGCGCCGAAAGGGTTGCTGACTCTGCTTAAGAGTCGCCCCTACAATTTATATACTACCTTTATAGGAGGTCAAAATATATGTACAGAACACATTATTGCAACGACATACGCGACAAGCACGTCGGCAAGAAAATTGAGCTTGCGGGCTGGGTCGACGTTGTTCGTGACCACGGCGGCGTTATCTTCATTGATTTGCGTGACTACACCGGTATCACACAGGTAGTCGTTCACGACGAATCCCTTTTAGAAAACGTTAACCGCGAAACCGTTATTTCAGTTTCCGGTACAGTCAGACAGCGTGACGAAGAAACAGTTAACGAAAAAATCGCGACAGGTAAGGTCGAGCTTGTTGCAGATACTCTTAAGGTACTTGGCAAGAGCACAAATATGCTCCCGTTTGAAGTATCGAACTCAAGAGCATCTAAAGACGAGTTAAGACTCAAATACCGTTATCTTGATTTAAGAAATCCTAAAAACCATAACAACCTTGTTATGCGTTCTAAAATTATCCGTCACCTGCGTAATTTAATGGAAAGCAAAGACTTTTTAGATATGCAGACTCCTATCCTTACTGCATCTTCTCCTGAGGGCGCTCGTGACTTCTTAGTCCCATCGCGTAAGCATCCGGGCAAATTCTACGCTCTTCCTCAGGCACCACAGCAGTTTAAACAGCTTTTGATGGTATCGGGCTTTGACAAGTATTTTCAGGTTGCTCCTTGCTTTAGAGATGAGGACGCTCGTGCTGACCGTTCACCTGGTGAGTTCTACCAGCTCGACTTCGAGATGGCTTTTGCAACCCAAGAAGAAGTTTTAGACATCTGCGAGGACGTAATCTACGACACATTCAAAACTTTCTCTGACAAAAAGATTACCGAGAAGCCATTTAGACGCATCACCTACGCTGATGCTATGATGACATACGGCTCAGACAAACCTGATTTAAGAAACCCGCTTGTTATCTGTGACCTCACAGATTTCTTCTCCAATGTTGCTTTCCCTGCGTTTAAGGGCAAGCCTGTACGCGGTATCGTCGCTAACTGTCAGGGCAAGTCTAAAAAGTTTTTTGAAGACTCTTTAAAATATGCTACCTCTATGGAAGTAGGCTTAGGCGGTTTAGGCTATATCACCCTTAGAGATGGCGTCTTCCTCGGCCCTATTGCAAAGTTTTTAACAGACGAGCAAAAGAAAGAGATCACCACCCTTTCCGGCGTTAAAGAGGGCGAAACACTCTTCTTTATCTGTGACGACAAAAAGTCAACCACCGAGAAAAAAGCAGGTCTTATTCGTACATGGCTTGCTGACAAAAATCAGCTTGATTTAATATCTGACGATGCGTTTGAGTTTTGCTTTGTTGTTGACTTCCCTATGTTTGAAGAAGACGAAGAAACAGGCGAAACTATCTTCACCCACAACCCATTCTCTATGCCACAGGGCGGTATGGAAGCGCTTTTAACCAAGAAGCCTGACGACGTGCTTGCTTATCAGTACGATTTAGTTTGTAACGGCATAGAGCTTGCATCGGGTGCTGTACGAAATCACGACATCGAAATTATGAAAAAAGCGTTTGAAATCGCGGGCTACGAAGAATCAGAGCTTAAAAAGCGTTTCAATGCATTATATACAGCGTTCCAGTACGGTGCACCGCCACACGCAGGTATGGCGCCTGGTATCGACCGTATGGTAATGCTTCTTACAGACGAAGAAAAAATCTTAGACGTAATCGCTTTCCCATTAAACGGTAACGCACAAGACTTACTTCTCGGTGCTCCTTCTGAAGTTACCGACCAACAGCTTGAGGACGTACACCTGCTAGGTAACACAAACGCTCTTGCACATCGTGCAGGTGCTAGCAAAGGTGGCGCAAAGGGCGGTATGAGCAAGCGCTCTACTTTCTCAAACACCCAACAGCTCAACCAGCTTGAGCTCAACGCGGAAGAGGAAACCGTTATGCAGGGCATTTTCGAAACTATGAAGAGCTTTGAAGAAGGCCTTAAAGAAATTAATACAGACGACGTTACCCCTATGGTTCACGTTATGGAAATGACAAACATCCTGCGTGACGACGAAAGAAAACAACCATTTACCAGAGAGTCGTTACTACAAAGTGCTCCACAGCGCTCTGACGATAGCTGGGTTGTTCCAAGACTTGTAAAGTGAGGTGAGAGATATGAAGTATTATGCTGAAATTATTAACGAAAACGGCAACATTGCAGTAGACGATACTATCCTTGTAAAGGACTATCTCTCTAGTGCAGGTTCTAAAATATTAGACGGTTATAAGCCGCTTTTTTCTGCTGAGGCTGTAGAAAGACTTGAAAATAAAGGCTACAGCATTTCAGGTAAAACAAACGTAGGCGAATTTGCGCTTGACTTAGTCGGCGAGTTTTCCTACTACAATGATATTAAAGACGGCGACACCTTAAAGGGTGCTGCATCAGAGCTTGTAAAACAAGGCAAAGTCAAAGCCGCTTTGGGCGTGGATATGAACGGCGCTACCCGTCGTGCAGCCGCTTTGTCTGATGTTAGCTTTTTAAAGCCTACTTACGGCACAGTTTCGCGCTACGGCGTTATCTCTTGTGCTGCATCGGGCGAACAGCTCGGCGTTTACGCAAACAGCGCTGACGATATTGCAGAAATTATGTCAGTCATCGCGGGCAACGACAAAAAAGACGGCACATCACTGCCAGAAATTTCTTACACATACAACACAAACGAAGATGTAAACGGCAAAAAGGTCTGCATCGTTAAGGAGCTTTTTGACAAAGCAGACGAAAACACAAAAGCTAAAATCACCGCTTTTGCAGACGCTCTTAAAGCGCAAAACGTTTTAGTAGAAGAAATCTCCATCGACATTTTCGAGGTTGCAAACACAGCATGGCAGATACTGATGACTGCTGAAACCTGCAACAACGTATCCCGCTACGACGGCGTTAAATACGGCCACAGAAGTGAAAACTATAAAAACATCGACGAGCTTTACGTGAATTCTCGTACAGAGGGCTTCAACTTTTTGACAAAGGCTGTTATCCTCTACGGCTCTGAAATGCTTTCTAAATCAAGATATGCTGACTGCTACGACAAGGCGCTCAAAGTCCGCCGAGTTGTAAGCGATGTGATGAACACTCTCTTTGAAAAGTACGATGCAATTTTGACTCCTGTTTGCAGTAAATGTGAGTACACTTCATACGACATCAAAGATGCATTCACAAAAGTATTTGAAGAGTCAGTATTTACTGCTGTACCAAACCTTATCGGTATTCCTGCACTTTCTACAAACTCGGTGCAATTAATGTCAAAAGCTTTTTGTGAAAGCACCTTGCTCTCACTTGCAAAAGCTGTGGAAAGGAAAGGTGAATAATTATGAACTTTGAACTCGTAATCGGCCTTGAAACCCACGTTGAATTAAATACAGAATCTAAGATTTTCTGCTCTTGTGGCGGACATTCTTCCCCAAAAGAGCCTAACGACTGCGTATGTCCTGCGTGCTGTGGTATGCCGGGTATGCTCCCTGTTATGAACAAGCGTGTAGTCGAGCTTGCAGCAACAGCAGGCTTAATGCTCAACTGCGAGATTAACCGCTACACCACCTTTGATAAAAAGAACTACTACTATCCTGACCTTCCTTGCGCTTACCAGATTACCCAGCTCAACCACCCTATCTGTGTTAACGGCTGTGTAAAGGTGAAAACTTCAAACGGCGAGCGCGATATCCGCATCAAGCAGATTCATATGGAAGAAGACGCAGGTAAACTGGTGCATAGCTCAAGTTCCTCTTTTGTTGACTTCAACCGTACTTCCGTACCGCTTATCGAGATTGTTACACAACCTGATTTCAGGTCTGCTGAAGAGGTTGTCACCTACTTAGGCAAGCTCAAATCTATGTTTGTATCAAGCGGTATTTCAGAATGTGAAGAGGGTGCGATGCGTTGCGACGTAAACATCTCTGTAAGAGAAGAAGGTGCTGAAGAATTCGGTGTACGTACCGAGATTAAAAATATGTCATCTTTTGAAGCTATCGAGCGTGCTATCAAATACGAAGCACAGCGTCATATGGACGCTATCGAATTTTCAACAGAGGAGCTTGTTCAGGAAACTCGCCGTTTCGACGACGTATCCGGCAAAACCTTTGCTATGCGTAACAAAGAGACTGAAGCAGACTACCGCTACTTCCCTGACCCTAACCTGATGCCTATCGTTATCGACGACGAGTGGCTCGAGCAGATTAAGGCTAACAAGCCTGTTGCGCTCGACGAAAAGGCTGAGGAGTATTTAGCTCAGGGTATCTCAGATAAAGAGATTGCTATGCTTTTAAGCGAGCACAAAATCGCTAAACTGCTTGATGAGGTAGTTGCACTTGGATGCAACGCTAAAGACGCTGCCGCGTGGATTTTAACCGACTGTGCAGGTATTTTGCGTAAAGCAGGACTCAAGCTTAAAGACCTTAGCATCAAGGCAGAAAGCCTTTCATATCTCATCAAGCTTGTTGAAAGCTCAAAGCTCAACCGTGGTGCTGCTAAAAAGGCACTTATCGCGGCTATCGAAAACGGCGCTGACATCGAAAAGTTTGTTGAAGACAACGGCTTCTTAAAAGAGATTGACGACAGCTTTATCGAAGCAGTTATCGAAAAAGCAATCGAGTCTAACCCTCAGGCGGTTGCAGACTACAAAGCAGGCAAAGAAAAGGCACTTATGGCTATTTTCGGTGCTTGTATGAAAGAACTTAAAGGTAGCGGTGACCCTGCTGTTATCCGTACAAAGCTAGCAGAAAAACTAAACGGCTAAAATAAAAAGGCTATAAAAAAAGGGCCGTCGGTTTACGGCGGTCCTTTTTAAGGTAATTATTATGACAGTTAAACTTTATGAAAACGACTCATATATAAAAGAATTTGATGCTACCGTTATTTCCTGCGAAAAATGTGAAAAGGGCTATCTGGTAGTCCTTGACAAAACCGCGTTTTTCCCTGAGGGTGGCGGTCAGCAGGCAGACAAAGGCACTATAAATGACGCAAATGTCCTTGATGTGCAAATAAAAGACGAGGTTGTTACCCATCTCACAGACAAAGAATTTAATGCGTACGATACAGTTTGCTGTAAAATCGACTGGGAAACCCGCTTTGCGCGTATGCAAAATCATACAGGCGAGCACCTTATTTCGGGCATTATCCATTCTCTTTTCGGATATGACAATCTCGGTTTTCATATGAGTGAAAAAACCTTTACTCTTGACCCAAGCGGAATTTTATCTGACGAGGATATAAAAAAGGTCGAGCTCATCGCAAACAAAGCAATATATGAAAACCGCAATATTACCGTGTCTTTCCCGACGTCTGATGAGATTGATTCTATCGACTACCGCTCTAAGCTTGATTTAAAAGACGGTGTGCGACTAGTAAATATCGAAAACTACGACACCTGCGCTTGTTGCGCTCCTCACGTAAGCCGTACAGGTGAAATCGGCATCGTTAAGATTATCGACTACATTCAGTACAAAGGCGGTATGAGGCTTACTGCTGTGTGCGGTATAAACGCGTTTTTAGATTACTCTACTCTGCACGACGAAAACAAAGAGCTGATGCATTTGCTTTCTTCTTCACGCGATAAGGTAAACGAATTTGTAAAGCGTGACCACGACGTAATCGGCGCACAAAAAGCTCAGATTAATATGCTTAAATCCCAGCTTGCAAGCTCTAATCTTGATGTGGTTACTGTCGGCACAACTCGTTTAGGTTTTACAAAGGATGCGTCTTTTGACGATATGCGTGCTCTTGTAAACGACGAGCTTGACAATGCAGAAAAGATTGCCTTTTTCAGCGAAAACGAGGACGGCTCGTACTCGTACGTAGTAGCAAGCAAGAATCAAGATATCCGCGATTTGGTCAAAGCGTTAAACGAAAAGTTTTCTGGCAAAGGCGGAGGCAGACCAAACTACGCCCAAGGCAAGATAAACGCAGAAAAAGACTCAATAATCAAATTCTTTGAAGCTTAATAAACAAAAAAATCCCCCGAGTGTGCTATGTACTCGGGGGTTATTTTTATATTTTATTTCATTATGCCTGCTGTGTACTTGTATGCGATTACTCTCATACACGCTTTTTGCAAAACTTCTTCCTTTATTGTGCCGTCGTTTACAGCCTCTAAAATTGCAGTATATGCACTGTCGATTTCGTCGACCATAAGCATATCATTGCCCGCAAGCACCGCCTGAACATAAACGTCCTTGCCGTTTGCATATTCGCTGTAGTCAGCGTTGTTTAAATTATCCGTCACTATAAGGCCTGTAAATTTAAGCTCGTTTCTAAGTATGGTGTGGATATAATCGGACAGAGATGCAACGCAAGTAGGGTCCATATTTTCATAAAGAACGTTTGACATTAAAACACAATGCGCACCCTTGTCGATACCAGCCTGAAATGGCACAAAATCCCTTGAGCCAAAGCTTGATGCTTCTCGCGTATCCTTTACTACACTCTCGACAGAATCAGGAATAGTACCGTAGCCCGGGAAGTGCTTGAGTGCTACTGAAACTCCCTTTTTCTGGCTGATATTTGTAACGTTTTGAGCAAACTGTGCAGTTTCTTCTATCGTACCGCCCAAAGAGCGAGAGTACATAATCTGAGTAAATTCCTCAGCAGTATCACACACAGGCGCGATATTTAAGTTAATGCCGACGGATGAAAGCATCGTAGCTTTCTTTGTTTCGCTGTCGTTTATAGCGTCCATACCGCCCTGCTCAAAAATATTTCTCGGCGAGTCAAAGTCGTAGTCTGCAAAAGCGTCTAAATCGCTAATCGCAGTAACCGCTCCGCCCTCTTCCTCGACCGACATAATCATCGGGGTGGAGGCAGTGCTCTGGTATGACGAGATAACGTCTTTTATTTGTTCTTGTGACAGCATATAGAAATTGTCGGTATTAAAGAAATAACCGCCAAGAGCGTATCTGCTGATTGTATTTGTCGCTGTGTCGTCTGTAGGGCAGGTGCCGATAATCAACTGGCCGACCATCTGCTCTTTGCTCATAGACTGCATATACTCGTATGCTTTTTCGTAGTTTTTGGAGAAAATACCGCCGTCTTGAAACTGAGCCGGTACCTTGCTCTTTTCGTCTTTCTTTTCTTCTTTTTCCTCTTGTGTCGGCTCTACTGTCGGCGCAACCTCGTCGGCTGTCGCCTTGTCCTCGTTTGTACCCAAATAATGGTACAGGCTAAGCGAGAAAACAGTCGCCGCAACAAGCACTAAAGCAATACTGATAATGAGAAATTTCTTCATATTATTGACCTCCGTTAAAAGTCAAATTCCAAAAATAAAATGCATTTAAAAATGTCAATACCGATACATCGCCATTATAGCACTAAATATTGAAATTTTCAACACTATTATTACAATATATTGACACGTAGCATAATTTATTATATTATTCTAGGGTATATTGGAGGGCATTATGAACAAACAGAAATTACTTGCAAACCTTGCTTTGCTCACCGCCGCTTTGGTATGGGGCTTTGCATTTGTACAGCAGGAGCAGGCTGCAAAATATGTCGGCTCGTTTACGGTAAACGCTCTGCGTTCAATAGTCGCGGTTGTCGCTTTATTTCCGCTCATTGTTTTTACATCTAAAAAGAGCAAAAGACCTATACTTGAAAAAACAAAAGAAGACAGAAAACTGCTTTTTAAAGCGGGTACTATGTGCGGTGTACTGCTGTGCATTTCCGCAAATTTACAGCAGTTTGGCATTTCGCTTTATCCGGAGAGTGCCGCGACCTCTGCGCGTAGCGGATTTATCACCGCACTTTATGTTGTGCTTGTCCCGATTTGCGGACTGCTTTTTAAACGCAAGGTTTCGCCTGTTGTCTTTGTAAGCGTTATTGTCGCAACACTCGGTCTGTACCTTTTGTGTGGCTCAAAAGGAATGTCGGGCATATATTTAGGCGACGTAGTCGTGCTGTGCTGTGCGCTGTGCTTTTCTTTCCAGATACTTTGCGTCGATTATTTTATCGACAGAGTTGACGGCATCAAGCTGTCTGCAATACAATTTTTAGTCTGCGGTATTCTATCGCTTGTGCTGATGTTCATTTTTGAGCGTCCTAGCATTGAAAATATCCTGCTTAGCGCAAAGTTTATCCTTTATCTCGGCGTTGTATCTTCAGGCGTTGGCTACACTTTGCAGATTATCGGTCAGAAATATTCCGACAACCCGACAGTCGCTTCAATCATTATGAGCTTAGAGTCGGTTTTTGCGGCTATAGGCGGTTGGCTGTTTATGCATAAAAGCCTCTCTTTTGTTGAGATACTCGGATGTATTATTATGTTTTCGGCGATTATTCTTGCACAGCTACCTAACAAATCAAAAGCTAAATAAAAAGCAAAGTCCGTATCAATACGATACGGACTTTTTATTTGAGTATTAATTATTCACAGATTGCGACATACGGGCGCTTGCTCGGATTTAACCAGTAAAGCAGAGATAAAATATCGTCGTGGGATAAACCAATACCACCGCCCGAAGTTGGAACGTAGCTTACGTGGATAAACTTTGCACAACCCTGTGATTTATCAACAGGGTCGCGGTTGTAGTCAAATACAACAGCGTACGGATACGATTTTGTGTACTCATAAAGCCACTGTGCGCTGTCCCAGTCTTTGTTGTCTGTGCCATACATCCAACGGTTGTAGTTTATAGAATCAGGGTCAGTTATCCAGTAGTCATTTACGGTAAACTGGGTATATTTAAGCGGTGTGCCCGGATCAGCTAAAGTACCAAAAGCGTACTCAACCTTAAACAGACCGATTGGAGTTTTCGAGTCATTTGGTGATGTCTTTGAGTCTGCACCGCCTTGACCGATGAAGCCGTTAAACGGACCAGCCTTTTGCTCAAAAACGCCGTCTGGGTTTTTCTCGTAGCAGTACATCGTGCAGGTGTTGTCGTCTTCATTTGCTACGACAAATACCATCTGGCTGACTTTGATGTCCTTTTCTTCAAGAGAACACTGCTCTAAAAGATTAAGATACTGTTCTTCTTGCTCAACTTTCGGCGTAGCTTCTGTCGGCTTTTGGGTTGGCTTTTGAGTAGGCTCTTGGGTAGGCTTTTGAGTTTCTGCCTGAGTTTCAACCCCAATTTGTATAACCGAAGGCTGTTTTGACAAAGCGCTGTCGAGCATCTCGTAAATGCTGTCGCCAAAGGTGAACACAATAACTAAAGATGCAAGCACCAAAAAAGTCAGCACAGATACAAGCACCGCCGCCTTTGTCTGTGATGAGGAGCGCTTTTGCTTGTAATTATGTGCACTGCGATAGCGTGATTTATATCTTCTTCTGTTTTTAGTTTTTTCATTCTTATATGCCATATCGGTCTCCCTCTAAAGCTTTTATCTGCTTATCTTACAAAGTATGACGGTAGCGTTATCAACACCGCCACATTCTTTTGCTTTTTCGATAATGTCCTTTGCGATTAAATCAAGCGGTTTTTTTACATTAACGAGGTTTTTAAGTCCCTCGTCCTTTACCATATCGTAAACACCATCAGTGCATAGGATGAACAAATCTCCCGTTTTATATGCACCGCGCGCAATATACGGCGAGTACTTAGCACCTTCTGGCATACCCAAAAACTTAGTAAGCGGAGCCTTGCCGCTGTAGCCTGCTGCCACGTGGTCAAGAGAAATCTGATTAAGCTCGCCTTTTGCAAATTTATAAATTCTGCTGTCGCCTACATTAAGTATGTAAATCTCGTCTTTATAAAACTGTATCATAGCGCCTGTCGTGCCCATAAGCACTAAACAGCGTGCCTGAGTTTCCTCTTTGATGCGTTCATTAATCAAGTCGCCAAGCTCGTATAAATATTCCTCATACTCTGCTTTATTTTCGCAGAAAACAGAGCTGTTTTGTGCCGCGATAAACGACGCGACTTCGCCACAGGCTTCACCGCCCATACCATCAAACACCGCAAAAAGCTCGTTATCAGTCGACTTGACCTTACCGCTTAAAAACTCGTCTTCTACCGAATCGGGATTGAGTCTGAACTGACCGCAACAGTAGTAGTTATCTTCATTATTTTTTCTTATTTTGCCTATAGTACAGCCACAGCCATACTCGATTGTATACGCTCTTTTCATACTCTCACCCCTTTTCTTAATTGTATTTTAAATTATTTTATTCTAAGCCTGCGGCTGTAGTAAAGCCGTCAGGAATAACAACCTCTGCTTTTGAAAAATTGCTCATTGAAACGCTTATAACATAGCAATCGCCATTAACCTCGTGCTCGATATATATATCAGTTAAGTATCCGTCCTTGCTTATCTTGTAGCTTATCTTGGTTTGCGCATTTTCAAGGTTTTGCTGACTTTGTTCGATTCTTTCTTTAAACTGCGAAAATTCATTTGCGCTTGTATATGCCGAGCCGATATGCTTGAGAACAATATCAAACACCTTTTCAAGCTCAGGCGTAAATGTAACTACATTCCCACCTTCTGTTTGCTCAAGCTGTTGATGCAAAACGTTTTCGAGCGTGCTCTGCTTTGACAGCTCTTGTGCAATATTAGAAGCGGCTTCTTCAAGCGGTACTGCAGAAAATGTATCTGTCGTATCAGTAAAGCGAACAAACGCACCCGCATCAAATTCGTTTTTACGATAGCTTTTGTAGAAGCTGAAAAAGTCAAGTGCTTTTTCGGTATAGTCTTCTATACTCCATTTACCACCGTAAAGATTTCCGCAGTATGCTTTATCTTTACTTGTGTAAACAACCGCATCATACTCGTAATCTTCATAATTTGCGTGATACACCGACTTAAATTGGTGCTGTGGTAAATAAAACTCAAGCTGACCTTCATATTCAAGGTAGGTAACGCCGTTTAAATCAGCGTTTATATGATAATCAAAGCTACCGCTATCAAAGTTTTGCGACGATGAGTCTACAAACATTTTCAAAGCGTTATTGCTAAAACTTGTAAAAAACACGATACCGAAAATGATAATTACACAAGCAACGGAAACGCCGACAAAAATCGGGAATTTTTTAGCCTTTGAAATCAGGCTTTCCTGCTCTTGCTCGTAGTATTGCTCGCTTTTCAGCATAGGCTTTTTCTTTCTGAAAAAATCTGCCATTTACTTCACCTTATCAAGTATATTTAAAAAACACACTACTAATCTAATTATACATATAAAATTATATCAAATTTACAAGTATATTGTCAACAAAGAATATATTTTGTAAAATTGATAAATTCTATTGAACATTCTTTACTGTGGTGTTACAATCAAATTGTAAGAAGAAATCGGAGGTATTATTATGCGCAAATATAAAGCTTCTATTTTCATAAGTGCTGTGATTTTATGTATAGCAATGCTGGTCGTTTCAGCGTCTGCGAGCACTCTGACTTTGGGCGATGCCGACTTAAACGGCAAAGTTGAGGTGCTTGATGCTACCGCTGTGCAACGTCATCTTGCAAGCATCAAAGAAATCACAGGAGATCAGCTCAAAAATGCCGATGTTGACGGCAGTAACGATGTCAATATTTTAGACGCTACTTTAATTCAGCAGTATATAGCTCAGATTATTGACAAATTCCCTGCACAGGAGGAAAACGTGGACCCAACCGATAAGGATACAATCAACAAGATTTCAGAAAATATCACCATTCATTTTTCAAATAACAGAAAATGGAAAACAGTTTATGCCTACATTTATAACGAAGAAACCTCTAGCGCTAACGCTACTTGGCCTGGTCAGCAGATGACAGACAGCACCGTAAACTCTTACGGCGAAACAGTTTTCTCGCTTGATGTAGACTGCAGTAAGTACAACCGCATTATTTTCTCAAACGGTACTGCGCAAACTACCGACACCCCACTCACCGTAGCAAACTCAGGATACTTTATCCAGACCACTTTAAACGGCAAGTTTGTTGTCGGCACTTACCCATACGGTCAGGACAAAGAGGGTAACATCGAATATGTAAACCTCGAGTACTCAAAAGGTTACAACAAACAGCTTACTATCTGGACCCCTGTAGGCTACGATAAAAACGACACAGAAAAGAAATACTCCGTACTCTATATGACAGACGGTCAGAACATCTTTGGCGATAAAGCTACTTTGTCAGGCTATGAATGGGAGGTTGACGAAACCATCCTTTCTTATATGCAAAACGGTGGTGACGGCATCATCGTTGTCGGCATTGACAATTCAAACAACAAGCGTGACTCTGAGCTCACCCCTGATATTGGCGATGTTGTCCCTTCTTATAACAACGGTGGCTTTAAAAACGGTACGGGTGAGGCTTACTCCGATTTCGTTGTAGAAAAGGTTATCCCATACATCGAGCAAAACTACAACACAAACTCTATCAGAGGTATTGTCGGCTCATCTTCAGGCGGTATCGAGTCTTTCTACATAGGTATGGAGCATATGGATAAGTTTGATTACATTGGTGCTATCTCCCCTGCGTTCTTGCTTTACGATAAAGCGACTTGGGAAAACTACCTTTCAAAATTTGATTTTTCTGATGCATCAAAGCTTCCTCGCATCTACTTCTTCAACGGCAACTGTGCATCTGACGCTTTAGAGCAAGAGCTTTATACAAATGCTGTTGCTATGCAAGGCTGGATGGAAGCAAAGGGTTATCCGTCAGAGCTTATGACTACTGTTGTTGACAAAGACGGTACCCACAGCGAGCTGTTCTGGGCAGTATGGTTCCCTGAAGCGCTTGCATTTGGTCTTGGTTACTGATAACAAAACGACATAAAAAAGGCACATAAAGGCTACTTCTCATAAGGATGATAAAAACCACGATGAATTTCATCGTGGTTTTTCTTGTGATTATCTATAAAACCAGCATCATATTTGTACTTGCAAATGCTTTCAAACCCTTGCGAAAAAAGCAAGTTATATTCTGTGCTGACACACAGAGTGATATTTTCACTTCGTGAAAGTTATATTACTCCCTTTGGTTGTAGTTATATTTTATTCGCCCTAAAAACTGTCCGTAGGACAATATCACTATGCGAAAGCATAATATAACTGCGAAGCAATAAAACTCGCCAAATGTAATCTGGCGAATAAAACTGCGAGACTTCCTTAGGAGAAGTCTCGCAAAGATGTGCTTCTCATAAGGATGATAAAAACCACGATGAATTTCATCGTGGTTTTTCTTGTGTTTATCTATAAAACCAGCATCGCATTTGTACTTACTAATGCTTTTTGGTTATACCCAAACCCCTTTACAACAAAGCGAAAAAGCAAGTGATATTCTGTGCTGACACACAGAGTGATATTTTCACTTCGTGAAAGTTATATTACTCCCTCTGGTCGTAGTTATATTTTATCCGCCCTAAAAACTGTCCGTAGGGCAATATCACTATGCGAAAGCATAATATAACTGCGAAGCAATAAAACTTGACAAATGTAATCTGGCGAATAAAACTGCGAGACTTCCTTAGGAGAAGTCTCGCAACGAGTGCCTTTTGTTTTTATAGTAGCGGTGAAAAAACCTTCATCAGTTCAGCAAATATTCGTTCAAAGGTATTAAGCTTTGACTCTTTAAGTGATACCTGCTGTGACATAGAAACTGTATGCAAAAAGTCGTTTTTCATATCAGCAATACATTCCGTATTATACATCCACGCACCACATTCAAAATGATGCACAAGCGAACGATAGTCAAGATTGATGGTACCGCATACCGCAAATTTATCGTCGCTTACAAAGCTCTTTGCATGTATAAAGCCGGGTGTATATTCGTACACCTTGACACCCGACAAAATAAGTCTTGAGTAATTTGAGCGAGTCATAAGAAAAACTGCTTTTTTGTCAGGTATATGCGGGGTAATCAGCCTTACATCAACGCCCTTTAAAGCGGTATTGCAAAGACAGTTTATCAGCTCGCGGTCACAAATAAGATACGGCGTGCAGATATACAGATACTTTTTTGCACAGTTAGCCATATTCATATAAACCGTCTTGCCGATATCCTCGGTATCAATCGGACTTGGCGAGTCACCAAACGGTATGACATATCCGTTTCCACATTCGCCCTTTAATATTCCATACAAATATTTATCAGGGTCAAGCGGTCGAACAGGCTGCATATTCCAAAGCGAAATAAAAAGTGCAAGCAGTCCCTTTACCGCCTCACCCTCGATTTTTACCGCAGTGTCTTTCCAATGCCCATGCTTAATGTAAGCGTTTATATACTCATCAGCAAGGTTTATACCGCCAGTAAAGCCTACTTTGCCGTCAATTACCGTGATTTTTCTATGGTCGCGGTTGTTGTGGATATGGGACAAAATCGGCTTGAATTTATTGCAAGGTACACAGTGTATTCCCTCATCATTCAAGGCTTCAAAATAGTTGTCAGGCAAGGTAGCAATACATCCCAAGTCGTCGTACATCATATACACTTCTACGCCTTCTCTGACTTTTGAAACAAGTATCTCGTGAATACTGTTCCACATAATGCCCTCTTGCACAATGAAATATTCCATAAAAATGTACTGCTTTGCCTTTTTCAGCTCAACCTTTAAATCTGCAAAGAAGTCCTCGCCTAAGGTGTAGTAGGTTGTCTTTGATTTGTCAAATACCGGCGATTTTGCAGCAAAGTAAAGATAGCGCGCTTGAGCGTACGCGTCAATGTCAGTTTCCTTGAGCTTTTCGATATTTTCAGTCTGCTGTAGGTGAGGGACAATCTTTTTAGCGTACTTTGCGTAGCGCTGATAGTCTGACTTGCTTGCCTTGTTGCTTGATAAAAGGAAAAACACAAAAGGTCCGACAACAGGCAGTAAAAGCAAAATAACAAGCCACGGCAGCTTCATCTCGGGAATTTCGTCGCGGTTAAGAACATAAATAACCGTAACAAAATACAGTATGTACGCTATGATTGTTATAGGCAAAAACACCGCAGAAAGCCAAACATAAAGCGAAATCAAAACCGCAAATTCTATTAAGATTACTAAAGCTCCAAGAAAAAATCTTGAGCGTAAAAATTTACTTATCTTTTCCATCAATATACCCCTGCCCTGTGTATTTTTAGTTAATTATATTATAGCTCTTATAAAAATACAACTGACTAAATTATGCATAGCTACAACAAAGGGCACCAAAAATGTAGACACTTTCGATGTTTGAAAGTTTCATAGTAGTTTAAATGCATTTTATAATCCAATCTCTGCTGAAAATATAATTTTCTTCTTCATAAGATTCAGTGATATAGCAAACCTTATGTTTGCAGTGATATTTTGCCTGATGGCAAAGTGATATAAAAGCCTACGGCTTTTGCGATATTATATTCGCCCACAAACTACCAAAGGCAATATAACTATGCAAAGCATAATATAACTGCCTTGAAATATCACTCGCCCAAGGCGAATATAACTGTGGCACACTTCGTTACGAAGTGTGCCACAATGGTGCCCCTTTTTGATTTAATTTTTTACTCACCGTAAATGTAAGTCTCGCAAAGGTACTTACCACCCGACTGGGTTGTTGTGTAGAAGCCCTCGTTGTTAATATTAGAAAGTGTAAGGTCGACGGTCTGTGCCGAGCCATCATTGAAAATAATATTAGCATACTTACCGGTTTCTAAAGTAATTTTGTAAACCTTCTGATTAAACTCGTTTGTCTCAACCAATTCCATAGCCTCGCCAGGCCAGCTGTTGTTTGAAGAGTCATTCCACACATAAGCGTTTACTTTAGACCAGTTTGGAATGTTTGTAAAGTAAACATCTATTGTGTCACCTGTTGCAACGCCTAAAGCTTCCAAAATCGCCCAGAAATCAGTATGAGCCTTGTTGAGCTTATCATAAGCAGTCTGTGAAGTACTGCCTGAAGCAGTAAGCTCTTTTACAATCTTCTTAAGTGCCTGATACTGGTCAAATGATGAATATGTATAGTATGTTGAAAGGTCAGCCTTTGCAGTTGCAAGAAGTGTAGAAACATCGCCTGCTGAAACTGCGACAACGCTCTTCTTGTCTTCAATAGGGAACTTATCGATAACATTAGCCTCTAACTTCTGGATATATGAAGCATCCAGCACGGTTACATCGTCATCGCCGTCAACGTCTGCATTAATCTTTTGCTCGTCATTGAGAGTTATCAGATTAGCGCAGAACTTCTGAATCATAGTAGCGTCTAAAACGGTTGAGTCATTATCAAGGTCAACGTCACCATAAACAGGAACGAAAATCGGCTTAGTTGGTTCTTGAGTCTCAGTTGGCTTCTGAGTTTCAGTTGGTTTCTGAGTCTCTGTTGGCTTTTGAGTTTCTGTTGGCTTCTGAGTCTCTGTTGGTTTCTGAGTCTCTGTTGGCTTCTGAGTCTCTGTTGGCTTTTGAGTTTCTGTTGGTTTTTGAGTCTCTGTTGGCTTTTGAGTCTCTGTCGGCTTTTGAGTCTCTGTCGGCTTTTGAGTCTCTGTCGGCTCAACTATACCGCTACCGCCCTTTTGAACTGTAAACCATTTATATGACCAGTCACTTCTACCGCTTGGGTTAAAGTAAATTGTGCCAAAACCGACTTTGTTTGATGTTTCGCCGATTTTATAGTTGTCGCCGTCGCTGTTAAACCATTTGTCAATAGATGTGCCGTTGTAGTGCACAACCTTTATTTCGTCACCACCGTAGAAGGTCCATTCAAGGTAGTACTCACCCGATACATTTGGATTAACCTTAAGCTTTCTATCATTTGAAATAGAAGCTGCATCCCACATATTTTGACCATTTAATTTACCAACAAGGTAATAGCCCTCTGTAGCCTCACCGCTTGTAGGAGCCTGTGTAGCCGTTGTAGGCTGTGTTTGAGTTGTAGGCTGTGTAGGCTGTTCTTCAGTAGGCTCTGTTGGTAAATCAGGGTTTGCTGATGTTGTATTTGGAATAATATATGTACAATCAGGCATAATCTCATTGTAGTACATATTAGTACCGTTAAAGATTACGCAATCGCTATATACGTTGACAATGTAACCCTCGCTCATACCGAGTACTGCACTACGGTCTATAGAACCGTTAACAAGACGTCTTACACCGCCAATAGCACTGTTGTGCATCATAACAGCAGATGTACCGTTGTTATCAGAGTAGTTTAAGTGTGCAGAAAGTTCAAGGTGAGTATGACCTGTAATCATAACGCAGTTTTTATATGTCTCCATTAAAGAGATGAGACGTTTTACATCTGCGCTGTTTCTATTAAGACCAAGGTCATAGTAGTATGGAGTTGTCAACTTATCGCCACTACCCCAGCCCTGAATATTAGCGTGTTCCATAATGAAGATGTTTTTGCCGTCGTTTTTATACTTTTTGAGAAGACCCTCAAGCCAGTCAAGCTGAGCTGCAGAAAACTGTGTGTTCTCGTCAGTATAGAAAGCGCCCTCGAGTGCCATGAAAATAAAGTGGTCACCGGTTTTAGGCTCGGTTACTTCAAAGTAAGGCTTACCTGCTTTGATAGTTTCAAGTTTAGAGTCAAGACCCGTACCCATAATGAATGGCTTATCATAGTTAACTTTAGAGCCTTTCCATACAACCTGAACATCGTGGTTGCCGTTAGCTTCGTAAATAGGGTTTACGTAAGAAGAGTCAGCTAAAATCTTCTGATATCTCTTGTACTCAGCAGCAAATGTCTGGTTACCGTTTTGGTCGTTTACTGTATCGCCTGATGATACGGTAAAGTCAACATTTCTTTTAGCGAGTGTCTCAAAAGCAGCAGCCAAGTGAGTCTCGTCGTTTGGATAAGAGTTTGAGCCGTAAGAGTCGTTAGCAAGCTGTGGGTCAGAAATCGCACCAAAGCTATAAAGAGCGTTGCTTTTTGCAAGCTTCTTTGAGCTTGGAATAGTATATGTACCAGCAGCGTTAGATACGTTTTTGTTTGTTGGAGTTGATGCTGATTTAATCGCGATGAGCTGAGTAGCCTCTCTTGGAATCGCTGTATGGTCAAGCATATTATATGTGCCTGTTGCACCGTTTGAAACATTTAAGGTTGCAATCTGTCTGTAGCCGTCGAGCGCTTTTGTATCGTCAGCCCAGTACAGATAGTAATTACCTGCAGCCGAAGCTTCATTCACCTTAAGGCTTATTGTACCCTCAGCAAATCCCGCCTTATTCGCCTGTTCGCCTGTAAAGCTATAGGAAAGTGTAACTGCGCTTGCTGCAAAAGAAGTTGTTAATGAGCAAGTCATTATAGACATAACCATAACAAGTGCAAGCGTAATAGCAACTAATTTTTTCATTCTATTACCTCCAATATGATGTAAAAGTTAAAAAGCTCTGAATAGTTTAAAATAATGTTGTGTATCAACTGTTTTCTACATTTTATATTTTACCACACTGTTTCCTATAAATAAAGGGTATTGCAAAACTTTAGTTTACAAAATTTCATCTGTATTTTTGTAAGAAATATCTTTTATACTCTAAAAAACAAATGATATATATCTTAGTGAAAAGAAAAAAACAGACCCTTTCATTCAAATTAAACAAAAACAGACGTATTTTTTTGTAAAAATATCACTTTACAATTCATTTTTAATGTGATATACTATCTTATGTCTATTAGTAGGTTAAATATCTTAATATATGTTTGGAGGAATTATTATGAAAAAGGTTTTTGCAATCGCTCTTGTTGCTGTTATGCTTATTATGATGTTCACTGTTTCCGCTTTTGCTGAGATTAGCCCAACAGCTAAACCAACTCCTGAGGACACTAGCGGTTCTTCTACATCACCACAGACAGGCGATACTGCTGTACTTTTTGGCACAATGGCTTTATTTATGGCTGCCGGTGCTTCTGTACTCGCTGTTAAGAAAATCAAAGAGTAATTTTAAAAACGACGTCAAGCTCCGCAAAAGCGGAGCTTTTCTTTTTTATCAAACTATTTTTCACTCACTTTTATTTTGGTATCCTTTTATAAAACCACTTTAGCAAAATGTTTACATTTTCGCCCCTTATCTTCACATTAGCTTAATTGACATCATCTTTTTATAGATGTATAATTACTGTGTATTTTTAGTTTCATATTCTAATTTTAAAGAGGAAATATTATGAAAAAAGTTTCTAGCAAAGTTATATGGATTATTGTGCTGATAATTTCCATTTTAATATGCGCAGTCTGTGGCGGTTATCTTGTCAAATACTTTTTCTTTGACACCACTTCCCCTATCGATAGAGTACAGGCGACTACACCAAATACAGAGGCTACTGATGTTACCGAAATTGAAACTCAGGTTGAAACACAGCTCGAAACCCGCTTTAAGGAAAAAACTGCTGATTTACCGCAGGATGACTTTGTTGATTTTGAAGAGCTGATGGAAATAAACCCTGACATCTACGCGTGGATTTATATTCCTAACACCAACGTTGACTACCCCGTTGCTCAAAGTGCAGAAGGTGTTGACGACAGTTTTTATCTTACACACAATGTCTATAAAAACTACCAGTTCTCCGGTACTATATACACCGAGAAAAAGAACAATCGTGAATTTACTGACCCTGTGACCGTGCTCTATGGTCACAACATGCTAAACGGCAGTATGTTTGCATCCTTGCATAATTTCAACGACATCGAATTTTTTAACAAAAACAATACCATCTTTGTATTTACAAAAGACAAGGTGTTCACATATCTTATCTACTCTGCTTACCAGTACGACGATAGACACATTTTAAACTCTTTTGATATGTCAGATAGCGAGAGTTTCAAACAGTACCTTGATTCTACTTTAGTAGAGCGTCCGTACTACTGCAATGTAAGAGAAGATATCAAGCTTACTACCGATGACCGCATCATCACACTTTCTACCTGTATGAACGGTGGCGGTAATGTCAGATACCTTGTACAGGGGGTTTTAGTAAATGAACAACCAGCACAATAACTTTGAAAACAATAATGATAATACAGGTAAAGTAAACTCCGGCTTTGCGTCCTCTGCCCCTACAAGCGAGGAGCTCGACTCAATCGAGTACATACTTCCTGTAGCTAAAAAGAAAAAATCACATAAAAAAGCAAGTCACAGCAACTCACCCGAGCAAACTAAAGACAATGCAATCGATGATTTTGTTTATGCTCAACCGTATAATAAAAAGCACGCTAAAAAGAAAAAGGGGCTTAAAATTTTCGGCATTATTATGGGCGTTATCGCAGCCTTGCTTGTCATCTGCGTTTCTACTATCTTAATATTCAATCAGGTAGGTAAAAGCTCTATGCATAATTATGACGAGCTAAATATCGAACCTCCTGTTGAACAGATTGACAAAATTGAAACTGTAGAAAATGACGGTAAAACAATCAAGTACAACGGCCACACATATTCGTTCAATGAAAAAGTAACCTCTGTTGTACTTATGGGTATAGATATCGACGAAAAAGAAATGCTTCTTGATACCGAAATCGGTGCGGCAGGACAGGCTGATGCTATCTACATTGCTGTGATAGACACCACCAAAAACAAGGTGACTATTCTCGGCGTTTCCAGAGACGCTATGACCGACGTCAATGTGTATAACAAAGACGGTGGTTTTGTTAATACACAATTTTTGCAGATTTGTCTTTCCTACGCTTACGGCGACGGCGAGCACACAAGCTGTCAAAATACCATCACAAGCTTAGAGCGACTTTTCTACGGCATGCAGTTTGATACATATTTTTCTATGGATATCCCTGCAATACAAACTCTGACCGATGCAGTCGGCGGTGTAACATTAACCGTGCAATCTGATTTTAAATCAAAATATTACGGACGTACTATTCCAAAGGGCGAAACCATAACTCTGTACGGCGACGACGCTATTAGCTACATACGCTCAAGAAATATCGCAGAGCTTGACTCTAACAACGACCGTATGGCAAGACAAAAGCAGTTTATGACAGCGTTTTTGGCGCAATGCTTTGACTCTATCAAAAGCAACCCGTCAACTGTAGTTGACCTGTATAAAACCGTTGATGACAACTCAAGTACAAATCTCAATGCTTCAAAAATGACTTACCTTGCTTCTACCGCTATTTCAGGACTTGACTCGTATAAGGAAATTGAATTTATCAATGTTCCGGGTACAATCAAAAAAGGTGAGTACGCTGAATTTTACGCTGACCAAAATGCATTAATGGACATTATGCTTGACCTTTTCTACGTACAGGTACAATAAAATAAAGCCGCTGATTATTCAGCGGCTTTTAATATTGCAAAATTTTAGATTTTTCTGATTTCAGAAATCGGCGGTACCTCGTGATATATCTTGATATACTCGCTCGGCGCACATCCGTACACGCTCTTAAACACAGCAATAAACGACTTAACACTCGGGAATCCGTTAGAAAGTGCAGCCTGTGTTTCACTTGCATTGTTATTCTGAATATCAAGCAAAGCGTGCTCTAAACGAACAAGGTTGAGATGATTTTTAAAGGTTTTTCTTGTGCTCTGTCTAAAGTATCTTGAAAAATATGTAGGAGTCAGTCCGACATAAGAGGAAATATCATCAAGCGTGATTTTCTCTTTGAAATGCTCCTTGATAAAGTCGATAGCCTTTTTCGCATACTCAAGGTCATCGGTAGGCTCGTTGTCTGCGATGATTTCTTTTTTTACTCTGCACTTTGTAAAAAGTATCATTAAAATTTGGTTCATCGCACAAGAAATTTTCAAGTCAGTAAAGTCGCTCTTGTTTTCAACCTCAAAAACAATCGCTTTTAAAAGCTGAGCAATTCTCTGCTTTGCCTGCTCGTTTTTGTCAACATCAAGATAATAATTCTCAAAGTCATGAAAGTACGCCTTGATGTAATTATATGAAAACAGCACAACAAGATATTTAACCTTTTCGTCAGGATACTTACCGCAGGTCTGGTGAACATCTTCGCTGTTGACTACAACATACTCACCGTCGGTAATATCCCTGTCGTAGTTGTTCTGCATAGTCCACATTCTACCCCTGACGATATAATCTATCTCAAGATTTTTGTGCCAATGCTTGTTTGTAAAGCACTCGCTACCCGGCTTTTCATACAGCATAACCTTGCCGGGCAAGTTGTTGTCAGCAGTGACAATTTCGTATTTGCATCGGTAACCATTTGGCATAAAATCACCTCGTAAAAACAGTATAGCACATTTTTATGATATTTGCAAATTTTATCCTGAAGTTTGTTGAAAAGTAACATATTTTGGTGTATAGTTAATGTATAAAATCACGTTGGAGGTCTTGCTATGGGCAAAAAAATACTTGCTCTTTTTATGTGTATTTTGCTTTCTGTTTTCATCTGTGGATGTGAAGCTGACGCTCCTATCGAACCTGTCGATTTTTCCTTGATGCCTGAAAGCGCGATGAGTGTTCACTATATTGATGTTATGCAGGGCGACAGCATATTGCTTGAGTCAGAAGAGCACTATGTGCTTATTGATGCCGGCGAAAAAGAGTATGGTCAGACCGTTTGTAATTACCTTGACGATATTGGCGTAGAAACTCTTGATTTTGTAATCGCAACCCATCCGCACTCTGACCATTGCGGTGGTCTTAAAAAGGTCATTGACACCTTTGAATGCAACAGCTTCATTACGGTAGAAACCGACCAAAGCACAAAAACGTGGATAGACGTTTTGCTTTCTGTCGACGAAAACGAGGTCAACTACATCGACGCAACAGTCGGAGAAACCTACAGCTTTGGTCAAGCAAGCTTTGAGATTATGGGACCGTATTCAAAAAGCTACGATAACTACAACGACTATTCTGTTGTAGTAAAGGCTGTTTGCGGCGACACCTCCTTTCTCTTTACGGGCGATGCCGAAAAGAATGCTGAAAAAGAGATGCTTGAAAATGGAGCTGACCTTAAAGCCGATGCTTTAAAGGTCGGTCATCATGGCTCTTCTACGTCAAGCTGTGACGAATTTTTAGATGCAGTTATGCCTTCCTACGCTGTGATTTCCTGCGGTATTGACAACGACTATGGTCACCCTCATACAGAGGTCTTAAACGCCCTGGCTTTCAGGGGTATAACCACCTACCGCACCGACGAGTTGAGCACGATTGTCGCTTTTTCTGACAAAAAGGATATCACCTTCAGCTACGTAAATACCGAAATGGTAGTTGAAAAAACACAAGCACAAGAAAAGGAAGACTCAAAATCTCAAACCGAAAAGCCGACTCAAAAAGAAAACACCACGACCTATGCCTCTTATGTCGGCAATAAAAACAGCAAAAAACTACATCTTTCAACCTGTCAAAGTGTTACTGATATGAACGAAAAAAACAAGGTGTTCTTTGACTCTAAAAAAGAAGCCCTCGATTTAGGCTACACACCTTGTAAAAACTGTAACCCTTAAGAAGTCAAATACATTAAAATCAGCCTAAAGGAGATTTATGCTTTTTAACAACCTTTGCGTATGGGATGCGCTGAAAAATTCCGACAAACCCGTTATCCTCTATGGTATGGGCAACGGCGCTGACAAAGTGCTCGACGAATTTAATAAACGAGGTATTAAGTGCTATGGTGTTATGGCGTCCGACGACTTTGTCCGCTACCAGAATTTCAGAGGCTTTACAGTTTCTAAAATGTCTGACTTTGAAGAAAAGCTCGGCGATTTTAATATCGCTTTGTGCTTTGCTTCTTCACTTTCTGATGTTATGAACCACATAAAGCTCGTTTCTTCACGCCATAGTCTGCTCGTGCCTAATGTTCCTGTTTACGGTCAGGAGGTTTTAGACGACAGCTTTTTATCTAAATATAAAGAAGATATAAAAAAAGCCTACTCTTTACTTGCGGACGAAAAGTCAAAGCAGGTTTTTAAAGGTGTGCTCAACTTCTTATATAGCGGAAAGCTTTGCTACCTAGACGAAATCACGACCGCAAAGGACGAAGCGTTTTCTATACTTAAATTGTCAGACTTTGAGTCTTACCTCGATTTAGGTGCTTACAGAGGCGACACCGTTGACGAGCTTTTACACTACACAAAAGGGTATAAAAAAATAGTAGCGGTCGAGCCTAACCTTAAAAACCATCAAAAGCTTGTTGAGCATTGCTCTTTACTTTCTGACTTTTACGCGGTAAATGCGGGTATATCCGACTCGATTGATACGATGCTCATTTCAAAAGGCGGTGGCAGACAAGCAGTCCTCAATGATAAAAGTGGTGTTGAAATCACTACCACAACAGTCGACGCTTTAAGCACGCTCTACGGCGATTTTTCTTACATCAAGGCAGACGTCGAGGGTATGGAAGAAAAGATGCTTGATGGCGCAAAATCTGTGCTTAAATCAAAGCCTAAGCTCAATATCGCCGCCTACCACACAAACTCCGATTTCTTTACGCTGATTAATAAAATAAACGCTATTAATCCCGACTACAAAATCTATCTTAGAAAGCACCCGTACATTCCGTGCTGGGACTTAAACATCTATTGCATATAAAAAGGAGCACACAGATAGCCTGTGTGCTCCTTTAATTATCAATAATTCTTCTCCAAAAAATTCTCAAAGTTCTCTTCGAACTCTTCATTTGCATATACCATTGTGACTGCAAGAACATCCTTATTGTCAGAACCGGCACCATTATTGATGTAATATGCATACAAACCTAAATCATCATAATAATTAGATACTAACGTATCATCAGTCGCCTCTCTGTCATTCATCAAATCTTCAAAATATGGAATAATCGTATTGCAATAATCAAATGCATTGATAGTATCAGAAAAATACCCTGTTGGTGCATCAGGTACACTTGTTAAAGCAAGACACCATTGTGTCAGGTCTTTCAAATATCCTTCGCTGATTTCTTTTGAACGATGTCGATAATATGTAACATACTCAACTTTCCCTTCATCATCCACAAATACAACAAACATATCATTCGAATTATATTCAAGAACAAATGCATTTAAAGGTTTATTGCTGTCTAAAAACATAGTTGTTTCATCTCTTATGATGAAATCTGTCGTTACGTCAAACTTATGACGAGCAAAAAATCCATTGCTGATTATAGACTCTATAGAATTGAAGTTTTCGACAACGCCACTAAGATATGTATCAAACCCCGTATACCCATATTCATTATAAACATTTGTAAACTCAAAAGTTTCCAAAATCTTATCTACCTTCTCGAATTCTGTATTATAGTTATTTGTCAATTTTTCATCTTCATAGTTATAATTCACTCCGTTAGGTTTATAACAAACATAATACTTCCCATTGAGTTTACCCAACAAAGTATAAGGACCAGACACATATTCCTCATCAGGGTTTGTATATGTTGTTCCTATTCCCATAATCTTGCCGTTATATCCTTGGTCGTAATTAGTTTTTTCGAAAAATTCTACACCATACTCATCTTCCGAGTATACCCAATTTTCCGGAAATGTAAGACTAAAGTTTGTAAAATCTACTGTAATATCCTTTGACTCTACCACTTCTGTTTGTGAAGCTACCTGTGTAACTTCCGTTGTTTCTTCAACAGGCACATTCTCATTTTTTGCACAGCCAGATAAAATAAAAACAAAAATCATCACGATAGAAATTACGCAAAATAAGCCTTTATTGTTTTTCATATTTACCATCTCCTATTTTGTAACTTAGAAAACGTCACATCTTAAAAAAAGACATAATATACAATTAATTATACAAATCAATCATAGTATATTTATTTTGTTAAGTCAATAATATTCAAGCCAATTACCTGTCATAAAAAACGCACACAGTTTTTCCTGTGTGCGTTTGTTTTATGCCTTCTTTTTAGTATGCAAATTTATCAACACGATTGACAAAACGACAAGCGCTATTCCGATGTAACCGTACGGAAACTGTACTGCCTCGTTAAATAATATCGCGCCCGTAATGGTCGCGACAACCGGCTCGATTGATGCAACAATAGATGCTGTGCTCGGTGCGATATATTTTAGTCCTAAGGTGTAGGTAACATACGGGAGTACACACGACAATATGGCAAATGCAATGCAGAAAACAAGGTCGTTTAAGCTGTTTGTCATCACATTGATTACGGGCTTTATGTCAATAATGCAAAGTGAAGCAATAGAAGCGAAAATAAATGTGTATAAGGTTATCGTAAGCGGACTGTAATTTCTGTCTAGTGCAAATCTTGAGAATATCGAATAAAGCGCGTAGCATACACCCGAGCCTAAACCATAAAGCACAGAAGCTAAAGTGATATTGCCACCGTTGCTTATAACCCCCGTCACAAACAAACAGCCCATAAATGCAAGCGCAACTGACACGATTTTTAGCGCAGTCAGCTTTTCTTTAAATAATAAAGCTGAAAAAAGCATCACAAATATCGGCGCAGTATAAAGTAAAATCGACGCAACAGACAGCGACGAATACTCAATCGCCTTGAAATAGCAAAACGAGAAAAACGCAACGCTCACTATACCCGACCCTAAAAAGCACCACAAATCTTTAAGCTTTATTTTGAATAATTTTCTGTTAAAAATGAGTGCAAACAAAGAAAACAGCACCGCAGATATCACCATTCGTATTGAAACAATCTGCATCGACGAAAGTCCCAATTCTAAAAAAGCGCGGACAAAGTAGCCGATAATACCCCACAGCGTGCCTGCAATCACAACAAGCAAAACAGCTAATTTTTTCATAAAATCACCGACAGCTATTCTACCACAAATTAAAGCTTAATTCAACAAAAAAAGCAGAGGTTTTATCCTCTGCTTTTCTATATTTTTTGAGATTATTTCTTTGCAAGCTCTTCTTTGATAACCTTTTCGAAGTTTTCAGCAGTGAAGCCGAAAATCTCTAAAAGCTCTTTTGCAGGACCTGAGTAACCGAATGTGTCGTTAACGCCGATTCTTCTTACAGGTACAGGACATTCAGAAGATGTAACCTCGCACACAGCATCAGCAAGACCACCGATAATGTTGTGCTCTTCGATAGTGATAATTCTGCCTGTTTCCTTAGCAGCCTTGATGATGATATCACGGTCAATAGGCTTGATGGTGTGAATATTGATAAGACGGACATTGATGCCCTCTTTCTCAAGATTTTCAGCAGCCTTTCTTGCTTCGTTTACAGGAAGACCTGTAGCGATAACCGTGATGTCGTCGCCGTTATGCATTGTGATACCCTTACCAAGCTCAAAGCTGTAGGTTTCAGGGTCGTTGAAAGAATCGATAGCAAGTCTGCCAAGACGGATATATACAGGGCCCTGATGCTCAATCATAGCCTTTGTTGCTTCAATCATTTCGTAGTGGTCAGCAGGATTAAGTACGGTCATACCAGGAATAGTACGCATAATACCGATATCCTCTAAGCACTGGTGTGTTGCGCCGTCCTCACCCGTTGAAATACCAGCGTGTGAGCCTGCGATTTTAACATTGAGTTCAGGATAAGCAACGGAGTTTCTGATTTGTTCAAAAGCTCTGCCTGTTGCAAACATAGCAAAAGAAGCAGCAACAGGAATTTTTCCGCAAGAAGCAAGACCGGCAGCAACGCCAATCATATTGCCCTCTGCGATACCGCAGTTACGAAATCTTTCAGGAAAAGCTTTTTCAAAGATAGATGTCTTTGTAGCTGCCGCAAGGTCAGCGTCAAGAACAACGATGTTCTCGTTAGTTTTAGCAAGCTCGCACAGTGCCTCGCCGAAACTCTCTCTTGTAGCTTTAGTAACGATTTGTGCCATAACTTAACCCTCCAATTCCTTAATCTGAGCGTCAAGCTCTTTGATAGCGATTTCAAATTCTTCTGCATTTGTCGCTTTACCATGCCAAGAAACCTGATTTTCCATAAACGACACGCCCTTGCCCTTTACAGTCTTTGCGATAATAGCAGTAGGCTTGCCCTTTGTTTGTCTTGCATTGTTAAGTGCTGATTCAATCTGCTCAAAGTCGTGACCATCAATTTTGAGCACGTTAAAGCCAAAGCTCTCAAATTTAGTATCAAGTGGTTCAACACCGCCAACCTGTGCGGTAGAACCGTCTATCTGTAAACCGTTGCAGTCAACGAAAACAACGAGGTTATCAAGACCTTTATGAGAAGCAAACATCGCAGCCTCCCAAACTTCGCCCTCTTCACACTCGCCATCGCCGAGTACGGTGTAAACTCTAAAGTCTTTGCTGTCGATCTTAGCGCAAAGTGCCATACCGCAAGCAGCAGAAATACCCTGACCGAGTGAGCCTGTGCTCATATCGATACCAGGAGTACCCTTCATATCAGGATGACCCTGAAGCATAGCGCCAACGTGTCTGAGCTTTTCAAGCTCGCTCATATCGAAAAAGCCCTTTAAAGCAAGTACAGCGTAAAGGCTAGGACAGCAGTGACCCTTACTAAGTACAAAACGGTCTCTGTCAGCCCACTGAGGGTTCTTAGGGTCAACATTCATCTCTTTAAAGTAGAGATAAGTGAAGATATCAGCAGCAGATAAAGAACCGCCCGGATGTCCTGATTTTGCGTTAAAGGTACCAACAATAGCACCCTTTCTCGCTTTGGTAGCAAGAAGTTTCATCTGATTTGTGTCAGCAATATTCATCGAATGACCTCCTCAAAAGATAAACATATACATACTTCATATACATTCTAACATACAAATTACGACCTATTTTTCATTTAAGAAATAATCTTAAAAAAATAAAGTTTAAATAATATTGAAATAATGCGCTAAAAATTGTATAATTATACAAATCGCGAAAGGAATGACAAAAATGCTGCTTACGATAGATGTCGGTAATACTAACATAAAATACGGTGTTTATGACGGTGATGAGCTTCACCGAATAATCAAGGTCTCCACCGACAGCCACAAAACTGCTGACGAAATCGCTGTGGACTTATACACCTTATTTCAGGTATATTGCGTTGACCCGTTTTCAATCGACGGCTCTATTATCTGTAGCGTTGTACCGCGTATTACAAAACGACTTAAAGCTGCTGTCAAAAGCGTCACAGGCGTTGATGCTCTGGTTGTCGGACCGGGCGTAAAAACAGGCGTAAATATCCATATCGACGACCCTACTACCTTGGGTGCTGATTTAGTCGTTGCGTGTGCTGCTGCACAGTCTATGTTTGATACTCCTTGCATCGTCATTTCTATGGGCACAGCAACCGCGATGTTCCTTATCGATGAAAACCGCGTTATGCAGGGCGGTGCGATTGCACCGGGCGTTTCCGTATCCCTTGATGCCTTGACCCAGCACGGCGCTTTGCTCCCGTCTATCGAGCTGAATGCTCCTAAAAACGTTATCGGCAAAAACACCGACGAATCTATCCGTAGCGGTGTGGTGCTCGGTACTGCTTGTATGATTGACGGCATGATTGATAAAATCGAAAAAGAAGTCGGATATAGCTGCTCTGTTGTTGCGACCGGCGGTATCGCCCCGATGATAGTAAACAGCTGTAGCCACGACATCGTTTTAAAAGACGACCTTATCTTAGAGGGCTTACGCATTATTTATGATAAGAACTCATAATATAGATAAAAACTGAATATAGCTTTAAAATCATTAGTTTGTCAAAATTTGCGTTTCATCCGTTTAACGGAGAGACAGCAGGAGGTAATATAAATGATTAAAACAAAAGAAAAAACCTTAAGGCTTGTAAGTCTTGGCATCTTAAGCGCGATTATTATTGTGCTTCAGGTTATCACCACTTACTTTCCTACAAAACCGTTCCCTATTACACTCGCATTAATTCCGATTATTATAGGCTCTGCTTTATTTGATGAAAAGGCAGGAGCGTTTTTAGGCGGAGTTTTCAGCGTAGTTGTAATACTGATGTGCGTTATCGGCGCAGACGTCGGCGGTGCTATGGTATGGAATGCAAACCCGTTTTTATGTGTGCTTGTATGTATGACTAAAGGCATTGCGGCTGGTTACGTAAGCGGTCTTGTCTACCGCCTTTTAAGCAAAGCAAACTCTGTTGTTGCGACCTTTTTAGCAGGCATTACTGCACCTATAGTAAACACAGGTATTTTTATTTTAGGTCTTGTGCTTTTCTTCAAGCCTATTTTAGCACAATGGGCCGGCGGAAGTGACACCCTCTACTACATTCTCTTTGGCTTAACAGGCGTCAACTTCCTTGTTGAAGTCGGTGTAAATATGATTTTAAGCCCTGTTATTGTTTCAATTTTAAAAGCAATTAAAAAGAGCAGATAACTTTTACTAAGATAATTTATTCGTTTACACGGAGGTAAATATGAAGCAGATTGAACCTACAGCTTTAGAAAAATCACCATTTGAAATGATCGGCAAGGACTGGATGCTTATTTCATCAGGCGACAAAGAAAAATACAACACTATGACAGCGTCGTGGGGCGGTGTCGGTGTGCTATGGAACAAAAATGTTGTTTTTGCTTTTGTCCGCCCACAGCGCTTTACCTACGAGTTTTTAAACGACAATGATTACTTTTCACTTTCTTTCTTTTCACAAGAGTACAAAAACGCTCTTGCTTACTGCGGTAAGTACTCGGGTCGTGACGTTGACAAAGCAAAGGAATGTAACCTGACTGCAAACTTTAGTGAAAACGCTCCATATTTTGATGAGGCTGAAACAGTAATAATTTGCAAAAAGCTTTACATTCAGGATATGAAGGAAGAATGCTTTTTAGACAAAGACCTTCTTTCTAATTACGCAGGCGACGACTACCACCGCGTTTTCGTTGCCCAAATCGTAAAAGTACTTAAAAAATAATCAAACAAAATTTAAAGGCACAAGGTTTATTCCACCTTGTGCCTTAATTTTTTACTATTAATTATTTAACAACGATTGCCTGAGAGCCGAGCTCCGAAAAGCGCTTCTGTGAAACTTCCTTTTCGTACGCGGATATCTCGCCCGAAACCGAGTCGCAGAAGTAGTAGTGCTCGCTATCATATCCCATCAGCACCAAGCAATGCTCGTTTTGCATCCATTGTTCAATATCGCCGATGCACTTATCGGAGTTTTCGTCAACATAGTCGATTATCCACTCTGCCTTGACATACGGCTCGTGCATATAGGTAGTTGCCCATACCATAACCGGAATGTCTTTTGTAACATATTTGTGGCAAAGCTTATCAAGCGATACCTCCTGTGCAATGATTGCCTGCTTATCTGTGGTTGTTGTGTGCAGATACTTATTCATACTTTTTGCCATAGCGGGTGCATAAATGCCGTAGCCCTCGTAAACATCACCCGCATACGCGCTGTTCATATCGGGGCCGTAGCGCTGTATATTTTCGTCGTAGCTTATCGGACTGGTTATAAGATAGTTTTCAGAAAATTCGTGCTCGTCTATATCAAATCCCAGATACTGCAAAAGCACCGTACACGCATACACCTCGCACCCTGCAGACAACTCAGTCTGCGAAAGAGCCGATATGTTTTCTATCATATATGAGTCAGGATAAGTAGGCTCTGTATGCTCGGTATGAGGCTTTTTATTCTCTGTTTTGCTGTCAAAAGACATCGAAACCAAAGCACCGCACATCAGCACCAAAAGACATATTAAGCTAGCAAATAACTTTATGGCTTTTTGTTTCATACATATTTTACCTTTAACTTAATTTTGCATCATTTTACCACAACCAATATTTTTTATCAAGCAAGTGTTTTTCTATCAAATTTCCTTGCTCTTTGCGTAAACTATATAAAAACTGTATATATATGGCTTAGATGTTATCATATATTGCCTATTGAAATAGTGAGAAAAGTTTGTTAAAATATTAACAGGTAATAGAGAGAGTAGCTTTGCTCTGCATTTTTTGCCTTATTAAAATTACCATTTCATTCTGTATGGAGGATATCATGGAGAATAAAAAATATGAAATAATCGACTCTGTAGAAAAGCTTGAACAAGCTTTAAAACGCATCAAAAAAGCGCAGCAGACTTTTGCGACCTTTACGCAAGAGCAGGTGGACAAAATCTTTTTAGCCGCCGCTTCTGCCGCAAACAAAGCGCGTATCCCACTTGCTAAAATGGCTGTTGAGGAAACAGGCATGGGCGTTGTGGAAGATAAAGTAATCAAAAACAACTACGCAAGCGAATACATCTACAACGCTTATAAGAACACTAAAACCTGTGGCGTTATCGAAGAAGACGAGGCTTTTGGCACAGTAAAAATCGCCGAGCCTATCGGTGTTATTGCGGCGGTTATTCCGACCACTAACCCGACCTCAACCGCTATTTTCAAATGCTTGCTTGCATTAAAGACTCGAAATGCTATCATCATTTCTCCTCACCCACGCGCTAAAAACTGTACTATAGAAGCCGCAAAGCTCGTGCTCGAAGCCGCAGTAAAAGCGGGTGCACCAGAGGGTATTATCGACTGGATTGACGTGCCAAGTCTTGAAATGACAAACACCGTTATGAAAGAAGCTGACATTATACTTGCTACCGGTGGTCCAGGTATGGTAAAAGCGGCTTACTCAAGCGGTAAGCCTGCACTCGGTGTTGGCGCGGGAAACACCCCTGCTATTATCACCGAATCTGCTGATATATTGCTCGCAGTAAACTCAATTATCCATTCAAAAACCTTTGATAACGGTATGATTTGTGCATCTGAGCAGTCTGTTATCGTTGATAAAAATATCTACGACGATGTAAAAGACGAATTCTTAAAACGTGGTTGCTATTTCTTACAAGGCGACGAGCTTAACAAGGTAAGAAAGACTATCATAATCAATGGTGCATTAAACGCAAAAATCGTTGGTCAGCCAGCTTATAAAATCGCACAGCTCTCGGGTGTTGAAGTACCTGAGGGTACAAAAATCTTAATCGGCGAAGTTGAGTCTGTAGACATTTCTGAAGAGTTTGCTCACGAAAAGCTCTCACCTGTGCTTGCGATGTACAAAGCAGAAGACTTTGAAGATGCACTTAAAAAAGCCGAACAGCTCGTTGCTGACGGTGGCTACGGACACACATCTTCAATCTACCTAAACGAGATAAGCGACAAAGAAAAGCTTAACGAATTTTCAAGCAGGATGAAAACCTGTCGTATTCTTTTAAACACCCCGTCATCACACGGCGGTATCGGCGACCTTTACAACTTCAAGCTTGCTCCGTCTTTAACCTTGGGCTGTGGCTCTTGGGGCGGAAACTCAGTAAGTGAAAACGTCGGTGTAAAACACCTTGTAAATATCAAAACAGTAGCAAAGAGGAGGGAAAATATGCTGTGGTTTAGAGCACCTGAGAAAATCTACATCAAGAAAGGCTGTTTAAGCGTTGCTCTTGATGAACTTAAAAACGTAATGGGCAAAAAGCGTGCGTTTATTGTCACAGATACTTTCCTTTACGAAAACGGTTATACAAAGCCTATCACGGATAAGCTCGACGAAATGGGTATAGTACACTCAACATTCTTCGATGTTCAGCCTGACCCAACCTTAAAGAATGCTAAAGACGGTGCGGCACAGATGGCTCAATTCAAGCCTGACACAATTATTGCACTCGGTGGCGGTTCTGCTATGGATGCCGCTAAGATTATGTGGGTACTGTACGAGCATCCAGACGCTGACTTTATGGATATGGCTATGCGTTTTATCGATATCAGAAAGCGTGTATATACCTTCCCTAAGATGGGCGAAAAAGCGTACTTTATTGCTGTTCCTACCTCTGCGGGTACAGGCTCTGAGGTTACTCCTTTCGCAGTTATCACCGACGAAAACACAGGAGTTAAATATCCGCTTGCTGACTACGAGCTACTCCCGAATATGGCGATTATTGATACAGACTTCCATATGAGTGCTCCAAAGGGTCTTACAGCCGCATCAGGTATCGATGCCGTAACTCACGCGGTTGAAGCTTACGTTGCTATGCTTGCAACAGACTATACAGACTCGCTTGCACTCGGCGCATTAAAGACGATTTTTGAGTATCTGCCACGTGCTTATGACAATGGTCAGACCGACGTTGAGGCACGAGAAAAAATGGCTAATGCCGCTACAATGGCTGGTATGGCTTTTGCAAATGCTTTCTTGGGTGTATGCCACTCAATGGCTCACAAGCTCGGCGCATTCCATCACCTGCCTCACGGCGTTGCAAACGCGCTTATGATTGAAGAGGTTATCCGCTTTAACGCGTGTGAAGCCCCTGCAAAAATGGGTACTTTCTCGCAGTACGACCACCCACACACACTTGCTCGCTATGCACAGATTGCTGACGCACTTAACTTAGGTGGTAACACAGAGGAAGAAAAGCTTGAAAACCTTATCAAAGCAATCAACGAGCTCAAAGCTAAAGTCGGCATTAAAAATACTATCAAGGACTACGGTATCGACGAAGAAGATTTCTTAAACAGACTTGACGAAATGGTTGAGCAGGCATTTGATGACCAGTGCACAGGTGCAAACCCACGTTACCCGCTTATGTCTGAAATTAGGCAGATGTATTTAAATGCATACTACGGCAAGCACTTTGAAGAAAAGTCAATGCCAAATAAGGCTTAAAGGAGGCTTAATATGAAGCTTGATACAATTATTGCAACAAGAAAAGATAAAACTATCTACAGAGATGGTGATCTTTGCATCAAGGTTTTTGATGAAAATTATTCAAAAGCTGACATCTTAAACGAAGCCTTAAATCAGGCACGAATTGAAGAAACAGGACTCAACATCGCAAAGGTGCAGGAGGTCACAATGATTGACTCAAAATGGGCAATCGTAACCGACTATATAGAGGGTAAGACCTTAGCGCAGTTGATGGAAGAAAACCCTGAAAAAACTGATGAATACCTTGAGCTGCTCGTTGACCTACAGCTTAATGTTCATTCAAAAACCTGTCCTATGCTCAATAAGTTAAAGGACAAAATGAACCGCAAAATCTCACAGTCCTCTCTTGATGCGACTACAAGATACGAGCTCCACACCCGTCTTGAGGGTATGCCAAAGCACAAAAAAGTCTGTCATGGCGACTTTAACCCATCAAACATTATCATTACTAACGACGGTACACCATACATTCTTGACTGGGCTCACGCAACCCAAGGCAACGCATCTGCCGATGTTGCAAGAACCTATCTGCTGTTTTGCTTAAAGGGCGACGAAAAGCTTGCAAATGACTATCTGAACCTTTTCTGTAAAAAAAGCAACACCGCAAAGCAGTACGTTCAGAAATGGATGCCGATTGTCGCAGCATCGCAGTCGGTTAAAGGAAACGAAGAAGAACGCGAATTTTTACTTTCATGGTGCGACGTAGTCGACTACGAATAAAATAAAAAGCCTCCCTAAAAGGGAGGCTTTTGCTTTTATTCTTCAGTTTTTCTGATTGCAGTTTCTAAATCAACTCTGTCGTATTCAAGCTTAAGGCTGTCGTCATAAACAAGAGTGCCGAACACCTTGCATAATATTCTGATTTTCAGCTTCATACCCAAGGTGATTAGCGGGTTAAAAAGCTTTGTCATTTTTATATCCTTACCATTTGCTTTTGCGACAAGTCTAACCATCTTGGATGTCATAACATAGTGCTCGTCCTGCGGGCAGAAAACCCCACACAAGCCCTCATCAATCGATTTTTTAATAAACTCACACAGATTATCAATATAAATCATACTGCGATAAGACTCATAGTCCGGAAAAAACGGAAGCTTTTTAGCAAACTTAGAAAGTGTTACATAGTTGCCCTTACAGTTTTTACCGTACACAATCGGCGGTCGTAAAATAACAACAGAAAAGCTGTCATCACAAAGCTCTTGAATCATCTGCTCTGCTTTAAGCTTTGTTTTTCCGTAAGCTGTTACAGGACTCAAGGAAGTTTCATTTGAAATTATGCCGACGTCTTTTCCATAAACGTTCATGGTGCTCATTAAAATAAATTGTTTAACACCACTACACTTTGCTTTTTCTGCAACATCAAAAGCAAGCTCAGTGTTAATCTTGTAGTACTCCTCGTTTGTGTAGTCACGCTCTTTTTTATGCACAATAGCCGCAACATGCAAAACCACATCATATTTAGAAAAATCAGTTTCTATCCATTCTTTGGTCATCATATCGATGGTGTCAACTTGATAGTTTTTATTTGAAACATAAGACATGAATGAATCGCCGATATAGCTGTTTGCACCTGTAATTAATACACGCATAATGCCCTCCAATAAACAAAAAAGTCACAGCATGTTTATACAGTTGTGACTTCTTTATTTTCGTTTTCGTTATTGCTTTTTTCTTCATAAACGCCTTCTACAACGCCCCTTCGTTTAATTACAGAAGGCACCGTTAAAGCAAGGCATTTTAAGTCCATAATAACGCCAAGATTTTTGGTATAATACCCATCGTACTCAGCTTTTATTTCAAGACTTATAGCATCTCTGCCGTTTATCTGAGCCCATCCGGTAAGACCAGGTAAAATATCATTTGCACCGTATTTATCTCGAAGCTCAACTAAATCATCCTGATTCCAAAGTGCAGGTCTTGGACCAACAAAGCTCATATCACCTTTTATTATGTTTATAAATTGTGGCAGTTCATCAAGACTGGTTTTCCTAAGAAAATTACCGACTTTAGTAATATACATTTCGGGATTTTCAAGAGTGTGAGTCGGTGCATCGTGTGGAGTATCTACTCTCATCGTCCTGAATTTATATATCTCAAAATATGTTTTATGTATTCCTACTCTCTTTTGGGTAAAAAGTACAGGACCTTTACTATCAAGCTTAATCGCGATAATAATCAACAAAAAGATCGGCAACAATAATATAATTAAAATAAGTGATATTAATATATCCGTCACTCTTTTAATAAACTTATACATAAAATCTTTCCTTAACACAATATATAGTATATTTTACAACAATTTTGTTGATTAGTCAACTTTATTTGTGTGATCGGCTTCGCTCTTTTTCACCGTTTTTTGCATAAAGCTTTTGCCAAAAACTACACCAAGCACAAATATCAGCACTACGCTAAGACCAGCGCAAGCACCGTATAAAATCGCCTTTTTAGTGCTGTTATTATTTTCAAGTGCTATAAAATCAGCCGTAGCGGTTTTGTCAGATTGAGGCTCAGTGATTTGCGATTTTTCGCTTTTTGACTTTATCTTATCCTTTGATGCTTTGCTTGTAATTTTTACTAAAGCCTTTTCAACCGAAACTTTATACTCACTACATTTTACACCAAGCGTTTCAAAGTCATTATTTATACAGTCAATACTTTTTAGACTAATATCAAAATCACCCTGCGATATACACTTAAACTGCAAGGTAAAAAGCTTTACATTTTCTTTTATATCTATCCCGTTTGCCGATGCAAAAATAACGGTTATTCTATCACCCTTGCATTTTGCCTGCACCTCAAACAACTCGCTGTTTACATCACGATACTCAACAATTTTGCTGTCAAAAGTAATCTCATATTCTCCTCCACACAAAAGTTCGTCTGACTTTGCAAAAACTGCAATATCAAACAGACGGTTGGTTTCCACCTTCTCGCAATCAAGTTCTACATTAACAACGCTCTGTGCATTTGCACTAACGCAAAAACATACTGTAAGAATGATAATCAAAAGAGCAGCAACTACTCTTTTCATATCACCATACCGCCGTTTACAGACAACACCTGACCGGTAATATACTGTGCCTTATCAGACGCTAAAAACGCTACTGCATCAGCAACATTTTTGCCCGTACCAAACTCGCCTAGCGGGATATCCTCTTTAATAAGCTTTAAATCTTCTTCGCTGAAACTGCTCATCATATCGGTCATTATAACCCCCGGTGCTATGCAGTTTACTCTTATATTACTTAAAGCAAGCTCTTTAGCAAGTGCTTTTGTAAAGCCGATTACACCCGCTTTTGAAGCAGAGTAAGCCACCTCGCACGATGCTCCTACCTGCCCCCACATAGAGCTGATATTAACGATACTTCCGCTGTGATTGCTAATCATATTTTTTGCTACAGCGTGAGTAACATTATAAACAGAATTAAGATTAGCACAAATAACATCATTCCAGTCATCAGCAGTTGTGTCAGTAAACAGCTTTTGCAAAGCAATGCCCGCATTGTTTACAAGCACGTCGATTTTTTCAAATTTCTCAAGTGCCTTTTGCACCATCGTATCAACCTGCTCCTTATCTCTTACGTCAGCCTTTACAGCGAGCACCTCGACCGAATAATTATCCGCAATAATTTTTGCGATATTGTGTGCCTTTTCTTCGCTGTTAAAGTAATTTAGTACAATATTGTATCCGCTCTTTGCAAGAGCTATAGCACACGCTGTTCCGATACCGCGTGACGCACCTGTTATCAACGCTGTTTTCATAGTCCACCTCAAAATTATTTATACTCCTACTATACCATAAACACCCATAAAATCAATAATTATCATGTAGTTTTCAAAATAAAAGTGCACAGTTCCGAAAAACGGAACTGTGCATATAATAAGAGTTTTTTAATTTAATTAAAGTTCATTAATTTTCTGTGCTATAAAGAGCTGGATTTTTGTTGCGTCTAAGACGGATGCTTCGCCGTCGTCGTCAACGTCTGCACGTGCTTGCTGACTTTCACTTAACAGCTTTTTATTTGCACAGTGTAGCTGAATAGCAGTAGCGTCTAAAACAGTAGGCTCGCCATCATTATCGACGTCACCGCGAACACCCTGTGAAAAGAAGCTCGCACCAAGCATATAAACATAGTACCCACCATCTACTTCTTCAATCGAATATGGCAATATGCCGTTTTGAGTAAATGCACAGCCATCGGTATATTCACCGTATATTGTCTGATAGTCAATAACATCAAGGTTTAAAGTTTCCTGTGTGCCGTCTGCGTAGGTGATGTCGACCTTCATTTTTTCTCCGCTTAAGGTTACATTTTCACATGTTATATCACCTATCGGTCTAGATTCAGTATATGTTATTCCATTATAGATATACTCTACACCGGCACAGCTTATATACTCGTAGTACTCATCTGTTTCCCAGTCGTAGTCAGTATAAATACTAACTATATCGTCGCCAACATTAACCTTGCAAGTTATACTACCGTTAAAGTCATAACTTATTGCATCTTTTTCTACAGTAGCCTGCTTAGATGTGCCGTCTTTATAGTTAAGTTTAATCTGCATACCGGTATAATCTGCGTAGTAATAGTCCTCATATACCGCTTTATCAGGTGCTTTTAATACCTCAATAGAATCAATATATTGCTCTATAACCTCGACATCGTACTCTATCTTTGCACCCTTATAGTTAAGCGTACATAAAGCTGTGCCCGGTTTTGCAAAATAAATAGGGTCTATTTCAAACGAATATCCATCTATCAAAGCAAAATCTATATTGAAGTCGGCATCGCTAAAGGTTCTTGTAGTATTATCCTGATAAGTCACCGTAAACGACAAACCTGTTATGTCGTAAGGGTAAAGCTCATATTCACCATCATCAGAAATGTAACCGTATTCAAAATCTCCAAATACATACTGTTTTGTCGGTGCAGAATTAACAGTTACGCTCTTAAAAGGACAAGGCAGAATTGTAACATCGAATGAAGTTTTTATACCGTTGAGGTCTAAGTAAACGGTATTTTCTCCTACACCCCAAGGACTTTGATACTGATCATCATCGCATTGCAAATCATAGCCTGCTATTGTTTCAAAGATTCCATACTCTTTGCTCTGACCATCAGCAAAGGTTGCTTTTATAGTAAGCTCGTTAAGAATATTATAGTAGTAGTAAAAGTAATATCCTAAATCTTCATCGTAATACCCGTTTGTATTCTCGTAAATCTCGTATTCAGGGATATACACTACCTCGATGCTTTCAACATCAAACTCCTTGTACTCAAGGTCATAGTAGCAGTAACCGAGTCCGCATTCAAACCAAAGGAACGCTTCTTCCCCATCTTCATACGCAACACAATCAAGACCCCATTCGCCGATGTAAGGATAATCATCTTCATAGCTCCAGTACACAAATGTACCATCGGACAAAGTCGCTTTAAGCTCTACGCCCGAGAAGTCAGCTTCATTCTCTACCTCACCTCTATAATATTGTGTAACTGTTGGTGGAGTAACAATTTCTAAATCAGTAACAACAGGCTCGGTGTATTCTTCAAGCAAAATCTCAAATGTACCGTACTCATATTCATCATACGTATAAATATCATATATGTAGGTTTTACCCTTTTCTAAATAAGCGAGCAATTTAAAATTGAGGCTCTCACCGCCGTCATCATCGTCATTGATATAGTTGAATTCGCTGTCATAAACATCAGCGACAGTATCTAAATCACCAAACGAAGTTAAAATATAATAACCGTCTTTTTGGGCAGTAAAAGTATAGATAATATCCTCGGTGTTTTCGTTTTTAGTGATTTCAACTCTCACGTTTTCTACAAGCTCATTCTCTTTTGCATAAGCAAAAATAGTGCTCAGTGGAATCATAGTAGAAACTAAAATCACACATAGTAAAATCGAAATTAATTTTTTCATAGCTTACCTCCTGAGTTTTTGCTTTTTGCCACACGCTTTTAAAATAAAGGTATGGTAAAAAAGCAGGTGTTTTGAGCAAAAATAATTGTTTGTTCAATACATCTTACATAATAATTATACTACAAATAAAAACATAAACAATAAAAAAGTCCACCAAAAAACTCGGTGGACTTTTGTGCATTATTTCTTCTTAAAGCCGTCTTTTAAGCTTACGCTTCTATTAAACACGATGTTGTCTTTAGTAGAGTCTTTATCAAGGCAGAAATAGCCCTGACGCATAAACTGGAAGTTTGCAGGCACATCGTAGTTTTCGATTGCCTTTTCAGCCTTACAGCCTTTTCTGACTACAAGTGACTCAGGGTTTAGAAATTCAAGAAAATCTCGGTCGCCTGATTCAGGGTCGCTGACAGTAAAGAGGTTGTCGTAAAGATTAACAGTTGCATCAGTGTAGTTTTTAGCATCTACCCAGTGGATAGTACCTCTTACCTTTCTGCCGTCAGGAGTGTTGCCACCCTTAGTTTCAGGGTCATACTCAGCATAAACTGTTGTAACATTGCCGTTGCTGTCTTTTTCACAACCTGTGCATTTAACGATGTAAGCAGACTTAAGACGAACTTCGTTGCCAGGATAAAGTCGCTGGTACTTCTTAATCGGCTCTTCCATAAAGTCGTCACGCTCGATGTAACATTCTCTTGAGAATGTAATTGTACGCTTGCCGTCTGCTTCACAGTTAGGGTTGTTTTCAACCTCAAACTCCTCGCTCTTGTTCTCGTCGTAGTTTGTGATAACAAGCTTAATCGGGTCGAGCACTACCATAACACGCTGTGCGGTTTCGTTTAAATCTTCCCTTAAGCAATGCTCTAAAAAGCTGTATTCAACAGTTGAATTAACCTTTGAAACACCGATTCGCTCACAGAAATTACGGATAGATGCAGGGGTGTAGCCTCTGCGTCTTAAACCGCAAAGTGTAGGCATTCTAGGGTCGTCCCATCCGGAAACATAGCCGTTTTCAACTAAAGCTCTGAGCTTACGCTTTGACATAACGGTGTTGTTTATACCAAGTCTTGCAAATTCAATCTGTCTTGGCTTTGCAGGAAGTGTTACGTTTTCAATAACCCAGTCGTAGAGCGGTCTGTGGTCTTCAAATTCTAAAGAGCACAGCGAATGCGTAATTCCCTCGAGCGCATCTTCAATCGGGTGAGCAAAGTCGTACATCGGGTAGATGCACCATTTGTCGCCTGTGCGGTGGTGCTTAATGCGATTAATACGATAGATAACCGGATCACGCATATTGAAGTTGCCCGATGCCAAATCAATTTTTGCCCTAAGAGTCATTTCACCGTCAGCAAACTCGCCGTTTTTCATTCTTTCAAAAAGGTCTAAAGACTCTTCAATCGGTCTATCTCTGTACGGGCTTTTTGCAGGAGTAGAAAGGTCGCCTCTAAACTCACGCATCTGCTCAGCGTTTAACTGACAAACATACGCAAGACCTTTTTTGATAAGCTCAACTGCACCCTCGTACATTTTGTCAAAGTACTCAGACGCAAAGTAAAATCTGTCGTCCCATGTAAACCCGAGCCACTTGATGTCCTCTTTAATTGCATCAACGTACTCGACATCCTCTTTTGTCGGGTTTGTGTCGTCCATTCTGAGGTTACACACGCCACCAAATTTCTCGGCTGTACCGAAGTCAATGCAGATAGCCTTTGCGTGGCCGATGTGCAAATAGCCGTTTGGTTCAGGAGGGAAACGAGTATGCACCTTTTTGCCGTAGTACTGTCCACCTTCTGCAATATCCTGTGTCACAAATGTATGGATAAAATTCGAGGAGGTTTCTTCCTCTTTTTCAGTAATGTTTTTAATTTCTTCTGTCATATTAATCATCCTTTGGTTAGTTGCTTGTGCTTAGTTGCTAAGTTTTTCAAGACCGATGCTCATTCTCCTTAAGCTTTCATCCTTGCCTAAGATTTCTAAAATCTCGATGGCACCGCCCGGAGTTACCTGCTTACCCGCAACCGCAATTCGTGCAGGCCACATAACTGTGCCGTTTTTAACCTCAAGCTCTGTAGCAAGATTAATAAGCGCATCGTGGATAGAATCGTGGTCAAAGCTAGGAAGTTGTGACAGCTTGTCCATAACCGCCTTGAGCATAACAGGAGCATTTTCTAAATTAGTCTTGCTCTTTTTGTTTACAAAGAGCTCTTTGTCATATTGCGGTAACTCGCTAAAGAAGTCAATCATCGGCACGATATCAGTAAGCTTAACTGTACGTTGCTGTAAAATAAGAGCAAGCTTTTTGTAGTCAAATTCTTTTTCGCCGAGTGCTTCTTTAAAGTAAGGGGTAGCAACTTCTACAAACTCGTCGATACTCATATTGCGGATATATTCAGCATTAAACCAGCTTAGCTTGTCGTAGTCAAATACTGACGGAGATTTCGAAATACCCGCTATATCAAACACCTTACAAAGCTCGTCTAATGTAAAAATCTCCCTGTTATCCTTAGGGCACCAGCCAAGTAAAGCAATGTAGTTGATGACCGCCTGTGGGAGATATCCCTCTTTGATTAAATCTTCAAAGCCTGTTGAGCCGTGACGCTTACTTAGCTTTGAAACTGTGCCATCGTCGTTTTTGCCGTTGATAAGCGGCAGGTGAATATATGTCGGAATTTCCCATCCAAATGCTTCATAAAGCAGGTTGTATTTAGGAGTAGAAGAAAGATACTCGCTACCACGAACCACGTGAGTAATGCCCATGGTGTGGTCATCAATAACGTTTGCAAAATTGTAGGTAGGGTAGCCGTCAGCCTTAATGAGAATCTGGTCCTGAAGCTCTGAGTTGTCTACAGTAATCTCGCCAAAAACAGCGTCCACAAATTTTGTTTCGCCGTCTATCGGCATCTTTTGTCTTATAACGTATGGTACACCTTGTGCTAAGAGCTTATCAATCTCTTGTTGCTCTAAATCGCGACAATGTCTGTCGTAGCCACCGCCGACTGTACTATTCTGCACCTCTTCCAAACGCTCTTTTGTACAAAAGCATCTGTACGCTTTTCCCTCATCTATAAGCTGCTGTGCATACGGCAGATACATATCCTTACGCTCACTTTGAACATACGGACCATATTCACCGCCAACATCAGGACCTTCGTCGTGTATAAGGCCTGCAGTCTTTAACGTATTGTAAATAACCTCGACAGCGCCATCAACATAGCGTTCTCTGTCGGTGTCTTCAATTCTTAAAACAAACGCGCCGTCAAGCGACTTTGCAACGAGGTATTCGTACAATGCAGTACGAAGATTACCGACGTGCATAAAGCCTGTAGGTGACGGAGCAAAACGTGTTCTGACCTTACTCATTGTCATACGCCCCCATTATAAACAAATTCAGAGTTATTATACCACTATATAAGCACATTTTCAATATCTGCAAAAAAATAAACCTGCAAGCGTTTGCTCACAGGTTTAATTATATTAGTTAAGCATCTCTGCCACAGCACTTCTTGTACTTTTTGCCGCTACCACAAGGGCATGGGTCGTTTCTGCCGATTTTGTTTTTCTTTACTACTGTGCGGTTTGTGCTCATTGTGCCGTCGCCTGCGGTTTCTACAGGCTTTGCAACCTGCTCACGCTTTAGAGCAAGTGTAACCGCATTTGGCTTTTGCTGATTTGCGCCGTTATTTAAAATAACCTGATGCGCAGCAGCCGCCTTTTCTTCCATCTCCTTGCGCTGGCGGTCAATTTCAGCCTGTCTGCGCTGAATCTCAAGCACACGCTTAGGAGCTACTAAAATCAGCTTTGTTGTATCCTGCTTGATTGAGTCAATCATCTCATCGAACATATCAAAGCCCTCGAGTCTGTACTCGACAACCGGATCACGCTGACCGTAAGCACGAAGTCTGATACCCTGCTTTAGCTGTTCCATATTGTCGATGTGCTCCATCCAGTAGGTGTCAACACTCTTTAGAAGGTACACGCGCTCCATCTCACGCATCGTAGCGTCGTCAAACAACGCTTCATTTTCAGCGTACATCTCCATTGCGCGGTCAGTAAGCACCTTTGTGATGTATTCCTTTTCGACCATCTCAAGCTCTTGTGCAGTGTATGAGAACTTGTTATCGTCAGTAATCAGCCAGCCTCTGTAAAAATCATTAAGACCCGAAAGGTTCCAGCTATCTTTCTCAAAGTCAGAAGCAAGATATACCTGAACATTTTCAGCGATAGTATCTTCAACCATTTTTACGACAGTATCTCTGATGTTTTCGCCGTTTAGCACCTGATTACGCTGAGTATAAATAATCTCACGCTGTTTGTTTAATACATCGTCGTAGTCAAGCACGCTCTTACGAATAGCAAAGTTGCGCGACTCGACCTTTTGCTGTGAGCTTTCGATAATATTTGAGAGCATACCGTTTTCAATCGGCATAGTTTCGTCTACATTGAGCTTATCGAGCATCATACCCATTTTTGCACCGCCGAATACACGCATCAAATCGTCTTCGCAGGAAAGGAAAAATCTGCTCTGACCAGGGTCGCCCTGTCTTCCTGAACGACCTCTAAGCTGGTTATCAATACGGCGTGACTCGTGACGCTCTGTACCGATAATGTAAAGACCGCCGGCTTCCTTTACTTTCTTTGCTTCCTTATCGATTTCAACCTTGAATTCTTTAAGATACTGCTTGAAGGTTTCTCTTGCCTTTAAGATTTCCTTGTCGTCTGTATCGGAAAAAGCGGTTGCTTCTTCAATCAGTTCATCAGAAAAGCCCTCTTTTCTCATAGCGGTTTTTGCCATATATTCTGCGTTACCGCCGAGCACGATATCAGTACCACGACCAGCCATATTTGTAGCGATAGTAACAGCGCCCAGCTTACCTGCCTGTGCGATAATCTGTGCTTCTTTTTCATGGTGCTTAGCATTTAAAACGTTGTGAGCAACACCGCTCTTTTTCAAAAGCTTTGATAAAAGCTCTGACTTCTCTATTGAAATAGTGCCGACAAGCACCGGCTGACCTTTAGCGTTAGCCTCTTTAATCTCCTCGATAATAGCTAAAAACTTACCGCGTTCTGTTTTGAAAATAGCGTCAGGGTGGTCAACTCTAGCAATGTCCTTGTTTGTAGGGATACCAACAACATCGAGCTTATAAATCTGCTGGAATTCTGCTTCTTCGGTAAGCGCTGTACCTGTCATACCCGACAGCTTATCATAAAGTCTGAAAAGATTCTGGAATGTAATTGTCGCAAGAGTCTTTGACTCATCCTCAACCTTTACTCCCTCTTTTGCTTCAATCGCCTGATGCAAGCCCTCGTTGAATCTACGACCATACATCAGTCGACCTGTAAACTCATCAACGATGATAACCTCGCCATCTTTGACGACATAGTTTACCTCGTTTTTCATAACACCGTATGCTTTAATCGCCTGATTAACGTGGTGTGCAATAGTGATGTTATCAGGGTCTGTCAGGTTTTCAATGCCAAAGAAGCTTTCAGCCTTTTTAACACCGAGCTGTGTAAGCGTTGCGGTTTTAGCCTTTTCGTCAACAACGTAGTCGATGCCGTTTTCTTCGTAAAAGCCTTCTAAATCTTCTTTATTGTTTGTTTCGGTAAAAACGTGCTTTTTCATTCTCTTTGCAACCGCGTCTGCTCTTTCATACAAGTCGGACGCCTTGTCGCCTTTACCGGAAATAATGAGCGGTGTACGCGCTTCGTCGATGAGGATAGAGTCGACCTCGTCGACAATCGCAAATGCGTGTTCACGCTGCACCTTGTCCTCTTTGTAAACGACCATATTATCACGCAGATAGTCAAAGCCTATCTCGTTGTTTGTACCGTAGGTGATGTCAGCGTTGTATGCTTGTCTGCGCTGATCATTATTAAGTCCGTGCACAATAAGTCCAACCGACAAACCTAAATAGCGGTAAAGCTTGCCCATCCATTCAGAGTCACGCTTTGCAAGGTAATCGTTAACTGTAACGATGTGCACGCCTTTACCAGTTAAAGCATTTAAGTATGCAGGTAAGGTTGCAACAAGTGTTTTACCTTCACCTGTTTTCATTTCGGCAATTCTACCCTGATGCAATACGATACCGCCGATAATCTGAACTTTAAAGTGCTTCATATTAAGCACTCTGTATGACGCTTCTCTACATACAGCAAAAGCATCAGGCAAAATATCGTCGGTGGTTTCACCGTTTTGCAGTCTTTCTTTAAGTATCGCAGTCTGCGCTTTTAGCTCGCTTTCGCTCATTTGAGCATATTTATCTTCAAGTGCGAGCACCCTATCACATATAGGGTAAATTCGCTTAAGCTCTTTTTTAGAGTAATCTCCGAAAATTGCTTTTAAAAATCCCATAATTTTTGTCCTTTCGGTTTTAATAGTTGTAGCTTTAGCCATATTCTCCCATAATATAAATAAAGTATATCACAACTGCATCAAAAAATAAAGTACATTCTGTAAACTATAATTAATGACCAATATTAACGAATTTTGTAAATCTATTGATTTTAATGATTTAATGTAGTAGAATTGTCTTGCAAAATTTATCGTGTGTTTTTGAGGTAATGAACATGGATATTATTATTGTGGGTAGCGGTAAAGTCGGAAGAACTATCGCAAATCAGCTTAACATTGCAGAACACAGCATCACCGTCATCGACGAGGATACAACTGCACTTGAAAAAATTGATGATACCCAAAACATTATGACTATCGAGGGTAACGGCGCGACACTCAGCACCTTAAAGGAAGCAGGCGCTAAGGAATGCGATTTGCTCATCGCTGTAACTGCGACAGACGAGTTAAATCTTTACACCTGTCTTATTGCTAAAAGTGCCGGTGTAAAGCGTACTATCGCACGTGTGCGTAACCCACAGTACACAAAAGACCTGCCGTTTGTAAAAGACGAGCTTAAGCTTACTATGGCTATCAACCCTGAAAAAATCAGCGCGAGCGAAATTACCCGTATGCTAAAATTCCCGGGTGTTGTTTCGATGGCTTCATTTGCAAGAGGTCATGTCGATATGATTAAAATCAAGGTTACTGACGACTCTGTGCTTTGTAATAAAAAGGTTGCGCAGAGCTCTAATATATTTAAAGATGGCGTGCGTATTTGCGTAGTTGAGCGTAAGAACGAGTGCTTTATCCCTAACGGTGATTTTGAAATCTTATCAGGAGATATGATTTCCTTCATCGCGCCTAGCAAGGTTGCTGCAAAGTTGCTTAAAACACTCGGCATTGTTTCAAACAGAGGCAGAAGTGTTATGCTTCTCGGCGGTTCAAAAACTGCCTACTACCTTGCAAAAGATTTGCTTGAAGCAGGCATCGCGGTTAAAATCATCGAAAGCGACCGAGAGCGTTGCATCGCGCTTAGCGAAACTCTTGACAGCGCTATCATCATCAACGGCAATGCACTTGACCAAGACCTTTTGCTCTCTGAAAACATTGAGCATGTAAACGCGGTTGTATCTTTAATGGGCACCGACGAAGAAAACATCATCGCTTCTATTTATGCCCGCCAGATTAACCCTAAAGCAAAAATTATTACCGAAGTCGGCAACCTCAAGATTTCTGACGTTTTAAAAGGTCTTGAACTGGACACCGTCTTTAATCCAAAAAAGCTGACAGGCGAGCACATTTTAAAATATGTCAAGGCGATTGCAAATTCCGAGGACAGCGAATTTGAATCTGCTCACTATATTGCTCAGGGCAAAGCCGAAGCACTTGAATTTATAGTGCGTGAGGACAGCCTTGTAACCGGAATTGCGCTTTCCGGACTTGACCTCAAAGATGATTTACAGATTGCCTGCATCAACCGTCAAGGCAAGATGATTATACCAAAGGGTACTGATACAATCGAAATCGGCGATACAGTCATAGTCGTCACAAAGCACAAGGGTCTTTCAGGCCTTGAGGATATTCTAAGGTAAAGCTATGAATAAACGACTGATTTTTTATATTTTAGGTTGGGTGCTTGTAATTGAAGGCTTCTGTATGCAGCTTAGCACGCTGGTCGGTTTGATTTATAAGGAAAAAAGCTATATCTATTTTCTTATTATCGGACTTGCTCTTTGTGCTGTGGGCGCACTTTTAGTAATAAAAAAGCCTAAAAATCCAACAATGCATTTAAAAGACGGCTTTGCATCAACTACTCTAAGCTGGATTGTGCTTTCTTTAGCGGGTGCACTTCCGCTATACTTTAGCCGTAGCATTCCGTCTTTTGTAGATGCTTTTTTTGAAACTGTTTCAGGCTTTACAACCACCGGTGCTACCATATTAACAGATGTTGAAGCGCTTGATAAATGTATGCTTTTCTGGCGTAGTTTCTCGCACTTTCTGGGTGGTATGGGTGTTGTAGTATTCCTGCTCGCTATTATTCCGAAGCTCGGTGGCAACCAGAGCATCAATTTGATGAAAGCAGAGTCAACCGGCCCGAGTATCGGCAAAAGTATGCCGAAGCTTCGAACCTATGCCGCTTTGCTTTATTCCATTTATATTGGTCTGACACTTATCGAATTTGTGCTTTTGATTTTAGGCGGTATGAACGCTTTTGATGCTTTGACTACTGCTTTTGCAACCGCAGGTACCGGTGGTTTCTCCACCTACAATGCGTCAATCGGACATTTTGACAGTTACTATCTGCAGACTGTTGTCGCAGTGTTTATGATGCTGTTCGGAGTAAACTTCTATGTATATATCGTTATTCTGACAGGTAAAATCAAGCAGATATTCAAAAATGAAGAACTGTGGTTTTACCTTTTCATCGTAGCTTTCGCAACTATCACTATGGCGATTAACCTCTTAAGCTGCTTTGATACTTTCAGAGAAGCTATTCACCAAAGCTTCTTTTACGTCACTTCTATCGGCTCAAGTACAGGTTTTGCTATTACTAATACCGACATCTGGCCTGAATATTCACGCGTTGCTATACTCATACTCACCTGCATCGGTGCATGTGCAGGCTCAACAGGTGGCGGCTTTAAAGTATCAAGACTTATCATACTTTTCAAAGAAATCAAAAAAGAGTTCAGACTTATCGTTCATCCACGTAACATCTACACCGTAAAAGCCGATGGTAAAAAGGTAACCCACGAGGTTGCACGAAGCGTCAGCGTTTACCTGACTATCTACGTATTTATGGTTGTAATTACTACTGTACTAATCTCGTTAAACGGCTTTGATTTTATCACAAACTTCACCAGTGTTTTAGCAACACTAAACAACACAGGTCCTGGTTTGTCCATGGTAAGCAGTGTCGGTAATTACTCACAGTTTAACGTATTTTCAAAGCTTGTATTCTGCTTTAATATGCTTGCAGGACGACTTGAGCTTTATCCATTGATTCTTATTTTTATCCCGAGTGCGTGGAAGAAAAACTAAACACTTAAATAAAAAAAGACCTGAAGAAACTTCAGGTCTTTTTATTTATGCTTTTTATTGCTCGCTGTTGACTAAAGCAGAAATAGCCGCCTGTGCAACAGGAGTAGCCGCCTGTATGCCGTAGCCGCCTTCTTCTACAACAACAGCAAAAGCGTACGGATGCTTTTCGTCCTCGGTGTAGCCGACAAACCACGCGTTTGGCTCTTTGTCTTTTCCTACCTCCGCCGTACCGGTTTTAGCACAGAAATTGAGATTACCCATCGTGATGCCACGCGCATTGTAGTAATAGTCAGCAGTAGCACGCATCAAATCTTGTACCTTCTTTGCGGTATCTGCACTTAGCATCTGCTCGCTTTCTTTAGCGTTTGTGATGCCTAAATTTTTCAACAGCTCGTTGCTATCGTCAAGAAAATACGGAGTAACAGGTGTGCCGTCATTTGCAATCGCACCGCACATAATCGCCATATGCATCGGGTTTGCTAAATCTTCAAACTGGCCTATACCCGACCAGCCTATCTGGTTATCGCCGAGTGCATTCTCGAGCGTATAAACACTTTTTGACAGCTTGATACCGCTTACCTCAAACTCTTTATTAAAGCCCATAGAGGTTGCAGTCTCTTCCATTTTTTCTTCGCCAACCTCGACCGCCATCTGTGCAAAAGCTACGTTACACGACTGTGCAAAAGAAGTCGTGAAGTCGATTGTCCCGTGAGCGTTTTCACAGGTGATTTTTTGTCCGTCGATATCGTACTCGCCTGTGCAAGAAAAGCTTCTTTGATAAATATCAGGTATATTTTCAATCGCCGCCGCAGCAGTAATAATCTTGAATATTGAGCCCGGTGTATAGCTTGATGACATAACGTTATCAAGGTAAACGCCGTCGTATTTATCCTCGTTTTTTTCGTTTATCTCAGGAGGATTTTGCGGGTCGTAAGTAGGTGTGCTTACATCAACAAGTATCTCACCTGTCTTATAGTTATAAATGACACACGCTCCGTCCTTACCTCCAAACGCCTGATAAGCCGCCTTACACGCGTCAGCATTTATAGTAAGATTTACCGCATCACTTGTTCTAAGCGATTTTGGAAGTCCTAAACCCCACACAAATGAGTAGCCCGTAAGTTCACCTCGGTACATACTCTGCACTGCTGTCGAAATGTTTAATGAGTTATCACCAACAAGGTGCAAAAGTGCTTTTCGTGTATCCTCGTCCTCGTGATAAACACGCTCTTCTTTTTCATTTGTATGTGCTAGCACCACACCGTTTCTGTCGGTGATGTCACCAGCCTGTGCAAGTCCGTTGCTCGATGCAACGTGGCCGTTATACGGTTGTTGTACCCAAGCTTCATTTTGGGTCAGCAGTCGAAACGCAAGCAGACATATACCGGCAAAAAATGCCAGCGTTACAATAAGCACAAATATGCTTCTTGACATAATTCTCTTCATGCACTTGTTCCTCTCTACCGCAATAATTTAAGTAGAATTTTAGTATTTTTTAGTCGTTTTCTTTATGACGTTTAAGTCGTTTAGCTGCGTAGGTACGCTCGTCAGCCGCCTTAATAAACGCAAGCAAACCCCAGCAAGAAATGATGGATGAACCGCCAGCACTTATAAATGGCAATGTAACGCCTGTAAGCGGTAATATATCTGTCGCACCAAAAATATTTAGCGCAGACTGAATAATCATCAAGCCTGCCGCACAGCAAGCAGAAATCGAGTAAAATGTGCTTCTGCTTCTTGTAGTAATCGCTCTTGCGTAAAATGCCAGCGCAACAAGTGAAAAAGCAATAGCAAACGAAACGATAACGCCCATTTCCTCAGAAAGTAAACCGAAAACAAGGTCGCTTTCAGAAGCGCCAACATATTTTAAATATCCATTACCAACGCCGACACCGCTTAGTCCGCCTGATGCGGTATAGGTAAGCACACGTGCTTGCTGGTATGCTGTGTCCTGTGCGTGCTCCCATACGTGTCCCCACGCTGCAAATCTATCTGCAACATAAGGCTTGAACTTTAGCACGATAGTGCCCGCAAATACAACGGATACTAGCGCAAGTAAAACTGTCTTGAAATCGCCTGAACGCATAAACGCAATAAGCAAAAACGTCGCAAAGAATATAAGCGCCGTACCAAAGTCGCCCATAAGTGCAAGCGCTCCAACGCAAATCGCAGAAAATATGATAAATTCAAGGAAATTTCGTTTAGTCTGTAATTTATCAAGTGCCGCAGCACCAACAAATATATAAGCGATTTTTACAAATTCAGACGGTTGTACCGTAACAGGACCGATTTTTATCCAGTTAGCGGCACCATATTGTACCGTACCAAAAACAATATTTATAGCAAGCAGTGCTATAGCACCAATCATAATCGCCATACGCCACGAGTTAACGCGGTCAGGGTTTTCAATGAATTTTACAAGAGAACAAAAGAGCACCATACCGATGCCGGCAGCAATAAGCTGGATATACGCAGAACGCATTTCCTGTCTTACAAGCAGTATCACACCGATACCCGTCAAAAACGACGCAAGCGCCTCAAGCTCAAAATTAACGCGCTTCAGTATCACGGTAGATACGAAGAAAAAGCTCCACAACAGCGCTTCTAAACAAAGAAATACAGTAAACGGCTCGAAGTTTTGAACCTCATTTGTAAAGCACGCTTCAACCGTCATAAACAGGTGGAAGAAGGTGATTAACAGCATAAGCTTATATGGCTGTAAGCTACCTTTGTTAGATGCTTTCGAGAAAAACCAAGACGGTCTTATCCTATCCTGAAATTCATCGCCACGCTTTAGTGTAAAGGTGGTGCTGCCGACTGTGATTTCATCATCTATGAGCACTTGTGTGCGGTCTCTTGCCTTTTTTTTGTTGACATATGTGCCGCCCTTTGAACCGATATCGGATACAAGCCAGCCTTCCTGTCGTCTTAAAAGAACACAGTGGTCACGTGAAACCGTCGGGTCGTCAACACAAATGTCGCTACCTTTGCTCCTGCCGATAGAATTTTCCCAGAAAAGCACCGGTATCTGCATACCTGTTGACTTTTCCTCTAAAGTGACAAGAGGTTTCTCCGGTCTTCTATGACGACGCATAGACGCAAAGCACTGGTAAATAATAACTACCGCATATACAGGCAGTAAAAATCTTAGTGCAACAACAGCTATATCAAGAAAAGCCTGAAATCCCAAATATGTCACCTCCAAAATATATTATAATTCAAATAGTTATACATTTTAATTCTACTCTATATACACATAAAAGTCAAATAAACACCCTTTCTGTATTGTTTTGCTCAGCTTACTCCCACAAGATATTGTGAACTTATTAATACTGTTATTGACTATTTTCACCTTTTTTAGTATTATATAGTAAGTTTAAGCTTTATTGTTTTATATCACATAATAAAGGAAACAGAAATGGATAATAAATACGATAAATTTGGTCACAGATTGGCGCTTGGTGCTGCGTGTAGCCTTTTCTTGGTTTTTACATTTGTGCTGTATGCACCGCTCAAGCTTTATCTGGAAAACAAAGATGTGCTGTGGTTTAATTTTGAATCAACGCTTACAGCATCTCTTATACTATCCGCTGTGACTCTGATTATTTTCACTTTAATACTTGCATTGCCTAAGCGCATTGTTCATACGGGTTTATGCTGTCTTGTGTTTGCGCTCGCGCTTGGACTGTTTTTGCAAGGTAACTTTTTGAATATTGATTACGGCTCCGGTGTACTCGATGGTAGTGAAATCGCGTGGAAAGACTACACCACCTACGGCGCGATTGACTCGGCTGTTTGGGCAGCGTGCCTTGCGATGCCGTTTGCTTTCTGGATGGTATTCCGTACGCAATGGAGAAAAATCCTGATTTTTGCCTCAATCGGTCTTGTGCTTGTGCAGGCTGTTATACTGACATCACAGATTTCAAACAACAGTAACAACCTAAGCAAAGTAACCTTTGAGGTTACGCGCGACGGAATCTACGAATTAAGCGAAGACGACAACACCGTTGTCTTTGTTTTAGACTCTTTTGATAATGAATATCTTAAAAAAATCAAACGAGATTTTCCTGACTATGAAGAACGTCTTGGCGGTTTTACTCAGTATGATAACACCTTAGCCAGTGGTTCAGGCACTTCTATAGCCTTACCGTCATTGCTTACGGGTGAGGTATATAAGAACGATACTACCTATTCAAGCTATCTGGAGTCAATCTGGGATAACGGCACTGTCTACTCCCTGCTTAAGAAAAATGATGTAGATACCCGTATTTTTGCACAGACCGCCTATTTTGGAACAGAGGCTAAAGACGATATCGAAAACATCTATGACTATATGGATACTAAGGTTGCACGCTTGTCTATGGCGGGTACTATATACAAGTACGCTGCCTACAGCTATGCTCCTCATTATTTAAAGCCATATTTTTGGATGGACTTAGATACCATTTCATCATACAAGTCGGATAACGCCTACTCCTTAGACGATGCGCAGTTTTACTCTGACTATGTCGCAAAGCAGGGCTTCTCTTATACAGACAGCTACTCTGACTGCGTCAGAATATACCACCTATCCGGTGCACGCACCCCGTACACTCTGACTAAAAACACTATAAAGAGTGCTACGACCACTTCGCTTGATGAGCAGATTTACGGTTGCTTTAACTGTATTTTCTCGATGATAGAAGATATGAAAAACAGTGGTGTTTATAAAAACTCTACCATCATCATCACTGCAAATATGGGCAACAAAGAGCTTACACAAAACCCACTCCTTCTTATTAAAGAAGCGGGTAGTACAAAAGGTTATCAAACAAGCGATGCTCCGCTTTCTACGTATGATTTAGCGCCGACTCTTGCATCTAAAGTAACATACGATGTGACAAACTACGGCTCTGGCAAGACATACTTTGACTTCGAAGACGACGCAACCCGCACACGTTATTTTTACCTTAACACAGGCGAAAACAACAAAACAAGAATTGAGCAATACAGCACACGAAGTGATGCAGCAGATACCGAGCAGATGCGATTGCTCGACAGCTTTTACTCGTCTAAAAAAGCAAGCAAGTACCGCTTAGGTACATCACGCACATTTGCAATGGACGCTACCGCAAATGAGTACTGCATACAGGGCTTCTGCTCAACAACCGGCTGGAGCACCGCGCTCGCCGGACCTCAATCGCAGATGGTTATCCCTATCTCGAGCATACCAAGTGATGCTGAAGACATCCATGTATTCTTTGGTGTAAGCAATATCCACAAAGCCTCAAACTGTGTTATCTACGCAAACGGAAAACAGGTCTTTTCTGCGAAAATAAATCAGTCATTCAGCAACGACGGATTAAACTTCACCGTCCCTGCCCGCCTCATCGGCGACGACAAAACTCTAAGACTTCGAATCGTCTTCCCTGAAATTTCCGACGACGAATTCTTAATCGACCAAAACAAACGCACAAAAACCTTCTCCGTCCAAACCTTCAAAATGTACACACAGTAAAATATCAAAACATAAAAAAGCACTTATGCAAATCGCATAAGTGCTTTTATTATTATTCAGGTTTATTCATCATACCCGTTTGGGTTGTTTTTTTGCCAGTTCCAAGAATCTCTGCACATCTCATCTAACCCGCGCTGTGCACTCCAGCCTAACTTCTCATTAGCTTTTGTTGGGTCGGCTGTAACAATAGCTACATCACCTGCACGTCTTTCCATAATCTGATATGGAATGTCTAAATCATTAACTCTTGAGAAAGCCTTGACTATATCAAGCACGCTGTAGCCTGTGCCTGTGCCGAGGTTGAAAATCTCTGTACCCTTACTGCCATCATTTAAGTATTCAAGCGCTTTCAAATGTCCGTTTGCCAAATCAACAACATGGATATAATCGCGAACACCTGTGCCGTCATGGGTATCGTAATCGTCACCGAAAACTCCAAGTTTTTCACGCTTACCTACAGCAACCTGAGTAATATATGGCATCAGGTTGTTTGGAATGCCATTAGGGCTTTCGCCGATAAGTCCACTTTCGTGTGCACCAATAGGGTTAAAATAGCGAAGCAGAACAACACTCAAATCGCTATCAGCAACCGTTGCATCAGTGAGAATCTGCTCATTAAACAGCTTTGTCCAACCATATGGGTTTGTGCAGGAGGTCGGCATTCCCTCTTTAAGTGGTACAACCTTTGGCACGCCATAAACAGTAGCAGATGAACTGAACACAATTTTATTAACATTATGCTCTTTCATCACTTCAAGCAATGTCAGCGTAGTATCAAGGTTGTTTCTATAATACATAAGTGGTTTTGCAACACTTTCGCCAACTGCCTTAAAACCGGCAAAATGTATAACCGCATCAATGTTGCATTCATCAAAAAGGTTATTTAATTCAGCCTTATTAGAAACATCAATTTTATATACCGCAACATCCTTACCGGTAATCTGCTTGATTCTGCCGATAACCTTTTCGCTTGCATTATCAAAATTGTCTGCAATAACAACCTCGTATCCGCTGTTTAAGAGCTCAACGCAGGTGTGACTGCCAATATATCCGGCACCACCGGTAAGTAACACTTTCATAGCATTCTCCGTAAAATTATAAATTCTTTTTGTGGTGGAAAGTTGGCACTATATCTGAAAGCATCTCAACTGTCTTTTCGCTATCATTATTTGCCGCATATTCCTGTAATATTTCAAGCTTTGACAAAAGCTTTTGAGGATCAATATCAATCTGATTGCCGATAAAAATCTTTTTATTTCCGGTTGATTTAAGACCTTCCTCATCCATAAGCAACTCTTCAAAAAGCTTTTCACCAGGTCTTAAGCCTGTAAATCTTATCTCAACATCTTTGTATGGAACTTTGCCGTACATACGAATAAGGTTTTCAGCCAAGGTTGTAATCTTAACCGGGTCACCCATATCAAGAACAAATATCTCGCCACCATTTGCCATAGCACCCGCCTGAAGCACAAGCGACACTGCCTCCGGAATAGTCATAAAGTAGCGGATAATATCAGGGTGAGTAACTGTGACAGGCTTACCTGCTTCAATTTGTCGTCTAAAAAGCGGAATAACCGAACCGTTTGAGCCGAGCACATTACCAAAACGAGTAGTAACAAACTCGGTTTCTGAACCGCTTTGCGACTTATACTGAACTATCATTTCACAACAACGCTTTGTAGCACCCATAACGTTAGTAGGGTTTACAGCCTTATCGGTTGATATCATAACAAACTTTTCGGTTTTATACAGCTCTGCTAACGTCACCATATTCCATGTACCGAAAATGTTGTTTTTAACTGCTTCGGCAGGTGAGGTTTCCATTAAAGGTACGTGCTTATGAGCAGCAGCGTGGAATACAACCTGTGGCTTGTACTCCTTGAAGATGCTCTCCATTTTATCGTAATCTCTGACAGACGCAATAAGCGTAACCAAATCAAGCGAATCGTCATATTCAAGTCGTAATTCCTGCTGGATATCGTAGGCATTATTCTCGTAAATATCTACGATAATAACCTGCTTAGGAGAGTAATTTGCAATCTGACGGACTAGCTCTGAACCGATAGAACCGCCGCCACCTGTAACCATACAGACTTTATTTTCAATAAATTTTCGAATTTCAGTTTTATCAAAAGTAATCGGGTCACGACCTAGTAAATCTTCAATCTTAATATCCTTGACCTGATTCAAAAGCTGTGGCTTATCATCATCAAAAAGGAGCTGACTCAAATACGGCACCATCTTGATTTTACAGTCTGTCTGTGAACATAAAGCCATAATATTTTTGCGTTCCTCTTCTGTGCAGGAAGGAATTGCAAAAAGAATGAGTTTAATCTTGTATTCATCGCAGATTTTCGGGATATCCTTGGTTGTGCCGACAACTTCAACTCCCATAATCCTAGTATCTCTTTTAGCATTATCATCATCAACCATACATACAGGTAAGATGTTTCTAGATGGGTTATTCGGGTCCGCGTGAGCATTGTTAATGTCAGTCAGAATCATCTTAGCAGCTTGTCCTGCACCGACAATAAGTGTACGCTCGTAATTTTCAGAACGACCATATTCTGTAAGGTCTATGAAAGTATGCTTAAAAATAAATCTGAATAAAATGATAGTAGCACATGTAATCACAAGATTAACACAATAAAAAAGCGGATTTCCTTGTTTATCAGCAAGGGAAGCAAAAAAGCCGCTTAACACAAGACCCGATAACACTCCAACTATGCAATAAACATAGTCCTTCTTGTTAAAATCACGCCAAACTTTGTTATAAGCTCCACAAACAAATAATGTAAAGAAGCAAAACAATACATTTAGCAAGATTATCCATAATAAACGTATATTATTAACAGCAGATATCCCATGATGCGGAATTAATACACTCAAAAATGCCATGATTGCATTTGATACAAGTGCTGAGAGTGCTATAAGCACAGCATCTATTATCATCAGTACATTTTTTCTAAAATTAAATCTCAAAGCCTAACCCCCATCTCTTTGTACAGATTAACACCTGAATAATTATATTATACTTTACAAAAAAAAGTCAACGACAAAATTAGAGATAAATTTATCTAAATCAAACATAAAATCCTACTAAAACCTTACTGTGTTCTAAATGTTTTAATTTTTTTACGCAAAACACCTGACAACATCTGTAATGGTACTGACAAAATAAAGCAAAGCGACAATCCCCATATTACAACCAAAACTGGATAGCGTGGTAAATATAAAACCGGTTGCAATATCTCCTTTGAACAGTTAAAAAACATACAATGCACAAACCACATTGTCATCGAATATTTACCTATTTTATCAAAAACTGTCAACCACTTTTTATTATCGAAAATTCGGAATATATTTATGAGCCCATATATAAAAAACGGTATAGAAAAGATACGAATAATTTTCCTAATCATTTGCAAAATAATATTATCATGTCCAAAAGAATAAAGCCACGATGGTTGCATAAACACTACTATAACTAAAACAAAGGACATAAAGATAATGATAATCTTATTTTTCAAAATACTATCTATCCTAGAAAAAAGATCTACTCTTGAAGAAACATATCCTATAATTGCAATGGGATAATATATCTGAAATTTTCCTAGCAAACTGATTATTACCTCTGCTGAGGTAAAGTAAGAAACTCCATAATATATAACCATTGGTACTAATAGCGATACTATAAATAAAACTACCATATTTTTGCTAAATAATTTAATCGTAATAGGTAGTGCAAGCATTAATAAAACATAAAAAATAATATACCAGCAAAAACACATTATTTCACTACTGACTGCGAAAACTTCTAATAATGAACCTGGGAAAGAAAAACTATATGTTCCTGTAATCAGCGCTATTGCTAATAAGAACAACAAAACGACCCAATATGGTATGTATAAATCAAAGATTTTATTTAGTGAATACTTATAGGTCTTGCTCTTCGTATAATAATAAAAATAACCGGTCAAAAAAGCAAAACCTGCAATACAAATTTGCAAATGACCTATATATTGCTCCATAAAAGCAAGCTGTGGATAAGAAACTTTCTCACAAAAATATGACTGATAACAAAAGAAATGTAGAATAAACATAAATATTAACATTACACCTTTGATGCAATTAGTTTCTGTCCTATCAAAATAAACTTTAGCTTTCCCCATAATACACCTTGAATACATCTCATTGTCAATGTTTATAATAATTATCTTATAACTAATGTTAGTGAGAAAATCTCAGCCAATGCAACCACTTGATTTTTTCAAGTTTTAGTATCACAAATGATACAGTTATGCTTACTAACAAAGTAAGTATAAACACTAAAACATACAAATACCAGCAATCAGGGTTAATTTTGTTTTTAAATAATCCTGCGATAACTCCATGTGAACAATATACAATTGTACTTATGTTACACATTTTTGCAGACCATTTACAAGATAAATTCCAATTTATCAACATCACGAATATACAACAGCATAGTGGAACCAACATAAAATAGCAGTCGTTATCCTGAACATATTCATGTTTCGTAGTAACTAAATGTTCTACAAATAAAAGCACAACAAATACAGCAGTTAAAATACCACATCTTTTAGGTGAAACACACCTTTCCTTAGTTGCAAAAAATGAACCTAAAGCTATCCACAATAAAGATACTGGAAAACTATTATATATGGTACCTGGATACAACAAATATGCTGTATGTACAACTGTACCTTCAAATAAATAAAAATAATTGCTACATAAACAACATAAAATATACGAAATACAACAGAGTGCAAACACTATATATCTATTAATATATTTTCTAAGAAAATATACAATAAGTGTACCAATTATTAGCGCAACAATATACCACGAAGCCGGAAAAGTAGAACTTACAAAAAACTTCCCAACAAGTTTAATAAGATTCATAACAATATTGCCCTGTAAATAACCACCATTAACTAAAATAAAAGGTAATAAAGCAACAAACCAAAAGATATATAGTTGCAGATTTCTGATAATAAACTTTTTAATAATGTTTAAATCGTTTTTCCCATCAAACCTTTGCCATAATAAATATGAGCTTATCATAAAAAACAACGGAACAGCACATCTGGATATTGGATACAACCCATATTTTCCTAAAGTATGTATTCCAACTATAAAAAACGATAATATAAATTTTGCTATATCTAAACTAACAATTCTGCTTCTGTTATTAACTTTGTTAACACTTCCAACAATTCCCAAACTAATCCTCCGACTTTTATATTCTAAAAACCAATTTGTGCCCCAGATTAAAAATATTAAATAATCTAATTCTGTTCGTATTCTTTAAATCGATTATTTCATAATTATTATTCTTGTTATATGTATGTATTCCACAAAATGTTCTTTTTTTATTTAATGCAACATCATCGACTGTTATTTCTCCAATAACTTCTTCACAATAGTTTTCAATGGAAAGTTCTTTAACAAGATTAAATGTCAATTTCCTGCCATAGTCTTCAGAACAATCCTGAGAAACTCTTATAATCGAGTCTTTATGAGCAAAAACCTTACCAGCAAGCCGTGCGTTTTCAGAAGAAACAACAACAGGATTATTCTTGTGCGGTATGAACTTATCACCTTTTTTTTGAAAAACATCAAGTTTGTCAAATGAATATGCGTTTTGTATTTGCTGAGTAAACAAATACACTTCATCTTTTTGCTCAAACAACACAGAATCCACAAATCGTTCACCGTTGTTTAGATTCTTTACTTCCTGCCATTTATCAGGAAAGCTTACCGCCTTGAGCACAGGTAGAGTGTGGTCTTTAGACGACTCAGGCATCATATATATTTCGCCTTTATACTCAAAAATAAAAGGGAAAGATATATGAGTCTCTCTCTCATATGCAACTTTCATTTTAGAAAATTTTCCATTGTTTATCTCGCGGTAACCTATAAGTCCTTTACCTTTGAGCCTATCAAACATTTCAAAAAATATATAGTCTTTTTCATCCTTGGTGATAATAAAAGGATCTGCTGCCCAATATCTAAGACTGTTATTAAGTATGGTAAAAGATTTTTTTGTTCCGCCATCTTCAAATAACAACTTATCCTGTATTTTTCTTATTGCAAGAGTCCATTCCTCTTTGATAAGCAAATCTTTAAGCCTGTTTTTAAGCTTATTAAATTTGATTATAACTCTATCAGGAACCTTCACATATTGCCTAATAAAGGGTCTGATGTCAGACCTGCAGTACACACCATATGCTTTTGCTTCTTTAAACTGCTTTTTCCATTCCTGCTTAGTTAAAACTCCATCTTTTACATGAAGATAATCTTCACGTTCATTCATATAATAAATTTCTTCAAGGACGCTCGGTTGAGTAATATTCCCACCTGTCATTGCAAAATACCAGTTAACAGGAAGGTTATATCCAGCTTTTGTTATAGAATAGCCATACTGTCCGTTTCTGAAATTTACTTCTATGAACCACGCAGTTTTTCTACTGATGATCATTTCGATATCAAATACACCAACATAACCTGTTGCTCTGATAAACTTTTTAAGGGATAACACATCAATATATGAAAAATCATTTTCTATTTTTGCAAAAGAAGTGCTTCCTCTTTTTATCGGATAAGATCTGATTTTATGTATGACACCAGGTATTATTACTGTCCCATCAGCTAGCGACATACCCATTACTCCTACCTCATACTGTTCTGGTGTCTCTAAAAACTGTTGAACTAAAACCTTATCATAACCTTTAGTCCTAAACTTATCTATTGCGTTTTTATACTCATCTTCAGTGTAGCAAATGCAAATATCGCCTTTGCTACCGTTAGCTGATACATTTGGTTTAATAATAACTGGAAACTCAACTGTTTTTTGATTAGATTTAAGGTCAATTTCCTCGGTATATGGCACAGCAACACCACACTCTTGTGCAAGCTTTGTCATAACCGCCTTGTCTGCTATTTTTGTAAGGTTACCCTGTGCATTAGAAAAAACACAATATTGCTTCAATTTATAATAATTACTATCCAAAAACAAAGCCATACTGTCATCAGTAGGAAAAATAACAGGTTTATCTGAAAATTGCTTGCAATATTCAATTAGTTCTTTCTTCATTTTTTCCTGATTACTTGAAAGCTTCAGGTAATGCGTGTTATAACGACTCTCAATATTAGAAAATGTCGATGCAAAAGTAACGGCTATGCCCGCTTCTCCAAGGCTTCTAATAAGCCCTGTTGCATTTACTCCTCTTGAACCAAGTACAATACAAACTCTATTTTTTATTTGTTCCATAAATTAACCTACATAATACATTTGGTGAACTATCACTTTTAAATAACATATAAAACTTAATTAAAGATGCAAAAAACACAAAAAATCTTTTTGTTTTTGAAAAAACAAATGGGTCAACATCTTTTATCATTCGCACAAAATAATAAGTTCCTGGTGTGTTTGCATATATTTTTAATTTTTTAAATCCCTTTTTCTTATAAAGTGATACCGCAGCTTCATATATATTAGCAACATTAAGTTGCATATACTTTGCTTGTTTTTCCTGTGCATAGTTATAACAGTAATCTAACAAAAAAGATGCTACACCTGTTTTTTGAAAACGTATATTTGTCCATAGGTGACTAATCTTTAAGGCATCAGTATTATCAATATCATTTGTTTTAAGACATACCCCACCTATCATATCATTCCCTGAAAAAACAGCACAAATATCAGTCAATTTCTCTTTCTTTATCTCGTCTATAACTAATTCCTTAAAGGGAAGTTTTTCATTACTTCTTTGTTTATATGCTTCATTCAATAAATCAAGAAATACTTTTAACTCTTTATCCTCTCTTATTCTGCGTATCTCCATAAGATATCACCTCAAAAATTCATAATTTCCAAACTAACTCTTCTTTGTTTTTACCTTTAATATCCTAAACACGCTATCCTTGAGATACTCAAACTCTGGTCTTTTGTAAAACAATAACACAAAAACCATATTATATATAACAACGCAAATTAAACCACAAACAATAAAATTTAGCACCCCACTTAACGGAATGAAACTACATATAAATCTTAGTGCTACGCAGAAAAATAACGAATATACCATTCTCAACCAATATGTAATATAAAACTTATATGGTTTCATATTAAAAGCATATTTATGAACCAAATACGCATCAAACCACCAGCTTGACAAGAGGTTTGATAACACTGTACCTAACAGCACCGCAACAACACCAAATTCATTTGGCATAACACTTACAAGTAATATCGATAAGCCTATGTTTAATATAACAGAAACCACAGGTCTATAACGCCCTTTATAAAAAAGTCCGTATGCCGCTCTATGCGTACCAATCGTTTCCTGTAAGCCTTCTACCAACAGAGTAAATATTATCATAAACTCTGTAGCCATATTCATAATGAATCTATCACCAATCCATAATGAAATAAATGGGTCAAACAGCACAAATAAGCAAACCGCACAAAAACTATACGCCCAGAAATTCATAAAGCTAAGCGTTTTAAATATAGAGTATTTTTTCTCAATATTATCTCCTGCCTCAACATTTAGATTACCAAGGCTTGCTACAAAAGCAGTAAAAAGTTTTTCAAGTATAGTTTTAACAGAACTAGTTATTATCAGATAATTTGAATACAAACCAGTAATTACGATACTGATAAAAGAAGATAAAACTATATTATCTGTTGAATTAATTACTGTACCACTTATCTTATAAAGAGCCACCGAATATACATTCTTTGCTGTAGTTTTAACCTCATCCTTAGATAGCTTTCCATCTGGTTTTTCTCTAACAATTGGAAACCACTTACCGATGAGTATACCCCTAACTACAGTCTGCACAATACCTAAAGCAAGTGGAATAATCAGGTATGCATAAATATTTTTGAATAAAAGTAGCGTAATTATCTGAAGTATAGTTTCACCAGTTTTAAAGATATATGTAAGAATTCTACTCTTATACTCCTGCTGATGAGCCTGTAGTATAGACAGTCTGTAAGCAAAACAAAAGTAAGAAAATGATACATTAGCTAAATAAAATAAAAATACAAACTTGTAGTTGATAAGCTCTGCAACTGCTTCTGCATCATTAATAAATAGATGCAAAAAAGGTGTAATAATCAGACCTGCACAAAGAATAACTCCGCCTATACAATTGTATGCTTTTTTATAAAATTGTAAGTATTGCTTTGTTTTTTCATCATCTTTTTCTGCTACTGTACGGTATAATTCAATTACAATAGCAGTACCAAGTCCAAGCTCAGTAAGACTTAATACCGAAAGAATATTGGAATACAACCCATCCAAACCCAGATACATTTCTCCGAGTGTATTTATAAAGACTGTTCTTATAACAAAGCTTAGAACAAAAGAAAACATCTGTCCAAATATACCCGTTATTACATTATAAAAGCTTTTTTGAGTTCTTCCTTGCAAATTAATTTCATCTCAATTCTTTAAAGTTTAATCTCTACAACTCCATGTGTTGGGTGCCTACTCGACTCTGGTGGTAATTCCATTGGAGTTTCATAGTGTTTATGAAGATACCACATATGACAAGTGGGTATATCTACCTCAAAGTTATTGAAAATACCTTTTTCAAAATCTGTAAACATCCGCTTAGGTAGCGGCGGTTTAGAACTTATTGACTGGCACAGAGGATACACATATCCTGTATCAACTTCGTTATACTTTCTCATCGCCTTATCAGCTAACACATTTAACTTTGTTATAGAAAATAAGAACAATGGTGCATAGAATATGTGTTTTATGCTAAATCCTACCACGCCTAGTTTTATATACCTAACAGTACCTATAGCACTGACTATACGACTATGTAATTTTTTAGTTCTTAATTTTATATTATCTTCAATAAATATATCTAAAAATACTCCCTGAGGAATATCCAGATGAGCTGTGTTGGGTGACTTGTAAATAGTGTTTTTATTGAAAATTTTACCAAATAAAAAAGGGTATTGCTCTGATTTTTCCATACTATAAAAAACAAAAGGTTCCCTTATATCCTCGTCAACAACCCTACAAAACTTATCATACTCACTTCTAAGCATAATAATATCCATATCATCATCCCACGGTATAAATCCTTTATGAAGAACAGCGCCTAACAATGTTCCGCCCTCAAGGGTGTATCTAATATTATGCTTTTTACAAATGCGATCAAACTCAAGAAATATTTCAAATATTTTTTCCTGAATCTCAGTTACATCATATTGTCCAACTTTGTATTCGCTCATATAAAACCCCTTAAATACTACTCAAAATCTTGTCCCACTTCATAACAAATTGATCTAGGGAAAATTTATCACAGTTATCTTTGGCTTTCATAGAAAACTGTTTTCTTAAATCAGGCTTTTCTATTAACTCACATATTCTTTCTGCCATCACGTTAATATTGAAATCTTTAACAAGATAACCACTAACCTCATTCTCTATAATCTCTCTTGGACCAAAGTCTATGTCAAACGCAAGTGTTGGCAAATTGCAAGATTTCGCCTCAGTAAGAACAAGTCCAAAACCCTCTGTCCGAGATGTCATAATATACATTGCAGCTTTTTTAAATTCATCAATTATGTTATTAGTCCTACCACAAAATTCAAGATTAGTAAGTCCATATTCACTTGCTTTTTCTTTACATTTATTAAGTTCTACTCCATCACCAAAGAACTTCCATTTCCAATCTGGATGTTTCTTTAATACTATATTAGCAACTTCAACAGCTAGATCATAACCCTTTGTATAGAAAAAATGCCCTGCCGTTACGATTGTTTTTGAATTAGTATCATATCCTTGATAGTTCATATCAATATCACAGGGATTATATATATAATCGATCGGACATTTTACAGGCATTTCATTCATAAAAGCCTGCATATCTCCTATTGTTTGATTGATATAATAAGCACTTCTTCTAAGGCAAATCTTGCGTATTGTATTAGTATGCTTACTACCGATATTATTGCGTAAATTAAACATCTCCCAAGATACGAACTTCGTCTTCGGATAAAGCATAGTCGCTGGTATTGTATATATGCCAAGCATAATATCAACATTAATTATTACATCTATGCGCTCTTTTTTCAGAAAACGTGCTAATTCTTTAATCTTTTTTAATATACTAGTTTCGTTAAGTGTTCTAAACAAAACTTTGTTCTCTAATGGATAATACGAAGTTGACCCCTGATTAGACAAATTCAAAACTATAATTTTATATTTTTCAGTCTTTACAAGTCCATTAGCTAAAACCTGAGTTATTTTCTCAGTTCCACCACCACGGGACATATCACCATTAAAAATGCAAACCGTCTTCATTTGTTAAACTCCATATAGTTTCAAAATATTCGAAACCCAACAAGAAATTGAATACTCTCTCTCTATAATACTTCTGGACTCGTTGATAAGGCTAGCATCAACAGATAAGTTCTCAATACTTTTTCTCATAGCAGAAGCAATGCTCTTTATATCCTCTGCTTTTGTCATTGTAACAGTAGGAAAAACATCCGCAAATTTATTCTCATCAATATCACTGCAAATAACAGGTAAGCCAGCATAAACAGCTTCCAATAAAGCATATGAAAGGCCCTCTGCTCTACTTATATGAAGAAAGCATTTAGTATCTTCATATAACTTATTAACATCTTTAACTGGATCTAATACATCCAAAATATTAAGTTTCCCAAACTGTTGTTCTATAATTTCTGCAGTTTGTTTTGAAGCAACAACTGCTATCTTAATATCAGCATTCGTTTTTAAAGCAGCTTTAATTGCTAAATCCACACCTTTTATTTCATAATCCCAACCGAAAATCATAAAATCATATTTTCTGCTTTCAACAGATGTGCCAACCTTATTTATTCGATTCAAATCCAACCCGTTAGGTACATACTTTGCCTGACTTTCTGGAAACCCACATTTGAGCACATAAGTCATAAGTTTTTTAGCAACAGCCAACAACTCTGCTTTTTTATGTAACAACCCATACTGAACCTTGTGCTCAATGCGATATCTAAGGCTATTATATACTTCCAAAGCATCGTGTAAATGCCAGAAAACTCTTACAGATTTTGGCGCTGTCATAGTTACTGGTACATCATATAACTCAAAGTGTGAATGAATTATTTGCAAATCGTCATATCTCTTGTAAATATCAACTAATGATTTATAAGTATTCACTTTTAGTCTAGCTTTAGCTAACGGTAGGAAATAAACATCTGTTTCTTCTGCTAGTTTCTTACACCATCCTATATTTTTTGCACTTTCGGGAAAAGCATAAATCATTTTGTGACCTTTTTCTGATAAATCTTGACCTAAAGCTTTAAGTGATTTAATAAAATTCCCCTCATATGGGGCTGCGAAAGCACACACTTGTAAAACTGTCATCCTTTTACAACCTCCTCAAGCATTTGCTCAACAGCACCTACTGTCTCGTCTATGCTGAATTTTTGTCCACGTTCTTTTGCCTTTTCTTTGTATTTATTCATGGTTTCTTTTGACTTTATCATTTCTTTTATGCCAAGATATAAAGACTCTTCGTCATTGTTAGTCACAATTCCATATTCATTATTGTAACCTAACAGTTCTTTTGCACCTGAACAATTAGTACTTACTACTGGAGTTCCAACAATCAATGCTTCAGTTACTGCAGTGCTAAATCCCTCTCTATATGAAGAACAAACATATATATCCGCATTTTTTACATATTTATATGGGTTATCTTTAAAGCCGCAAAAAACAACAGAATCTTCTAGTTTATACTCTAGAATCTTTTTTTCAAGTGCCCCTTTTTCCTCTCCAACACCTAATAAATAAAGCTTTATTTTATATTTTTCTTTTATTAACTTATTAACAACCTCTATTAGTCTGTCATAACCCTTAACCTTAATGAGTTTCCCAACTGAAACTAAATTTATCTTATCATCAGAGAATTTAATATCATCGACTACCACTAGTGACTTTTCTATAATTTTTTTAGCTTCTATTGTATTATACATTACTCTAACAGGGCAATCTACGTTAAATGTCTCATAAAAACTATCTTTAACACCTTGTGAAACACAAGCAATTAAATCATAACTACTATAACAGTCTTCTGCTTCTTTTTTTGTTCTGAAACTCTTGTACGCAACTTTTCTTTCATTAAGTTGAGTATGTATCCACGCTATTTTTTTAATATCTTTATTTTGACAGCCAAAAACAACTCTTGAACTCGGTCCTTCAAGATAAGAAATGATTACATCATACTCTTCCTTAATATACATTTTGTATAACTGTTTTGGTGAAAACAACTGATAAAGTACCGTATTACCTCTGAAATACCATTTCAGTCCACCTTTATATTTAATTCCTTTGTTCAATTTATCTCTATATATTCCAACGTCGAACATTGTCTGAACAGTTATATCGAACTTGGTCTGATCCATATTATTTACTAAATTCACCAATACTCTTTCTGCACCACCATGTCCTAATGTGGGAATAAAAAATAAAACTTTTATCATCAGATAGTCTCCTCATGATTAAATAAAATTTCGGGATAGAAACTATCCAACGCATGAAAATGATAGTAAATATAAATATTATATGCATAGAACGCAATATACAAGATAACCATAACTGTCCGAACAACTCTCTTATATTTATCACCAAATATTGAATCAACAAGTTTAGGTAATAACACTATCGATGCAAATGCTGTATAGAACGCCATTCTTGCCCAAACCTGCAGATACATTCCCATTATATACAGCACACCATTGGTTATAGTCAGATTCATCATAAACCCTTCAGTATAATCAATTTTTATATTCGCCTTTTTCTGTTTAAAGTAATAGATAATAGTCAATACTAGTGGAACTATACCTACCACCAGAGCTCGCCATATAGTCATTCCTCCTGATATATCCAAATAATCAAGATACTTACTATCAGAAAACATCTCTCCAAAAATAGAGTTAACCATCTCTGGGGCGAAGGAAAAAATGATACCCAATAAAATAAATAGCCACACTCTAAAATTCAGTGGTTTTCCTACTGATATTATTACTGCTATAAAAGCAAACACTGCAGACTCATGGAATTGCATCGCAAGCAATACTAACAAAGCATACAGCAAATATGCTGAAAACTTGCGTTTTAACAAAAGTCTATATCCAATTACTACAATCGCTGCTGCCACCATCTGTCTCAAGCCATTGTTTGTATCCATATACATAATGCAAAAATAAATAAGCAAAGACAATACTGGATCAACAGAATATCTCTTTATCGAACTAACGAATGCATAATTGATAATAATTGCAGATAAAAAAAGGATTGTGTGTGGATTAGAAAACAAAAAATTAAGATAATAACATAGATACAGCCAACCGGCCTCTACATCCCATGGTGCACTGTTTACATATTCTAGGTCATTTTTGGACAACACATACATCTCTTTGTATGCAAATGTATCGATAAAACCAAATCTTATACCGGATACTATAATTAAAATTAACGCAAAAATAATATAAGTGTTTTTATTAATTTCATATTTCCAATTGTTATCAATTCCATATGGAATGTTTTCAGCTACACGTTGACTTTTTGATGCATAAATAAGTACTGAAAAAATCAACAGTGTACAAATCAAAATCATTGGCACTTTATAAAACTCTCCTGTGACTTATCTGATTATTTTATATAACCACTGTGGTATAAAAGCAAGAATAATCGGCTTAAGGATATAAATTCGATACAAAAAAGGAATCCCTATCATCTTATATCCTTCCTTTCTTACCCAAGCTTCATTTAGTCTCCTATTTAAAGTTCTTCTACTTGCAGCTGCACGACCATCAAACATACTATAAAGTGGTTGATGTAACACATATCCATATATTCCCTTTTCATACAGGCGAAACCACATGTCATAGTCTTCTACTCCAAGGGTTTTATCAATATCTCTGTAACCGTTTACCGCATCGTAAGAGCTTTTTCTCATCATAACCGGTGCATGGCAATACGGCGAACCTTTTACGAAATCCTTTTTTGTCGGGGCATAAGATTCTTTTTGCTCAGGCTTCTGATATATGCCATTCTCGTCGTGTCTGGTCATAAGCGAACTGACAAAGCCGTACTCAGGATGACTATCTAGAAAATCCACCTGAATCTGAAATCTATCCTTACTGCAGATATCATCGCCATCCATACGTGCACAATACTCACCTGTTGCATATTTCAAACAATGATTAAGTGTGTAAGATAAACCACGGTTTTTATCATTTTTAATAAACTTAATCCTAAAATCATTTTTTGCATATTCTTCAACTATAGCGGCAGTATTATCAATTGAACCATCATCACATATAATGAATTCCCAGTCTGTAAATGTCTGCTCTTTAATTGAGTTTATGCTTTGATGTACTGTATCAGCGCAATTATAAACACCCATCAAAACACTAACTTTAGGCATTACTTACTCATCTCCCAAAGATCAATTTATCCCTATTATTCTTCAAATACTTAAACAATTCTTTGTCGTCAAAATTATCTACAACAAAACTAACCGCTGCATTTGATAATTTCTCCCTATAATCACTATTCTCTATAAGTGTTATCATAGCGTTCTTCAATGATTCAGCATCTTTCGCTTTGCATGTCAATCCAGTTTCATTTGGCAGAATAGCATCAATCTGACCAGGAACGTCAGTTACAATAGATGGCAAACCCATAGATTCGGCTTCTACAACTACTAGTCCAAATCCCTCTCTATAGCTAGGTGAAATAAAAACATCAGCCGCCGCATAATACTTCTCTATATTGCTAACGCTTCCTGTAAAAATAACACTATCAGATTCATTGGCTTTTGCATATAGTTGTGAATCAAGTGATCCTTCGTCATCCATCCCACCGCTAACTAACAGCTTTACATTACTGTATTTACATTCCAGTTGTAAAAAAGCATCTAAAAGTTCATTAATACCTTTGTCACGTGTTAATCTTGCTGCAAAAGAAAAAACTATTTCATCATCTTTTATATTATACTTCTCGCGAATTTCTTTACGCCAAACTTCCCTTTTCGAGAAATCAAACTTTTTAAGATTAACACCGCTTGCACTACCATTCCAAATAACACAGCTATTTCCTTCATTGTACAACTCTTCTTTTAAGGAAAACTCTCTAATGTTATGGCTTTCGGCTTCAATATAAGTTGAATTCTTACAAGTGATTTTTTCTAGAAATTTAAATATTTTACGTTTAGCACCTTCAAACCCCATATATCTAATTCCCCACTGACAATACAACCGTACAGGTACTTTTGCTTTTTTTGAGGCTATTGATGTATAGAAAGCAGCATTTGGTGTTGAATACTGAACTATATCAAACTCTTTTTCCTTGAGTATTCTAGTAATACTTTGTATGGCACTAAAAGCAGACAAACTTACCCCGCGCTTCATATTAACAGGATAATAATGCACATAATTAGGCAAATCTTCCCTAATACTTTCCTCATCATTGCAGATAAGAGAAATCTCATACTCACCTGTTTCGTGCAAATATTTTGAAAACTCTTTAAGAAAACTTTTATATGTAAGATAGATTGTTGTTACAAAACATATTTTTTTCATTTATGCAACCACCTCGCGGGAACTCCAACATATGTACCTTCTGTTAACAAGTTATCGATAACAACTGCACCTGCACCAATGATGCAATTAGAAGATATCGTAATATTATTTGAAACTACAGCACCAGATCCAAGCCAAGTTTTTTCGCCAATCTCAACCGTACCGGCAAGATGCGCTCCGACAGCTATGTGTGCATAATCAGATATTACACTATCATGGTCTACTGATGAACAAGTATTGATGATGCAACCTTTACCAATAGTTGTACAAGGATTGATAACTGCACCTGCCATAACAACACTGCCATCACCTATGCTGACATCATCACCGATAGTCGCATTAGGGTGTATAAGTGTTACGACCTTTTTACCTGCTTTATCAAGTGCTTTAGTAACCTTTTCGCGGACAATGGGATTACCGATTGCAACAAAGAAGTCACAGTTGTAGGCACCGATATTTTCACTCGTTCCCACAACCTCGTATCTACCACACTTTGTAACATTCTTGTTGTCATCGAGAAAAACTATTTTTTTGTATCCACTAAGACGAGCTATATCAGCCACAACTTTTCCGTGTCCGCTCGCTCCAATAATAACCAGTTTTTTCATACTTCAACCGTTTCTTTTTCTGTATCCTGTGTACCCATAAATACTTCCATAGTTGCACTTGTCTGAGAGTTGATTCCCTCTCGTTTAAAGAAGGCTTTAAATACAGTATCAAATACTATTTTGATATCGCCCAAAAACGTGATGTTATCAACATAATAAACATCCATTTTAAATTTTTCTTCCCAAGTGACTGTATTTCTACCATGAACCTGAGCATAGCCCGAAAGTCCCGGTCTGACCTCGTGACGACGATGTTGCTCGTCAGAGTATCTATCAAGATACTCTACAAGCAAGGGTCTTGGTCCCACAACACTCATATCTCCCTTTAAGATATTAATTGCCTCTGGCAACTCATCAAGCGATGTTTTCCTAAGAAATCTTCCAAACTTTGTCAGTCTTACCTCATCAGGCATTAACTCTCCATTTTTGTCGCGCTCATCTGTCATAGTGCGGAATTTGTAAAGATAAAAAATCTTTTCATCCTTTCCCGGCCTTGCCTGCTTAAAGATAACAGGACTACCTAATTTGACTCTGACTAAAATTGCAACGATTATGTATAGCCAACAAAAAACAACAAGTGCTAACAGTGCACATATTATATCTATTGGTCGTTTGAAAAAACGCTCATACGCGCCATAAGGTTTGTGGTTACCCTTCATTTTTTCCTCCGAGTTTAGTCAAAACAACTCTTAATAATGTCGATGATTATTTCCTGCTCATCATCAGTCATTTTTATATCTGATGGCAAGCATAGTCCTCGCTCAAATATATCTGCTCCTACATCAACACTATCAGCAGCACAAACAAAAGCATTGTTTGCATAGATAGGCTGCATATGCATTGGCTTCCAGACCGGTCTACCCTCTACATTGTATTTTTCAAGTGTTTCCAAAATTTCTGTAGGACATGATCTGCCAGGCTCTTTAAAGAACTGCGCCGCAAGAGGACCTCTTGTCTGACGACACATTGCCTCTTTGTCAATTATCATACAGCTCAGCCAAAAATTAGGCTCACTGTTTTTCTCGTCATAAGGATTCATAATAACAGGCAAGCCCTCAAATCCCTTTTTATATTTTTCGTATATGGCTTTTTTTCTTGCAATATGGTCTTCAAGATGTGGTATTTGTCCTCGAACAACACCTGCAATCACATTGCTCATCCTGTAGTTGTATCCCAACTCTTCATGCTGGTACCATGGTGCCGGCTCACGAGATTGTGTAGACCATTTTCTTGCTTTTTGAGCTGCTTCTTCGCTGTCTGTCAGCATCATACCACCTGAAGAACCGGTAATAATCTTATTGCCATTAAAAGAAATACAGTTGAATTCTCCAAAGGTTCCTGTCTGTACTCCCTTATATGTAGCACCAAGAGATTCCGCTGCATCTTCGATAATTATGGCACCATGTCTGTCACAAATTTCTCTGATCTCATCAATTTTACCCGGAACACCGTATAAATGAACAAGCACAACAACCTTAACATCAGGATAAAGTTCAAATGCTCTCTCTAGTGCTTTTGGGTCCATATTCCAAGTATCGTACTCGGTATCAATAAATATCGGTACACCGCCTTCATACACGACAGGATTAACAGTTGCGTCAAAAGTCATATCAGAGCAAAAAACCTTATCTCCTCGTTTTACTCCGGCAAGTTTTACTGCCATATGCAAGGCAGCTGTACCTGCAGATAAAGCTACCGCATACTTGCAGCCTAGCTTTTCAGATATAATTCGTTCAACTTCTTCAATATTTGCACCGGCTGTAGACATCCAGTTAGACTCATACGCTTGTGTAATGTATTCAAGCTCCTCACCATGCATAGTCGGTGTTGCAAGCCACACCTTATTTTCAAACGGTGTATATCCCATCTTTACCCTCTCCCAAAGATTACAATTTCATTGGTTTTTATTAACAGTTCCTGCTAAAATCTTACCATACATATCTACCTTACTATAAGATTCGCATACTGCACCAGCATCTATATGTGCAAAATCTGATACCACGACATTATGATCAACAACAGCTGCACACGATAAAATACATCCTTTGCCAATTAATGCGTTTGAATTCACAATCGACATTGGTCCTATCAATGATCCGTCTCCTATAGTAGCTGATGAGCTGATATATGCAGTTGGATGTATTAGCGAAGGTATGTTATACCCATTTTCAATTAATTGATCATACATACTCTTTCGCATTTGATTATTACCCACCGATATAAAAGCATCTTCATATTCTTTTATTAACCAGCTTAATGCCGTTGTATCGTATTGGGCTCTACCAATACTCAGCAATTCTTTAGAATCATCCACAAAAATGAACTCTGAATACCCACAACTCCTAGCCACTTCACAGACCACTTCACTATGGGCACCCGCTCCTATAATAAGTAACTTTTTCATAAAAAATTTAGCCTTGATTTTCAGCAAGGCATACTACCCCACAATTCCATAATACACCATTAAATATTCTACTACAGCACACACATTATGTCAATAAAAACCTTATGCACAAAACAACGAGGATAACCATAAATTGTTATCCTCGTTGTTTTTATAACTTTTAGTTTTGAAACAAATTCATTTTACTATATATTCTTTTTCTCTTTGAAGCTTGTGATATCATACTAATTGTTCTTATATTTTTTCTATCATTTTTCAATAGAAGATTTATATATTTTATACCCTCAATCATCCAACCAATCGGCAATAAAATCTTAACCCTATTTATAATCTTATGATTATCAAACACTTTTCTGTTCAGGTTTCTATATGCCTGTAAAAATATACCTTTTTTGTCAACAGTTCCTGCACTATTATGAATATACTTAATTTCTCTGTAACGATTAACATCTTTTTTACCGAAGTTACCTGCACTTAGGACATCTAATATTAGAGAAAGAAAAACCTCGCAACTAAAATCACCGTGTTTAATAATTTCACTTGACCAACATTTTGGTTTCACTCCCAAATACCTCACACACAACTCTGTTAATATTTGTGCAAATGTCCACAAACCATAAGAAGTCAGCTTTTCTTTAAACATTGACTCAAATTCATTATCTTCAAAGCTGTTAACGTATACTGCCCAATCACACAAATGTCTCAATCCAATGCCTTCATGTGTCAAATGAGAAGCCGTATGCAAAAGCAAAATTAATCCATGATAGTATTTATTTGGAACAGAACATTTTACATCCACCGATTTAAATTCATTTGATGTGTAAATAATATTTTCTAAATCTTCTCGAATTAATTCTCCCACATCATTCTCTGGGATACCGTTGATGGAATAATGCATTTCCCAAATACTATAATCACCACGACTAAAAGCTACATGCACCTCATCATTATCAGTTTTTTTAGCTTCAAATCCTATTTTTTTTATTAAAGCTGATACATCTTCTTTGTGAACGTGCTTTATAAGAAAATCTACATCACCGACACTACGTAAAAATGGTTGAGTATAATATGCTGCAGATGCAACGCCCTTAATTACACAATAAGGTATTTGAGCCTCTTGTAAAACCCCATCTAATTCATTATGTTCTTCAAAGTTCTGTGCACAACTCATAATGTATTTCAAATATAATTTATCGTACTTAGCATATTCACTAGAATCCAGTTTTTCCTTTATATCTTTCTCCATACTAGAATATACTAAAGGATATACAGATTGCAATCGTGCTTCTCTAAGAAGCGGCTCTATCTGTTCCAAATATATTAGTGGCTTTTGATTTCCAAACAATGCATATGCTAAAATTTCTAATAATGTTTCATCAATAGAACTTAATCTTAACTTTTTCATTTAGTCACTTTCTCTCTTTATTTTTCACTATAATACTACTCAACATAAAAGCAATAGCGCCTATAAAAGCTCCAATTGTATTCATTATAATATCATCAACTTCACATCTGCCCAGTCTAAAAATATATTGTGATATTTCAATAACCAAAGATAGTAAAAAACTGAATGTCATCACCAAAAATATCGGATGTTTGCACCTATTTGGTAATGCAAATGTCATAGATAATCCCAGTGGGAAAAAAAGAAAAATATTCATTAGCGTGACACGGTATTTTTCCACATCAACACTCTTATCAAACAGAGAACATAATGGGATAAATATAATCTCAGATTCACCGCTTTCTCTGTTTAAAATCGTTACATAGAGTATAGCTAATACTGAAATAACAGAAAAACACAAATTAATAATTCTCCATGCTTTAGAAGCTCTTAAGAAAAAACAACCCAAAGCACTATATACTAAAACCACTACAAACATACATAAGCAAATTATCCATAAAGGCCTTAGATATATATAATAAAACATTTTTTACACCTCTTACAATTTGTCTAAAACATAAATAATTCAAATTGGATAATGTTCTATTTTGTTAATTCTACAGTATCAGCTAGATTTAGTCAACAAAAATGACTGTTTTTTGACATTCAACTTAATCCGTTAAATAATAGGCTATTTTTTACTGCTTTTTTAATAATCACCCATTCATAAACAGCGCTCTTTTCTCATATACATTACCACAACGACTCGGAGGTTTTGGTATGAAAACGAATGTCGAAGAGCGAGCTGTTCAGCTTGGTCAGTACATAGCTAAAAACGGCGCTACCGTGCGTCTGGCGGCAAAAAAATACAATGTCAGCAAATCTACTGTGCATAAGGATGTCAGCGAAAGGCTCAAGCAAATTAATATGGCGCTGTATAAAGAGGTCAGAAAGGTGCTCGATACAAACAAAGAGGAACGCCACATAAGAGGCGGTATTGCCACGAAGAAAAAATACCAGAATTTTGCTAAAAAAGCTGATAAAACCTAATAAAAGCGGGCAGAAAACAGTTTCTTTTCTGCCTGCTTTTTCTTGCATTTTTGCGTACATTTATATGTGTTTAACTTTCTCTTTACTTTGACATTAAAAAGTAGTATAATTACAGTGGTATTTAATAGAATTTATGACATTAAAGGAGTTATTACTTATGATGAATATTCCTTTCTCTCCTCCTGATATCACTCAGGCTGAAATTGATCAGGTTGTAGAGGTGCTTAAAACCGGTTGGATTACAACCGGCCCTAAAACAAAGCTTTTCGAGCAAAGAATCGCACAGATGTGTAACACTCAAAAGGCTGTTTGCCTTTCTTCACAGACATCCTGTGCTGAGATGACCTTACGTATTCTGGGTATTGGACCGGGAGATGAGGTCATTGTACCTGCTTACACATACACAGCATCTGCTTCTATCATTTACCACGTTGGTGCTACTCCTGTTCTTATTGACTGTAAAAAAGACAGCTACGAGATGGACTACGATAAATTAGAAGAAGCGATTAATGAAAAAACAAAGGCTATTATTGCCGTTGATTTAGCAGGCATAGTTTGCGATTATGACCGCATTTTTGAAATTGTCGAGTCAAAGCGTGATTTATTTAAGCCATCGGACAACCCTATTCAGTTTGCTTTAGGCAGAATTATTGTTATGAGTGATGCTGCCCACGCTTTTGGTGCACAGTACAAAGGTAAAATGTGCGGTGAAATCGCCGATTTTACTAATTTCAGCTTCCACGCAGTTAAAAATATGACTACTGCTGAGGGTGGCGCCGCTACCTGGAAAGAAATTCCGGGAATTGACTCTAACGAAATCTATAAAAAATTTATGCTGATGACTTTACATGGTCAAACCAAAGACGCCTTTGCTAAAAACAAAGGTGCATCTTGGGAATATGACGTAGTAGATACCCAGTATAAATGCAATATGCCTGACATTTTGTCGGCTATGGGTCTTGCTCAGCTCGACCGCTACGAAGCTATGCTTTCACGCAGACACGAGCTTATAAAACGCTACAACGAGGCATTTAAAGACTTGCCGATTTCTGTTCTTAATCACGCTGACCACACACATCGTTCATCGGGTCATCTGTACTTTGTTAGATTTATCGGTAAGGATGCTGATTATCGCAACGCTTTTTATGATAAGATGAAAAGCAAAGGCGTGATGTGTAATGTCCATTTCAAGCCTTTACCAATGTTTACTGCATATAAGGCGAAAGGCTTTGACATCAAAGACTTCCCTAATGCTTATGATATGCACAAAGCCCAGCTAACCCTGCCGATGAACACAGTAATTACCGACGAGCAAGCAGATTACGTAATCAAGTGTTTCATCGAAACATTAAAGGAAATGGGCTAAACATACTTGACTTAGCATACAGCCTTAAGTCATAACCCGCTTTTTTTAGGCTGTCCATCAGGACAGCCTTTAATTTTCAAAAAAACTACACGCTTTGTTATTAATTTATTCATTTTTATGGTGAATTTTGTATTATAATTAACCTGAATTAAATTAGCCTTTAATGGAGGGATTTAAATGGTAAATGGTAAAATTCTCATTGTCGATGACGATACTAATATCTGCGAATTGCTACGTCTTTATATTGAAAAAGAAGGCTATAGCGCAATTCTTGCACACGATGGCGAACAGGCTGTAGAGCTTTTCAATAAAGAACAGCCTAACCTTATTCTGCTTGATATTATGCTTCCAAAGCTCGATGGCTGGCAGGTTTGCAGAGAAATCCGTAAAACCTCTGACTGTCCTATCATTATGATTACTGCCAAAGGCGAGGTTTTCGATAAAATCTTGGGTCTTGAGCTCGGCGCTGACGACTATGTTGTCAAGCCATTTGAGGCTAAAGAGGTTGTCGCAAGAGTTCGTGCGGTTTTAAGACGTACCTCAGTAAACGAAGAGGAAGCAGTAAAAGAAGTCAACTGGGACAAGCTGTCAATCAATTTGACAAACTACGAGCTCAAGGTAAACGGCGAGGCTGTTGACACTCCACCTAAGGAGATGGAGCTTTTATATCACCTTGCTTCTAACCCGAACAAGGTTTTCACCCGCGACCAGTTGCTTGACCAGGTATGGGGCTTTGAGTACTACGGCGACAGCCGTACCGTAGATGTCCACGTTAAAAGAATCAGAGAAAAAATCGACGGTGTTTCCGATAAATGGGAGCTTCGCACCGTCTGGGGAGTAGGCTATAAATTTGAAGTCAAGGGTTAAAAAGCCGACGTTTGTTATGCGTCGCTCAATTTTCCAGAGATATCTTATAATCAGTCTTGCTATTATTTTAGTCAGTATGATTTCTCTTGGCGTTACTATGCTCTTTTTCGTCGCCAACTACTGGGAAAATGAAAAAAAAGAAAACCTCATAGAAAACGCAAATCAGGTTGCATCAACTATCGTTTTGCTTTCTAATTACAACACCGCTAATCATACTATAGTAGTAGAAGACCCTCAGCTGTTTTCAGCTACGATGTCCACTATCTCAAATAGTATTGATGCAGAAATATTTGTCGTAAACAATAAAGGAAAGCTTATATACTGTGCCGATGTAAATGACTGCACACATAAAGACAGAGTTATATCTTCTGAAATACTGGGACAAACTGTCAATAGTAATTTCTTTGAGTTTGGCACACTCTCGGGTTTTTACGATGATACTTACTATACCGCCGGTGCGCCTATAAAGCTCAACGAAGCAGGGCTTGAGGAGACCGTCGCTTTCTGCTATGTATCGACTAAGTCAGCTTTTGTTGCAGGTCTTACTATGGCAATGATGCGAATATTCTTAGTTTCCGCGATTATCACTATGCTCATTTCTATTATCTTGGTTGGTCTTTTCAGCTACAACTTGTCAAAGCCACTGCGACAGATGTCACGTGCGGCAAAGAAATTTGCTGTCGGCGATTTTTCTACCAGAGTATCTCAGGTCAGCAATGATGAGGTTGGTGAGCTCGCTTTAGCATTTAATCATATGGCTGACTCATTAACTGCAAGTGAGGGTATGCGACGCAGCTTTATCGCAAATGTTTCTCACGAGCTCAAAACCCCGATGACTACAATCGCAGGTTTTATCGATGGTATGCTCGACGGAACTATCCCACCTTCTCAGCATAAGCACTATATGAACATTGTTTCTTTGGAGGTTAAGCGTTTATCTCGTTTAGTTCAGTCAATGCTATCATTGTCACGAATTGATAACGGCGAGTTAAAACTTAACAAGCAAGATTTTGAGATGTTCTCTGTTATCGTCAATGTGCTTGCAGGCTTTGAGCTTAAAATCTCTGAAAAGAATATCGACATCAGAGGTCTTGAAAATTTTGAAAAGCTTAAAATCAACGCTGACCCTGACTTAATGCATCAGGTCATATATAATCTTATTGAAAACGCTGTCAAATTTACAAACGAGGGTGGCTACATAGCATTTTCAGCTATAGAAACCAAATACGACCTTACTGTTTCTATTGAAAACAGTGGTCCGGGTATCCCGCCTGAAGATATTCGCTATGTTTTTGACAGATTTTATAAAACTGACAAGTCCAGAAGTATTGATAAAAAAGGTATGGGACTTGGTCTTTTCATCACTAAATCAATAGTGAGATTGCATGGTGGACATATATTTGTTGAGTCAGAGCCGGACGTGTTCTGTCGTTTCACCTTCAAGCTGCCTATGTTTAAAAAGCAGAGTGAAAAGAATCAGCAGAGCAAATATATCGATACTACCGCAAATATAAAACCGGAGGACTAAACAATGGACGAAATTAAAGACGGATTCAATCCGATAGATGAATATGCGCCGATAGAACAGGATATAAAGGCTGATACTGCTGATGCTGATACTACACAGGTTTCAGCTATTAATGACGCTAAAGTAACCGAAAATAAGGCTGATGCTGGTACAGTCACAGATGTTTTTGAAAACATCGAAAGCAAAGCTGAAAACTCAGGTGCTACTGGGGTGCAACCGCCTTATCAAGTGCCACAGCAGGCTACACCTTACTATCAGCAGGGCTACCCTTACGCTTCTTACTATCCACAGCAACAAGCAGGTGTTCAAAGAGGACAATATACACAGCCATACCAACAGCCTGTGTATAACAACCAGCCACCATATAATACACAGCAGTACTATACATCCGGTTATCAACAGCCTCAGCAATATCCGCAAAATCCAAACTACAACCCTTATGCTGTGCAAACACCAAATGCACCGCAAAAACCAAAAACACCGAAAAGCACAAAGGTGCTCATCGGCGTACTGATAGGTTTTCTTATATTATTTATGCTCGGCTTTTTTGTAAGCTGTTCTGCCCTTCTTTTTGGAAGCGGAACTAAAAGCGATGCTTCTGATAACCCGCTTTCAGGCTATGCGCAAGAGCCAACCTACGATTACTATGACGAGTATTACGAAGACTCTTATCCATTCGACTTAGGTCCTTCATACGACGGCGAAACTATTAAGGAAGAAATCACCCTTCAGGCTGACGAAGGCAAAACCCAGGTAAAAGAAGGCGACAAGGATTCATATCCGCCTGATAAAGACGCAAAGGGCATTGAGTTTGAAAAACTCCCTAAAGACAAGGACAACAAGAAATATACAACCCAAAGTGCTTTTAATGCTGTTTGCGATAGCGTTGTAAGCATCTTGTGCTACGAGGATAAAATCACCGACGACCCGTTTGATATTATGAGCGAGGGCACCGGAACTATCATTTCAGAAGATGGATATATCGTCACTAACAGCCACGTTATCGGCGACACTAAAGCATACACCATCAACGTTATTTTAAACAATGCTGACGAATACACCGCAAAGGTTGTCGGCTATGATACGAGAACCGACCTTGCGGTGCTGAAAATTGACGCTGAAAACCTTTCTTACGCAAAGTTTTCTGACTCATCAGATGTCGAAGTAGGTCAGGACATCGTTGCTATCGGCAATCCGGGTGGCACAAGCTTTAAAAACTCCTTGACAAAAGGTATTGTTTCTGCAGTTGATAGAGAGTTGCTTTTAAATGCAAATGTTAAATACATTCAGATTGATGCCGCAATTAATCCAGGCAACTCAGGTGGACCGCTTTGCAATATCTACGGTCAGGTTATCGGCATAAATACTGCAAAAATCGCATCTGCTGAGTACGAGGGTATGGGCTTTGCTATTGAAAGCGTTTTAGTAAAAGACATCGCAAATGACCTTATTAAATACGGCTATGTCAAAGACCGCGTAAGGCTCGGACTTTTAGGTCGTGAGGTTGACGAAGAGATGGCATACTCTTACGATGTACCATACGGCGTGCTTATCACCGAAATCGATGAAGACGGCCCGCTTGCTGATACAAAGGTGCAGGAATTCGATATTATCACCGAAATTGACGGTGTAGAGGTCACAACATTTCAGGAAATCTACGCTGTTTTAGAAGACCACAAAGATGGCGATGAGGTCACCATTACACTTTACAGACTTAAATACTAAAAAGCAAAAGCACTCAAAGGATAACCCTTTGAGTGCTTTTTAATGGCTACTTTTCTTTAGAAAAAAAACAACCACCCTATTGGGTGGAAGCTCTCTTTATGTTGGCACCTTCCTATTTTTCCAGGCCGTCACCAGCCAAGTATTTTCGGCACTACAGGGCTTAACTTCCGTGTTCGGGATGGGAACGGGTGGACCCCCTGCGTCATCGACACCAACTGTCGCTTAATCAAGCAACTCCGTTATTATATCACCACAATTTTAAAAATGCAAGTCTTTTTTATATTTTTTTTTATTTTTTAAAATTATCGTAAACTTTTTCATATTCATTTGACTATATGGCTCAAATTTTGTAGAATAATATCATATAATACACGTTGGAGGTAATCCTATGTTCAAAAAAAGTATTTCGCTTTTCCTTTGTGTTTGTCTGATTATCGCTATGACTTTGTGTCTTTGCTCATGTAAAGACGCAAAAAATGACGAGTACCCTGTTACTATCGGGGATGTCACTATTGAAGAAGAACCACTTAACATAGTCGTTTTGTCTGATTGTCTTGCTGATGTCATTTCATATATGGGCTATGACGTTAAAATGGTCGGCAGAAGCATTGAATGTGATCAGGAGTTTTTGTCTATCGTGCCTTCTGTAGGCTCTGCGCAAAGTCCTGATGTTAAAGCTATCATTGCTAGTGAAGCTGACCTCGTTATTACTGAAGCTTCGGTTTCAAAAAACACTAAAAATGCTTTAGATCAAGCTCAGATTCCTGTAATCACACTTAAAAGAGCAGACTCTTTTGAAAACCTTAAGACTTTATACGCTCAGCTTGGTGCGGCGCTCGGCGGTAACGTTAGTGGCAGAGCAACAGGTGAGGGTGCTTATGACGAGCTTATGACTACATTTTCTGACTTTGAAAATGCTATTCCAAGCAATGTAGTTAAAACCGCCTGCTACCTGTATGTTGATGAAAACGGTACTCTGTGCACTCTTACAAAGGGCACTATACAACACGAGTTTTTCTCACATTGCGGTGCTACTAATATTTTTTCAGAGCAGGAAAAATCTGAAGTTGACCTCGAGCAATTAAAAATCGGCACACCTGCATACATTTTCTATAGTGACGAAAATGTGCTTAACCTATTAAATGCTGACGATAAACTTGCTGCTATAGACGCTTTAACAAACGGCAACACATATCAGGTTAAGCTGTCTGATTTATCCCGTCAGGGCAGAACCTACGAAGACCTGTGCTACAATATGATAAACTTTATGTTTGGTAAAAAAGCTACTGAAGATGAAGCCACACCGGACGAAGAACAAACTGTAGAAGAAACAACAGTAGGCTATGTATCTTAATAAAATTTAAAATTAAAAGGCGACTCGATTTGAGTCGCCTTTTTTTATTCTTCATCTTTAACTGTAACAGTAATCGTAGTTTCTGCAGTTTTACCTAAATCATCTGTGACAGAATAAGTAACGAGATACTGGCCTGCTTTGCTTGTTATAACATTTCCTGTTACTGTCATTTTATCAGTAATGTCATTTGAGCAGGTATCAAGTGCTTTTACCTTAGGCTCATAATCGGTGTTTTTAGCAATGGTGATATCCTTTGGACCGATTATCTGCGGAGCTTTTTCATTATAAGGGTTTTTTCTGTGTGGGTCAGTCGGGTCCCATTTGATGTCTGTGTCGACCTTTATCGCAGGCGGTGTGCCCAATGGGTCGCTACCGGACGTTTTATCTATAACCTCAACAGAGGTGTATATGTCGATATTATCGTATATCCATTTTGCATCAGCAACCATAAGTCGAACACAACCCTGCGACGCATTAGTGCCGAGCTTGTTGAACTCGTCAGACTTCAATGTGTTTTCAGAAGTCTTCAAATACGGTACAGAGTGGAAAAGATAATGCCCCGAAAAGCCTGTGATATACTGACCGTACACATCACCAAACAAACCGTGCCATCGATTCTTCATATACACCGAGTACTCGCCCACAGGAGTGATATTTTCGTCAGTAAACTCACCACACGAGCATACCATTGCTCTGACAGGTATGACGTAATCACCTTTTTCGTCATAGGTGTAAACAGTCACCGTATTAGTCCTGCGGTTAACAGTAACGCTGTAAAGATTTTGTGAAGCATCTTTTTTGTTTTCTTTAACGATATCAAGATTTGCGATATACGCTGTTGTAAACTTAGATTTGCTTTCTGCTTCCTGTGCTTTTTCAACAGTCACTGTGCACATACCCGTAAAATCGCGCGAGTATGCCGTTACCGTTGCAACACCCTCTTTTATGGCGTCTACTCTGCCACCGCTGTCGACAGTCAATACGTCAGGATTATCGCTGACAAACTCAAGCTCTATGAGCTTATCTTCTTCAATCGGTACTGTCAGCATACTGGTCTGACCTGTTTTCATTATTAAAGTTGTAGTTTGCTCATTTTCAATAACGCAAGGCTCAAAAGCCTGATGTTGCACCTCTTCGTTTAAAGCCAGATACTTAAAGCAAAGAGCGCACACCCCGCCCACAAGCACAACCGCACACAAAACCATCGAGATAATTGCAAGTGCCCTGTTGCGACGACGAGCGTCTTTTGAGACTCTTCTGTGTCTGCGTTTTCGCATTACTTTAAATTCTTTCATAGCTCAATTATATAATTTGCAGATGTAATTATCAAGTCATATTTTCTGCAAATTGCAAAAGTGCTATAATATATGTTAGAATACTGTAGTAAAGACCTCAAAATAACAAAGGTAGGTAAATTATGGACGTCAAATTAAACTGTAATATTGCAAAAAAATGCAATTCCTGCCAACTTAATAATCTCTCGTATTCAGAGCAGTTAAAATTCAAACAGTCAAAGTGTAGAAAATTTTTAGGCTCTTTTGCTAAAGTCGAGCCAATCATCGGTATGAAAACTCCTTTTTCCTACCGAAATAAAGCGCAAGCTGTTTTTAAAGTACAGCGTGATAAAAGTATAGTATGGGGACTTTATAAATCTACTACCAATTCCGTAGTCGTTACAACAAATTGCAGACTCCATACTCAGCACTCAAATGAGATTTTTAATACCTTGTGCAAGCTTTTTAAAAGCTTTAAAATTTCTATCTATGACCCGTATAAGGGTACAGGCTTTTTAAAAAGCGTTGTCGTGCGCGAGGGATTTTCCAGCAAAGAATGTATGGTCATCATAAATGGTGCTGACGCTATTTTCCCTGCTAAAAAGACCTTTGTTTCCGCACTTTTAAAAAACCATCCATACATCACGACTATCGTCACGACCGTAAACAAAGACCGCAAAAAGCTCTTTGTTGGCAAGACACAGGATGTTTTATACGGTGAGGGCTATATCACAGACGTGCTGTGTGGCAAAACCTTTATAATTTCACCGCAGTCTTTTTACCAGATTAACCCTGTGCAAACTCAAAAGCTTTATAATAAAGCAATCGAGCTTGCAGACTTAGACGGTACACAAACGGTACTCGACAGCTACTGCGGTGTTGGTACAATCGGCATCTGCTTGTCTGATAAAGCAAAAACTGTTTTAGCGGTTGAATCAAACGAAGATGCAATCAAAGATGCTAAGAAAAATGCAAAACTCAATTTAGTTAAAAACATTGAATTTGTTTGTGCTGATGCAAAAGACTATATACAGTCGCTGAAAAATGAAAACATAAAAATCGATGTCGCCTTTGTTGACCCGCCGAGAAGCGGTTGCAGCAAAGAATTTCTGCAATCAGTTATTGATATGGATATACAAAAGGTCGTATATATTTCCTGCAATGTTGAAACCCAAAGCCGAGATATAAGATTTTTAAAAGCAAACGGCTACAAGGTTTTGCACATTCAGCCTGTCGATATGTTCCCACACACAAACCACGTCGAAAGTATCGCTTTGCTTACTAAAGCTGATACAATGCTTAGAATTGCCAAAAAAACTGATGCAGAAAAAATCGCTAATTTGATGCGTTATGTTTATGATAACCTTGAAGATAAGTCGATTTATGTCTGCGACGATTTGCAGTTTATAAAAAGTCATATAGAAGAAAACGGGCTCGGTGTTGTCGCTTGCAACAAAGAAAGCGAAATCATCGCAAACCTTATACTAAGATTCCCGCACCACTCAGATGACAACTTAGGCAGAGATATAAATTTAGAAAAAAGCGAGCTTTTACGTGTTGCGCATATGGAAACTGCTGTTGTGCATCCACGCTACAGGGGAAAAGCTTTGCAAAAACAAATGCTAAACTACGCAGAAAAGCTCATAAACACCGACAAATACAACATTTTGCTCGCGACAGTTTCGCCTAAAAACATACCTAGCTGCAAAACTTTTGAAGGCTGTGGCTACAAAAAGGTTTTAACAAAAGAAAAGTACGGCGGACTTAAGCGTCACATATATATGAAAAAACTTTGATATTAAGCTATTATGGGGTAAAAAATGAAAACACTTTTTGTGTCGGACCTCGACGGCACCTTGCTTGACAAAACACCAAAAACAAGTGAATATACAAACGCTATCATAAATGCTCTGAACAAAGCGGGTATGACCATCACCTTTGCGACGGCTCGCTCCTTTGTCACAACAAAAAAGGTCACAAACGGCTTGGAGTTTTTTCATCCTTTGGTCGTCCACAACGGCACCTTTATCGTTGATAAAAATGGTGAGATTTTAGTAAAAAACATTTTTGAAAAGTCAGATGCGCAAGAGCTTTTATCAGAAATTTTGCAAAACGACTTGAGCCCTGTTGTATTTTCTTTAATAGACGGTGAGCAAAAGTTTTCTTATGTAAAAGACGAGATAAACAAGCCGACAAAAGACTTTATAAATGAGCGCCAGACTGACAAACGAAATCACCCCGTAAAAACAAACGACGAGCTATATTCAGGCGAGATTTATTATTTTACACTTATCGGCGATGAAGATAAAACCAAAAAGTTGTACGAAAAGTACAAAGATAGGTATAAATGCTATTTTCAGCGTGATATGTATTCAAATGAATACTGGCTTGAAATAACCCCTAAAAATGCTACCAAAGCAAACGCTGTCAAACAGCTTGCAACGCTTTTGGAATGTGACTATATTGTTGCGTTTGGTGACGGTATAAACGACCTTGAAATGTTCTTAATCGCAGACGAAGCATACGCTGTTGAAAATGCGGTGGACTCGCTAAAACAAAAAGCGACAAAAATAATTGACTCAAATATCAAAAATGGTGTAGCCAAATGGCTTAAAAAGCGTTATACTAAGGGTTGAGGGTAATATAAAATTTTGAGGAGTACATTTATGTCTGACATTCTGAAAATTTTGATGGTGCAAACATCAAATATGAATCTAGGCGACACTATACTTGCGGACAACGATTACTATCTGCTTAAAAAGGCTTTACATCCGAAAAAATGCGATATTTTAAGATACAGCATTTCAAGTCGTGATGTAGGCCAGCTTAAGTATGTAGATGCGGTTGTTTTTGCGGGTGGTATCTTAAAATGTACTAACGAGAAATTCCACATATATATTCCTGAAATTATCAACGAGGCAAACCGCCTTAATATTCCTGTTTTCTTAAGTGCTATCGGCGTAGAAAAATTTTATGAAGATAACGAGGGAAGCGTTGCTTTAAAGCAAGCGCTTAATCTGCCTTGCGTAAAGGGCATCAGCGTGCGTGACGATATAGACACTTTAAAACGCGATTATTTAGAAAACACTCAAACTCGCACCTACTGCGTCTACGACCCTGCGGTATGGTGTAAGGATACATATAAAAAAGAGCTTAAAATCAGTAAAAACAAAAAAGAGCTTGTCGGCATTGGTATTGCTCGAGAAAGGCTTTTTGCTGACTACGGCAATAAGCAGATCGACAGACAGTTCCAGCTTGATTTGTTCAAAGGTATTATTGATGAACTAAATCGTCGCAAAATCGAATGGAAGGTCTTTACAAATGGCGACCCTAACGACGAGATTTTTGCAAAAGAAGTTTTAGAGTATGTCGGCGAGTATAAAAAGCTTGATGCTCCTTTGTCCGGTGTAGCCCTCGTTAGGAACATCTCTGAATTTTCAAGCGTTATCGCCGTAAGAATGCATTCAAATATAATCTCCTATGCACTTAATATTCCAAGTGTCGGCTTTATATGGAACCAAAAGCTTAGGTTCTGGGGCAAAAAAATCGGTTATGAAGAACGCTTTATTGAGTGCGAAAACATCAGCGTGCAAAATGTTATTTCCGCGTGGGAAGACGCTGTAGAAAAGGGCTGTACTCTAAAGCCTGAATGTAAAAACGGAGTATATGATGCGCTCAAGGATTTTGCAGATAACTTCTGCTTCATCAGAGAAAAAGAGCGTGAAAACCTTAGTTTTTCTAAGACTATGCTTGCCCCTGCCTTGGGCGGTATCGACACAAGGTATAAAAATACTAACTCCCCGCAGGCGTTTAAATATTCGCTAAAATACGGATATAAAAATTTCCAGGCGGATATCAGACTCACAAGCGATAATGTTGCAGTATGTGTAAATCGCTGGCACAAAGACACCTTCAAGCTCTTAAATCACCCGATGGCAAACAGCGAAAAGGTAACTTCAATTAAGCTTAGTGAATTTGAAAACTGCAAATACTACAACCGCTTTGACACAATGACCTTTGATACACTTTTAAAGCTTGCACGAAACAGCCTTAATTTTAACAAAATCAAGCTTGTGCTGTCGTTTGGTCGTCCGTCTAAAAAGGTTTTTGAAAAGCTTATGTCTAAAATCACCTACGCTTTAAAAAGAAACCTTGTCAGCACAAAAAACATTTATCTGCGACTTGAGTCTAAGCAAGATATCGAATACGTAAAAGCAAACTATCCTAAGTTTAATATTATCTACCATACTGTAGACAACCATATTTCAAAGGAAGAAACACTTTCTACTTTGGAAAATGCACTTAAATATTGCAAAGAGCAAAGCATCAAATACCTGTATATGAACCATAAGGAATATACAAAAGAGTTTGACAAATTGTGTAAGGAGTACGGTGTTCACTACTACTGCAGTGCCTGCACTATGACACAAACCGTAATAGAAAGCATCAAAAACGGTGCGTATTTCGTGCCTAGTCATTACTACGATGTTGACTACATCACCCGTTTGACACGATAACAGTTTAACAAATAAAAAATGCAGGAGAATAAAATGAGCTACGATTGCTGTTTTACACATGATAACAACTGGTTTCGCTACCGTGTCGGCGCTATCATTATAGAGGACGACTGCGTACTGTTTGTCAAAAACAACATCGACGATTATTACTATTCTGTCGGTGGCGGTGTTCATATGAATGAAGAAGCGCAAGACGCGATAGTACGCGAAGTATATGAGGAAACAGGCGTAAAATACGAAATAGATCATCTCGCAGTCATACACGAAAACTTTTTCTCACAAAACAGCAGTTCGCTCAAAGGGCTTACCTGTCACGAAATCTCGCTGTACTACTTAATGAAAAGTCGCGGTACGAAAAAGTTGAATTCTAACAGCTACAACAGCTTTGGTGCAAAAGAAGAAATGTGTTTTTTACCGCTTGATAAACTGGAGGACTACACAGTTTATCCGAGTTTTATTAAAGATAATCTACAACAAATCAAAGATGGTATTGTGCATATCATAACAAGAGATAATAAAAATTATATCGTATAAACAAGCTAAGGAATTTTTATGAGCAAAGCACTAAAACATTTTATAACCATAACCCGTCACCGCCACGAGGTTATCAGAAACTGCAAAAAAGCAGGCATATTATGGCAGGGACTTTTTCACGATTTGTCTAAATACTCGCCTACGGAATTTATTCCAAGTGCAAAGTATTTTCAGGGTGATCGCTCGCCTAACGACAAAGCACGTGAAGAGCTCGGCTATTCGTCAGCATGGATGCACCACATGGGCAGAAACCGCCACCATTTTGAATATTGGCGTGATTACTCTCCTTTAAAGAAAGGCTTTATGACTCCTGTAGAAATGCCGTTTAACTATGTAGTTGAGATGTTTTGCGACCGAATTGCAGCGAGCAAAATCTATCAGGGCGAAAACTATACCGATGAAAGCGCCTACAACTACTTTATGGCGGCTAAGCACCGTCGTGTTGATATGATACATCAAAAGACATCTGACATTTTAGAAGAATTGCTTTTTATGCTAAAAGAGCAAGGCGAAGAAAAAACCTTTGCTCATATCAGAAAATTAATGAAGGAATTTAGAAATGACAAAAAACGTAAATCAAATCGCTAAAGCGATGAAAGAGCTATGCGGTAATAACGAAGCAAAAATTCGTCACTTTGTCAGCGTTTACACGCTTGCAAAAACTATCGGAGAATTAGAAAAACTTCCTGAACAAACACAGGAATATCTCGAAATTTCAGCACTTGTGTGCGATATCGATGACTCAGACAGCGACTTTAAAAAACACGAGCTCGTTAAAGATATGCTTCAAAAGCAAGAGCTTGAATTTGACATTATAGACCGCGTTTGCTACATAGTTGAAAATTTTGATAACTTCGACCACATCACCGGTCTTGACCACCAGATTCTTTTGGAAGCACATATGATAGTGGACTTTAAAGAAAAGGGTGTCGACAGACAAACGATAATTAAAGAATCAAACTCTAAATTTATGACAAACTACGGCAGAGCTTTTCTTAAAAAAGCTTTCTCGGTATAAAGAAAAAGCACTTTGGAATTTCCAAAGTGCTTTGTTTTTTAATTTTTATTTATTGTCATCAAGATACTCTTCAACAATGTAGCGTGGACGCTCTTTTGTTTCTAAATAAATCTTGCCGATATATTCGCCGACAACTCCGATAGCTAAAAGCTGTAGTCCGCCTATAGCCCAGATAGACACAGCAAGCGATGCCCAACCCACCTCGGTAGCACCGATAAAGTATCTGATTAAAAAGTAAACAAGCATAACAATCGAAATCAGGAAGATGATGATACCTGTTCTTGAAATAAGCTTAATCGGCTTTGTAGACAGTGATGTAATGCCCTCAAATGCAAGCGCAAGCATCTTTTTAAGCGGATATTTACTCTCGCCTAAAAGTCGCTCACTACGCTCGTAGGTTACGATGTCTGACTTATAGCCAATCATCGGCACAATACCGCGCAAGAAAAGGTTAACCTCTTTAAATTGCGAGAATGCCTCAAGTGCACGTGCACTCATAAGTCTGAAATCAGCGTGATTGAAAATAATTTTTGCGCCGAGCTTGTCCAAAATTTTGTAGTAAGCCTCTGCAGTAAAGCGCTTGAAGAAGGTGTCTGTTTCACGCTTTGACCTTACGCCATAAACAACGTCACATCCACTTTCATACTTCTCTACCATCTCATCAAACACATTTATGTCATCCTGCAAATCAGCATCAATCGAGATAATCGCGTCACACTTATCCCTTAAAGTCATAAGTCCGCACAAAAGTGCATTCTGATGTCCGCGATTACGACTTAATTTGATGCCCTGAAACATCTCGTTTTGCTCGTGCAATGCTTTGATAATACTCCAGGTTTTGTCTTTTGAGCCGTCGTCAATAAAAACAATACGGCTGTCACTTGTGATTTTTCCCTGTGCAATCATCAGCATCATTTTATCAAGCAGCTTCTGCGATGAATCAGGTAGCACCTCTTGTTCGTTGTAGCAAGGAACCGCAATGTATAATTTTGTCATATCAATCACTCCGTTACATTAATATTTTTTATCATTTTTTCCACTGTCAGCGGAATATAATATTCGTAATATCCCAGTCTATTCGGGTGGACCGAGTCACCCTTTTCGCAATTTTTTGAAATTTTTGTGTACTTCTTTTTTATCTCTGCATTATGAGCATCAAAGCCTGTATCGTTAAAGACGTCTGCAACATCAACATTCCATTTTTTGCAGATATCAAGTGCTGTTTTACCAAAGTGCAATTCATTTCGCTCAAGCGAAAATTCCATATCGTGTGCCCTTATATACAACATCTTTGATTCAGGATAATTGTCGCGCAAAAGTCCAAGCGCATATTCCATACCCTGCGAGAAAAACTCTCTCCCGTTTTCTATGTAATTAAAGTCGTCTGATATCTGTCCAAGAGGCAGGTTGCGCATATCATTAGTGCCGCCGTTTAAAAGAATGAAATCGGCATCTTCGCCTTTTTCAACTGCTCTTTCTATTTGGTCTGATATCTGCTCACGGTCAGGCGCATCGCCAAAGGTCGCACCCGCCTTTGAATAATCGACTACTTGCATTTTATATCGCTGTGCTATTAGAGTCGCAATACCGATATCATCATTGCCCGTACCATGCATAATACTGTCACCAAATGACATTACTTTTTTTCCCTGCAACATATTCATCAAATCTAGCTCATTAAGTAGAAAATCAACTTCCGTCTGTGTAATTGCAGTTTCACCGTTAAAGCAGTTTTCGTCATCAAGCACAAGATATCTTAAATATACTGTGGTTGATGCTTCTATTTTCTCGTCGATATCATCGTAGTCTGCACATTCAAGCTTGTAGTCAATATCATATCCTACGCCCTTTACAAGCGAGGTCGCAACAAACTGTCTGCTAGCCGGACTATTAAGCCCGAATTCATTACCACCACGATAAACAACCGCGTTTTCAATCGCAGTAATGTAGTACTCACTACCCTCAAAGTAGTTAAGGTCTTTTATGTGGTCATACCCGTCTAAATCAGTAACGAGCTCACAGCCAAGTTTTTCAAGCAAAAGCTTAAGCCATTCAAGTCGTGTGATAACCGTTTTTGAAAAAGCTTCATCAAGAAAGCTCGAGTACGCTTTACAAACTGAATATGTATGCTCTGACAAAGCCGTATTTTCAAAAGCAATTTGCAAAACCTTCGAGGTTTTTTCTTTTGAAAAGCTTATATCTCTTACTATGCTGTATTCATCATTTATATTTTCGGTATTATCGCTATTGCTGACAGCACAAGAACAGCAGGAGCATACTACCCCTACTGTCAGCAACAATATCAAAAGAATATTTAAAAGTCTTTTGAATGACATACCTTTTCCTTTTCTATCCCAGACCTAATTTGAAATCTTTAAATTTATCAGATTTTAGGCACAATTATTTTAAAGCAAGACGGCTTTACCGTAACAACAGGGTCTTTGATATTAAATATCTCGCCATCAAGACCGATGTCAATGCTTTTGTCGTCTTTAAACTGAAGCTTTTTACATTTTTTATGTACAATAAACGGTGCTTTTTTGTGACCGATATGCTCGCCCTTAACAAAAATTCCGACAAGCTGAGCAAATTTTATAAGCGAGATTGTAGGCACCGACAAAAAGTCTATATTGCCGTCGTTAAACTGAGCATACGGGGTTGCCTTAAAGCCACCGCCGTAGTACTTGCCATTTCCCGCAACGCACATCATCTGTGTTTTATACCCTTGTGGTATTTCTACCTTTTCATCATCTGCAAAAGGTACAAGGCTATGCTTTCTCTTTGAAAAAAGACAGTACACAAGTGCCGCCTTATAGGCAGTCGGACCTGTCATAAGCGGAAATCTTTTTATTTTTTGTGCGAGCTTCGCAACTGCACAATCATATCCGACCGAAATGGTATTTAACGCGTAATGCCCGCTACACTCAAGTAAATCAATAGTAACGGTATCGCCGCTTACCATCTTCTCTAAATCGCGAAAATCATCAGTAGCAAAATCAAAGCTTTTTACAAAGTCATTTCCTGTACCGACAGGAACTACACCAAGCGCACAGTTATCATATCCGACCATACCACTCATCGCTTCGTTTGCTGTGCCGTCGCCGCCACAAGCGTAAACCCTTACAAAATCGTCGCTTTTGCTTACATATTCATTAGCAATTCTTTTTGCATCACCATGAGATTTTGTTTCCTCAATAATACAGTCAAGATTAAGACTTTTAATCTTTTCCTTAAGCTCTTCCACTCGGCTTTTTTTACCCGCATAAGCGTTGAGAATAAACAAATGCTTCATATTAACCCCTCAAAATATAAATCATTAATCTATGCTATTCATAAAGTCCAAAAGCTCGCGCTTGAGCCTTGCAACAGGCAAGCCAACCACATTGTAAAAGTCCCCGTATATCGCTTTTACAAGCATTTTGCCTTGTGTCTGAATCCCGTACGCACCCGCCTTATCCATCGGGTCCTTTGTCTTTATATAATCATATATTTCTTTGTCAGTCAGTTGATAAAACTCAACCTGCGTTTCCTCACAAAAGCTGTGTGTTTTTTCACCGCAAACAATCGCACAGCCCGTAAGCACCCTATGCTTTTTTCCTGAAAGCAAGCTAAGCATATTGTAGGCATCGTTTTCATCTTTTGGTTTATTGAGCACCTTATCATCAATAACGACGATAGTATCGCTGCCGATTACAATATCGTCTATGTGATTTTTAGCAATGTCTTTAGCTTTTAAAAGTGCTAAATACTTAGGTATATCATTTATGCTTATACCCTCTTTTACAGTTTCGTCAGCATTTGACGGTTCAATAATAAAGTCATCTGTTATTTCATTTAAAAGCTCTTTGCGTCTGGGTGATGCCGACGCCAGAATAACTTTTCTCATAGCAAGTCCCCTTAAAAGACACGACCTACTTTCTTTTATACAAAGTGAAAAAAGTAGTTGGTCTGAGTATCATTCCGATTATAGCACAAAGACCGTAAAAAACAAACACAAAAATACAAAAATTCAACATAATACAACATCCTTTTTTATTTTTTCAGGGAAGTGCTCCCTATACTCAGATTATAAAAAAGTATGTGTACAATAAAACGGACTTTGGTTTATGAAAATTTTACTTATTTATATATGTTTTTTATATCTTCTATGTAACTTAAAAACTCGTCTTTTGCAAATTCAGGAGAAAGAATTTGCGCCTTATCCTTAAGTCCGAAAAGCCAACCGTAAAATGTTGGTGACAGCATCAGCTTTGTGCTTATTTCAAAGGTGTTGTCTGAGTTTTTTATGATAGGAACATTTTTGGAAAATCTATCCACAACAACTCCGACAAGAGAGTTGTCAAAACGCAATTTCACATCAGTCAATTCTCCACCGAACATACCGAAAACCTGCTTCGAATAAACCGCCATATCAAATTTTGAAAAGACATCCTTGCCATCACGCTTTTCTTTTTTCAGCACCTCAACATTTTCCATTTTATCAACTCTGTAGTGCTTGATTTTATCAGCCACGCTATCGTAAGCAATCAGGTAGTAATTTTCATCGTCCCACGAAAGTGCCCATGGAGAAACCGTATATTTTTCGCCGTTGTTTCTGCGTGTTTTTTCTATCTTCTGATTAGAGTTTTGACTTATCTCCCATTTGTAATAGTAAAAGCTGATTTTACATCCTGTGTTAATCGCCTGATGCAGACTGTCAACGCTGTAGTAAATCTTCTCGTTGAGCGTCTTTACGCGGTTAGTAACGACCACCTGACGCTGAAGCTTTTTTGCGTCGTTTTCGCTAGCAAGATTTTCGAGCTTTTTGATAAGCTCGTTTGACTTTTTATGAGTAATAAACTTTGAGCTTTGCACTGCATCAACAAGTAAAACAAGCTCCGGCAGCTGAAACTCTCTTGACGCTAAATAGTACTCAACGGTTTTACTTTTTACGCTACAGATATCGTAGCCGAAAAGCTCGAGCGACTCCAAATCATCATAGATACTTTTTCTTTCAGCCCCTATCCCGTTTGAGTTAAGATACGAAATTATATCCTGCACTGTTACACGATTATTCTCGTCAGTCTTCTCGCTCAAATATTTAAGAATATATAGTAGCTTTAATTTCTGTCTGGGTTTTTTTGCCATAGTAAAACCTCGTTTCTATTTTACGATAAATACTGTGCAAGACCTACCACAAGCGGCATTGTAAAAAGTGACAGCAAGGTCGAAGCGGACACCAAAGATACCGACAGCTCAGTATCGTGACCGTATTTTGCAGACATCATAGTGGTAATCGCCGCAACAGGAGAAGCCGTAGCAATAATGAGCGATACTAAAAGCGAACCTTTTATGCCAAAAAGCAGTAGCACCGCAAGGGTTACAAGCGGCAATACAATAAGTCTTAAAGCCATCGCTATATACGACCATAAATCAGTAAATGCTCGTTTCAGATTTGCATTAGCAAGATAGTAGCCGATAATCAGCATCGGCACAGGAGAGTTAAGAGCAGCTAAATAATTAATCGGTTGAGCAATAATAGTAGGTAATTTTACCGAACATAAGAAAAGCACTATACCAATAGCCGTACCGATAATACCGGGGTTAATGAGTATTTTTAAGCTTGAGCCTTTCTCGCTTTTACCTTTCATTGTTATAATACCGTAAGACCACACAAAGATGTTGAACATCGCAACAAACGTTGCTCCGTAAAAAACTCCGTCGTCTGAAAGCAACGCCTTTTGCAATGGTAACGACATATAACCGCAGTTTGAAAAAACTGTCGCAAATTTTAAAATAGTTGCTCTGCTACGCTGTTGATTTTTAAACAAAAGCTGTGCAACAACCACACTTACTGCAAGTATTAGTGCAGAGCACACCGCCGAAATAAGTAGCTTTAAAAGCATAGTAGAATCAAACTCACGCTGAAAAGCACTAATAATTACGCACGGCGTTACAAAATACAAAACTATATTGGTCATTACCTTTGAGCCGTTTTCATTTATAAGCTTTGTTTTTGCACAAATAAAGCCTACTGCTATCAGCACAAATAAAATGAGCACCTGCTCGGAAACTGTTAAAAAACTGTCTATCATAAATTCGCCCCACCTAAGCTTTAAAGCTGATTTTCACTGTCCTATAACTCGTACTTTGATATTATACCACAGCATAAAAATCTTAACAACTGTAGCATAATCCCTATGTAGTAAAAATATACATTTTAAAGAGTAATTTGTAGGGCAATTCGTACAGAAAAAAGTCGTTTTCTATATTTTTTGCACAATACATTGAAGATAATTTTAGTAAATATGCTAGACAAAAAAAGGGCATTCTACAAAAAAAGTGAATTTTTCCTTGTCATAAATATCTAAAAAAACAGATAAAAATCGTTTTGTTTAGTCAATAAGTCAAATTTACCTATAATGGTTTGCTTTTAAAAAAGTAAAATAATATAATTATTATGCAAACGAAAAGTTTGCAGTAAATTTGTTTTCACGCGTTTTATTAAATAATTATTTTGAAAGAAGGAAATTAAAATGGCTACAACAAAGAAAACAACAACTACAACAGAGAAAAAGACAACAACTAAGAAGGCTGCTGCTCCAAAGGCTACAACAGCTAAAAAGGCTGCTGCTCCAAAGGCTACAGCTGAGAAGAAGGCTCCTGCTAAGAAAGCTCCTGCAAAGAAGACAACTGCTAAGGTTGACCTCTACATCCAGTTCGGCGGCGCTACAGTAGCAGTTGCTGACATCGAGAAGAACGTTAAGAAGGTTGTAAAGGGCAAGAAGGCTTACACAGTATATGTTAAGCCAGAAGAGTCAAAAGCTTACATCGTTGCTGACGGTGAAACAACAGGCATGGACGTATTCTTCTGCGAGTAATTTAAAATTATACGCAAACTTAAGGGGCAACCGTTTTGGTTGCCCCTTTTTGTTGTTTGTTTTATGCTTTACTTATACTAAAAAACGGCTTGCGTTTGCAAGCCGTTTTAGTTTTATTCTTCACGTCTGCTGTGAATTTCAGCAAGGATAGAGTCGATATCGTCTGCTGTGGTGTCGAAGGTTGTTTCAACCTCGCCGATGTGCTCGTGAGTATCAAAGCTTTGTGGCATTTCGATGTCGTTTTCTTCCATTATAATTTCTGTTCTTGACTTTCTTTCGTCAACAGTTTTTACTCTACGTGGAACTCTTTTTCTGCTGTGGGTTCTGTCTGCTTTTTCTTTTGCATCAGAGGAGCCGGAATTTTTACCTTTTAGCATATCGCCGATAGTAAGTCCGATATATCCGCATATAAAATATGATATAAGGAAAATCAGGCTGTTTAAAACAGAATCTCTGAGGTTTCCGTAAATAAGCATACTCGGAATATAAATAATCGGAGCCACTAAAGAAAGGAAAAAGTCGTTTTCCTTTTTGTATCCGTAGTATGTACCGCAAGCAAGTGCAGTAAGCGGAAATACTCCGATATAAATAATCTGGTTAAGCACTCCTGCACTTTTAGTAAGTACCAACAGCACAGGCGCGAGCAGATAAACAGCTCCAATAATAATTATATATGGTAAAAACTCTTTAAGCTTTTTCTCGAAAGAATCTTCCATCATTTTCATCTCCTAATTTATTAGTCAACTAATTATACTCAAAATGAGCACCAAAATCAAGAGAAAATGTCTTAATTTTTTGTGAATGTAAGGTTGACTTATATAATTTGATAGTATAAAATTAAATGTGCTGGTGTTTTAAAAGCATCGGACTAAACTATGAAAGAGGCGAGATTTAAATGGACGCTGGAAGTACTGCCGGCAACCCTTTGGGGCGAAGTACAATCGAAAACAGTCAGTTAGTACGTAACACCGTCTGTTTTCATCTTTGATACTCTAAAGGGCTGTCTTCTACTTCCGCCTAAATAAAATTAGGAGGATAAATTTATGGAAAGGAATACAGTCACTCTTTTCGAGACTATTGTAACATTGCTCGAAAATAAAAGATACGCGACATTAAGGGACATACTCTCAACTATGAACCCTGTTGATATAGCCGGTGTGTTTGAAGACATTCAGGACGAAAAAACTGCGGTGCTGTTCAGACTTTTACCAAAAGAGCTTGCAGCCGAAGCTTTTGTCGAAATGGACGAGGACACTCAAGAGCTTTTAATTCACGGCTTTTCTGATACAGAGCTCAAAGAAGTCATTGACGAGCTGTATGTCGACGACGCCGTTGACATTATTGAGGAAATGCCTGCAAATGTCGTCAAGCGTATTTTGCGTCAGGCTGACCCTGACGTCAGAAAACAAATCAATGAAATCTTAAAATATCCTGAAGACTGTGCCGGCTCGATTATGACAACCGAGTTTGTCAGACTTAGACCGAAAATGACGGTCGAGGAAGCGATAAAACGAATCAGACGTACCGGTATTGATAAAGAGACTATCTACACCTGCTACGTTGCAGACGAGCAGTCAAGACTTATCGGTATTGTCACCATCAAAAGTCTTTTGCTTGCTGACGAGGACGACACTATCGAAGACCTTATGGAAACAAACGTCATCTCAGTCAACACCCTGGACGACCAGGAAAACGTTGTTCAGGTTTTTAATAAGTACAACTTCCTTGCTGTTCCTGTTGTTGATAAAGAAAACCGTCTTGTCGGTATCGTCACCGTCGACGATGCTATCGACGTTATGGAAGAAGAGGCTACTGAGGATATCCAGAAGGTTGCGGCTATCACGCCGACAACCGATAAACCATACGACAAATTAGGTGCGTTTGAAATCTTCAAAAGCCGTATTCCTTGGCTTTTGATACTTATGATTTCTGCTACCTTCACCGGTATGATTATCACGTCGTTTGAATCACAGCTTGATGCGTGTATCGTACTCACCGCGTTTATCCCTATGCTGATGGGTACTGCGGGTAACTCGGGTGCTCAATCATCAGTTACGATTATCCGTTCACTCTCGCTTGAGGAGATTGAGTTTAAGGATATACTTAAAGTAATGTTCAAGGAATCGCGTGTATCGCTTTTGTGCGGTGTTGTGCTCGCTATTGCAAACTTTGCTAAGATGTTACTTATAGACGGCTTAATGCTACACAACGAAAGCATCACCATACCCGTTGCTCTTGTTGTATCGCTGACCCTTATATTAACTATCTTTTTTGCAAAGCTTTTGGGCTGTGCGTTGCCGATGCTGATTAAAAAAATCGGCTTCGACCCTGCTGTCGTAGCAAGCCCTGTTATCACCACCATCGTTGATACACTTTGCGTATTTATTTACTTTGAAATAGCAACATCAATTTTAGGCATATAAAAACTAAGCCCTCCGAAAAATCGGAGGGCTTTTATTTTTACTTATAAGTACCAACAAAAAGGGGCAGTCTTTGCGAGACTTCTCATAAGGAAGTTTCGCAGTTTTATTTGCCACATTACATTTGGCGAGTTTTATTGCTTCGCAGTTATATTATGCTTTCGCATAGTGATATTGTCCTACGAACAGTTTTAGGGCTAATAAAATATCACTACAACCAGAGGGAGTAATATAACTTTCACAAAGTGAAAATATCACTCTGTGTGTCAGCACAGAATATAACTTGCTTTTTTGCTTTATTGTAAAAGGGTTTGGGTATCACCAAAAAAGCATTTGTAAATACAAATGCAATGCTGGTTCTATCAGATAAACACAAGAAAAACCACGATGAAATTCATCGTGGTTTTTATCATCCTTATGAAAAGCAGTCGTTTGACTGCCCTTTAGCTTTTTATCAGTTTTGTGAAACGAGGTTTCCTTCAGCATCATAACGGTAAGAAATCTCCTCGCCGTTTTCGTCGAGCTCATATACTATGTAATACTTGATTTCACCCGAGCCTGTGTACTCTGTCATTTTTGTGCAGTTCTTGTTGTCGTCGTACTCGTACTCTGTGTATGACTTCAAAGTACCATCGCCATCGTAACGATAAATTCTGTTATCAAGACCGAGCTCATTGTACTCGTAAACAACGTAGCTTTGTACTACATTGTCAGCATCAATGTCAGTGTACTTAATGATGCGGTTATTCTCATCATATTCAGTCTTTGCCTGTGCCTGAATCTGACCTTCCTTATCGTAGTAGATGCTCTTTGTTTTGTTTCCTTTTTCGTCATACTCGTTAACAGTATAACCAAGCAACTCACCTTCAGAGTTGTAGTTTTCGTTCTTTACACAGTTGCCTGCATCATCATATTCGTTCTTATAATAACCTGTAGGCTGTCCATCCTTATCATAATTATAAACCTCTAAACCATCAGGAAGCTTATTATCATTACAGCCGGCAAAAATAACTGTGCAGGATAACACAAGAATTATTGCTAATAATAGTGAGGCAAATCTTTTAATTAAAGTGAAGTTCTGCATATTGTATATCTCCTTTATCTGAGGGTACATATATTGTACCACAAAATAAATTATAACATCAAATGATATAGTGTCAACAACAAAATTGTAACCCTTTTTATATGTAAGGTGCGTGATATTATGCGTAAATTAATAAGCCTGATATTTTTGACAATAATAACTATCGGAGGAATGCTAATGCTAACATCTTGTCAAACTCAAACTAAAAGCTTTACGGTTGATTTAATAACCACCCCTTTATGCACAAACGGGGACACAAGCACATATCCCTACACGTTGGTGCTTGATGAAACTGAATTTTTCACCCCACCCCAAACCCTTTCGCCTTCGCTTGCAAAAGCATCGATTGTGCTCTCATCATCAGCCTACAAATGCGATAGCGTGCACAAAAATCTCGAGGCGCTTGGCTTTGAGCATAAAGCAAAATTTAACTACTCGGACGACTACGACGAAAATGCCGTCGGCATAGCGATTGCATCGCGTAAAATCGAAGACACAACCGTTGTTGCGGTTGTTTTTAGAGGAACATTTGCAAAAGAATGGTACTCGAATTTTGATATCGGTAAAAGCGTAAATGTCACAAAGGTGCACGAAGGCTTTTCAAAAGCAAATGAGTTTGCACATAAAAAGCTTGATATGTATATGGCAAATTACGCCGTTGATAAAGACCACTGCAAGTTTTTAATAACAGGTCATTCACGCGGAGCGGCGGTTGCAAATCTTTTTGCAAAAGACCTGATAGATACCTACTCGAAAGAAAATGTATATGCCTACACCTTTGCAACCCCAAACACCACCACAAACGAAACTGCAACAAGCGATAAATATTCGGGCATTTTCAACTTTGTAAACCCTGAAGATTTCATTGCTTATATCCCGCTTGAAAGCTGGGGCTTTACAAAATACGGCACAACCATTACGTTCTTCACAGCTGAAACAGACCCTTTATATGAAGAAAAGCTTCAAAAGGTCAAACAAAAATATTTAGAATATCGAAAAAGAGATTTTATCACCTACAACGGCGAAGAAAAGAAAAATGAGTTTTTATCAAGTGCAAATGAGCTTGCTCCCACAATAAAGGACTACTACGACACAAAGTACGAAATCGCAGGGCTTAAAATGAGCGTTTACGAATATATGACCATGTTTGCACACGTACTAAATGAAGAGAATATCATCTCAAACGGACTGATATTTTTAGGCTCTGACGATACTGAATTTGAGGTGCTGAAAAACTACATCATGCTTGGTATGGACAACCCTGATGCAAGCATGTCATTTGACTACAGCAACTCACTTATCAGCTATTCACACCCTGCTGAAACCTATCTGTGTTTTCTTGAGGTGTATCTTGAGTACCTGTGATTTGCAATTTTTATCCCATAATAATATAATAGTAAAAAAATACTTGCAGGTGAAATATGAAAATTGTAATTCTTGACGCACAAACTGTTACAAACGGCGATGTATCGCTAAAACCTCTCGAGCAATTCGGCGAGGTTGTTACATATAATCTGACTTCCCCGTCACAAATTTCTCAGCGCATTTGCGATGCTGACGCTGTTATATGCAACAAAACCGTACTCAACAGTGAAAATATGAAGGATGCAAAAAATCTTAAATACATCGGCCTTTTTGCAACAGGCTATAATAATATCGACATCGACTACTGCAAAGCACACTCTATCACCGTTTGCAATGCTGGTAGCTACTCTACAAACGCTGTCGCACAGCAAACCTTTGCGATGATTTTAGAGCATTACACAAGTATGTCTAAATACAACGAGTTTTGTCACAACGGCGGCTGGCAGACCGCTTCTACCTTCTCGCCTTTTGTTTTCCCGTTAAACGAGCTATGCTGTAAAACTATCGGTATTGTCGGCTTTGGCGCTATCGGTCAGGCGGTTGCTAAAATCGCTTTGGCGTTTTCTATGAAAGTGCTCGCGTTTAATCGCTCAAAAAAGAGCTTTGATGGCGTCGAGTTTGTCGACTTTGATACCCTTTTAAAGGAAAGTGATATCGTGACCGTCCATTGTCCGCTTAATGACGACTCAAAAGAGATGTTTAACAAAGAAACTTTTTCTAAAATGAAAAAGGGTGCGTTTTTTGTAAACACAGCACGCGGTGGAGTTATGGTAGAAGAAGATTTAAAAGAAGCGCTCGAAAGCGAGCACCTAGGTGGTGCCGGTGTTGATGTTCTATCTGTAGAGCCTATGAGCAAAGAAAGCGTGCTACCAAAAACAAAAAATCTGCTCATCTCACCGCACATTGCGTGGGCACCGATAGAAACCCGCATCCGTTTAATCAACATTGTCTGCGATAATATTGAAAACTTTATAAACGGCACTCCAAAAAACGTAGTAAGCTAAAATAAAAAGGCACAGTACAAGCTGTGCCTTTTTTTATATGTAGATATATTTACTTTGCATTTCTGTCAACAAAACGAGCCCTGCGTTTTGAGTAAACGATTTTTTGTCCCGAGTACAGTCCGTAGTATCCCGACAGCATAAAGCTTACTGCAATCGCTACTGCAAAATGCACAATCGAGCCACCAATAAATAGCTCAACACAAAGTGCAAACGATGCCATCGGACAGTTAACCACCGCACAGAAAAGCGCGACCATACCGACTGCTGCCGCAAACGCAGGATCAAGTCCTAAAAACGAGCCTAAAACACTACCAAAGGTTGCTCCGATAAACAGCGTTGGTATTATCTCGCCACCCTTAAAACCAAATCCGATAGTAATCGCGGTAAACGCAATTTTCAAAAGCGAATCGTACCAGTTGATATCACCGTAGCTAAGCGCACTATGGATAATATTTTCACCGATGCCGTTGTATCTTGTACCAAAAATCAAGGTGAGCAATACAATAACAACACCGCCGACAAAAATTCTTAAATACTCATTTTTAAATACCTTTTTAGCAAGTTTGCCAGTAAATCTTAAAGCAAGACAAAATACAATGCCTAAAATTGCGCATCCGATACCGATGATTGCAACCTTGATTACAGACCACATTTCGATCTTCGGCGCTTGGTTTAGCTTATATACAACAGGCTCTAAGCCCATCAATCGGGTAATAGAAAAGGATATCAGCGACGATACAAGGCATGGCACAAACGCGCTGTAGTAAAAAATGCCGACTGAGATAACCTCCATCGCAAATATAGTTGCGGTAATCGGAGTGCCGAAAAGTGCCGCGAAAAGGCCGCTCATTCCACAAAGCATACAGATGTGCATATCCTTTTCATCAAGCTTAAATAGGTCGCCGACCTGCTCACCTATACATCCGCCAAGCTGCAACGCTGCGCCCTCTCGACCTGCAGAACCACCGAGCAGATGTGTAATAATCGTGCTTAAAAAAATCACAGGCGCTAACAACATCGGAACCTTTGCATCACTGCGTATAGATTTGATAACAAGATTAGTGTCCGCATCAGACTTAAGCTTTGAAATTTTATAAAGCAATACTATCAGTAAACCGCCAACCGGCAGAAAGAATATCAAAAAGTCGTGAGCATTGCGCACTTTTGTAGCATAATCAACACAAAAACGAAAAGCACCGCCGATTGCTCCTCCAATCGCGCCGGTAATAAGCGCAATAAATACCCATTTTAGAAAAGATGTAATATATTGAAGTACTCTGTGAAGTTTATGTTCTACCTTTGCTTTAACATTTTCCATGCTCTCACCACCTGTATAAATTTATTATAGCGTTACCAAAACCCAAGTTCAAGATTTTACACATATTTTTTAAGCCTTTTACAAAGAATAAAAGAAAAGGAAAAGGTGATTTTATGGATAATAGAAAGGTTGTGCTCATCGGTACGGGTATGGTTGGTATGAGCTTTGCATACGCCTGTTTAAATCAGAACGCCTGTGACGAGCTGGTGCTCATTGATATCAACCGCGAAAAAGCAATCGGAGAAGCGATGGATTTAAACCATGGACTTGCTTTTTCCCACACCGCTATGCGTATATATGCAGGGGAATACAGCGACTGTAAAGATGCCGACATTGTCGTTATATGTGCGGGCGTAAATCAAAAAGAGGGCGAATCGCGACTTGAGCTTTTATCACGCAACGCTCAGGTCTTCGAGTCAATCGTCACCCCTGTTGTAAATAGCGGGTTTAATGGTATTTTTTTGGTTGCGACAAACCCTGTGGACATTATGACACGCATAACCTACAAGATGTCGGGCTTTGACCCAAAAAGGGTTATCGGTACGGGCACTACGCTCGACACCGCACGACTTAGGTATTTGCTCGGAAAATACTTTCACATTGACCCTAGAAATATGCACGCTTATGTTATCGGTGAGCACGGGGACTCTGAGTTTGTACCTTGGTCACAGGCGCTTATTGCTACAAAACCGCTTTATGATGTAATAACTGACAACAAAGATAAATTTAATTTTTCCGAGCTTGAAAAAATATCTACACAGGTACGCACCTCAGCCCAGCAGATTATAAAAGCAAAGCAGGCTACCTACTACGGCATCGGTATGGCGATAGTACGCATAATCAGGGCTATTTTTCAAAACGAAAACAGCGTGCTGACTATATCCTCAAAAATGAGCAATGAATACGCTCTTAAAGATGTTTTTATCGGCAATCCTTGTATAATCAACAGAACCGGTGTTTGTTCAATACTCGAACTGTCTTTAGAGCGTGACGAAGCAAAAAAGCTTAGGGAAAGTGCCGCTATTTTAAACGAGTCCTATTCCTCACTTAATTTAAAATAATGTTTACAGATTATTCTTGAAATGGCGTTTACTGTATGATAATATAATCTAAACGACATTTTAAGGAAGATATTATGTTTAAAAACTTTATGTATAAACTTGCGTCCTTTATGCAGGGACGCTACGGCAATGATAAATTGAACACCTTTTTGCTGATATTAACTGCTATTATTTATGCAATTTATGTCTTTGTACGCTCACCTTGGCTTTTTATTGTAGCTATGGTGCCGTTTGGTTTATATATTTTTAGAGCGTTATCAAAAAACATAAACAAAAGACTTTACGAAAACAACCAATATATAAAAATATATACGGTGGTTTCTACTTTCTTTAAAAGACAGTACTATAAAATCCGTGATTTTAAAACTCACCGATACGTAAAATGCCCTTACTGTAAATCGCAGCTTAGACTTAAAAAGCGAACCGGTAATCAGAAAATTCATTGTCCTCGCTGTAACGAAGACTTTAAGAAAAACATTTTATTTTAAAGTATGTAATCAACTATGACACTTTCAAATTGAAAGTGTCATTATTTATATAAAAAGACAATGGGAGAGCACTTCTTTACGAAGTGTCTCCCGCTTTTTTAATTTACTGTTATCATTGAGCGGATATTGTTAAAGGTTTTTTCACCGATGCCTTTTACATTTTGTATGTCTTCTATAGTTTTGAAATCTCCGTGAGCTTGTCTGTAGTCTACGATGTTTTGTGCGATATCGGCAGTTATATAAGAGATTGTGCAAAGTTTTTCTTCGCTTGCTGTATTGATATTTATAAGCTCTAAATCTAAATTTTCAACATCGCTTGAGTAATATGAGCGTTCATAAGTTTTATCGTATGCGATATCATAAAAATTAAATCCTATCAGCACAAGTGCGAATATAACCGAAAGGATAATAACGCTTTTTAAAGATGTAAAAAATTCACGCACAAAACCACCGCCCTTTAAAATAATTATACATCAACACTCACATATTAACAATATGTTGCTTAAAAAGTAAAATTCAACTAAAAGTTTCAACTCTACCTACAAAAATCACCGACAAATTTCTGCTTTTATCGTCCTTATTCACATTGACTTTTTGCGTTTTTCAAACTAGAATATAAGAAGATTATAATAGGTAAGTTTGTGCCAAAGAAAGGAGGCAATGTTGTGGTATTTTCAAGTTTACTGTTTTTATTTGTATATTTTACTGCGGTGCTGGCGATTTACTATGCCGTACCATATAAATTCCGCAACCTCTTCCTCTTTTTTGCAAATCTGGTTTTCTACGGTTGGGGCGAGCCTGTATTCGTTTTGCTTATGCTTTTCTCTACCGTTGTCGACTACACCTGTGGTCGATTTATCGACAAATATCGCACTAAAAACAGAAAAATCGCAAAAGGATTTCTAATCACTTCAATTTGCATAAACTTAGGACTGCTCGGCTTTTTCAAATACGCAGGCTTCATCACAGACACATTAAATGCTATACCGTTCTTCTCTTTGCCTAGCGTACAAGTTCCGCTTCCTATCGGCATCAGCTTCTACACCTTCCAGACGATGTCATACTCTATCGACGTTTATCGCGACGATGCCCCTGTGCAAAAAAATATCATCACCTTCGGAACGTACGTTGCGCTGTTCCCACAGCTGATTGCGGGTCCGATTGTCCGATATAAAGACGTGGCCTACCAGCTCGACCACAGAAAAGAAACCCTTAAAGACTTTACAAAGGGCGTAAAGCTGTTTTGCATCGGTCTTGGTAAAAAGGTGCTTATCGCTAACCAGATGGGACTTATGTGGGATATGATACGAGAGTCCGGACAAGTAAATGGTTGGCTTGGTAGCTGGATAGGTATTTTAGGCTACACCTTCCAGATTTACTTTGACTTCTCGGGCTATTCGGATATGGCACGCGGCCTTGGCAATATGTTCGGTTTTGAGTTTTTGAAAAACTTCGACTATCCGTATATATCTAAATCTATTACCGAGTTCTGGCGCAGATGGCATATTTCTTTAGGTACTTGGTTTAGAGAATACGTCTACATCCCGCTTGGTGGTAACCGAATGGGTGTCACACGACAGATACTCAACCTGCTTATAGTTTGGTTTTTAACAGGCTTTTGGCATGGTGCTTCCTACAACTTTATTTTGTGGGGACTTTTCTACGGCGTGCTTCTCATTATTGAAAAATTCCTGCTTAAAAATGTGCTCAAAAAAGCACCTTCATTTATTCAGCACATCTACACGATGTTCTTTGTCATTATGGGTTGGGCGCTGTTCTACTTCACCGATATGTCCCAGCTTATAGACTTCATCGTGAATATGTACTCTTTTGCAGGCACAGTTATCGGAGAAAGCGCACTTTCGACCACGATTTCGTTCTTACCGCTTATCGGTATTGCAACCGTCGCGTCTACTCCGCTTATGTTCAACCTTTACGGCAAGATTAATAACAAGGGCGTAAAAATCGCGATTGATACTATATTCTGCTTAGTTATCCTGACCCTTTGCACCGCTTCCCTTGTCAACCAGAGCTACAACCCGTTTTTGTATTTCAGATTTTAATTTAGATTAAATTTTTTGAAAGGAGCTTTATTATGAAAAAGGCAGTAAAATTTTTACCGTCTATCGTGTTTTTGATTTTCATTTACGCGATGGCAATGCTTTTTATCGCTATGCCTAAAAACGAATACAGCTCCACAGAAAAGCGATATCTCGAAGAGTTTCCGCGGTTTACTGCAAAAAGCTTTTTCTCGGGAGATTTCGGCGAGGACTTTGAAAAGTATTTAAGTGACCATACCCCGTTTAGAAATTTCTGGGTGGGACTTAATTCGTACTACAACTTAGGTCTTGGCAACCCGCTATCAAACGGCATATACCACTGCGACAACGGGTATCTCATAAACGACCCGCCTGAAAACACCCGTCTTGATATCAACATCAGCACTATCGCTCAGTTTTCAAAGGAAACAAAAATTCCAACCACTGTTATGCTTGCACCATCAACAGGCTATATTGCAAACGATATCCTGCCTAACAAGCATATCATATATAACGATGACGAAAACTTTGACAAAGCATCAAAGACCTTAAATGACAGTCAGGTTGCCTTTGTTGATATAAGAGATGAATTTAAAGAAGCGTACTCAAACGGCACAGATGTTTACTACAAAACCGACCACCATTGGACAACCAATGGCGCGTACATTGCTTACTGTGATTTAGCAGATAATCTCGGCTTTACTCCGAATACAAAAGAAGATTATAAAATCACTTCCTACGACGATTTTTACGGCACAACCTACTCCTCAAGCGGTTTCTGGTTTACAAAGCCGGATACTATTGAAGTTTGGGAAAGCAAGAAGCTAAACAACGACTTGCTTTCTGTCACCATTACAGAAGGCAAAAACACTATCGAGTCAGAGTCGATGTTCTTTTACGATAACTTAAACGACGATGACAAATATCCGGTTTTCCTTGATGGTAACCACCCGTACACAAAAATTGAAAACAAAGAGCAAAAAAGAAACGGCAACAAAGAAAAGCTACTCATTATTAAAGACAGCTTTGCTCATTCCTTGACTCCGTTTTTAGCAGACCATTATTCTGAAATTGTTATGATAGATATGCGTTACTATAAAGAAAGCGTATCTAAGCTTATAGAGAGCGAAAATTTCACCCACGTGCTGTTTTTATACAGCATTGATAATCTGTCAACAGATACCGATTTAGCGTGGATAACAACAAAATAAGGCATAAAAAACACCCCGCATACTTAACGTATGCGGGGTTTTCGTTTACTTTAATTTGTCGATGTTTTCTCGTGCTTTTTTAATGACTCTTAAATCGTTGTCGTATGTGCACTTATTATGAACGTCATACAAATCAACCCATATAAAAGAGTCAATCTCTTCCTTTTGCACCTTAACGTTTGTCGAGAAGGTCTGCGCCATAAAGAACACAACTCTCTTTTTAATTCTGCCAAACGGGCAGTAGTCAGAAACCTCTCTGAAGTTTTTAATAATCTCAACATCAAGACCTGTTTCTTCCTTGATTTCTCTGATTGCGGTTTCTTCCTCTGTTTCACCCTTTTCAACGTGACCTTTAGGGAAGCTCCAGTATCTGCCGTTGTGGTTTTTAACAAGCAACACCTTGTAGTTATTTTCAGCAGATTTGTGGATAATAATCGCACCGCAGGATTTTTCGTACAAACAGTTCATTGACTGGATTTCGACATTTCTAAGGCTTTTGAGTCTTTCTCTGATTTCAGGCTCGTAGAAAACTTCGCCTTCCGGTGCAACGATACATTTGACCTCTTTGTTTTTAAGAGTCACAACCGCAATAACAACACCTCTGAAAAAGTCGTTCACACTTTTCCTGCAGATAATATACGACGAAACATTGTTAACGCCCTCGGCGTTAGAATAACCCGAGTATAGCCCATTTGTAATTTCACCATATACATTTACTCTTACTCTTTTTGCAAGCATACCGTCACACCTCCTTTTTATGATAATGATTTAAGTGAGTCTTGCTGACCGCTACTGTTAGCGGACATAATGTTGTTTATAAACAGAACCTCGTCGATACTGTTTTCAGTACAATATTTTATAAGATTACCGTCGTAGTATCTGTAGTCGATAATGTGCACCTGCTCATAGTTTGCTGTGAGATAAGGTGCAAACGGGTTACCGTAGGAATCTTTTACAACCAAGATTTTTTCGCCGTTTGTAAGGTCCTTATTGTACTCAACAAACAGTGGGCAATCGCCCCATAAAAACGCGCCGTAGGTATATGGTCCTCCGACCGCCGCTTCATAGTAGATAGTAGTTTCGTATGGAATAGCACCGTTGCTGTCAGTACGCATAGCGTAGGTGTTATATGGGAATGTCCAGTAGTGCACCGTATCAAGGTTTTCATAAAGTGACGTATCACAGTATAAAAGCTGTCCCTCAAAGCCTTCTGCAGAGTTATCCTTGCATATTGATAAATCAAGTATCTTTTTATCAGCCTGCTCACAAAAAGCCTGATATCCGTAGTATGCACCAAGACCAGTCCAGTAATAATCGGTATTGAAATACAGATATTCCTTTACGTGTTCAGACAACTTGTTGTAGCAGTTAATCGCAACAACGTCTTCGGTGTAGCTGCTATAAATTGCCTTAAGATTTTCAATCTGATTAGAAGTTGTAACCTCGCCGTTTTCTTTCAAACGCTTAGGTACGCCGAACTCGATATGTGTCGGTACTACCATATTGTAAACGGTAACATCATCGCCAAGTAAGGCTTTAAAAGAAGAGATGCACTCGGCATAGCTTTTAGCAGATGCTTCATCACCTGAAAAAATCTCGTAAGCAGCCTTTTCATAAATATACACAGCGCCATTTGCACTTGAAAAATAACCCTTTGACTTTTTATCGTCAGGAATTTCAGGCTCTTTAAAATTCAAAGTAGTCGGTGCTTCAGTAGGAGCAACGGTAGGAGCGGTTGTTTCTTCTACACCGCCGCCACCGATAGACTTAATCAGCGCATTTACGCCGACGATAATCAGCGTAACAATAAGCACGACTATAAGGAGCATAATACCAACAATGGTTGCACGTCTTGCAAAAAGCTTTTTTCTTCTTGCTTTTTCGCGTTGCGCGCTACGAACAGCTCTTGAGTCTCTTCGACGTTTCTCTTCTTCAAAGTCAATGTTATCATTGAAATCAAAGTCCATTATTGCTCCTCCTCTCGTAAACTGCTTCAAAAAATAAAAATACACATAGCATTATACTACAAAATCTTTTTTTATACAACAAAAATTTGCGTAAATATGCGAATTTGCTGATATTTTCGACATTTTTTATGGCACAGCTTTACTTCAAAGCCCAATTTTGTTGCAAAAATTACTAATATATGTTACTATAAATTGATTAGTTTATGAAGGTGATAATATGAAATACAACTTTTCAGACAAGGTTTTAGCGCTTAAACCAAACGCAATAAGAGAGATTTTGAAAAGCGCCTCTGATCCCGGCGTTATTTCTTTGTCAGCAGGCAACCCTGCTCCTGATGCTTTCCCTGTTGATGCAATCAAAGAGATTTCACAAAATCTTTTAAATGATAATCCAATCTCAGTGCTTCAGTACGGCATAAGCGACGGCTATACCCCACTTAGAGATACACTAAAAAAGTATCTTAAAGAGGAGCTTAATATCATTAGCGATAGTGATGAGCTTATTATCGTATCCGGTGCACAGCAGGTTATGGACATTGCCGCAAAAACCTTTTTAAATGAAGGCGATACCCTCATTTGCGAGGCTCCGTCCTTTGTCGGTGCACTCAACACCTTCCGCAGTTATAACACAAATTTAGTTGGTGTTACCGTCGAAAAAGATGGTATGAATATAAAGGAACTTGAAGAAAAGCTCAAAGCTTATCCTAACACCAAGCTCATTTACACTATCCCGAATTTCCAAAATCCGTCGGGAGTAACCATGAGTCTTGAAAAGCGTAAGGCTCTCTATGAGCTTGCTAAAAAATACGGCGTACTGATTATCGAGGACAACCCTTACGGAGACCTCAGATATTCAGGCGAGGATGTTCCTTGTATCAAGAGCTTTGATACCGACGGCATTGTTATCTACTCGGGCTCATTCTCAAAGGTAGTATCCCCTGGTATCAGAGTAGGCTATATGGTAGCAAACAAAGACGCTATGGCGAAAATGATCGTATGCAAGCAAGGACAGGACGTTCACACTGCTATGTGGTCACAGATGGTTTGCAACGAATTTATGACAAAGTACGATTTCAAAGGTCATTTAAACTACCTGCGTCAGCTTTATACAAAAAAAGCAAACCTGTGTATGGAGCTTCTCGACGAGTACGTTGTTCCTACAGGCATTACATACAACAAAATCGAGGGTGGCCTTTTTATATGGTGCACGCTCCCACAGTCTGTTGATATGCTAAGCTTTTGCAAGGCATTAACTGACAAAAAGGTTTGCGTAGTACCCGGCAACGCTTTCTTAACCGACAGCGCAATTCCTTGTGATTCATTCAGAATCAACTTCTCAACACCTACCGATGATGAGCTTACAAAGGGCATCAAGATTATCGCTCAGGTCGCAAAAGAATTTATCAGATAACTATTACAGATTTAAAAAAGGTGATTTTTATGCAAGAAACAGTACAAACTCCAGCAAAGAAAAAGGTCGTTTTATCCGCCATCCAGCCTAGTGGCACAATCACTTTAGGCAATTATTTAGGCGCTGTACGCAACTGGGTAAAAATGCAGGAAAACGAAGACTATAACTGTCTGTATGCTTTAGCTGATTTACACACAATCACAGTAAGACAGGATACCGCAACCTTTAGAAAAAATCTCTACGATGCTTACGCTTCTATCTTAGCTTGCGGTATTGATACAGAAAAATCTCCGTTCTTTATCCAAAGCCACGTGCCTGCACACTCACAGCTTGCTTGGATACTAAACTGCTATACCCAGTATGGCGAGCTTTCACGTATGACACAGTTTAAGGACAAAAGTGCAAAGCACGCAGACAACATCAACGCAGGTTTGTTTACCTACCCTGTGCTTATGGCAGGCGATATCCTTTTATATCAGGCTGACTTAGTTCCTATCGGTGCTGACCAGAAACAGCACTTAGAGCTTGCACGCGATATTGCTACACGCTTTAATGGTATTTACGGCAACACCTTTAAGGTGCCTGAAGGCTTTATTCCGAAAAACGGTGCACGAGTTATGAGCCTGCAAAACCCAACCTCTAAAATGAGCAAGTCTGACGAAAACGTAAACGGTTGCGTACTGCTTACTGACTCCGATGATGTTATTATGAAAAAGTTCAAGCGTGCCGTTACCGATAACGACGCTAAGGTTTTCTACGGCGAGGGCAAGCATGGCATCAATAACCTGATGTCTATTTACTCTGCTGTTACCGGTCTTACATTTGAGCAGATTGAGCACGACTTTGATGGTAAGGGCTACGGCGATTTCAAAACTGCAGTAGGCGAAGCTGTTATTGCTGAGCTCTCTCCAATTCGTAAACGCTACGAAGAATTTGTAAAAGACAAAGCGTATCTAGCCGAGTGTTATGCAAAATCAGACGAGTTTGCAAATCGTCTTGCACAGCGTACTATCGACAAATGTATGAAGAAAATCGGCTTTATTAAATAAGACGCAATGAAAAACCGCAGGGCAAATTCCCTGCGGTTTATTTTTTGCTTTTTATTCTTTTATTATCAAAGCGTTTGTGCCATTTAGAGTAAGTGTATCGTCTTTGATTTCGTAGTCGCCTAACGAGAAAATAACCTCGCCTTTACCTTCAAGCTTAATAACCTTTTTGTCCTTTGAAACATTAAAGTAAACTTTAAACTCTCCACGCTTGTAAACAAGCTGGTTTTCACCCTCTTTTGCAGATATAAGCTCAAAGTCAGACGCATTTGCAAGGGAGCTGTACTGATGTCTTAAAGCGATAAGAGTTTTTAAGTTTTCGTAGATACTTCCCTCTACGCCGATGCTGTTTTCGACAGTCGGAGCATCTTCACTTTTATCTACAGGCAGGTAAAGTTTACTCTCGTCAGCTGTAGAGAAGCCTAAGTTTTTAGAGCTATCCCACTGCATCGGTGTACGAGAACCTGTACGAGAAAAACCGCCCTCTTTTGACACAAGATTAGTCTGATATCTCATACCGATTTCGTCACCATAGTAAACAAAAGGAACTCCCGGCATCGTCATCATAAATGTATGTGCAAGCTTAATCATATCGTTACTCATATAAAATGTTGCACGTGGCATATCGTGGTTATTAGTCATAAAGCATATATAGCCGTTTTGCTTAGTTGCAGGGTAGTTGACGCTGTACTCGTCTAAAAATGTAGAAAGACTACCGCTTGCATTATCAGAGAAAAAGCTCTTGTTTTCATCATCAACCAAGTATCTGAAAAGTGTTGAGTAGCCATTACCGTAGTGGTCAAGATAAAAGTCCATATGGAAGCCACCGTCATTGATAGAGCGCTGTGGGTTGCACCATTCAGAAACCAAAGCACAATTTGGATAATCTTTATCCATCATTTCTCTGATACCACGCCAGATTTTTGATGTAGCGATTTTTTCGTCATCGTTTTTAACGAGCGAGTCAGCCATATCAACTCTGAAGCCATCAACGCCCAAATCCATCCAGTAACGCATAATGTCCTTAATAAGCTCGACAGTTTTTTGCACCTCTTTGCAGTCGCTTGGCATCTGCCAAGCAGGGTGAGTAACTTCGTAAAAGCCGTAGTTTAAAGCAGGCTGTGACGAAAAATAGTTTATAAGGTAGTTGCCATCACGCTCACACACACCGCACATCAGTCTGTACTGTGGCGGTGCATCCCATACTGATTTTGTAAAAATATAGCAGTCAGAATACTCGTTTCGCTGTGCTTTTTTTGCCTGCAAAAACCACTCGTTTGTGTCGCTTGTATGACCCGGCACTAAATCAAAAAGCACCTTAATACCCATCTCGTGAGCTTTTTCTAAAAGCTCTTTTACGTCGTCTAAGGTTCCATATCGAGGTGCTACCTTTTTATGATCCCTTACATCATAGCCTGCGTCCATAAAAGGTGAATCATAAATCGGGTTTATCCAAAGCGCATTACAGCCTAAATCTTTGATATAAGAAAGCTTTGATATAATGCCCTGTATATCGCCGATACCATCACCGTTTGTATCGCAAAAGCTCTGCGGGTAAATCTCATAAAATACTGCATTTTCTAACCATTTCGGCATAGCAATTCTCCTTTTAAAAGTTATTATGCTTTAATTTTATCATTGTAAAAAGTCAGTGTCAATAAACATCTTTGACCATTTTTTTACTACCAGAAAAACACCATTGCATAAGACAAAGCTTTAGCATAGTATGTATAGAGATAGGAGGGCTCAATATGAAAATTTCACAGCTATCAAATACAAAAGTTCTGATTTCTTTATGCGAGGATGATATGAAAAGCTTTGACTTAAGCTTTGAAAAAATCGGGCTGTCTGACCCTCATTCTAAAAAGATATTAACGCGTCTGTTAAATCTTGCGTGTCAAAGTAATTTTATCTCTACAGATGGCAAGGCTGTCGTTTTGGAGGCGTTACCATCTATGGACGGTATGATGATACTGATATCAATCAAAGAGAAAAAATATGCACGTAAAAAATACCGCATAAAGCGCATAAAGGAATATCCGTGCTACCGCTTTGAAAATGCAGAAATGCTGCTTACTGCTATAGAAAAGCTTTGCGATACAGACATATTTTTCTACAACAACTCAGCGTATTTTTATAAAGACAGCTACTACCTTGTCTTTGACTATCCGGTGCTCGCACAAAAAGCAAAAAATATTTTATCAGAATTTGCAAGCAAAATTAATGCAAGCAAAACATTTGTTGCGCGACTTCACGAAAGCGCAAAAATGCTGTCAAGCGGAAATGCCATCGTTTCAATCGGTCTTTCACTTTAGAATAGCAAAAGTCATCAAAATCTGATTTAGATATACTAACTCTAGCCTTGAATAATCACTTAAAACGGCGTATAATAATAAAACAAAGTTAAGGTGATTAAAATGTATGAATTAGTAAAAGTCAGCGAAAAATGCTATTTTATCGAAAGCCCGTCAAAGGTCGGCATTTACCTGCAAAATGAAAAAGACGTATATCTTATCGACTCGGGTTCTGACAAAGGCTCTGCTAAAAAGACGCTTAAAATATGCGAAGAAAACGGCTTTAATATCAAGGGCATAATCAACACCCATGCCCACGCCGACCACATCGGCGGTAACGCATACATCCAGCAAAAAACCGGTTGTGACATTTTTTGCAGTTCAATCGACATTCCGTTTATAAAGCATCCGATAATAAACCCGTTGCACATCTACGGCGGATATATCCCACAGGAAATGGAGCACAAATTCTTCCTTGCTGAAAAAAGCAACCCTAAAGATATATCGGATGAAGCTTTCCCAAGCGAGCTGAAAACCTACGATATATCGGGCCATTCTTTAGGTATGATTGCGATTGTTGCGCCTGACAAAACCGCTTTTGTCGGCGACATTGTATCAAGCGAGTTCATCATTCAAAAATATGGCATCACCTATCTTTTGGATATAAAAAAGCATCTTGAATCTTTAGACTTTGTTGAGAATATGGATGCCGAAAAATTTGTTATGAGCCACGTTGATACAGTTTCCGATATCCGTCCGCTTATTAAACTAAACAGAGATAAGATTTTTGAAATCGCTGATAAAATCTTAGCCATTTTAAAAGAGCCTACGTCTTTTGAAAAGGTGCTAAAAGAGCTGTTTAATCACTACAATCTGATGATGAATATAAGACAGCACTCTTTAGTCGGCAGTACCGTGCGCTCATATTTATCCTGGTTGAAAAACGACGGTAAAATCGAAGCAATCGTAAAAGACAATATAATTTACTGGAAAACAGTATAAAATTTAAAGCCTCCTAAAAAGGAGGCTTTTTTTGATGCTTATTTTATTTTGAAAAGTTTCTTGACGTTTTCTGAGAAAATCATTTTATTTTCTTCATCGGTCAGACCGATTGCCATAAAACGCTCGATTTCCTCGCTTGGGTCCCACATCGGGTAGTCCGTTGCAAAAAGCACGTGCTGTGCGCCGTAAGTACGCACAACCTTTTTTGCGGCTTGCGGTGTGATTGCATAAAGGCTTGAGCTACAGTCTACATAAAAGTTAGGTAGTCCCGCGTAAATTTTGCACGCATCCTCCCACATCGACCAACCACCGAAATGTGCACCGATTACCGTAAGATTTTTATACTTTTTAAGCACCGGTAAAAGGCGGTTAGGGTTAGAGTAATCGTACCTGTTGTCGCCTGTATGCATCAGTATCGGAAGTTTAAACTCGTCGCATAAATCGTAGATTTTAAGGCATCTTTCATCATCAATCGCAAATTGCTGAATATCAGGATGAAGCTTTACCCCCTGCAGCCCTAAGCTGACTAAATGCTCAACATCTCCTCTTTGGTCTAAGCTGTCGGGATGTAGAGTACCAAGTCCCGTAAGAAGGCCTTTGTGCTCTTCTACACTTTTTGAGATAAACTCGTTTATCGACCTTACCTGATGCGGGGTTGTTGCAACCGACTGAACAATAAAATGGTCAACGCCTGCCTTTTTACCACGGCTTAGCAAGTCTTCGATAGTGCCCTCGCATTTTGACACAATGTCATAAAAACGGTCAGTACCGCCGACAGCCTTGCTCGCAATTTTTTCAGGATAAATATGGCAATGTGAATCTATAACAGTGTAATTTTTATACATTATGCAGTCTCCACGCTATTTGCCTTTTGCAAGCCCAGTTTTTCAACCGCCTGCTCACGCATTTTATATTTCATAATCTTACCTGCGGCATTTGTAGGGAAAGAATCAACAAAGTCTACATAACGTGGTACCTTGTGTCTTGCCATGTTAGCAAGGATATAGTCCTTCATTTCCTTTTCTGTCATAGTCTCGCCATCTTTCAAAATGATGCAAGCCATAATCTCTTCGCCGTACTGCTCGTCAGGTACACCGATAACCTGTACGTCAGAAACCCTTTCGTGTGTATAAATAAACTCTTCGATTTCCTTTGGATAGATATTTTCTCCACCACGGATAATCATATCTTTTAAGCGACCCGTAATACGGTAGTTGCCCTCTTTTGTACGGCATGCAAGGTCGCCTGTGTGTAACCAACCATCTTTATCAATAGCGGCAGCAGTTGCTTCAGGCATCTTATAGTAGCCCTTCATAATGTTGTAGCCTCGAGCCAAAAACTCACCCGGTACTTCATCGTCACAATCTTCACCGGTTTCAGGGTCAACAATTCTGCACTCGATTTCAGGCAGAGCACGACCTACCGTAGTAACCCTTACCTCGAGCGGGTCGTCGGTTGAGCTCATAGTACATCCAGGAGAAGCCTCTGTCTGGCCGTAAACGATGGTGATTTCCTTCATATTCATTTTATCTACAACGTCCTGCATTACAGAAATAGGGCAAGGAGAACCCGCCATAATACCTGTACGCATATAAGAAAAATCAGTTTTTTCAAAATCCTCGTGCTCAAGCAACGCTATAAACATCGTAGGAACACCATGAAATGCCGTGATGTGCTCGTTGTTGATACACGCCAGTGCAGGCTTTGGTGAAAAATAAGGCAGTGGTAAAAGCGTACCGCCGTGAGTCATCGTAGCAGTCATAGCAAGCACCATACCAAAGCAATGGAACATCGGCACCTGTACCATCATTCTGTCAGCAGTAGAAAGGTCCATTCTGTCGCCGATACACTTACCGTCGTTTACGATGTTGTAATGGGTAAGCATAACGCCCTTAGGAAAGCCCGTAGTACCTGATGTATACTGCATATTACATACGTCGTCTTTATCAACTAAAGCCGCCATACGATGAACCTCAGAAAGCGGAACCTTGCTTGCAAATTCAAGTGCCTGATTCCAAGTCATACAGCCCTTCTGCTTAAAGCCGACTGTGATAACATTTCTTAAAAACGGCAGACGCTTTGAGTGTACCTGCTCGCCCTCTTTTGTGTTTTCAAGCTCGGGACAAAGCTGTGCAACAATATCGCCGTAGTTTGTATCCTTTGCGCCCTGAGTCATAATAAGGGTATGTGTGTCAGACTGTCTGAACAAATATTCTGCTTCGTGGATTTTATACGCTGTATTTACAGTAACTAAAATTGCACCAATCTTTGTAGTAGCCCAAAAAGCGATATACCACTGCGGTACGTTTGACGCCCATACCGCAACCTTTGTGCCCGCTTTTACGCCCATAGCAATAAGTGCACGCGCGAAGGTATCTACATCGTCACGAAATTCGCTGTAGGTTCTTGTATAGTCGAGTGTTGTATATTTAAACGCATACTGGTCAGGGAATTCCTCGACCATTCTGTCTAAAACATCAGAGAAAGTAGCGTCAATGAGCAAATCCTTTTTCCAAACAAACTTGCCTGTGTGACGTTTGTTTGAGTAAAGAGTTTTCTTGTTCTTTGAAGTGTCGTCAAACTGCTTCATATACTCTTTAAACTGTGAAAAAATTATCTCCATATCGTTAAGTTCTTCGCACCAAGCAGGGTCCCAGATAAGCGAGATATAACCGTCGTAGTTTACAGAGCTTAATGAAAGCATCATTTCTTTAACAGGCATTTCGCCCTCACCTGCAAGGCAGTACTCAACCTCGCCGTTTACCATTTTTGCATCAGAAAAATGTACGTGCTTTACATAAGCACCGAGGTTTTTGATAACCTGACTTGGCTTTTCGCCGCAGGTAAAGTAAGCGTGAGATAAATGCCACAATGCCGCTACATTGTCGCTTGCAAAGCTGTCGAGCACAGAACAGAGCACCTTTGTATCAGCAAAGAGTCCTGATGTTTCAATAAGCAAAATGACATCATTTTCTACAGCTTTTCCAATTACTGCATCAATCGTTTTCTTAACCTGTGAAATAGCGCTTTCCTTGTCTTTTGTTTCAAAAGCACGCAGACGGATGTGCGGAATACGCAGGTTTTTAGCGATTTCGATACAACGCTCGATTTCGTTAATTGTGCCTTTTTGTGTTTTATCGTTTGCAATATCAGAGACTACGTCAATACAAGGGATAGAAAGCTTCTTTTCAAAAAGTCTTCTGAGTGTAGCTGCTGATGTGTAGTCGTGGAAAGCACCGTCCTTATCGGTAAAAAGGCGGTTATTGATGTTGTGGAGCTCTATACCCTTAAAGCCGATATAGTTAGCCGCATCACAAAATTCTTCAAACTGACAGTTATGCCAGCCTTTTGTTGAAAAAGAGAGTTTCATCCTTACGCCTCCTCGTAGACAATTTTGTTAACAGCGTTTAAGTACGCTTTGATGCTTGCGCCCATAATGTCGGTGGAAATACCATTGCCTGAGTAAAGCTTTGAGCCGTTTCTAAGCTTTACTAAAGCAGAACCCATAGCCTCTTTACCCTGTGTTACAGACTGAATCTGGAAATCATCAAGCTCGTAATGGTAACCGATAATCTGGTCAATAGCAAGGAAAGACGCGTCCACAGGACCGTCGCCGATGCTAAAGCCCTCTAACTGCTTGCCGTCTTTTTCAAGAGTAATCTGGGCGGTGGAATTTATGATATTACCGTTGTTTATAACGTATGATACAAGCTTGTAGGTAGCAGGCACCTGCAAAGCTACCGACGCAATTATAGCATCAAGCTCTTTTGCGCCAACGTTTTTCTTTTCTGCTACACGCTTGAATTCTTCAAACACCTTTGCTTGATCTTCTTCGTTCAAATCGTAGCCGAGCATTTTTACAGCAATAGATACGTCGTCTTGTGTGTCTTTTGCATCAAGGTGGATAGTATTTTCGTCGCTGTTAGCAACTGTTACAGCCGCGTTTTCGTTGTTTGCATTTTCTGCAATGCGGTTGATGTGCTTAATAATTCTGTGCATTTCCGTGTATCTGATGTTTGACTCAAAGCCGTAGGAATCGCCACAGTTTTTAATCATAGTCGCAAAAACCTCGAGCGGTACACAATCGCCGTCAACAGTAGTTTTTACGATATCAACACCATTTCTTACAGACAAAATCGCCTGTGCAGATGCAAGACCGTTTTTATTATTACATTTAACGCCAACACTCACGTCAACCTTTTTGCTGATTTTGTGTGCAAACTGAGCAAAATCATCAGGAAGCATAGAAGAAGCTGAATCACAGATAGAAATGCTTGTAGCACCACTTTCAACAGCAGTTTTAATAGCATCTTTTAAGAAATCTTTTTCTGCTCTTGTTGCATCAACTGCGCAGAATTCTACATTTTCGCAGTAGCCTTTTGCTTTTTCAATACACTCTTTGATGTAAGAAAGCATTTTAGCAGGCTTTTTGTGACATTCGTATTCCATCAAAGCAGGAGAAAGCGGAAGCTCAATACGGATGCTCGGGTGATTTGCACTAGACAAAGCAACTGATGCGTCGTCAATGCTCTTTAAAGTACTGCCTGCCGCAACAGAAATAACGCTCTTTTTAACAAAAGAAGCAACTGTTTTTACAAATAAGATGTCTGTCTTTTCATTTATAATTTCAGGTAGCTCAATAACATCAACCTGTAATCGCTCAAGCTGTCTTGTGATTTCAAGCTTTTCTTTAAAGCTGAAGTGACTTGATTCATTACACAATGTTGTGTCTGCAATTCTGATTTGTTTCATAATAATCTACCTCTTTTTATTCAAGAATATATAAAATAAAAAAGCCCCTAAGGCTAAAGCCTCAGGGACGAAAGTATCGCGGTACCACCCTGTTTGCCGAAAAATCGACCAACTCAGTAAGGCTCTAACAAGCCTTTTGCCATGATAACGGGGCACGCCGTAACCGCTTAATAATTTCAGCAGTTCTGCTCCAAAATGAGACTTTTTCATCCGTTTTTATCGCTTTGCACCACCCAGCGACTCTCTGAAAAAAACTATGGACGAAAAATAATTTCTTCATCGCATTTAAAAAGATTGTTACCAATATAGCACAATGAATTTGAGATGTCAACAAATAACGCTCAATTTTTTCACTTTTACTATTATTACTTACATATTATGCAAAAGTATTTGTAGATAATACCAACAAACAAAAAAGGCTCTCATACGAGAGCCTTTTTGATTCACTTTATTAAGTGGCGATTAAAGTTGTACTGTCCAGCCGAATGTATCCTCTATCTTGCCCCACTGGATACCTGTGAGAGTATCATACAGATACTGTGTAGTCTCGCCGATTTCGCCATTGTTTACAGCGTACTTCTTGCCTTTGTAGCAAAGCTCGCCGATTGGTGAAATAACAGCCGCTGTACCGCAGCCCCATGCTTCTTCGAGTGTGCCGTTTTCCATAGCTTCTTCGAGCTCATCGATAGAGAGCAAACGCTCAGAAACTTTATAGCCCTCTTTGCGTAATACCTCTAAACAGCTCATACGGGTGATACCAGGGAGTATTGAGCCTGAAAGCATCGGAGTAACGATTTCGCCGTTTATCTTGAACATAACGTTCATCGCGCCAACTTCCTCGATGTACTTTCTTTCTACGCCGTCAAGCCAAAGTACCTGTGAATAACCCTTTTTCTCTGCACGCTCGCCTGCGCGGTTAGAAGCCGCATAGTTACCGCCGCATTTAGCGTAACCTGTACCGCCACGTACCGCACGAACATCTTCGTCCTCAATCATAATTTTAACCGGATTGATGCCCTCTGCGTAGTAAGAACCAACAGGAGAAGCGATGATAACATATGTAGCATTATGTACAGCGTGTACACCTAAACTCTCGTCGTTACCAAACATAAATGGTCTAAGATACAGTGATGTACCTTCAGAATGTGGAGTCCAGTCCTGCTCAACCTCAACGAATTTAAGGAGTGCTTCGAGTGCATCGTTTTCGTCAAGCTGTGGCAGACAAAGACGCTCTGCAGAGCGGTTCATACGACGGATATTCTCGATAGGTCTGAAAAGCTGTACTGAACCATCAGCCTTTCTGTATGCTTTTAAACCCTCAAAAATCTCTGAACCATAGTGGAGTACAGTAGAAGCAGGGTGGATAGAAAGATTCTCAAACGGTACGATTCTTGCATCATACCAGCCCTTTTCTCTGCTGTAGTCCATCATAAACATATGGTCTGTAAAAATCTTACCAAAACCTAAAGCGCTTTCGTCAGGCTTTGCTTTTTTGGCAGTTGTTTTTGTAATTGTGATATTCAATTAAAACACCTTCTTAAATAATGTATGTGTTAAATCAGCTGTTTGCACCGAGCTCAAGTGCTTTGAAGTTTAAGCCCATCATATCTGCACGCTTTGCAGAGATAACCTTTTTAAGTCCGTTTTCAATACCTTCCTGTGAGTAATCGCCAAGCTCTTTGAGCATCTTACCCATAACTATCATATTAGCTAAAGTAGGGATACCGTTTTCAGAAGCTAAGCCTGTTGCAGGAATGTAGAAAACCTTTACGTCAGTACGCTCAACCTTGCGCTCTATAAGTGTAGAATCGCAGAAAATGTAGCCGCCCGGCTTAACATCTTTTTCAAAACGGTCTAAAGACGGAAGATTAAGTGCAACTAAAACATCAGGATTAGATACAATCGGTGAACCTACAGGCTCGTCAGAAACGATAACTGAACAAGACGCTGTACCGCCACGCATTTCAGGACCGTAAGATGGAAGCCAACTTACCTGCTTATCCTCAGTTAAGCCTTTGTAAGCAATAAACTTGCCTGCGAACAAAATACCCTGACCGCCAAAGCCGGAGAATAAAAACTGTGTACTAGCCATTATGCTTCCTCCTTACTTGCTGATCTGTCTTTATAAACGCCGAGTGGATAATATGGAAGCATATTATCGTCAATCCACTTAAGTGCATCAACAGGAGTCATACCCCAGTTTGTAGGACAAGAAGATACAACCTCAACAAGTGAGAAGCCTTTGCCGTCAATCTGGTTCTGGAAAGCCTTTTTGATAGCCTTTTTAGCGTTTTTGATGTTTTTAACATTGTTTACGGTAACACGCTCTAAATACTCAGGACCTTCAAGCTCACTTAGCATCTCGCATACTCTGATAGGATAACCGCAATGGTTAACGTCTCTGCCGTATGGAGAAGTCTGTGTAACCTGACCAGGAAGTGATGTAGGTGCCATCTGACCGCCTGTCATACCGTAAATTGCGTTATTGATAAAGATAACTGTGATATTTTCATTTCTAGCGGCAGAATGTACTGTTTCTGCCATACCGATAGATGCGAGGTCGCCGTCACCCTGATATGTAAATACAATGTTGTTTTCAGGGTCTGAACGCTTAACACCTGTAGCAACTGCCGGAGCACGACCGTGCGCTGCTTCAATCATATCGCAGTTAAAGTAGTTATATGCCATAACTGAACAACCAACCGGTGCAATACCGATAGTTCTGCCCTCAATACCTAATTCGTCAATAACCTCAGCAACAAGGCGATGAACTACGCCATGTAAACAACCAGGGCAATAGTGCATAGGCACATCTGCTAAAGCATGTGGTTTATCAAATACTACCATTATTTTGCACCTCCTAATTTGTCAGCCTCAATAATAGCCTCTAATACCTGCTCAGGGGATGGAATCATACCACCTGCGCGATTACATAAAGTAACAGGAACTTTGCATCCTGTTGCAAGTTTTACGTCTTCAATCATCTGACCCATAGAAAGCTCAACGCTGATAAATGCCTTTGCGGTTTTTGCAGCCTTCTCAAAAGGAGCCTTAGGGAATGGCCATAAGGTGATAGGACGAATAAGACCAGCCTTGATGCCCTGCTTTCTTGCTTCAACGATAGCGTTTTTAGAAACACGAGAAGCAATACCAAATGCCGCTACGATAATGTCAGCATCCTCAGTCATAAATTCCTCGTACATTGCTTCATTTTCTTCAACAGCCTTATAACGCTCGTAACGCTCAAAATTGAGTCGTTCGAGTTCTTCAGCAACGAGTGACAATGAGTTTACGATGTTGTGCTCACGCTCCATCTTTGTGCCTGTTGTAGCCCAAGGAGTAGCAGGACGCTCTTTAACGTCAAAGTCGAGCTCTACAGGTTCCATCATCTGACCCATAGTACCATCAGCTAAAATCATAGAAGTCATTCTGTATTTATCAGCAAGCTCAAAGCCTTTTACTGTAAGCTCAGCCATTTCCTGAACTGATGCAGGAGCTAAAACAATCATATGGAAGTCGCCGTGTGCGCCACCCTTTGTAGCCTGGAAATAGTCAGACTGGCTAGGCTGGATACCGCCAAGACCAGGACCGCCACGCTGTACGTTTACAACGAGTGCAGGCAAATCTGAACCTGCCATATAAGAAAGTCCTTCGCCCTTTAGAGAAATACCAGGGGAAGATGATGATGTCATAACTCGCTTACCGGTTGATGCAACACCGTAAACCATATTGATAGCAGCGATTTCGCTTTCAGCCTGTAAGAAGCAACCGCCGATTTTAGGCATTTTCTTAGCCATATAAGCCGCGATTTCTGTCTGTGGAGTAATAGGATAACCGAAGTAATGTCTGCAGCCTGCTAAAATCGCAGCCTCAGCAATAGCCTCGTTACCTTTCATCAAAACTTTATCTGCCATAATCTCACCTCTCTACCTTGATTACACAGTCAGGGCACATTGTTGCACAAAAAGCACAACCAATACAAGCACTCTCGTCAGTAATGACTGCAGGGTGATGACCCTTTTTGTTGATTTCGTCTTTTGCAAGGATAAGCAAGTTTTTAGGACAAGCTTCTACGCAAAGTCCGCAACCCTTGCAGTTGTCTGTTTTAAATGTTAGTTTAGCCATAAAAAACTCTCCCTTTCCTTAGGCTTTGTCTTATACAGGTCTAGCCTGAAGACTCAGTGGCAAGAGATTTTCAATCTTGTCGCTCAAGTCATTATATAAACTTTTTTCTACTGTAGTGCATACTACAGGAAGATTACTAAGCTTTGATACTTCATCAGCGTAGCTAAGTGAAGAAATCACGTCATCAGGTGTTGTCATAACACCTAAGTTTGAGTTGTTCACAAGTCCTGTGAACTTAATATGTCCTGCGTACTCTATCTCGCGCATAACCTCGATAGTCGACAACGCATCACGAGTTAGCGGACGATAGCAGTTTATGACCATCAGCATTTCGTAGTCATTTTCTTCTACAATCTGTGGTGCTAATCTGCCAAGAGCAAGTGCTCCTCTGTCGTCACCGCCGACGTCTATGATAACCGACAAAGCTTTATCATCGGTGATAGCGTACATATCCTGCGGTAGTGCAGGAATATCGACGTTAGAGTTTGCAAAGCTTGATGCGATAAGTCTTATACCGCAATTTTCAAATTCTTTACTGCTGTCCTTAGTGCGAAAATACGGGTTAACAATATCAAGGTCGGCAATCGCAACATTGTCGCGCTGTTTTTTAAGCATCAGTGCCATATTAACCGCGACGTTTGTTTTGCCGGAGCCGTAATGTCCGCAAAGCAGTGTAATTCTCTTAAAATCTTTCATAATATTAAAGCTTGTTTCTCTGGATTTTTCCGCTTACTGTCTTTGGAAGCTCATCTCTGAATACAACCAGTCGTGGGTATTTATACGGAGCTGTACGGGACTTAACGTAAGTCTGGATTTCCTTTTTGAGGTCATCGCTACCTTTAGTGCCCTTTGTAAGAACGATTGATGCTTTTACAATCTGTCCTCTTACCTCATCAGGTGCAGCAGAAACACCGCACTCGAGCACGTAAGGAAGCTCCATAATAACAGACTCAATCTCAAATGGTCCGATACGGTAGCCTGAGCTCTTGATAACGTCATCGACACGACCTTCATAGAAGAAGAAGCCGTCCTCATCACGCCACGCAACGTCGCCTGTATGATAAATGCCGTCGACCATAACCTCGTCGGTTTTCTCTTTATCGCCGTAGTAGCCGACAAACAAACCGCAAGGGTGACCGTTTTTAAGATTTACAACAATCTCGCCCGGCTCACCATCAGGAACTTCGTTGCCGTCAGCATCTACAAGCTGTACGTCATATATAGGAGCAGGCTTACCCATAGAACCAATCTTATGCTTAGCGCCTGTCATATTACCAACAATCATTGTACTTTCTGTCTGACCAAAGCCCTCGATAATCTGAAGACCTGTAGCCTTTTCAAACTGACGATAAACCTCAGGGTTTAAAGCCTCGCCTGCTGTTGTCATATGCTGAACTGAGGAGAAGTCGTAGTTTGAAATATCCTGCTTAACCATCATTCGAAGCATTGTAGGTGGTGCGCAGAAGGTAGTAATCTGATATTTTGCAAACATCGGCAAAATGTCTGCTGCATCAAAGCGGTCAAAGTCGTAAACGAAGATAGCCGCCTCGCACAGCCACTGACCGTAGAGCTTACCCCACATAGCCTTTGCCCAACCGGTGTCGGAAATAGTGTAGTGCAGACCGTCAGGGTCAACATTGTGCCAGTATTTTGCTGTATGGAAATGTCCAAGCGGATATTTGTAGTTATGTGCGGCAATCTTAGGATAGCCTGATGTGCCTGATGTGAAGTACATCAGCATCAAGTCATCACCACAAGGAGCATCATCAGTTCTATTATAATGAGTTGAATACAAGGTATATTCATCATCAAATGTACGCCAGCCCTCACGCTCGCCGTTAACAAGAAGCTTATTTAAAAGTCCGTCGTAACCACTCGCTGCTATATCAACCTGATGTGACACATCGCCGTCAGCAGTACAGATAACGGTGTTAATGCCCGCACTCTTTAAGCGATACTCAAGGTCGTGAGCCTGCAACTGGTTAGGTGCAGGAATAGCAATAGCACCGAGCTTGTTAAGACCCATCATAGCAAACCAGAACTGATAATGACGCTTTAAGATAAGCATAACTCTGTCACCCTTTTTAATGCCGAGTGACTTAAAGTAGTTAGCGCACTGGTTAGATGCTTTTTTAATATCTTTAAAAGTAAATCTGCGTTCTGTGTGGTCTTTTGAGATATGAAGCATTGCAAGCTTATCAGGCTTTTTATCAGCAAGTGCATCAACCAAATCAAACGCAAAGTTAAATTTATCTGTATTTTTAAATTTGATAGATGTTGGCGTTCCCTTTTCGTTTTCTTCAACATCAACGTAGTTTTTGTATATACGGTCGCTTTCGTGCTTTCTAGGGCTCTGCTTGATTTCAACAAGCTTGCCACTTGAAAGCTCCGGAATAGGCTCGCCGGTTGGGTTAAGTACGATAGCGTAGAAGATACAGTCCTTGCCGTTTACAGCAATCATACCGTGAGGCTTATCAGAGTCAAAGTAGATAGAGTCTCCCGGACCTAAAATCTCCTTATGCTCGCCAACCTGTACCATAAGATTACCTTCAACAACGATGTCAAGTTCCTGACCCTCGTGGGTAGTAAGCTCGATGTCATTGTTCTGAGCATTCTCGTCGTAGACAGAACGAACATAAAGCGGCTCTGCGATACGGTTTTGGAACGCATAAGCTAAGTTGTAGTATGTCATACCATGTGCTTGAGCAACCTTTTGTCCGAGTCCTGCTCTGGTGACTGAGTAGCTCTTAAGGTTTGGAGAGTAACCCTCGATAATGTCAGTAACATTGACAGAAAGAGCCATAGCACAGCGATAGATAAAAGCAAAGTTTAAGTCGCTTTTACCCTCTTCACAGCTGATATATTCCTCAACAGTGACGTCGGTTTTTAAAGCCATCTGCTCAACTGTTAAATTCTGAATTTCTCTTAGCTCCCTTATACGGGCAGCCATTTCCTGAATCTTGTAATCAAGACCTGTCATTTGTTGCATAATCATTCTCCTTTTGTAGGGGACGAAAAAATCACCCGTCCCAAAGTTTTCTTTGAGACGGGTGTAAAATACACTCGCGGTACCACTCAAATTGCGATTTCTCGCCACTCTCAAGGTCTAACAACCTCTATGCATTTACGCAGCAGTTACGGAGAGGTTCTACTAACAATCAAGCTTTCTTCCTCTCGGCTCAGAAGCTACAAACACAAAAGCTGTATCCAGTGACTTACACCAACCGCCACCTCTCTTTAGGTCATACTGATGTGTACTCTTCGTCATAGCCTTTAAAAATACTACAATACTATACCACAACTTTGGAAAAATGTCAATATTTTGTCTTTAGAGTAAATGAAGCAAAATCGCGCATATTTTTGCCGATTTTTTATGCTTTTTACTGCAAATTAAAGCTTATTTCTCTGAATCTTACCGCTGATAGTTTTTGGCAGGTCATCTCTAAATACTACGATACGCGGATATTTGTACGGAGCTGTACGTGATTTGACATAATTCTGAATTTCTTTTTTGAGGTCCTCGCTCTCTTTTGTGCCCTTTGTGAGCACGATAGATGCTTTAACTACCTGACCTCTTACCTCATCAGGCTCTGCAGATACACCGCACTCGAGAACATACGGAAGTTCCATGATAACAGACTCAATTTCAAACGGTCCGATACGATAGCCTGAGCTCTTGATGACATCATCAACTCGACCTACATACCACAAGAAGCCATCCTCGTCACGCCATGCAACGTCGCCTGTGTGATAGTAACCGTCATGGTAAACCTCTTTAGTTTTCTCCTCATCTTTATAGTAGCCAAGGAACAAGCCACAAGGCACCTTATCAGAAGTTTTGATGCAGATTTCGCCCGTCTCACCATCAGGCACATCGTTGCCCTCGCTATCAAGCAGGTGAACATCATAAAGCGGTACAGGCCTACCCATAGAGCCAAGCTTACTGCTCTCGCCGATAAGGTTTGCGATTGAAAGGGTAGTTTCAGTCTGACCAAAGCCCTCCTTAAGCTTAAGACCTGTTGCCTTTTTAAACTGCTTATACACCTCTGGGTTTAAAGCCTCACCTGCTGTTGTAGCACGCTTAACAGAAGAAAAATCATATTTTGACAAATCTTGTTTAATCATCATTCTAAGCATAGTCGGAGGTGCACAGAAGGTAGTAATCTGATACTTTGCAAACATCGGCAGAATATCCGATGCATCAAAGCGGTCAAAGTCGTATGTAAATACTGCGCCTTCACTAAGCCACTGACCGTAAAGCTTACCCCACAACGCCTTACCCCAACCGGTGTCAGAAATTGTGAAATGAACGCCATCAGCCATAACACCATGCCAGTACTTAGCAGTGATGAAATGACCAAGCGTATATTTATAAGAATGTAGTGCAATCTTCGGATAACCTGTTGTACCTGATGTAAAGAACATCAACATCGGGTCATCACCACATGGAGTATCTTCGTTTCTGTAATAGTGCGCAGAGAAAAGCTCAAACTCCTCGTCAAAGTTGTGCCAACCCTCACGCTCACCGCCGACAAGCACTTTAGTTTTCAGCGTCGGGGACTTTTCCTGTGCAATATCTACCTGATGCGAAACATCACCGTCAGCAGTACACAAAATAGCACTTACACCCGCTGCATTAAAGCGATAGTCAAAGTCGTGTGCCTGAAGCTGATTTGTCGCAGGAATTGCGATAGCACCGAGCTTATGCAGACCTAAAATTGCAAACCAGAACTGGTAGTGGCGCTTTAAAACGAGCATAACTCTGTCGCCCTTTTTGATACCAAGTGACTTAAAGTAGTTAGCCGCCTGTGCAGATTTACGCTTCATATCGTTGAATGTAAATCTACGCTCTTTATGATCTCTGCTCACGTGAATCATAGCAAGCTTATCAGGATCCTTTTTAGCGATTGCATCGACTGTATCAAATGCAAAATTATATCTGTCTTCATTTTCAAAGTCGATAGCCTTTAAGCAGCCGTTTTCGTCAACCTCAGTTTTGATAAATTCTTCGCATAAAAGCTTTGTATCTGCAACCTCGTTGTGAGCCATCAAGGTATCACGGATGATGTCCTCTGACTCGTTTTCGCCAGGAAGTACAACAGCCACAAACTGACACTCATCACCGTCAACAGCAATCATACCATGAGGAGTCGAGCTGTTGTAGTAGATAGAGTCGCCCTCGGACAGATATTCAACATTATCGCCGACCTGAATTTTAAGTCTGCCTTTTAATACAAAGTCAAATTCCTGACCTGAGTGCTTTGTCAAATGGATAGGCTTATCCTGAAGCTCCTTAGAATATTTGTATGTAACAAAGTAAGGCTCTGAAATTTTCTTTCTAAACCAAGGAGCAAGGTTCTGAATTTCAATGCCGTCCTCTTTAGCTGTTTGCTGACCCTGTCCCTTTCTTGTTACGGTGTAAGAAGAAAGCAGTGCACTTTTACCCTCGAGCAAATCAGAAATGCCAATGCCGAAAGCCAAAGAACACTTGTGTATAAATGTAAAAGGAAAGTCCTGCTTACCTGATTCAAAATCGCGGTATTGCTCAACTGTTACCTCAGTTCTTTTCGCCATCTCCTCTTGTGAAAAGCCGAAGATTTCGCGCATCTCTTTAATTCGTACGGCCACCTCTAGTAGTTTTTGTGTTTCAACTTGTGCCATAACGATGCCTCCTTTAGGATAAAATAATAAATAATAAAATAAATAACACCCGTCTCAAAGAAACCTTTGAGACGGGTGTAAAATACACTCGCGGTACCACTCAAATTGCAGACAAAAAGTCCGCCACTCTCGGAGTCTGACAACCCCTATGCATTCACGCAGCAATCACGGAAGGCGTCTACTAGCTTTCGTTTTCGGGCCTTCGGCTCAGAAGGGATGGGCTTTAATAAATACCTGTTGTCGGTTTGCACCAGCCACCGACTCTCTGAAAACTGATATTTAAGCCGTCTTCGTCACAGCCTTTTTATTTTTTTAAAAGTTTAGCACTTAAAAAAAGGTTTGTCAACAATTTTTATAAAAAAATGCAATCTGTTTAAAAATAATACTACCCAAACTGGTTTTTTTGTGGTAAACTATATCAAATGTTAATTTTAGGAGTTGGCTATGTTTAAAAAAATTCAGCAGCTTGATGACCTTGTTGTCAAAAAGATTGCCCGCATCCATACCCCTTTTCTAAACAGAATTATGGTTATTTTTACAAAGCTCGGCAACGGAGCTTTTGTTTGGTGGATAACGCTTTGTTTTCCTTTTTTGCTTATGAAAAACACCCGCGCTACAGGCGTGTACCTTACCTTGGCGCTCGGCGTTAACTTTATACTTGGTGAAATTATAATCAAGCATATTATCGGAAGAATGCGACCTAGTTCGAAGCTTGAGGATGACGAGCTCATTATTAAAAGGCCTAAGGACTACAGCTTTCCGTCAGGCCACACCGCTTCGTCCTTTACCGCTTTTACGGTAACACTTCTCAGATGTCCTGCTTATATCTTTTTGCCTGTGCTTTTAGTTGCACTTATAATCAGCTTTTCAAGAATGTATCTTAGGGTGCATTATTTAAGCGATGTTATATGCGGTGTTGCACTCGGTATTTTAAGCGGTACGGTATGCACACTGTTATTTGAGCATCTGTTATCGCGCTTCTTTGCTTAAAAACTTACAATTAATCTTATAAGAAGACTTTTTGCAAAAAAAGTCTTCTTTTTTTATTATTTTTCAAAAAAGCTGTTGACTTGAAAAAAATTACTATTTGTAGAAAATTTTTGCATAATTTCCCATAAAGAAGATATATCTGTTTTTTGGTAGCCTGATTTCAAAACATCAAAAATATCAACAATACAGTCATATTCAAGTTATTTCAAAAAGGTTTTCCTTGTTTTCCACAGAGTTTTCCACATAATTTATTTCTATTAGGAATAATACATTTTGTATATTTCCAAATTCCAATTTTTATTTAGAACTAATTGTTTATTTTACGGAAAAATCGTCTGCTATTTGCATACATTATCGCCTAACTGTCCAATATAATTGTAAAAACAAGGATGGTACAATATGATAAAAGGAATAAATCATCAGGTGATTGAAATTGCAGATACAGACAACAGATACTACGAGCGGGCTTTTTTGGTGCTACGGCCTGAATATGCTTCTATATCGAGAGAGATATTAGAAAAAGAAGCAAAAAAACTAATCAAAAATCTTGATACGGTATCCAGTGCAAAAAATAAACGCATACTATTAAGCAGACTTTTGACTTGCTGTCTGTTTTTAGCAATCGGCGCACTTTCGACTGCTGTCATATATACACTTTTTTGAGTATTATATCTTTTCCCCCATCATATACTTTATCACTCTAACAAATATGTGATGGGGGTTTTTATTATGAATAAACGGCTATTTAAAATTCTGGAAATTGCGGGTATTTTAGTAATTTACCTTATTGCAGTATTACTGCACTTTGTATATGACCTTACAAACGGCTCGGTTTTAGCAATCCTTTTTGGTTCTGTAAACGAGAGTGTATGGGAGCATATTAAAATCTTTTGCGTAGGCTTTGTATTTTGGGCGATTATTGAACTTCTGATTATAAAGCCTCCGTTTAAAAAATATGTTGTAGCTAAGACAATCTCGCTATACTTTTTATCGCTTTGCATCCCAGCTTTCTTTTATGCTTACAATCTATTCACAAGCGGACCTGTGCTCATACTTGACATTTTATCCTCTTTGGCTTTTTTAGCACTTGCGCAATATATCTCCTATAAATTAACAGTAAATGAAAACTCTATTGCAGACTACTTTTGCGTTGCACTAATGCTATTGATGCTGTACTTTGTTATGTTTTTCAGCTTTACCGTATTCCCGCCAAAGGTCGATTTATTCAAAGACCCTTTAACAGGTATGTACGGGATTATCGACGATGATATTGATATAGGAGCAGTTTTTCTTGATAAAAGCTGACAAAAAGCCTCTATATTTCTAATTTATAAATATGCTTGCAAACTATATGTGGTATACTAATTAAGTATAAGTCTACTATATAATGTATAAAGGTATTTGAAATGGAAAATCAAAACAGAGAAAAAAAAGACGACATCATCGCAGGTCGCAACCCCGTATCAGAAGCGCTCTCAAGCAATCGTCCTATAGAAAGCATTCTTGTAGCTAAAAACAACCGCGCAGGCTCTATTGTTGCGATTTTATCAAAAGCAAAGAAAAAGGGCATAACCATAAAAGAAGTTGATTTAAAAAAACTTGACTTTATGACAGGTGGCGCTACTCATCAGGGCATTGTTGCCATTGCGGCTATAAAGGAATACTCAACGGTCGAAGACATCTTAAACCTTGCAAAAGAGAGAAACGAAGACCCGTTTATTGTCATCTTAGACGAAATCGAAGACCCGCATAATTTAGGCGCTATTATCCGTAGCGCTGAATGCTCGGGTGCTCACGGCGTTATCATCAAAAAGCGTCACAGCGCAGGACTTTCCTACACCGTAGGTAAAGCTTCTGCAGGTGCTATTGAATATGTACCTGTCGCAAGGGTTAACAACATCTCATCTGTTATTGACGATTTAAAGGCTTTAAATATCTGGGTGTATGGTGCAGATATGAATGGCACCGATTACACAAAATGCGATTTTTCCGGCGGCGTTGCTATTGTTATCGGAAACGAAGGCAAGGGTATCAGCCGACTTGTACGCGAAAAATGCGACACTATAGTTTCACTCCCACTAAAAGGAAAGATTAATTCGCTCAACGCATCTGTTGCCGCAGGCATTCTGATGTATAAAATTGCAGACGGCAGATAACGACCGTTTTTGACAAAATAAACGCAGAAACTACTGTAATATAAATTAACGAAAGGAGTTGATGAAATGAAAATCTGGCGTAAACAAAGCACAAAACCTATCAAAGAAGCTCAAACGGAAATTGAAGAAGAGCTGACCGATATAAGCCAGTCATCAACCCCTGAAAAAAAAGAAGTAAAAAAAGATAAGATGGAGGAAATTTACTCCACTAAGGACAAGCAGGTTAAATACAAGCGTCAGACTCCACTCGAAGCCGAAGAGGCGGCAAAACGCACTAAACAAGCAAAAGCGGTATTAACCTCTGGAAAAGCAGAAATCACACTAAACACACCGGTGCAAGAAGATAGCTTTGTTGAGCTTACCTCTGATTATGAAGAGGGTACTGTCATTGCCGAGGACATAATCGAGGATGTTGACCAGTTCTCTACTCCGCACTCTGTTCATATTCAGGACATCGAGGAAATTGACATCGATTTGGACGCTTCTTCAACTGTCAAAAAATACGAGCGACAGATTGCTTCTACCACACGCCACGATGAAAGGTATAAAAAAACCTACGAGCACGAGTATGAGAGGATTTTCGGCAGACCTAAATATGATATAACAGGCGAAAAAATTGTTGCAAAAATACCTACATACCAGCACGAAAGCAAAATCAATCAGATACACTTAAAGGCAGGTAGGTTCACCGATGTGGTCGAAAATGAATATGACGAGTATTTAAAGTCAAATGACCCGACTATTTCCAAACGACCACAAGCTGTTCACAAAAGCATCGAGCCTAAGCAGTCATTGCTATACACTTTAAGCCAGCTTAGCCATCAAAAAGGGGAAAAAACTTCTCAAAAAGTCAGCGAGCAATCAAGTCCTAAAAACAAAGCTCCTACCAAAAAGCCGAAAAATAAAATCCAAAAATTCTTCCGAATTTTATTTGCGATTATTTTCCCTGCTCACAACGGCACATCAGCTCAAGATGTTAGCAACAGCACTATTGATTATCAGAGCCGACAGGACTCAAAGCACGTTGCAAAAGAAATTTCAGCAAACTTTAAAAAGCTTATGACAAGAGCGATTATTTTAGGCGTGCTTTTTGCTTTTTCTCTGATACTCACTATTATGGAAAAAAGTGCCGGTGCAAACCTGTTTTCAGGTATTGCTTACGGTTCACTGATATATTGCGGTGTAAATCTTCTTGTGTTGATAATAACGGGAATTGTCGCAAGACCGTTTATTATCAGCGGCATAAAACCGCTAAAAAGCTTCAAAGGCAACAGCGACAGCGCTATCGCGTGCGCGTTTTTTGCTTGTCTGCTACAGCAGATTGGTGCTATGTTTGCATCTGACTTATTTGTCGGTTCAACACTTCACCTATACACCACTATCATTGTGCTTGGCTTTATGCTCAACACTATAGGAAGACTTCTGATAGTTTCCCGCGTTAAGGCAAACTTTAAATTTATTACTTCAAAGTCTCCTGCGTATGCCGCTAAAATCTTAAGCGACGAGGACACAGCACGCAAGATGCTAAGTGGCACATCAGCATCTCATTCAGTAATCGCCTACCAGCACCCTACAAATCTGCTAAGTGATTTTCTAAAAATCTCTTATGCGCCGGACCCGAGCGAAGAGCTGTCGGGTAAGCTATCTCCGATAACTATAATCACCTCGGTTTTTGTATCTATTGTTTACGGCATCATCTCTAAATCATTTATCTCTGCATTATGTGCACTTGCAGTTATGTGCTGTATAAGTATTCCGTTATGTGCACTGCTCACCGGTAATGTTCCACTCAAATTTTTATGCAAAGATATGCTTAACCACAGCGCTATGCTAAGTGGTTATCCGTCTATCAAGCAGTTTGGCGATAGCGACGCTGTCATAGTAGACGCAATGAGCCTGTATCCAAAGGGCTCTATCAAAATCAACTCCTTCAAGCATTTTGTTGATTACAGAATTGAAGATTCGCTTTTGGCAGCCGCAGTTATCCTGAAAGATGCAAATTCTCCACTTTATCACGTATTTGACGACATGCTCGAAAAAAATGCTCACAATCTTCCAAAGGTTGAAAGCGTTTTGTACGAGGACAAGCTCGGACTTGTCGGTTGGGTAAATGGCGAGCGAATACTGATTGGTAACCGCAAGCTACTCGACAGATTCCACATTTACGTTGAAGATGCGGCTGACGAAACAAAACACACTAAGCGCGGTAAAGACGTCACCTACATCGCTTGTGCAGGCCAGCTTGTTTCGCTTATGGTATGCACGTATTCTCCTGATGAACAGCTCAAAAACGAGCTTATCAGAGCTCAAAACAACGGCGTGTGCCTTGTAGTTTACACGACAGACAGCAATATCACTCAAGAAAAGATTTCACAAGATTATGAAATTTTTTATCGCACGGTCAAGGTACTCAGCACCGGCTTTGCACAAACCTGCAGCGAGGTCTGCGAGCATAAAGAGGATAGCTCTCGAGCTTATCTTGCTACACGAGGTAGATTTTCTTCGCTCTTGCACGCAGTAACAGGTGCAATCTCATTTAAGCAAAATCTGACTATCGGCTTGATCATTCAGATTTTCGGACTTGTACTCGGCGTACTTTTGTGTGCGACTATGGTGCTGTATGCAACCGTTACCCGACTGGGCGTTGCAGAGCTGCTGTTATATATGATTTTCTGGGGCATAGCCTCAATAATTGTCCAGTTCATTAAAAGACCTTAACTTATAAAAGCTTTGAAAGGATTTCACTATGCAAATTGCTCCATCATTACTTTCCTGTGATTTTTCAAAATTCGGTGCAGAAATCGAGCGTATGGATAAAGCTGGTGCTGATATGATGCACCTCGATGTTATGGATGCGCACTTTGTACCTAACCTTACTTTCGGTGCTCCTGTTATTAAAATGCTCAGAAAATATACAAGCAAGCCGTTTGACGTACATCTTATGATAAGCAATCCGCTTAAATATATCGACGACTTCTGCGATGCAGGCGCTGATATCATTTCTTTCCACACAGAGTCTGATTCAAACATCGAAGAAACCATCAAGAAAATTGAAAGCAGAGGCGTTAAGCCTGCACTTGCTATAAAGCCTAATACAAAAGCTCAAGATGTTTTCCCGTATCTTGACAAGCTTTATATGGTGCTTGTTATGACAGTAGAGCCTGGCTTTGGTGGACAGAGCTTTATGGCTGATATGATGAGCAAGGTTAAAGCTATTAAAGAGGAAGCTAAAAGGCGTGGACTTGACTTACTCATACAGGTTGACGGCGGTATCGCAAAAGAAACTATCAAAACAGCCGCAGACGCAGGTGTTGACATTTGTGTTGCGGGCACAGCCGTTTTTAAGCCTGAGGACGCAAAAGAGGCAATAGACGAATTAAAGGCTTTATGTGAGTAATTAAAAACTGCAAAATAAAAAGGCTTGGCACGTATGTGCCAAGCCTTTTTTGATGTTTAAGGGGATTTATTTACATTTCACCTTCATGCTTTGAAGCCTTTTTCTTATCAGGAGTAAGAGCAGTCTCGCCTCTTAAATACATAATAAGAAGTCCTAAAAGCACAAGGATTGTTGATGCGTAGATAACAATCTGCAAAATTGTGCCCTTTATGAAAAGACAGATAGCAGTTGCGCTGTCACCACCAATAATAAGTGCTGCTAAGAAACCAAAGAATGTAAGGCCGCCTAAGATAAGGCAAGCAGCGATACCGTAACCGAATACCACGCTCAAAGCGTCAGCGATTTTTTTACAAATTTCTTTAAACTTTTTCATCGTGATACCTCCTTACAGTCCCATAATTGGCAACCAGCCCATTAAAATAACTACCTGTAAAACGAACTGTGCAGCAACCCACCAAAGGTTGTTTTTAAATGTCTTGGAGAAGTCAGACTCTGCAAGAGTCATACCAGCATACATACCAAGTCCGAGTGGAGGAGTGATACCGCACATAACGCCGCAGATACATGGGAGCATAGCAGCAGCTAAAATAGGGCTAACGCCTGCACTTGCAAGAGATGTGATGAACATAGGTCCAAAAATAACAACGATTGAAGAACCAGGAATAACCATACCCATAATGCAAGTGATAACACAAATAGCGAGTACCATACCTAATCTGCCGAAGTTCCATGACTGGATAATAGCGCCGAGCTCTTCAGCAACATTTAATTCACCAAACAGTGAACCAATCATATAACCAAATACGCAAACGCCAATCGCAGGTGCGATTGTTTTTACGCCATCTGCAAACATTTTCGCAAGACCTTTTGGAGATACAACCTTTTTGTCTTTCGCAATAATGATAGCGTAAATAGCAGCAATACCGCCAACAAATAAAAGAATTGAACTTGAAAGTGCCTTTGCACCGTCTTCGCCCAAACGAGCTGTAAAGAATGTATCTTTAAAGAAGTAGTCAAGAACAAATGGAAGAATAATAATAACAGGTAAAAGCATACCCTGCCAGCCAACTCTTATAGTCTCTTTAAAGCTTGGAAGCTCTTCCTTGCTCATTGGCTTAACTTTATAGTACTTACAGAAGCTCCATACCATTGCAAGTCTCTGGATAATAAACCAGATTGAAATACCCCAAAGGATAATCCAGAACTCACCCTGAGAAATCTCGTTGTCAGGGAAAAGCGCAACGTATGCGCCGAGTGCCGCAACGATGTTAGATGATGGTGGAATCATATTTCCCATGTAACTTGCGTTACTCTCAACGTTTGCAGCGAGATGTGCAGGGAAACCTGATTTTTTCATAGCAGGGATAGTAATAGCACCGGTAGCCATAACGTTACCAGGACCGGAACCGGAAAGCGCACCAACAAAGCTTGATGCGATTACTGCGGCATAACCGGCACCACCGGTAATTCTGCCTAAAATCGAAAGAATAATAGCAATACAGCTATCGATAACCTTAGTTTTGGTCAGCAAAATTGACATAGATACAAACGCTACCATCGAATAAAGCAACGATGTAGAAAGCGCATCATTTATGTATGTCCATACATTGCCCCAGCTGCCTGTAATAGTCAGCAACACTAAAAAGCTCAGGCCTACTGCTTCGTAAACCGGTCTTTTAAATGCAAGGAACCATACACAGATTACCAAAAGCATTATGCCCAAGTAAACAAGACACATTGGCATTTCTAAAAACCCTCTTTCTTTATCCATTATAGTCAATAGGCTATAGCGCCTATTCCGTACGAGGAATATTATACTCTAAATACTTAGCATTTGTCAATAGAAAAATTAATTTTATTTTTAGACTTGCTTTTTTTATGTAAAAATATTATCCTATGTAAAGAACAATTTAGGCAAAAGGAGGGGTTTTCTTGAATACACGACAGATTCAATACGCTATCGCGCTATCAAAAACTCTGAACTTTTCTCAGACTGCCGACGAGCTTGGAATAACCCAGCCGTCACTTAGTAAGCAGATAATGAATCTCGAAAATGAGCTTGGCGTAAAGCTTTTTGACAGAAACCACAGCCCGATGACTTTAACTCCTGCGGGTGAATTTTTCGTTATTCACGCACAGGAGCTACTCTATAAAGAAGACCAGATGGTAAAGGGACTCGAGTCCTTCCAATCAGGCGAGCATGGCAAGCTTACTATTGGTGTTACACCATTTCGAAGCTTGTATCTTATGCCTGATATAGTAAAAAAGATTAAAAAAGAATATCCCGGTGTACGAGTAACCTTGGTTGAAGCAAGCAGCGCACAGCTTAGAAAAGAGGTTGTTGAGGGTAAATTCGACTTCGCAGTAGTCAACCTGCCTGTCGACGAGTCCGTTTTAGATGTGACCACCTTAGAGCCTGACACCTTAGTGCTTGCTGTACCAAAAAATATGGCTAACGGTCTGCCTGAAAATAAATCAAACGAGCCTATAAGCATCGACTTCTCAAAGGCTGAAAAGTTACCTTTTGTTGTGCTTGGTCAGGGACAAGAGCTTAGAGAACTTTTTGACAAGCTTTGTGCAAGTGCTGATTTTAACCCTGATATTGCTACCGAGGTTGTCGGCGTAACTACCGCGTGGGCTATGGCAAGAGCCGGTGTGGGTGCGGCGCTACTACCGCTACAATTTATTGAAAACCAGTACTTCGATGATAATCTTGCACTGTATAAAATAAAAAGCAAGCTTTACCAAAGACAGCCTGCTATAGTTTGTCGCAGAGGGCAGTATATGTCCGACTACGCAAAGTTTGCTATTAAACTGTTAACTCAAAAGTAAAAAAGTCCGTTTCAAAAAGAGCGGGATTGCTAAGGACAGTTTTCTTTAATAAAAGCGAAATTTGGCACACAAATTCCCTGCTCGTAACAGTATAAGACAAAACTACCCGAAGAAGAGAAAATAAAACTCTTTTTCGGGTAGTAATTTTTATATCGTGATATTCTGTACTAAACGCACAGAGTGATATTTCCCTTTCGGGAAGTGATATTGAAATCTTACGATTTCAGTGATATTTTATTCGCCAAAAACTGCCGAAGGCAATACCACTTGAACGAAGTTCAAATATCACTGCAAAGCAATATCACTCGCCGCAAGGCGAATAAAACTGCCCAAGTGTCCTTAAGAACACTTGGGCAATGAAACGGACTTTTTGTTTTATAAAAGATTAAGCGTATTTTGAAATCATCTGCTTACGGTCAATTTTGCCGTTAAAGGTCTTGATGATTTCGTCGATAACAACAATCTGTTTAGGCTGCTTGTAAGGCTCGAGGTTGTTGGCAATAAGCTCTCTGATTTCCTTTTCGTTGAGCTCTTTACCCTCTTTTAGTACAACTAAAAGCTTGAGCGAAGTATTTCCACGAACCGATACAGGAATAAGCAGACACTCGTCTACGCAATCAGCACGCATAGCAATGTCCTCAACCTCAACAGGTGCAACCTTAAAGCCACCAAGGTTGATGGTGTCGTTACTTCTTCCGACTAAAATGAGCTCGCCATTTTCAGCAAAGTAGCAGATATCACTCATAACGAGCATACCGTTTTTGAGTGCTTTTGCGGTCTGCTCAGGCTCATTCCAGTAGCCCTGCATAACAGATTTACTTCTGATAGCACAAAGGCCAGGATTTTCGGCGCTTGAGTTTTTAATCTCGTTTCCGTCCTCATCGAGCACGACGATTTCGCTGTATGAGTTAGGGAAACCTACGCTACCTGTATATTTAGAACCGCCTGAAACGCAGAACTCGTCTGTACATACAACGCCTACTTCAGAGCAACCAAAGCAGTTATACATATATACATCAGGTAAAAGTGCGCGCATCTTCTCTTTATCAGTTTCAGGATAAGCAGTTGAGCTTGAATAGATAAATCTAATCTGACCCTTTAATGCCGCTAAATCCTTAGACGCAATCATTAAAAGCATATGGATAGCTGAAGGTGGAAGATAAAGCGAGGTTACGTTATGGTCTTTGATAGTCTGGAAGTACTGCTTGAAGTTTCTAAAGCTCTCTAAAAGGCTTACTGTACTGCCGACCGCCATAGCAATGTGACATTTTCTAAGACCTGCGGCGTGGTTCATCGGAGTAGGAATCAGCCACACGTTGTCGCTTTTGATATTTGTAGTTTCGATACCTGCAAGCGCGATATTAATCTGGTTAGCAAAAGAAACCATAACGCCCTTTGATTTACCTGTTGTACCCGTTGTAAACAAAATCTCTGCAAGAGAATCAGGGTCAACGTCTTGTGGCTCGAAGCTGTCGTCCATATTTTCAATCTGTGGCATAAGCTCCTCTATTGACCACGAATTTTCTAAATCATCTCTTTTTGTCAGAGTAATGATTGTAGAAGCTGAAAGCTCCTGAGCAATTTCTAAAATACGATTGCTTGGAGTATTCTTTTCAAGTGGTACAAAAGTAGCGCCCATAAGCTGGATACCGTACCATACATAAACATAAGGCAAGATATGGTCAGACTCAACAATAACTCTGTCACCAACCTTTACGCCGTTTTCAAGTAAGAATTTAGCAGCCATACGGTTGTACTTTGCGAGAGTTTCGTAGTCACATTTTTCGTTGCCTACATAAAAAGCCATCTGCTGTGGTGTTTCCTTAGCAAATTTCTGAATCATTAAAGCTACTGAATTAAGCATAATTGCCTCCTATACAAATGTGCGCTGTATTACACAGCGCACTTAGTAGTTTATCAAAGTATTATTTAAAATCTTCCGTAAATAAATGCAGATACATCAAACTCAGGACCATAAATACCGAAGACAAGTATTACTGTTAAGAGCAGTAAAAGAATGAACCAACGGAAAATAAGGTTCTGTCTTGAAAGCGCCTCTCTGATTTTGAGACCGTTTTCCTGTAGAATACCGACTACAAGCAATACGAGAATCGCTAAGAAAAGTACTTTCATACCCTTCTCGTCAACGCCGTAGGAATAAATCTCGCCGTCAACACCGCACAAAAACTTAAGGTCAATAGAGGTGAACATTCTCTTTATCATCGCAAAAGCGTCTGTAATCGACGGTGCTTTAACGATAACACGCGAAATACAAAGAAGCATAAAGGTTCTAAGCATCTGGAAAATTCTGAAGCTGAATGCCTCTGTATTGATACGCAAAGTTTTAGCGATTTTATTATAAACAGGAGTAAGTGCAACGGTGGACGAAATTAGTATAGCATTATACAAACCGTTTGTTATATACTGCCACGTAATTCCGTGCCATATACCAATGAGGAAAAATACCACAAATGGTGCCGCAACAGAAGGAACGATTTTACCGGCGTGTGGGCCAAATTTCTTTCTAAACTTTTTGCTCACCGCAGTAACAGGCTTGCAAAGCATAACAGGATAGAAAACAAATTCTCTCATCCACGCACCAAGTGACATATGCCATCTCTGCCAGAAGTTCGCCATAGATGTCGCAAAGAACGGACGCTCAAAGTTTACAGGTAAGTCAATACCCATCATCTGAGCAGCACCCCTGGTGATATCAGTACCACCGGAGAAGTCACAGTAAATCTGGAACGAATACGCAAGTACACCGAAGAATACCTGTGAGCCGTTGTAATCAGTCGCTACAAATTCAGGTGAGAATATGTGGGCTGTGATTGGTGCGACTCTGTCAGCGATAACAAGCTTTTTGAAAAAGCCCCATAAAATAAGCTGTGCACCGTACTTGATGTTTGTATAATCAAGCTTGTGCTCTTTTGTAAGCTGAACACCAACATCGCAGTATCTGAAAAGCGGACCCTGCACGATAGACGGGAAGAACGAAACAAACAACGCAAATTTTCCGATGTTTCTTTCAGCAGCGTGTTTACCACGACTGATGTCTATCAGATATCCGATTGAGTTAAAGGTGTAGTACGAAAGACCGAGCGGAACAATAATGTTTACAAGCGGGTCAGAAATATCCCATTTAAAAAGTGTAAACACCTTGTCGATATTGTCAAAGATAAAGCCGTGGCACTTAAGTAAAATAAGTACGCCGAGATTAACAAGTACAGCGAGCACCTGCACGGTATGTATCTTTTTATTAGCAATTTTTTTATACTCGCGTTTTTCTTCCTTTGTTACACCGTCTCCAAGCGATTTAACGTAGTTTTGTTGCTTGTCGCGGATACTTTGCATCCATAAGCCGGCAAGGTAGGTGAATATCGTAGTAGATATAATAAATACTAGGTTCTTCAGACCGCTGGTTACATAAAAGCCGTAGCTGGCAACAAGCAGCACTACCCACTGAAACTTTTTCGGCACAATGTAGTAGACGACAAGAACAATCGCTAAAAACGCCACAAAAGCTAATGAATTTAACGCCATAATTATCTCTCTAATCTATTTAAGTTATAATCTAAGATTACTCCTCGTCGAGGATGCTCTCTACTAATGCGTGGATAGCTGCAGCGCTGTTGAAGTTTTCAGGCTCCATCATATCAACTGTAATAGTGATGTCATAGTAGTCGCAAAGCTCGCCTACTACAGAAACGATATCAAAGCTGTCGAGGATACCGTCGTCGATAAGCTTCTCTTCTTTTGTAAAATCAATGTCAGAACGAATAGACTCTAAAATTTCAATAATCTTTTCCATAACTAATGTACTCCTTTTTAAATACAAGTTTTATCCGTCGAATAGTGTATTTTCCCGTATCTACACATACTCGTACACTCTATTAATATATCACACTGACTCTAGTTAGTCAATCGTCAAAATATGCATATATACTACAATTTGCACGCAGATTATTTACATTTTTTGCAAATATTTATTTTACCTTTACTGAACACTTTTTATATGTAGACAGTCTTTTATAAAAAAGACTGTAAAACGCTTACATAACAATGTTTACTAAATGAGCAATGCTCGGGATAGACTCGCTCTGACTAACTGAGGTTAGGCTCAAAAGTGCACCTGTTGCCATAACAAGCACATTATTCATTTCACGGTTAGAAATCTTTTTGAGTATGTGCCCACCCAAAACGCTTGCGCAACAACCACACCCCGAGCCACCTGCGTGGACATCAAGGTCATCTTTATATATCATCACACCGCAGTCTTTGTGTTTACAGCTTATGTCGTAACCCTCTTTTTTCATAAGCTCATAAAGTAATTTTGAGCCGATTTTGCCTAAATCTCCTGTGTAAATCATATCGTAATCGTCTGCATTGCTTGAGGTGTCTTTGAAAAATCTTACAAGCGTATCTGCTGCTGCGGGTGCCATCGCAGCGCCCATATTGTTCTGATCCTTTACACCCAAGTCAACAATTTTACCGACAGTTGCATATTTTACGCTTGGCTTTTGCTTTGTGTTTTCGCTTGTTAATATACAGCTTCCTGCGCCTGTTACCGTCCATTGAGCTGACTGTGGTCGCTGTCCGCCGTAATCAAGCGGAAAACGGTACTGCCTTTCTGCCGAGCAAAAATGCGACGAGGTCACACACGCTGATGCAAAGCACGCCTTGGACTCGACCATAACACTCGCCATAATAAGCCCCTGCACCATGGTTGAACACGCACCATACTGACCGAGATACGGAATATGAAAGTCCTTTAAGCCATAGCTTGAGCTGATACACTGGTTGAGCAAATCGCCCGCAAATAAAAAGCTTATATCTTCTGCACTATACTGTGCTTTTTGCAAAGCAATGCTTAAAGCTTCCTTTTGCAAGGTGCTTTCCGCTTTTTCCCACGTCTGCTGACCTGCGTGCATATCATAAAAAATCTTGTCAAAATCGTCCTTTAGCGGACCTTGAGCCTCCTTTTTCCCCGCAACACTTGAAAAGCCGATAATTTTCGGCATATCTATAAACTGTATTGTACTTGAGCCTAAGCTTTTTATCATAATAGCACTCCTTTTTTAAGTAGTATTCACCCTTATCGGGTTTAAAATTCAAGTAAACAATACATAAAAAGGCGACCCGAAATCGGGTCGCCCACATTATACTATCATATTTTTATTCCACTACAGGATCTACAGGATCAGGAGTTGGATCCGGTGTTGGGGTTGGTTCAGGATCCGGTGTTGGAGTTGGTTCAGGATCCGGTGTTGGAGTTGGTTCAGGATCCGGTGTTGGGGTCGGTGCCTGAGTAGCCTCGTTCTCCTGTTCAGGTTTTGACGAAGATGGCTTCTTGCTTGACTTCTTTGAAGATGTAGAACCGCTGTCAGGAGCTGATGTGTAGTAGGTTGAGTTTGGTAAGCTCTCTGATTTTACCTTTTTGCCGTCTAAATAGAAGGTTCTTGTAGTCTGTGCTTTAAAGCCACGTGAGAAATAGGAAGTAACTGACGATGTGATTTTAATCTCGTCGAATTCCTCGTTTTCTAAGCCGTACATATTACAGTAAAGCTTAGTACCGTCCATATAGCACTCCATAAAGAGCTGATATTCAAATGGGTTTTTAACCTTTAAATCGAGGTTGCCGTAGTCAACGGTTGCATCTCGTCCTGCATCAACGTAGGTTGACTTATAGTAATGACAGCTACGCTCAACGACCTCCATACCACAAAGCATAGTCGCATTGTAGATAGTGGTGCTTGACTGGCAGATACCACCGCCAACGCCTGTTTCGTGCTTACCATTTACGATAACGCCCGCAGGCTTGTAGCCGTTTGATGTAAGGTTAGAGTCGCCTGTGCATTTATTGAAGGACCAGGTTTCACCAGGGTTGATAATAGAGTTGTTGCACTGGCTTAATGAAAGCTTCATATTCGCATTGCCGTTAGCGTTATTTGTAGATGTAGTAGAAAAGGTAGACAGCTTTTTAAGGTTATTGAGCAAATATTCCTTAGTGTATTTTGGCTCTGTCTTTTCAATCTCTGCATCAATAACACCGCTTACTTCGCCACTAGCAAAGAGATTGACAAGCTGCTGTTCAAACTCGTCATTTTTAAGTACTATACCGGTCTTGCTGTCTTCAATAGTGAATTTATCACTACCTTTTTTAGAGCTGTCAAATTTAGTAACAACAGCATCTAACGGATCCTGATTGACATCCATTGATACAGCCTTAGAAACCTCGTCAAGACCGCTAGAATCAACTCTAATAGCGATATTATATCTTTGCTCGCCCTTTGGTACTAAATTATCTTTAGTGTACTGCTTTGCCTGCTCGAGTACCTCGTCTGTTGTAAAAGTGTATGTAAAGCTGTCTTTATTAAGTGTTGTGCTTTTCTCTTCTGCTTTTACAACAACGTTGATATTATCTGCAATTTTTGCTTCCTCTTTAGTTAAAAGCTCTTTTGCCTGCTCGTAAGTCATAGAGCCGATAGCAATATCGTTAACGTAAATATTGTTAGCATATTTGAACTCTGAGAACATCTTATATGCACCAAAGCCTGCCGCAGCAACAATAACTAATACCAGAGAAATAACAGTAACAAGGATAGCTGTCTTTTTTGCCTTAGGATTTTTTGCTTTCTTTTCCTTTTTGCCTGTATTTTTGTCGTCATCGTAAATAACAAAGTCATCTTCGATGCTATTTGGCTTTTGCTGTTGAGTATTTTTAACAGGCTCAGGCTTACTCTGTGCAGGGGATACCCCGCTATTTTGTGTGCTTTGATTTCTGTTTCTTCTGTGCTCTTCTAAAATAGAGTTGATTTCCATTGTATCAGCAATGTTTTTCTTGTTGTTTTCCATCTATATAACTCGCCTTTCACGTTAATATCATAATTCAAGTATATCATACATTATCCCGTATTTTTTTATAATCTTTTTAGGAAATAAAAAATAAAAAATATATAAAATTTTCTGCTGTTTTCCGCGCTATATCTATAAATTATTCACATATTATTTATTGCACTGATTGCATTTTTATAATATAATTGTATTTAGAAAATTTTTCCGATAATTTACTGAGGATGAGTATATGAATATTCTAATTTTATCCGCTTCTACAGGCGGTGGTCACAACCGTGCTTCAAATGCACTGAAATCGTATATTGTGCAAGTTGACAGCAAATCAAATGTCGAGATTATAGATACACTCGCTTACTGCTCGTCGCTTCTTAATAAAACAGTAACTATAGGCTACAAAACTCTTGCAAAAAACGCGCCTGAGCTGTACGGCACCTTCTACAAAAGTGCCGACAAAGAATCGCCTATTTCGGAGCTTGTTCATTCTTTTACAACTCAGTTCGCTAAAAAACTGCTTCCGCTTATAGAAGAAAAATCTCCTGATATTGTTGTATCGTGCCACCCGTTTGCTTCGAGTATGATGTCTATTTTAAAGGAGTCTTACGACATAACAATCCCTGTAGTTTCAATTATAACCGACTATATGCCACACAAAGCGTACATCGGTGACCATATTGATGCATACATCACAGCAAGCAAGGAAACAGCAGATAACCTATCAAAAAAATACTCTGTTGACCCTCATCGCGTTTTTCCGCTTGGTATGCCGATTTTTCAAAGCTTTTACAATTATGATGAAAGCCGTTGCAGTGAAACACTCAACCGACTCGGCTTTTCACATGCAAAGCCTACTGTGCTTATTATGGCGGGAAGCTTCGGCGTAACTGATATATTAAAAATCTACGAAAGCCTTGTGGAGCTGAGCACAGATTTTCAGATTATTGTTATTACAGGTAAAAACAGAAGACTTTATGATGCTTTTGAAAAACTGCTCAACCGTAGTGTAAATGAATTTGAAACCCAAGACTTTGCTCACCTGTTTTCAGAATTAGGCGACTCAAACATAGCAAAATTCATTTACGAACATAGCGAGCATCTGCGTAGCGAGTTAACCCAAAAGCTCAACAAAACCTTCAAACGCTCTACCGATAAAACAAAGCCTACCCAGCTTTTCTATTTTGTCGATAATGTTGAAGACTATATGCATATATCCGACCTGATTATAACGAAGCCGGGCGGACTTACCACCAGCGAAAGCTTGGCGTGTGCTCTGCCGATGGCAGTATTCAAGGCTTTTCCGGGACAAGAAGCTCAAAATGCAGATTTTCTCGTTAAAAACGAAGCTGCTATTATACTTGAAAAGGGTTCTAAGGGTGCAAGCCAGATTGAAGAACTGCTCAAAAATCCTGAAAGGCTAAAGCAGATGAAAGAAAACTGCAAAAAATGTGCACGCACTCACTCGACCGAGCGTATCCACAGTCTTTTAAAGGATATTTACGAAAACAACATAAATACAGATAAGTAATCAATTATCCATAACCCTTACCGCAAGCGCCGTAATGTCGTCATCGTGACCGCCGTTACGGTGCTTTTTTGCTTCGTCTACAACCGCAAAGGAGAGCTCTTCCATACTTTTGTCGCCCCACGACATCAAAAGCTTTTCTATCCATTTATCGTCTTTTGTAAGCACTCCGTCAGAAACCATAAGTATGAGGTCGTCGTTTGTAAGCGTGATTGCCTCCTTTGCAAATTTAACTTCATTTAAAATACCTACAGGCAGACTCGACATATCTTTTCTGTATATTTTTGAATTCTTCTTAATATACGTGATGCAAGCACCGGCTTTGAAAAGCTGTGCTTTACCGGTGAAAAGATTAAAATCTATCACATCAAGTGTTGCAAGCGACTCCTCCTCGCTTTTTATCATAAGCGACGAATTTACAACCTGTAAAGCACAGTCGTACGAAAGCCCAGCTTTAAGCAGCTTGCTCATTATGCTGGTCGCCATATTCGAATCCACCGCCGCCGTACCTCCTGTACCCATACCATCTGACAGTATCAGCACCGTACTTCCCATACCATTATTAAAGTAGTTCAAGCAATCTCCACAAAGCTCTCCGTCGTTACATATATGCTGACTAGACCCAATTTCAAGGTCAAAGCAAGGACGCTCACACAAGGTCATACGCGCTCTGTCCCCCTCGTAGCTTAGTTGAGGTGACTCAAAGCGTCTGCCACACGCACGTGATATTTCGTGGGTGACCTGTCCTTTGGAGATGTTCATTTTACTGTTTAGTATCAGCTCGACTTCTACAATCATTTTGTTACCCTTTGATATTTTGCAGCTACAGTCGGCAACCGATAGAGATAGTGCTTGCAAAGAGTCAAGTACTCTTTGACTTGCGTTTGAGTCGTACTTTTCATATTCAGAAAACTCATCTGACAAATCTTCTAAAATATCCGACAATCCGGCAAACTGTCCCGCAACCACCGAGCGTATCTGTGTAATCCTACGCCTTGCAGACTCGCACGACTGATACTCCTTATAGCTTTGATTAATACTGCTGACAAGCTCAGTAGCCCTACAGCATTTTTTCTTGAAATTTTCTTCTATATCGCTTTCTTTTACAAAGCCGTTTTTCTTTAATGTATCTGTCAGGCTGTGAAAATCTTCGTTTGTTTGTGTCTTTTGCTTTTCAAAGCAGTAGTATCTCATTCCACAACGGGTGCAGGTGTGGTTACTTGCATTATCGTATATCCATTGTGCATTCGGTGTATAAAGACGTGATAGCTTCTCTGAAACAGAATTCACACACGAACTGACGTTGCTAAGCGCTTTTGATGCAAAGTTTAGTCTCATTATTACCGAGCGTCTTACGCACTCATCGTCGGTATCTTTTTCGCTATTTGCGAATATATTTGTTATATAGTTTCCAAACGATTTTGGTACAAGTATAAATATAACTGACGCAACAATACATTCGATAAGAATCGCAAAAACAATTTCGCTATCATTAGACGAAAAGGACAGCGTCAGATTACACACAATAACACAAGCGCAAACAGCAAGCTTTCCGACAGGCGCAAAAAGTCCGCCCATTAGTCCCGAAAAAGCAAAGCCTGCACACAAAAACATCATATCATTAAATGCTAAGGAAAAGACAATTCCCGTCGCAACTCCTGCGATACATCCGCCCGACACATAACCGTATTTTGCACAAAACAGTATTATGAGCACGGCAAGAGCACGACCGATTGAAATATTACCAACGCTAAGCGAACCAAACGACAAAAGTAATATACAGCCTGTCATCGCAATGCAGGCAAGCTCCTGACTGGACAAGGAAAACAAGCTTCTTTTACTGTTGCAAAGCGTTACCGTCCTGCTCATAAAATACGCCCCCGCCGCAGAAAGAGTTGCTTCCATTAAGCACATAGTCACCTGCGTAATCTCGCTTGTGCTTGAAAAAGTCAGCGCCAACGAGGTGACAAACACAGGCACAAACGCGACTGCACACGGGAAAAATCTGTTTTGCGACACCTTTTTAAACTCATTTAATACCCACCTGAGTGCACCGATTGAGATAATCACCGCAATATATCTAAAGCTATCTATCGGATTTTTTATCAGATAACCTATAACAGATCCGAGCAACCCTGCAGGCATATACATAAACGGCACAGCCGCTAAAAATGACGCACCAAACGGTGACATATCAGAAAGCATCGCGCCTTTTGATACCAAAACACCGCTTATAAAATATGTAATATGCAGTATAACCTCGTGGGTTACATTCATCGCATTATCATCTAAGGAACGTCGTTTTTTCACTAATTCTTTGTAAGCCATTTTATACATCCTTTTAATTTTATACTTATTTTACTGGCTGGTGAATTCATTATAATCTGCTTGCGATATTGCTTTTGTCACTGTTTGTTTGTACTTTTATGTTTTGTTTTGTAAATAAAATTAAATATTAAAGGCAAAAAGAAAAACCGACTAAGTAATTTAGTCGGTTTTATCATTTATTGTGTGATAAATTATTTAGCTTTTAAAACTGCTGTAGACATCGGAGGCATTTTTAAAGTGCCTTTGTTATAGGTAACCTTCCAAGTCTCTTGATTAGCGTCATAATCCTCAGCATTTGTTGCTACAAAGCCGCCTCTGAATTCAGCGTTTGCTAAAATCTCGTCAGTAACCTCATATTCAAGCACTTCTTCGCCACCGTAGTGAATAATGAGCAGCTTTTCGCCCTCGTATTCAACATAGTAGCCACCAAGATAAACGTCCTCTGACTCTAAAGTATCGGTGATTTTACCGCGTGCGATTTCAGGGTTCTGGTTGCGGATTTTAATAAGTCTTCTGTAAGCATTTAAAAGGCTGTTTTCGTCCTCAAGTTGCTGCTTAACACCACCGAGAGGGTTTTGCTCAACCTCAGCAACACCGTTTACATAGATGTTAGGGAGATTATCATTATCCCAAATCATCGCTGTACGGTAAGACGCATCGTTTGTGGTATTTGGTGCTTCAATACCAATTTCCTCACCATAGTAGGTAAACGAGTTACCCGGTGACATCAAGTATAAAGATGCCGCAAATTTCTGCTCATAGGTTTCTAAGGTATTGGAAACTCGTGGCATATCGTGGTTTGTCAAAAAGTTTGCATTGATTGCGGTATCGCTGCGCTTAGCGATATTATCGTTGAATTTCTTTAAAGCTGATGCAAAAGACTTTGTCTGTCCATTTCGACCGGTCATGATATAGTCGCCTGTTGCAGTAGCAAATTTAAAGTTAAAGAAGCTGTCGATGCCTGAAAGATACTGGTCGTAAATCATACTTGCACTGTCCCAGTCCTCGCCAACCATATAAACGTCCTCGTTGTATTTTTGAGCCATAGTATAGAACCATTCCATAAACTCAATGCCGTCAGTCTTAGCATCGGAGAAATACTTAACCGCATCAAGTCTGAAGCCATCTACGCCGCGCTCAAGCCAGAATTTAACAATCTCCTCGAAGTACTCACGTGTACCATCGTAAGAAAGGTTCCAGTCAGGCATCTCGGACGAGAACTGACCCTCATAGAAGTAGTTGCTGTCAGTAACTCTTCTTGTATGAGTCATATCAGAGCCTTTTTTAAAATTATAGTACTGTGCGTAGCCGTCCTCTTTACCCTCTCTTAATTCGTCACAAGCCTTGATAAAATAAGGGTGGTTAGAAGCACTGTGGTTTACAACAAGGTCAATAATAACAGAAATGCCACGCTTGTCGCATTCTGCCATAAATTTATCAAAAATCTCTAATGTACCAAACTCAGGGTCGATATCAAAGTAATTTTCAACATTATATTTATGGTATGAGTATGAAGGCATCATCGGAGAGAGCCAGATACCATCAATACCGAGGTCGTTGCCTGTATCAGGGTCGCCGTCATTTAAGTAGTCAAGCTTAGAAATAATACCCTCAAAATCGCCTGTTTCATCGCCGTCTGAATCGCAAAAAGAGCCTATCCAAATCTGGTAGTAGGTTCTGTATTTATCAGTAGATGCCAAAACTTTATTTGTTTCTACCGGATCCTCATTAGAACTGCAACCGCTCAAAACCAAAGACAGCGCAATTACTAAAACAAGCAGTAAAGAAATTACTTTTTTCATATTATCAATCCTTTGCGCAAAAAAATATGCAGTATGACATTTGTACTGCTAACTTGATTGTACCATAAAACGCTAAAAAATCAATGCTTTTTTAAAAAGAAAAGGGCGGATAAAATCCGCCCTTAAAAAGTTTTTATTAACCCTTAACGCCACCGGCTGTAACGCCCTCAACGTAGTAACGCTGCATGAACAGGAACAGGATGGAAATAGGAACAGCAACTATTACAGAACCTGCAAGGAAGCGCTTGAAGTAAGTAGCCTTAAATTCAAGTGATACCATTGTCTGCAGACCGATAGCAACTGTGTAATTATCACGCATATCACCCATGATAATCTTAGCAAGAATGAAGTCAGTCCATGGACCAATGAATGATGTCAAAACAGTATAAACTACGATAGGCTTTGACATCGGAAGAATAATCTTCCAGAAAATCTGGTTTCTTGTCGCGCCGTCGATGGTCGCAGCCTCGTCGAGCGCTCTTGGAATCGTATCAAAGAAGCCTTTAGAAATCTGATAACCAAGACCTGCACCCGCACTATAGCAGATAACAAGAGCAACCAGTGTCTGTGTAAGACCCATAGCCTTTAACAGATAGTAGATAGCAATCATTGTCATAAAGCCAGGGAACATACCAAGAATCATACCGATGTTGATGAGAGGCTTTCTAGCCTTAAATCTAAGTCTAGAGAAGCTGTAGCTTACCATCAATACAGCAAGTGTAGAGATAATACAGCTGAAAATAGCAACAACAAATGTATTCATAAACCATCTTGGGAAGTTAAGAGTTGCAGTATCGGTGAACAACTCTATGTAGTTCTTGAAGGAATATGTTTTTGGAATAAGGTATGATACGGTTGAAAGACCTTCATCTCTGAATGAATGAAGTACAAGGTAAACAAGTGGAGAAATCCAGATAAGACCGAGTACAAGTAATACTGTGTATACCAAGATGTTAGAGAAGGTTCTTCTGAGTTTATAGCTTTTAATCATGAGAATTCCTCCTCGCTCTTAGCAGATTTTGTAAGGTTGAATGTGACAAGTGAAAGTGTTGCACAAACAATAAATACAAGGATACCAACGGCAGCAGCCAAGTTGTAGTCCTGTGAGTTCATAGTCAACTTAAACAGCCATGTAACAAGCAAGTCGGTGTAACCCGCCTGATACAGATTTTCTGTTGATGGACCACCGTTAGTAAGAAGGTAGATAACGTTGAAGTTGTTAACGTTACCGATAAAGTTAGTGATAAGGTAAGGTGTTGTAACAAACAGCATATATGGTAATGTAATGCTGAAGAATGATCTTACAGGACCAGCACCGTCGATAGTAGCACTCTCGTAAAGGTCAGCAGGGATATTCATAAGAATACCTGATGTAATGAGGATTGTATATGGAATACCAATCCAGCAGTTTATGACAATTACGGTGATACGCGCTACAAGCGGCGTGGAATTCAAGAACAATATTCCCTTATCTATAATGCCTAAGCCCATAAGCAGTACGTTTACGGCACCGTCTTCCTGAAGCATCTGGTTCATTAACAGGAGTGTTACGAACTGTGGAACAGCAACGGTAATAACAAACAGTGTTCTCCATAAAGCCTTAAGCTTAATGCCTTTTTTATTTATCATAAGGGCAAGAATCATACCAAACAGATAGTTAAGTACTGTTGCGAATACTGCCCAGATTAATGTCCATTTTGTAAGTTCGACAAAGGTTGCACCCTTTGACGCGCCCTCTGTCATCGCAAAGATTTCAGAGAAAGTATCAAAACCTACCCAAGTGAACAGCTTACCAGGAGCAAGGTGTGCCTTGTTGTAGTTAGTGAATGCAATCAAAATCATAAATATCAGCGGCAAGATAGTAAATGCCGAGATAGTAAGAGTAGGGAATGCAAGCAAAGTAATGTGGAACTTTTTGTCGAAAAGGTCCTTAATCTCCTCAACAAATGTTACAGGCTTCTCACCTGCAGCAACCTTCTGCTGAAGAGTATATGCTGACTTAGTGCTTGCAAAGTAAAGTGCTAAGAAAATAGCAGTAAGTACGATAGTAAGTACGCCGTAGAGAAGAATAAGCATAGAGTTGTCGCCGGCCATAAGCTCATAACCGCCTGTTGCCGGGTTAATCTGCATACCCTGTTCTACATCACCAAGTGTCGGGAACTTCTTTAAATAGCCCCAACCAAAGAAAACAATATAAGCGATGTATGCAAGCTGTATTACAAAGAATAAAAGGCCTTTTACAACCTGTCCCTTTGCTACATTACCTGCACCCATAATTATGTAAGATAATTTGGTAGCCCAGTCACCTTTGATAAATCTTGTTACATAACCAGCAACCGCTTTACCGATACCAATAAAGAAATTTGCAAGAAACTTACCAATGACAACAAAGAAGTTCTTTACTTTGCCAGGGAAAGCTTTCAAAGCAGTGCTTAATTTGAACCAAAACCTCTGGAAAGGATTGAGCTGCATTAAATCAATATATTTCATCAGTTCACTTCCTCAATGTGTATGCAAGTATCGTGGAAGCAAATACTTGCATCCAAAACACCACATTCTAAAATGTGCAGTCAGACAGCCCTTTTGCGGGCTGCCTGACCATTAAATTTAAAAAGCTAATAAAAACTAAAATAAAACTAAGCTATAAAAAGAAATTATTCGTCTCTGATGTTAGCAATAGTCTTGTCTAAGAGAGCTGTAAGAGTATCAGTATCATACTTAGCATCCTCTTTGAAGAGGTTGTTACCGAGGTTGCCCATTGGATCCCAGAATGTAGAAGCAATGTTAACCTGTGGTACAGAGTACTGTGACTGCTCAAGGATAGCAGAGATAGCTACGTTGCCTGTAACAACTTCTGACTCAGCAGCAGCTGTGTTTGAAGGACCCCAAGAGATCTTTTCAGCACGCTCGAGCTGGCAAGCTTCGCCTGAGAGATAGTCAGCGAGGAGCTGAGCAGCGTTTGGATACTTAGACATAGCGTTTACGCCGATGAGCTTGTAACCGTGCATAGAAACGATCTGCTTGTCTTCGTCGTTTACTTTGATAGTTGGGAGCTTAGCAGCGCCGTAGTTCTCACCGAGAACAGAAGCAACTGTAGCAGCGTTCCAGCTACCGTCGATACCAGCAGCACATGTTGATGGATCCTCTGCAAGACCTGCAGAAATCTTAGATGGGTCTGTTGAGAAGAAGATGTCGTCATACTCGTGGAAGAGAGTAGCGAAAGCTTCTAATGTAGCAACAACCTCAGCCTCGTCATACTCGTTGAACTTCTGAACGTCGTTGTCTTCGCCTTCGAGACCTTCAATTGTAAGGCCGCCTGTGAATGGGAACATACATGAGTAGAAACCGTTACCAGCGTCTACGATGAATTTCTTACCAGCCTTACGGCAAGCTTCAAATACGCCCTCGAGAGTCTTAGCGTCTTCGTCTGTTACGTATGTCTTGTCATAAACAAGGTAGTAACCGTTGTCGCCTGTTTCTGGATAAGCGAGGAGAAGGTCGTTTAATGTAGCAGCCTTGATAGAAGCTTCAGAGTTTCTAGCAGTTACGTCAGCTGCAAGGTTTGTGTTAACTGGCATGATAACGCCTGCATCGTTAAGTCTGTTTAACTGGTCGCATGCAAAGCTGAATACGTCAGCAGCAGCTTCTGGGTCGTTAAGGAGGTTAGTAGCAGCGTCGCCTTCGCCCTGTGCTACAACTTCGATCTTTATGCCAGCATCTGGATACTGAGCAATAAATGCGTCACACTGTGCCTTGAAAACTTCAAGTGCAGCGTCTGGTGCCCATACTTTAAGTGTAGCACCTGCTTCTGGCTCGAGTGCAGCAGCACCGCCATTGTCGCCTGTTTCGCCGTTACAGCCTACAAATAATGTAGCCATCATAAGAACAGCAATAATTAAAGCTAAAATTCTTTTCATGTCGGATTTCCTTTCTTAAAAAATATTTTAGTTTCGGGCACGCCCGAAGAGTGTCGGCAGCCATCGTAAATCCGTAACAACGGCACCATATCACTGTATATAAATTTTATCATACGCTTAGTGGTTTTTTCAACTCCCTTTGTACTTTTTATCTAAAACAATAAAATATACGGGTCAATTTAGTTAATTTAACAATAGATTTTTCGATAATTAGATATTATGCATAATTTCATATTTACCTTTTTATTAATTTTGACGAAAACCGATTTGTGCACTTTGTCAATTAGGTTTTTCTATTTTAAGGTGAACGATTACAGCTTCTTAATCTTTTGTTCTATTTTAGAATTAAAATCGCTAAAATGTACTTTTTCAAATTTTTTTAGTGTATTTTTACCAAATATTGTGGTGTACCTACTTTTTTTAGGTTTGACATCGGGCTAAAATTGAGCTACTATTACATATAATAATATGTAATCACGCAGTTAATAAGACATGCTATGGTTAATATATCGGAGGGATTTTATGAAACTCAGACAACTGCTTTCAGCGTGCGAATACAGTGTTCTACAGGGTAATATTGACGTCGATATTGTCGATGTTATCTACGACTCAAGAAAGGTTACCCCGGGATGTGCATTTGTATGCTTAAAGGGCTTTAACGTTGACGGACACAAGTTTATTGTGGACGCATTAGAAAAGGGCGCTGTTGCACTTATCGTCGAAGACGAGGTTGATGCACCACAGGATGTATGTGTCATTAAAACCGACAACACCCGTATTGCACTTGCATATATGAGCGTTGAATATTTCGGTCATCCTGCAAAGCAGCTTAAGACTATTGCGATTACCGGCACAAAGGGCAAAACCACAACTGTTGCGATGATTCGCTCTATTTTGGAAAAGGCTTCTATCAAAACTGCTACGATAGGCACACTCGGTATCGTTATCGACGACCAGATTTATAAAACAAATAACACAACACCTGAGTCCTACGAAATTCAGCAGGCTATGCGCAGAATGGTAAACGAGGGCTGCAAGGCTATGGTTATCGAGGCGTCCTCGCTTGGCTTAAAGTGGCACCGCACAGACGGCATTATGTTTGACTACGGTATATTTACTAACTTCTCTAACGACCATATCGGCAAGGCTGAGCACAAAGATATGGAGGAATACCTTGCTTGTAAGTCATTACTTTTCAAGCAGTGCAAGGTTGGTCTTATTAATCGCGACGACGAAAAATGGCAGGAGGTTATAAGCGGCCACACCTGTGATATCGAAACCTACGGCTTTGATAGTCAGGCTGATTTAGTCGCACACGACGACTCTCTTATCGCTCGTCCCGGCTATATCGGCGTACATTTTAACACAACCGGTCTTAAAGACCTGTCGATTGATGTTGCTATTCCGGGTAGATTCTCTGTTTACAACGCACTTGCTGCTATTTCTGTATGCCGTCACTTCGACCTTACAGACAAAGATATTTTAGACGGCTTAAACGAGGTCAAGGTTAAGGGTAGAGTCGAGGCGGTACCGGTTGTTGGCGATTATACTATTCTTATCGACTACGCTCACAACGCACTTTCTATGGAAAATATCTTAACAACCTTAAAGGAATATAACCCTAACCGCCTTGTCACCATGTTTGGTGCAGGTGGTAACCGCCCTAAAGACCGCAGATACGAAATGGGCGAGGTATCAGGCAGACTGTCTGACTTATCGGTAATCACTGAAGACAACTCTCGTTTTGAAGATGTTATGGATATTATCGAGGACATCAAGGTCGGCATCAACAAAACAGGTGGCGAATATGTAGTTATCCCTAACCGAGTTGATGCTATCCGCTACTGCATCGAAAATGCACAAAAAGGCGATATCATCGTGCTTGCAGGTAAAGGTCACGAGGACTATCAGGAGATTCGTGGTGTTAAGTATCATATGGACGAACGCGAAATCATCGCTGACATCTTTGACAGCTTAAGCTAAAGGAGAGCGCTATGTCTATTCAGGAATCAGGCGAGATGTATCTTGAAAGCATACTCGTCTTATCAAAAAAGAGTCCGAATGTACGCGCTATCGATTTAGGCGAGTATATGGGCTTTTCTAAACCAAGTGTGAGCCGAGCGCTCGGTCTGCTTAAAAGCGGAGGCTTTGTTACCGTTACCGAGCAAGGCTTTATCAGTCTTACAAATGACGGCAAGGCAATCGCTGAAAAAATCTATGAACGTCACACAAAGCTCACAGGCTACCTCGAGCTTATCGGAGTAGATAAAGAAATAGCATCAAAGGACGCTTGTAAAATCGAGCATGTTATTTCCGACGAGTCCTTCGAAGCTATCAAGAGACAGGTTGAAATACTTACAGCTAAATAAATAGAAAGCTCCCGTACATTGCCCAAGTGTTCTTAAGGACACTTGGGCAGTTTTATTCGCCTAACGGCGAGTGATATTGCTACGCAGTGATATTCAGCTAATGCCGAGTGTTATTCGCATTGCGAGTTTTGGAAGCGAATAAAATATCACTGAAACCAAAAGGTTTCAATATCACTCTTTGCATAGCAAAGAATATCACTATATAAAATTACTACCCGAAAAAGAGTTTTGTTTTTCTCTTCTTCGGGTAGTTTTGTCTTATACTGTCACAAGCAGGGTTATGTGTCAAATTCCGTTTCTATTAAAGACAACTGTCCTTAGGAACCCAGCTCTTTAAGTACAGGAGCTTTTTTATTCTTTTGTTACGTGCACATCAATACGCTGGTAAGGAATCTCAATACCATCTTGTTTAAAGCACTCGCGGATAAGCTCTATCATATTATAGTGCACATCCCAGTAGTCCTCGGTTTTGCACCATACTTTTACAATAAGATTTACACAGCTATCCGAATACTCTTTCACCCTTACAAAAGGTAAATCAGGCTCGTTTAGTATCCTTTCTTCCCTTTTAGCCGCCTTGAGTACAGATTTTTTTGCAAGCTCAACATCGTTGTCGTAGCTTATCGGCACAGTAAGGTCTACTCGTCTTAACGGCTCTTTTGTGTAGTTTACTACCTCATCAGAAGACAAAAGTCCGTTTGGTATTACAATAGTTTTATTGTCAACGGTAGTAAGTGTTGTCTGAATAATGTCAATCTGCTTAACATTACCCGCATACTCGCCTATCTCGATATAGTCACCGGTAACAAACGGGTGAGTAATCAAAAGCACTATACCGCCTGCGATATTTGCAAGGCTGTCTTTAAGCGCGAGTGCTACCGCAGCACCCGCAGCAGAAAAGCCTGCTATGAGTCCCGTTGTGGATATTCCCGCAGTAGACAATGCGCATATAAGCAAAATCACTATGCCTACTATATTAAAGGTTTTAACAAAAAACTTCTGGAGCGATATGTCGAGCTTTGTTTTTTGCAAAGTCTTTTCGATAAGCTTTGAAAAAATAATAAGCAGTATAAGACCTATCACAAATACTACAGCCGCAACAAGTAACGGCGGACCTGATATTATATACTTATAAACATTCTTCAAAAAAAACATCTCCTTTCAGATTTACGTCTATTATAGCATACAATATATAATATTGAAACTAAAAAATATGTATGCTATACTGACTGTATGTATAATATAGAATTTACTGATTTTAAAAGTACTCGGGATATCACCGAGTACCTTAATAAAAACAAGGACGAAAAGTACCGCGATTTTACTTCCGCTCTTATCCCAAATATCGACAAAGACAGTATAATCGGCGTACGCACACCAAAAGTACGCAGTCTTGCAAAGGTTTTGAAAAATTCTGAGCTTTCCTATTCCTACTTAAACGAGTTACCGCATAGATATTTAGAAGAAAATCACCTGCATGGCTTTTTGATAGAGCTTGAAAAGGACTTTGCCAAAGCTTTAAATCTAACCACAGGCTTTCTGCCTTATATCGACAACTGGGCTACCTGCGATACTGTAAGACCAAAGGTGTTTAAAAAGCACCTTGCTTTGCTTTATCCACACATCAAAGAGTGGCTTAAATCAGACCACACCTATACTGTGCGGTATGCAATCGGTCTTTTAAACAGCTTTTATCTTGATGATGCTTTTACTGACGAACACCTAAAGCTGGTGTCAAATATTAAAAGCGATGAATATTACATAAATATGATGATAGCGTGGTATTTTGCAACTGCACTTTACAAGCAGTATGACAAAACCGCCCCATACATAGAAAATAAGCTTTTAGACAAATGGACGCATAATAAAGCTATTCAAAAGGCGTGTGAAAGTCTGCGTATAGACAGCAGCACAAAATCATATTTACGCACATTAAAGATAAGATAATCTTAAATTCAGGAGAATACTATGATTTACTTTGTAGAAGACGACCCTAATATCAGAGAGCTTGTGGTTTACACCTTAAACACCACCGAGCAAAAAGCTGTCGGTTTTGAAAACCCGAGTGATTTTTGGAAAGCACTCGACAACGAATTGCCACAGCTTATTTTGCTTGATGTTATGCTCCCACAGGAAGATGGACTTAAAATCTTAAAGAAAATCCGCTCTAGTAAGTTAACTGAAAATATTCCCGTCATTATGATTACCGCTAAAAGCTCTGAGGTCGATAAGCTAAAGGGCTTTGATTTGGGTGCTGACGACTATGTCGCTAAGCCTTTTGGTATGATGGAGCTGCTTGCACGAATTAAAGCGGTTTTGCGTCGTAGCAAGCCGACTGTAAAAAAAGATGAGTACACAATCGGCCCTTTATACGTCTGCCCGCAAAAGCATAGGGTACGTGTAAACGGCGAAAAGGTAACGCTTACTTTAAAGGAATTTGAGCTTTTGTGTCTGATGCTTGAAAACCGCGACATCGTGCTCTCGCGTGACCAGATTCTTGACAAAATCTGGGGCTATTCCTTTGACGGCGAAAATCGTACAGTAGACGTGCATATCCGTACCCTGCGCCAAAAGCTGGGAGATGCAGGCAGTATTATCGAAACTGTACGAGGTATCGGATATAAGATAGGTGAACAACAATGAAAAAACGAATTGTTTTAAATATCTTCTTTGTTACTTTTCTGGTTTCGTTGCTTTTTGTAAGCATAATTGCACTTACTGAATATCTCACGACCCAAAATCTTACTCACGTTTGGGTATATATTTCGGTTGTTTTGTTTATTCCTGTTGTTGTGACGCTGAGTATTAGACATATTGTCACCAAAAAGATAATAAAGCCGATTAACAACATTGACATCGAAAACCCTAAAGCTGACGATGTTCACGCTGAATTCTCCCCTCTTATCTCAAAAATAGAATCGCAAAACACAAGAATTCTAAAGCAGATGGAACAGCTAAACGCTGAGCATCAGTCGCGTGATAAGCTTCGACGCGAATTCACCGCAAATGTATCTCATGAATTAAAAACTCCGCTGACCTCTATTTCCGGATATGCTGAAATTATACGCGACGGCATCGCTCGTCCTGAGGACACCGTACGCTTTGCAGGAAAGATTTACGACGAATCTCAGCGTCTGATTACACTCGTGCAGGACATTATTAAGCTTAGCAGTCTTGAGGGTAGCGATATCGAGATAAATTTTGAAAGCATAAAGCTTTATCCATTGTGTGAAAGCGTTATTTCACGACTGGAAGCCATTGCAAAAAAGCGAGATATCAGCTTTGAGCTTACAGGCGATAACTGTGAGATTTCGGGTGTGCCTAACGTCGTTGAAGAAATGATATACAACCTTTGCGACAATGCAGTCAAGTACAATAAAGACGGCGGAAAGGTCATCATCTGCATTAAACAGTTTGTCGACGGCGTCGAGCTATCTGTCAAAGACAGTGGTATTGGTATCCCTCAGTCAGAGCTTACCCGCATATTTGAACGCTTCTACAGAGTTAACAAAAGCCATTCTAAAGAGATTGGCGGCACAGGACTTGGCCTTTCAATCGTAAAGCATGGAGCAATTTTGCACAATGCGTCTATTTCTGTCGACTCTAAGCTAGACAAGGGCACTACTATAAAAATTTTATTTTAACTATTGACTTTTTAAAGTTTTAAGTGTATATTTAGTTTAACGCTTTAAATCGGTGATACTTATGAAAACTATCAACTTATCAGCAAAATATTACTACGGCTTTTACTATTGCAAAGACAAAATATAGTAGAAGTGCTTTTTGCTGCAGGTTTTTAGATATTGCCTATATCTGACTTTTCGGGTTCGCAGTAAATTGCGGACCCTTTTCTTTTTGGAGGTTTATTATGATTGCTATTATCAGACAAGGTGTAAACGAAAAACAAATCGACTCCCTCATCACTTGGCTTGAGTCACAAAATCTTAGTGTTCATTTGTCAAAGGGTGAGTTCACAACTATTTTAGGATTAGTCGGTGATACAAGTAAAATCGACATTGAGTTGCTCGAAAACCTTGAAATTGTTGAAAAGGTAAAGCGCATATCCGAGCCGTTTAAAAGTGCAAACCGCAAATTTCATCCTAACGACAGCATCATTGATGTAAGTGGTGTAAAAATCGGTGGCGACAACTTTGCGCTTATCGCAGGTCCTTGCTCTGTTGAATCAGAAGCACAGATTATAGATATCGCAAAAAGGGTGAAAGCTTCGGGTGCATCATTGCTTCGAGGCGGTGCATTTAAACCGCGTACCTCACCATACGATTTTCAGGGCCTACAGGCTGACGGTCTTGAGCTTTTAAAGCTTGCAAAGCGTGAAACGGGTATGCCGATTGTATCTGAAATTATGAACACCAACCATTTAGAGCTTTTTGAGGACGTTGATCTCATACAGGTTGGTGCACGAAATATGCAAAACTTTGAGCTGTTAAAGGAACTCGGCAAAATAAATAAACCTATTCTTTTAAAGCGTGGACTCGCAAACACAATGAAGGAATGGCTGATGAGCGCCGAGTACATTATGGCAGGCGGTAACGAAAACATCATTTTATGCGAGCGTGGTATCCGCACCTTTGAAACCTACACGAGAAACACGCTCGATTTATCCGCCGTGCCTATGCTTAAAGAGCTTTCTCACCTGCCGATTATTGTTGACCCTAGTCACGCAAGTGGCATAAGCCGACTTGTAAAGCCGATGGCTTTGGCATCTACCGCGTGCGGTGCACACGGCTTGATGATAGAAGTTCACAACGACCCTAAAAACGCTCTTTGCGATGGTGCACAGTCGCTGACCCCTGCTGAATTTGACGATGTCGCTAAAAGCGTTGAAAAAATCAGGGAGGTAACAGCGCTATGATTATCGGCATAGTCGGACTGGGTCTTATCGGAGGCTCACTGTGTAAAGCAATAAAATCAAAGACTAAGCACACCGTTTATGGCTTTGATATTGACCAGAGCATCAACTCCTACGCTGTGCTTGATAAATCAATAGATGCTATACTTAATAAGCAAAATCTTTCTGACTGCGACTATGTTTTGCTTTCTGTTTACCCAAAAGCAACTATCGATTATTTAGAGGAAAATGCAAGTTTTATAAAAGACGGTGCTGTAGTTATCGACTGTGGCGGTGTAAAACGCTCAATATGCGAGCAGTGCTTTAATATAGCAAGCAAAAGGAACTTTGCTTTCATCGGCGGTCACCCAATGGCAGGACTGCATCAATCAGGCTTTAAATATTCAAAGGCTGACTTATTTTTGGGTGCATCAATGATACTCACCCCGCAAAACACCGACGATATCTCCTTGCTCCAAAAAGTAACCGAGTTTATAAAGTCAATCGGTTTTGCATCTGTAACAGCCACCACCCCCGAAAATCACGACCGCATAATAGCCTTTACCTCACAGCTTGCACACGTGGTTTCAAATGCCTATGTAAAAAGTCCGCAGGCTCAGGTACACAAAGGCTTTTCCGCAGGTTCATACAAAGACCTCACCCGCGTTGCAAAGCTCAACGAAAATATGTGGACTGAGCTGTTTCTCCTGAATAAAGACAACCTGCTGTTTGAGATAGACTGTATCATAAACTCGCTGAGCGAGTACAAAGAGGCACTGCAAAATGATGACGCAGAAACACTCAAAGCATTACTCAAAGACGGCAGCGACAGAAAAAAGGCTATAGATAACTAAACAAAAAGGCACCCAGAATTTTGGGTGCCTTTTTGTTTTATATTACCAAGTATTAACTAAGTTATGACCACTTGTGTCGGTTTGCTCTACAGGATAGTATCGCACTTCACCGCCACCATAACTTATGTCGGTCGTCTGCGCTGAGCCATTTGTGAAAATAAGATATGTAGCATCACTTGGTACATTAAATGTATACATAGTCTGTTGGTAGTCATTTTTGCCTATGCTTGTCATAGCCTTACCAGGCCAGCTTACCATACTCTTGTTTGAGTCGCTCCAGTAGTAGCAGTAGAGTGTACCACCCCAGTTAAACGAGTCAGTAAATGTCACTGTGCTCTTGGATGTAGGCTGAGTCGGCTCCTGTGTAGGCGCCTCGGTTTCCTCCTGTGTTGGTGGGATATATTCAATAACCTTGCCTGCCATTTCGCAGTCAGTATATCCTGCAAGATAACGCTGGATATGTGTCGCGTCACATATGTTCACGTTACCGTCGAGGTCGCAATCGGCAAGGGTCGTGTTTATCTCGTCATCGGTTAAATACATGGCGATATAGCGCTGTATGTGTGTTGCATCAAAGATGTTAGTAACGCCGTCGAAATCCGCGTCGCCGTAGATTTTGTCGATAACCTTATATGATATGGTCTTTTCGGCATAGTTCTTTGAGCGGTCGGTTGACGAAACTGTGATTGTGTACTCGCCCGCTTTTGCAGGAATATATGAGAAGTTTATCTTGCTTACCTTATCGCCCAAATTATAGTTAGTCGTTGTGACAGTATCGCTGTAAACGGTAGTGCCATCTTTATCCTTGACTTCAAACAGATACTCATTTCGTTTTCCACCGTAGGAGATAATGTCCTCGTATCTTGTCTGTGCGTAAAACTCCAGGCTCTCGCCAACAAAATTCACATCAGATAAAACATCAAATGTACTAAACTCAATTTTCTTGTCTACTATGGTAACTTCCTTTTCAAAAGTAGCCGTATCGCCTGCCTGGTCGGTGACCTCGGCGGTTATTCTGTAATTGCCTTCT
>JAFQPG010000010.1 GCA_017411835.1 Ruminococcus sp. | reverse complement strand
TATCGACGTTGAGTCATTTGCTAAGATGTACCTGATTCACGAGCTTGCAATCAACCTTGACTCTTGTGCAACATCTTACTATATCCACAACGAGTATATTAACGGCAAGAGCGTTCTCTTTGCCGGTCCTACATGGGACTTCGACTGGGCACTCGGTGCATATGCAGGTAATACAAAGTGGATCTACAACGGCTCATCTGTTACAACAAGCGCTAATATGTCTGATCCTAAGCAGATGTTTGCTAAGAACAAAGCTATCCAGACTGACGGCTCCCCTTCTAACAACGTAACATGGGAAGCAAACTACAACCTCCAGGCAAAGCTTGCTCACAACGACGAGTTCTGGACAGAATGTCAGCGTATTTATACTAACGAAATGGTAGATTTACTCTACAAGTACACTAAAGATAGTTACGACGATGCGAATGATACTGGTGTCATCGTTGACGAGTGGTTGCCTAAGTTTGAGTCTTCTATGGATATGAACAACGCACGTTGGGGCGTATATACAAAGAACGACGACTGGGGCACAAAGGTTACTACTGACTACGTAAAGGGTAGTGGTCTGACATCTACTTCAGGCTTCAATATTGGTAACACAGGTACTTCCGGTTCTGCTTCTAAGTGCTACGCAAACACAGTTTACTACTTAAACGACTGGATTAAGGTTCGTAAGGACTATATGTCAGGTACTGGTGATCTCTATAATGCAGACCTCCTCGAAACATACGAGATTTCAGATGTTGACTTTGAAGGTGTTCTCAACGATGAAAATGGTGAGCTTACTGTTACACCATCAGCTACTGTTACATTAAACGGTGAAGCGGTTGCTACAGCTAACTACTTCTACACAATTTATGTAAACGATGAGGCGGTTACAGATGCAATCGCATTTACAACAGCTTCAACTACAGTTGACCTGCCATCAGGACAGGAAAGTGAAGTTTACATTGTGGTTACTGTTGCTGATTCTGACGTAACAGAAAAGTCAAACACACAAACATTCTCATACGGAGTAGTTGTTCCTGACGCTTCAGTAACTGTTTACTTCAAGTCATCATCATCTTATCGTTATGTTCCTACACTCGTTGTTGGTGATAAAGAAATCACAATGACAAGGGATGGTAACCATATAGCAGCCAATGCAACTCAGACACAGAAGTACTACTGGTACAAGGCTGAAGTTTCAGCAACAGAAGGTTCAGAGTTAAGTCTTATGTTTACTAACAAGTACAATATGCGTGCAAGCACTACAGTAACCGTAGAAGAAGGCAAAGCATACTACTTCGGTTGTAACAACTTAAACAACGGCACAACTGCTGTTGATATTACAAGCTTGGATGAAAACATCCGTAACTTCGTTAAGTCTGCTACAAACATGCTTGTTAACGACCCTAAGGCTGCCGGTGTTGCTACAACATCACTCGACGGCACTATCTACAAGATGGGCGATGTAGACGGCGATGACAGCCTTACAATCTTAGATGCTACAATCATTCAGAAAAAACTTGCTGATCTAACAGAATTGAATGAGATATCAACTGACTTAGCTGATTATGATGTTGACGGTTTGGTTACAGTACTGGATGCAACAGCAATACAGATTTATTTAGCTAACAACGGATAAATAATCTATCAACACAGGCAGGAAATTTTTTATAAATTTTCGAGATATTCACAGCAAAACACCGATGTTTGATACATCGGTGTTTTGCTATTTAAAGTAATATAATAATCTGCTAGTGTGAGATATGAAAAAATATTGCGTAACGATTTATGTTGATAGCTTAAGAGGAAGTTTTATATATTGCTGAATTATTAGATTTTTTTAATCACATCTGAGTAGATAGTTTTAGATTATATATTTCGATAGAACTTCAGACTTTCGATAGGATCTTATTTATATTATTAAGTTTTAGTTGATATATTTAAATCTTCTATGCATAATAGATATAAAAAGTAAAAAAGTAGGGTTGGTAATATGAAACTGGTTTTACTAACAGCGTTGGGCGTTGGTGGCGCTACAGTTGTAGGGTCTGTTTTGGGATTTATTTTTAAAAGGATAACACACAAATTTTCTGAATTAGTGGTATCTTTTGCAGCGGGAATTATGCTGGCGGCTGCTGTTATTGGGCTGATACTTCCGTCTCTGGAATATGGCAGAAAATTCTCACTTTTGATAACTATCAGTGGTGTCTTTGCTGGAGCATTATTCCTGAATGTACTCGACAGAATAGTACCTCATCTTCACAAGTTTGTTGGGTCTGAAATTGAACCGCATAATAACAGAGGACTAAGTCGTGTGCTGTTGTTTGTTAGTGCTATAGCAATCCATAATCTACCTGAAGGAATAGCTGCAGGTGTTGGTTTTGGTGGTGGAGATATTTCTCGTGGGCTACTTATCTCATTTGGAATTGCGTTACAAAACATACCAGAAGGAATGATTATAATCTCGCCAATGTTATCCGCAGGAGTTTCACCGAGAAAAACATTTTTATGTGCACTGTTTACCGGTTTTATTGAAGTTGTAGGTACGGTTATCGGCTACTTTGCCGTAAGTATATCAAACGCTATATTGCCATTTGCTTTGGCCTTTGCAGGGGGCACAATGTTGTATATCGTAAGCGATGAGATGATACCTGAAATCCATACACGCAATAACCAGAGAGGAATAACTTACGCTTTGTTAATAGGCTTTTGTATTATACTCATATTTGAAAACTCTTTTGCATAAAACAACTGTTTTAATTAAAAAATCGTCGCATACTGCTATAGTTCGCGACGACGATCGCAAAGTGGTAGGCTTTTGATACAAAAGAGGTCCCCTCTAAATCCTGCCCTTTTTGTAATTTTATTAAATGAAACATAAAAAGTAGGAGAAATATTAAGTGCTGTAAGCTCTCCTGAGAACTTATTTGCTGACAGAAAATCGTTTGTTGTTAAACTGGCAAAACCTGTTGATTTTACTACTTAATAATAGTACAATATCATTAACTTAGCAAAGGAGGAATCCCTATGTATTCAAAGTTAAAATTCAAACCCTTCTTATCTTTAGCACTTGTATTGATGATGGTTATTTCCCTATTTTCAATAAATATTATTTCCGCCAACGCTCAAGAGAATATTGGCGGTGCCGGCATGGGAATAATTGTCGCAGAAGGTAAGTGCGGATTTGCAGGTACAGACAAAGCTTACTGGATTCTGGATACAACAGGCAAACTGACTATTTTGGGTGTCGGTGACATTGAAAAAGGTTGGAGCGGTTACGAGTCACAGATTAAATCAGTTGTTTTTGAAGGCAAGTTTACAATAATTGGTCCTCGCACTTTTGAGTATTGCACAGCTTTGGAAAGTATTACCATTCCTGAAGGTGTTACAGACATCCAGCACCGTGCATTCGGTGATTGCACAAATCTAACAAGCGTTACTATTCCAAGAGGTGTATCTACTATTACTCAGGAGCTTTTTGAAAACTGCACAAGCCTGACTACCGTAAATATGCCGGACTCTATGAGAACTATCGGACCCTACGCGTTTAAAAACTGTACTGCTTTAAAAAATCCGAATCTGCCCGAATATGTTACAACCATTTCATACAACGCATTCGAAGGTTGCACAGGTTTAACAAGCTTTACTGTTCCACCAAATATACAGAATATTGACGAGCGTGTTTTCCTTAACTGCACTAACTTAAAATCAATCACTTTTCATGATTCATTTACAACTATTGGGGAGAACGCATTCGAAAATTGCACAAGTCTGACGGATATTACACTGCCGGACTCGTTTAGAACTATACAAGATTGCGCTTTTAAGGGTTGTACCGGTCTCAAGAGCATCGATATACCTTCATCAACTTTATTTATACTGAATTTAGCTTTTGAAGATTGCACTTCTTTAGATTCAATTTATATATACAGCCCTAAATGTTACATAGACACACATCTCAGCATTCCGGAGCATACAACTATTTACGGTTACACCGGCTCTACCGCTGAGCTTTTTGCAAAAGATAACAACAGAAAATTTGTTGCTTTAGATTTAGTCGGAAGTGGCAAGCCTGAAACAAACGACAAAACAGAATCTGATACCACCGTAGATTCAAAGCCGCAACCAAAACCTGATCAGATAATTGCAGGTTCAAATACCAGCACTACATCCCCTCAAACAGGAGATGCAAGTGTAATTTACTTATGTATTATGATGGCTCTAATAAGCGCCTGTGTATCAGCATTGACTTTCAAACTAAAAGCTACAAAAGAATAAATATATTAAGCACTGCAGTAAGGCTTGTTCTTAATAGCAAAAACGTTTACCCACGAGAAACGATAACCTTTACAGTAGAAATGAAAAAATCCCTGTAGAAAGAGCTTAAAACACTCTTTTTACAGGGATTATTATTTTGTGAGAATGCCTGATAATGAATTGCTTATCGTTACAAATTCATAATATGTATGAGTATAATCCATGAAATACCATAATAGGTGACTACGGCTACCATATCGTTAACTGTAGTGATAAGCGGACCTGATGCAACAGCAGGGTCAATACCGATTTTCTGAAAAAGCAGTGGAATAATAGTCCCCGCAAAAGAAGAAATCACCATAGCAATAACCATCGCAACCCCTAAACAGCCCGAAACTGAAAAAGCAAAGAATACACTATTTTTGCAAATATAGAGGTAACCTCCGATTGCAAAAAAGGATAATATGCCAAGAACCACACCATTGATTAGTCCTATGTTGCACTCCTTGAGAATAAGCATAATTTTTTGCTTTGAGGAGATTTTCCTGTCCATCAAGGCTCTGATTGCAACCGCAAGCGACTGTGTGCCAACATTTCCTGCCATATCAAGTATGAGCGATTGGAAGCACATTATAACAGGCAACTGTGCCACTATTGATTCAAAAAGTCCCACGATTGCGGAAACTCCGGTTCCTAAAAACAGTAAAATAGCCAGCCACGGAAGTCTTTTCATTACACTTTTTTTCAGTGGCTCACATAGGTCCTGATGATTTACATTTCTTATATCAGGTTGTTGTGTTGATGATTTTATAAGATTCTCTGTTGATGCTGTGGCGAATAAACCACTCTTTTTTAATACTTTGTTCATTGTAAACATCTCCTTTACACAATTTTGTAAAGGCGGTACAAGATTATATGATACCTAAAAAGGGCATAAAAATACCACTGCCTGTAGCAAAAACTCACACCGCCCCAAAAGCTGTGTAGTCTATCAAGTGCATCGACAATGGTTCTATATATCGCAAATTTATCTAAAAAACGCAGAATCAAGCCACAGACAGCTTGTAGCCGTCTGCAAAATCGCAATATAAGAACGCCTTTGTCATACTTCGACTACTACTGCCGTCCATGGTTTCACCTCGTTTCAAATTAATCTTCAGGCATTTTAGCACAGCATATATGAAAAAGCAACCCTTTAGGAAAGTTTTTACAAAGAGTTAACAAATCACCTTATACAGTCAGAGCAATATATAAAAGCTTAGAACAATCGGCAAAATTCTGGTAGATAAAATGTGACAACACCCAATATTTTGTTGAATTTCTATCTGGTGTATATTTTGCCGACTGATATGACTCGATTTTAGAATATTATATTGACAAAAAAGATGCATATTGGTAAAATTTTATATATATTGTTTATAAAAAGTGAGATATATTGTCACTCTTTTACAAGGAGCACGAATATATGACTGAAAAAGAGCTTAGACGACTGCGTCGCAGTGACCTTTTGGAAATATTATTAGAATTAAGTAAAGAAAATCAGGAACTGCGAGAGCAACTTAAAGAGTCCCAGAAAAAACTACAGGACCGTCAGATATTGATCGAGGAGTCCGGGTCTTTAGCTGAGGCGGCACTAAAACTTAACCGAATTTTCGAGGACGCTCAGGCGGCTTGTGAACAGTATGAGCAGAATGTCCGTTTGCGCTGTGAACAGCTTGAGAAGGATACAAAACGCAAATGCGAAGATATGATGCATCAAAGTAATTAGAAGAGCATCGATTAAAAATCATCAAGTAACAAAAGCAAACGGAAGGGGTATATATTTGAAGGAACAAAAGAAAACAGTTGAACGGCCCTCCATTGAGCTTTTGGAAGCAGAAGTCCTCCGCATCAATTATAAGAGGCGTTTCAAAACGGTGCTTAAGAGTACTATATATGTACTGATTACCGTTGCGGCGGTGGCTGTTCTGGTGGCAACTTTATGGTTGCCTGTTATGCAGACCTACGGAAATTCTATGGCACCGACACTCAGCGATGGAGAAATCATTTTCTCCGTAAAAACAAAGAGATTGGAACAAGGTGACATTATCGCCTTTTACTATAATAATAAGGTATTGGTCAAACGAGTCATTGCGGGTCCAGGAGACCTTGTGGATATTGACTCAGACGGAACGGTCTATGTCAATGAGCAATTACTAAATGAGCCTTATCTGTCAGAAAAATCTCTGGGAGAGGTGGATATCGAACTGCCATATCAGGTACCTGACGGCAGGTACTTCGTTATGGGCGACAACCGAGTCACTTCGGCTGACTCCAGACATACGTCGGTGGGATGTGTGTCTGATGAACAGGTCATTGGAAAGATTATATTCCGTGTCTGGCCGTTAAAACGAATCGGACCTATCAACTAACCTTAACATTACATAATTTTTTACGGGAAGGAGGTAACCCGGATGCGGATCAAAGCAACCAGTATGATCCGAAAGTATTTAAAAGCGAATAAAAATCGAAGCATCCTGAATATGTTCATTCGGGTTATGGCGTGCTTGGTTGTATTCTGCACAACCTACGCACTTATCCTCCCTGTTATTACGTTGGAACAGGAATACACCTGTAATCTACAAGAGCATATCCATACTGAAAGTTGCTATGCAGAGGATGGTATGCTTCAGGAAAACTCCCCTAAGCTCATTTGCGGACAGATAGAACATCAGCACAATGAAGAGTGTTATCCATATAAGAAAAACACTAAAAAACCATCTTTGGCATCTGTGGGAGCAGGCAGTACGGCAACTTTGACTCTGGATTTTACCAGCTGGGGTCCTTGGAATCCAATTGAATTTCCACAAGGTAACACCTATACCTGTGAAGTTGGCTCAGAGGTCACCATCACTTTGGACGACTACCAAAATCGTGGTGTTACTTACAACGAGCCCGATATTACTGTGTCGGGATGCACAGTAGTTTCTGTTAGCTGTACCTGTGACCAGGGACATACTTCTCACAATGGTTGGGGCAACTGCGGTATGCGACACGAAATTGTGCTACGCATCACACAGACTAACGCACGCATTGAGTGTCGCGTAGGTGGTTACGACTGGCCAAAGGAAGGCAACAGCGTAGTTATCTCAGGTTCTGATACTCCTGAACCTACTGCCCCTTCTGAAACTGTTACTCCTACTACTAAACCGACTAATCCGCCCGAAACTCAGCCACCAACACAACCAGAGGTGGTGCGTCCAGGTTATCCAACTGCTGTTAAGACAGGCAAGTCGACGGTTGATACCCTGTACTTCTACAACTTTTCTGCCAGCGACAGTGGCATCTTACCTCTGGCTGGTTGCGAATTTCTGATTACAGGCACCACAGACGACAATATGCCGTACTCAGCAACTATCTACAGCGATGATACTCTGGAGATTCAGTTGCCTGATGACATACCGACAGGTAACTATACCATTACGGAAGTATCTACACCGGACGGCTATATGCGTGACAGCAATCATACCCGAGAATTTGGTGTTACATATAACCATACAGTAGGTGAGAAGACCTTTAGTGATGCAAAAACTATTGGCAGTTTTTTAAATCATACATTAGAAGACCTTGATGCAGGCAAGTATGCCGAGGTTGAGGATTACAACAACCGTACATATGAAATTGTACTTCAGGCTGAAGCGAGTATCCGTCTATACGAAATGAACCCTATCGATGTGTTGTTCGTGGTTGACCAATCAAACTCCATGTTGTTCCCATCGGGACTTCGAGAAACCGGAACCACCATAACCCTATATCAGGATCCAACTGAGAGTTGGTGGTCGGGAAATCAGAACCTAAGCCAGATGGATAAGCTGGATAAAAGCAAGCTTTACTATATTATTGCTGACCCTAGCGGTACATCTACAGTATTTGCTGTATGGCATAACGGAGAACGTTGGATGTATCAGGACGCTTCATATTATGCTAAAGCTTGGCACGACAACGCTGACGGCTATCGTCAGGAAGGTGAGATTGCGATTTTCCCTCGTTCTAATGTTAGCTTCAGCGACCAACCTACAACAAACAATCAGGGTCAGAAGGTTCGTGCCAACGGTGGCGATCTCGGTATGACTATTGCGGGTACGCTTGGTAACGATATCGGCTCAGGCGGTAACAAAACATATCAGGTGTATACCGCTATCGACCAGTACAACCGTCTGCATTATCTGGAGGAATCTATTTCAAGAGCAATCTATCAGCTCTCCGATGCTAACGTAGAAAACACAGCAACCCTGATTAGATTTACCAAGACCGTGGATGAGACCCACTGTATGGGACCTATGGAGCTTACACCTGACAACGCAGATATTCTCGTAGATGCGGTGAATTCCATCAATACAAGCGGTGGTACACGTCAGGACCTGGCCTTAGAGCACGCTTATAATCATCTGAGAGGTAACATAACCTACAAAGACGGTTCATCAAACGATAAATTTACTAAAGACCCTAGATACACCTTTACTATCCTCATCACTGACGGTGCGCCGGTACGTAGTGATAATACCGCACCGCCTCTGGATACCATATATTCCCAGATAAGAAGTTTCGGTGCTCAGGTCAGACGGGAATCTACTCTTGTTACCATCGGACTTGGTATGAATAACGTTGAAGGTGGTAAACAGGTGCTTCAAGATATCGCATCCCTTCCTCAGTATGCAAATATGCTGGAAGATGCATCAGATTTGACCGAGGTTCTTCACGATTTGCTGTTCTCTAGTCTGACGCCAAAAGAGACTCAGGATATCAGTGGCGATGTGGAGGACGTAATCAGCGATTCGTTCTATCCTATCGCTTGGGTTAATAAAGGAGCTTACACAGGTCGAAGTGTTCTGTATAGTGACGATACCCGTGATTGGGTTATTTTAGAGCCCGGTGACTGGATTACCTTAAATGGTGAGTTTGTAGGCGCGCGACAAGGAACAAGAGGTCACGGTCAGCTCACAAAAGACCCAAATGGCGATATGCGTATCAGCTGGAAAGACCGAACGATTTCTGATAATGTCAGATGGACCACACGCTTTTATGTAAAGGCTAAGGAGGATTTCATCGGAGGCAACGCTATTGATACCAACAAGTACGCCGCGATTGATGTGGGTGGCACAGCTTTTGAGTTACCTGTACCTACCGTTAACGTCCGTCTGCTGAATCTTAATCAGAATAACAGTGAGGTAACAGTTTACCTGGGAGATACAATAAACGAGACTGGTAACAGCCCACTAGACAGCCTTAAATATTTTTACAATAACACTAAATTTACCAAAATACATTCAGATATCGAAAACCGAAACGGCGTTGATTTCGGACCTATACAAAATGCTTTAGATCCTGACGCCTACGTCGATGACGGTCTTCAAAACGATACCTTCCTGCTGAAATACGCAATGGGCGAGGACCTGACTGACGAACAGTGGAAACATTTGATGGAGTCGCAGGATAACACCGTTGTTGTTGACTACACCTATGACGATAACAGTAGCCACGGTCCTGTTGGATATTTCACATTCCGCCTTACTAAAAACGGCGAAACTGCTGACTTTGATTCTCACAAGGCTACCGCAACAGGTCAGCATGTGGAAGACTATACACTTCACGTAACCTATACAGCTTACGAGTTAGGTGAAACTTCCGTACTTGGAAGTGGTGTCAAACGACCTGATACCAATGTACACAACGGACCAAATGGTGCGGGTACTGAGGTCAGCGACCAGATTAACAGTAAGCGTCTGGAAGACGGCTATGGCATCGTAGACAAGGACAATATCCACATCGTCAACGTCATAAGTGGCAGCATCCGTGTTACTAAGGAAATAACAAAAGACCTGGTCTTGAATGAAGACCAAGTTTTCCAATTTACCCTCCACCGTAGCGAGGACGGAAACGACCATTCATCAGACATTACTTTAGAAGTTACGGTAAAGGCTAATCAAACCACAGGCACAGCACAGGTAGACAACCTCAAGCGCGGCACATATACGCTTTTAGAACAACCAAGCGAAATCTACTCTGTTCGTGACATCACCATTGAGAGTGACACAAACTGCTACGCTACTAAACAGGTTCCTACTGCAACATTCCATATGGGCTATGATCCTTTTAATCTTAACGTTATAGGAAAAACGGGGTCTGCCCGATATACTGATTACACAGGTGCTCCTAACGGTGTTTTTGGTGCCGCAAAGGTTACCAACGAAAAGATCGTCTACTACGGTGAAATCCCTGTAATTAAACAATGGAGCGGTGCTGAAACCGAAGGTGATGATAAAACAGTATTCGTTGTTCTTTACCAAAACACTCAAGTCGGTGAACAGTTGGTGCTTGATACTGATGGAAATGCCCGACTACTCAGGCTTGATGTAAATAACGGATTCAAGGGAGCTTTTAAAGTACCGTTGCCTGAAAAGGACGCTTTGGCAAAAGACCTCGGCTACTTTGTAAAAGAGGTAAGCGGTATCGGCTCTATCGCCGACGACAGACAGTCTGCCATCTTAGAAAACGACGGCACTACAATACTGTACTATCAGTCGGTCATTGGAGAGGAAGAACTTATCACTCTTTCGAACAGACAATTTTTTGTTACTTATGATATAGATGAAGACACCGGCACATGCACGGTGACAAACCACGCAGCCGTGACTCTGCCGGCTACCGGTGGGGCAGGCACATATATGTACACATTCGGCGGCTTGGGCGTTATCGCCATAGTTACGCTGATTTACGGATACATCCATTTTTATAGACGTAAAAAGGGGGGCAGGTCATAAACGTCACCTGCCTCGGCAAATATCATCTTACGTCGAGGTTGTATCCACACAATATATTTAAAAACGAAAGGAAGAAAAAACTATGAAAAAAGCGATTGCTATTATTTTATGTCTTGTGATGATGTTGGGTATGAGCACAACTGTATTTGCTGCTGCTGAAACCTACACTCTGACAATTAACAATCCAACCGAAGGCCACTCATATGAGGCTTACCAGATCTTTAGCGGTACTCTGGAGAATATCAGCGGAACTGACACTCAGGTTCTGACCAATATCGTATGGGGTTGCGCTATTGTTGGCGAAGGCTATGACAATTCAACTGCCCTGCTTAGTGACATCTATGATGCTGCTACTGCTGCTGATGAAAGCTCACCAATGAAGAAGCTTCTCGGTGTTAAAGATGCAGCTACTCTTGCAGAAGCTATGGCTGATAACATCACAACAGACTCTGAAACTTTAGATGCTCTTGCTGCTATTTTTGCTAAGCACATTGAAACAGGCAAAAATACCGGCACACAGGAATATATCGAGGCTGAAAAGAACTACTACACAATTTCAGGCTTAACACCTGGTTATTATTTAGTAAAAGATCAGGACAACTCACTCGCAGGCGAGTATGATTCTTACACAAAATTCATCCTCCGTGTTATCAAGGACGAGACTGTTTCTCCTAAGAGCAGCATTCCATCAGTTGATAAAACTATCAACGATACCATCGACGGTACATATTCTGAGCATGAGGACTTCGATATCAACGACACAGCTTACTACAAGTGGACAGGTAAACTTCCATCTAACCTGAAAGACTATGAAACATACTACTACAAGTTCTACGATACTCTTCCAACAGGTGTTGAGTATGTGCAGTTCGAGCAGATCTACCTTGAAGGTCACGACGGCAACGTTGTTCATTCTTTCTATGATGCTAAGACAAGCACCCAGATGCCTGCTGGTATCAATGCTACAATTAACGGCAAAAATGTAGAACTTGAGTTTGAAGATTTATGGACACTTTATCCTAGCATCTTACCTACTCATAAGATCATCGTTAAGTATTCTGCACGTGTTACAAGAGACGCTTTAATTGCTGAGCCTATGACCAACAGCGTATATGTTGAGTTCAGCAACGATCCTAACGCTGAGGGCGATGGCTCAAAGGGTACAACTCCTGAGGACGTAGCACACGCATTTACATTCCAGATTAACGTAGATAAGTACGATGCTGACAATAAGGACAAGAAACTTGAAGGTGCAGAATTCGTGCTGTACTACGAGCGCACCGAGAACGATGTTATCGTTAAGTACTATGCACAGGTTATTACCGAAGAGATGATTTCCGCAGGCACTGTTATCAACGGCACTGCTGTTGACGCAGACGACCTGGGTGTTGTATATGGCTGGACAACAGATGAAGACGCAGCAAGTGTGCTTGATACTGATGAAAAGGGTGCTATCTCCCTTCGTGGTCTTGACGAAGGTATCTACTACCTCAAGGAGACAAAAGCTCCTGCAGGCTACAACCTGATGGAGACTCCTGTTAAGATTGAGATTATTCCTGTTTATACAGAATCAGGCGACGAAGTTAGCGTAACTGTTAACTACAAGGTTGACGATAAAGAGCAGGACAGCAACACTGTTGGCGTACGTAACTCATCAGGTTCTACTTTACCTGTAACAGGTGGTATAGGTACAATCCTGTTCTACGTACTGGGTTCTATTTTAGTTGCAGGTGCAGTAGTACTGCTTATAGTTAAGAAACGTATGAACTAAATTTTTTAGTTTTCATTTACCGATGCAGGGGAAGGCTTAGCCTTCCCCCGAGTACAACATTAAGGAGAGTCCCAATATGAAAAAAGGGTCTTTTTCAACCATAATTTTAATATTGGTTCTGGTTGTGGGATTGTCCTTGATGCTGTATCCCTCGTTCAGTAATTACTGGAATGATTTACGCCAGACAAAAGCTATCGCTAATTATGACCGTGTTGTAGCGGATATGTCAGATGAAGATTGCAGTCATCTGTTTGAAGATGCTACTCGGTATAACGAGGCTCTGCGTAATATAAGATTTCCACTGATGTATTACGATGAGGTTCCAGGCTATGATAACTTGCTCAATATTGATGGGAACGGCATAATGGGCTATATACAAATAGAAAAGATAGGTGTCGAACTACCTATTTATCACGGCATAGACGAGACAGTTCTACAGGTTGCTGTAGGTCATATTGAGGGTTCCAGCCTGCCCACAGGCGGAGAAAGTACTCACTGTGCACTCTCAGCACACAGAGGACTTCCAAGTGCCCGTTTGTTTACAGACCTTGATAAACTGGAGATAGGTGATGTATTCACACTAACTGTTGTTGATAGGGTTCTGACTTATCAGGTGGACCAGATTTTAGTCGTTGAGCCTGAAAATATAGAGCCGCTTTATGTTAAAGAGGGTGAGGACTACTGCACCCTTGTAACCTGCACTCCTTACGGAGTTAATTCTCACCGTATGCTTATTCGCGGTACCCGAATCGAAAACGAAAAACAGCTCTTAGATATCCGTGTTACCGCAGATGCGTCTATCATTGATCCGATAGTGGTGGCTCCGTTTGTGGCTGCTCCAATTTTGCTTGTACTGTTCATACTACTTATGCTTCCGAAACCTCGTAAAAACAGGAGGGTTGATTCATGCAAAAAAAGTTAATAGTTTTACTACTCCTGCCGTTGCTTATATTTGGACTGTGCACTCAGGTGTGTGCTGTACAAGGTGCGGACCCTGACAAACAGTGTTCCATTACCTTTTTGTTAGAGTTTGACAATATGCCTCTTGATGGTGGTAAACTCACTTTGTATAGGGTAGGACAAATCAGTATTGATGGTGATACATTTGTGCCGTTAGACTCTTTGCAAAGCGATTGTGAAAACTTCAATGATCTCGAGGATCCTTCACTTGCAAAAACTCTGAACGAACTTGCTGTTACACACGGGCTAAAACCATTCACAGCTTCTATCAGTAACGGAAAAGCGATTTTCTCAAATCTGGAAACAGGTATTTATGTGGTGTGTCAGCGCCTCGGTGAAGAAACTAAGGGGTATGCCGCTATCAATCCTTTTCTCATATCACTGCCCCAATGGCAAAATGATACTTATGTCTATGATATAACTGCGGCTCCTAAGGTTCCTCTGGTACCCTCAAGTACAGAACCGACTGAATCAACAAAACCCACACAGCCTGACGATACGCAGGATCTGCCACAGACAGGTCAGTTGAATTGGCCCGTTCCGTTGATGGCTGTTCTGGGTCTGGCTATATTCTCTATAGGCTGGGGTTTGTTTTTCGGATCAAAGCGGAGGGGTATATGAGAAAAAAACTTGGTGCAATTTGTATGATAGTCGGTGCTTTTTTGCTTATCGGTGCTTTGGCTCTGCTCATATTCAACAACGCAGAATCGAATCGGGCAAAGCAATCAAGCACTAAAGTGGTTTCTCAGCTCAAAGACTCTATCGCCGATAGCGAGAATCAGCCAGAGACCTCTCCCAGTGAGCCAAGTACAACGACAAAAACAAGTCAGATGCATGAGGTTGAGATAGATGGCTATGACTACATCGGTTATCTGACTATCCCATCACAAGGACTGGAACTTCCCGTGATGTCTAGCTGGGATTATCAAAGACTTAAGGTTGCACCTTGTCGCTACAGTGGCAACATAACTGAGAAAAATATGGTTCTGATTGCCCACAACTACAGTAGCCATTTTGGCAACCTCGACCAACTTGAGTTGGAAGATGAGGTGCTGTTTACAGACACCAAAGGTGTTGTTACCACCTATCAGGTTGCTTGTGTTGATGTGGTACCACCATCTTCTGCAGAAGAGGTTGTTTCAGGTGATTTTGACCTTGCTCTGGTAACCTGTACCTACGGCGGAAAAACTCGCTTTGTTGTGTATTGTGATGAAGTTATAGTGAAAAGAAATGACTTCTAAATTGAAAAAGAATAAGATAATAAAAACGAGAGCGATTCTTTATCGAGTAAATCGAAAGGGTCGCTCTCTTGTTATGTGAGGTACTATCAACATACTTGAAGATTTGTACTACAGCAATGTCTGTCCGTGCGACAGAGATGTAAAACGCGGTTAAAAAGTCTCTTGCACAGTTAATTCCTAATTTATAATGGGGTGAGGTTAAAACCACAATGATAGGTTTTGGGTAAAAATGAAAAAATCCATGTAATCAGAGCTTAAAACACTCTTTTTACAGGGATTATTATTTTGCAAAAATGCTCCAAAACAGCTTTGCTATGCGAAAAATTAAGGAGTAAAGCATTGTGTCGATACTTTTTTAGGGGTCCCCGAAATCTGTGATTTTGGGGAGAGGAGGAGCGACGGTCAGGTCAGGCGACATTTTTAAAATAAAAAATCGTCGCAGACCTGTGTAGTCCGCGACGACGATGGCAAAGGTGTATGGTTTTGATACAAAAGGGCACCCCCTCTAAACCCTGCCCTTTTTGGATTAGGGGTGCCCTTTTTAGTTGATTTTGCTCTGTTAGGACACAGCACCTCGCAGATTACTGAGATGTACTATGTGAAAAGAGATAACTCAAGATTAAACGGCATAACAGATGGATTTGAGATGTAGTGCTATTTTGTGATTCTACAAAAAATATATATAATAGATTTATAAAAACTTCAGTTTTCAGTCGTCTAATATAGTGAAAGGGGGATGAGTATGAGCAAAAATACATCACTTGATTTTGACACAATATATTCTGAATACAAAGATTATATTTTTCGTACCTGCATATTATATTTGAAAGATTATCATTTAGCTGAGGATTGTACACAGAATGTGCTGATTAAAATATACAGAAAGATACATACATTCAAGGGAAAATCTTCACTAAAAACATGGATAACAGGAATATGTGTTAATGCATGTAAGGACATACTTAAGAAGAAAAAGTATATGGAAAGTGTTGATGAAACAATATCCGATATAGGTACTGATTTTGTTTCACAAATCAGTATTGCAGAAGCAGTAATGTCACTCCCTTTGCAGATTAGGGAAGTGGTAATCCTTTATTATTACAGAGAATTCACTATGAAAGAAGTTGCACAGATTACCCATACAAAACTTACCAATGTTGAGTATCGACTACGCAGAGCAAAAACATTATTGAAAGAAAAGTTAGGAGATGATTTTTGTGAGTAAAATGAAAGATAAACTTGAGCTTGAACTTAATAGGTATGAGTTTCAAACCAATATAGAAAATATCAAGATAAAAGAAAACAATCGCAAAAGGAAGTACAGAAATATAGCTGTAGTTTTATCTTCTTTGGTTATAGCTTTTTCAGTAGCTTTGACTGTTATACTTTCATCGAGTTCATATGTAGATATTAATACAACCACTCCGACAGTTAATGATACTTCGAACAAGCACTCTTTTTTTATTGTAGCATCTGCTTTGGACGGTGAAACAGGAGAGCCTGTAGATGCAACTGCTGATAATGCAAATGTGCTTGATAAAGATATGATTATGATGCAATCATGTCTGTCATATACATATTATGTTAGTGGCAACGAAAAGTATAATGGTGGATATGACCCTGATGATGAAAGACTTGAAGAGATTTTTGCTCAGGAAGATTTAACCATCAACAAGGTTTTTAGCGTTATGGGTGATGAATCGATGTGGGTTGAGGGTGAAGACATTACTAAAGTTGAGTACGAAGCCCAAAAAGGCAGCTTATTTAAATGGACAGACTCAATTAAAAGTAAACGTATCGTGTTGAATAATGAGGAAGTATATAGTTCGGAAAGAGTAGTGTTGTGGAGGGCTTCAGAAGAATTTCTCGCGTGGGTTGAAGAGCAAAACGCTCATAACGGACCAGTAGATTTCTCTACTGCACCAAAAGATGAGATTTCTATAACAGTTACATTTTCCGATATGAGCGTTGTAACTCGCAAACTGAAACTATATTACAACGATTATGGTTATTTGGTTGTAGAAACTGAAGACGGAACAAAATACAATGATGGTAAGCTCAACGATTATGAAAACTGGTATAAAAAAGTTTACGAGTACGATGAAAATGGAAATGAGATAATATGGGACTATTCAGGTCGCAGAACAGAATAATTGGTAAATGTGTTGTGAGTTATTGATGCTATTTTGATGCTGTAGCAGACGGAAACGTTGCAAGCAGAACGAAACAGATAACAAAATGATGCCCGTTTGGTGCTGTAAATGCACAATAAACTGACCACACGCCGAAGCTGAAATAAAAGCAAAAACCCGCTTAAACCTAGTGTTTAAGCGGGTGAGTTTTTATACGGAGACCCCGAAAAGCAAGGCTTTTTGGGGAGAGGAGGAGCGACGGTCAGGTCAGGCGACATTTTTAAAATAAAAAATCGTTGCAGACCTGTGTAGTCCGCGACGACGATGGCAGGGGCAGAAGGACTCGAACCCTCGGCACGTGGTTTTGGAGTTAATCCGAGGTCTAGGAAACCGCGTGCCTTAAACCGCACCGTTGAGCCGTTTCTATAATTTTGTAAATTGCAGTTTTACTGCTTTGATGCTTTTTTGATGCATAATATAATAAGAATGTATGTTTTTTATTATAAAGAGAATGAAAGAATCGACTTAGATGTCGATTATATAGTAAACCTTATTTTGAGTTAGTATCTTTTTTTATTCTTATTATTATGTTCCAAACCAAAGACTAAAATATAGATGTACTTGGCATTTATACTCTTTTTTGACTGAGAGAGCGAAAATTGGAGTGTATGAAAAGATAATCTAAAACTAAAGAAAACAACCCGAATAATGAATTAAAATCAACACAGTAAATATTTGATACGGCAGGGAATTTTTCCTGCCGTTTTTTATGTGATTTTTTAGTAGTCTGAAAACTGAGATATTATTACAAAATTATTAAATTTAAATTTTACGCTTGCATTATTTGTTTTATAGGTGTATAATTCCAAATTGGCTATAGGTATTATAGCTAAATAAGAATAGCGAGTTCGCGAAAATGAATTCTATAAACATAGAAAGAAATAATTATCAAGGTGAATTTTATGAACAAATCTATTGAATTCTTTGATGCTGTAGATAGTATATGGAACACAAAAATTCCTGAAAAAGTAATAAGAAGAGCAAAAAGAAGTCTGCTCGATTATATCGCAGTGACTTGTGCAGGTGCGAAATTTCAGGAAGAAAAGCTCGAAAAATATTTTGAGTTTGCATCCCCTGAAAAAGGAGACTTCAAGGCAATCGGAACAAATAAGGATTTAGCACTGAAAGATGCGGTTTTCTTGAATGGTCTGAATGGACACGCACTTGATTTTGATGACGGCACAAACTCGGGAATTATCCATCTGGGCAGTCCGATTTTCTCGCTTCTTATTCCACTTGCTCAGAAATATGAAATAAGCGTTGACGATATGTTAAAAGCCGCAGTTGTAGGATATGAAGCATCGTACACTATGGCGGTTTCTATCCAGCCTCGTCACAAAGCACGTGGTTATCATGCAACAGGAACCTGTGGTGTAATCGGTGCGACTCTGGCTGCGAGTTATATGCTCGGTTTTACAGAAGAAGAGAGATTCAACGCTTTCTCAACCGCATGCTTGTCCGCAAGCGGGATGCTAAAAGCACTTGATGAGGGCAGTGAATTAAAACCATACAATGTTGCAAAATCAGCGTTGCTTTCATTGACAGCTCTACAGCTTGCAAAAAGCGGGTTCAACGCTCCGTCTGATCCGTTAGGTGGACGAGGTTATTTTAATATGATGCTTGGAGAAAAGGATGCCGAGCTGAAACCTATGCTTTTAGATGGCACTTACGCAATTATGAAATCATACACAAAGCCATACGCATCGTGCAGATATACACATCCATCTGTTGAAGCGGCTATTCACCTTAGGTCACAAGTGAGCTACAAAGATGTAGAAGAAATAACTGTGAAAACATATGATTTAGCGGTTTCCGGTCACGAGCACACTGAAGTAAAGGGGAGTTACAGTGCAAAAATGAGCATCCCTTATGCTACCGCTGTTGGACTGATATACGGAAAAGCAGGCTTGCAGGAGTTTAGTAAAGAAACTGTGAAAAACGAAGAAGTTTTGAATTTGGCAAGAAAAATTACCGTTTTTGCTGACGAAAATCTTAGCACAATATTTCCTGATGTTCAGGCTGGAATCGTGACAATAAAAACAAAGAATGGCGAATATACTCACCGTGTAGATTTCCCAAAAGGCGAGCCTGAAAATCCTTTGACAGACATCGAGTTCAAAGAGCGATATAACGATTTGATGGAATATGCTGATGTACCTTGTGAAAACTATGAATGTGTTTTTGATAAGGTTTATGAGAAATCATCAACAGTAAAAGAGCTTATGAAAAATCTTTGAGGAGGTTGTGATTATGAGTGATGTAAAACTTGTTCTGGGCACGATGACATTCGGCGAATCTGTGTTCAACCCTGATGTAGAAAAATTTATAAACGAGTTTCTCCTTGCTGGCTATTGCGAGCTTGATACAGCGTATGTTTACAACAACGGTGATTGTGAGAAACTTCTTGGCGATGCACTGAAAAATATAAATAAGCCATACAAAGTTGCGACAAAAATAAATCCTCGTATCAGCGGAAAACTTGATGCCGATGCGGCATATAAGCAACTGAACGAGAGCTTAAAGCGTTTGAAAATGGAAAGCGTAGATACAGTGTTTCTGCATTTTCCTGACCCTGCAACTCCTGTATATTCTGTACTCTCAGCACTACAGGAAATGTACGAACAGGGCAAATTCAAAAAGTTGGGTCTTTCTAATTTCCCTGCGTGGATGGTAGCTGATGTGTGGCATATCTGCGATAAAAATGGTTTTGTAAAGCCTACGGTTTATGAGGGGATTTATAACCCTCTCACAAGAACAGCAGAAACAGAGCTAAACGATGCACTGACTTACTTTGGAATGAGTTTTTACGCATATAATCCGCTGGCTGGAGGGTTACTGACTGGCAGATATACAGAATTTGACTCTGAACCTGATGACGGACGTTTTACTCATCGTCCAAATTATCAGGGTAGATACTGGAAAAAATCCTACTTTGAGGCTGTGAACGTGATAAAAGAAGCATCAGATAAGCACGGCTTAACAATAATCGAAGCGACTTATCGCTGGCTTATGAATCATTCTATGTTGTCACAAGAGCGTGGCGATGCGGTGCTTATTGGTGCAAGTAAACTCAATCACCTGAAGCAAAATATCGATTGTGCAAAAGCAGGCCCGTTACCACGTGACATAGTCGAAGCATTCGAAAAAGCGTGGGAAATTACAAAAGGCGATAGTCCGAAATATTTCACATTGTATCAGGGAAAGGGTTCAGTTGGAGGCGAGAAAAAATAATGTTAGACCAGAAAAAAGTATTCTCAACACTAAAAGAAAACGGCATCACATTTTTTACGGGTGTACCTGATTCATACTTGAACGGCTTTTGTAATTACGCACTCGAAAACTATAGCGAACGAAATATCATTACTGCAAACGAAGGCAACGCTGTTGGTGTAGCGTGTGGCCACTATTTTGCATCAAAAGAGATTCCGCTTGTATATATGCAAAACAGCGGAATTGGAAATACAATAAACCCACTCGCAAGCTTAGCAGATAAGGATGTCTATGCAGTACCGATGTTACTTCTTATCGGATGGCGAGGAGAGGGTAACACCGAGCCAAACCATCCACAGCACAAGTTTCAGGGTGAAATCACACCTGCACTTTTGGATGTGATGGATATTCCTTATTCAGTTTTGACGGATGATAATGAGGACTTTGAAAATGTGATTAAAAAAGCAGTTGAATACTGTGAAAAAACACGTCAGCCGTACGCACTTATCGCACCAAAAGGTGTGATGGCATCTGCTGAAAAAAAGAACGAAAAAGATGACACCTATCCGCTAAGTCGAGAAGAAGCTATCGAAATTATCCTAGATAATATGAAAAGCGATACTATTTACTGTGCCACAACAGGCAGAGCAACAAGAGAGCTGTTTTTTCTTAGGGAAAAGCGTAACGAAACAAAAGCTCGTGATTTTCTGAATGTCGGCTCAATGGGGCATAATTCATCAGTAGCACTTGGAATGGCACTTGAAAATAAAAACAGAAACGTAGTCGCACTTGATGGTGACTGTGCCGCAATTATGCATATGGGTGCGATGACTATGATGAGCAAAATGGATGTACCTAATTTTATGCACATAATTTTAAATAACGGTGCACACGAATCAGTAGGAGGTCAGCCATCCGCCGGCTATAACGTTGATTTTACATCCGTTGCCAAAGCGTGTGGATACAAAACCGTCAATCATTTTGTTAGTACAGAAGAAGAGCTTGTGGATGCAATAAACACTCTGAAAAATTGTGGTCAGGCATCTTTTATTGAATGTCGTATTCATAAAGGCTTGAATCGAAAACTTCCACCAATTATTTTTGACCACAAAAAAGCTATCGATGAGTTGATAGCCGACCTTAACAACGAAGATTAAATATAGAAAAAATGACAACACAGAAAGGATTGCTACTATGAACAGTATGGACAAAACAAGAAGTTTTTTAGAATCAATTGGAATGCCAAGCGGTGATTTATATAATCTTCCAACATCAGAAAAACGTTTTGCTGACGGCGGTCAGTATCGATTTGAAGTGCCTGGTATACAGGGACCAAAAGTTATGAAAGCATTACTTGAAGCGATGGATGGCTACGGACTTTATCTTCATCGTGTGACACAGACTCAGGGCATTATGCGTCTTACTGACAAAGAAATTGCATCAATGGTCGAGCTTGCTCACGATTGGGGCACAGACCTTATTCTCGCAGTAGGTCCAAGAGCAACAACAGATACATCAGCATCTGTGCATACTGACGAAGGTGTGCGTATGGGTTATCGTCTTCGTGGACAAGAGCAGGTTATTCGTGCTATCGAAGATGTAAAGAGAGCGGCACGTCTTGGTTGTCGAGGTTTTCTTGTATATGACGAGGGTTGTCTGTGGGTTCTCAACGAAATGCGAAAAGCAGGAGAAATCCCTGAAAACTGTCATTTCAAAATATCTGCACACGCTGGTCACGGAAACCCTTGTTCTGCAAAACTTTTGGAATCTGTCGGTGCTGATTCAATCAACCCGGTGCGTGATATCCAACTTCAGATGTTGTCATCTATGCGTCAGGCAGTCGATTGTCCGATTGATATTCATACAGAAAACCCAAAATCCACAGGAGGCTTCATCCGTCATTATGAGGTTCCTGAGATGATTCGAATTGCATCTCCGATTTATCTAAAAACAGGTGGCTCTGTCGCAAAAACACATTCTTGGGATTCTACAGAAGACGACGCAAGAAAGCGTGCAAAACAGTGCAGTTTAGTCAAGAGAATGATAGACGAATATTATCCACAGGCTGTATGGAGTCCTAAAGGAAGTATTCTTTAAAGATAAAAAAGCTATCAATTTTGTGAAACGGAGATAATAAAATGAGACATCATATGTATAATCCGGACTTCAATTTTTTGGTTGAGCCTGAATCATTCAATAAATACACAGACCGTGAGATGTTACAGTACTGCCTTGGTGCGACAATGTATATGCCGGGCTTCAAGGACTTTACACCAAAGATTCTTAACCATTCAATGCCGGGGCTTACTACTATGGTTTTGTGTTTTGAAGATGCTTGTCCTGAAGAAAAAGTCGAGCAGGCTATGGAGAATGTACACTACCTGCTTTCAACAGTTACAGATGCGGTGGAAAGCGGAGAACTAAACCCTGATTATGTTCCGCTTATTTTTGTGCGTATCCGAAATCTTGCACAGTTCAAAGCTTTTGGTGAGAAGCTCACAAAGAAAGAAGTAAAATCACTATGTGGTATAAACTTCCCAAAATTCAATGCTGAAAACGGCTACGAGTACTTTGCGTATCTTCAGGATTTGAACGATAGATTCGGAGAAATTCTCTATGGTATGCCGATTATCGAAGACCCGGAGGTTGCCTATAAAGAAAGCCGTATGCCGGAGCTTTTAGGTATCAGAAAAATTCTTGATAAATACAGAGACCTTGTACTGCAGGTGCGTGTCGGTGGCACAGACTTCAGCTCGGTATTTGGCGTGAGACGAGGTGTTGACTACAGTCTGTATGATATTATGACAGTAAGAGAATGTCTGTCGGATATCGTGAACGTCTGTGGCAGAAACAACGATTACGTAATATCCGGACCGGTGTGGGAGTATTTTCGAGCACCAAAGGAGCTGATGTTCGAACAGCTTCCAAATCACGGATTTGAGGACTACCTTATTCGCCGAAAGCCACTTATAAACAATGAAATTGACGGCTTGCTAAGAGAAGTTATCCTTGATAAAGCCAACGGCTTTGTAGGACGTACAGTAATCCACCCTACACACATAAAGTTTGTGAATGCTTTGATGGCTGTCACAAAAGAAGAGTACGATGATGCTTGTATGATACTTGGAACATCAGGCGGAGTAGTAAAAGGTTCAGGTGACAACAAAATGAATGAAATCAAGCCACATACAAACTGGGCGAAAAAGATTTACAACCGTTCAAGAGCTTTTGGTGTAATCAAAAACGAGGGTTCATATCTTGAGCTTTTCGCTGTGAACGAGTAAAACGAGGTAACAATTATGGTTGAAATAAAAACTCCGATATCAGATGATGTAATAAAAAATCTACACGTTGGAGACGCTGTTGAGATAAGCGGATACATATTGTGTGGCAGAGACGCAGTCCTTCCAAAAGTGATCAGTATGATTGAAAACGGAACTGTTGGTTCACTGGGAATAGATTTAAAAGGACAGGTTGTGTTTCACACTGCCGTAAGCGTAGCGGGAGTAGGACCGACAAGCTCGAATAAGCTGGAAATCGAAAGCAGTATCGAGCCGTTGAGCAAGGCAGGTGTGAAACTTCATCTTGGAAAAGGTGAAATTCACAGCGAGACTATAAAAGCACTTGAAGAACACAACTCTGTTTATGCAATAATCCCACCTGTAACCGCTTTGCTCGGCTCAAAAACAAGCGAAATAAAAGTTCTAGCTTTTCCTGAGCTCGGTATGGAGGCTCTCCATCTCATAAAAGTGGATAAATATCCGGCGATTATTGGTGCGGTGCACGGGAGGAGTATTTATGAAAAATAATATCGTAGCATTAGTCAGAGATGCTCTGGTTAGTGCAGGAAGTACATTTCGTGAAGACAAAAAACAAGCCTACAAAAGAGCTATAGAAAAAGAGACAAATGAGAAAGCAAAGTGGGTTTTAGAAACGATACTTGAAAATGCGTCTGCTGCACAAAGTAATCATTCACCTCTTTGTGATGATAGCGGAATTCCACACCTGGTACTCGAAGTCGGCGAAAATAAGGCAGTAACCGGAAAGATGCTTGATGATATTAAAGAGGGCGTACGTGAGGGGTTGCGTGCACTTCCAGGTCGTCCAATGGGCATCAAAGGAAACGATAGCGAGCGTATCGACCAAAGTGGCGGTCTTGACATGGATAGTGCTGGTGTTGAGCATGCACCGATTTTAATCAGACGTTGTGAAGAAGATGTAGTAAGACTTCACATTCTGATGTTTGGCGGTGGTCCTGCAATAAGAGGAAAGACCTACAGGGTTTTCCACAAGCACGATACAAATGTTGTGCTTGATGAAATTGTAAACTGGGCAAAAGAGGGAGTATCACAGCTTGGTTGTACTCCTTGTACATTAGCAGTAGGTGTAGGACGAAGCCATTTTGAAGCTACTGCTATGATGTTACAGGCACAGGTCGATGGAAATTACAACATCCAATCCGAAATGGAAGAAGAAATCACACGCAGGGTAAACCAAAGCAACATCGGTCCTCTTGGCTTGGGAGGAAAGACTTCGGTACTTGCGACGTTTATGAAAGTCGGTCCACAAAGAGCAAGCGGTGTACGAATCGTATGTGTTCGTCCGAATTGCTGTTTTGAGCCACGAATCGCAACAGTTGAATTATAAAAACAAAAAGGTATATCTTATCATAACCACCCGTCAAACGGTGGTTTGCACAGGGGCTATAAGCCCCGTTACTAGCCCGCGTCTCAAGGCGCGGGTTTTCTCTTTGTTCAAACCTTATTGCATTTGCCTCTTTGGCTTACCCCTTAAGGGGTTTATTAGGTTTATTTAGCAAATGGGTCTTCGTATTCTTTTACGCTTAACTTATCTAAAGCTATATCTGCCTTTTCTTGGTCTTGTATATATTTTCTTATCGTTGATTCATTCAATCCAACTGTAGATACATAGTAACCTTCTGCCCAAAAGTGCCGATTTCCAAACTTGTATTTTAGATTGGCGTGTCTGTCAAACATCATAAGAGCACTTTTACCTTTTAGGTATCCCATAAAACTTGACACATTAACTCTTGGTGGTATACCTAAGAGCAAATGCACATGGTCGGGCATCATGTGTCCCTCTAGGATTTCTACACCTTTATACTTACACAAAGTTCTTATGATTTCCTGTAAGTCTTTTCTGTACTGATTGTATATTATTTTTCTTCTATACTTAGGTACTATCACTATGTGATATTTGCATATAGAAATGGTGAAAGAACTGCGAGAAGAGTTCTACTTTGGAGAGGAATCACCGCTAGTACCTGACGAACACGGTAATTTTACAAAACCAAGCAACTTCAGAAAGCGATTCTACCGAATCCTTGACGGAGCAGGTATAGAACACAAAGGTTTGCATAGCTTAAGACATACATTCGCGACTAACCTAGTAAACGGTGTTAAACAACCCGACGGTACAGTAAAAAGCCTTACTCCAAGGCAGGTGGGTGACCTTCTCGGACACAGCACCTCACAGATAACGGAAATGTACTATGTGAAAAGGGATAACTCAAGGCTCATAGGGATAACGGACAATTTCGAGATTTGAGTAAAGAAAAACAAGATTTTACATAGCAATTAAAATGTCTAATCGAAATGCAGATACAATGGCAAAAGCCATCATAGGAGCATTATCCGAATTTCCAGACAGTGCAGTGAAATCCATTACCTGTGATAGAGGCACAGAGTTTGCTAATTGGCAAACAATAGAGAATGAACTTCATTGTAATGTATACTTTGCTGACCCTTACTGTGCCTGGCAGAAAGGAACAAACGAAAATCTTAACGGACTTTTGCGTGAGTTTTATCCCAAAGGCAGAAACTTATCAAGGGTTAGTCCCACCACACTAAAAAAGAACCTGGCGTTAATTAACGCCAGGCCCAAGAAAGTATTAGGTTTTCTAAAACCAGTGGATTTGTTTGAGCTGAATATCAAAAAGTGTTGCACTTAGTTTGACAATTCATCAAGACTCATGTATAATTTTAATGGGTAAATCTATCCAATGATAAAGGAGAGATCATCATGAAGAAAAGATTGCTAAGTCTATTGCTGTGTATGGCTCTGCTCGTCGGGCTGATCCCTGCGAGTGCGGCGACGGCTTTTGCCGCCGAAACCCCTCAGTCGGCATCCTTGGGAAAGGGAGCCGATGACCTCGCCTCAACCGGCGACTACGATTACACCGACCCGGACAACCCCTATATGGCGACTGATCTTAACAGCCTGAAGGCGGTTTTTGAACAGGAGCGCCCGAAGGGCACTACCGTCTACATCAAGCTCGCCAAAGATATCTTCAGTACAATAGATACCGATGTTTCTCGGGCAATATTGACAACAAACGGCGCGGACGTTGTGCTCGACCTCGCAGGCTACACGATGGGCATTACATCAAATCAATCCTTATCGCTGATCAACGGTGCCATCGGAAAGGTTACGATCGAAGACTCAAGGCGCTATGACTCCTCAAAAAAGCAGTGGGTCGACGGACGTCTGGAGTTCGAATGTAAAACAAAAAATATGGCCTATTGGGAGACTGACGTCTTGCTGGGAGAGATCATCATCAAGGGCGGAATCATCAAAAACAACAACCATTCCTCCGAACGGCGCGATTGCGTTTACTCTGGTGAAAACATAGAAGTGTACGGCGGTACGCTGGAGGCGGACTATCCGATCTATCTCATCAGCTTTGGCAATTTAAAAAAATGCGTGATCCACGACGGCACGCTCCGCGTCAACAGAGAGGTCGCCGTCTTAGCGTACGAGGGCAGCATCCTGCCCGATCATCATCCTGTGATCGAGCGGTGCAAGATCGAGAACGCCTCCGGCAACGAGAAGGTAGCTGCTTTTAACCTCAACCTCGAAAAAGACTTTGCCGAGAGCCACACTGCCTCCGACGCGTTCGCGATCTGGAACAGTATCGTCTCGCCCGATACCTACGCCTTCATCAACGGGACAAAGCAGCCCAAGGGCAACTACGGTATCCTATATAACGGCATCGGCGCTCTGACCGGACCGCTGTTCAGGGACAGCTATGTCATCACGCCGCTCGATACCGTGAGCACGCTGCAGTTCGATATCGACGATCCGCAGGGTGGGAACGTGATCGCCTACGCCGCTTCCACGCCCTCCCGCTCTCCCTATCAGGTCGAGGATTATGACTATGGCACGGCTTGGAAGAACGGCGTGAGCTGGAGCTATTTCAACTATCCGACCGACACTCTTTCACTGGTGCTCGACAGCAGTACGACCAACCGCTTCAGACCGAGCGTGAAATACAACATCCGAATCCGGGTCGGCTTGAAGGATCAATATATCGCGCAATTCGCCGATCTCGACGAGCTTTCCGCAACCATCAACGGCAATACCGCCAAGGTCACCGAGAACCTCGACGGTACCCTTACCGTGAGCTATGATTTCGTTGTCTCGAACGTGGTCAACTTCGTTCAGGTATTGGTCCCCGCGCCGGTAGTGGGAGGCGAGATCTCTTATAATGTCAACGTGCCGAGCGGAGCGCACTACGCGGTGAACGGCTATACCGCGTACAGTACCCTAAACGGCGTCCTGTGGAGCAAAAACGGCGATCCGCTGTCGCCCTCAAACCCAGGGAAATTTGAATTCGGAAACAAATATGAGGCGATCGTTTTGCTTGAGCCCGCTGAAGGGTATGTGTTCCCACAGCCCGATGAGCTGACCGCAGTGGTGAACAACCGCGTCGCGGATAACGTCGTTGATTACGGGCAGTTCGGATATGCCATTATCTATTCCTTCAATCTGACAAATGTCATTGGCGGCGTCGATCTTACGATCCCCGAGCCGAGGGCAGGCTCTCAGCTCGAGTGGACGGCATCGGCTCCCGAGGGCGCCGACTACGCGGTAGCAAATCAATCGAGCGGACTCATGTCAAACGGTGTGATGTGGTATAAGGGAACGACGGCGATCACCCCCGGCAAAAAGCAGCAGTTCGAAGCCATGGAGACCTACAAGGTGACGATTCGTATCAAGGCTGCGAACGGTCATGTCTTTTCCGGAGAAGATATGCCCGTTACCGTGAACGGCAACAGCGCCGCGGTGAGTGGGGTCTATTCCGAAACCGATTATCTGATCTCTTATACCTTCACCGCAAAAAACCTGATCGACCGACTCGACATCACGATACCCACACCGATAAAGGGCGGTCCGATCACCTACAAATCCACTCTGCCTGACGAATGCGGATTTGAACT
>JAFQPG010000009.1 GCA_017411835.1 Ruminococcus sp. | reverse complement strand
TAAATTATCGTTTATTTTACAATTAACCATAATTTTTTGATCAATATCACGTAATAATGTGCCTATTTTTCTCTGTGTCTCAATGTCAAAATCTGGTACAACGTATTCCATGATTGCGCTCTTGTCGCCTCGCGGCATTTTTGTTCCTTTAGATGTTGCCATTGCGTAGTTGAAGAAATTATCATCTGCTAAAACATAATACAGAAATGTTGGATCAACACCTTCAACTGCGCGGAATACTAACACATCGTTGGAACAACCTCCATCGCATTCTGCGCTCCATATTTTCTTAAAATACGGACGGATATTGGATACCAGCACATCATCCTTTATATATGCCTGTGTATACTCTGATGAGGGAAGAGTTGTTGCAGTTGTTATACCACCCTTATTTGGAATCATATTTTCAGTAGAAATATATGTCTGATTAGTCAGTCCCGCAACTGCAGTTTTTCCTTTTGCATAACCGCAAATATCGCTCAGCTTAGACGCCATACCCAATCGCCTCCAACTTCTGTCGGATTTCTGTTTCCAGCTCGTGTGATTTTTTAAAGAGTTCAGAGAGTTCACCTGTGAGACGAGTCATTTTCTCATCAAACGGTTCACCGTCATCTTCTTGCTCAGGAATGCCGACATAGCGACCAGGGGTGAGGAAATAATCTTGCTTTCCTATATATTCTGTGGTAACTACTGCACAAAAGCCTTTTTCATCTTCTAATGTACCGTCACAGTAAGCATTGTAAGTGTCAGCAATTTTTGCTATATCTTCGTCTGTGAGCTCACGTAGTTTTCGAGTAACTAAGGTACCCATATTACGAGCATCTATGAACAAGGTCTTACCCTTTTGCTTTTTATTTTTAGACAAGAACCAGAGAGATACAGGAATACCTGTGGTATAGAAAAGCTGAGACGGCATAGCAACAATACACTCTACCAAATCTGCATTTACTATATTCTTTCTGATTTCACCTTCACCGCCACTCTGTGAAGAAAGCGAGCCGTTAGCAAGCACCATACCGATTTTGCCATTAGGTGCAAGGTGGTGAATCATATGCTGAAGCCACGCAAAGTTAGCATTACCTGCAGGTGGCATACCATACTGCCATCTAACATCGTCCATCAGCTTGTCCGCACCCCAGTTAGAAAGGTTAAACGGAGGATTAGCCATAATATAATCAGCTCGTAGTGTTGGGTGGCAATCGTTAAAGAAAGTGTCTGCGTTATATGTACCAAGATCAGCGTCAATACCACGGATAGCAAGGTTCATCTGTGCAAGCTTCCAGGTGCTAGGGTTAGAATCCTGACCGTATACTGAAATGTCGTTGATATTACCGCTGTGGTTTTCGATAAATTTTGCACTTTGTACAAACATACCACCTGAACCGCAACAAGGGTCGTAAACCCTGCCGTTGTATGGCTGGAGCACTTCTACAAGAGTGCGTACAACACACGCTGGGGTATAGAATTCTCCTGCCAACTTACCTTCTTGTTCTGCGAATTTAGAGAGGCAGTACTCGTATGTTCTACCAAGCAAATCTCGGCTTGAGTCACCGTCAGCCATCTTTATGTTTGTGAAAAGATCTACTACCTCGCCAAGACGACGTTTATCAAGCTCAGGACGTGCAAAGTTTTTTGGAAGGATATCTTTTAGGCGTTTGTTTTCTTTTTCAATAGCTCTCATAGCTTCGTCAATAACAGTGCCGATTTCTGCAGTGTGAGCCTTTGATGCAATGGCACTCCAACGAGCGTTCTCCGGCACAAAGAAGATGCCTTCGGAGATATACTCATCCACATCCTCTTCAAAACCTTCACCCTCTGCCAGAAGTTCCTGATACTTTTCCTCGAAACAATCAGAAATGTATTTTAAAAATATCAGACCAAGCACTACTGACTTGTACTCAGATGCGTCTAAATTACCTCTGAGCACACACGCTGCTTCCCATATCTGTTTTTCAAAGCCAATATTGGCTGTATTCTTCTCTGCCATGTCAATTTCTCCTATAATCACGGTTACTTAAACTTAGTCTTCGTTTACTGGTATAATCTCAACGATATCATCCATTGTGCAATTTAAAGCTGTGCAGATTTTAACGAGTACATCGCTTGACACAACCGCCCCATCTTTACCCATTTTTGTGATTGTTGCAATGCTGATACCTGCCTTTTCGGCGAGTTCCTTTTTCTTCATATCGCGGTCAATTAATAGCTTAAATAATCTCTTATAACTAGCTGCCATATTTCCACCTCAAAACACTTATAATTATAGATTTTGATTATGGTATCAGTATACTCCTACCCAATACAAACATCAACTGTTTTAAGCAGAAATACTGAGATTTCAGCATTTTTAACATTCTTTCAACGTTTCAAATGTGCAATATACACATAGATTTTTATGCTGTTTAATTTAAAAACAAATAACGTTCTATTCATTGTTTAACGCAGGTCAAATTTTGAGATTTCAACCCTACTGCAATCGCTACTTCTTTATACACATCAACTTCACAAATTATCATTGAAAAGCGTTATTGCTTGTACTATAATAATTATTACTAGTAAAGGAGTGTCGTCACAATGAAAATTGATAAAGGTAGTTTCATAAACGATTTTATTGATAAAAATTTAAGACAGTATTCTATTCCAGTTTATCAGCGTAATTACGAATGGTCTTCAGAACAATGCGAAAAATTGTTTGAAGATATTCTCCAAGCTCACAAACTTGATCGTTATCACTTTACTGGTTCTGTAGTATATTCTTTGCTAAAAACAGAAAACAAAATAGATTATTATGTAATCATTGATGGTCAACAAAGATTAACCACAATTTACATACTAATCAAAGCTTTAATTGATGTTTCAGAAACTGAAGGAGAGAAAGACGAACTTGCTTCAGTGCTGTTTAATGTAGATAAGTTCAAAAAATATAATATCGATGATTCGAGCAAACTAAAACTTAAACCAATCAAGAGCGACAATAAACAGTTAATGCTTTTAATGAGCAACGAAGTTAATAAAATGGATAAATCCAGCGGGATTTATAAAAACTATGATTTATTCTGCCGTTTGGCAAAAGACGCTCTTGAAAAAGATGAGAGTCTAACCATAGAAAAAATATATGATGGCATTGAACATCTCACCTGCGCCACAATAAAACTCGAGGACGAAGAAAAAGGAAAAGAACAGGAAATTTTCGAGCGAATCAATTCTACTGGCGTACCACTTAACCTTGCTGACAAAATCCGTAACTTTGTCCTTATGACTGATGTTGATCAGGACAGGCTTTACGAAAATTATTGGCTTGTTATGGAACAAATGCTAGGTAATGAACATCTATCTGATTTCTTCTTGGATTATTTAAATTTCAAAATTGATGGCTTCACCCGTGAAAAAGAGGCATATGACAATTTTAAGCTACTCTTTAAAAATAACAACTATACTAATGAAGCTATGTTATCAGAATTACTTCACTATGCTACTTTATATCACATCTTCCTCAATGGTGACGAAAGCTTAAGTAAAGATATTAATAACGCACTTGACGGACTTCGCAAACTAAAGCAATCAACTGTATATCTGTTCTTATTCAATGTTTTTGATGATTATAAAAATGGTGTGATAGGGAACCAAGAATTATCTGATGTTCTCCATTTATTGTTAAATTACAGCATTCGCAGACTAATATGTGAAATAGGTTCAAACTCACTAAGAGGTTTATACAAGACCCTTTATAGTCGTGTTTTTAATAGAAATGAAAATAAAAATCATTATTACGATGCAATCATTTCATTCTTATCCCAGATAACTTCAAAAGATGCTATCCCATCAGATGAAATGTTTTCTCTTGCATTACAAGAGCGAAATCTTTATAGAAAGCATGCGCTTTGCAAATATCTCCTGATAGCTATAGAAAACCAAGGTAAAGAAAAAATCGATACAACCTCGTTGAGCATCGAGCACATTATGCCACAGAATAAAAACCTTTCAAAAGTATGGCAAACAATGCTCGGTGAGAGTTGGGAACATATTCACGACAAATATCTCCATACTCTTGGTAACCTAACACTCACAGGTTACAATTCTGAATTGGGAGACAAGCCTTTTGATGTAAAAAAAGATTTGCTGGAGAATCCAGAAACACCTACACATATCACTGTACTTTACAGCGACGTGCTTAACAAAGGCGAATGGAATGAGAAAGCAATAAAAGAAAGAGCTTCTAGATTAACCAAGGTGATACTTAAACTATTCCCTATAAAAGAAGCTACAGAGATCATTGATTTCAGCGATCCACGATATAAAGAATATAAAGCAACTGACCCTAGAAACGCTACATACAAATATGTTAATTATTACGAACTTCTTGGAGAAAAAGTAACAACAGATAGCTTTGCTGCAATGGTACGTTCAGTAGCCGCAAAACTATATGACTATGATAGCTCAATAATCAAAAACATGGCAAAGATCAATGAAACATTCGGTGGATGGACAATCCCTGCCTTCTCCTATGATATAGAAAAAGTCAAGGGTGACCACGAGCTAAAGAAAGGTACTGGTATATACATCAGCACCGGATATTCAGCTTATGATTGCATTTGTTTCATAAGAGCTTTACTTAAGAAATATGACTTAGATCTTGAGGAGGACTTCGTTTATAGTGCACGCACATAATAGCACCATATGTTGTTGATGTATTTACTCTATCACATGTATATCTGACCTGCTGTTATTCCTTGTTTACAGAAGGTCAAATTTTGATCGGTCATTTCAATGTGCGCTAATATATCTGTACCGATATCAGTAATGGAAAAAGCCGATGAGATTTCATTTCTCATCGGCTTTGTAATTTCATTCATTCTCTTTTCTCTATCGTGCAAAAAGAAAACCTCTGCAATCCTTTTGGGATATACAGAGGTTAGATATTATGAATTTACTTTCTCGGTTAGTTCTTCTGTTTCATCTACTTCTTCAACTTTTGAAGTAAGTTTCTTGATGCCGTCAATAACAACGCAGACACCAAGAATGATGATAAGAGTTGCAAAAGTAAGCTGTAAAACATCACCGAATATGTCAGCACTTGCACCTGTGAAGAGAGCTTTTGCTTTGCTTATAATTGTCATAGAAAGTGCAGTGAATGTTACTGCCATCATCACGCCCATTGGAACGTACAAGAACCAGCGAACCTTCTTCTTTCTCTTGAGGAACACCGCACAAGCAAGGAAAGCAAATACAGACAAAAGCTGGTTTGATGCACCGAACAACGCCCATATATTCTTGTAACCAACAAGCGTCAGACCGAATGAAAGAGCGAGTGTGATAACTGTTGCAAAGTATTTATTAGTCAGCACCTTTCTCACAACACCCATATTCTCATCGCTTATAGAATCATCAAGGAAAAGCTCCTGGAATGAAAGTCTTCCGACTCTTGCAACAGAGTCAAGTGATGTGAGTGCAAAGGCTGAAATAGAAAGTGTGATAAGTGTAAATACAACGTCGTTTGGTAGTCCCATCTTTGTAAGGAAGCCTGCCACAGCACCTGCGAAAATCTGAGCAGGTGTTTCAAGGCCCTGTGCTGATGCCTCACCGGTTGCAAATGATGCAACTGCAATAAGTGCAACGACAGCGAGCATACTTTCCAAAAGCATTGAACCGAAAGATACAGGCAACATATCTTTTTCGTTTTTAATCTGCTTAGATGCTGTGCCTGATGATACGAGTGAATGGAATCCCGAAACCGCACCGCAAGCAATAGTTACGAAAAGTATAGGGAAAAGATAATTTCCGTCAACATTAAAGCTAGTGAAAGCAGGCAGGTTAATCTGCGGATTTGCCACAAAAACACCAACAACAGCCGCTACAATCATAGCAACAAGCAAGTAGCTATTGAGGTAATCTCTAGGCTGTAAAAGAAGCCATACAGGCACAACAGACGCAATAAAGATATAGACAAAAACAAAGCCGTGCCAAGCGTTAAGCGGAAGGAACACAGGAAACTGCAGACCAATTACAATAGCTAAAACAAGCAATGCTATAGCGATAACTGTGTTCACTATAGTTGGGAGTTTTGTGTATCTAAGCAAAAGTCCCAGCAAGACAGCGAATACGATGAACATAATAGAAGTAGTTGCAACAGCACCGTTTGCTACGATATTCGCACTTTTTACTCCGTCAGTTACTGTGTATCCCATAAATGTGCCTGCAACAATATCTGCAAACGCTGCTACTACAAGAATACAGAATAGCCACACAAACAGCAGGAACATTTTCTTTCCTGTTTTACCGATGTACTTTTCGATTATGTATCCGATACTTCTGCCCTTGTTTCTAACAGAAGCGTACATAGAAACAAAGTCCTGTACAGCACCGAAGAACACACCACCGATAAGCACCCACAATAGCACAGGAACCCAACCAAAAATAGCCGCCTGAATAGGGCCATTGATAGGGCCTGCACCCGCAATAGATGCAAACTGATGACCGAAAACAACGCTCCTTGGAGCAGGTTCGTAGTCAACACCATCTCTCTGCTCGTAAGCAGGAGTTTTTCTGCTAGGGTCTATTCCCCACTTCTTTGCAATCCATCTGCCGTAAAGCACATAAGCTAAGAACAACACGGCAAGGGATATAAGCATAATAGTTATACCGTTCATATAATCCTCCTTAAAATCAGAGTATCAAAACCGATTTAATCGAAACCGCAGTTTATCGATGATTTTATTATAGTACTATGCTTTTTCTCACGCAAGTATTTTGTTGTATTCTTTGATTACTGTAGGTCAGATTTTGAACTGTCATTTCATCGCTCATTTATGATTGATGAAGTGAGTGATGAAAAAAGTTAAGGCGGAGAGGGCAACCTCTCCGCCTTGTTTTACTAAAAACTATCGTAGATAACTGTTTCGTCAATTGGTCGGGATATAAAATGCAAGTCGAGTGGTTTTGCATCATCCGACGGATAACCCATAACGAGTAATGCTACTGGCTCAACGTTTTCAGGAATACCGAAAGTTTCACGCATCTTATCAGGGTCAAAATGCATAACCCAACAGGTGCCAACCCCTTCGTTTTGTGCCGCAAGCATCATATATGTTGTGACTATAACGGCATCAACAGGAGAAGAAAGTTCACCGTCATACACACGCTTCCAGCTTTCATCCTTATTGTGACAAACAAGCATAGCAGTTGGTGCGTTAAAATGACATTTAGTACACTCTTTTAGCTTTTCGATAGATTCATCTGTATTCAAAACAAGAATTCTTTGTGGCTGATAGTTACAGCCTGTCGGAGCTTTGCGACCTGCCTCGAGAATTTTATCAATCACTGTCTGTTCTAAATGTTCACTCTTGAAATTACGCACGGAATATCGCTCATCAATCAGTTTTTCAAAATCCATTTTAACACCTCTATATAGAAAAAATAAGTTGCAGTTGCTATTTTATTTGCAGTAAAAATCTATGGCTTTGCTTATGAACTGAGCAGTGCCGACAGCGTGTTTGTCGATGTTCTTTTTGAAGCGTTCGTCAGCGACATACATCTGACCTAGGCCTTTGAGAATCTTCGCACTACAGGTGTAGTAATTCTCGGTGATGTAGCTTTGCAGTTTTTTAACAAGGGATTGAGCTTCATCTGAGTCAGGTGTTTGTCCGCTTTGCAGACAAACTGCAAACTGAGCGAGTATTGCGTTCAGTCCGTCATTCACCTGTTGCCATTTATCTTTACTGTAACTAGCAGTTTTTTGCTCGTGTTCTTTATATGCATCTGTTTTTCCCCAGCGTTCTTTCGCTTCAGCTTCATACTGTTTACGAGCGGTATCAAATTCGTTGTTATCAAATGCGTTCATTGTAATATTTCCTTTCGCGGCATTGTCCAGAGCATCTATGATTCTCTGTAAACGTTCTTTTTTGAGAATTAAGAGCTTTCTCTGCTCTTTGAGAGCTTTTTGCTTATCGTAATCAGGAGAGGATATAATCTCTGAAATGCTTTTAAGAGAAAAGTCTAGCTCTTTGAAAAACAATATCTCTTGTATACGCTCAAGGGATTTTTCGTCATAAAACCGATAGCCATTTTGTTCGTCAACAAAGGCAGGTTTCAGCAAACCTATTTCATCGTAATAGTGAATCGTACGCACGCTGACTCCACAAAGCTTTGCAAACTCCTTAATATACATCTTCACAAAAATCACCTCTCTAAAAAAGAGTATAAAGTATAACGCAACGTCAGAGTCAACACCTTTATTATATAAACTTTTCTATAATTTCTCAACCGCTATTCTCTGCTTACTGTGGTACAGATTTAGAGCGATCATATATAGATGTGCATATATTAGCTCATTTGGAGGTAAGAAGAAACGATGAAGAATCGCTTTTTCATCAGATGTAGTGTTTTTGGTTTTTTACTCCATTTCTTCAAGATGAAATTCTTTTTGCAACATATAATAACGCTTTCTATTACGCGACCTACTGTTAGTCAATATTTCTTCAATTTGACGTGAATATGTAATTTCCTTTTTTACCATTTCAGCAAAAGTGCTAACTTCTTTTTTTGAAGGTAAATAATCCACAAAACTAAAAAGAAAATCAAAATTAGTTCCGTGTCTAAACAGTCTGCCTGGCAAAGGATATGTTTCTCTCGCACTAAGCATAATTCCGTATCGAACAAACGGGATTACATTCTTATGATACATAGCTTTATGGCTATAGGTAATAGCATCGTGTGTACTAACCGTTCCAACTTTTGATTCAATAATAACGCGCGGAACAATTCTATCGCTATACTTCTCATATATTACCATATCCGTTTCAAAAGAAGTTTCTCTAAAATTTCCCGTCTCTATTTCCCAATCCTTGTTAAATGAAGATATTTCAAAAGCATATGGAATCTTCTTCAAAACATCAATATAGATATTATCTCCTAAGTCTTGTTTTTGCAACAACTCGCAAATGCTTTTTGTCCAATCGTTTTCTTTCATATCTCTCATTCGTTCCTCCGTGTATTTTTCTTTATTTCACAATTTCATACGGCCAGTCGATAATACCACCGAATTCTTTGACGTTTGAGTAACCTAAGTTTACGAGTTCATCAGATGCGATTTTGCTACGTCTTCCACTTCGACAGTAAACTAATATCAGCGCATCTTTGTCAGGAAGTTCTTTCTCTGCCCTATCTGCGATTTCGTATTCAGGAATGAGGATTGCACCCTCGATATGACCTTGTGCGAATTCTTCGTCAGTTCGGGCATCGATGATGATGTGCTCTACACCGCTATCCATAATCTCTTTTGCTTCTTCAGCATTTATCTGCTCATAAGAAAAAGTGCTAACAGTAGTATTTGCGTTAATGTCAGTACTACCGCCATCTTCCTGACAACCAGTAGGTCCAAATAAAGAAAGTGAAATCAAAAGCATTATAACCAACCCTTTAATTTTTCTCATAGTATTCACTCCTTTATGATATTATATCATCACTGTAAGAAATTCTCAATCTCTATTCCTTGATTACTGTGGGGTAGTTTTTGACTTGACAATGAATACTCACTAAGCTACACTTTTTGCAGAAGCTGTTTTATGAGGTGTCATATATGATTTATGGTGCGATAGATAAGAAAAGTGAACAAGGGTATACCGACCTAAAAAAAGTTTTCGATAGTATTGATAATAAGCAGAATGAATATAATTGGCTGATTACAGATTGTGAGTGCTATCCATCTACTACGAAGACAGAAGAAATTATGAGCAATAAATACTATTGGATTACAGGTGAAGAATTAACCGGGTTAGTTGATAAAGAGCATTTACAATGGATATGGGCGGTGTTATCCGGATTTGATAAAAGCATCGAATTATCTGAAGTGTTAAAGTATGATTTACCTTATGCAGACGGGTACAGGGGTTTCTGGGAACTGCCTGTTACAATTCAACATCCACTAGCTTCTATAGAAATCGTTCCTTGGGATTCATCATTAGTTTTATGCATCAGCAATGAAAAAGATATCGTTGACAAATTCCTTAATAATTATAAGTATAGTCAGACTATTGAAGAATACATAAACGAATATTAGATTGACTAATATCATAATGTAAGCTAACATACAAGCGACATACTCTCTGAGGGTGAGCATTTAGATATGCTCACCCTCAGAGAGTTTTTTATATTTTAAAATTAATTTTATAGAAAAAGAGTTTTTAGGCTCATATAAAATGTAAATATGCTGTTTTTACCAGAAAACTGTCGTTTTTTATCACTTAAGAGATTTTATTGTAATTTATAGTACTATAATATAGGTATTAAAACACCATATCACCTTAATTATTATATAAATTTAAAGGAGTTGTTTATATGCTATTTACTGATTATAGTGGGAATCTTCGTGATGACGAAAATGAAATTGCTGAAAAAATCAAGTTAAAAATAGAAGAAGACTTCGGAAAAAAATACAGCGAAAAAGTAATTGCTAAAAAGAAAAACAGAATTCTTACAACAGTCGGTATATTCTGCGTTATTTGCGTTTTGGCTATAATAGGAATTAACTGTTATATTGTCACGCATATCCCAAGTCAAGCCGAAATACCAGATTCGGTTTATTCCTCAACCCTGCTTAGCGATGGGTTAGCAATTATATCAATAGCTATCTCTGTTTGGGCAGGACTTAATATTGCAAATGCTGTAGAACGAAAAGAGCTGGATGCCACAGATGCAAAAATCAAAAGGGCAGATAAGAAAATAAAACAATTAGACGAAGAAAATCAAAAGCTTGAAAAAGACAGCGAAAATCTAAAAGCTATTGTCAATCCTCTGCTCGAAAGCACAAAAAGCGTGCAACACTCACTAAGCTTTATGTTTGAAAACGAACTTATTAAAACCATAAAAGACAGTTCTACACTTTTCTTCTACAATAAATTTACTTCTCTTAGTGAAGAAGAAAAAGAGAAAACATATAGCAAATATTATCCTGATATTGTAATTGTCGAGCAGACCTTTGTTCGATTATATGATACTCACTCTAGCAAACAAAGCAAAGATATATTATTAGAGAAGTTCGCAGATAAGGGAATTCAGAATATTGAAGCATTGTTGGATAATTGGGGCTCTGAGGTTCCCGATTTAATAATTCATTATTTAAAATATAGAAAAGCAGAGTTTCTATACTATTCGGGGTATATTACTGCAAACCCTCAAAAATACTATGATTCTTTTATTGGCGCGGCTGAAATATATATCAAGTTGCAAAGTGAATTCAACGCCTGGACTCCTACATACACCCCAAAAGCAAAAGTCCCGGATAACATAAAAGATGGTTATGACAAAACATTATCCACTTACATGGCCAATTCCATTGGTGATGCCTATAGCCGTTTTATTTTATATGCAAAACCCTCGAAAAGTGTAGTAACAAAAGATGGGACCTTGTTAACAACAGAAAAAATAATTGAAATTGGAAAGAAGGGCGTTTTTTTCTGCTCTTGTGCCGCAAAATGGGCAAATCCGAAAAAGAACCAAGAGGTATATTACCGCAATCTTGGATGCGCATATGAAAGATTAGAGAAGCACGAAAACCATATTGGTAAATACCATAATGAAATTATTTTTAATTACAGCCGTGCTTTTGAAGAAATCATCAACTATGACACTTACTCTTACAGAATACAGAGTGTATATTACACTTTAATACAATATCTAAAAAAATACTTGGATAAAACACTTGGTATAGACAAGATTTTCAGAAATATTAAATGCTTTGAAAATGCCATTAACAGTTGCAAAGCGTTATCCGAGGAAGAGGTGCAATACTTAAACAAGCTTTATTTTATAACAAATTTTGCTAAAACAGACAACCATAGACACTCAATACAATATTGTGTTAACGGATTAACTCTTGCAGTTATCATATACTTTAAATTAAAAAACGATCCACTAATTACAACTGTAAGCCACTCAGAAATATTGGAGTGTATTCAAAAAATGGAAGAAAACATAACCATACTAAAGGCAATGGGGAAAGATTCTGACGACTATTTTAAAGATTTATGCAACAGATACACTATTATTAAGACATTCATAGAAAAGCAAACTAAAGATTCCGAAAGTATGACAGTTGCTTAACAAATCAATATATCCGAGAAACACGTGTATAAAGTTTCTTTCACTTGGAGAGTTTTTACGACCACAGTTTGTCCCACTTCTGGAATTGGAGTACATGGAAACAGTGTAGATAAGAGTGCTAAAGAGTATGCTTTCGTGTAGCAAAGACCACTATATGTAGTGGTTAGGGTTAGAAACAAGCGGAATATATTGTTCTTTCCGTCTTTGGGACCAGGATGCCGCAGGTTCAAGTCCTGTCACATCGACCATAGAAAGAGCAGATACTCATTAGAGTGTCTGCTCTTTTTACGTTTAGATATAACACAGGACTTGAACCTTAAGAAGGCTTTGACGCTCACAAAACAGTATGGCTTACTGTTTTGTAGCGAAAAGATGCGAAGTCGGGTACCGAATGCGCAAGCATTGGGTCGACAAGCAGTAAAGGTTTTACGAAGTGAAAACTTTGTCCTGTCACCTCGACCATAGAAAGAGCAGATACTCATTAGAGTGTCTGCTCTTTTTATATTTAGATATAACACAGGACTTGAACCTTAAGAAGGCTTTGACGCTCACAAAACAGTATGGTTTACTGTTTTGTAGCGAAAAGGTGCGAAGTCGGGTACCGAATGCAAAGCAGTCGGTCGACAAGCAGTAAAGATAAAGTTTTTTCACTTCCGGACCAACGTAATACTTGAATTCCGTAACGTCGGTGACATAGATTCGTATGAACTTCTTCTTTTTTTCTTAAACTGTTGCACTTGATAGTATAATTCACCTTCAAAAAAACAGGCGGATACGCTTCAGCGCATCCACCTGAGTTTATATGTACCTAAGTGATATTACTGAGCGTCAAGCTCTGCCTCTACACTCTCAACCCATACAAGTACATCTTCATACCAAGCCATCATCTCATCGAGTTTTTCCTGGCTGATTTCTTCCTCGCCTTCAAGGAGTTCCTTGTGCTGGAGCATTACGTCTGCCATCTCGTTGAGTGTGTCAAAAACTTCCTGTGCATATGCATCAGGGTTAGCATTAACCTCGTTTGCTAAAGCGTCAAACGCAGTACTAGCCTCGTTGAATGCATCAATAGCAGGCTGTCTATCAGGACCGCCACAAGCTACCAGAGCAAAGCACATAATAACAGCAAGTAAAAGGGCAACTAATCTTTTCATTTAGTTTCATCCTCCTAAAAAAATTTAGCCATTCAGCTTAGTAAAATTATACGCTCTTTTGTCAAAAAAAGGCTTATAGCCGTCTAAACCATACCGCAAGAGTATTGAATCGACAGTAAAGCAGGTTGAACGTGCAAACACGTTCTATATTGTTCTATAAAAGCAAAATGTAGTGACCAAGATACACAACCACAGGTTGCGCAAAGCTCAGTCACTACATATTTACTGATTAATTATTCTTAAAGACTTCTCAGGTGCAAATTACTCTGCAATCCAAGGTGTGCCGTCTTTTTTCTCAAATTTGCCTGTGCAAACTTTGATAAGGTCAACTAACCAACCAATACCAAAGCAACCGCCTGTAAGAAGCCATACAATACCTGTACCAGCTTTGCCAGCCATGAAACGATGAATGCCAAGACCACCTAAGAAAAATGTGATAAGAATAGCAGCTGTTTTACTCATAGTTTTACCCTCCGTTTTATTATGTAGCCTATGACCTGAATACACAGTCATATGACTTGACTACATTATAAAGCATTTGTACTTAAAAAGAAGTCAAACGTCCCCAATCGCACCTCACCTGCACCGAATCGACAGTATGTGACAGTTCATCAGAGAGATACCCTGAAAATGAACTTTGAGTCCTGCACCGCAAAGCTATATACGCCCTTATAGCGACGTACAATGGCACAGATACTCTGCACTCCGATTCCGTGGTCGGGCTGTTCAGACACAGGGATTCCGTTTCTGAAACGTATATTTTCTTCACACGGATTTATCACCTGTAAAAAGAGCTTTCCGTCGCATTCATAAAACTGCACATCAATTGTACAGTTGACACCTTTTGCAGCAATAGGTGCGCAGGCATTGAGTGCGTTTTCCAACGCATTTGAAAGCAGCACACACAAATCTATGCCCGATATCATAATCACCTCAGGAAGTGTTCCCTGAATTTTCATTTCAACTTTAATCTTTTCTGCACGACCGACAAAGGCTGACAGAATAAGATTTGCCGCATCGTTTTCACAGTAACGCTGCACCTTCTGTGAGTCGATTTCCTGACAAATTGAGGCTATGTATCGTTGAGCCTGTTCCTCTTGTGAATCAGCGATACACTGAGAAATATACTGTAAATGATGGCGAAGATCGTGGCGATACTGTCGTGTAAGCTCCTGAGATTCACGCAGGGCGTTGATTTCTCGTGCTGACTGATTTATCTGAATGCTAAGAATATTCTCTACCTGACGGTGCTGTGATTCCTTTTGTTGCTGATTGTGATAATACACCAGAAACAGCAGATATGCCAGACAAAATACAAACGGCATAAATTCAGCTACCACAGGGTTACCGCTATGCAGAATATCTGTATATATCACGGTGCTGTAATCAAAAACATAGTACAAAGCAGGTATTATTACAAAATGCCACTGCAGCTTTATCGGCTGATTGCTCAGCTTTCGTACCGATGGTGCAATAAAGTACATCACAAACAGTAACAACGGCACAGTAATAATCAGCTGAGCAGCGCCTTGTAACATTTCATCGCCCGACACCACAGTGACTGTTAACAGCGCAATCCATCTTCTGAGCTGGCAACACAGATATGCTAAAAGAACTGATATCAAGGACCACAAAAATCTTTTTGTCAGAATATACAGCGACAGCACCAGAGTCAGATGAACAACATACGGATAAAGCAGTCGCATCACTTCAAAACCGAAAAAATAACTAACGATGCCCTGCAACAATAAAATCACCGACACACAGCAGTAAATAAGCAGTCGCCTGCGTCTGGTGCTCAGACAATCGCAAAAGGACGCTGACAATACACTGCCGAAGATGCTCACAGCAATTCCATCTAATATAAACAACCAGTTGCTCATATCATCACCTGATTCTTTTTAAACATATATTCAAGATAAGCGTCTTTTACTTCGTGGTATTTTCCTCTTGGTATCGGTAGCTGTACCATACTTGTCGTCGTGACAGATTTGTATGAAAGATGCTTTATGTGTTCCAGATTTACAAGGTAGGAACGGTGAAAACGCAGAAAACCTCCGTGAGATTCCAGATGTTTGCTCAACTCATCAAGACTGCCACTGCACTCTAAAACCTCTGTGTTTGTCAGGTGAATCAACAGCGTGCGATGAATAACCTCGCAATATTCAAGATGCTGTAGCCTGATACGCGTAATTCCGCTTTTGCACCTGAGAATCAGGCTGTCTGCCTGCTCTTTTTCGCACGATAAAACAACAGAATCCATCAGATGGAAAAAGACTTCTTTACTGATAGGCTTGAGCTGATAGAAATACGCCCCCACCGCATATGATTCCACCGCAAACTCAGATGATGTGGTCACAAAGATAATCTTGACTTCCTTGTCATACTTTCTGATTTCCGCTGCCACATCGATTCCGTTCTCTTTTGGCATAATGATATCAAGAAAAATTATATCGTAACGTGCACCTTTTTCGATTTCAAACAACAGATTAAAAGGACTGTCAAAAGTAACATATTCAATTTCCCGGTTGCTCTGCTGTCGATAATTATCAAGATGTGCGCAAAGGTCGTTCAAATCAGAAGCCACGTCATCACAAAGCGCTATTTTTATCAAGTCTATCCACCTCCACACTTCAGGTAATCTTAAAAGACAATTTTATTCTAGCACTATAAGTTTTTTTATTTATGAATATACATTCGGGTTTTTTCTTCTTCACCGTCGCCTTGCACCATACACAAGAACTCCCAACCGTATTGTTCATAAAAGGAGGTATGGTCGGTGACTAAATACAAAGGGGTAACTCCCTTTTTTCTCATATCGTCCACTACAAAATTAAGGAGTTTTCCTGCGATGCCTCTTGCTCTGTAGTCTTCTTCTACATAGACTGCACAAACATTCGGGGCTAAATCCGGTCGGTCGTGAAAGTCGTTTTCGATAACACCTAAACCGCCTACGATTTTCTTACTATCTAAACATAGATACCAGTCGTAGTTTGTCTGCTTTTTGATACACGCCTGCATACACTCAAGGTAGGCACTTTCCGGTACACCCCACTTACTATTAAACCACCGTGCTGATGCTTGCAAAAGCTCTGGTCTGTCTGTCAGTTTAATAAATTCTAAGTTGCTCATAATAAACCTCATTATATGACAAAAATTTACCTCTTATTCTTAATCAGCTCGTAGCTCTCGGCTATCATAGTTTTGATGTCATCTTCTTTTACTGTGCCGTCTAAGATAATGGTGTTCCAGTGGTCTTTGTTTTGATGGTAGCCCGGTGTTACACCGATGTAGAGCTCGCGCCAGAAATCACGCCACTGCGGGTCGACCTTTACATTTACGCACATCTGACCATTTCGCTCATAAGTCCACGCAAAGGCGCGCTTGTTCGGCTTGTATCTAAGCAGTATCCAGTTATCATCGTGAAACGGTGCATCAGTATATACATTTTCAAACGTCATACAATAGTCGATAACTTCCTGTCTTGTTTTCATAGCTTGTTTCCTTATGAATATTCAGATTACTCTGCTAATGCTTTTAGAGTTTCGCCTGTAAGGCGATATACCGTCCATTCGTCCATTCTAGTAGCACCCAAGGACAAGTAAAAATCGATGCTCGGTTTGTTCCAGTCAAGGCACGACCATTCAAGTCGACCACAACCACGCTCGACGGTTATTTGCGCTAACTTTTTGAGTATTGCTTTGCCGTAGCCTTTGCCTCTGTAGGAAGGCTTTACGTAGAGGTCCTCAAGATACACTCCCGCACGACCTAAGAAGGTAGAAAAATTGTGGAAGAAAAGTGCAAAGCCGACTTCCTTTGAGTCCTCACAAGCAAAGATGACCTCTGCCTTTTTCTTTTCAAATATCCACTCATTAAGCAGTTCTTCGGTCGCGACGACCTCAGAGAGCATCTTTTCATATTGAGCAAGCTCTTTGATAAATTCAAGTATCAGCGCACAATCGCTTTTTTGTGCGTATCTAAAGGTAAGTTTAGACATAATTTTTCCTCTATAAAATTACTTAATTTCAAAAGTCACAGGGATATTCTCGGTATGGATAACACTCCATCTGTCATACTCACCGTCACAATGTGGATAGTGGTCGACATACTTTTTCATCAACATATTAAGCTGTACTTTGTCGCTGAAAATTTTAATTATCACATCGCTGAATTTTTTGTCAGGATACTTCTCGGACTTGATTTTCTTAGTATCAATAACTTTGCCGTCAATATCATAAAGGACTACTTCGCCTTGTGAATTAATCTCGAGTGCAAAATTTTGCTCCTTTAATAAGATTTTAGCAAGGCAGTCTCCTTCACGATTGAGCTCATATTCTTGCTCAGTGTTTTGAGTGCTTGTATCATAAATATAATCGTATTTCATAAGTTTAGTCCTTTCTGCTTTTTACACACTAATTATACAACAATCATTTTAAATACACAATGGCGATTTGTCTTTTCAGTTTAAAAACTATATAGAAAAAGGTCTTGAGTAAACAAGACCTTTTTATTTTTAAAAAATATCTATCAAAAACTGTATTAATTGCAAAAGTGCAAGGTGCAACGGATAGAAAAGATAAAACGCGTATTTCAAATTAAATCTTCCTCGCCGTCCGTTATACAAAGCTAAAAGCGGTAGCGCACACAAACACCACGCCTGAGAGTCAAGAGCGTTTTTACTAAATATGGTCAAAAACAGTCCGACTGCAAACAAAAGTAGTGATGCATTTGTTTTATCAAAAACATTTAATAGTTTTTCCTTACTCTCAAATGCATAAGGCACATACGCTAAAACAGGAGAAATCACCCCGAAAAACCCGTAATCAAGACCGATATTGCTACAGTAAAAATATACTGCAAAAGTAGAAAGCGCAAATGTGAAAATCAGTAAAACAAACTGCCACTTGCTTTTATAATAAGATTTTATCAAAGCATCAAACAGATAAATCAATAAAATCGAAACCGAAAAGGTCAAAAGAATATTTCCGTAGTAGGTGTGAGTAAAAACAAGATAAAACAGCTCGCAAATTACACCGAGTATAAATACACTCAAAAACCTGCGTGTTTTGTTTTTAGTATATCGACAACCCTCTGCGATAAAAAACGCAAACAATGGAAAAGCAAGCCTGCCCAGTACACGCAAAAGCAAAACGTCCTTAAAAAACATAAAGCCTATGTGGTCGCAAAGCATAAACGCACACGCAAGTATTTTTAAACTAGTAGCAGAAAAAATCTTTATACTAAAACTTTTACGCATCATTTTCTGACCATTCTTATAGTAGCACATACTGTGCCATCGGTTTTAATCATACCGTACTCTACAGCGTCGTCAGCTTCTCTGCATTTTATTGTCAGTGCTTCGCCCTCGTAGCTTTGGTTTTTGTAAGCAATTTCAATTTCTTCTATCGGAGAAAGCTCTAAATCATTTGTAGAAATAGCGCCGACAAGGGTGCGGATATACGCCGCGTTGTTCATATGCTGAACCAAATCAATGTCGGTTGAACGAACGGTATACTGCTCAACTGTCTTAGAGTCTGAAAAATCGTCGCTCATGCGCGCAAATTTTTCTTCAATGCTGATATCCTCGCAAAACTCAAAGGCTTCGCCGTAAAGCTCACCTACACGACTTAACTTACCTGTCTTTGTATTAACAACGGTCCACTCACTTTTGCCCTTTATGAGTACACCGTTTTCAGAACTTATAATATAGTGTCTGTTTGCACGCACCCTCGACGGCTTTTCAGGCCATGTTTTTAAGGTTACCTCGTCATACATATCGGGTCTTTTTACTATCTGCACCTTAGTCTTAACAGTAACCCAGAACAAATCATCGCCCAAATCGTCTGACGAAAGCTTAAGAATTTTTGCGTGCTCGGTAGCGATATCCATAAATAAGGTGAAAATATGATATATACTAAGCTTGCCTGTATTGTCACAAAAGCTAAGCGGGATATGTGCCTTTCTCTCATATATGTTGTTCAAAAAATCACGACCTTAATATTTTTTACATAGTAAATTATACCACCGCAAAATCTTTGATGCAATAAGAAAAGCCGAGAATAATCTCGGCTTTAATTTATTCAGTTTTGCTGAAATTACTCTTGTCAACTCCGCATAGTGGGCAAACAAAATCTTCAGGCAAATCATCAAATGCAGTGCCCGCAGCTATGCCGTTTTCAGGACTTCCCTTTTCTTCGTCGTAAACCCATCCGCAGATGTCACATACATATTTCACAGAGTCACTACCTCCTTTTTCTACTTTATTTTCACAAAGCTCTTGTGCTAAAAGCTCAAGCTGTGATTCGCTATCACTATTGAGTGCTGACATAATTTTTACTGTTGTATTAACATACTCAAGATTCTTGCATTTTGAGAGCATCTCTTTCATAACCTTTGCACCAGTCGGTGCCCAACTTCCGTTTTCAACGAAGGCAACAGTTTTATTCTGGAAATTACGCTCCGTCAGGTGGTTGATAAATTCGCGCATATACGGGAATATATCAGCGTTGTAGGTAGTGGTTGCAAATACTACTTTATCGTATCTAAAAGCGTCCTCGACCGCTTCAGCCATATCGCATCTTGCAAGGTCGTTGAGCACGACTTTTTCAACCCCGTTATCTTTGAGCTTTTGGCAAAGCAACATTGCCGCTTTTTTAGTATTCCCATAAACCGAGGTGTATGCAACAACTATGCCCTTGTCCTCTGATTTATATGATGACCATACATCGTAGAGATTTATGTAATAAGGCAGATTTTCTGTAAGTACAGGACCGTGAAGCGGACAAATCTTTTCAACATCAAGTGTTGCTAATTTTTTAAGCAAGCTCTGCACCTGCACGCCGTACTTGCCGACAATACCGAAATAGTATCGTCTTGCTTCGCACGCCCAGTCTTCATCGACATCAAGTGCACCGAATTTTCCAAAGCCGTCTGCTGAAAACAGCACCTTATCTTTGCTGTCATAAGTAACCACAACCTCAGGCCAATGCACCATAGGTGCAGTAAAAAACGTGAGTGTATGCTTACCAAGATTTAAAGTATCGCCTTCACTGACTACTACTTTCTTATCATCAAGGTCTGTGCCGAAAAAGTTTTTCATCATCGCAAATGCCTTTGCAGATGCAACAATCTTTGCATCAGGATAAGCCTCTATAAAGCTCATAATATTTGCAGAATGGTCAGGCTCCATATGCTGTACAACGAGATAGTCGGGTTTTCTCTCACCAAGTGTTTCTTTGATATTACACAGCCACTCGTCTTTGAAATTTATATCCACCGAGTCCATAATCGCAATTTTTTCGTCGATAATCGCGTAGGAGTTATACGCCATACCGTTAGGCACGATATACTGTCCCTCAAACAAGTCAATTTTGTGGTCATTGACGCCGATGTATTTTATATCATTTGTAATCATCTTTATCTCCTCATCCTAGAAACTTTGCAAAAATTTTATCATATTTTATGTATATATTCAATATAAAAATATGCCAAAAATAAGAGCCACCTTAAAAGCAACTCTTACTTTGAATTAATAATTATTTTGTATAAATATCAACAGAGTTTTCCCCGTCGTATTCGAAAAGCCTTACCGCAACAGCTTCGTCGAGAGATGTAGGGATATTCTTTCCGACAAAATTCGCCTTAATCGGTAGCTCCGAGTGACCTCTGTCGATAAGCACGCAAAGCTGAATTCGTGATGCTCTGCCTAAATCAAGTACAGCATCGAGTGCCGCGCGCGCAGTACGACCGGTGAAGATAACATCGTCAACAAGAACAACAGTTTTGCCTGTAATATCAAAATCAACTTTCGTATCCGTAAGCACAGGGGCATCGTTTGCTTTTACTCTGTCATCACGGTAGTGGGTAATATCAAGCTCACCGACTTCAACCTTGTTTGAATCAATCTCAAAAATATTTTGCGCAAGCCTTTGTGCAAGCGGTACACCGCGCGACTTGATACCGATTAAACACAAATCTTTTGTTCCGCGGTTCTTTTCGATAATCTGGTGCGCAATACGCTTTAATACTCTACAAATGTCAGACTCGCTTAGCAGTTGCGACTTATGTTCCATAAAATTCACCTTAAATAGTTATTATATCTATATTTGTAGAATAACATCTTAAAAGCCCTATTGTCAACAAATAAATCAAATTGCAATTTGCTTGCCAATATCTTGACAATGTAACGCTAAAAATGTACTATATATGATGTATGAAAAACCTAACTTTGGAGGGAATTTTATGAAAAATACAGACAAGCAAATGGAAAAAATCGTTGCTTTGTGTAAAGGCAGAGGTTTTGTATATCCGGGCTCTGAAATCTACGGCGGTCTTGCTAACACTTGGGATTACGGCCCACTCGGTATGGAGCTTAAAAATAATATCAAAAAAGCGTGGCTTAAAAAGTTTGTGCAGGAAAACAAGTACAACGTTGGTCTTGACTCCGCTATTTTAATGAACCCGCAAACATGGGTTGCATCCGGTCATTTAGGCGGTTTTTCGGACCCGCTTATGGACTGTAAGGAATGTAAAACCCGTCACCGCGCTGACAACCTCATCGAAGATTTTGACGGCACTAATGTTGCAGGCTGGACAAACGAGCAGATGACTGAATATATCAAAGAAAAGAACATTGTTTGCCCAAATTGTGGCAAGCAGAATTTCACCGACATCCGTCAGTTTAACCTTATGTTCAAAACCTTCCAGGGCGTAACTGAGGACTCAAAATCTGAGATTTATCTCCGTCCTGAAACCGCACAGGGTATTTTCGTAAACTTTGCAAATATCCAGCGTACAAGCAGAAAGAAAGTACCTTTCGGTGTTGCACAGATTGGTAAGTCCTTCAGAAACGAAATCACACCGGGTAACTTCATTTTCCGAGTAAGAGAATTTGAACAGATGGAGCTTGAGTTCTTCTGCAAGCCTGGTACAGATTTAGAGTGGTTTGACTACTGGAGAGCATATTGCCGCGACTGGCTCTACTCTCTTGGCATGAAAGAAGAAAACCTACGTCTTAGAGACCACGACCCTGAGGAGCTTTGCTTCTACTCAAAGGCTACAACCGACTTTGAATACCTCTTCCCATTTGGCTGGGGCGAGCTGTGGGGTATTGCTGACAGAACTGACTACGACCTCACTCAGCACCAGAACACAAGCTCTAAGAGCTTAGAGTACTTTGACCCTACAGATAACTCAAGATATATTCCGTATGTTATCGAGCCATCTTTAGGTGTTGAGCGTCTCTTCCTTTCTATCATTACTGAGGGCTATGACGAAGAAGTTGTTGACGAAGCTAAAAACGATGTTCGTACAGTACTTAGACTGCACCCATATCTTGCACCGTTCAAGGCTGCTGTGCTCCCGCTTTCTAAGAAACTAGGAGAGCAGGCTCAAGCACTTGCTGACGAATTATCAAAAGACTTTATGGTTGAGTATGACGACGCAGGCTCTATCGGTAAGCGTTACCGCAGACAAGACGAAATCGGCACACCGCTTTGTATCACATACGACTTTGACTCACTTGAAGACGGCTGTGTAACAGTCAGAGATCGCGACACTATGGAGCAGGTGAGAATTAAAATCGAAGAACTTAAAGCATACATCGCTGAAAAAATTGCATTTTAATTTTTCTAAATAAAGATACCCCGCAGGTTTTACTGCGGGGTTTTTGTATTATATAGCAAACTTTAAATAATAAAAGCTATTTAGTAAGCTTAAGGCGTAACCGATTTACCTGAATAATTAAAATCACCGTAATAGCGCTCTCCATCTTTAATCAGATATGGTACGACAGTATAATGGTAATTAGTCCCTTTTGTCAGATTTTTATCTATATACTCTTTTTTTATATCTTCTGCTGAAATCTCGACGATGTTCTCCCACAACGTGTTTGCACCATCTTTTCTATATACGAGATATCCTTGTGAATCTTCGACTGCTTCAATAGAAATTTTAGCGTTGTTATCTTTAACTTCAACTTCAAAATCAGGCTCTTCAAGGCTAAAATCTCTATGAGCATAATCTAACTCAAAGTCAAGAATATGTGATGAGGCAACCTGCATATAACTTTCATAAGAAGTGTGCCAATCAGAATATTCTTCATTTTCACGCTTATCTTCAAAGCCATATTCATCAATAAGATACTTAGACAGATAATGAGTGAACTTTATAGAACCATGGATATTGGTATGTCTCCCATCAAAATAGTCCTTGGTCATATCAAGATTTATTTCTTCATCAAAGTTTTCGGAAAAATCTAAAACCGTATATCCCTTATCAGAAATGAAATCTGCAAATGTCCTTAGTCGGTCCATTTCATACTGATTGTCTCTTGCCTGAGGTACAACCACAAAAACAACCTCGATGTTTTCTTCATCACAGTATGACAGTAAACTCTCTGTCGAAGAAACTATTTTTTCAGAAAGCTCAATATTTTTTTCAGGTGCAACATACAAATCAGTCACATCAACAGATTCTTCAAGATATCTATAAAATATAGAGGCGCCTTTATACCCTGTTGGACCTAGGTCTATTTTGCTTGTAAAATATAAATCTGGCCATGCCTGATGAAACCTGATAAGAGGGAAGTAAAATTCAGCTCTGTCCTTCCCCTCATAATCGCCCATATCACACAGGTGGTCAATCATCTTTAATTTTGTTAGAGAAAACGGCATACAATTAATTATGTTATGCATACTCATAACACTAAGTTCATCATCTGTTAATGAATTTACATTAACGATAAATTTAGTATCAGGCTGAGACTTTCTTGCTTCCTCAATAATATACTTAGTAGAAAAGAACGAATTAGCATTGCAACTGTATGGATACACGGTTATACCATATTCATTCCACGCAATAGCTGAATTCCAATAAAGGAATCCAGTACTTGCACCTATATATACCGCATCCAGACTATCATCTTGTTGTTGATAAAACTCACTGATATTTATGTATCCATCGCGATCAACATTAACAACTAAAGCTGATACAAACGACCACAAAACAAAAAAAATTAAGATAAATATAATTGATTTTAAAATTACTCTTTTCATTTTTGTCTCTCCAGATAGTGTGAATTTTTATATGGATTTACTGGATATCATAATAACATATAAAAACAATAAATTCAACATTATTGTTGCAATACTATTGCCATTTTATATAATTACACAGTTCTCGACATAATCAATTGTATAATTGACACTTATCCTATAATATGATAAAATATTTAGGAATATACTACTATTTTGTCCTAATGTTATTAATTATTATGGGGTTAAAATTATGGCTTTAAGTTCACTAAGTTTTCTTTTATTTTTATCTTTGATATTAATAATCTACTACGTAGTGCCGAAAAAGTTTCAATGGGCAGTTTTGCTTATCGCAAGTTACGCTTTTTACTTGTTCAGTGGTATTGATAATGTCATATTCATTGTATCCAGCACTGTGTTTACTTTTTTATCAGGTCTATGGATGCAAAAAATCCGAGACAAGATGAAAAATGAAATTGCCCTTATGGGTGAGAAAGCAACAAAAGAGTATAAACGTGAGATTAAAAAAACTGTTTCAAAAAAAATACATACCATACAGGTAATTACCGTACTGGTTAGCTTATTTGTTCTTGCTTATGTAAAATACTTAAACTTTTTCATTGATAACATAAACAATTTATTCAATCTGTTTTCGTGGGACGCTTCTGTACCTTTAATTAACGTGATTGTTCCTCTTGGTATATCATACTACACCTTTAACTCAATCGGTTATCTTGTTGATATCGGACGAGGCAGACTGCAAGCAGAAAGACATTTAGGAAAGTTTGCGCTGTTTGTATCCTTCTTTCCGTCGATAGTACAAGGTCCTTTGATGAGATACGGCGATGTAGGAACACAGCTAAAAGAGCACCATAGCTTTGATTTAAAAAACATCAAATACGGTGCACAGCTTATACTCTGGGGCTTTTTCAAAAAGCTCGTAATCGCTGAAAATGTTGCTGTAATATCAAATGCAGTTTTTTCTACAAGTTTGCCTGAATATAGCGGGTCAAATGTTTTAGTAGGTGTAATAGCGTATTCGTTCCAGATTTACTGTGACTTCTCCGGTGGTACTGACATCACCAGAGGCGCTGCTCAAATGATGGGTATCACATTACCTGTCAACTTCGAGCGTCCGTTTTTTGCGACATCTATGGGAAATTTCTGGCAAAGATGGCATATGTCACTCGGCGCTTGGATGAGAGAATACGTTTTCTATCCTGTTATGCTTTGTAAGCCTGTTACAAAAATCAGCAAGACTTTCCGTAAAAAATACGGAGCTTACGCAGGAAAGATTGTTCCGTCAGTTGCCGCTCCGCTTGTGGTTTTCTTCCTTATCGGTATTTGGCATGGTCTTACATGGCAGTATATCATAAATGGTTTATATAACGCTCTTTTGATTTCTTCGAGCGTCGCACTGGCTCCTGTTTTCAAGAAAATGATAGAGCTGTTTCGTATTAAAGAAGAGTCCTTTGGTTTTAGAATTTTTCAAATCGCAAGGACTACTTTGCTGTTATTTATCTCGCGTATTATAGTAAAAGCACCATCTATTAACGATGTGCTACCGATGATAAAAGCGATGTTTACAAACTTCGACTTATCTTTTATCTCTCTGTTTGACAATCTCATAGTCGCCGAACAAAGTACTGAAACCCGTACATTAATTGCGAAAATTATTACCATAGTTATGCTAACTGCTATGATAGCTTTATTGATGACAGTTGATGTATTACAAGAAAAGGGTATTAAAATAAGAGAAACTATCGCAAAGAAAAATATTTTTATCAGATGGGCAATCTTCTATTCGCTTATTTTTATTATCATATTGTGCGGTGTTTATGGACCGGGATATAATGCAAGCGATTTTATTTATGGCAATTTCTAAATGTTTGAATAATAAAGATACCCCGCAGGGTTTGCTATGTGTTCTTAGCGAAGTTTTTAGGGTGGTATGTAACCGGAAGGCATTTTTGCCTTCCGGTTCTTACTTTTATGCAGGGATATCTTCCTCTGCATCTTCGTCATAAGTGCCGAACATTACGGTGAGTGTTTCAAGCTTCTTCATTTGGAATTTGTAGTATATTACTACGGGATTTCCGCAAGTGTGAGAGTATTTGACCTCTTTCTCAAACACCTCAATCCTGCGGATGAAGGCTCGAAGCAATTCGGGTGTCAGTTTCGGCATCTCCACATACTGTTTTGCCTTTGCCATAAACTCTCGTACCGACTGTTCGTGTGCATCTAACTCGGCAATCCCTTTATTCAGACTTTCGAGTTCGAGCTTCAGTTCGGCTTGTTCCTGTTCGTATCCGCAAGCCATTTCATCATAACGCTCTACGGTTATTCTTCCGACCACACGGTCTTCATACAGACAACGGATAATATTGTCTATCTTTTTAATACGGTCTTCGAGTTTATCTTTTTGCTTTTTAGCAAGGGCATTAAACTTTTCGGCTTCGCTTTTCGCTTTTTGCATCGCTGCCTCATAGAACTTATCGGGTTCTTCTCTCGCAAAGGCGGTCATCCTTTTCAAATCGTCAAGTACGATTTGGTCTAACACCATTTCACGAATATTGTGTGCCGTACAGTCGGTGGTGCGCCTACGGTATCCGCCACACTGAAAGGCATTCTTTTCGGGTGCGAGTGTTTTTGCTCTCGCAAGATATAACCGCTTATGGCAGTTACCGCAGTATAGGATACCTGCGTACTTGTCCACTTCGCCTTGCTTGTCGGGACGCTTCCGTCCGGCAAAGTGCTTTTGTACTCTCTCGAATACTTCACGCTCAACAATGGCTTCGTGTGTATTCTTGAATATGAGGATTTTGTCGGGGTCATTCTTAAGCCGTTTCTTTAACTTATTCGACTTGGAATAAGTTTTAAAGTTAACGGTGTCGCCAACATATTCCTGATTCTCAAGCATTTTGCGAACTGTGGTCTGCGCCCAATGATACGGACGTTCAAGGTCGGGGTTGCCGATACGCTTTCCTGTGGTTTGGAAGATATATACACTTGGGGAGAGTATCTTTTCCTCGCACAGTATATCGCAGATTTTAACGACACCAAGTCCCGATGCATACATATCGAATATGCGTTTTACAATAGGCGCAGTCTGTGGGTCGGGAATTAATTCCTTTTTGTTTTCGGGATTGCGCATATAGCCGTAGGGTGTGGATGTGCTTATACGCTCACCACGTTGACCTTTTGCTCTCTGCACCGCACGGATTTTTCTGCTTGTATCGGCAGCATAAAAATCGTTGAAGTAATTACGCATACCGGAAAAATCATTATCTGCTCTATTGATGCTGTCATACCCATCGTTGATTGCAATAAATCTTACATCATAGGACGGGAATTTAATGTCCATTAAGTGTCCCGTTTCCAGATAATCTCTGCCAAGACGGGATTGGTCTTTTACGATTACGATTCCAATTTTACCTGCTTCAACATCCTTCATCATTTGCACATGGGCAGGTCTTTTGAAGTCGGTACCACTGTATCCGTCATCTACATAAAATTTGCAGTTGCGGAAGCCGTGATCGTCAGCATACTTTTGCAGTATGATTTTTTGATTCTCAATCGACAGGGACTCGCCGAGCCTTTCGTCCTCTTGAGACAGTCTGCAATAAAGGGCAGTTATTAAATTGTTTGTATTCTCGGTTGATTTTAACATTATTCGTATCCTTTCCGAGCCGAGTGCGGCTCTGTAAAATCAAACCGAGTAGGATACAGCAACACCATATCACTACTCGGTTTCAAAGTCCAGCGACAAAACTGTTAATTTTTTTCGCCGGTTATAAGCTGAAGGATTTTATCTTCAGCACAGTCAATGTGCAGTTCATTTGAAGCAATCGGTATTGCGGATATAACGGGGTATCTCGCACCGTCCACAACTACCGTCCTTGCAAAATAGGTGTATCTGCAATCTTCGGGAATGTTATCTTTCTGTGCGTTCTCCGCAGCAGTGATATACTTTTTTTCGTTCATAAAATCAATGTCCTTTCTTAAAGTTAAAAGTAGGCATAAAAAAGAGCGTGAGATTAGAGTTTTTCTCACGCTCTTACATCCCGCTCATTACGGGGCCTTGCTTTTTCTTACGCTCAGTCGGGTAATGCTTGGTGGTGCAATCTTCCACGGGAGCATCCTCGTCAATTATATTACCGATATCGCCGATAAGATATGCCGCATCAGTTCCAACACTATGAGCACCGCCGAAGGTATCAGAGATATCCAGAACAGCTTGTTCGTATGCCTCTCCAGTTTGTCCTCCGCCGTACTGCGAAGCATAGAGATGTTGTTCGAACAACTCTCGCTCATTCTCCCAACCTGTTTCTCGGTATCCGTTATCAACTGATGAATACTCTTGTTTAGTTCCGCCGCCGATGTTTCCATCGCCACCTGAAACTGTTCGGTCGCTTCTTTTGTCTGCTTGGTGTACTGTATCAGCACCCTCAGTTGCTCGTCCATATACGCTTTCAGTTCTTTCTCGGTCGTCAGCGTAGGCAGAGTGTTCTGAATATCCTGTAGCAGTTTTATCTGTGCTTTCTGCGTAGATATCATTGCCATCCAGTTCGGCTCGGTCACCGCCACACAAGGATGAACCTTTTCGGCGGCGCTGATCTTCTGTTGTGCTTCGGCTATTAAATCTTGCGGTGATTTCTTCTCGGTAGTAAAACTCATTTGTCATGTTCTCCTTTAAGAATTTTGTTAGGTGCAATTTGCTATCCCGACAGGCTTTGCCTTCGGGAGTGGTGTAGGTTATATTCTTACGGGTGTCCGTCCACTTGACACCGTAACCTTCCGCTTCCATCAGCATAATAAAATGCTCTTTTGAAGCAGCAGTTTGCATTGCATTGGAGATTACGGCTTCAAGCCGTATCTTCCAACTCTCGCCTTTTTCGGCAGACCGATATTCTCGATCGTTCATCGGCTTAGCTCTCTCGGTGGTCGGTTTGGGCTTCAAAACCGACAGTCCATATTCAAGGCAGAGGGCATCCGATTTCTGCATCAGCATTTCAACCTCACTTTCGCTGATGTGAAACTTTCTACCGCTTTCTGCGTTTACGCTGTTCATAACAAAATGCGAGTGGATATGGTCACGGTCGCAATGGGTGGACACTACGATTTCGAAGCCGGAAAACTTTTCAGTTTCCTCAGCAAATCTAACTGCTATTTCGTGTGCCGTTTGCGGTGATATATTTTCATCCACCGAAAAGGATTGAACGAAATGATAGAACAGTCTGTTATCCGTTTTGTTATATAACCGCTTGGTGTTATTAAACTCAGTATAGGCAGACTGCGGTGTGCAGTTAATACCTGTCACATACTTATTGCCGTCATCGGCAACTGTTTTTTCGTCCTGCATTGTGTATTGCAGAACATATCCCATTCCTTTTGAGGTCTGAGGCTTTTTGTAATTTACGAAATGAACAATAGCCATCGTTACCTCCTTGGAAGCTGCTCGGCAAGTAGTTCGTAAATCTTTCTTAGTTCCTCTTGGGTGGCGGTAAGATTTACGGTGTTGATTCTTCCTTGACGGGAGAGTATCAGCAACTGGTTTACATTGTTGCCGAGCTTTTTTACCTGTGTGGTCAGTTCGCGCAGACCGTCATAATTGATTACCTTTTTATCAATGGTGCAGAGTATGATATAGTCGGTAATGCTCATTCCGGCATCTGCGGCTTTTTTGCGGATCAGAGCATCCATAGTATCGGTGACTCTGAAATTAAAGCGTTTGCTTTTCATAAAAATCATTCCTTTCAAAAAATAAAGTGGGTTTGGGCTTCTGCCCAATAAAAGCAGTCGAAGGCGCGGGCGCCGCTTTAGCGGTGGTCGTACAGCCAAAGGCGATGCTGGTTCTCTCCTAAAGGAGAGAAATAAAATGCGGTAGTTTTTATCGTTTTACGAATAACTTTCAGCGACAAATCTCCGCACACTCGGCCCACATTTGCCCTGTATTGCGTTTTAAGCGAGGCGTTCGGGTGTTTACTCCAACTCGCAAACCTTTCGGCAAACGGGCGGACAGTCGCTTCAAGGAACGCAAGGGACGAAAGTGACGAATGTTTTCTACACCGAATTTGTTTCGTCACTTACGGCACTTTCGTCACTGCCCACAGCAGAAGAAATATATTTCACTTCCAATAGCCGTGCGCCGTTGCTACGGTGGTCACGGTAATGCACACCTAAGTTTTCAAGGTCGTACCGCCAACGGTTCATCATTTGCTTGAAGCCTTTGACCGTAACATCACTGTCGGTCAGCCTATTGAACAGTTCCACGAACTCACTGTTACCGCCTACGAAATTTTCTTGCTCTTTCATAAACTGAATGAGTAATTCCATCTCCGGCGGTAACAATTTTTCGGGTTGCTCTCGACTATCAGATTTCAGTTTCCATACGAAATCCTTGTTTGAGAACTTTAGTTCCAACTGCCGATGCTCAATATCTCTACCCGTGCAAACGAGTGTGGCAAGGTTTTCACTGCGTTTGCTTTTGTCAAGTACGAACACCGAATCGACTGCGCCTACGATTCCGGTCGTGCCTGACAGCTTGTTCAGCGGATCGCTGTCGCCTTGCTTACGAAGGTGATGCACCAGCAGAAGAGAGATATTAAGCTCGTCTGCCAACTGCTTCATCTGACGGATTTCATCGTAGTCGTTACCGTAAGAGGTATCCACACCGCCGTTACGCACAATCTGAAAAGTATCGATTGCAACGAGAACGGTGTCGGGATGCTCTTTTACGAACGCACGGATTTCATCGCAGAGACCTTCGGCAAGTGTGTTCGCCGCCGTTGCAAAGAAAGCGTTGGAGGGGACGTCATCTGTGATTAAACACAGTCGCTCTTGCACACGCCTGAGCGTATCTTCCAAGCAAAGATACAGCGTTGTACCTTTGGTGGTTGGCATATCCCATACGCTTTCTCCTTTGGCGATGCGGATACATATATCCAACACCCACCACGATTTACCGATTTTAGGTGCGCCGCCGAGGATTGTTATTCCTTGCGGCAGCAGAGTGTCGATACAAAACTTGGTCGGTTCCAGTCTTGTATCCATTAGGGTTTCACCATCTATAACGGTGAGTTGGGGTTTGTTTTCAGTCATCTGAAAACACCTCCTTAAAATAAAGTAAGGGCGAGAGTCAAAGTTTTTTACTCTGACTTTCGCCCTTCTACTTGTATTGTGTAAGAAAAAATGATAAAATAATAATTGTCATATACAATATAAAACTATTTACTGACAAATTAAAGTTAGGAGGTGTTCTCTTGTTCGGATGTATATCTTTTTGTATCGGTGATAAACACATCGAGATTAACGGTAAAAAGTTTTCGCTCGGCGACCTTACAACCGAGTTTTTAAATCTTCCTAAAGATAAATATGCGGCTATGCGTAAGCAGTTAGAACTCGCACAAAGCAAGTTGAAAGAATATGTGCGGAGTAAAAAACTTTCCGATTGGTATTATGCTAACGAGGAATATATAAAGCTCGATGCTATGATTTGTGAGTTTCCTTGCCTTAGACTTGTGCGAGAGGAGACCGATATTTTTGCAGAGGCGGAACAGTTTACAGCACAGCAATCGATGTTTGAAACGGATGATTGTGAACTTTCTGAACACGATATTGAGGTTCTGAACAAAATTACCGCTTATGAAGATTACCTTGATAATCCAAATAATTACGGCGGCATAAATAAAGATTATTTCAAAAACACAACAACGGGTAAGGAGTTTTATGTTACAACACCGCAACCACCGATTCCTGAACTGCCACCTGAAAAAACGAGAGCATTGCTGATTTATCCGGGCAACATTGCAGTTAAGTGGAAGTATTATAAGGACTACTGTGATGCGTATGCAAAGGCGCTTTACGATATAAACTCGTTCAATACAACGATATTTAATTTCATAAAAATCTTTTTGTCCTCCCTGAATAAACTTGATGCCAACAACTATGCAATGGCTCTTGACGACTTGTTTAACCATCCCCGCGCTGAAAAGTTTATCGCCAATCCGGTTGAGGGTTCGGGATACTTCACCGCTAACGATCCGGTGATTCTTCGCCATATGCCGAGGGAAACTTTTGAGGGGTCGGGTGAATATAAAATCTATCAGTATTATGAGGTAGAGTCATTACAGGCACTGCTTAAAATGGATTTTTACAAGGCATTGGAAACTGGATATATTATCCGCAAATGCGAATACTGCGGCAGATATTTTCTATTGAAAAAGGGATACCACACCAAGTATTGCGACAACCCTGCGCCTGATAATCCCAAGTACACCTGTGCTCAGCTTGGTTATCACCGCAAGGGAATAAAAGAATTACAAGCGGACAACCCCAAGGCACAATCACTTCGCCGTTGTTATCTGCGCATCGACAAAGATTTCTCACGGGGAGTGATAACACAGGAAGAAAAATATAAATTATACCGCACGGCGCAGGATTTATATTACGATGCAACCGTGAGATCAGGAACGTCAAACGAAGAATTTGAAGACCAACTTGCATCTAAAAATCTATATCCGTTGTGTGATGTTGTTCGTAAAACCAAACCGCGCGGCAGACCGAAGTCTGAGTAAAGTACGGTTTATGGTACACATCGTTTGTTAGAATTATAGTGGAGGAGGTGAGCTTATGACCAACGAAGAATTAATTTTAAAGTTCTATGACGGCGACGAAACGATTTTAGAGAAACTTTATAATAAAAATATCGGTTTTATCCTCAGTATCGCAAAGGAAGTTGCCGCAAATTTTAACTGTTATAATAAAAGTGCGGAGCATCCGAATAAACTGACGGCACATTCCAAATATGTTGTGAATGAACTTTTTTACGAAGGTATGCTTGAGTTTTTCTCTCTCCTTCGCAAAAAGAAATACGAACCGGAACGGGCAAAGCTCACCACCTATTTTTATCCGCGCCTGAAGGGTGCTATGTATCGGTGGATGGAATGCAATCTCGGTGTTCTTTTCTTTGATCCTGAGGATATGGCGGAGCTGCGGAAAGCACAGCAATTATATTACGATACAGGCAAGGAGCCGGAAGAAATTGCAAAGGATCTTGGCATTTCCATTGAGGATGTTGCTCGGCATATAGGATATAACACTCACTTTCTTTCGGTATATGACCTTGTGCCTTACGAGGACGGAGAGCCGTATGACCCGTATGAGCGTCTGATGCCGAACAAGTCCTCGGCATCCACTGACAGAATTGTATATCATAAGCTTTGCCTTGAATTTTTAAAGGAGTTATTTGAGGCGCTGCCGAAAAAAGACAGAGAAATTCTCGGACATTCATTCGCGCTTTTCGGTTATAAGCATATCGACCTTGACGAGCTTTGCTTGGAACATATGATGAAGCCGGACGGAATAATAAAGGCTCGGAAGGCAGCAGTTCGTAAGATGCGTGAAAAATATCCCGAAAGCAGTTTGCGATTATGGAGGTCAGTTTATCGCACAGTAATGCGCGAGGCGGAACGATATCACGAATAACCCCCCCGTACAATCGAACAGAAATAGTTTTATCGACCCGTAGGCCGTTTCAGATAAAACAAACGGCTACAAAGGCAAATTAAAAAATTACCCACTGGATGTTGTGGCGAGGTTTCGTGAATAACCGCCGCATCCAGTGGGTATTTTTATGCTTATTTTAGGTCTGTATTTTCAGAGTCCATACATACGCAGACGTACCAGTAATATCCGTCATACATTACTCCGACTGCCATATAGGTGTACTTGGAGCTGCCGACATACGACCAGTGTCCTTTGCTGTTTCGGAAACCGTTTGCTATAGAGTAGGCTATCTCATCAGCCGTGCCACCCCAATTGCCTTTGCCGATGGCTTCGCGCACATTAGCGGTATAATAGTTTTCTTCGCCTTCGATACCATATAGTGACCAGTCCACATATTCGCCGTACTGCAAGGCTTCGGCGGCTGCTCTTTGGTCTGTGGTATCGTGAGCAAAATTTGTTTTAAGTTGTGTGCATCGGTATTTGCAGTATTCGGTCAGTCCGGGGATAACCGTTGCGGTCACATCGCCCTGCTCGGTGCGGAACTGATTTATGTATTCTGCGACCTTTTGCGCCACAAAATCCGCACTTGGCTTGGGAGGTATTATAATTTCTTCTGTAGGCGGATCATCCGTTTCCACTATGGTGATGCAACCGTTTCCCTCGGTATTTTCCACCGCCGATGGCTCGGTCGGTTTTGTGGTTACCGTAGGTTCGGGTTCTTCCGTCGGCTTTGCTGTTGTTGTAGGCTCTGTAGCGGTCGTACTCGGTTCTGTCGGCTGCTCCTTGCTCTCGGTCGAGGGAGGTTCTTTTTCTTTCTCTGTCGGCTCAACCGCCGTTACAGGCGGTGGTGTTTGGGTAGGTGTTTCTGTTATTATCATTTCCGATACCGTTATCGGCGGACTTTCGGTAGGCGGAGGTGCGGTGTTGCCACCGCATCCCACCATACCAATTAGCACCCCACAGCAGAGAAGAAGCAATATTATCTTTTTCATATATCTTCCACCATTTCTAACCCTTCCATTGCTTCTACCATTATTCGCACTGCAAGGATGAAGCCGTCCCTGAATGCATCACGTTCTGTCAGTCCCGACAGCTCGCTTTGGCAGTCCTTGAATTTCTCAAAAGTTTCTTTCTGCTGTTCGGTCAGCGTTGCTGTTAGGCTTTCCTCGTTTTTGCATATGAGCTTTACGAGTTGGTCAACTCTCGAACCGCGCTTTATGTACCTTTCGTGCGGACTGATGTTGCCGTAATACAAATCTTCGAGTGTTGTCATGTGCGTTGCACCTCCTTTTTGCAACACAAATACATACCACAACACCTTTCACAAGTCCAGCGTTTTTCGATATAAAAAGCAAAAAGCGCCGCCGAAGCGACGCTTTCATATCAACCTTCTTTTTGAAATTCCAAAATATCTCCCGCTTCGCAATCGAGCACCTCACAGATCGCCGCAAGGGTAGCAAAACGGATAGCCGTAACCTTATTGTTTTTGATCTTGGACAGATTGACATTGGAAATGCCCACACGCTCGGCCAGCTCATTTAAGGACATTTTTCTTTCAACCATCATCCTGTCAAGTCTTAAAATGATT
>JAFQPG010000004.1 GCA_017411835.1 Ruminococcus sp. | reverse complement strand
TTCGTCCTGAGCCAGGATCAAACTCTCTAAAAATTGTATCTCAAGACCTTAGTCTTAAAATCTTATTCTTAGAGCTTTTGCTGCTCATTTAAACACTTGCGTGTTGTCCGCAATCTCTTTTGATTGCTTACTGATGTTTTTTAGTGTCATCTCACTTGTAATTTCTTGAGTTACTTACTCAAAGTAATTACGGGTTCTCACTTACTATTTCGTTGTTTAATTTTCAAGGTCCTTTGTTCGCTTTGACTAAAAAGCCTTGTCGAAAACTGTGATAAATCACAGATTTTTCGTGCTTTCCGTTTTTCGCGGAACATTTGAATTATACTGCAAATGCACATCAAAGTCAAGACTTTTTTTAAAAAATTTTTTCTTTTTTTGAATATATCCTCTAACCACCAAATATTGAATACCAACACAAATATATCCACTATATATAGAAACAAATATTGACAGTATTTTTACGATGTGCGATAATATATACAATATATATAGTATAGGAGGCGACAGTATGGCTTTTTGCATCAAGTGTGGGTCTAGTCTGCCTGACGAAGCGCAGTTTTGTCCACAATGCGGCACTAAGCGTTATGACAACAAAGGCACGCCTAAAGAAAATATATCACCTACAACTCAAAATGATATAACTACAAACTTAACTACTAAAAATGAAAATAAAAAGCCAAACAAAACCGCTATCATCATTATCGCCATTATTTGTATCGTGATACTTCTCATTATAGTTGGTGTAGCATCTTTTCTGATAGCAAGAGCGACAATCAGCTCAGACAAAAAAGATAGTATCACCGACTACAACTCGGTCGAGGTTGCTGACGGCTTTGACGAATCGGATTTTGATGCGTCTGACGAAGCGGTAAAAGTAATCAAAGAGATTATGGATGCGGAAGACTACTACGAGCATCCATACGATGATATGAACATCGTTTTTACAGATACAAACGCTGACGATATATTTGAACTGTATGTCACCTACTATACAAAAGACGATTATGTCCCTCGACTGAATTATCAGATGTGGACCTTCCCGAATCGTGCGGTGTGTCAGCACAGCAATATGCTGTATGAAGAAGTCGGCGGTAACAGCGGAGAAGTCGGCATTGCTGTAAGCTACGGTGAAATATACTTCTACACTATGCAAAGCTCCCCTACAGGAAGCACTTTTGAAGATATAACTGAGTATACCAAGCTATCCGATGACGGCTCACTAAGCGACATTGATTTCACGGTTATGTTTGCAAGTGGTATTATTGGCAAAGAGAGCAGCGGCACCTATCTTGTCAACAACATAGATGTCAGCTACTCAGACTACAAAAAAGCGAAAGACGAGTACTACACTATGTTCTCAATGCCGTACGGCGATAGCGAATTGGTGTATACAGTCGAGGAGTTTCTTAATATTTATGACTAAGAGGAGGTAACTATGTACCAAAACAATCAAACCTACAACCCATTTGCACAGAACGTTTCGATAATTAAATCTTATTTCAAGCGTAAATCTGTGCTTGCGATGGCTGTGCTTTACTGCATTAGTATTTTATTTACCATCGTCACCATTTTTACTATGAATTTTGTTTTTCCTGAGCTTTACTCCAATATGTATATGAACATCGAGATATCAGCGCAAGGGCTCGAGCAAATGGGTGAGAATCCTTTCTCTTCTCCTGCTGCTACTTCTATCATTTCTATAATATCTGCTATACCTTCTATTGTTATGACAGGTCTTATAGCATTAGGCTATTTTATTATTTACTTCAAGAGTAAGGACGAAAACCCGTCGTCATCTCCAAAAGCAGGTATTACAATACTATACATACTTGCGCTCATTAGTCTTATTCTTTCAATCTTCGCTTCGCTTAATATGCTTTTAGCCCTTCTTGTATTAGGCATTGTTGCTATAGTCGGTATTAGTAATCCGTCTGCACTCGAAATGTCTGCACAGGACGCTTCTATCTTTGCAGGCGTGATGATTTTCTTTGTTGTTTTCTTTGCTATTTTTCTTGCCTTACTGCTTACATATTCAATCAGTCATTTTACGTATATCAACTCTATCAAAAAGAGTATCAGTGGTCCTGTATTATACAACAAGGGCGCGGGTGCTTACAGCGCATGCTCTATCATTTTAGTAGTTCTCGTTTCGCTTACAGTTATTCTTGCATTAATCGGCTCCTTCCTTATGCCGACTATTCTTGAGGCTTCTGGATTAAACGACCCATATATAGCTTCAACCTTTGAAGCTATGACACCGATGTATATGCTATCTGCATTTGCTATGGTTGTTTCCATTGTAATGTATATCACAGACGCGGTTATTGCAAGAGGATACAAAAAGTATATCGATGACATCACAAGCGGTTACACAAACCCACTATACACGGAACAGTTATCGGCTATCCCTGCTATGCAGGCAGTATGTCCGCAGTGTGGAGCAGTAGCAAAAGACACAGATGTATTCTGTGGTGTTTGCGGTGCAACAATTAATAGACAATAAATACACAAAATAAAAAAGCCTGACCATTTCGGTCAGGCTTTAATTTTACCTTTTATCAAAACTTTTTAAACTCCTCGGCAATCTCGCTGTAATCAAAAGTGCTTGTCGCCGGATAAAGCATTACATACTTACCACTTGAAGAAATTTCACCCTTGACGTCCTCAATACCGAGCACCTTATATATACCCCCATCAGCGATACCATCATATACATTTACTGCTTCGTCAGGAGTAGCTTTTGTATCAAAAACATAAAACTCAACAAATGAAGCACCTACAGTATATCTGACGCCTTTTTTAGCACCGATTACATCAGCCTGTAATTCTACCTTGTTTTTACTGTCGATAAGCTTCATATCAATAAGGTACTTCTGCATACCGTTAAATGATTTCTCATACTTTGAAACATCCACCTTTGGTGCTTCTGTTGCATCAGTTGTTGTCTCGCTTGTGATAATTGTACCTGTAGAACAAGCGGCGAGTGACATCACCATTATTAATGTAAGCAAAATTGCAATTATCTTTTTCATATTGTCCTCCAATAAGCTTGATGCGGATATTATACTCCAATTTACTTTTTAAATCAAGAGTAGTATAATAATACTTAAAATATCAGTTTTTATAAATTATTTCTTAAGGGTGAAATTATGAAATACATCTGCTCATTGATGCGAAACGCAATCGACACCTACAATATGATAGAAGAAAACGACAAAATAGCAGTCGGCGTTTCCGGTGGCAAGGATAGCTTGGTGCTTTTATACGGACTGCATCTTTTAAGCAAATACTATCCAAAAAAGTTTTCAATCGTTGGCATCACCGCAGACCCAAGTTTCAATGCCCAAGCCTCGGACTTTTCAAAAATTGAAGAGTTTTGCAAAGAGCGGGAGATAGAGTACCACATTAAACGAACCGAGCTTTACAAGGTAGTTTTTGAAAATAGAAAAGAGAAAAACCCTTGCTCGCTTTGTGCTAAAATGCGCAGAGGCATACTCCACGATATGGCAAAGGAGTACGGCTGTAATAAAATCGCACTCGGGCATCATCTCGACGATGCGGTTGAAACCTTCCTTATGAACCTGCTTCAAGGCGGAACACTCGGCTGCTTTTCGCCGGTCACTTACCTGTCAAATAAAGACATCTATATGATAAGACCGATGATAACCCTCACCGAAAAAGAGGTTGAAAATGCCAGTGTCAGAAATAACCTGCCAATATCAAAAAGCAACTGTCCTGTTGACAAAGAAACGGTTAGAGAAGAAACGAAGAATCTTATCAGAAATTTAGAAAAAGATTACCCACAGCTTAAAACAAAAATTATCCACGCAATGAAAAAATCAAACATCAGCGCGTGGTGAGAGTAAGCAAAAAGGCAACGGAAAACCGTTGCCTTTTCTTTAATTCAAAATATACACCTTTACATTTCTGCGACCAAAGTTTATACACTCGTCATAGCTAGACATATATAAATCAACAAGTGCTGTTCCGCTCATCAGCGCACCACCCGTATCAACAGCGGTTGCGTAACCGTAGGTATAGCCGTCGGCAACTATATATAGCTTACTGCCATACGGAATAATATTTGGGTTTACCGCAACACCGCCTACATAGGCAGGCACACCTGTCGAAGTTAAAGCGCCCTGTGATGCTGTATAGGCTGTGGCAGAACCTGTAAGCACCTTTGAGTAAGACATACCGTTTATACTTCCTGCTGTGCTTGTATTTGTCGACATAGTCTGCACTACATTTTCTTGGTCATTTGTGATGTTAGACGCCTGCACTACCTGCGCTGTTCCTTTTTTCACAACTGCATCTTTGGGCTTTGATATAACCTCTTTTGATTTTGAACAAACTGAGTCAAACTCACCATTTACATACTTATACGTTTTGGTGATTTTAGTCTGGCCGTTTACGCCCTTTTTTACAACCTTGCTATATCCCTGAGGATGCTCATCGCTTTCCACATATTTTGTGTCGTATTTAACAGACTTTATTTCAGATTTTGAGATGTATTTCACTTCGTCTATAACAATCTCTATACCATCATAAAGCAAGGTATCTCCCGAGTGATTTATAACATCATCTACACTAAGATTTATCTCAGCTTTCTTCAGAGCCTCGCTTACTGTACCACCTGCCATAAACTCGACATACTCCATATTGTGGTACATTATGTGCACAGGATACGCACGCACAACATTGATATATATTGTGTTGCCTTTCTCAGTTTTGCTTACTTTATCAGCACTGCTTAAAGTGATGTCCGCAGACTTTAGTATCCTATTTGTATTTGTTGTATATGTGTTAAGGGTGAGCTCGCGTTCGCCGTCAGTAAGCCTGACGCGATAATAAATATTTGCAGAAAGTACGGTGCAAGCAAAGATAATTGTCAGCGACAAAACTATCGCTAAAATTTTTCTAAGCTTTGCCGTGTTTTTAAGTTTCTTCATATAACCTCTCCTTTCTTACGCCACATTATACTAAGCCCACTTTTTTCGGTCAAACCGAATTTTCAAGCTATTTTATACATCTTCAACAACCGCACACACACAGAAAATCTTCAAATAACATATTCTCTGCCAGTTGTGGAAATGTGTAGAAAAGCCTTTGTCATAAACTTAGAATAATGCCACGCAGAATATGATGCCAATATATGAAAAATCTTACAGAAATATTCTGCACAAATAAAAATCCCCGAACAAACCGTTCGGGGAAATGTAGACAATATGAAATTATCTCTTACTAAACTGTGGAGCACGTCTAGCTGCTTTGAGACCGTATTTCTTACGCTCTTTCATACGTGGGTCACGTGTTAAGAAGCCAGCCTTCTTGAGTGTAGCTCTGAGGTTCTCAGAATCATACTGAAGAAGTGCACGTGAAATACCGTGACGGATAGCGCCAGCCTGACCTGTAACACCGCCGCCTGCTACTCTACAAACAACGTCAAACTTCTCGCCTGTCTCTGTTAAGTTGAGAGGCTGTCTAACGATGAGCTTAAGTGTTTCGAGACCGAAGTAATCGTCGATGTCTCTGTCATTGATTGTGATTTTACCAGTACCCTGATAAAGTCTTACTCTAGCAACAGAAGATTTTCTTCTGCCTGTACCGTAAAAATATGGTGCCTTATCGTACATTTAAACTGCCTCCTTTCTTACATTTCGAAGAGCTCAGGTTTCTGAGCCTCGTGGATGTGCTCAGAGCCTGCGAACAGTCTGAGTCTGAGCATTGCTGCTCTGCCGATAGTGTTTGATGGAATCATACCCTTAACTGCAAGCTCCATAGCCTTTTCAGGACGTGTAGCCATAAGTGTTGAGTAAACTGTTTCCTTCATGTGGCCGACATAACCTGTATGACGGTACCATTTTTTCTGTTCAAGTTTCTTACCTGTGAGGACTGCATCCTTACAGTTGATGATGATAACGTGGTCGCCGCAATCAACGTGTGGTGTGTATGTTACCTTGTGCTTGCCTCTTAAAAGTACAGCAGCCTGAGCAGCTACTTTACCCAGTGGCTTGCCGGCAGCATCAATGATGTACCACTTGCGCTCAACCTCGCCTTTTTTAGCCATAAAAGTTGACATAGCGATTCCTCCATAAATACAAATTTCTTTTGTGCTAACAGATAATAACATTATTAAAAATATAAGTCAATACTTTTTTACAAAAATTTTAATTTAGAACCTACCTTGCTTTAAAATGCTCGATTTTTCTCTTATTTGCTCATTTATCCTCTTTTGCTATTTTTAAAAATATTTATTTTAAAACCCTGTTTTTATCTCAATTTACGGTTCATTCACATATTGTTAACCCAGTTTTACAAATTTCTTCATAATCGTGTGCTACGATGAGTACAGTAAAGTTAGGGGGTGATAAAATGAAATCAAACAAGAAGTCGTCTGTGCTGGTTTGTGTAACAGGGCAATATGAATGCGACAGACTCATACATAAAGGATATGAGCTTGCTCAAAAGGATGGTATCGAGCTCCATGTTCTGTGCGTTCATACTCCTATCAGCAACACAGCATTTTTGTCGGAGGAAATAGAATATCTGTATCAGAAATCTAAGAATCTGGGAGCGGATATGACTATCGCATTCAATAAAGATGCACCGACAACAGCAGCCGACTTCGCAAAAAAGATTAAAGCAAAGGATATTGTGACGGGCATTCCGTCAAGTCGTGACGGCTTTGTCGATATACTTCACGACCTTTTGCCGAAATCAAACATAACTATGGTAACAAAAGAAGGCGACCTTCTGACACACTGCTTGATGTCAGACATAAAGGTCACCGCATAAAAAGAAATGTCAATATACCGAAAGCGGTTTTGTGCCGCATAAATAAATTTTGAAAACCTTTAATAGTTTGCATAACGGACTAAGCGTAAGCTTGGTCCGTTTTCTTATAAAATATAAATTAAAAATTTTCTCAAAAGCCTTTTACAAGCCTAAAGTTTATGTTATACTAAATTTACACAAATTTTGAGAGGTGTATATATATGTATAGAGTAGGTATTGATTTAGGCGGAACAAATATCGTAGCTGGTGTTGTAAACGACCAGTATGAAATTGTTGCCCGCGCAGAATGTAAAACTGCTATTCCACGTCCTGAGTCCGATGTGTGCGACTCTATGGCTGCTATCGTTAAAGAGGCAGTTAAAAAGGCAAAAATTAAAATGGACGATGTCGATTATATCGGTATCGGCGTACCTGGTGCGGTTAATCCTGACACAGGTATTGTTGAAACTTGTCCGAACCTGCTCTTCAAAAATTGGGACATCAGAAAGATGATGAACGATCGTCTTGGTAAATACATTAAGATTGAAAACGACGCTAACGCTGCTGCACTCGGCGAGTTTTTGGCAGGCTCTGCAAAGGGCTGTAGAAACGCTGTTGCCATTACTCTTGGCACAGGCGTTGGTGGCGGTATCGTTATCGACGGCAAGATTTACTCCGGCTCTAACTTTGCAGGCGCTGAGCTTGGCCATATGGTTATCGTTAAAGACGGCAAAGAATGCGGATGTGGTAGAAAAGGTTGCTGGGAGGCTTATGCTTCAGCAACAGCTCTTATCAATATGACAAAAGAGGCTATCAGAAATGAAAAGCCTGAGTTCTCATATATGCTCAACCTCTGCGAGGGTGATATCAACAACGTAAACGGTAAAACTCCGTTTGATGCTATGATGGCAGGCGACCCTACAGGTACTGCTGTAGTTAATGAATACATCAGCTACCTTGCTTGCGGTATTGTTAATGTTATCAACATTTTCCAGCCGGACGTGCTTTGCATCGGTGGCGGTGTTTCCCGTCAGGGCGACAACCTTTTAAACCCTGTACGCGCTATTGTTGAAGCTGAGCGTATCACTAAGCACAACGAAAAGCAGACCCACATCTGCGCAGCAACTCTCGGAAACGACGCGGGCATCATCGGCGCCGCAATGCTATAATAAGCGCCGAGCACCGAAGCCTTCACAAAATCAAGGTCGAGTCTGTATTTTCGCAGTTGACGAAGTCAACGCAGGAAATCAATGCGAGACTGTAGATTTTTGAAGAGATGCGTAGGTGAGCGAGGCGTGACATCAAAGCGCCGAGGCTTAGAGCCCTCGAATTATCAGTAAAAATCTTCAGCGGAAATGCTAAATACCTGCTTTTGCCGTATATTTTAATCTTTTTTGCGAAAAGTATTTTTAAAAAACTTGACAAAGTGAAAAAGTTATAATATAATCATTCTTGCTAATTTGATTTAGTTAGTTTGTACGGCGGAATAGCTCAGTTGGCTAGAGCATTCGGTTCATACCCGAAGTGTCGTAGGTTCAAGTCCTATTTCCGCTACCAGATGGCCCGGTGGTCAAGCGGTTAAGACACCGCCCTTTCACGGCGGTAACACGAGTTCGATTCTCGTCCGGGTCACCACTAAGGACCCCAGCAAAAGCTGGGGTTTTCTTATAAGCCCGCCGGTGTGGTGGAATAGGCAGACACAAGGGACTTAAAATCCCTCGATCATTGCGATCGTACCGGTTCAAGTCCGGTCACCGGCACCATAAACCGATAGATACCTACTGGTATCTGTCGGTTTATTTTTTTACAAGCTATAAGGTGAGCGGACTATTTGGGCAGATACTCTTTTAATTATCTGCCTTATTTTTACTAGTATTTTTTATATTTGTGTTATACAATAAAGTTAGATAAACTACATTTTCGAGGTTATTATGAGCGATAGTATGTTAAATTTAAAAACTGAATATTGCGATTTGCATACGCATTCTACTTATTCTGACGGCACTTTTACACCTGCTCAACTTATAGAGAACGCTGAAGCAATCGGGCTTACTGCGATTGCACTTTGCGACCACAATAATGTATCAGGTCTGCCCGATTTTTTTAAGGCTGCTGAAAATAAAAATGTTAATGCTGTCGGCGGCGTAGAAATTACAACCGAATACAATAAAAAAGAACTGCACATCGTCGGACTTTTTATAGAAAACAGACCATACCCGCAACTAAACGAGCTTTTGGAAAATATTCAGCTTAGAAAAGAAACTGCAAACTATCAGATGTATAAAAATCTGAAAAATGGCGGATATAATATCTCCTTTAAAAACATACAGAAGCAAAAAAACAGAGGCACCGTCAACCGAGTTCAGTTTGCAAACGAGCTAATGCGATGCTCTTACGTAAAAAGTATTAAAGAAGCGTTTGACACCATTTTAAACGAAAAAGGGGAATTTTACGTTCCTATAAAGCGTGATGATGCAATCGATATTATTAAACTGCTTTCTTCTTTGTCCATTGTGCCTGTTTTAGCACATCCGTTTTTAAATCTTAAGGGTGATGAGCTCAAAGAGTTTTTGGCTTTAGCAAAAGCTAACGGCTTGGTTGCGATGGAAACTAACTACTCTAAATTTGACAAAAAACAAATGCAGGACGCTATTGCACTTGCAAAAGAATTTTCACTTTTAAAAAGTGGCGGAAGCGATTTTCATGGGGACAATAAACCCGACATACAACTCGGTATCGGCAAAGGCGATTTGCTCGTCCCAGCATCCTATTACTATGAGCTGAAAAAATTCAAGATGAATATATAAAGAAAGCCACACCGTTTTTGGTGTGGCATTTTTATTAGGTATTCTGCGTTTTTCTTAGCTTACGCCAGTTGTAAAATCCATAGATGTCGTTGGCAAGAAACATTACAAAACATAAAACCATCGGCAAATATCTGATGTCTTCTATACTTGCTAAAGTCCAAAGGATAATCAACACAATATCATTTAATCCGTAGCCGATGCCATAATACGGCGAACGCAGATATGTAAGATACGCCGCAATAAAACTCGTAGTCACCGAAATGGTTGAGAAGAAAAGATTAGGCGTATTAAAAAACTTCAGTATAAAGTAGAAAATTATCGTTGTGCTCACTGCTAAAAAGCACATAATAATCACCTGCTTTTTTGTTACTTTACTGACTTCGACTACATCCGTATTTCTATACGGATGCTTTATCCATTCTATTGTCGCGAATAGTGCTATCGGCAAAGCCATAAAAAGATATGTTATCATCTCGCCGTAGTAATTAAACTTAAAGGACACTATTCCATATAAAAGTGAAAAGAAAACCGTCATCATTTGTCCGATGATAAGTCCTTTTGCAACAAATATCAGCGCTGTTACGCCAAAAAGCGATGCCAGCATTTCAAGTATGGAGCCGGCTCCTGATAATAAAAAAGCGCAAATTATCGACAAAACGGACGTGCCCCACAATATCCACTCAAAAGCTGTCAGTTTTGCAAACGGATTTTCAAATTTCATATATCCTCCAAAAAAATAAGCACTCGCACACATCTTCTAAGACCTAACGATGTGTCACGAATGCCTTATCTGCATTTCTCTACCCGGTGGCAGTAAAATAAGCGGTCAAAAAGACCGCCCAACAGTTTTATTATAGCAGATAAATATTTTGATTGTCAACGCTTTTGTGAAAAAATCGCTGACATAATATACAAAATCTACCTATTGCACTAGTATTTTATGTGAACTTTATACAAAATTACATATTGAAATCTATCAAATAGTATGCTATATTGTAAGTGAAAAGAGGAGGAGAGTCCAATGTACAAATAAGCACAAGGATTTTACACCACTTACGGCAAAGTTCAGATGAATATATAAATTTAAAAAACAAAAAACTTTTTCCGTAAAATTTATTTAAAAAACAGTTACTCCTTTTTTGATAATATTACAACATCTGAATTTTGAAAATGATGTAAAACCAAAAGAAAAGCCAGAGACAGAAATTACAGACGGTGTTTCTCAAAATGAGAATGATGCGATGGCTAAAAAACACCAAGTAGTGAAAGAAGTCAAAAGCGACTATACCGCAGAAAGAGAGGATAATATGAAGCTAGATATTAAGAACGACCTAAGATAACCCTTGGCTGATGTGTAAAGAAACACAGCCAAGGGTTATTTTAATTTAAGCGCCGAGGCTTGGAGCCCTCGATAAATCGACGTAAACAAGCTTCATAAAAGATAAAAGGCTCCCAAAAAGGGAGCCTTTCTTTTTAAGTTTATTATCCGTTTGTAGAGTAGTTTGGTGCTTCTTTTGTAATCTGGATATCGTGTGGATGGCTTTCTCTAAGACCTGCACCGGTGATTTTAACAAACTGAGCTTTGTTGTGGAGCTCGTTGATTGTTGCACAGCCGGTGTAACCCATACCTGATTTGAGACCACCAATCATCTGGTAAATTGTATCTGATAAAGGTCCCTTGAATGGTACACGACCTTCAACGCCCTCAGGAACATATTTTTTATTTGCAGCCTGGAAATATCTGTCTGAACTACCCTTGTTCATAGCGCCGAGTGAGCCCATACCACGATAAACCTTGAACTGTCTGCCCTGATAAATTTCTGTATCGCCAGGTGACTCTTTACAGCCGGCAACAAGTGAACCAACCATACATACGTTAGCGCCTGCAGCAAGAGCCTTTACGATATCGCCGGAGTACTTAATACCGCCGTCAGCAATAACAGGCACGCCATATTCAGCAGCAGCCTTAGCGGCATCAAAAATAGCAGTAATCTGTGGTACACCGATACCTGCAACAACACGGGTTGTACAGATAGAACCAGGACCAATACCAACCTTAACGCAGTCAGCACCAGCCTCGATTAAAGCACGAGCACCATCAGCAGTTGCGATATTGCCGGCAATAAGTTGAACGTTAGGGAACGCCTTTTTAACCTTAGCAACAGAATTAATAACATTTGAGTTGTGACCATGAGCAGAGTCGAGTACGAGCACGTCAACCTGTGCATCAACTAAAGCCTGCACACGCTCGAGAACATCAGCAGTAGCACCGATAGCAGCGCCGCAGAGCAGTCTGCCTTTTTCGTCTCTTGCAGAGTTTGGATACTGAACAGTTTTCTCAATGTCCTTGATAGTAATAAGACCTTTTAAATTACCATCATTATCAACGATAGGAAGCTTTTCGATTCTGTGTTTTCTTAAAATAGCCTGTGCCTGCTCTAAATCAGTACCGACAGGAGCAGTAACAAGGTTTTCTTTAGTCATAACGCCGTCGATTTTCTGGTCAAAGTCAACAGCATCCATAAACTTTAAGTCACGATTTGTAATAATACCAACGAGCTTTCTGCCCTCGCAAATCGGCACGCCTGAAATCTTATACTTACGCATAAGGTCATCAGCCTCGCGGATAGTGTTATTTGGAGCAAGGTAGAATGGATTTGTGATAACGCCGTTTTCACTACGCTTAACTCTGTCTACCATATCAGCCTGCTGTTCAATAGACATATTTTTGTGGATAATACCGATGCCGCCTTCTCTTGCAATAGCGATAGCCATATCAGTTTCAGTAACTGTATCCATCGCAGCAGTCATAAGCGGTGTATTAAGTTTTATCTTCTTAGTGAGATAAGTCTCAACGTTGACATTTTTAGGTTCAACGTCGCTTTCTCCAGGGATAAGCAAAACATCATCAAATGTAAGTGCTTCTTTAACAAATTTTTCTTGAAATTCACGATTAATCATTGATATCACTCCCCGATTTTTTAACAATTATTATACCAAACGATTTGTACTTATGCAAGGCAAAATCAAGCTTTTTTAAAAATTTATTGACTTTTGTTATTTGTGTACTTAAAATTACTTGTATAAGCATAATTTATAGCAATTTTTTATTATAGAGGTGCACAATGAAACGACTTTTAATAGCTTTAATCTGTCTGATTTTGACATTCACGCTTTGCGCGTGTAACAGCACACAAGAAACAGTAGATCCTATAGAAAATATCGGTGAGACCACTTCTTTAAATCAAGGTTCTCAAAACGAAATCGTCGGTACTTGGATATGTGACGATATAAATGAAAAATGCTACTTCATATTTGAGGATAACGGCGATGCTTTTGCAAAATGGGGTACAAGCACAGTTTACGGCTACTTTGATTTTGAAGATGAAACAAACCTTTATGACATTGATATTCCAAATTTCCTATACAACGAATACAAAGCAAATATCGACGGCGACGAAATGACGCTCGAAAGTGACGAATCAAGCTACACCTTCAAAAAAGCAACTATGCCTGAAGTTACCATTAAAGCACCAACTAAACTCAAAACAGATGAAAGCTTAATCGGTGACTGGCAAAGCGAAGATAGTCCCGAATGCTACCGTTTTAATAAGGACGGCACCGCTGTAATCACCGATGTTCTTAACTACGCAACTGTCGACTGCAAGTATTCCTGCTCTGATAACAAAGTTACACTTTACTATATGGTAACTGAAGAACAAGACGGCTCAAGAGAACTCGAGTATTCCTTAAAGAACAATATATTAGCGTTAAACGGTTACGAATATGAAAAAGTAGAGTAAAAAAAAGCACCCAAATGGGTGCTTTTTTTATGGTTCGACTATATTAAAATACAAAGCCGTTTTAGTATCAAATGAATCTGCGTTTTTAGCAAGAAGGTAGAACTTTTCAGCATCTCCTTCAAGCTTTACTGCATCTGACAGCTTTTGAGTGTTCTGACTCATTATTATAGACAGCGCAATTTTAGGGCATACAACACTTACGTCAGCTTTTTCAAATAAGGTATCTTCGTATATGAGCATAACGCCGTCGACAATATTTAATCCAAAGTTTTCTTTAGTATCGCTTATTGTCATATTCACCGTGAAATTTTCACCCTGCAGATTATCTCTGTTGAGCATAATTGCGATATACTGAAGCATTGAGCTTGCCGAAACACTCTTTTGAGCATCGCCTGTTGCAACGCTGTCTTTAGAATTTTTTGCCTGATTCGAGTTTCTAAGTTCTAATGCTGCACTAAGGTAAACATTACGCCACGTGCCCGACTCAGATTGATATCCAAGCTGTTCTAAAGCGTCAGCGCAAAGCAATCGTGCCGCCTCATTTTCAGGGTCAGCAAAAACAAGTACATTAGTGATTTCTGCTACCCATTGGTACTCGCCATTTTCAAAGTCCCGCTTTGCTTTTTTGAGCACCTCGTCTGTATCACCTAAATACTCTACCCATTTTTTGGCACTCTCTGACGGCTCTAACGGGTTAAGATTTACAGGATTTGCATCGTACCAACCCATATATTTCTGATATACCGCTTTAGCGTTATGAGCAACAGTACCGTAGTACTGACGGGTGTACCATACCTTGTTGAGCTCTTTAGGTAGCTTTATCATATTTGATATTTCGTCAGATGTGTAGCCTCTGTTTATGTAAGAAAGCGTCTGGTCGTTTATATACTTATACACAGCGGCGGTGTTTATAAGATATTCGTTTATGTTTTCATTGCCCCAGTGTGGCCAGTTATGAGATTGGAAAACAACTTCGACTTTATCTCCATATAGCGATATTGCCTGTGTAATATATTTTGCCCATATTTCACCGTCTCGTATTTGTGCACCTCGTAAGGTGTATAGGTTGTGCAAAGTTGAGGTGCAGTTTTCTGCTATCCACAAAGCATTATACTGGGGCAACCAGGTATTCATTTCAGTCGGTGCTTCCGTTCCCGGAGTCAACTGAAATTCAAAGGTCACTCCGTCGATGACTATTTTCTCTCCACTTTGCTTTATTTCATAAGTAGGGGAGATGTACGAGGACATACCGGACGACTGTCCCATTCCGATACCCATACCAAGCGAGCCTGTAACGCCCTCTTGCAAGAAACCGCCGTATTGATAATTTGCGCGTCGCTTCATTGCCATTCCCGCATATAAATTCTCGCTTACTGCGTATTCTTCAAAGTCGACTGGTACGATAATCGGAATTTGTCCCGAGCTTAACTGCTCTTCTATGCTAAGCGAGCTGTCGGCTCTTTGCTCTTGAGTCATTACTGCTTTGATTCCACCGAAGTGGTCAGCGTGACTGTGAGAAACAATCACCGCTTTAATCGGCTTTTTACCCAGATTTTTATACACTAATTCGATTGCCGCCTGCGCACATTCAACGCTCATCATAGGGTCAAAAACGATATAGCCTGTTTCACCCTCAACAACCGTTAAGTTTGTTATATCGTAGCCACGAACCTGATATATACCATCGACTACTTTAAACAAACCGTAAGCGTGATTGTTCTTCGTATTTTCCCACAAACTTGGATTTGCTGTATCGGGTGCTTTGTCGTATTCATCTAAAAAAGCGTACGCGTTCTGACTCCATACGACATTGCCGTTTTCGTCCTTTATCTCTAGACTTTCTGGCGCTTCGATAAGTCCTTTCGTTGCATTTTCAAATTCGCTTTTGTCAGAAAAATCCAGCTCATTATAAACGGCTGAATTAATCTTCTTTGTGTAAGTGCTCGCTTCTTTTACATCGCTGTTGAGCGAAAGCTCGGTTTTGATATCCGCGCTACCTGCACACGCACAAAAAGAAAGTGTCATCAGCGCACACAATATCAAAGCTACTATTTTTTTCAGCATAATATCACCTCAAAATCTTCTATAATTATCATATCACACAAATCGTTAATAAACAACAAACCGCCCGATAATCTCGGGCGGTTTTTCTAATTACTTTAATTCTTCTGTTGCTTTTCCGTAGCATAATTGGCTGTTCGTACTATTCCAGCTACAAGAAAAGTGATGCAAATAACAATAGTGTTGATAATTACACCAACTAATATCCCCTCACCAAGATAAGCGGCTGAATAATTGTTGGCTATATTGAAAATATATTCGTGAATACCGCTTTTGTAAAACAAAATGTATCCAACAATATATAAAATTCCCCTCAAAACGATACATATAACTGAAGGTTTTTTAAAAAAGACAACAAATATAGTTATCAAGATATTAATTGGTACAAAGAGCCACGAATACACATTTCCGTTAAATGTTAAGACGTCAACTATTACTAACAAATACGAGGCAATTGATGCAAGTATTCCCAACATGATACTTAATAATATTTGTTTTTTCATATCCATACTCCTTTATGGGGTAATTTTTTCCTTACCGCCCATATATGGTCTTAAAGCCTCCGGAATATTGATTGAGCCATCTTCGTTTAAGTTGTTCTCTAAGAACGCAATCAGCATTCTAGGTGGTGCAACTACTGTGTTGTTGAGTGTGTGTGCAAAATACTTTGAACCGTCTTCGCCGTGAACTCTGATTTTAAGGCGACGAGCCTGAGCATCACTTAGGTTTGAACAAGAGCCAACTTCGAAGTATTTCTGCTGACGAGGTGACCAAGCCTCAACGTCGATTGACTTAACCTTTAAATCTGCCAAGTCGCCTGAACAGCATTCGAGTGTACGAACCGGAATGTCAAGTGTTCTGAATAAATCAACTGTGTTCTGCCACAACTTTTCAAACCACATTTTTGACTCGTCAGGCTTACAAACAACAACCATTTCCTGCTTTTCGAACTGGTGAATACGATAAACACCGCGCTCTTCAATTCCATGAGCGCCTTTTTCTTTTCTAAAGCAAGGTGAATAGCTTGTTAGAGTATATGGAAGGTCTTTTTCCTTATTGATTGTGTCGATAAATTTACCAATCATTGAGTGCTCTGATGTGCCGATAAGGTAGAGGTCCTCGCCCTCAATTTTATACATCATTGCTTCCATTTCTGCAAAGCTCATAACGCCCGTTACAACGTTAGAACGAATCATAAACGGTGGCACACAGTAGGTAAAGCCTCTGTCAATCATAAAATCTCTTGCGTAAGAGATAACTGCAGAATGAAGTCGAGCGATATCGCCCATAAGATAGTAAAAACCGTTGCCTGCAACTTTTCGAGCGGAATCGAGGTCGATGCCGTTTAGCTTTTCCATAATCTCGGTGTGGTATGGAATTTCAAAATCAGGTACTACGGGCTCGCCGTAACGCTCAATTTCAACATTTTCGCTGTCGTCTTTACCGATAGGAACTGTTTCGTCAATGATGTTTGGAATAACCATCATAATATCGGTTACTTTTTTAGAAAGCTCTGCTTCCTTTTCTTCTAAGGCTGCGAGCTCTTCGCCTTTTTCGGTAACGAGCTTTTTCATTTCCTCTGCTTCTTCGCGCTTGCCCTGCGAGAAAAGCTTACCGATTTCTTTAGAGTACTTGTTACGCTGTGCTCTTAAATCGTCTGCCTGACCTTTGATTTTTCTTGACTCTAAATCAAGTGCGATTACTTCGTCTACCAAAGGAAGCTTTGAATCCTGAAACTTCTTTTTTATATTTTCCTTAACAACATCAGGGTTTTCTCTTAAAAATTTAATATCAATCATTGTTCTGTCTCCTTGTTGGTGTTTTTTGCTAAACTATATAAATTTTGGTTATTTGTTTTCTTCAAGCTTATTTGCAAGCTGTTTTAATTCTTCTAAAGAATAAAAGTCGATTGATAGCGTACCGCCTTTGCCGTCTTTTGACGGGGTAACGACAACCTTGTTGCCCAAATACTCGGACAGCGCAAGCTCGACCTCAGAAAAATATGACGGCTTAGCGTTTATTTTTCTTGTACGGGATGTAGGCTTTTTCATCATATCCTTAACAAGCTTTTCAACCTGTCTTACGGACAAGCCTTTTTTGACGGTTTCTTCAGCAACCGCACTCATCAAGTCTTTATTTTCAAGCGCTAAAAGTGCGCGCGCGTGACCTGCGCTCAATTCTGAACTTTCTACTAATATGATCACGTCATCAGGCAACAGTAAAAGTCTCATTGTGTTTGCGATAGCAGAGCGAGATTTGCCGACTGTCTGCGCAACCTGTTCCTGACTCATATCATAGGTTTCAATCAAAGTTTTATAGCCCTTTGCTTCTTCAATAGGGGTGAGGTCCTCACGCTGCAGGTTTTCTATGAGCGCAAGCTCCATTGTCTCTTCGTCTGACAGCTCGCGGATAACCGCAGGAATTTCGGTAAGTCCAGCCATGCGGGACGCTCTGTAACGACGCTCACCTGCAACAATCTGATATCCGCCACCGATAATAGGACGAACTAAAATCGGCTGTAGCACGCCAAACTGCATAATGCTCTGCGATAAATCGGCAAGCGCCTTTTCGTCAAAATCTTTTCGAGGCTGTTCTCGGTTAGGCTCAACCTCAGATATTCTTAAAGTGACTGTTTCGTTACTGTTTTCAGTATCGTTTTCCATAAATATAGCGTTCAGGCCTTTTCCAAGACCGCCCATCTTCTTTGCCATATTATCGCTCCTTTCTAAGCATCTCTGCTACTAAATCAAGGTACGCGTGCGCTCCCTTGCAGGCTTTGTCGTAGTAAATAACCGGCATACCAAAACTCGGCGCTTCGGAAAGTCTTACTCCACGCGGGATAACTGTAGAGAACACCTTTTTAGGGAAGAAACGCTTAACCTCTGACACAACTTGTTGTGTCAGGTTTAGCCTGCCGTCGTACATCGTAAGCAGCACGCCCTCAAGCTCGATATGCTCATTTGTCTGTCTTTTTACTCGTCTGACTGTATTCATAAGCTGGGATAAACCTTCAAGCGCATAGTATTCGCACTGAATCGGTACTAAAATCGTATCAGCAGCCGTCAGCGCATTTGTCGTAATCAGTCCAAGAGATGGGGGACAGTCAATTATAATGTAGTCAAACTGCGGTTTAACGGAAACGATTGCCTGCTTCATTCGGTAGGAACGATTCTCCATATCCATAATTTCAAGCTCGGCAGCAGCTAAATCGATACCCGACGGCATAACCCACAGGTTTTCAAACGCTGTCTGAATGATAACCTGCTCTGCCTTTGCATTTTTGACCAGTAAATCGTAGGTCGAAAACTTAACCGAACGCTTGTCTATTCCGACACCGCTTGTCGCGTTGCCCTGAGGGTCAACATCGATAAGCAGAGTTTTTTTCTTGTTAAAACCAAGTGCAGCCGCAATATTTACCGCTGATGTGGTCTTGCCGACGCCACCCTTTTGGTTTGCAACAGCTATTATCTTCGCCAAAAAATCACCCGTTTTTTAGATTTGTGCACAAACTTACACATTATAAATGTAATTTTAGCACATATTAAAGTGAAATTAAAGACTTTTGCACCAGTTTTATAAAAATTTTGATATTTTCTTATACATATATTTAAAATGTTTCACGTGAAACATAAGTTGAGCAGGGATAAACTTAGAAACTATTATATTTCATTCTCAGCGCTTTACTGGTACGCATCGTTAGGATACGGTCGCTCATTACACAAATACGCCAAAAGGCCACACGGAATATCCGCGTGACCTTTGGCAAGGGGTTCAGATAAGGAAATGGGTATGAGTGGATAGATGCTGATGCATCTATGGGGAAAGTAAATTAACTAGCCTGCTGGGAGGCTTTTGGAATTTTTACGGTGTATTCTATGTATTCGTCGGTCTCGCTTTTACAGCTTGTTGCATTTATTCCCGATAAACGCATAGTATCAACCGCTTTGTTTATTGTGTTAACAAAGATGCGAACATCTTTGACTACTATCTTCTTTTCGCTCTTTTTTTGCTCTTTTGCAGGGGAAACTGACTTTCGCATCAAAACATCTGTTACAAACGCTTCTGTCTGATTTACATTAAGGCCATCGGAAATAACTCGACTCAATGCCTCTCGGCGCAAAGTTTCGTCGTCTATTCTCAGGAGTGCTCGTGCGTGGCGTTCAGAAAGCGACGCGCTCGTTATCCACTCCTGCTCTTCAAACGTAAGTCTTAAAAGCCTTAGCTTGTTTGCAACTGTAGATTGCTTTTTTCCAAGTATTATTGCCGTTTGCTCCTGTGTAAGACCGTATTTGCGTATAAGTCGCGCTATTCCGCGTGCTTGCTCAAACATCCCTAAATCTCTGCGCTGGATGTTTTCAATAAGGGCATATACAGCAGATTCTTTGTCGGAGCATTTGATTAATACACAAGGTACTTTCGTAATGCCTGCCATAATCGCGGCTCGAAGTCGTCGCTCGCCTGCGATAAGCTCGTATTCGGTAGCATTTATTTTGCGTACGGAGAGCGGTTGGAGGATGCCGTTTTGCACGATTGACTGTGAAAGCGACTTTAAAGCCTGCTCGTCAAAGTTTTTTCGCGGCTGGGTTTTATTTGGTCTGATTGAAATCGTCGGTATTAAAAGGACTTTATTTTCATCTCTACTAAAAAAACTCATTTTATACTCCTCACTACTTGTCCTCGCAAGATGATAATACCATTACCAATGTGATTAATTTGTAGATATTTGACCGCAAATAAAATTTTGTTTTGCTAAATTGCGTAAAAAAACAGCACATCGTGTCGAATGTGCTGTTTAATAACTAAATATTATATTTACAATGGTTTGGATTTAATTTTTGCAGATGTACGTGGATACGCTTTATCCGTTTTTGAAAGCTTCTTTACATTTATAATAGTGCGCTCTGACGAGTCAATTAAGCTGTAGGTATCTACCTTTACGATTTTTCCGCCGAGAGTTTTTATCGCATTTTTAGAGTTTGCGATTTCTTCCTCGCTGTATTTACCTTTCATTGCAATAAACGCGCCGTTTACCTTTACATAAGGCAGGCAGTACTCAGACAAAACGTTAAGCTGAGCGACAGCGCGTGAAGTTGCAAAATCGAATTTCTCGCGTAAATCTGCTTTTCTTGCGCCGTCTTCTGCCCTGGAATGCACAATCTTCACCTCAGATAAAGACAGCTTATCAACAACTTCTTTTAAGAACACAAGGCGTTTGTTCAAGCTATCGAGTAAGCAAAGCTTGATATCCGGGCGTACAATCTTAATCGGTATAGACGGAAAACCTGCACCCGTTCCGACATCAATCAATGAGCTGTTTTGCGGTATATCTGCATAGCTTAAAAGCAAAATGCTGTCACAAAAATGCTTTAATGCAACATCGTGCGGCTCAGTAATAGCCGTCAGGTTCATTTTTTCGTTCCATTCAATCAGCAATTCATAGTAACACTTTAAGCTTTCTATTTGATTGTCTGTAAGGTTTATTCCCGACTGGGTTGCTTCTTGTCGCAAAATGTCGTTAAACATCAATTATCTACCTCTGTGTTTTTATTGTGGCTTGATTTTGCAAGCCAGATAAGTAATACGCTTATATCGGCAGGGGAAACGCCACTGATACGCGAAGCCTGTCCGATGTTTGCAGGGCGTACACGATTAAGCTTTTCCTGCGCTTCAAGTCGCAAACCCGTAAGCTCTTTGTAGTCAACATCCTTTGGAAGTCGCTTTTCTTCGAGCTTTCGCATCTGCTCGACCTGTGCAAGCTGCTTTTTGATATAGCCTTCGTATTTTATAGCAATCTCAACCTGCTCAAAAATCGCATCAGCTAAATTCGGACGGTCGGTGTCCACATCTTTGAGCACTTTATAGTTAAGCTGTGGGCGTTTTAGTAGCTCAAACAGCCTGATTCCGCCTTCGACCGGTGATGTTTCACGTGAAACAAGTATCTCGTTGAGCTTTTCAGACGCCGGTATAGTCGTCTGCTTTACTCGATGCATTTCTTTTTCAATAAGTCTTTGCTTCTCTTTAAAGCGCTCAAACCTCTCATCGGATATAAGACCAATATCGTGACCGATAGGGGTAAGACGAGTATCAGCATTATCCTGTCTTAAAATAAGTCTATATTCACTACGAGAAGTCATCATTCGATAAGGCTCGTTCGCGCCCTTTGTAACTAAATCGTCGATAAGAGTTCCTATATATGAGCTTGCGCGGTCGAGGATAAACTCGTCTTTTCCTTGAACCTTATGCGCAGCATTAATACCCGCGATAAGCCCCTGAGCAGCGGCTTCCTCGTAACCTGAGCTTCCGTTAAACTGTCCTGCGCCGTAAAGTCCCTCAAAATCGCGAAATTCAAGCGTCGCATTCATAGACGTCGGGTCGATGCAATCGTATTCAATAGCGTAAGCAGGACGCATAATGAGAGCATTTTCAAGACCCGGTATCGTGTGATAAAACTGTAGCTGAACCTCTTCAGGTAAAGAAGAAGACATACCCTGCAGATACATTTCCTCTGTATCAAGTCCACAAGGCTCAATAAAAAGCTGATGGCGTTCTTTGTGTTCAAAACGTACGATTTTGTCCTCAAGACTCGGACAGTAACGCGGGCCGACACCCTCAATTTTCCCGCCATAAAGCGGCGAACGGTGAATATTGTCAAGTATAATTTTCTTTGTATTTTCGTTAGTCCAGCTTATATGACACACGACTTTGTTTTCACCTAAAGACTGTGTTTCGTATGAGAATGGTACAGGTGGTGTGTCACCTTCTTGGACTTCAAGCTTATCTAAATCAATCGAGCTTCTAAGCACGCGTGCAGGCGTACCTGTTTTAAATCTGCGGGTAGGAATGCCAAGTTTTCTAAGACTTTCGCTAAGATATGTCGCAGGAAAAACTCCGTCTGGTCCCGATTCAAAAGATACCTCACCGATAAAAATCTTACCGCCCAAATATGTACCTGTGGCAATTATAACCGTTTTTGCCATAAATTGGGCAAGCATACGAGTGGTGAGTAACCACTCACCGCTTTTGGTTTGCTCGATATCGGTAATTTCAGCCTGTCTTAAATCAAGATTTTCTGTCAGCTCAAGCTTGTGCTTCATAACATCCTGATATTTTCGTCTGTCAATCTGTGCACGCAAAGAATGTACCGCAGGGCCTTTGCCTAAATTAAGCATACGCATCTGCAAAAAACACTCGTCTGCAGTTTTTCCCATTTCACCACCGAGCGCGTCAATCTCGCGCACCAAATGCCCCTTTGCAGTACCGCCGATAGACGGGTTACAAGGGCAGTTGCCGACAGCGTCCATATTTATAGTAAAAATAGCAGTTTTACATCCAAGTCGTGCTGATGCTAAAGCCGCTTCTATTCCGGCATGTCCAGCACCAATAACAGCTACGTCGTATTCACCTGCAAAATATGTACTCATAATAAAACCTCGTGGTAATGAAAATCTTTAAGTTTATTTTCCAACACAGAATTGGTGGAAAACATTATCTACTACTGTTTGTGTTACACGCTCACCTGTAAGCTCGCATAGATAAGAAATTGCTTCTTCTAAAGCTACTGTCACAGCATCGTAGGTCATACCAAGCTTTAAAGCAGAAATGGCATCAATAAGCGCTTTGTGAGCATTTTTAGCAAGACTGCGCTGACGCTCGTTTGACAGCACAGCATTTGAAGAATCAAAGTCAGATGTACCCACAATTTTTTCAACAGCATCTTCAAATTTTTCAAAGCCCGTGCTGTTTTTTGCAGACATATAAACTATATATTCAGTAACATTTTTAATAGCTTCAATATCGATTTTTAGCTCTAAATCGTCCTTGTTGATTACGGCAATACAGGTAGTGCCTTTTAAATCATCAAGCAAAGCTTTATCGTCATCATCAATACTAGCTGATGCATCAAAAACAGCAATAATCAGTTCAGCAGTATTTAAACGTTTTTTTGCTTTATCAACACCAATTTTTTCGATAGCGTTGTCTGCATCTCTGATACCTGCAGTGTCACTTAAATGCAAGGTAATGTCTTTTACAACTGCTGTTTCTTCTACTATATCGCGAGTAGTACCTGCGATATCAGTAACGATACTTTTATCACAACCTGTGATTAAATTCATTAAAGTAGATTTACCGACATTAGGTCTGCCAACAATGACGGTGTCGATACCTTCTCTAATAGCTTTACCTTTATCGTAATTTTTAAGTAAATCGAAAAGCTTATCTTGTGCACCTTGTAAAGCATTTTTTAGTGTATCAAACTCAACTTCCTCAATATCCTCCTCAGGATAATCTGCCCACGCGCAAAGATGAGCTGCGCGATTAACCAAATCATTTTTGATTTCATTAATCTTTTCGCTTAGCTTACCCTCGTGAACAGAAAGAGCAGATCGTGCTGCTGCTGCAGACTTTGCGCCGATAATATCCATAACAGCTTCAGCTTCAGTCAAGTCAAGCTTGCCGTTTAAAAACGCACGCTTTGTAAATTCACCCGCCTGTGCAGATATTGCGCCATTATCCAAAACCGCTCTTAAAACTGTTTTTGTAACGAAAGTACCGCCATGACACGAAAGCTCAACAACATTTTCACCCGTATAGCTGTGAGGTGCTTTAAAGACAGTCGCAATGCACTCATCAATTTTTTCGCCGTTATAAAAAACGTGACCGAAATGCGCAGTATAGCCTTTAGCTTCCCTTAGTTTTTCACCATTTATTTTTACGAAAATCTTGTCAGCAATAGTGATAGCCTCGTCGCCCGATATTCTGATTACACCGATACCACCCAAACCCTGAGCGGTGCTGATTGCAGCAATAGTAGAGTTATTCATAGATACACCTTTTAAAAATAAGTAAAAAGGGCGGAATAATCCGCCCCATAAATTATTGATCTATTCTGCCGTAAAGACCAAGACCCTCGCCTTCGTTTAAAGGCTTACGGTCAGGGTTAGGGGCTTTTGGAGCAGAGTGTGAACTACTCTTGCCTCTGTACGGTTTTCTGTGATTTGATTTACCTCTGTAGTTACCCTTTGATTTAGGGTCAGGACCAATAACAACGTGACGGTTCATATTTTCGCCTTCGCTCCATGAAATCGCGCCGTTAATCTTCTGAACAGCAGTATGAATAATACGCCTCTCGTATGGGTTCATAGGCTCTAAAGAAGACTTTCTGCCTGTTTTTGCCGCTTTGATAGCAAGCTTTCTGCCCAAAATTTCAAGAGTCTTTTCTCTTTTTTCTCTGTAGTCACCAGTATTGATAGTAACTCTGCAGTAAGAATTCTCAACGTGGTTAGCAACTAAACAAGTAAGATACTGTAAAGCGTCTAAAGTTTCGCCACGTCTGCCGATAACAGAACCAACATCTTCGCCCGAAATATCAATAGTGATAACATTGTTTTCTTTTTCTTCGACATTCATCTGAATATCTGTAAGGCCCATAGCCTTAATGATTGACTCTAAATAGTCAGCAGCAGCCTGTGCAGGAGTAGTTTTTAAATAAACTCTAACCTTTGCAGGGTGACCGCCAAAGAGGCCGAGTACTTTTTTCTTCTGGAAATCAATAATATCAAATTCAATATTATCGTCTAAAGTATCGACACCAAGCTCTAAACAAGCTTTCTCTTTTGCTTCTTCAACAGTATTGCCTGTTGCAATAGCTTCTCTATTCAAGTTTGCACCTTCTTTTAATAGTGATTAATCTTCAAAATTTAGAAATTAGTTGTTTGGTCTTATATTCTTTTCTTCTAATTCAAGTCGTGCAATATGCTGTGCTTCCATTTTTGCATTTACTAAATCCGGCGAGTAGAACTTGTTCATAATAAGAGTCTGAATAAAACCGAATAAAGTTGACCAAATCCAGTAGAAACCAACTGCCGCAGGTACAGTAAACGCGATGTACGCTGTAAGCAAAGGTAATGCAATGAACATATATTTCATACATCCCTGCTGCTGGCTCATCGGACTGCCCTTCATAAACATAGTGAAAATCTGTGAACCTACTGAAGTAACAAGACACAAAATCGGAACAAGTAACAGCCAACCACCTGCAAATTTAGGTGTGCCGAGTAAGTCAAGACCTAAGAAATTAAAGCCGCCTGTAAGCATTTTAATTTTTTCAATTTCATCACCTGTCAAAATCTCAGCAACACCGCTGTGTGATGAAACACCATCAAAAACTCTTAATAATTCAATTTCTGAGTAAAGTGAACCGGAATTTAAAGATATGCCCGGAAGTGTGTTTACATACTGTGATAAAGCTTCCACTTTATCAGATGCAATGTGTAACACGTTTGAAAGTGGTCTTACTACAGCATAGTAGATACCAAGCATAACAAACATCGGTAAAAGTGAAGAAAGACAACCACCAAATGGTTTGATATTCTCTTTTTCGTAGAGCTTTTGAAGTTCTTCGTTGTATTTTTGCTTATCGTTAGCATATTTTTCCTGCAGCGCTTTCTGTTTAGCCTGCATTTTTGCGTTGGCAGCCATAGACTTCTGCTGTTTTACAGAAGATGGGAACAATACAATTTTGAATATCAAAGTGAAGATAATAATAGCGATACCAAAATTGTTAACCAGCGTGTATGCTGCCCATAAAATGTAGCCGAAAAAGCTACCTATAAAATTAAAAATTGCCATAATTAAACCTTCTTACCTTTGTGCTTTTTCTCGGGTACCGGATCATATCCGCCTTTTGAAAAAGGATTACACCTGAGAATTCTCCACAAACCCATAAACAAGCCTTTAAATGCTCCATGAATTTGTATAGCTTCAAGCATATATTGTGAGCATGTTGGAAAGTATTTACATTTTCCTTTTCCAAGATGTGGAGAAATGTAGCACTGATAATACCTGATTATTGAGATAAAAATTTTCTTCATTTTAGTCTTTTAGTACATTTGCCTGTTGCAAATGATTTCTCATAGCGTTATATATATCGGTGCTTTTTAAATACGGAGTTTTTGCTCTGGCAACAAAAACAAAATCATATCCGCTTTTAATTTCATTTTCTAACTGATAAAACGCGGCGCGGATAATTCGTCTACACCGATTACGCTGCACAGCTTTGCCTATTTTTTTTGAGGTGGTAATTCCAATTTGAAGGTTATTTGTGTTGTTTTTAATAATATAGGTGACAAGTCCAGCAGATACAAATGATTTACCTTTTCTGTATGCACGCTGAAATTGTCTGTTTTCTTTTAACGTGAGATGTACTCTCATCTTAACCACCCTTTTATAGGCACGCAGTTTTAGTAGTAGTAAGTAGAAATTTTACTGCTTTGCTGTATAAAAACTGTCAAATAAAAAGAAAGACCACTGCCGACAGTGGCCTATTTCTTAATATGTTAATTGTTTTCTGCCCTTAGCTCTTCTTCTGGCAAGAACCTTACGACCGTTCTTTGTAGCCATTCTCTTTCTGAAGCCATGCTCCTTCTTTCTGTGAAGCTTTTTTGGCTGATATGTTCTCAGCATTTAAAACCCTCCTTTCGGGTACATAACCTTACAATCTAGCATTATAGCCCAAATATACTCATTTTGTCAACAAAAATTTTTGCTTTTATATAGTATTATATAACATACAAAATTTGCTTGATTTTTGACCTACTACATCTTGTATTTTTTTATATTTTAAACCACAATTTGTAGGTATTAAAAATCTATAAAAATAGCGTCTATATTAATATTGTAAATATTTACTTATAAATGCAAAAATATATTGATTTTTCAACAATATTTTGATACAATGTTAAAAGTGAAAATGGAGAAGTATTAGGTTGATATTTTATTGACCTGATTTTTTAAAAAGATGGAGGTTAAAAATGGGTTCTTTTGACGAAGCTTGGCAAGTTATTTGCGATTACTTTCAAAACGAAAAAAAGATTACTGATGTAGCTTATAAAACATGGATGAGCAGAATTCAGCCTGTAAATATTGATTTTGAAAAAGGCGAAATCACCTTGCTTGTTCCTAATGATTTTCATAGACAAACTCTACTGCGTTGCTATATGCCGATGTTAAATGACGCATATACCGCAGTTTTCGGAACATCATTTGAGACTATATTTATCGTTCCTGATGAAGTAGAAAAAAAAGAAAATACTAAATTTTTATCTGATGAATCATCAGCAGATGCGGGATATGAATTTACTTTTGACACATTTATCATTGGTCAATCAAATAAATTTGCTCATGCTGCGTGTCTTGCTGTAGCACAAAATCCTGCAGGAGCTTATAACCCGCTGTTTTTATACGGTAACTCCGGTCTTGGTAAAACTCATCTGCTTTATGCTATCGGTAATGATATTAAAAACAATTATCCCGATAAAAAAATTATCTACATAAAAGGTGATGATTTTACAAACGAGCTGATTGAATCAATCAAGCTTGCAACTATGTCAGAATTCAGACAAAAATTCAGACAAGCTGACGTGTTACTTGTAGATGACGTTCAGTTTATCGGCGGTAAAGAAAGAACTCAGGAAGAATTTTTCCACACATTTAATACTCTTTACGAAGCTAAAAAACAAATTGTTTTGACATCTGACCGTCCACCTAAAGAAATTAAAATTCTTGAAGATAGATTACGAAATCGTTTTGAATCAGGCTTACTTGCTGATATTCAGCCACCTGATTTGGAAACAAGAATTGCAATCATCAAACGTAAATCTGAAATTTTAGGAATGGATTTATCAGACGATATATGTGAATCAATCGCTCAAAAATTAAAAACTAACATTCGTCAGCTTGAAGGTGTAGTTAAAAAATTAAAAGCAAGATTTTATTTAACAGGTGAAACACCTTCTATTGCTACAGTAAGCGAAGCAGTATCGGATATTTTAAATAACGAAGCTCCACCTGAACTCACGGTAGAAAAAATTATTGAAGAGGTAGCACGTACCTTTGGAGTTGAGGCTGAAGACATCCGCTCTCAAAAATCTCGTAAGGCTAATATTAAAAAACCTAGACAAATAGCAATCTTTATTGTAAGAGAACTCACTTCACTTTCTATGGAAGCAATCGGTAAAGAATTCGGCGACAGACATTATTCAACCATTGTGTACACAGTACAGAAAGTTGAAGAGGATATGAAGAAAGATTATAAAATCAAAGAGACTATAGAAGACATTATTAAAAACATCAGAAACAGATAATTTTTTAAAAAGTTTTTCTATATTTTCTTCCACATTAACTCAACATATTTCAACACAATGTTGATAACTTGTCCTACTTAAATAATTTTCAACAATTTTTATTAATTTTTATCAAGAATTAAAAATTTAAAAATCTCATTAATACTGGAAAATTTTTAGTTTTAACATTTTAACAGTCCCTACTACAATTACTATTAATTATTATTAAATGATTTGATTAAATGAATTTAAAGGAGAATGAATAATGAAATTTACATGTTTACGTTCAGAACTTTCTGCTGCTGTATCAAATGTGCAAAGAGCAGTATCTGCAAAAGCTTCTATTCCTGCACTCGAAGGTATTTTAATTAAGGCTTATGGTTCAAAGCTTGTATTTTCAGGCTATGACCTTGAAATAGGTATCACAACTACTATGGATGCTACAATAAATGAGGAAGGTGAAATCGTAGTTTCTGCTAAGCTCTTCTCTGATATTGTAAGAAAGCTTCCTGAAGAAATCGTTTGCATTGAAACTGACGAAAGACTCATCACATATATTACAAGTGGTCAGGCAGATTATCAGATTATTGGTATTTCATCACACGAATATCCGGAGCTCCCTAAATTTGAGGAAACTGATAATATTTCTGTTAATGCTGAAATTCTCAAAAATATGATAAGACAGACTATTTTTGCTGTTTCTGATAATATGGCAAAGCCTATCTATACAGGCTCTCTTTTTGAAATTGAAAATAATATTTTAAGACTCGTTTCTGTTGATGGATACAGAATGGCTATAAGAGAAGAAAATATTGATTCAAACAGTAAAAATAAATTTGTTGTTCCTGGTAAAACACAAAGCGAAATTTTAAAACTTATCACAGACGATAAAAAAGATGTTGAAATTATAGTTGGTCAAAGACATATCGTATTTAAAATTGAAAACTATTCTATTATTTCTCGTCTTATTGAAGGTAACTTCTTAGATTATAAAACAACAGTTCCTAAAACTGCTCAGACAGAGCTTGTTATAAATACAAGACTTTTATCAAACGCAGTTGACAGAATGTCTCTTTTAACAAATGAAAAAATTCAGTCACCTGTAAGAATGTCTATTACTGCAGATCAGATAAAACTTTCTTGTTCTACTGCTGTAGGTAAAGCAAATGATGTCCTTTCTGTGTCTACAATAGGCTCTGACGTTGAAATCGGCTTTAATAATAGATATTTACTTGATGCGCTTAAAAATAGCGATACAGACGAAATTAAGCTTATTTTGAATGGTCCTTTAGCACCTATGATTGTAAAACCTGTAAATTCTGACAGCTTTACTTTCTTAGTTGTTCCTATGAGACTTTCTGCCGAGGGCTGATATGAGTAAAGAAATTATTACTATTAATGAAGAATTTATTCGTTTAGATAATCTTTTAAAATTTGCAGGTATTGCGCCGACCGGTGGTCAGGCAAAATATCTCATTCAAAATGGAGAGATTAAAGTAAACGGTGAAATATGCACTATGCGCGGTAAAAAAATGCGTAACGGTGATGTAGCAGAATTTAAACAAAGAGTCATTGAGGTGGCTGTAGATTGATAATTAAAAAACTTAGGTTTGAAAATTTTCGTAATCTTTCAACCGATGAAATTATTCCATGCGAAAAAGTTAATGTAATCTATGGCGATAATGCTCAAGGAAAGACTAATTTACTTGAAGCTATATGGCTTTTTTGCGGAGGTCATTCTTTCAGAGGAGCTAAAGAAAATGAGTTAATTAATTTTAACGATAATTTTTTTAAGCTCACTATGGATTTTTATTCTCAAGATAGAGAGCAAAACGCAGAGATTTCTTTTTCTCAAAATAAAAAGAAAATAAAACTAAATGGTGTAGAAAAATCTTCATCATCATATCTAACTGAAGTTTTTTCCTGTGTTGTTTTTTCACCTGAGAATATGACTCTTGTTAAAAGAGGACCATCGCTAAGGAGAAAATTTTTAGACGGTGCTATATGTCAGCAACGCATACGCTATGCTGCAGCTCTTGCTAAATATAATCAAATTATTAATCAACGTAATGCACTTTTAAAAGATATATATAAGCACAAGGAACTTAAAGAAACTTTACCTATATGGGATGATTCTTTAGCTGTAACCGGTGCAATAATTTTAAGAGAGCGTTTAGATTATATTAAAAATTTAAAAGTATACGCTCAGAAATTTCACGATGATATATCGTGCTCTAAAGAAGTACTTAATATCGAATATGTTTCAAATTGTGATGTAAATGAAGATGATTCGATTGAAATTATCACCGAAAAATTAAGAGAAGCATATAAAAATTCACGTCACGATGATTATCACACAGGATATACAAATATCGGACCTCATCGCGATGATATGGAAATTAAAATTAATGACATATCAGCTAAAACTTTTGGCTCACAAGGTCAACAGCGTTCAGCCGTATTATCATTAAAGCTTGCACAAGCACAAATGCTTTTTGAAAAAAATTTAGAAAAGCCGGTTATACTTTTAGACGATGTTTTGTCTGAGCTTGATTCTAAACGACAAGATTTTTTACTTAATAAAGTAGAAGGCTATCAGGTTTTTGTTACCTGCTGTGAAGAATCAAATAAAGAACAACTCAAAAACGGAAAAATATTTTATATTAATAGCGGTGAGGTTAAGTAATGTACTTACATCTTGGAAATGAAACAGTAATTAAAACTGACGATATCATCGGTATATTTGACCTTGATACCTCTACCATATCAAAACACACAAGAGATTATTTATCGCTTTGTGAAAAAAATAAAGAAGCTTTTACTGTTTCCTACGAGCTTCCTAAATCATTTATTTTATGTGACGATGGAACAGGTCAGAAAATTTATATCTGTCAACTTTCGTCAAAAACCTTGCAAAAAAGATTGTTATCACGAAAGGATGCAAATCTATGAAACTTACAAAATGTCCATATTGCTCAAAGCAAATAACCTATTTTCAAGCATTTGTTAATAGAAGCAGAGGTGAATTTTTCTGCAATAAATGTAAGAAAGAGTCAAATATACTGATTAAAAAAACTCTTTTAATTCCATTTTTTATTGCGCTTATTATTTCACTTTTTATTTTAGCGGGCTTTTTATTTTTTACTGAAAAGACAAGTTTATGGTTTATGCTTTTAGTAGCTTTACCATTTGTCGGTTTTTATATTTTTACCCCGTTTTTTGTCGTGCTTAAACCACGAAAAAAACATATGGATGTGCTTTATGATACAGGTATAATTGAAAGTCCGATTGTTGACCCTGATCCGACAATGGCAGGAAGTTCAAAGGTTATACCTACATTCGTAGATGACGTTGTGCTTACCGATGATGATAAGCCGGTTATTAATGCTGATGTATTTAACGCTATAAAGGAAGACCGAAAAATCGCTAGTGATGATGAAAGCGGAGATACAAAAAGCTTTTCAAAATTTGAAAACATATCAAGCAATAAAGATTTAGGCGATACGATGCCTGTTGAAAATATAAAAGATATTGCGACAAATAAAGAAAATAGTGACGACGATGGTAGCGATGGATACTCTGATTCTTCCCGTCCTTACGATTTGTCGGTTTTTGAATAAACAGGGTAAATTTTTGGTTTTTGAATAGTATTTTGGAGGTTTTATTTTGGATAATTTAGAAAAGAATTTACAGGAAAATGAGATTACTAAAGTAGAAAACGAATACGGTGCCGACGAAATTCAAGTGCTTGAAGGTTTAGAAGCAGTAAGAAAACGTCCGGGTATGTATATTGGTTCAACAGGTGAACGCGGTCTTCATCATCTTGTATATGAAATTGTTGATAATTCTATCGACGAAGCTCTCGCAGGCTATTGCTCAAAAATTGAGGTTTCTATCCTGCCGGGTAATATAATAAGAGTTAAAGATAACGGTCGTGGTATTCCTGTTGGTATTAATCAGAAGATGGGTATGCCTGCTGTAACGGTTGTATTTACCGTTCTCCACGCCGGTGGTAAATTCGGCGGTGGCGGATATAAGGTTTCCGGCGGTCTTCATGGTGTTGGTGCATCAGTAGTTAATGCGCTTTCAACATGGCTTGAGGTTAAAGTTTGTGACGGCGAAAATGTATATTTCCAACGCTACGAGCGCGGTACTATTATGAACGAGCTCGAAGTTGTAGGTAAGTCTACAGAAAGAGGTACCGAAGTTCAGTTTAAAGCAGACCCTGAAATTTTCCAAGATACTGATGTTTACGATTACAACATTCTTGCAAAAAGATTAAGAGAACAAGCGTTTCTTAATGCAGGCGTCAACATTGAGCTAAGAGACGAGCGTGATGCTGACAATATTATCTCAAAAACCTTTTACTATAAAGGCGGTATCAAGGAGTTTGTAGAATACATACACAAGAAAAAAGGCTACACTCCTATCCACGAGGAAATCATTTTCCTTCACGCTTCGAATGCAGAAGATACCTGCGAGGTAGATATCGCATTACAGTATAACGATAGCTACAACAATGATATTCGCTCTTTTGCTAATAACATTCATACAACCGACGGCGGTACACACGAAGAAGGTTTCCGTCGTGCATTGCCAAGGGTAATGAACAATTACGCTACTAAATTTAATAAAATTAAAGATAAAGACAAAGATTTAAAGCTTGAGTTTGAAGACTATAAGGAAGGTCTTACTGCTATTATTTCCGTAAAAATAACAGAAGCACAGTTCGAAGGTCAGACTAAAGCAAAGCTCGGCAACACCGAGGTCAGAGCTCTTGTTTCAAAGCTTATTAACGAAAAGCTTGCAGAATTTTTAGAAGAAAATCCTGCATCAGCTACTGCAATTTTGGATAAAGCACTTGCTTCGGCAAAAGCAAGAGAAGCAGCACGAAAAGCAAGAGAATCTGTAAGACGTAAGTCGGCACTCGACTCTGCTACCTTACCTGGTAAGCTTGCGGACTGTCAGTCAAAAGACAGCTCTGAAACTGAAATTTACATCGTAGAGGGTGACTCTGCGGGTGGCTCTGCAAAGCAGGGCAGAGACAGACGTTTTCAGGCGATTTTACCGCTTTGGGGTAAGATGCTCAACGTTGAAAAAGCAAGACTCGACAGAGTTTACGGCAACGATAAATTAACTCCTGTTATCACAGCACTCGGTGCCGGTATCGGCGAAGAATTTGATTTAGAAAAACTAAGATACGATAAGGTCATCATTATGGCCGATGCCGACGTAGACGGCTCACATATCAGAACTTTGTTGCTCACATTCTTCTTCAGATTTATGAGACCTTTAATTGAAGCCGGTCACGTGTATATCGCACAGCCACCGCTTTATAGAATCACTAAAGGTAAAGAACACCACTATGCTTACTCCGATATTGAACGCGACGAAATACTTGCTAAATTTGAGGGTAGCAAGACCGATATCCAGCGATACAAAGGTCTTGGTGAGATGGACTCCGAACAGCTTTGGGAAACAACTATGAACCCGGATACTCGTACTATGCTGCGTGTTGAGCTTTCCGACGCAGAAATTGCTGACGAAACATTCTCTATTTTGATGGGTGACAAGGTTGAACCACGTAGAGAGTTTATCGAAACTAACGCTAAATATGTTCAGAACCTCGATATATAATATCGGATATTAATTTTTTACCATTGGATAAAAAACGATAAGATTGATAGAAGGTGCAAAATTTGGATAACGAGAAGAATTTAAATAATATAAACGAGAATATTGAAAACGAAAACACAACAGGCGGTAAGGTAATTGATGTTGACATTAATCGCGAAATGAGAAAATCATTCCTTGATTACTCAATGAGCGTTATCGTGTCACGTGCTCTGCCTGATGTAAGAGACGGCTTAAAGCCTGTTCATCGTCGTATTCTTTACACTATGTTCGAAAACGGTCTTGAACCGAACAAGCCTTATCGTAAGTGTGCGGATACTGTCGGTAACGTGCTCGGTAAATATCACCCACACGGCGACTCCTCCGTTTACGATGCTATGGTACGACTTGCACAGGACTTCTCAATGAGATATATGCTTGTTGACGGTCATGGTAACTTCGGTTCTGTCGATGGTGACCCACCTGCTGCATACCGTTACACCGAGTCAAAGCTCTCAAAAATTTCACTCGAAATGGTTACTGATATCGACAAGGAAACTGTCGATTTTATGCCTAACTTTGATGACCGTCTAAAAGAGCCTACCGTTTTACCAAGTAGATTTCCTAACCTGCTTGTAAATGGCTCGTCAGGTATTGCTGTTGGTATGGCTACTAATATCCCACCACACAACCTAGGTGAAGCAGTTGACGCGATGTGTATGCTTATCGACAACCCTGATGCAGAGGTTGCAGACATTATGGAATGTATGCCTGGTCCTGATTTTCCTACAGGCGGTATCATTATGGGCCGTTCAGGTATTCGTGCCGCTTATGCAACAGGTCGTGGCAAGATTATCGTAAGAGCTAAAACCGAAATCATCGAAGCTAAAAACGGCAGATTTAAAATTATCGTTACCGAGCTTCCTTACGTTGTTAATAAAGCAAGACTTATTGAAAATATCGCAGAGCTTGTAAAAGACAAGCGTATCGACGGTATTTCAAATATCGAAGACCATTCCGACAGAAATGGTATGCATATCGAAATTGATATCAAGCGTGAGGCTTCTCCTCAGGTTGTACTCAATCAGCTGTTTATGCTTACACAGCTTCAGTCAACCTTTGGTTGCATTATGCTCGCTATTGTAAACGGCGAGCCAAAAATTCTTACACTTAAAGAGATGCTTCAGCATTACATTGATCATCAGGTTGATGTTATTACACGCCGTACTATCTACGATTTGAGAAAAGCAAAAGAGCGTGCTCATATTTTAGAGGGCTTAAAAATTGCTATTGACAATATTGACGAGGTTATCGCGATTATTCGTAAATCTAAAGACCAAGCAACAGCTAAACTCGGACTTATTGAAAGATTTAACCTTGATGATATTCAGGCACAGGCTATTGTGCAGATGCGTCTTGGCCAGCTCACTAATATGGAGCGTTCAAAAATAGAGGACGAAATTGCAGCCTTAGCTGCTAAAATTGCTGAGTATAACGATATTTTAGCAAGTGAAACAAGAAAGCTTGAATTAGTTAAAGAAGAAGCTATTGCAGTAAGAAATAAATACGCTGACCCACGTAGAACAGAAATCTGTGCTATCAGCGGTGAGGTTGATATCGAAGACCTTATTCCAAAGGAAGACTGCGTAGTTACTATGACAAAATTCGGTTACATCAAGCGCCTTGCTGAAGATACCTATAAACTCCAGCGCCGTGGCGGTAGAGGTGTATCGGGTATGAGCAGAAAAGAAGAAGATACAGCAACCGAGATGTTTATTTCTAACTCTCACGACTTTATTTTGTTCTTTACAGATAAGGGCAGAGTTTATCGCCTTAAATGTTATGAAATTCCTGAGTCTTCCCGTCAGTCAAAGGGTATGAATATTGCAAACTTACTGCCTATCTCAACTGACGAAAAGGTTACTTCTATGATAAGAGTGCCTGAGTTTGACGAAGACAAGTACCTCATTATGGTAACAAGACAGGGTATTATCAAGCGTATTGAATTAAACGCGTATAATACAGCTCGAAAGGGTGGTCTGATTGCTCTTGACTTAAACGAGGGCGACGAGCTTGCTTGGGTTAAGATGACTAACGGCGACAACGACGTTATCATTGCAACAAGACTTGGTATGGCTATCCGCTTTAATGAAAACGATGTTCGTCCGATGGGTAGACAGGCTCGCGGTGTTAAGGCGCTTAAGCTCAAAGAAAATGACTATGTAATCGGCATGAGTGTAATCGACGAGGATGGCTATGTGCTGACAGTTTCTACTACAGGCTACGGCAGACTATCATTACCTACTGATTATCGTACACAGTCAAGAGGCGGTAAGGGTCTTACTAACTACCATATTGATAAATACGGCGAGGTTGCGGCACTTAGTGTTGTTTCCAAGGACGACGATGTTATCATCATTTCAGCAAACGGTGTTATTATACGCATCAAGGCTGATACTATCCGTCAGTGTGCAAGACCATCAAAGGGTGTAACAGTTATGAAAATTAAAGATGATAACGAGGTTGTGACTGTAGCATCTGTTCCTCACGAGGACGAAGAAAATGATGAAGCAGATGTGCAGGAAACACAAGAAGCAGAGGCTAATACAGAAGAATAAACTTTAGGGGCGATTATTCGCCCCTTAATAAAGGAAATGTTTATGAAAAAAATCATTTGTATTTTTCTTTCTATGCTGATGGTTTTTTCACTTACAGCGTGTACTGAAAAAACAGAAAAAGAAGAGCCTATCATCACACAAGAAAGCACAGAAAACGAAAGCATTTATCCATCACCTACATCAGTTACTTGGGAAAAAAGTGAGAATAATCTCGGCGCAAGATATATATTTACGCTTGAAGAATTTACCGATATGTTAAACGAAAGATGTGAGGGTTTAGGAGAAACTGAAACAACACAGTTTTTTGAGATGGATAACTGGAAAAAAATGAGCGAGACTTTAGTCGACGATAATGGTATCGAGTACACCTCCTACTATTACGCTACCGATGCGCTTACTATCACAGCAGCGGTTGAAAACGAAAGCGAAAAGGTGCTTAATTTAGGTTGTGGAACTGCTTACACCGAGTTTGTAAATTCAGACGCTGATTACCAGTACACCGTTATGCTCACATCAGCTATTTTGGCGATGGTCGCAGGCGGGTACGAAGATGACGACTTAGAGTTTCTGTACTACATCTTTTTTGACAGTGCAAAAACAGACACCGCGTTTTTCTACAACAACAGCGTCTATATGTTGAATTTAAGCAAGGAAAAGGGCGAAAAAGACGCGGCGCTTTTGTTTATGATTTCTCCGTGTAAGGATGAAATTCTAGAGGAATGGGAACTTACAGATTATTCTAAATTTGAGGCATCAAGCGTTAACGCTTAAGCTTTAAAAATAAATTTTCACATAGCAAGGGGTTTTTAAAAATGGGCGAAATTTATATTTTAAGAGTACTTTCAGGTGTTAGATTTTCAAAGATTTCGAAGGTACTCAACACTGTAAAAGAGCAGTCAGGTCAAAGTAAAATCAAAACTTTCTTTGACATACTTAACTGTGCTATCCGCTACGGTGCAGGCTACAATGACTACGATATTTTTCAGTTTTATAATATCAACGCTAAAATGCGTAAGACTTACGTCACACGTGTTTTAAATAAAAAAATCATTATGAAATGCAACGACCAGAGCGTTTCTGATGAGCTCCACTACAAGAGTCGTTTCAACCGCAGATACTCAAAATATTTAGGCAGAGACTGGTTTGATATGGAAAGAGGTACTTTTGCGGAATTTGAAAAATTCTGCGAAGATAAAGACTATCTTTTCTGTAAGCCTGACGGTCTTGATTCAGGTCGCGGTATTGAAAAGCTTAAGAAAACTGACTTTGAAAGCATTGAAGCTATTTATAATTACTGCAAGGAAAAGAACTTCGGTGTTGTCGAAGAGGTTGCAAAGCAGCATCCTAAGATGGCTTCCCTACACCCTGAGTCTGTAAACTGTGTAAGAATGCAGACTATCGTAGTAGACGGAGTGCCTCACCTTGTTTACGCTGCGTGTAAAGCAGGTAACGGCGGTCACTTTGTAGATAACTTAGGTTTTGACGGTATCAATATTCCTGTTGATAAAGAAACAGGTAAGCTGATTAAAACCGGTCGTACCGAGCACAGACAGCTCTACACCGAGCATCCACGCACAGGCGTAGTTTTCGAGGATTTCGAAATTCCTATGTTTAAGGAGGCTGTTGAGCTTTGTTTTAAAGCAGCGCTTGATACACCGGACGTTAAATTTGTCGGTTGGGACTGCTACATCGGCGAAAACGGACCTGGTATCATCGAAGCAAACGACTATCCTGACTACTATTTCTGGCAGCTTCCGGAGCTTACTCCGGACAGACTCGGTATTCTGCCTTATTTTGAAGACCTTTTCAAACAGAAAATTACACCATACAGAAAAATTAAATAATTACATAATAAAAGCCATAGTTTTTATAGCTGTGGCTTTTTTTGATAAAATTTAAAAAAAATGAAACACTTTGTGCAACTTATGTGTTTTATATATGAAGGGGGGATTATATGGCGGATGTTCTTTATGCAGGGCTTGAGTTTGAACAAGTAGTGCAAAAGTACTTTCAGACTATTGCATCAGTCTGTGTTATGCACATTCAAAACCACGCAGACGCGCAAGATTGCTTCCAAAACACGTTTTTAAAGCTATATCAAAAGTCCCCCGACTTCAATGACGAAAATCATCTAAAAGCGTGGCTTATCAGGGTTGCAATCAACGAATGCAATAACTGTCGTCGTACATATAATCGTACCGTCCCTCTTTCACAGGTAGAAAATAACGCCATTAATTTCCCTACCGATGACGAAAGCGATATTTCGTGGGCACTTGTAAAACTCGACCCAAAATACAGAGATGTTGTTTACTTAAAATATTGTGAACAATATAATTCAAATGAAATTGCAAAGATTATAGGCAAAAATCCTAATACTGTCAGAACTCTGCTCAAAAGAGGAATAGAAAAGTTAAAGAGCATTTACGGAGGTGATGACGTATGAGTGAAAAGAATTTCAACAGCATCTCAAAATTCGAAGTGCCCCAGGAATGGCTCGACTCCGTACTTAGCATTCCAAGCACCGAAAAAAGCAACCCTCCTGTAGTTTTATTTAAATTTAACAAAATTCTTGCTGCTGTAGCTAGCTTTGTGCTCGTAGTATCGCTGTCTGTATTTTTGTTCTTTATGATGAATGATGATGCAGTACCGCCGGTGGCAAACACCGAAAGCACAGCAAGTCTTAATGGTACCCTAGACGCTACAAATGAAAAAGAGCCTACAAAAGCAGGCGAAACTTCGAATTCTGACGAAACGCAGTCGACACAGTCTTCAGCTTTTGAAACGGTCTTCCCGACTGACAAAAGCGAAGAAACAGCTTTAGAGTCTCAAAAACCAACCAAAAAGCCTGCAGACTCAAAGCCGTCAAATTCGACCAAGCCTAATGAAACACAAAAACCGTCAAAGCCTCCAAGCACTCAACCGGATCCTACCGAGGCGTCTGAACCAACAGATGAAGATCCTTGGACACCTTCAAATCCGACAGATCCGATTGAACCAATAGAACCAACTGAAAAACCGTGGGAACCAATAGAGCCGTGGGAGCCGATAGAACCGACCGCAACACCAACTGTAAAACCTACGGTTAATAATTACAACGTATATGTTCACGTTGGATTTAATGAGAGCTTGCTTACATCAAACAAAAAGGTTTATTGTAAGGTGGTCGATTCAAGCGGCAGACTTGTCGGGGATACGAATTTGTATTCTTCAGAGCATCTTGCTAGTTATTCAATTATAAGTAACACGCGTGTTTATGCTAAATACTATCCTTATCAGCACAATCTGATAAAAAAGGCGGACACATATTCGTTCTATTTTTATAACAGCAAAGGTGAGATAGTAGCAAGAAGTCTAAACCATTATCTAGAGCCTTAAACAGCTCAGATTAAGAAAAACCTAAAAAGCCTGACGAAATTTTGTCGTCAGGCTTTTTTATTTTCAAAAATATAGTAAAATATTTTTATAAGCTGAAACCTTTTACATGGGTAAAAGGATTTTATTAGTGAAGGGGGTTAATAAATGGGCGATGCGGTTTTTCTTGGACTTAGCTACGAGCAAGTTATCAACAAGTACAAAAATACTGTTGGTGCAGTATGCCTTATGCGACTGAAAAACTGGGCAGATGCAGAAGATTGCTTCCAAAATACCTTCTTCAAATTGTATCGAAATGCTCCCGATTTCAACGATGAAGCCCATTTAAAAGCGTGGTTGATACGCGTTGCGATTAATGAGTGCAATAAGTACATACGAAAAAACCGCCACCACGCAGAGTTAGATAAAGTAAGCGATGGTGCAGTAGATTTTCCGCAGGGAAAATGCGATATGTCGTGGGCGTTGCTAAACCTTGAGAAAAAATACCGCGAGGTGCTCTATCTTCACTACGCTGAAGATTACAAAATCAATGAGATTGCTCAGATTTTAGACAAATCTCCAAACACGATTAAAACTTTACTGCGTCGCGGAAAAGAAAAACTTAAAAAGCTTTATGGAGGTGATGGAGAATGAGTGAATTTAACTTTGATAAATTAAAAAATCTTGACATTCCACAAAGCTGGGTAGACTCTGCTCTTGATGTTCCAAAAATAAAAGAAAAATCCCCCGTAGTTTTTATAAACTTTCGCAGAGTTATTTCTGCCGTTGCTATCTTGCTTGTAGTATGCGTTGTTTGTTTATCTCCCCTTTTCTTTAAAAACAGCAATGACATACTACCGATAGCTTCGAACAACCCAACCGAGCAAACAAACAGCAGTCAGTATGATGAGACTACAAAAACAGAGGCTGAAAACAATACTGATGCTACAGAAAAAATTGAAACACAAACTCCAACACGGGAAAGCAAAACAAATTTGCTTACAGAGAGCACAGAAAAAAGCACAGATTCTCCAACACAAGCTCAAACAGAAAAAGTTACACCAACAAAAAAACCTCAGTCAGAACCAATTGAAGATCCGTCTGGACAGCCTTCAAATCCAAACGGCTCTGTATTACCCGATGGACCGGAGGGTGAAACAGACGCACCGGGAGCAGAAGGCGACTATGGTAACTTGTCGGGTATAGTACTCGAAGGTTTTACAAAAGATTCATGCCTTACCGGTAGTGGCAACGTTTACTGTTCAATTTATGAATATAGAACAGGCTCACCTACTTGGTCGGGTAATTTGTATGTGCCAAAATTTGAAGCCGATATTGAAATATATTACACACCGCAAGATCAGTCCGATCGGGATGTATATCTCAGCTACAATATGGAGAATTCAGGCCTGCTGCTAAAACCGGGAAAGTACAGGTACTATTTTGTAAATGAAAATGGTACTCAACTTTATACAAGCATATTTAGCGTGAGTAAATAAAGGAGGCGTTTTTATGAAAAAAACATTAGCATTAATATTAGCACTTGTGATGCTTATTAGCATCAGCACTACAGCAATATATGCAGAAGACTTTGCTATAAGCGACGAGCTTTTAGAAGCTGTCAGAGTAGATTATGCGGGCTTAGATAATATAGAAAAAAGTGACATTCATCTTTACTATAATTTACACATAAATGGTGATAAATATCTTGTGCGATTAGAAGTTAGCGGCTGTGCATATCCTGATGATGTAGTAAAACAGACTATCGGACATTACAGACTATACGCACCAAGTCGACCACTACCACAGATTTTTACAAACGGACAGCTTTATGAAATAAAATATGCTTATGAAAACGGAATAATCGACGACAGCGATTTAGCTATTATTTCAACATTCGATGAGCTTCAATTTGATAGCAAATTATCAGCACAGCTACAGGAACTAGTCGAAAATAGCTCCCCTGATAAGAAGATTTGTATTGATATATCAACAGAGGGCTATCATCCAAATGCGACTGCAATGCCAAGCTGGCCAAATAAATCAGCAGCAAGAGTAGAACTTAAGCTGTTTTACAGTAACTGGTATAATACAGAAATGGTACCCGTCGTATTTGACGGCATAGAGTATGAAGAAGTATTTGTCGGTAGTGGCATTGTTATCGTGTCAGTAAAAGCAAGTGATATCAAAAAAATCGCAAGTTGCGGTATTGTAAGAAGCGTTTCGTATTTTGACAATACAGGTTATGAAGTTAATCAGGAAGAGGATATATATAAAGACAGATTGCTAAAACAGTATGAGTTAGAAGATGTTGAAAAGGCGGGAGAATTGACCTACACAGAGCTTGGACAAATAGATGTTGATGCAGATGACGGGATGGACTATGCCGTGATTTATTCTCGTATAGCTATTGGCTCAGACGCTATGACATTTCTCGACTTGGGCACAAGATATATCGAAAATCCTCAGATTTGCTATCCTTTCTATTATTGCTACGCATTGTATGATATAGAAAACGATAAATTTATTCCTATTGAATATACACTTAACGGTGATTATCCATTTATTCAAGAATGTATAGAAAAATATGAAATCGGGATACCATTTGGCGATGCAGATTTAGACGGCGAACTGTCTGTGCTTGATGCAACTGAAATTCAGCTCGTTGAGGCAAAAAAACGAGTTACACGTCTAGATTTAGGTAGCGACTTTAACCGCGATAAATCGGTTAATATTTTAGATGCTACTGCTATTCAGTATAAAATTGCACAAAAATAAATCGAGTTTAATATAAGCCTAAACACGCAAACCCCCGACGATTAATTTCGTCGGGGGTTTATTATGGGTAACATTTGTTTTGCAAATATTACAATGCTTTAGTAATGCTTGTAGAACTTCCATCTTTTGTTATATAATTTATTCGGTAAAAAATCTTTATTGAGGTGCTATTATGGAAAAAAATAAAATTACTGTATTTGTTGCTTCTCAAAAGCTCACACTTATCACGACAGAGTCAGAAAAATATGTTAATGACATAGCAAACAAGGTTGATACCGTTATCAACTCGCTTTTCACAAGCACTAATATGTCAAAAGAGCGTTGCGCGATTATGGCGGCACTCGATTTTTGTGACGATGAGGCTAAAGCTAAACAAGCTCTGGCTCAGGTAAAAGAGCAGGTTAAAGATTACATCGAGGACAGCGCAAAGCTTCGTGCAGAAAACGAAGAGCTGAAAGCAAAAATCGAAAAGCTCGAAGCACAAAACAGCGAGCTTTTATCGTCTAAAAAAACAATGGTTGCAACCAGTGTCGAAATCAAAGAAAAAGAAGAGCTCAAACAGGAAGTAGTTGAAAAAACACAGCCTGTTGAAATCAGCGCTGAGGATGACCTTTCTTTTGATATAGAAGAAAAAGAACAGGTAGAAATTTCTGCACCTGTAAAGGCGGAGCCTGCACCACAAATGAACACCCCAAAAAGCGAGAAAAAACGCCACAACCACGAACATATAAACCCGTTTAGACAGCGCCATATGGAGCAGAAAAATGAAAAAAAGGGCTATACCCCAGTGCGTCAGTACAGCCTGTTTGAAGACAAAAAGGACTAATAATGAGTAAAATCGAGATTTTATCTCCTGCGGGCGGATACGACAGCGTTTTGGCTGCTGTAAGAAGCGGTGCAGACGCTATATATGTCGGCGCAAAGGAGTTTTCTGCGCGTGCATCAGCCCACAATTTTGATATAGACGAGCTGAAAACTGCAGTTAAATACTGTCATCAATATGGTGTAAAGGTCTATCTTGCACTTAACACAATTATTTTTGATGACGAGCTTAGCGATGCACTAAAGCTTGTAAAAGATGCGGCGAGCTGCGATATTGATGCAGTAATTGTGCAGGATATCGGGCTAAGTCAGGCTATAAAAAAGATAGTGCCTGATTTAAAACTGCACGCATCAACCCAGATGAGCGTGCATACTTTATCGGGAGCAAAAGCCTTAAAAGAGCTTGGCTTTTCACGAGTGGTGCTTGCGCGTGAAATGACAAAAAAAGAGATTAAATACATTGCTGATAATTGCGATATTGAACTCGAGGTTTTCGTTCATGGTGCACTTTGTATGTGTGTATCGGGTCAGTGCTATATGTCCTCTATGCTCGGAACGCGTAGCGCAAACCGAGGTGCGTGCGCTCAGCCTTGCCGACTGCCGTTTGCAGTAGAAAGTAGCTCTCACGCGTTAAGCTTAAAGGACAACAGCATTGTTGAATATATTAAAGAGCTTGAACAAATCGGCGTAACGAGTGCAAAAATAGAGGGCAGAATGAAACGCCCTGAGTACGTTGCGTCTGCGACATCTGCTTGTGTGCAGATGCGTGACAACGGCTTTGTAGAAGACAAAACAAATGAATATTTGCAGGCGGTTTTTTCCCGCACCGGCTTTACAGACGGCTACTATGCTGACAATCGCGGACAAGGTATGTTTGGATATAGAAAACGTGAGGACGTAGTAAAAGCGACAGAGAAGCTCTTGCGTGAAATCCGCACCACCTATAAAGACGAAGTCGGCAGAATAAAAATAGATTTTGATGTAAAAATCAAAGTCGGTGAAAAAATAAAATTATCTGTTACAGACAAAGATAATAAAGTCGAGGTTGTTTCAGAAAATATCGTCGAAAAAGCACAAAATGCACCGACTGTAAAAGAAAAAATTGAGCAGTCGCTTTTTAAAACAGGTGATACTCCGTTTATCGTAAATAAAATTGATTGCGAAATAATCGGCGACTGCTTTGTGCCGATTAAAGAGCTTAACGCGTTGCGCAGAGTTTCACTTGAAAAGCTGGCGCAAAAACGCGAGAAATGGCATAACTATGAAATTTTTGACCTGTCTGCTGATGATGTTTTAGATAAGGTTAATAACGCTCAAAAAGGTATAAAAGCTAACTATGCTATTGTTAGAGATTTAGAGATTCCTGCGTCATTTAGCAGGTTTGAATATGTTTTCGTTCCGCTTTTCGAATGCATCAAAAGCAAAGATAAAATAAAAACTCTTATACAAAATGGTATTAATATTGCGATTGATATCCCGCGTGCTATGTTTGACCGCGAGGAAAAAGTAATTGAGGCGCTGAAAAAAGCAAAATCGATGGGTATAAGCGATGCGATGTGCCACAACATCGGGGCAGTGTACTTATGTAAACAGCTGGGGATAAAATATCACCTTAGCTGTTTTATGAATCTTGCAAATTCGCTTTCGCTTAAATGGGCAAAGGACTACGGCGCACAGGATGCGCAGGTATCGTTTGAGCTTGACTATTCACGTATAAATGCGTTAAAAAGCGAGATTAAAATCGGCGTTGCCGCATACGGATATTTACCGCTTATGATGACTCGCAACTGTCCTGTTAAAAGCGCGGGGGTAAGCTGTGTGACTTGCAAAAACGAAAGAAAACTGCAAGACAGAAAAGGCGAAGAATTTACGCTTGTTTGCGATTCAAACGCCGTCGAAATTTTAAACTGCGTACCACTTATTTTGCCAAAAGAGATTAATAATTCAAAAAATCTTGATTTCACAGTTTTTCACTTTTCTGTGGAAAACTCTGTGGAAAACAAGGAAAAAATACTTAAAAAAATGAGTGAAAAACGGAATTTCGAGCGTTTTACCTATGGATTGTTTATAAGAGGCGTTAAAAATTTCACAATCTTTTAAAGAATTATTTTAAAGAAAATCTTAAAATTCCCTATCGAAATTAAGATTGTTTTTAACTTTCCTTTTTATAATTTTAAATTCGAATTATCTTTTTAAAAATGCAAGTTATTTTAAAAAATTGCAAGAGGAGTACAAATATGCAGGTATTAAAAGTCAAAAAATTAAGAGAAAATGCACAGATGATAAAAAGAGCGACTGCAGGTTCAGCAGGTATGGATTTGCACGCGTGTATTGAAAACGATATTATTATCAATCCGGGCGAAATCAAGGTTATTCCAACCGGTCTTGCCATAGCGCTTGAAAACGAAAACTATGTTGCGTATATTTACGCCCGCTCAGGCCTTGCTATAAAGCATGGCATTACGCTTGCAAACTGTGTCGGCGTCATTGACTCTGACTACCGAGGTGAGGTTTGCGTCGGTCTTACAAATATTTCAAACACCCCATATACTATCACACAGCAAGAGCGCATAGCTCAGCTTGTAATTGCACCTGTTTGCACCTGCACAGCTATTGAGGTCGACGAGCTCGACAAAACTATACGCGGTGAAGGCGGCTTTGGTTCAACAGGAAAAAATTAAGCAAATATTAAGGCGTTTTGTCTGTGTTTATATTTGGGATGATTTTCCTTTAAATTCGCAGAAAATTCACAAATTATGCTAAAATTCGTGCCTAAAAAATATTGAAATAAACTCATATATCGGTTATACTAAAAAAGAATTGGGTATATTATTTTTTTACAAGAGATTTTACGTTCTCACAAAGGGGAATTTTTATGTTATTTTCTAAGGATATCGGTATCGATTTAGGTACTGCAAACACTTTGGTTTATGTCAAAGGCAAGGGCATTGTAATGCGCGAGCCGTCGGTTGTTGCAGTTGATGTAAGAAAGGATACCGTAGTTGCGGTTGGTAAAGAAGCAAAGGATATGATAGGCAGAACTCCGGGCTCTATCGTTGCTATCCGCCCTCTTAAAGACGGCGTTATCGCAGATTTCGAAATTACTGCTACTATGCTTAAGTACTTTATCAAGCAGGTAGTTAAATCAAACATCTTTTGCAGACCGAGAATCGTCATCTGTATTCCAAGCGGTGTAACCGAAGTTGAGCGTAACGCGGTTGAGGACGCGGCTCGTCAGGCCGGCGGTAAATACGTCGAGCTTATTGAAGAGCCTATGGCTGCGGCTATCGGTGCGGGCCTTCCTGTTGATGAGCCGATTGGCAGTATGGTTGTTGATATTGGCGGTGGTACATCTGAGGTTGGCATCGTTTCTTTAGGCGATATAGTTGCTTCTTGCTCCGTACGAGTTGCAGGTGACAAGTTAGATGAAGCAATTATCACATTCATCAAGAAAAAATATAATCTTCTTATTGGTGAACGCACAGCCGAGGATATCAAAATTGCTATCGGTTCTGCTTATCCGTATGAAAACGAAGGCGAAATGACAGTAAAAGGCAGAAATCTTGTAGACGGTTTGCCAAAGAATATTAAAATCACAGCGGCTGAAGTAAGAGATGCGCTTGCTGACCCGCTCAACACTATAGTAGAAGCGATTTTGACAACACTCGAGAAAACTCCGCCTGAGCTTGCGGCTGATATTATTGATAACGGTATTATGCTCACAGGCGGCGGTGCACTTTTAAGAGGTCTTGATTTGCTCATTATGCAGCAGACAAATATGCCGGTTTATGTTGCGCAAAGACCGCTCGACTGTGTTGTTGACGGTACAGGTAAAAAGCTTGACCCTAATTTTAAGGTTCAGACACCACCTGTAGTTATCTGAAAATAAACTTAGCACCGCATTACAATGGTAGTGCGGTGCGATATTATTTATAAAAGGAGGACAGTATGAAAGACTTTTTGAAATCGAACAGCGTAAAGATATTTTTGTCTGCGGTGTTTGTTGTTATTGTGCTGTCAGTTTTTACAAACAGCATTCAAAGTAATATGGTGTCCTCTACAGTAAACTCAATCACTGCGCCGTTGTCTAAGGTTACTGCTGCGGCGACTAATGAAGACAACCGCTCGATTGAAGAAATTAAGGCTGAAAACGAGGAGCTGAAAAAAGAAAACAAGAAGCTTCGAAGTCAGCTTGTAAATTACTACGATACCTTGACTGAAAACACAAGACTGTGGAAATTCTACGGTCTTAAAAAGGAAAATCCGCAGTTTACTTTAGTACCGGGTACTGTTTTGCGTCGTGACCCAAACGACGAATTTTACTCCTGCACACTTGATAAAGGCAGTACGTCTGAAGTGTCGCAAGGTGATCCTGTTGTATCCGAAAACGGTTTAGTCGGATGGGTATCCGAGGTAGATTTGAACACCTGTAAGGTGGTAACGGTTTTATCCCCGCAGACAAGTGTCGGTGCAATAGACAATAAAACTTCAGACACCGGAATTATCAGCGGTTCTGCAAAGTACTGCGACGATAATCTGACAACAATGTCTAAGCTGTCAGCCGACCATAAGGTCAAAAAGGGTGACATCATTACAAGTACGGGTATAAGCGGACTTTATCCAAAGGGACTTATAATCGGCGAGGTAACTGACATCTGCTACGATACCTACAATACATCTTACTACGCCGTAGTAAAACCATACGACAACATAAAGAAGATTACAGAGCTTGCTATCATCACCGACTACACCGGACAGGGCGAAGTGCTGATTAACGGCAAATCGGAGAACAAGTGATGAATAATATAAAATTTTTCAGGTATCTTGCGTACAGTATTGAGATACTTATACTGTTTGTGCTCGGTAGCACACCCTCTCTTTTCAAAGAGATTTACGGTGCAACCCCTTGTCTGCTTGTATCGCTTGCGATTACGATTTCGGTTTTCGAACCCGAAGTGCCCTCTATGGTTTTCGGCTTTGTGTGCGGTGCTCTAACCGACTTAGGTTTTTCTAATTCTATTGGCACCTTTGCGATAGGCTTGACAATAGTATGCTTTATCTTAGGCTATTGTGCAAATAATATAATCACCGTAAGCTTTTGGAATGTTATGCTTGCTACAATAATAATTGTAACGGCATTATTATCGATACATTTTCTGTTTTCGTATGTGATGGCAGGGTATGCTGACGGTGCAGTATATTTTGTAAATCACTATATTTCGCGCATTGTGCAGACTATACTTTATACAGTAGTTTTTTATTACTTGAATAAGTTTATATACACGACTTTAAACGACCAATAAAATAAAAAAGGAGGACAACTTTATGGGCAAAGATAATAAGAAAGTAAATCTCAGAATTATCATTTGCGGTGTGATAGTTGTCCTTATTTTTGCGTGTTTTTCTATTAGGCTTTTTGACTGGCAGGTTGTAAACGGTGACCAGTACAAAGAAATTTCTGCACAGTCTACCTCTTATACTGAGGTGTCAGACGCAACTCGCGGTGAAATTTTAGACGTGCACGGAAAAGAGCTTGCAGTAAATAAAACTGCGTACAATATTGTAATTAATAAGATTTATGTAAAAGAAGACTCAACAAATGATATAATCAATACTTTGCTTGATTTATGTGCTGTGTGCAAAACAAAATGGGTTGATACTCTGCCGATAAAGGTAAGTGGCGATAGCCTTGTATTTGAAGAAGACAGTGGTGCAGAGCTTGAATATATTACAGGCGAGAGTATGTTAAATAATAGTAAGCTTGTAACAGCAGAGCAGGTTTTTTCTGAGCTTTGCATAAGGTACAAGGCTGAAAAAATCGAAGATTTATCGCGCAGACGAGATGTCGTTTCTGTGCGTTATAATATGGAAAAAACAGGCTACTCATATTCAAAAGCGTATGTTTTTGCACAGAATGTGTCTGAAGATACCGTCGCAGTAGTGTCCGAGCAAACCCAGTCGGTCGCAGGTGTAGATATCAGGGTTTCCAACGAGCGAATAATTAAAAACGGCACACTTATTCCTCATATTTTGGGCGTGGTTGGTTCATTATCCACCGAAGAATATGAAGCAAACAAAGACAACGGCTACAGCATGGACGATGTTATAGGTAAGTTTGGTATTGAAAAAGCTCTTGAAGACCATTTGCGCGGTCAGTCAGGCACAAAAACTATCGTCAAAGACGAAAACGGAGATATCGTTAGCGAAACCGAAACGGTTAAAGCAAAGCCTGGAGATACAGTTTATCTGACGATTGACTCAAATGTTCAGGCGGTTGCTAACTACTCATTGCAAAAAAATATTAACAGAGCACGAGCAGAAGGCGTTGCGGCTGTAAAAAATGCTAAATCAACTAATGCAAAACAGCAGTCGTTGCTCGGCGAGGATTGCTACTGTGGCGGAGCGGTTATGCTGTCAGTAAAAGACAATTCAGTTATCGCGGCTGCATCAGCACCGAACTATGACGTATCAAAATACTACGACCCTGACTATAACGCGTGGCTTAATACAAACGAGCATTCTCCGATGTTCTCGCGCACATTTGATGGTTCGTTTTCGCCGGGTTCTGCGTTTAAGCCTTGTGTTGCGCTTGCGGCATTACAGGAAAAAGTGATAAAGCCAAGCTCTACTATTAACTGTACTAAGCACTACGACTATTACCCGAAATATATTGTTAACTGTATGGGTACACACGGGCCTATTGCGTTACATAGTGGTATGACGGTATCGTGTAACTATTACTTTGCAGAGGTTGGCAGAAGGCTTGGTGCTACAACCCTTTATATGTACGCTGAAAAATTCGGACTTGGTGTTAAAACCGGACTTGAAATAGACGAGTCTATCGGTGTGCTTGCGGGCAGGGATTCCACCACTTGGTATGAGGGCAATACTGTTCAGGCGGCAATCGGTCAAAGCGATAACACTTTTACTCCGATGCAGCTTGCTACTTACACATCAACTATTGCAAACAACGGCGTTAGATATCAGACCCATCTGGTTAGAAAAATTGTCAACTATGAGCGTGACGAAACGGTGCTGTATAATAACCCTAAAGAGCCTGTTGTTTTAGCTAATGCGGGACTTTCAAAAAAGCATTTGTCAACGGTAAAAAGTGCTATGCGAAGTGTTGTCACTTCCGGTACAGCAACCCCTGTATCAGCATATCCAAAGGCGGTTGCAGGTAAAACAGGTACTGCAGAAAATGCGGGCAGTGACCACGTAATTTTTGTTTGCTATGCGCCATATAATAAACCTGAGGTTGCTGTTGCTGTTGTGCTTGAGCACGGCGCAAAGGGTAAGTACGCGATGTATACTGCTATGGATATGATGGATGCATATTTTTACGACAAGACCCTAAGTCAGGTAAAGAGCAAATCGTGGGGTTAAGCACTGTTTGTGAAAATGATTGATTATAAGGCTTTAAAAAGACATTTTTAAACTTTGTTTTATAAAAAGTGCCTAATTTTAGGCGTGATTATTCTACACAAAGAGCAACGATTTTTCGTTGCTCTTTATTTTGTTTTGTGATAAAATATTATACGAGGTATTATTATGAGTCAGGTTATAGTTGTTGCATCAGGCAAGGGTGGTACCGGAAAAACTACCGTTTCCACGTCGCTTGCACTTGCACTAACGAGAAAAAATTATAAAGTACTTGTCATTGACTGCGACAGCGGTATGCGCGGTAGCGATATGATGCTCGGCGTGACACAAAAGCTTGTGTATGATTTGTCTGATGTAATCAGCGGCACGTGCGCGTTATCTGATGCGCTGTATGAATGCGACGGTGCTAAGGGGCTTTTTACTATTGCGGCTCCTGTGCTTGCTGAGGATGAAATCAGCCCGCAGATTATGAAGCAGTTTATAGGTGAAAACAAGAACAACTACGACTATGTTATTGTTGATGCTCCCGCTGGTGTTGGTACCGGCTTTGAGTCCGCAGCGATTGCTGCTGACAGAGCGTTAGTTGTCGTAAATACCGAGCCTATCAGCGTACGCGGTGGAGTTAATATCTTAAACAGACTAAGCGAAATGGGCATTACTGACGCAAGGCTTGTAATTAACCGTTTTGATAAGGAAAGATTTTTAGCAACAGGCTTGTATGAAGACCTTGATGAGGTTATTGATACTGTCGGGATAAGGCTTATTGCCGTTGTTCCCGAAGACGTTCGCATAGCAGCGCTTTCCCAGCGCGGTATTTTAGCGACAAACTGGTGTAGTTCGACTGTTATTTTTGATGCGTTAACAGAGCGTTTGAAAGGAAACGATGTACCTCTTCTTATTAAGTTATAAACACTATGTGTTCGATATACTTTGGGATTTATTTTTAGTTATGGAGGGAAATATATGAATATTGCTTTGATTGCTCACGACGAGAAAAAAGAACTTATGGTACAGTTCTGTATTGCGTACTGCGGTATTTTCAGCAGACACAATATTTGTGCAACAGGTACTACAGGTAAAATGGTCAGCGAAGCTACCGGTCTGGAAATACAGAAGTTTTTAGGCGGTTCACAGGGCGGCGACCAGCAGATTGCGGCTAGAATTGCGTGCAATGAAATCGATATGCTTATTTTCTTCCGCGATCCGCTTACACCTAAGCCACACGAGCCAAATGATATGAACCTGCTTCGTCTTTGCGACATGCACAACATTCCTGTTGCGACTAATATCGCAACAGCAGAGGTACTTATCCACGGTCTTGAGCGTGGCGACCTTGACTGGAGAAACATCGTAAGATAATTTATAAAACAGGAGAGGTGTGTCCTCTCCTTTTTGTTTTTGGGAGGTGAATATATGCCACAAGCAAAAAGCAAATGGGTTGCTTTTTTACTATGCTTCTTTTTAGGATATCTCGGAATACACAAATTTTACGAAGGTAAAATTCTGCTCGGTATTGTTTATATATTCACCTGCGGATTATTTGGCATAGGATGGTTTATCGACTGCATTGTACTGCTTTTTAAACCAAACCCGTATTATCCATAATAAAAAGCCCGTATCATTACGATACGGGCTTTAGTTTTTATTAAAGCGTTTCGATTATGCCGGCAATATATTTTTGAATAATGCTTGAGTCAATTACGGATAAACTGCCGTCTTTATCCACATCACCTAACGCCTGTTGGTTTTGAGACAGGCTGGTGCGCTGTGCAAGGAACAGCTGGATTTTTGTGGCATCAATTACGGAAACCTCTTTGTCGCAGTCGACATCACCTAAAAGTCCCTCACCGTCTTCTTCGATAGTGAACGCGACGCTGTTCATACTATCGGTCTGGCTGAAGCTGTTTCTGGAAATCACGTAGACTTCGTACTCGCCTGCAGGCAGGTCAACAAGACAGTATGTATCATAAAGGTCTTTAAATTCAAGATACAGCTCACCGTCTGTAATACCGTCCTTGTAAATAAGTACATCGTAGGTCTTGGTATTAAGCGTCATATTCCAGTAAAGTGAAGTAGGCTTGCTTGATGTACCCTCAGCTACCTGAACGTATGTGCTGTCAGGGGTGCTGACAGGAATGATTTTAAAAGTCTGCTTGTTGGTGTTTTTGATATCCCACAAACACACGTTCGTTCCGTCGGGAGAGTCTACCGTACCCTTTTTTATATGCAATGCAAGGTCGGCAAGCTTAGGTTTAATGCGGTAGTTATCTGCCTTGCCATAGAAAAACCATCTTCGCGACGGATAATTTGCATTTTTATATACGCCGACATTTGTATCAGGAGTTGTGCCCGAATATGAAACATTCAGCACCTTGTTGTCTGCGCAGGAGCGAATAACATACGAGCCGTCAGTTTGTCGCTCGAATTTCCATACCTGATTTGACATGCCATCGCCTAAAAGAGAGCGAACAGAAACGTTTGGGTTGTCATTTGTCAGATATTTTTGTGTAGCATTGTTCATAATATACCCGTAAAAGCCTGTGCCGATATCGACAGGTGGGTCAACAGGATATCTTAAAATACCGCTCCAGTTAGAGTTGTTGGAGTATTTTACAGGACAGATTTCATAGCCTGTGCTGTCACCCGGGTCATTTACATCGTAGTCGTCGATAGTACCTTCGTGGGCACCGACCTGTGTATTGTTGCCAATATAAATTTCGGTGTGACCGCTAAGTCTTAAAAGTATATCACCGGGTTTTAAATACTTTGATGTGCTAAGGTCAATTTTGGTGTTTGGTATCCACTCAAAGCCCTCTTTAACGAATTCGTCTTTCATATTTCCGCAATGGACGGCATTTGTAAGCTCAAAGCCTGCATATCTGTATGCACATATAACAAAAGATGCGCAATCATAGTCAGGGTTGCCCCATCGGTTGAGCTGTGAGTAGCCGTGGGAGTCGTCGTTTGCGGTATCTATCGCCCAGTTAATGGCTTTTTCAATTGTTGATTGTGTCACCATCAAAGCGTTTGCAGGGATGACACAAATGCTGACCAGTAATATTAAAGCCAGCAAAGCACTTACTATTTTTTTCATAGTGCTTCCCCCAAATAGATGAATATAAAATGATTATACCACAAAAGATTACAAAAGTGTTAACATTTCTTTAAAGATTAGGAAGTATTTTGCAGATAAACTATTGGAAATCAGACTAAAATGTGATATAGTATAAACTAGATAAGTTTGTAGTTTTAAGAGAGGATGTGGCTTTATGGCTATACTCACAAAAAAAGTCAGAGGAACAGAGGACGTTCTTCCAAAAGATAGCTACCGTTGGCAGTTTGTCGAGGACATTATGCGCAAAGAGTCAGCGGCTTTTGGATACAAAGAAATTCGTACCCCTGTTTTTGAACATACAAAGCTGTTTTCACGCGGTGTAGGTGAAACAACAGATGTTGTGCAAAAGGAAATGTACACCTTTGATACAAAGGGTGGCGAGTCGATTACACTTCGCCCTGAAGGTACAGCAGGCGCAGCTCGTGCACTTTTAGAGCACGCACTTTACAACGACGGCTTACCAGTAAAAGCCAGCTACTTTGTTTCTTGCTACCGCTACGAAAAACCGCAGGCAGGCAGATTAAGAGAGTTTCACCAGTTTGGTTTAGAGTGCTACGGTACGTCTAACCCTGCGGCTGATGCCGAGCTTATATGTGCGGCAAAGTCGATTTTTGATAGGTTGCAGGTTAAAAATTTAAGGCTTGAAATCAACTCTATCGGCTGTCCTGAATGTCGAAAAAAATACCACGAAGCTTTAAAAGAGTATTTTGAATCATACAAGGGCGAGCTTTGCGAAACCTGTCTTTCAAGACTTGAGCGTAACCCGATGCGTATATTAGATTGCAAATCTCCTGTTTGCTCGAAAATTGCAGACAACGCTCCAAAGGTTCTCGACTTTTTATGCGAAGAATGTGAAACTCATTTTGAGGCTGTTAAGGCTCTGCTTACAAAAGCAGAAGTTGAATATATCGTTAACCCTACAATCGTTCGTGGTCTTGACTACTACACAAAAACAGTTTTCGAGTTTGTTTCGACCGATATCGGCGCACAGGCAACAGTTTGTGGCGGTGGCAGATACGACGGCTTAATTGAGCAGTTAGGCGGACAGCATATGCCTTCTCTGGGTTTTGCGCTTGGTATTGAGCGTCTTTTGATGTTGATGGATGCGCAAAATATTGAGATTGAAAAACCTAACACCTGTGATATTTATATCGCGTCTATGGGAGATGCTGCTCAGGCTAAGGCGTTTGAGCTTACTCAAAAACTACGTACAGCATCTATTTATGCAGAATGCGATGTTGTCGGCAGAGGCCTGCGTGCACAGATGAAATATGCCGACAAAATCGGCGCTAAGTTCTCTTTGGTTATCGGTGACAATGAAATTGAAGAAAGCAAAGCAAAGCTTAAAAATATGCAGTCGGGTGAACAGAAAGAAATCTCACTCGAAGACGATTTTTTGACACAGTTTTACGATGCACTATTTGATGTGCAAAACCCTGATATTATATAAGGAGTGACTAATATGGCAGAATTTATGACAGGACTTAAAAGGTCACATTACTGTGGTGATTTAAGAATTACCGACGTAGAAAAGGAAGTTACTGTTTGTGGTTGGGTACAGCGCCAGCGCGACTTAGGTCAGCTTATTTTTATCGATTTAAGAGACCGCACAGGTATCGTTCAGCTTGCGTTTACTGACTCAACAGATAAAGAGATTTTTGAAAAAGCGTTTTGCGCACGTGCTGAGTACGTACTTTGTGCAAAGGGTATTGTACGCGAGCGTAGTGCAAAAACAGATAAAATCGCTACAGGTGATATCGAAATCGAGGTCACAGATTTAAGGGTGCTTTCAAAGGCACAGACACCACCGTTTGAGATTGTTGACGACTGCAAAACAAGCGAGGATATTCGCTTAAAATACAGATATCTTGATTTGCGCAGAAAGCCGCTTTTTGACAATCTTTACCTGCGTTCAAAAATCGCAAAGGTTGCAAGAGATTATTTCTATGAGAACGGCTTTATCGAGATTGAAACTCCAATGCTCATTAAATCTACTCCGGAGGGTGCACGTGACTACTTAGTGCCATCTCGTATTCATAACGGCAAATTCTACGCTTTGCCACAGTCCCCTCAGATTTACAAACAGCTTTTGATGCTTTCGGGCTTTGACCGCTATATCCAGCTTGCAAAATGCTTTAGAGATGAGGATTTGCGTGCTGACCGTCAGCCTGAGTTTACTCAGATTGATATGGAGCTTTCGTTTGTTGATGTTGAAGATATTCTTCAAATCAACGAAGGTCTTTTCAAACGCCTGTTCAAAGAAGTACTGGGACAGGAGCTTGAGACTCCTTTTGAGCGTATGACATATAAAGATGCTATGGAGCGTTACGGTTCAGACAAACCTGATGTTCGTTTTGATATGCAGATTCAAAATATTTCTGAGCTTGTTAAAGACTGTGATTTCAAGGTGTTCACAGATGCTGTAGCAAACGGCGGTTCAGTCAGAGCGATTGTGGCAAAAGGGGCTGCGTCTACTCTTACCCGTAAGGAAATTGACAAATTGACCGAGTTTGTACGCGGTATCGGCGCAAAAGGTCTTGCGTTTGTCAGATGGGTTGAAGATGCACCATCGTGCTCTTTTTCAAAGTTTATGAAAGAAGGCGAGCTTGAAAACATCCTTGCTACATTAAACGCTGAAAAAGGCGACGTTGTTTTAATCGTTGCAGATAAAGATTCAGTCACACTTCCAACCTTGGGCGCATTAAGACTTAATGTTGCTAAAAAGCTTGATATTATTCCTGATATATTCAAATTTGTATGGATTGTCGACTTCCCATTCTTTGAATATGATGACGAAAGTGGCGAGTGGGTTGCTATGCACCACCCATTCACTATGCCTAAGGAAGAGTGCTTAGAGTACCTTGATACAGACAAGGGTAAAGTTATTGCAAAAGCATACGACCTCACATTAAACGGTACAGAGCTCAGCTCCGGTTCTATCCGTATTACTGATTACGAGCTTCAGCAGAAGATGTTTAAAGCACTCAAGCTCACAGACGAAGAGATTGAGGCTAAATTCGGCTTCTTAGTAGAAGCGTATAAATACGGTGCACCACCACACGGCGGTATGGGTATCGGTCTTGACCGTATAGCAATGATACTTTGCAAATGCGAGTCATTAAGAGATGTTACCGCATTCCCTAAGGTGCAAAATGCAAGTGAGCTTATGAGCGATTGTCCTTCAGTAGTAGACGAGGAAAGCTTAGATGTGCTCGGTATTGCATTAAAGGATATAAAAACCGAAGAATAAGCAAAAAGAAAAAGCCTGCTTTTTAGCAGGCTTTTATTTTTATAGCTCTTCTATGAGTTCAGCAACAAATTGCTGAATTTTTGTCGCATCAATTACAGTGAGCTCTCCATCTTTGTCAGCATCAGAAACTGAAAGTTGGTCAGACGTAAGAGTAACGATGGATGCTAAGTGCTTTTGGATAGCAGTAGCATCAAGTACGGTGATATTTGAATCCATATCAACATCACCAAGTTTAAGAGGGTCTAAAGCGACAAAGGTTTTTTCGTATTTATCGGCATAAGCTTTTGCGGTAGAATTTCTGTAGCCGTTAATTGTTGAGTCGCTTGGGATAGTTTCTGAGTTATTGTAAATAACGCATTCAGGGTTTTCGATAGTAAAACTTCTTAAAGCATCGCAAGCGTAAAAAGCGCGGTCGCCGATTGATTGCACCTTATCTCCTAAGGTTACGCTTTGAAGCTTAAGACACCAGCCAAATGCAAGCTCTCCGATACTCAACTGAGCATTGCCAAAGGTAACACTTTTTAGTCTTACGCAGTCGGAAAAAGCATTATTACCGATAGAAGTTAAAGACGCAGGAAGCACAATGCTTTCAAGTCCCTGACAACGGACAAATGCGTTATTACCGATTGTATTCAGTCCCTCTGGAAAATTAATTTTATAAAGAACCTTACATTCAGCAAAGGCTTTATAGCCTATAGATTTAACGCCACTTCCAAGATTTACTGTAGTCAGTTTACCACACCTGTCAAACGCTTGGTCACAGATGGTAGTAACGGTATCGGGAATAGTAACCTTAGCAAGGTTGTGGCTTTCCCTAAAAGCTTTTTTGCCTATTGCGGTGACGGTATGTCCGTCAATTTCACTTGGTATAACAAATTCACTATTAAGGCTGTCAAAAAAAGTGATGATTGCGGTATTGTCCTCTTGGATTTCGTAGTTAAGAGAAGTACCGATTTCCTCTTCTGCAAAAGCGCTAAAGCAAAATGCAGAGCAAAGCAAAAGAAGGCTTAAAAACAAGCAAACTGGTTTTTTCATAAAATCGCCTCAGTATATTTTTAAATTACTACTTGATTATATCACCACAAAATGCTTTGTCAACAAAACAAAAAACACAAAACGGTGACAATTAAGTCACCGTTTTACTTATTCATTATCTATGATGTTATTTGTAGAAGCATCATTTTCAACTACAGGGAGCATCCACCAAAAATCGCTACCAAATCCGAGTTTAGTATTCACACCAAAGCGGGCATTGTATAAAAGTAAAATATTTTTTACAATAGATAACCCAAGCCCGGTTCCGATAACCGCCTGTTTATGCTCCTTGTCAATTTTATAGTAGCGGTCCCAGATATATTCAAGCTGACTTTCTTCTATGCCGTTACCGTGGTCAATAACCTCTATACAAACATATCCGTCACGCACACTTTGCCTGACGACAACTGTTTTATCTTCGCCACAGTAGTTGATGGCATTATTAATAAGATTATACATAACCTGCGAGATACGCAAAGGGTCAGCAAAAATATAAACATCGTCATTGTGCTCAAAAACAATGCGATAGCCGTTTTGCTTTACAAGCTTAGTGTAACGGGTGAAAATAGCCTTTATGCAATCAGTCAGATTAAATACACAGTTTTGCATAGCGATAGCACCCGACTCAAGCTTTGAAATATCAAGCAGGTCGTTTACCAGTTCACTTAATCTATTTGCTTCATCAATTATTATCTGTGCATTTTCAGGAGTGTTCTCGTTTGGTAGGTCACGCATAACCTCGCTGTAACCCGTAATCATTGTAAGTGGGGTGCGTAGGTCGTGTGATACATTAGCGATAAGCTCTTTGCGAAGTGAGTCGACCTTTTGCAGTTCGTGTGCCGTATAGGTTAGGGTGTCGTTTAGTTCCCACAGCTCTTTATACACGCCACCTGTAAAGGTTAAATCATAGTTTTGATTTGCAAGCTGTTTAGCTTTTTTGTTTGTATCCTGTATAGGCTTTGCAATATATCGAGCTGTAATAACAGCGATAAAAATACTGATGATAATGATAATCGCGGTTATTATCAAAAGCTGGATTTTCAGCGTCTCTACTGTACTTGTGACAGGAGTGATTTCTGATTCAACGACTACGAAATATTCGCTGTCGTTTTCCTCTACTATAGTAGCACACGCAAGCATTTCCATACGAGGACGCTCAAGCGACATATCAAAACCGAACATCATATCGTAAGGGAGTACACCGTTTGAGTTGTCAGATTTTATCATTGCTTTACCGTTGTTATCAACAGCCTGCTGATAGTAGTCGTAAATTGTGCTCATACTTATCATCGAAGAAAAGTTTAGAAACTTGTCGGGTGTATATATAGGGTTAAATGCACCGTTTGTAGTTTCATAAACTGAAACATTCATCGTGTTTTTTTCTTCAATATCCTTTAGCATAGAAAGAAGGTCATCGCTTTCTATGTGATTTACAACGCTGTTTGCACATCGCTCTACCTGACTGGTTTTTACCATCTTATAAAAAGGGTCTAAAAGCACAGTCTGAAAAATCCACATAAAGATAAGCAACACGGCAGAAAAAATCAAAAAAGCACCCGACAGGTAAACACGAAGCGGAAGTTTTTTCTTAATCTGTTTCAAAACGATATCCCACCCCTCGTAGCGTTACTACAAGCCCTGCGTACTCTTTAAGGCTTTTTCGAAGCAACTTGATGTGTGTGTCAAGGGTTCTGTCATCGCCGAAAAAGTCATATCCCCATACCTTGCTTATGAGCGTTTCTCGGGTTAGTGCAAGACCTTTGTTTTTCACCATAAAGAAGAACAAATCATATTCCTTTGGAGTCATATTGATTCGCTCGCCGTTTATTTCGACAGTGCGTGCGGAAAAATCAACACACAAACCTTTGTATATAAATCGGTCGGTATTTTCTGATTTGCTACAGCGTTTTATTACTGCGTTTATTCGAAGCATCAGCTCCTTAGGTGAAAACGGCTTTACTACATAGTCGTCAACACCGAGCTCAAAACCCTTTATACGGTCATACTCCTCGCCTAAAGCTGAAAGCATAATAATCGGGGTATTTTCACTCTTTCTGATTTGTTCAACCGCAGAAAATCCATCGAGCTGTGGCATCATAATATCCATAACGATAAGGTCAAACTGGTTTGTTTTGCATAAGTTTACAGCCTCTATTCCGTTTTCTGCTTCACTTACCTGATAGCCTTCATATATCGCGTACTTTTTTATAAGTTCTCTAATTCGAAATTCATCATCAACTATAAGTAGCTTGCTCATATATACGCCTCCTTTACACGTTTAGTGTATAATCTGAATGTGACAGCTTTATGTTGAAAATAAAATAAAAATTTGAACACACATATAATATCACAAATACTCGCATATTGAAATATCCTGAAAAATATTTTATACTGTTAACAGAGGTGACTTTATGAGAGTTATAAAAGCACAGGACATCAAAGATGCAGTAAAAAAGATGTTCATAAGTCTTAACTGCAACATTGGTGATGATATAACAAACGCGCTTAATAATGCGCTGAAAATTGAGCAAAGCGCTACCGCAAAATCGGTAATAGAACAGTTGCTTGAAAATAACCGCATTGCGAAAAAAGAGCAGATAGCTATTTGTCAGGATACCGGTATGGCGGTGCTTTTTGTAGAATACGGCGACAAGGTTGTAGTTGATGGCGATTTTTCTGATGCTATTAATCAGGGTGTAAAAGAAGCGTACGACGAAGGCTTTTTAAGGAAATCGGTTGTTTGCGACCCTGTTTTTGATAGAAAAAATACTAGCGACAATACTCCTGCTGTTGTGCATACAAAGATAGTTTCAGGCGATGTGATTAGAATCACCGCAGGTTGCAAAGGCTTTGGAAGCGAGAATATGTCAAAAATCAAGATGCTTTCTCCGTCTGCGGGAGTTGAGGGTGTAAAAGATTTCGTGCTTGAAGTTGTAAGACAAGCAGGGCCTAACCCTTGTCCGCCGATTGTGGTCGGTGTTGGTATAGGCGGCACATTCGAGCAGAGTGCACAGCTTGCAAAAAAGGCAACATTCAGAAGCATAGACGACTCAAATGCTGACGAAAGATATAAAAAGCTTGAAGAAGAATTGCTTTTAAAAATCAACGAAATGGGTATTGGCCCGGCAGGTCTCGGCGGAAAGACAACCGCACTTTCAGTAAATATTGAATATGCACCGACACATATAGCGTCTATTCCTGTAGCGGTAAATATCTGCTGTCACGCGTGCAGACATCAAAGCATAGAAATTTAAGGTAATATTATGGTAAAAAAACTTTCTCTTCCACTTACAAAAGAAGATATAAAAACGCTCAAAGCAGGTGACAGCGTCACACTAACAGGCGAGCTCTATACCGCACGAGATGCGGCTCACAAGCGTTTTTACGATATGGTGCAAAACGGCGAAAAGCTACCGTTTGATGTGAAAAATCAGACGATATACTACGTCGGTCCTGCTCCCGCAAAGAAAGGCTACGCTGTCGGTCCTGCAGGTCCTACCTCATCTTATCGTATGGATAAATTTACACCGATGCTGCTTAATATGGGGTTATCCGCTATGATAGGAAAAGGCAAGCGAAATGACGATGTAATAGAAGCTATCAAAGAAAACGGCGCAGTTTACTTTGCGGCAATCGGCGGCGCGGCAGCGTTAATCTCAAAAAGCATAGTAAAGGACGAGCCTGTATGCTTTGAAGATTTAGGTACAGAAGCAGTACATAAATATACGGTAGTAGATTTCCCGTGCATTGTCGCTATAGACTCGTATGGCAACGACGTTTATAAAAGATAATAAAAAAGCCACCGATTTTTCGGTGGCTTTTCTTATGTAAAAATTTATTCAAGCTCTTTTATGTAGCTGTCGACAATATTCGCAGCAAGCTCAACCAGCTCTGCGCAAGGGCGCTTTTTGTAGTATTCTTTGGTGCGATTTTCCGGAGTAGGTTCGCTCTTTTTTTCGCTAAGGCCTAAAAGCTCACGACAGATTATAGAGCCGTTTTCTTCTTCGAATTTTTTAGCAAGAGTCTGAATATGAGCATACAGCGCCTTTTTACCGTCCTTATCGGTCGGAGAAGTGTATCCGTATTTCATATTAAACACCATAAACATTCCGCTCACTGCACCGCAGACCTCTCTTAGCCTGCCCATACCTCCGCCAAAGCCCGAAGAAAGTTTCATCGCCATTTCGAAGTCTAGTCCGAGCTCCTCTGCAAATGCACCGAAAACCGCCTGTGCACAGTTATAGCCGTTTAAAAAAAGCGATTTTGCTTTTTCACCTTTTGTCATAAATCACCTCATACAAAAACGAAGCAAAAACATAAAGACCGCCATAAAGACGGTCTTTTGTTATAAAAGTTAATTAACGAAAATCAAGCTTATGCTACTGGTCTTGGAATTGATGGAATTTTCTGAGCAGCAAAGAGCTGGATTTCAGTAGCGTCCATTACGGAAACTTCGCCGTCGCCGTCAGCGTCAGCAGCTAAAAGACGAACTTCGTCTTCGATAATCTTCTTGCTAGCAGCGTGTAACTGGATAGCAGTAGCGTCCATTACAGAAACTTCGCCGTCGCCATCAACGTCGCCGAGAACGTAGTCAGGAGCAGGATCCTGTTTGCCAACGTGGTTGCCGTTTGCATCAAAGTGGTCGTCACGTTCGCAGTCAGCCTCTGTGCCGTCCTTTGTGAAACCGTAGCAGCCGTTGCCATAGTAGTAGTACCACTCGCCACCGCAAGTCTCTTTAAGAGAGAATTCGCTGATAGTGATGATGTCAGGGTCGATAACGTAAATCATACCGTCAAAGTTCTCTGTACCGTCTGGGTAGTGCTCGTTTTCACCAGCATCATAGTACTCAGCACCGATGTTAACTGTCTGGCAAGCTTTGAAGTAGATGTCAAGAGTAGAATCCATACCACCGTCGATACCATTGTTCCAGATGATTGTTGTACAAGCCTGTGGAACATTTGCATAGTAAACGTCAGGGTCGTTTTCGTCTACGCCAGATGGAAGATAACCAGCCCAAGCTGTTGGGTCAGCAACACCGCTATCCCACCAGTAGATACCAGCTGTGTATGTAGCATCTTTGTACCAGTCGTTAGCATATTTTCCATAGAAATTAGATGTCTCGTCATCGCCGATTTCACCGTTTGAGCCGTTAGGCATAAGGAAATAATATGTGTTTGTTGCAACTTCTTCACCGTACAGTAATTCGTGCTCTTCAATAGCCTGATCTGTTGTGAAAACGTCAGGATCAATTACAGAGTAAGCAGAAACTGCCATAACTGTGCAAGAAACAAGTAAAATTACTGCAAGTAAAATGCTTAAAGTTCTTTTCATTTCAAAAATTCCTCCTATAGTTTGGTAAATACATTATAGCACACAGTTTTTCAATAAACAAGTCCTATAAGTTCACAAAATCGTTATAATTATTTTATGGAATATTCCAAATATTAAACCATTTTTACAATAATGTTACAATTATGCGTATAAACAGCAAAACCCTCCTTTTTACTTGTCAACCGAAATTAATTATGGTATTATCTTATAAATGTTTTGCACATTAATTTTGATAGATACTATAATAAAACGCGAATTTTGGCGTTAATTTTTCTAAAACAGGTGATATACTTGGCATTTTCACAAGATAAAATCAGAAATTTCAGCATCATTGCCCATATTGACCATGGCAAAAGCACGCTTGCTGACAGAATACTTGAACACACACAGAGCGTTGCTGTGCGTGATATGGAAGACCAGCTTTTAGACGATATGGACCTTGAGCGTGAGCGTGGCATCACGATTAAAGCTCACGCAGTTACGCTTGAATATAAGGCTGACGACGGCGAAACATATCAGTTTAACCTGATTGATACTCCGGGTCACGTTGACTTTAACTACGAGGTATCCCGCTCGCTCGCAGCGTGTGAGGGTGCGGTGCTTGTTGTTGATGCTTCTCAAGGCATTGAAGCGCAGACGCTCGCAAACACTTATCTTGCGGTAGATACAGGACTTGAAATCGTACCTGTTATCAATAAAATCGACTTGCCGTCTGCTGACCCTGAGCGTGTAATTAACGAAATCGAGGATATTATCGGAATTGAAGCGCAGGATGCTCCGCAGGTATCTGCAAAAGCAGGCATCAACATTCACGCTGTGCTCGAAAAAATTGTCACAGGCGTGCCTGCTCCCGTAGGCGATATTAACGCTCCGCTTAAAGCGATGATTTTTGACTCATACTACGATTCATACAAGGGTGTTATTATATATGTAAGAGTTAAAGAAGGACAGATTCACAAGGGTGACGAATTTAAGCTTATGGCTACGGGCTCTGTTTTCAGCGTTGTCGAATGTGGTCATATGCGCGCAACCTCGCTTGAAGAAAAAGAGGGCTTGTACGCAGGTGAGGTTGGCTACATTACCGCATCTATCAAAAGTCTTTCTGATGCACAGGTAGGCGATACGGTAACTCTGACTCAAAACCCTGCTGATATGCCACTTCCGGGTTATAGAGAAGTACAGTCGATGGTTTTCTGCGGTGTTTATCCTGCTGACGGTGCAAGATACGGCGATTTGCGTGATGCTCTAGAAAAGCTTAAGCTAAACGACGCTTCCCTCTCCTTTGAGCCTGAAACCTCCGTTGCACTCGGTTTTGGTTTTCGCTGTGGCTTCTTAGGACTTCTGCATATGGAGATTATTCAGGAGCGTTTAGAGCGTGAGTATAATCTTGATTTGATTACGACAGCTCCGTCTGTTAACTATAAAATCACCCGTACATCGGGCGAAACAGAAATGATTTCTAACCCGACAAACTACCCTGACCCTGCGCTTATTGCTTGTGCTCAGGAACCGATTACCGACGCACACATTTACGCACCTAGCGAGTATGTCGGAAATATTATGGAGCTTTGTCAGGACAGACGCGGTACTTTTATCGGTATGAATTATATCGACTCTGACCGAGTTGATATCCACTACGAGCTTCCGCTTGCGGAAATCATATACGATTTCTTTGATACATTGAAATCCCGTACACGCGGTTACGCGTCATTTGACTACGAAATGAAAGAGTACAGGGAGTCAAAGCTCGTGAAGCTTGATATTATGTTAAATGGCGACACAGTTGACGCGCTGTCGTTTATCATCCACGCTGATAAAGCGTACTCTAGAGCGCGAAAGATGGCTGAAAAGCTTAAGGATAATATTCCTCGTCAGCTTTTCGAGGTGCCTATTCAGGCGTGCATCGGCGGTAAAATCATTGCTCGTGAAACAGTAAAAGCAATGCGCAAGGACGTACTTGCAAAATGCTACGGTGGTGACATCACCCGTAAGAAAAAATTGCTTGAAAAACAGAAAGAGGGTAAAAAGCGTATGCGTTCTCTCGGTACGGTTGAAGTACCTCAGGAGGCATTTATGGCGGTGCTTAAACTCGACACGGATTAATTTAAGAGCCGTTTCCTGAAGTCTTCATAAAATAAAAGCCACAATCTGCTGATTGTGGCTTTTTCTTTTATTCGTTATGAATATCATCGATAATTTCGTCGATAATCTGGTCGGTCGGTTTTTTCTCGTCTTCGGTTAAATCGGTGATAGTCTTTTTGCGTTTAAATATAAACAGCTTTGAAAAAACATAGTTGAGTAAAATGACGATAACGCTGACCAAGATTTTTGCGAGCATTCCGTCAATACCAAAGATAGCTTGGTCAACACCGATTTTAATAAGTAGCGGAAGACCTACCCACTCGATAACACCGGTCGCAAGTCTTGAGGACACAAAAAGTCCGAGCTCTTTTGCGGCGATTGACGGCTTCCACGACTTGCTGTCAAATACCCAAAGCTTGTTTGTCACAAAAGCAAACAGCACTGCACATACCCACGAAAGAACATTTGCTAAGGTGGTGTGAGCGATTGTGATACCAAGAAAGCTTACAGTCGGTACTACTATTTCAAATATAGCATAGCTTACAAAAGAAACGACAGTAGTGCCGACGCCAAATATCATATACATTATGAATTCGTGAAATTTATTCCATAGCTTTTTCATTTTTTATCTCCGACTTTTAGATAGTCTCATCAGTTTCATCAAGGTTAGTTTCGTTTGCAATATAAATAGGGCGGTGCTTTGTTTCCATATAAATTCTGCCGATGTATTCGCCTAAAATACCGACAGACAGCTCGATAATACCGCCTAAGAATAAAGTCGCGCAAAGGGTAGTTACATAACCCGGCACATCAATACCGAAGCATAAGGTCTGGATAAGAGTAATAATGATATATACAAATGCGAGCAGTGAAATCAAAAAGCCCATTACTGCAATAACTCTCAGCGGAGTTACAGAAAACGCAGTGATGCCGTCGAGTGCGTACTTGAAAAGTCCCCACATACTCCATTTTGTAGTGCCGACAGTACGCTCAACATTTTGATACTCAATCCATTTTGTCTTAAAGCCAACCCAGCAGAAAATACCCTTTGAAAAACGCTGAACTTCAGAAAGCTCCATAATCGCGTTGACCATTTTTCTGCTCATAATGCGGTAGTCAACCGCACCGTCAGGCATTTTTACATCGGATATGTTGTTCTGGAAAGAGAAGAAAATCTTTGATACAAGCTGTCTTAGCTTGCTTTCTCCCGTTTGCTTTGCACGATAAAGCGCACAGCAGTCGTTGCCTTCTTCAATACCCTTGATCATTTCAGGGAACATCTTTGGTGGGTGCTGCAGGTCAGCATCCATAACGATAACATAGTCAGCAGTAGAGTTTTTCAGTCCTGCGTACATTGCAGACTCTTTGCCGAAATTTCTGGAGAAAGAAATGTATTTGACATTCATAAAGCGAGAAGCAAGAGTTTTAAGCACCTCTAAGGTCTTGTCCTTGCTGCCATCGTTTACGAAAATATATCTGAATCTGTAGTCAGGAATAGTTGCGATAACTGCGTTGGTTTCCTTTACAAAAAGAGGAAGCACCTCTTCTTCGTTGTAGCATGGTACGATAATATCAATTGTTTTCATAAAAATCACCTCATTATCTTTTTAATTATACCAAGCGTAGAGAAAAAAGTCTATTATTTTAAGACTTTTTTAATAATATTTTGTAAATTTTCTAAAATGTATATTACCTTTGAGATTTTTATGGTAAAATCATAATGAATTATTATGTGGAGGCTGGGTTATGTCCGCAAAGAAAGTTAAAAAGATAGAAAAAAATGTATGGGGCAATATCGTTGAACCGGATAGCAACTCGAATTTTTTTATGCGTAATCTCTGGTTTTTTGTAGCGTTTTTTGTTCCGTTTTTGCTGATGTACGGATGCTTTGCTATTGCAAAGGTGTCGCCGTTTGGTGACCAGCAGATTCTGGTTACTGATTTATGGCATCAGTATTATCCGTTTTTAGTTGATTTTCAGTCAAAGCTTCAGCAGGGCGGTTCACTTTTGTGGACCTGGAAGTCCGGCGGCGGTGCAAACTATATTGCGCTGATGGCGTATTATCTTGCAAGCCCGCTTAATTTCTTGTCGGTATTCGTACCTGCTCAGTACTTAAGAGAGTTTTTGGCTGTTATTACCTGTGTGAAGATTGGTTTTGCGGGTCTGTTCTTTGCACATTTTATGAGAATAGTTTATAAAAAGCGTGATATTACGGTTGCGGTGTTCTCAACTATGTACGCGCTGTGTTCGTTTATAATGGGCTATTACTGGAATGTAATCTGGCTTGATACGGTTGCGCTTTTACCGCTTGTTGTTGCAGGAACCGTTGCAGTTTTAAGAGATAAAAAATTCAAGCTCTATATTATAGCGCTGGCTTTATCTGTGCTTGCTAACTACTACATCGGTCTTTTTACCTGCATATTTGTACTTCTCATAAGTATTGCTTACTGTATTGTAGAGTACAAGGATATAAAAACTCTATTTTACAGCTTTTTGAGAATGGCGGGCTTTACGGTTATTGCGCTCGGAATTACCGCAATACTTACTATCCCGACTGCTATTGCACTTGGCAATACGCATTCTTCAAACAACACCTTCCCTACAACTTATGACATAAATATAGGCGAGACCGATGACTTCGCCGGTACTATGCAGGCTTTAGGCAAGGTTATTTCAAATTCAGTAGCCTTTATCCCTCCAACCGCAAAGGAAGGCTTGCCTAACATATACTGCGGTATGATTGCGCTTGTGCTGGGTATATTGTTCCTGACTTGCTCAAAAATCAAATGGCGTGAGCGTATTGCATCAGCTGCGTTGCTGCTGCTGTTTATGTTAAGCTTTATTATCAGACAGCTTGACTTTGTATGGCACGGTTTCCATTTCCCTAATATGCTTCCGCATAGATTTTCTTTCTTGTTCTCGTTTGTACTGATTGCAATGGCGGTTAGGCTGTATATGAACATAGAGCACCTGAAAATCGTCAACATTTTAATCGCTACAGCGGTTATGGCGCTAATTATCGGTATGGTTGCAAGCAACTTCGAGGGCGATAAAAAAATTGTTTTAATCGGTTCGATATTAATTACTTTATTGATAATTGTATGGCTGTTTATGTATGTGCTCAAGGTTGTACCAAAGCAGGCATTAGCCGTTGCACTCGCAATTATTTGTTTTGCTGAAGGTGCAGGCACAGCATACATGGGCGTAAAAACTGTTTCAACAACAACCAACACATCATACCCTCTCGGTACAGAGAGCACATTAAATGTGGTTGAGCAGATAAATCAGCGTGAAGCCACAAACGAAGACTTGTTCCACACAGAAGTTACTAAGTACCACACATTAAACGATAACGCACTTATCGGTATTAACGGTATTTCGATGTTCAGCTCTGTTGTTAACAGCGACATCACAGCATATATGGAGAAATTCGGCTTGTGCGGTTGGGTAGCAAGTAATCGCTACACATATCAGGAAAGTTCTCCGTTTACTAATTTGATGCTTAATATTAAATACCTGATTTCACCAAATGGTGTATTTCTTGATACTGACCATTTAGAGCTTGTAGGACAGGAGAGTAATGTTAAGCTTTTAGAAAACAAGGCATATATTCCACAAGGCTTTATGGTAAACGAAGATTTGCTTGACTTTGATGTTAATATGTCAAGTGCAAATCCGTTTGATAACCAAAACGAAATTTTCAGACTTGCAACAGGACTAAAGGGTAATATTTACGAACAGCTTGATGTTGCATCGCAAGGACATACAGACTACGAGGCTTTTCCTGTTACTAAAAACTCATACGGCAATTATAGCTTTGAATTAAAAGACACTTCGCAGTCACCTCATTTGAAGTTTAACTACACTGCACCGTACGACGGAACAGCTTATGCATATTTCCACTGTGCACAGGGCGATAGCGTTGATTTGAGAGTAAACGACTATACAACAGTTACAAATTACGTAAAGCGTCCGTATATTATGCAGATGGGTACTGTAAAAGAGGGCGACAAGCTATCCTTGTATTCTGACCTTAAGGACGTTACTACAGGCAGTGCTCAGGTATATTGCAATATGTTTAATGAAGAGCTCTTTAACGAAGGTGTGGAAAAGCTGTCGCAAAGCACACTTAATTGCACAAAGAGCACAGATACATTGATTGAGGGTACAATCGATGTAAAGGAGGACGGTCTGTTTTATACTTCGATTTCTTTTGACGAGGGCTGGAAAGCGTATGTCGATGGCAATGAGGTAGAAATTACACCGGTTGCAGATGCACTTGTTGCGTTTAAGCTGTCACAGGGACATCACGATATCAAACTTAAGTATTGTCCAAAAGGCTTCGGCTTAGGAGTTACAATTACACTTGTATCACTTTTAGCGTTTGCTTTGATTATTATGATTAGCAAAAAAACTAAGCTGATTAATAAAAAGGAAAATACTACAAAAGAGAATAAGGCATAAAAAAAGAGGTGTTCTTTTGAACACCTCTTTTTTCAGTAATAAATTAAACGAGTTTTTCAGGATCGATAACGTAGTTGCCCATACAGATCTTAATAAGGTCGATAAGAGCAAGGATTCCGCCGATACCGCAAAGCAAAGACATAATGATTTTGAATACGCCCTTCTTTGTTTCGCCAAGCATAAAGTTGTGAATACCAAGACCACCGAGGAAAAGACAAACAATAATCATAACGATTTTATCGTAGTTACCGAGCTTGCCGTCTAAATCCTTCTGCTGTGCCTGATTTGTTACAGCAACACCGCAGTTAAGACATACAGTAGCCTCAGGAGCAACCGCCTGACCGCAGTTAGCGCAGTAAGCGTTACCATCGCCAACCTTTACACCGCACTTTAAGCAAATAGCCTGATTGTCGTTTATAGCTTCGCCACAATTTTTACAGAACATATATTTTACCCCCTAAAATTATTTTAAATATATTGTAATAAAAAAAGCGCTACTTGTCAATAAAAAGTCCTTTTTGTCAAAACTTGTCATAAGAGTTTAAAGTACATTTGCAAGATGTAAAATCCAGTTTAGTAAAAAGCCTAATAATAGCAAAATATACATCAGTATATTAGCCCATTTTTTATTAAAAACCTTTGAGTCATATAAAAAGCAGATATATAGCAAAGGTATGCAAAAAAACATCAGATGATGATTAAAAGCGGCTTTGAAATCAAAATGTAACGCGCTGATAACAGCCCTGCTCATACCACACCCAAAGCACTCGATACCGGTAAAATGGAGTATAGGGCAAGGTATCTTTAATATATACAGTATAAAAATAAAAACAAGCAAGCAAAAAGTGACAAGCAGCTTGTATTTTAAATTATCGATTTTTCGCACACCCATCACCCTTTTATAGTACATACGCCTACATCCAGCGATGTAGGCGTAAAATTTTAAAAATTAAAATGAAAAATCTTCCGGTGACTCCTCGTCATCAATTTCATTAACGTCGTCATTGCTTTGCGCTTGCTGTGATTTAGAAATCATTTGCTCTTGCTGAGCAATCATTTCTGTCAGATCGTCGTCGTTTTCAATTATATCGTCAAGATCTTCGTCAGGAGCGATAAACGATTTGAAATCGTCTACTTTGCTTTTTGCTTTGTCAGAGATGTCTGCTACTGCTTCCTTTGCTTTAGCTTTGACGTCCTGAGTTTTTTCTTTAGCTTTATCGGATAAATCTTTTGCCTTATCCTTAGCTTTGTCTGAAAAGTCTTTTGCCTTGTCTATAGATTTCTCTTTGATGTCTATAGCCTTGTCGGTGATAATCTGCTTGATTTTTTCACCGCTGTCACTTTCAAATTTAATTTCACTGGACTGATTTAAAAGCTCAACATATTTTCTGCTGGCTTTGTCAATACGCGCAGTAGTTTTGTCAACAACTACACATAAAGCCTCCTGCTGTGTATCATCAGCATTTCTTAAATTATCGTAGTAGTATCTGCCCAGTTCAATGTACGCCTGATTTCTCAGCTCTGCATCTTTTTTGATAATCTGTTTGATGCGGTGAGCTTTAGCACGCAAACGGCTTTTTTCAACGAGTACCTGTGCAATATCCGTAGCAGCATCTGCCGCGAGCTTAAAACCGGTTTTAATATCATTTTTTATATCCATAATACTACCTCCTGTGTTTATACTCTTATTATCGCAGATAAAAGAGTCAAAATCAATAACTATTTTTCTTGTAAATACGGTATTACGGTGATATAATGAAAATTACAGTATATGTGGAGGTGAATTTATGTCTAATGTTGTATCAAAAGAGGTTGCGTGTCCTAATTGTAACGAGATTACAAATGCACATCTTTACATCAGCATAAATGCTACGAATGACCCACAATTTAGAGAAGAATTGCTAAGCGAAAATCTGCTCAAATGGAAGTGTGAAAGTTGCGGATACGAAGGCAGGTTTACATATCCTCTGCTTTATAACGATATGAAGCGCAGATTCATGATATATCTGATACCTGAGATTGACCGTTTTCAGCTTGAAGACAGGTCGCTTGAGGAGGATTATCGAAATTTAAAGGGTATTACCAAGCGTATCACCCCTGACTTTAACTCGTTTAAGGAAAAGGTTTTTATTTTCGAGTCGGGACTTGATGATATGGCGGTGGAAATAACAAAGCTTGCTATCAGCGAGACTGTTGCAAAAAAGCATAACTTGAAGCGTGTTGAGGAAGGCTACCTTTCGATATATAATCGCGAAACAAATACGATGGGCTTTACCTTCTTCATTGGAGAGAACCACGAGCCGTATGTTCAGTCGGCACGACTTGAAATTTATGCGCGCTCTGCTCAGATTGTGTCGCAGGTCGGACAAAATGACAAAAAGCTTTCGGGCTTTATAAAAATTGACCGAGAGTGGGCTGAAAACACTTTGTTCCGCTACAAAAGAAGCGGTATAAAAGAAGACTAAATTTTAAAAAACCGACAGGATATCCTGTCGGCTTTTTTTATTCTAAGGTTTGTGTTTGAGTGCTGTATATAAACTCGTTTCCTTTAATATCTTCCATATAGTAGGTGTGGGGATTTACAAAGGTGTAGCGGTTGATGCTACGAAAATCTTTAAAGCGGGTGTCGGTGCATTCAATTTCACCGTACTGCTCAAAAAATGTTGAGGAAAATTCTCGCTCTTTTAGTGAGTCGACCTTGCGCTCTTCATCTGTTTTTCCAAAATGAGATAGCTGGGCGTAGCCGTCATCGGATCTGTCCCATGCGCTGTCACAGGTGAAAAACTCATCATTATATTTGAAAATGTTCCACATATGTCCTTCGTTTCGATAGGTGCATTTTCCATATACACAAAAGCAGTCTATATCAAGCTGCAGCAGTGCAAAACGCAGGGTGTATGCAAAACCATAGCACAACGATTTTTCGTCTTTTAGTGCTTTGTAGATTTCATCATCAGGATACTTAAAAAGCGGTGACCCCAGCTGTTTGTTGTCTTCTCTTTCGTGGTCGTAGGTCATTTTTCTTGCGACAGCACCATGGACATTCAAAATTTTGTCTAGGTTATTGTCGTCTTTGCTTGCGTTTGCATTCACTATATTAAGAAGCTGAGTATCAATAAAGCTAAGCATTTCGCTTTGCTCTTTTTCTGAATATTTGTAGGTAAAAGCTACGCCATTTTCCAAAAGCTCATACTCATCAACAAAAAAGAAATACGGACTTTGCATAAGCAGGTCAATATAATATTCATTTTTATCTTGGTCGTTTGATAATTCTACGTATTCTTTCCTGTTTAGCATACCGTCCATAAGTGAGCGGTAATGAGAATTGTCGTCATCAGTCATATAAAGCTTATCGTCAGGCTCAACTACACAATGGTCTATTTCTTTAATGTGTAAGTATGCGTTTTGTGTAGGTACAGCTTGTGGGATAAAAGCACAACTGCAAAATGACAGCAATATAAAAAGAACAAGTAAAATTCGTAATATATGTTTCATTAAAGGTCCTTTATATTAAAAATTCTCTGAGCGTTTTTATACATAATTTTATCGTAGGTGTCGCTACCCACCATGTCTTTAAATTCGTTAAAATACGACTGATAAAGACTGCGCTCGCCTTTACCGTTGTCAAGGTAGGTATCCTTGCCGTCAATAGGTGCGTCAGAACCGAAAACGATTTTATCGTCGCCACACACCTGTAAAAATTTCATAGTGCTCTCAACACTTACCCAGGTGGTGTCGCCGTAAAGGTTAGGAAGCTTTGAAATAAGATTAATCGCTTTACTGTTATCGGTACCAAGCCCCATATGCACCATAACAAAATTAACATCAGGATACTTTTTTGCTACTTCATATACAAGCTCTACATCATCACATTCACCGTCACCCGTATGAGTTACAACAGGCAAATCGTATCTTTTTGCAAGCTCAATGTATGGGGTGATAAGCTCGCTGTCAAAACGTAGCTTAGAGTGAAACGGGTGAATTTTTATAGCTACTATTACATCGAGATTGTCTTTAATAATATGTTCAAGCTTTCCTGAGTCTTCGTATGGGTTTACCCATAAAGCTGCAGATATCTTTCCTTTATTTTCTCTTGCAAATTTAATGACTCTTAGATTTGTTTTGATGTGGCTTTTTCTAAAAATACGAGGAATTTTTCTTTGCTTGTGGTCGTGGGTTGCACATTCGCTGTTTGATACAATGCAATGGTCAATATTATATTTTTCCATCATATATATGATGTGCGCTTCTCTCATATCAAAGTTGAGCATAGTGCCGATGTGAGTATGTGTATCTATAATCATAGTTGCCTCCAAAAAATACTACACCTATAATAACGCTGTTTTTCTTTTCGGTCAATAGAAAAGCCGACCGAAAAATCGGTCGGCTTAGGTTTAAACTTTAATTATTCAGCAAAAGTTACATACTTGCCAACAATAATTGTTTTAGGCAACTCAATAGAAGCAGCATACTTCTGAAGATAAGAAGCGTCGTTGATGTCGATTGAACCATTCATATCAACATCTGCTACATCTTTATCAAATTTTGGAAGAGAGATAGAAGCAGAATGCTTTTGAACATAAGAAGCATCGTTGATATCGATAGAACCGCTGGAGTCCACATCGCCGATAAGCTTAACCTCAGGAGCATTTGCAGGCTTTGTTAAAGAATTTGTATATTCAAATTCTGCACCCGGCTGAGCCTTGTAGTCGAAAACCAATAATGTTTCGTCCTTTGCCTGCATAATCTTCATATTAGATGTAACGCTGGCATCACCATCTTTGGTAACGATGAAGTAGAGATTCAGCATACAGCCTTTTTCATAAAACTTGATACCATTGATGTGAGAAAAGTTAAAGTGAATAGGAGTAGAGTCGATATTAAAAGCAATGCTACCAACTAAACTAGGAAGCATAGAGGAAAGGTCAGGATCTCCATATTCATCTAAAACTTCAACAGGCTTTAAGTTGTCGCTATAGGTGGTTTCGCACTGCGAATTCATAATCACTTTATCGCACTGAAGATAATAGGAATATTGAAGAATATCGCCTTTCTTTACATTATTATATGTTGCGGTATGTTTAGTTGCCGGTGCTTCTAAGGCAGAAGATGAAAAAGCAGCAACTGTACATATAGAAGCTAGCATTACAACTACGAGCAATACGCTTAATAATTTTTTCATTTTGATTTTCCTTTCATAATTAACTGAACAAATCAATTATATAACAAAACTGTAATAAAATCAAGCAATAACTATAAATACCAGTTGTATTTATAGAGTAGAAATTTTATTTGCTACAAACATCTGGATTTTTGTAGCGTCTAATACAGAAACCTCGTTGTCATCATCTACATCAGCAAGGGCTAAAGCCAAATCAGAAAGAGTGATTTTTTGTGCTTCGTGAAGCTGGATAGCGGTAGCGTCCATTACGGAAACCTCTTTATCTAAATCCGCATCACCGCGTACGTTTGAAGTTGGAGCAGATGGTGTGTAATTTTTAATATACTGACTTGACATCCAAGCAACTCTAGAATTTGTCCAGTCAATCATATATCTGTATTCATCATCGAAAACGTGAGGAGTATAAGAGGTAGCAACCTTGTCCTGAGTGTAATCAACGCCGATTATCTGGCCGTATTCGTTATACTTATAAGTAGCTTTACACAGCTTGATTGAATCGTGTATTGCAATCCACTGAGGCTCCTGAATAATATCCCAACGGATGTAGTTCATAGCAGCACTCTTTGTAAGATAGCTTTTGTAAACATCGTAAGAGTAAAGCTCGGTGTTATTTAAGCCTGTGCCGTTTAATTTGTTTTCTATAGCAGGGACAAACTGTTCAAACCATACAACAGGAATCATTTCGTCCAAAGCATCGCAGTAGTCAACAGTCTCGCTTAAGAAGTTAGGTCCACGATAGCCGTTTTTGTATTTAGCAAACCAGCCTGTAGGCTCTTCATAGTCTTTAATACCAAGATAGTTAAGGTCACCCTTTACACCCTGTGCATTACCTAAAGAGTTGTCATAGTCCCATACAGGAGAAGCGTAGAATTTATGCTTACCGTTTTCGTCAGGCTTATATACTAAGAAGAAGCTGCCTGCACCCGCATCCCAGTTTTTACCGAGTTCATTAATCAGATAAACCTGTGCTAAAGATTCAATATCAATGTAGTCGTTTACATCAGATGCGTTAGATGTCAGCTTATTCCACATAACATCGTACTTAGCTTTAATAAATCTCTGTACCTTCTGGTAGCCTGTGTCAGAGCTTGAAAGCTCAGGAGCTTTCATAGTCAGGTTGTTGCCGTTTGATGCACGTACTGTAAAGTCATCGTCGCTAGGGTTAGAGTCGATTTCGCAAACGAACTCAAAAGCGGTGGAGTCGCCGTTTACATAGTTTAAGTAGTCTTCGTCGTCTATATCAGGCATCAAGGTGTTTTTACCGACGTCAACCTTTTCGCACATCTGGTAGTTGCCCATATAAACGCCGTTTACATAAAACTCCATAAAGCGTGAGTCAGAAGCGTAAGGAACACCGATTTCGTCTGATAAATCGTAGAGCAGTCTGTTACGGGTTAAGGAGGCATCCTGGAAGTTTGAAATGATAGAGAACTTCTTGCATTTTTGCATTGTGCCGACTTTTACAGCATCATCGTAAGTGATGTTAAAGCCTTTTTTATCAGCGTCCCAACTTGTATTGCCCCTGCCTTTAATTTTCTTGACAGGAGTATTGTCGACATTGCCCTTGTCGTCAATCACAGCACCGGTAGCTTTTGCATCGTTTTCCTTATCGTCTGTAAGATAAGTCCACAAATCTTTACCGTCGAAATCATCAACGTTGTTGATGAATACGGCAGCTTCAGTATCTGAACGCATAATTACTGCGGTATATTTTTTACTGCCGATTGTAACATTATAGTTAGTGTTTTCTTTATAACTGATGCTCATAAAGCCAGTAGCAGGGATAGTGACATCGCCAAATTTTGCATCAGAGGTATAAGCGTTATAAATTTTAATTTTTTCTGCATTTGTAGCGGTTGGCATAAAGAAGTACATTTTGTTGTCTTTTTCATACCATTTAACCCACGCCTGTGTTTCATTTTCATCATCAACAGCGTGAGCATATAAACCGGTAGTTGTTGCAACAGTAACACTACCGTTAGTTTGTGCAACGCATGTGTCCTGTGCACAGCTTGAAACCACACCGAGCGACAAGGTAGTCACTATCATAATAACAGCCAGAATAAGGCTCATAATTTTTTTCATAATAATTTCCTCTTCCTTAAACTTATCTCTGCAAAATTACAGAGCTAAGTAGTAAATATAATTTATAAAGTGTCAAAAATATCAGCAAGGAATTTCTGAATGATTGTAGCATCAAGCACATTAAGCTTAGTATCCCTATTTACGTCGCCGTTTATAGCGCCCTGCTCAGATAAGGTGAGCATCTGCGCACAATGCTTTTGAATTGCTGTTGCGTCTAATACGGTTACTTCGCCGTCTAAGTCAGCATCACCCTTTATGTTTTCAACAGGTGCTTCTATTTTAGTACCACTGATTAAAATATTGTTAAGGGCAAGCTCGCCACCGCTTGGGTCTACATCGGTTGTGCTCGAATTTACGGTTGTAGTTGATGTTGGAGTAAGGCGGATGATAACAGCGTCCTGGTTATCAATATCAGACGGTAAAGCGATGTTATCAAGATAAGCAGTCATCAGCTTACGGTTATCCATCGTGATAGTAGCAACTGCGTTTTCTACATCAACAAAGGTTGTGCCGTCTATGCTGTACTGTACTTTCCAAGAAGCAGGACATTTTTTAGAGCCTGCCATATACATTGTAAAGTGAATATCCTCGTAGTTCTTTGTAGAAATTTCGAACTGAACATAAGGATTTTCGCACCAAAGGTTCTTTGAACCTGCAGCCATAAGAGGCACCATATTAAGACCATTTGTGCCGTACTCTACAGCAGACCACTCAAGTGAGCGCATATTTACGCCGTCTACTGTGCCGATTAATTTACCGTTTCCGTATGTAGCCTGATATCCTTCATCACCGCTACCGTATTCAGTAAGCTTGTCTTCTTCAACCTTGCCTGTTGGATCAAACTGCCAAGCGGCAATAGCGTTTTCTAAATCAAGCTTTGGTTCTTCATCAGGGAGTACAGGCTCTGTAGGAGGCTGTGTGGTTGGCTCAGTCTCAGGCTCAGTCGGAATAATCTCGCTAGGGGTGTAAGAGCTAAAATATTGGTCTGACAACCACGCCGCACGTGAGTTTGCCCAGTCAATCATATAATCAAACTCTGCTTTGAAATCATATTTTGTGTATGAAGTGGATTTTGAATCCTGACGGTATGTCATATCAGTTACTTGACCGTACTCGTTATATGTATAAGTAGCGTAAGATTTTTTAAGTGATGTGTGGTTTGCAATCCAGCCTGTGTCTGTTACCATATCCCAGCGAACATAGTTTAAATCAGCGCTGTCTTTAAGATATGAGTAATAAACGTCTGAAGAGTAAAGCTCTGTATTATCAAGACCTGTGCCGTTTAATTTGTTTTCGATAGCAGGAACGAACTGCTCAAACCAAACAGTTGGGATAATCTCATTTAATGCGCCACAGTTTTTGATGGAGTCTGTTAAGAAGTTAGGTCCGCTGTAGCCGTTCTTTAGTTTTGAGAACCAGCCTGTAGGAAGTGTGTAGTCAGAAATGCCTAAGTTTCTTAAATCGTCGCTTACGCCGTTTGCGTTACCTAAAGAGTTGTCATAATCCCATACAGGAGATGCAAAGAACTTGTAGTGACCTGATTGATCAGGCTTATAAACAAAGTAGAAGCTGCCTGCACCTGAGTCCCAGTTTTTACCGAACTCGTTAATCAGATAAACCTGTGCCAAAGATTCAATGTCAATGTAGTCATTTACGTCTGCTGCGTTTGATGCAATCTTATCCCACATTGTATCGTATTTATTGATGATATAGTTTTTGACTGCATTGTAGTTGGAGTCTGATTTTTCGAGTTCAGGAGATTTCATTGTCACTTTGTTTTTATTGCCCATAGTAACAGAAAAGTCGTCAGCAGATGGGGCATTATCGATTTCGCAAACAAATGAGAAGTTTTCTTGTGCACCAGAAACGTAGTTTAAGTAGTCTTCCTCGTCAACATCAGGAATGAGAGTGTTTTTGCCGACATCAACCTTTTCACATACCATATAGTTACCGATATAGTCGCCGTTGACATACACTTCTGCAAAGCGTGAGTCAGACGCGTATGGGACGCCGATTTCGTCAGCAAGGTCATATAAAATTCTGTTTCTGGCAAGAGCAGGATCCTGGAAGTTTGAAATGATAGAAAACTTCTTACATTTTTGCATACCATCTAAGGAGATAGCGGAATCGTAGTTTAAGTTAAAGCCTTTCTTTTCTGCTTGCCATGAGGTGTTGCCTCTGCCCTTGATTTTCTTAATTGGGGTGGAGTCGAGGTTACCCTCATCGTCTAATGCAGCAGCAGTTGCGGAGGCATAATTTTCCTTATCGTCTGTAAGATAACTCCACAAATCATTGCCGTTAAAATCGCTTGGGTTGTTGATGAAAATAGCAGCCTCGGCGGAGGATATCATAAATTTAGCGGTATATGTTTTGTTGTTTGCAGAAACTGAGTATTCTCTTCCTTCTTCGTAGTTTACTACGCCGATTGTCTGTGGAGCAATGGTAACGCCGTTGATGACAGCATCGGTTGAGTAGTTGTTGTAAATTTCTATTGTGTTAGCGTTTGTGCAGGTAGGCATAAGGAAGTGTCTTACGTTATCTTTGTTATACCACTTAACCCACGCCTCACTCTCTTTAGAGTCAGCAGAATATGCGTGTGCATAAAGACCTGCAGAGATAGCACCGGTAACCGCAGGCACGCCGATGGTTACGGTAGAAGAGTCAGTACCCATACCAAGCACCTTGCCATTGTCGTTTGTTGCAGTAACGTTTACAGTAAACGAATACGCACCGTTTTCGGTAGCGGTAAAGGAATAGGTTTTTTCGTTTGTTACAACCTCATTGCCCTTTTTGATTTCGTATGTATAGTTAACATTTTCGACTTCGTCGAGTTCAACAGTAACGGTGATGGTATCGCCGATATCGCCTGCTTTTGAAGAAAGTGTGAGCTTTGGCTCAACAGCCAAATCGTAGTAAGTAAGCTTTTCGCCGCTATCATCCCATTCAAAACCGTCGATAGTGACCATATTATAGCCGTTTGCAAAATCATCGGCAGTTAAAAGAATGGAGCAGTTCCAAAGCTTTATATCGTTACCACGCCAGAAACGCATAGCGGTTTTGCCTGCGTCTTGAGCAGTAACTGTGTACTTATATACGCCTCTTTCGGCATCATATTCTACGCCTGTGCGTGGGTCGTATTTTGATTTATCCGCTTCTGCGAGGATAACTGAACTCCCGCCGTTGTCAGCGCGGCTATACTCAGTAAAGTTCGCGTACATAATGGCATTACTGCCTGTCCATTCAGCAGGAGAGATAATCTTCATATAAAGAATGTCGCCCTCATTAAAAGTAGCCTGCGCCGCAGATGCTGTTGACGGGAATATAACAGCAACAGAAATCAGCATAATAAGTGCAAGCATTAAGGATAAAAGCTTTTTCATAAAATCACCTCATAGGTTTAAATTCTCAAAGAGCAGAGCAAAGTCGCACATAAATAATTTGTGCAAATAGCGCCACTACTCAAACTATCACGCATACAGTATATATTAAACTTAAAAATTTTTCTATAAACATTATGTACATATTTTTGAGTGCCTTTTTGTAGGAGTATCCAAAGGCTGGATTTTTATAATAATTAAGTGCAAATATATGGCGAAAAATTATCCTCAACAGCTGATGGAGATTTTTTATCTTTTTGGATGTTAGAAGCAATGTCAGCATAAAATCGTATTTTTATTGCAAACAAAAAAATAAATGGTATAATTAGTACAGAGGTGAGATAAAATGAAAAGCAAATCAAGACTCGTTACGTTTACTATAGTAGGAGTTTGCGTTGTTCTTTTTGTTGTGATTGCTATAGGCATTATGTTTTTAGGCGAAGTTAATATCAAGGAAAATGCAAGGATAGAGCTATACTACACCTACGATGGTTTGGAGTCGCACACAAATCTTACACAAGAGGAAAGCAAGACGGTTATAGATTTACTCAACTCAAAGAAAAAGGTTAAGGACAAAGGTCAGTTTTGCGAAGGCTGTGAGGACATCTATATAAGCATCCACGAGGGCAAAAACCCGAGAATTTTTTATTTTTGCTGTACTAATTGCCCTGTACTTTATTACAAAGGCAAGGTGGTTGAGCTTCAGGAATGGGAGTATGATTATCTGAAGTCTATTGTAGGTAAATATGGTGCACGCTTACCGATGTGTGAAAAACAGTAAGATGTATAAATTTAACGCCCCTGAGGTTTTCGGGGGTGTTTTTTATATTTTGCGATAAGTTTTGTGCAAATTTTTGCAAAATGTCAACGCGACACCTTGCGTAGTAATTTATATTAAGTTACAATATAGCAGAAAAGGTTTAAGGGAGGGGAAAATATGCAGGAAAAAAGCTTAGTAAAAACTACAAAAAAAGACATAAATCTGCAGTTTAAATTATTGTCAGCGATTGGAATATTCATAATCGTATCAGGACATTGCTATAAAGGCGGTTTATCGCTTGGTTATGAATGGTTTCCTATATACTCCTTCCAACTTGCATTGTTTGCATTTATATCGGGATATTTTTATAAATCAAGATATGAAGAAAACGCAGGTTCCTATATTTTTAAGCGCGTGAAGAGATTAGTTTTGCCTGCTTATATTTGGAATATAGTGTACGGTGTGTTTATTATAATTATGTCGAAATTCGGCTACACTATCGGCGCACCGGTGAATTTATACAATCTTTTTGTAATGCCGTTTGTTGACGGAGAAGCTTTTTTATATAATCTAGGCTCGTGGTTTGTGTATCCTTTATTTGTTGTATGTGTGTTTAATGTTTTGTTCAGAAAGCTGTTAAAGGTAGCAAAAATATATAGTGAGTACATAATCCTTGCGGTATATCTTGCTATTGGTATATTTGCAATAAAGAGTTCTATAAATCAGGCAGGTAATATTTACGGAGTAAAACTGTTATTGTATAGAACAATGTTCTTTTTACCTTGCTTCGAATTCGGTCATTTTTATAAGATAAAGCTAGAGAAAATTGATAATCTCGGCAGTGTTGCTTATTTTAGTATTTTATTTGCGGTTCAACTTATATTAATCGCTTGTTTTGATGAGCTGAATTATACGCCATCAAAGTGCAGTGGATTTGTAAACGGATGTACAATTCCGTATGTTACAGCAATAACAGGCATAGCTTTTTGGTTGAGAGTATCAAAGCTACTCACACCTGTGGTAGGAAACTGGAAATTTGTTAGAATGGTTGCGGATAACACTTATAGCATAATGATTCATCATCTGCTGGGCTTTATGTGTGTTAAGTGGATGTTTTATATATTAAGCGTTATCACGCCGGCGTTTAGTGATTTCAATGTTAATCTTATGAAGTCTTCGATATGGTATTACTATATTCCAGACGGAAAAACCCAGTATGCCTTACTGTATGCGCTTGCGGGAATTTTTGTTTCCATTCTCATCAAAAAGATATGTGATATAGTTGTAAAAAAAGCAAAAAATCTTTTGCAAGAGAAAAAGCCGACCCACGATAATGAAGTAGAAAATAAAGAAAAACAAGTCGTTATGAAGTAGCGTTATTTTTATGCCTCCCAAAAATATGGGAGGCATTTTATATGTTTGTGTGATTTTACGATAAATTTTTCACAAATTTTCCAAATCTCGGCACAAAATCTCTTGCGTAAAAGTTTAATCTGTTTTATAATACATTTGTATGAGTTTGTCTCATCAAACAAATTGCGAAAGGAGTTAGTACAATGATTTATTCACACGAAGTTGAAAAAATGTGTACTGTAGCAAAGGGCCCTAAACACGGTCCTGCACCTATCCCTGAAGAGGGTAGATGGGTAAAATCTTACGAAATTAAAGACATCTGTGGTCTCTCACACGGTATCGGCTGGTGTGCTCCACAGCAGGGTACCTGCAAATTAACATTAAATGTTAAAGACGGTATTGTTGAGGAAGCTTTAGTTGAAACAATAGGCTGTTCAGGTATGACTCACTCAGCTGCTATGGCTGCTGAAATCTTACCGGGTAAAACTCTTCTCGAGTGCCTTAACACAGACCTTGTTTGTGACGCTATCAACACTGCTATGAGAAACATCTTCGAGCAGCTCGCTTACGGTCGTTCACAGACGGCTTTCTCTGAAGACGGTCTTCCAATCGGCGCTGGTCTTGAGGACCTTGGTAAGGGTCTTCGTTCACAGGTTGGTACTATGTACTCAACAAAGGCAAAGGGCGTTAGATATATGGAAATGGCAGAGGGCTATGTTATTAAGACAGCTCTCGACGAAAACAACGAAGTTATCGGCTATCAGTTTGTTAAGGTTGGCAAAATGATGGAGGATATCCGTCACGGTATGTCACCTGACGAAGCATATAAAAACAACATTGGTCAGTACGGCCGTTTTGACAACGCTGCTAAGTACATTGACCCACGTGAAGAATAAGCAAGGAGGTACAGATTAATGGCAGTTAAATTTGAAAGTATTGAAAGAAGAATGCCTAAAATCGAGAAATGCCTTGCTCAGTATGGTATCGCTAATCTCGAAGAAGCTATGCAGATTTGCTTAGATAAAGGCTTCAATCCATATGATATCGTTAAAGAAGTTCAGCCAATCGCTTTTGAAAACGCTGGTTGGGCATACACTTTAGGTTGCGCTGTTGCTATCAAAAAGGGCGTAACTACTGCTGCTGACGCTGCAGAAGCTATCGGTGAAGGCTTAGAAGCTTTCTGTATTCCTGGCTCTGTTGCTGAGCAGAGAGCTGTTGGTCGCGGTCATGGTAACCTCGGCGCAATGCTCCTTAAAGAAGAGACAAAGTGCTTTGCATTTTTAGCAGGTCACGAGTCTTTTGCTGCTGCTGAAGGCGCTATCGGTATCGCAAGAAACGCTAACAAAGCAAGAAAAGAACCATTAAGAGTTATCTTAAACGGTCTTGGCAAAGACGCAGCATACATCATTTCAAGAATCAACGGCTTCACATATGTTGAAACAGAGTTTGACTACTTCACAGGTGAATTAAAAATCGTTGAAGAGAAAGCATTCTCAGACGGCGAGAGAGCTGCAGTTCGTTGCTACGGCGCTGACGACGTTAGAGAAGGCGTTGCTATTATGCAGTTTGAGAACGTTGGTGTTTCTATCACAGGTAACTCAACTAACCCAACTCGTTTCCAGCACTTAGTTGCAGGTACATACAAGAAATGGGCGCTTGAGAACGGCGTAGGCTACTTCTCAGTAGCATCAGGCGGCGGTACAGGTAGAACACTCCATCCTGATAATATGGCTGCTGGCCCTGCTTCATACGGTCTTACAGACTCTATGGGCAGAATGCACGGCGACGCTCAGTTTGCAGGTTCTTCTTCAGTTCCTGCTCACGTAGAGATGATGGGTCTTATAGGTATGGGTAATAACCCAATGGTTGGTGCTACAGTTGCTTGTGCAGTTGCAGTATATAATGCAATGAAATAATCCGAAAAACCGCATAAAATAGAGGTTTTTTGAATATTTAAAGAATTACAGGGTTTGAAGTCAAACGGCTTTAAACCCTGTTTTTTATTTTCAACATCGCAAATTTTCTACATTTTTTCAACATTTGTTCCAAAAGCCGTTGGAAATAGGCTGTTTTTTGAAAATAGATATGCAGAAAAAATCACCTCATATCATATATTTTGATATGCAGAAACTTCTTCCTCATAACATAATTATAGAATATAAAAAATAACCGAAAAAGAAATCTTTCTCGGTTATCTGTCTAAGCTGTTTTCAGTTTTTCTGAAAGTTCTTTTATTTCTTCCGCTGTTAGCGATTTTAGAATATCATCTACTTTCCTTTTGGAATTTAGTTTCTCAACAACTTGGTTAAACACAGCTTCTTCCAAGTGCATATACATTTGAGTGATGGTTGATTGCTCTTTATGACCCATCAAGCTTGTGATGATATACTCTTCAAATCCCAAAGACCTCAGTCTGGAAGCATAAGTATGTCTTAGGGAGTGAAAATTAAAGGTTGCCGAAATAAGGTCATTACCTTCAAATCCGTGGATTTTTCTGGTTACATAATCCATATTGCCAGAGTTAAAATATTCTCCGTTGTGACGTCGGAAAACGAAGTCCAATTCATAACCAATTCCAGATTGATTAAGAATTCCGTTCTCGTAATCGTCTGTCGCTGTTCTTGTAGTTCGTGAGTTAAAAGAAGTAAAATCAGTAAAATGAACCGGAGAGGTTCTGCGAGTATAGAAATACCTCTTGAACTTGTCTCCATATTTTTTACGGTTTGCTTTTTGACAGTCAAGCTCATCTTTTAGTAACTGTTCAACTTCTGCTGTTAAAGGCACTGCTCTTTTGCTTTCGTATTTCGGGTTTGACACATAATACTTAAAATCAGATAGTACAGGATGTTCGTTTAGTTGTTTTTGCTCCCATTCGTTTGGAGTGTAGCTCTTAGTTCTTCTCTGAACCTGTCTTAAAACAAACATTGTGTGAGTTTCAAAGGAAATGTCATTCCAAGTAAGTCCAAAAACTTCTGCTAATCGCAGACCACAGTTTTCCATCAGCTTGATAGCTAAGTTTTGCTGACAGCCAGCAGGGTATAGTTCGTAAATCTGTTGCAGGACTTCTGTGGTAATAGCATTTCTGAATTGACCTGATTTTACTTTATTTGGTTGTTTGCGAGTGTTATGTAGTGTTGCTGATAAAACGGGGTTTTTAGCAATATATTCACTTTTGACAGCATAATTAAAAGACTGTCTTAATAGAGCTCTGACATTTTGCAGAGTACAGTTTGATATAGTGGAATTCATATAGATGTCATCATTTAAGAAAACCTCTATCTCTGTTGTTGATATATCTGCTAACGCACGATTGCCAAACTTAGGGAATATTAAGTTTTTGAACAACTTTTCATACCCATACATTGTGCTTTCCTTAACCAAAGAACGTTTATACGGAATCCATAGGTCTTCTATGTAATCAGAAAATCGCATACGAGAGATTTTGCTGTCTGTTTTAGTTGTAGGGGTAAAACCTTTATAGAGTTCATCGAAGTATTGTTCGCCTGCTTTGAGGGCAGATTTTTTACTTAAAAAGCCACTTTTAGTAGCGAATTCTCTTTTGCCGTCCTTAGTGCGATAAGGCATTTCAAAGCGGTAAGACCAGGACGTGCTACCATCCTTTTTTCTGTATTTGGATTTGAACACATGAACTATTCTGTTAGTTTCTTTTGCTGTACTCATAAAATCACCCTCCTTAGGCAGATAGAACATAATGGTTCTGAGGATTGTTAAAGTCAATAACTTGTCCTTCTGTTTCTTTTAAGAAATCAGCAAGTGCTTCATGTCTTACTTTTAGACCGCCGATGTTTAATGCTGGAAGACGGTTAGAATGGATAAGTATATATACTCTGTCCTTGCTAATAGATAACAACTCTGCTACTTCCTTAACTGTATATAGTTTAATATCGTTTTGAATGATAGTATCTGTGTCTCTCATAAAGTTTTCCTTTCTAAAAATTCGATATAGTTTGAAGTGTATTTTCTGATGATATATTACTTTACTAAATGTACCGCGTCAAACGCTGTAAGTGATGTTGATTTATACTGATTTGTACATAGCGCACAATGAATTTTCTGTATTATTTTTATCTTTCAAAAAAGTCTTTATATATTGTGTCTTTTGAAGATATTTATTTAAAAAATTCGGCATTACGCTGAATCTGTGATTTGTCAAAATAGTAATTAACGGAGCGATTACACCCCGTTAATTACTGAATCTTAGATAACGAGAGGGTACGTTAATTTTCTTTTACACGAAGTGGAAGTGATGTAGCTTCAAGTATAAGATTAAGCATATTTTCTTTGCTAAACACTTCATCAAGCGTTGCGTTTTCTCTAAAAACACTACCATCTTGATTATGCACTGTAAATGTTGGTTGAGATATACCACTCTTCATATTTTCTTTGTATCTACACTTCATTTGACTTTCTCCTTTCTTTATTTTTATTTTATGTACATCCGTGATGGTACAAAGTTCTTGTTTGTATTGTTGTGTTGCAAATGTACAAACCTTAGTTTTTCCGGTAACATCTTATTGCAAAAATATGATGTGTTAAAACTTGCTGTTTTACCATCAAAACTTACCTTTTTATCAACAATGAGCAATTCCAGATTCTTATCTAAAAAGAAGTTCCCTATCTCTTGATAATTTAGACATTCAAGATTAAGTAACATTGCAAATGGCTTGTTAAGGGTATATAGTTTTTCCAACACACTTAGTTTGCAACTAAATGGTGGGTTGCTGACGATGTAGTCATAATGTTCTTTTGGTTCATACTTAAAAAAGTCTTGACCAGTACTTATATGTGAATAAATCACTTTACAACCGTGTTCTTTAAGCGCAATTACGAACTCGCTGTTTTTCAAATCAAACGGACACCACACGGTTGAACCTTTTGGGATATACTCTAAAATTGGTTTAACCAAAATAGCAGGGGTATATCTTTCGTCATTTTTAGTTTTTTTACCAATAAAATTATTTTCCATATTTGTTTTCTCCTTTTATTTTATTAAGGAGAAATAATCTACTATGGGATGATGTTATTCTATTTTAGGGATGGAGAAAATGATTATTTCTCCTGTGGTAACAATTATTTATTTTAGTTTGTTTGTACTTGTTATCAATCACGGATTGGGTTGCCATTGCAATCGTGAAAATAATGGGTTAAAGAACAACACTGGCAATTGCGAAGTTCAGGTTCTATCTTGTAGGCACAATAATCAAGCAAGTTATAGCATTCAGGTTTTAATCTGAGTGCAGACATATCAACCACTTTGAATACAGGTTTTTGATTATCTTTCATTAGATTTCCTCCTTTCTGTGTTAGTCCATATAGACATCCTGGTAGATGTCTATATGGTTCTCTATGTTGCTTGCGATTAAATCACGGAGTTCCCATTCGCTTTTAATAGAGTTCGTGAGAACACCAAACATAAGTGATTTAATTCCATAGTTCTTATGGTAAAGATAAAGTTCTGTTGTGTCTTTTACTTCGTGTGCTTCCACACAGAAGCCATCAAAAATTCCTGCAAAGTCATAAACTTTGATTTCCTTTGTATTAAATTTCATAATAAAGTCTCCTTTAAGTTAATTGTTGATGTTGTGGCAGAGGAACTAATAAATCAGTTCCTCTGTCGTTATGTTTCGGGGTGTTGCTTATAGAAATGCTTTAAACCTTGTCGGCTTAGGAATATTTTCCAAATCAAGAAGAGTATCGCATACGATAAAAGCATCAAACTGCTTATATCTTTTTGTAATATGCTCCTTAATTTTTGCATCCAATTCATCAATGCTGCCTGAGTAATGAACGTCAGCTCTACGAAGCTCAAGAGGGAACTTGTTGCTGTAACGGTCAAAACTAAACGCTTCCAGACCATAGTCGCATTGATGATATGCATTGATATACTTAATGCCTTTACCATCTTTGAGTTCTACATAGGTGAAAACATATTCACCGCTTTTGAGTTTTTCGCAAACATCATCTATTGATTTGCACTGATAGATTAACTTATCAAGCACATCGGTGTCCTCCTTTCTTAATTGGTGATACCTGTGACGTTTTATAGAAGTTTGCCTTGACAGGTATAGTCTTGCAAACCTTGATACATTTACCATCCTCGTCATACACGTTGTGTGGTGCATAGATGTGAATGATAAGCTTAGTGATAGGTGTTTCACCCTTATTCACTTTGCTACCTCTCTTTCGCCAAACATTTTTGGTGAGAAGTTCGTCTGTTTCGGCGAGAAGTCCAGATTTGACTAATCTTTCTTTCTCCTTACTGATAATTTTTTGGTTATTCATTGAATAACCTCCTTTCTATGTAATGAAGCATTTAATCATAACGATTGGTCAAGTTGATTTCTTGCTTTGGTTGTATATTACCTCCGAAATGCAACAAAATCAAGAAAATAAGATGCAACATAATTCTAAATATGGCTATATGCAACATCTTGTGCTTGACGAGTTAAATGTAGTAATATATAATAGTGTTATGGATACAAAAATTTAAACTGACAATCATTACTTAAATCGGAGGGAATCCTGATGAATACTAGTAAAAAAGGATTTTTAGAACGAGTAAAGACCAAGGAACGAGATTACTCTAAATCAGAAAAAAAGATATGCAGTGAAAAATTAAAAGCTTTTTATGACCTGTGTAATACAGCTAAGGGTATAGAAAACAACATATTAGGTAGCCGAATTAAGTTTATTCGCAAATCAAAAAACATAAAAATTACTACACTTGCTGATAAATGCTACGTCGATAGAAGCACGATATATCGAATAGAAAACGGGGAAAATAAAACTTTGCCTTGGTTTGATACAATTTCAAAAATTGTTTTTGCTTTGGACTATGATATAGATAGTTTTGTTATGTTTCCCGATGATAATGAAAAGTGGAAGAGAATTCTGCGAGCAAGCAATCCAGTTTCAGATAGCTTTATTGAAGAAGTGCAATTACCAACAGAATGCGAACTTAACAAAATAAAAGCTGAAATATTTAATAAACTAGATTCTGACTATATTTATTACGAAGAAGAAGGTAAGAAAATTATCATTTCTGATAAAAATATAGAGTTGTTAAGAATAAACATTTACAATGCGTTTGAAACATTAGAATACATTTTGAAAAAATAAACGAGCATAAGAAAAAACCGTAGCAAATTTGCTACGGTTTTTTCTCTGTCAATCTTCGTTTAATACATCATCAGCTACTCCTGTGTAGTCCATATTATTGTAATTGATATCAGGTGCTTTTGTAGTATCGTTGATTGGAGATACTTTGTTTTTTATCTCTTCAAATATATTTCTGTTTTTAAGTTTTTGTAGGTTCTCTAACTTGGTAATCATCTGCATTCCTCCTGACTTATATTTTCATTGACTTGTTCTTCTTTTTCTAATTCTCTTAAACATTCCAGAATTAACTCACACGCCTTTTCTGCTTTTGCAGAAGCAGAGATAATCTCTGATGGTCTATCTTTTAGATATGAAGACCAACTATGAATGTAGGCAACACTATTGTCAGGAGTTTCTTCATCATCTGGTATATGAAGTTCAGCACATAATATCTCTGCTGAAATCTCTGCTATCAATTCCTCTTTACTGTAATTTTGCATTGTTTCTTTAACATCTGAAACACTGTCTTTTTCAAATCTTCCTAAAAACATTCCTGTGCTGTGTGCCATTTCGTGAGCAATAGTATGTATATAGTTATATATTGAAATAAAATTAGATATATCAGGCACTCTGATTTTCATATCGTGAGAAAAATATGCTTGTGTGCCATCTTTAATAATCTCGATTTCAATTCCGTATTTTTTGCAATAGTAGTTAAATAAACGGTTAAACTTATCTAAACTCAGGCGCATTTGTTCTGTTGCTTCTTCGTGAGTATAGTGTTTAAACTTAAACCGTGAGGGAAGATTTTCTCCATTGTCTTTTCTAATTACATCTTCACGACTATAAACGTGGTAGTATTTCAAAAACCCTTTTTTAATTTCGTTGCCGTTCTTGTCTAATTTTGGCTCGCCTGTTTCTTCATCAAGAACCGACCTAGTGTTGTAATAGCAAACTATATTGCCCTTCGCACCTTTTCTAATTTGGTATTCAGTAGCATCCTTTTTCTGGTTCATTTCTTGAACCTTATTAAATGTTAGGTATTCATTATTTTCTAATAAAATGCGGTTAATTCCCCTATAAGGAAGTTGAGTGTCATAACTGTATGCTTTGTCGGGAGCTCCCTCTGCAAAAGGTTTAACCCATCTAAAAACTTCTCCGTTTTTTTCTGCATTGTCCATCCGTTTAAGAATGGTGTCTGTAATAATTCTTGCTACGCTTGTTTTCATAATTCATTCTCCTTTGCTATTCATTATATTTTCAGCTGAAATTATTGCTGAATATGCATCTTTTAACGCTAGATAGGTATCTCCGTATTCTGAAATTGCATTGTTTTTCTCAATGATACCGATGACATATTCCAACTCTTTTTTACTCCAAGTATTTCCGTTTTCAATGTCTGTAACAAATGCTTGTTTGGTTTTCTTATTGATTTTTACTGATAAAGTCATAACTTTTTCTCCTTCTTCGCACTCAGGGATTTTAGAGTTTAAATGATATAGATTACCCAAGCGATTTCGCCGTTAAGCAATATAAGAATGACAGATAAAAAATAAAAAGATTTTTCCTCATATCTTTTTTGCAAAAAATAAACCGTAGCTCTAAAAATAGAACTACGGTTTTTGAATAGTGGAATAGTTTAGCAAAGACAATACCAGGCTATCCATTCTTCTAACATATATGCTCTTTCTAAATAGAAGTCTTTTGTGTCTGTGTTGTTTTTTTGCTTTTCTAATATTTCTTTTTCTAAGTGGTACAAATCAGCTTCACGTTCTTTTTTGAATTCTTTATTATACTGAAATTCTCCTTTTATTTCCGCTATATCGTTGTTTAATAAAGTTATTAATTCAGCTTTGTTCATTTCAAATATAGTTTTCATCTAGGCTTCTCCTTTTTCGTCTCAGGGATTTTAGAGTTTAATAATATAGATTACCCAAGCGATTTCGCCGTTAAGCAATATAAGAATGACAGACAAAAAATAAAAAAGATTTTTCCTCATAACTTTTTTGCAAAAAAATAAACCGTAGCTCTAAAAATAGAACTACGGTTTTTGAATGATAGGGAAATGTTTCGGAACCTTTCTCATTCATATTAAGTATGACACTAATACTTTGAATTTTATAAATATTAATTTATATTGTTAATGTTCAACTGGCAACTGGTTAAATTCACCTGTTTCCGCATTTTTAAGGATATATACTGCGACATCGTTTAATTGATTAACACCTGTTAAGGTTACCTCAAAAACAAAAGGAAAACCTGGTCGTAAAGGTCTCTGAAGTTGAACAGTACGCATATTTAAAGTGAGGTCTGTATCTGTAATCATACTCCCTTTATTACTAACAGTAACTCCGTCACTGATGTTAAAACAGGTCGAAAAATCTTCAAACCTGTTGCTACAAGCAAATGCAAGAGTGGGGTTTATTTCAGCGTATAGATTTGCCCTCACGGTAATTCTAACTTTATTACAATCTATTTGTTTGTAACTAACTTTAAGATTTTCTACCTCTTCTAATGGCACATAAGTATTTTCAGACTTAACAATACACTTCATTTCAGCAACGGCACTGTCTAACCCTTTTCCATATAAATCAATATAAAGTTTATCTGAAATAATAAGAGGAATAGAACAGTTTTCGATTCTTACAGCAACAAATTTCAACCCGTTATTTGTTGCTATATTTAGAGCAGTTTGCCATTCTAGTGTAACCATTTTACTATTTAAACTATTGTTCGAAACGAAAAAGAAGAAGGTACTAAAACTACTTAAACCCTCATCCATTTTTCCGATTATGCTATCTCCTGGTTGTATTGACCACGCATCATAGAAGATATTGTTTCTACCAAACTCCAATTCCAATCTTCTTGCTATAGTATCAACTAAAACATCATCGTTATGGTTATAACTTATGAATATTTTCTCTGTCATTTCTTTTTCTCCTTTTGCAACTCATACTTTTATATCTTCCAAGACTGGCAATAGTATTACCAAACTATATAACGCCGACCAAACTTTAAAACAATCAATTTTTGTTACAGCTCTATTGCTCATTCCGTGTGAGATATAGTTCCTATTAATTATATCAGGTTCGTTAGTAAAGTTTTCTGTTGGTTTAAATAAAGTCATTAGTGCTTCCATTAGATTTAAAAAATATAGGTTAGAAAAGAGAAAACTCTTATCATAATCCTTTTTATTTTGCTTTTTATATTCACAGATAGCAGAAAATCCTAATTTAAAATCTCCCTCCAACTGGTTTTCTTTTGGCGGATGTTTGAACCCCTTTAAGATGAGTTCATGGTCAATTAAGGCAAACAAAATTAGAGTGCAAGATTTATATTTACCTTTTTCAAAGTTAAATAAAGCCTCTTCTAAATCAGCAACATTAACCCCTTTATCTATTAACTTGTTTTTTATATCAATTACATTATCTAGTGTGCAGTATTTTTCCATTCTCTTGTCTGCATCTTCTAATGAATTTGGTAATGAAGAAAAATAGTTGAATTTCAATATAGAATTTGTGGTCCAAGCGTATTCGCCCCACTTTTTATAACTTTTCACTAATTCTTTTTTCTTCTCTTCTGAATAACCTGGGGTGTTAATTTTTTGAATAGTTTCAACTATTTTAGCACCAGCTGTTTGCCACCATTTATCAAATGCATTATATCGTTCAACAAACATTGCATTGTATTTTGCTAAATTATTAAGGGCTTCGTTAATCTTACCGAAGTCTATTGATGCAGTAACTTCTACCCACTTTTTGCTTAATTCTACTAAATCCATAATATACCTCGTGTTTGGATTTTTTAGTTATATATCCTTATAAAATTATACCTTTAACAGTGATAAGTTTCAACAATATATTTGTGTAATAAATTAATTGACTATAAGAATATGTTTCATTATTGCGACTGGACTGAGCCAGTCGGTCGTGCCACTGTAATGCCTTGTGAGGCATTTTCGTTTCACTGGCGGTAAGCGTGTGGCTGTCAGAAAGTTGCCAATAACCTGACAACCCAAATGTCATCAATAACCACCCCAAAGAAGTCTTTTTTCTAGGAACGGTTAATGCAGATGTGCATACACAACATTAAGCGACATTCATAAAAAGTGTGCTAAGCAAACTCTTAAAATAACCTATACAAAATTAAAAGCGACTGGTTCAGTCCAGTCGCCTTATAACTTTGAATGCTTAGAGTTTTCTTTACCACATATACAATTACTCCACCTTAAAGACCCTGCTGTGATTGTCAATGAAAAATGTCTATGTTCTTGCCAATGGTAATGTGTATGTAAATGTCTTTGTATATGATATTGTCAATGTATATGGGGGAGTGATTTCTGTAATACATTCTATAAAATGCAATGCAATTTATAAATAGCACTACATTGTATCTTCATAAGATGATTGCATTTCTTCCAAGGGTGCTTCCCACTTATTGAAATTACAGAAATCAACAAGTTTTCTCAACTCTTCGTAGTTAGCAATTTGGGTTCGTGATTTAAGCTCTTCGTAATCTTTTGGCATATTGTTTATATTGCCTGTCATCACTAAACTGCTGTCGCCTGGCATTTCTATTGTTCGTGTGTCCAGATTCTTTTCTTTGTCCCATCTTTTACGAGCTGCGTTTCGTCTTCTCTCTTTGCTCTCGTCCCACTTTTTGTTATTCCTATTAATTACATCGACTATTGCTCTGAACGAAATTCTCATTGCTCTATCATTTTCAAGTGCCTCAAAGTTCATTCTGCCATCCTTTACATACTTAAAGATACAGTCAATCAGAATTCCTTTTTCGTGAAAATCAAGTTCTGAGAAGTACAATTCATCAAACGAGGAATACAAAAGAAAGCTGTCCTTTTCATCTAAATCTTTAATACTCATAGTTTTCTCCTTTTCATTTTTTCGCACTTTAGCGGTTTCGCTGTTTTGCGATATAAGTATGTAAGAAGTGATTTAGATTTAAGTTTTAGCTCATAGCTTTTTTGCAAAAAAACATCCGTAGTTTTTGCTACGGACTTTTTCTTAACACTTTTTAGTTTTTATATCAAGATAATCAGTTAATCGTTTATAAGTTTGTCGGTCTATATATCTCAATTTATAGCAGAGATATACCATTGCAGTTGCATAGTGGCACAATCTGATGCCATAAGTATCAGTAGCAAAATCTTCTCCACAGCGAGCCACTGCATTATACATCTCATACAATGCAACACTACTTTGCTTTTCTTTTTCCATTTTTAGTCTTTCCAATTCAAGTTTAAGTTTAGATTTTTCGGCTTTGCGAACCTTTTCTTTTTCCTCGGATTCAAGCCATTCAATATTGTTAATCGTTCCTTCACGATTTATTTTGCTCATAACATTTTCCTCCTTCCAATATTTTCTTAATTTCATTTCTGCGGTTTTTTAGCACTTGTCTTTCTTCTGCTGACATTTTACTTCCGTTTTTTGCAAGGGTGTTATTGATAGTTTCAATCTCTTTTTGCAGATTGGTAGTTGCTTCCGGAATTACTTTACTGATAATTTCTAAAAGCAACTCACTGATAGTTGTGCCTTTACTGACCGCCATAATTTTGATTTGTTTCTTATAATCTTCTGAACAATAAATTCTCACATCTGTCATTTTAAAATCTCCTTTCTGCGATTTTGCTTTTTCGCTTAATATAAGTATGACAGATAGATATAATAATCAAAAAATGTACTGTGCGAAAGTAAGAGAGAACCCTCGGAGAGCTCAAATGAATGACTGGAATTTATTACGGTTCATTCATAATATTGAGTAATTTATATTGAACAACGCTTTCAATATAAATGTAAAAAATCATCCTTTATATAAAGATAGAAAGGAGATTTTTTGTATGTATGATTTAACGTGTAGTTTCCATAAAGGCACATGTGCTTTCTCACATCTTGGGCACAACAATAGAACCGTATTTGTTCCACACGCTGACCCTAAGAGAAAACATCTTAATGTTTGTTATATAGATATGACAGTAGAAGAAGCATATCACTACCTGTTTGATGATGCTCTGGCAGAGTACAACAAAGGTAAAAAACCTTGTCGCCAAATCAAAGACTATTATCAACATATAATGGGACAGTATTTAAAAGGGGAAGCAAAACTTCAAGAAGCAATTTCATCAGGAGCTTCAAAAGCTGAACAGAGAAGAATTAAATCTAAATACCCTAAACCCTATTATGAGGTTATAATCACAGTTGGTAATTGTGATACATACGATGGAATTTTTAAATGTGGCAATGATAAAGAACAACTTGCTGTTGATGTGCTTAATGAGTATATGTCCGATTTTCAAAAACGAAATCCACATTTGTTTGTGTTTTCTGCCCATTTGCATAGAGATGAGGTTGGAAATGGAACTACAAGTAAAGGTGGAGTGCCACATATTCATCTGTGTTACATACCTTGGACAGATTCAGAGGCGGTTAGAGGGTTGGCAGTGCGAATATCGGAAAATGGTGCATTTAAACAACAGGGACTAACCTCTGGAAAACTTGGAGATATGGGGACTATTCGTTTTCAGGAACAGGAACGAGAAGCTATAAAAGAAATTGCAAAAGAATATGGTATCAATATTGTTGATGGCAAGCATTCTAAAAAGCATTTATCAAAAGAAGAATATATACTTCGTCAGGAGCAGGAAAATTCAAAAGCAAGTGCAGAACTTGTAGAACAAGAAGCAGGAGAGTTGTTGCAACTACAAGATAAGTTCATAAATTTTGTAAAAAACAGCAATCAGAAAGTTTTTTATTTGGAACATCTTGAAAATGAAGAGTTGAGAAAAACTGCTTCTGAATACGAGAGAATAAAACAGAGAAGTGAAAAAGTGTTATCAGAGGCCTGGCAAGAATTCAATACTGCTACGTCTGAATACTTTGAGCAATATCGCAGAAAAAAGAAAATGCTCTTTGATGAAATCGAAAGAGCAAGAAAAGACGCAAATCACAGCAGAAAAAGGTTAAAAAGTATTTTGAATAATATTGCATATAGTAATGACTTTTTCATTATAAAGATGTTCAAGTTGGTGTTCGCATTATTTATAGCGATAGAAACAAAATCATTAGAACAAGATGTTCAGGAATTGCAAAAGAAAAATCAAGAAATAAAAATACAAGCAAAACAAATAATCACTGATGGTCAAACAATCGGAGATAAACTACGAAATAAAGATTTAGATATGATAGAACAATCCTTGATTGAATACGAAAAGCAATTAGAAAAGTCAATACAACAGATAAATGAAATCACCATATATAAGACTCATTCTAATGATACTCCCGAGCGATAAGGACAAAGAAAAAACAGGACAAAATGCCGTAGGCAAAATGTCCTGTTTAATTTATTGATATTCTAAAATTACGCCACCCACATCAAATGTATAGGTTCTGATTTCATTTTCAGTAAGTGAAAATTCACACTCTACCTCAGAAAATGTTTGACTTACAAAATTATCACAAGTCAAAGGACTATCCAAAATCAAAGTGAGATTTGCAACTACTTCCGTTTCCTGTGTTACAGGGTCAAGTACTTGTGTTTCTATCTCTCCCATTTCAATAGTAAAATCCGAATGGTCGTCAGTAGTTCCTTCAAGATAAACGCTGAGCGAGCCCGTGCCACCGCTTTTAGTCAGATTCTTAATATTGAAAACAAACTCGTTGTTAGAAGCAAAGTTTGCAGGATAATATCCAGTGCCTTTCCAAGTGCCGTTAATTGTATCGACTGTACCTGCCTCTTTGGTTTCATCTATATCAATAACTTTCCATATATTATTTAAGTATTCAAACTTAACGGTGTCTGTGTATGTGAAATTAACAAAGCCTTCTTTACCTTCATATTCATATACATTTGTGCAAACATAGCCACCTTCTGAGAATTCGCTTGATTTAGGATTGCTTAAAATGTCCTCAGACAGTTGCTTTACATCTGTGTTTTCTTCTGAATAAGTGTTATAGCAACTGACAGCATCAAACTTGTTTTTAACCATAGGTGCCTCTATGGCTGTTGTGATACCGTGCATTGCAAAGAAAAGTCCGACAGAAACAAGGACGATTGCAATAGCAGAACCAATCGCTATAAACTCTTTTTTATTATTAACACAATAATAACGAATATCTGTAAAGTATGTATAAATAGTAAAGATAGCAGGACATACAATCAGCGCCAAAACTGCACCGAGGATACCTACTGCTATGGAAACGGCAACAGTTACTAAATCAAAAGGAAACGGAAGGAGAAACCAACCGAATATAGCACATCTGGATAATATATTCCAACCAAATTTTAAAAATTTTAATGGTGAAACCAACAATGCGGATATGATACCTAATACCCACAAAACCCCTGCAAAACCAAGAAAGTGAGTTCTCATTTCGGTCATTACTATAATAGGGGCAAAAGAAGTAATAATTGCAAAGAAAGCACAGAATGCTCTTATATAGTGCCAAGCACCAGCAGGCTGTTCATTAGAAATCACTTCTGTTTCCATTACTTGTGTTTCAAGCTCGTTCATTATGTATATCTCCTTTACTTGAACTTCTTGACTTTTGTTATAGGCAAATTAACTCCGACTTTTGTTTTAAATACTTCTAAAAGTCTTCTCATTTCTTTTTCAGCTGAATGAGCCTGTCGGATACCTTTTCCCCTTACGAAAAAACGTGCGATACAAGGTTTATATGTCATAACCTTTTCATCATTCAGACGAACATCGTATGTGAGAACAGCTGAAAACAAACCTGTAACATCTTTCATACCAACTTGACAAAATTCTAATTTTGATACATCTCGGGCAGAAAACATATGATATTTGTCATAAGAAAAGATTTTATTCATAGACTTCTCGTATTGCTTGACGCTGTATTCTGAATTTGCAGTATGGAATTCGGTCATACTGAAATGACCGTCAGGGGTAATGTAACAAAAACTAATCGGGAGTGCTTCTTCTCCTGTATATGTGGGATAGGTTGCTTTTTCTGCTAAGTAAGTGCAAAACATTTTTGCAATATCCACATCTTTGTATTTTTTCCTTGTTGCAGCTTTTAGATTGGCAACCTTTACTGAAAATCTCTGACCTTCTTGTTTAGCTTCGTTTTCGTATTTATTGCTACATTCGCTACAACAACTTAAACTTAGATAAGTCAGACCATCTCCGAATTGAAGTGTTCCTGCCTCACTTGAACCGAAAAATTTGTCCTGATACTCCTTGCCGCAAAACGGACATACTTTTGTTTTTGCCATAGAAACTTCCCTCTTTCTGTTGTTTTTGAAAATATTGAGTTTTGAACTCCTATCAAGAAGAATTATATCACTTATAGGTGATAAAAGTCAATAAAACTATCGCTATAAGATATAAAATATATCACCTATGGGTAGTATAATTTAAATATATTAAACTTTTTGAGGTGATTGCTATGAGTGAAACTGCATTTCTCAAAGAAATGGGACAAAGAATTATGCTTCGCAGAAAATCTCTCCGTTTAACCCAAGAAGAACTTGCTGAAAAGATAGATGTTTCTACACAGATGATTTCAAATTTGGAGCTTGGCAAAAAAGCAATTCGCCCAGAAAACTTAGCAAAAGTGTGTGATGTTCTTGATGTTAGTGCAGACTATGTATTAACAGGTGCAAAAAGACAAAAAGAGGAAGTAAATATTCTGATTGAAAAGCTGATGGAACTTTCCGAAAACGAGTTAAAAATTATCAGTAGTATAATAAATTATATGTCTGAAAAAAGTTAAAGGCGTCGCTATTTTTAGCGGACGCCTTTACTTAAAAAATAATGTATGCAGTAATTTTTTACTCATAACTATTTTGATAAATGTAGAAAATAAAATTTTCAACATTTTTTCTACATTATTCCAGGACAGATAGGGACAAATAAGGATTTGGGATTTTAAAAACACCCCAAAAACACCGTTTTTTCGGGTAAAAAAGGCTATGAGGCAGAAAAAAGGGTATGAGGAAGAAAAAACCATGTTTTGATTAAGTGGGTAACAACCCAATGGTTGGTGCTACAGTTGCTTGTGCAGTTGCAGTTTACAATGCATTAAAATAATTTACCGTAGGGTATAATAAAAAGGCTTCCGAGTTTTCGGAAGCCTTTTTGATTTTTTATGTATTATAAACCTAATAACTGCTTTTTCTTAGCATCAAATTCTTCTTGTGTGATTACGCCAGTATCAAGCAGCTCTTTGTATTTTTTGAGCTTATCTGCTTCATCGCTGTTTTGAACGATGGTTGTGCCTGCACTTTGAGCTTTTTCTTTCTGTCTATCTACTAGTAGGTTGTTAATAACCCCATAAATTTCATTTGCGTTTTTAATAGCAAGAAAACTAATTTTGCCTGATGATGTAGAAACAGAAACACCTTTGAAAAGACTGATTGTCGAAGTAGCAGAAACCGAGTCAACCGGCAAATCTACTCTTTTACCGAAAGCAACTTTACCATAAACCCTTTTATCAGTAATAGTAAGTTCATAGCTATTAAGCCATAGATAAATTAAACCACCGATTAAAGTAAGGGATATAATAGGAATCAAACACATCCACCAATAACCATCTATGAAGTTATCCCATGCATTTGCCATCGCAAAAGAAAATGAATTATCGAATGAGTCTGGTTGGATGAATCCTTTACCATAAGAATGGGTACCTTCTTTCCATTGGTTATAGCCTATGATATAATCTACAACTTTAACTACAAAGCGCCTAATGAACGTTATGATAGTAATAGCCAGTCCGATAAGAGATAAGATTTTGAAAAGCTTTTTGACATTATACTTTTCACTTTTGATTAAAACTTTTTCTTCCATTCTAACAACCTCCAAATTTTTACTTTGTCATATTAACCGATATTGGTTAATATGATTATACACCGCAATCGGTTAATATGCAAGTAGAAAGTGAGGCTTGCAAAAATGATTGTGTACGATAAGCTGTGGCAAACAATGAAAGAAAAAGGAATAACGCAATACGCACTAATCAAAACATACAAAATAAGCCCTGCACAGATAACTCGCCTCAAGCGAAACGAAAGTGTCAGTACCCATACGATTGAAATGTTTTGCAGAATACTCAAATGTGATGTCTGTGATATAATGGAATATAAAGAAGATTAAAATAAAAAAGGGACGCGATATCGCGTCCCTTAAATTTTGTCTTTGGTTTAGAATTATTCAGCTTTAACTGTGATAGTGAAGTACTCTTCAGAAGTATTAGCGTTTCTGTATGTAACAGTAAGCTCGCCCTTAGGGTTTTTGGTGTTCATCTGAAATCTTAAAGCTTCTTTACCAACCTCTTGTGCCTCAGCTTTTACAGCCTCTTCGCCCAACTCTTCGTAAGATTCAGGAGTGATACCAACAATAACTTCTGTGACTTCAGGGTTGTAGTATGAGTACTGTCCTACAGACTCGATTTTAACATTAGATTCTTCTTCGATTACCTCGTGGTAGTCAAAAAGGAATTCTTCATATTTTTTCTTGCTTTCAAATTCGTATGTAACCGCACCGTCTTCTTCAATTTCAGGGGTTGCGTAGTTATTTACGAAATCGTCAACATACTCAGGCGCTACGGTGGTTTTAACCTTACAGCCTGTAAATAAAACAGCCATCATTAAAACAGCTAAAATTAAACAAATTACTCTTTTCATAATATCCTCCTGTGATACAAAAAAACATCGTTGCGATGGTGCTAATTATAGCACGATATTTTTAAAAATTCAATACAATATCAGGTTTTATGCTTAATCGATTTTTTCTATCAGAATTTTTTCGATACGTCTATCTTCAACCGAGAGTACGGTGAATCTAAAATGACGGTCTTCAACAAAACACAGCTCGTTTTCGTCAGGAACCCTGCCGAGAATATTCAGCAAAAATCCTGCGATTGTATCAGAGTCGTCGTCGTGGATATCCTCGCCGATTAGCTCCTCGATATCTTCAATCGAGGTTGAGCCGTCAACCGTGAACTTTTTATCGGAAATCTGCTTGATTTCCTCTTCCTCGTTGTCGTACTCGTCCTGAATATTGCCCAAAATATCTTCGATTAAATCTTCAAGCGTGATAAGACCTTCGGTTCCGCCGTACTCGTCAACGACAATAGCAATCTGAATCTTCTCTTTGTTCATCTGGGAAAATAGCGAGCTACAGTCTTTTGTACGCGGTACAAAAAGCACCTTTCTGACGATGTCAGAAATTTTAAAATTTTTCGGAACCTCGTCGACTACATATTTGAGCAAGTCTTTGACATAAAGCACGCCGATAATAGAGTCGATATCGTCGTGATAAACAGGAATACGCGAGTAGCCCGATTCCACCGCGATTTTGACTACCTCTTCAAGTGAGTCGGTGTCCTCGATAGCGACCATATCTCTACGGTGAGTCATAATTTCGTACGCAACGGTGTCGTCGAAATCAAAGACGTTTTCGATAATATCTCTAGTGTCGTCGTCGATAAAGCCTCTTTCCTGACCCTCCTCGACCAAAGACATAATCTCGTCTTCGGTTTCCTGCACCATTTCGGTGTCAGATTTTTTGTTAAAAAGACGCCCGATAAAGCTGTGTTTCTTATTGTATTTGTTACTACCTGAATCGTCAGGCATATTTGGTCATCCTCTCAAAAAGTATATTTTTACACACGTTAAGTGTACAAAAATATGCACCCATTGTCAAATAACAGTTTTGTCACATAAATATGTAAATTTCTATATATAGTGTGTGGTATTTTTTATACCACAAGACGGCAAAAATTTTGTTAAATTTTTGTCATAATTCATGTCTTTTACACTTTACATAGAGGACAAAAAGTGATATTATAAACGGTGGTAAGACGAGAAATTTAATTTCTCGACAGCCTAAAATTTATGCCGGTGTAAGAAAGAGCTCATCTTACAGTGGCAACCACTAAAAAGGGAGGAATTAATAGTGGCAAGAACAATGAAGACCATGGACGGTAATAACGCTGCGGCTTATGTCTCTTATGCGTTTACTGAGGTTGCTGGTATTTATCCTATCACACCTTCAAGTCCTATGGCAGACTACGTTGACCAATGGTCAGCACAGGGTGTCAAGAACATTTTTGGCACAACAGTTAAGGTAGAGGAAATGCAGTCTGAAGCAGGTGCTGCTGGTACAGTTCACGGCTCACTCAACGCCGGTGCGCTTACTACAACATACACAGCTTCACAGGGTCTGCTCCTTATGATCCCTAACATGTATAAAATCGCGGGCGAACTGCTCCCATCAGTTTTCCACGTATCTGCTCGTTGTGTAGCATCACACGCATTAAACATCTTTGGTGATCACTCAGACGTTTATGCTTGTCGTCAGACAGGTTTTGCTATGCTCGCAGAAACAAACCCACAGGAAGTTATGGACCTTGGCGCTGTTGCTCACCTTGCAACAATCAAATCTAGAGTTCCATTTATCAACTTCTTCGACGGTTTCAGAACATCACACGAAATCCAGAAGATTGAAATCTGGGATTATGATGACCTCAAAGAAATGTGCGATATGGACGCAGTTGAAGGCTTCAGAAAGAGAGCTTTAAACCCAGAGCGTCCTGTAATGCGTGGTTCACACGAAAACGGCGACATCTTCTTCCAGCACAGAGAAGCATGTAACAAGTACTATGATGCAGTTCCTGGCATCGTAGAGGAGTACATGAACAAGGTTAACGCAAAGCTCGGTACAGACTACAAGCTCTTCAACTACTATGGTGCTGAAGACGCTGAGCGCGTTATCGTTGCTATGGGTTCTATCTGTGACGTTGCAGAAGAAGTTATCGATTATATGAATGCAAACGGCGAGAAGGTTGGTCTTGTTAAGGTTAGACTTTATAGACCATTCTCTGCTGAAAAGCTTGTTGAAGCTATCCCAGCTACTGCTAAGAAGATTGCAGTACTTGACAGAACAAAAGAGCCAGGTGCTCTCGGCGAGCCACTTTACCTCGACGTTGTTGCTGCTCTTGCTAAAATGGGCAGACAGGCTACAGTTGTTGGCGGTAGATACGGTCTTGGTTCAAAAGACACACCACCTTCATCAGTATTCGCTGTATATGAGGAGCTCAAAAAGGATGCTCCTAAGGCACAGTTTACACTCGGTATCGTCGACGACGTTACAGAGCTCTCACTTCCAGAAGTTCCATCACCAAACACAGCTGCAGAAGGCACAATCGAGTGCAAGTTCTGGGGTCTTGGCGGTGACGGTACTGTTGGTGCTAACAAGAACTCTATCAAGATTATCGGTGACCACACAGATAAATACGTTCAGGCTTACTTCCAGTATGACTCAAAGAAGACAGGCGGTATCACAATTTCTCACTTAAGATTTGGTGACAGCCCAATCAAGAGCCCATACTACATCAATAAGGCTGACTTCGTAGCATGTCACAACCCTTCATACGTATTAAAGGGTTACAAGATGGTTCAGGACGTTAAACCGGGCGGTGTATATCTCATCAACTGCCAGTGGTCTGCAGACGAACTTGACAGCCACTTAGACGCTGCTACTAAGAAATATATCGCTGAAAATGACATTCAGCTCTACACAGTAAACGCTATCGACCTTGCTGTAGAAATCGGTATGGGCAAGCGTACAAACACTATCCTTCAGGCTGCTTTCTTCGCACTTGCAAAGGTTATGCCAATCGAAGAGGCTGTTCAGTATATGAAGGACGCTGCTACTAAGTCTTACCTCAAGAAGGGTCAGGACATCGTTGATATGAACCACAAGGCTATCGACGCCGGTGTATCAGCATTTACAAAGATTGATGTTCCTAGCACTTGGGCAAACGTTACTGACGATGCTGCTAAGGTTGCTTCAACAGGTAAAGAGAAGCTCGTTAAGATGGTAGACAACATCATGCTCCCAGTTGGTAAGATGGAGGGCGACTCACTCCCAGTATCAGCATTTATGGATCATGCTGACGGTACATTCGAGCAGGGTGCTTCTGCTTACGAGAAGCGCGGCGTAGCTGTTATGGTTCCTAAGTGGAATGAGGCTACTTGTGCTAAATGTAACAAGTGTGCATTTGTATGTCCACACGCTACTATCCGTCCATTTGCTCTTAATGAAGAAGAACTCGCTAACGCTCCTGAAAACATGAGAGTTTGTGAGAAGCCAATCGTTAAGACTGACTACAAGTACACTCTCGCTGTTTCTCCATTTGACTGTATGGGTTGTGGTGTTTGTATCGGCGTTTGTCCTACAAACTCACTCACTATGGTTCCAAGAGAGTCTCAGGATGCTGAGCAGGCAGTATTTGATTACTGTGTAGCTAATGTAACTGAGAAAGAAGAAACAACTGCTAACATCAACGTAATTTCATCTCAGTACAAACAGCCACTTTTAGAGTTCTCAGGCTCTTGTGCAGGTTGTGCTGAAACATCATACGCTAGACTTATCACTCAGCTCTTCGGTGACAGAATGTACGTTTCTAACGCTACAGGATGTTCATCAATCTGGGGTGGTCCTGCTGCTACATCACCATATACAACAAACAAAGACGGCTTTGGTCCTGCATGGGCTAACTCATTGTTCGAGGACAACGCTGAGCACGGTCTTGGTATGTATCTTGGTCAGAAGGCAGTTAGAGATAGACTTATCGAGCAGGTTAAGGTGCTCCTTACTGCTGATTGTGCTACAGACGAAGCTAAGGCTGCAGCTAAAGAATATCTCGACACAGTAGACGACGGCGACAAGAATGCTAAGGCTACAAAGGCTCTCGTTAAGGCGCTCGAGCCAATCAAGGACAAGTGCGACAACTGCAAGTCTATCTACGATTCAAAAGAGTTCTTATCTAAGAAGTCAGTTTGGATCTTCGGTGGCGACGGTTGGGCATACGACATCGGTTTCGGCGGTGTTGACCACGTTCTTGCTACAGGCGAAGACGTAAACATCATGGTATTCGATACTGAAGTTTACTCAAATACAGGCGGTCAGGCTTCAAAGGCTTCTAACATCGGTCAGGTTGCACAGTTCGCAGCAGCTGGTAAGGCTATCCAGAAGAAGTCACTTGCTGACATCGCTATGTCTTACGGTTATATCTACGTTGCTCAGATTGCTATGGGCGCTGATATGAACCAGACACTCAAAGCAATCAGAGAAGCTGAAGCTTACAAGGGTCCATCAATCATCATCGCTTATGCTCCATGTGAGATGCACTCAATCAAGGGCGGTATGATTAACTGTCAGAAGGAAATGGAAAGAGCTATCGCTTGCGGTTACTGGAACAACTTCCGTTACAACCCAGACCTCGCTCTTGAAGGCAAAAACCCATTCATTCTTGACTCTAAGGCTCCATCTGCTTCTTATCGTGACTTTATCCTTAACGAAGCTCGTTACAGCTCACTCACACGTTCATTCCCAGACAGAGCAAACGAACTCTTCGAAAAGGCTGAAGAAACAGCAATGAAGAGATACGAAGCTCTTGCAAAGCGTGCAGGTAAAGAATAAGCGCTGAGGCTCGTAGCCCTCATAAAGTCGAAGACGAGTCTGCATTTTTGTAGCCCCTAAGTCAACGCAGAAAATCAATGCGAGACTGTGGACTTTTGAGGATCAGCGCAGAGCAACGAGGCGTGATATCGCTGTACGCAGTACCAATAACATTAAAGTTAATACGCTTTAATAAAAAAGGCGGTGTACCAATCGGTACACCGCCTTAAATTTTATGTATTATAAGCTTAGCAACAGCAGACGATATTCCACAGAACCACTCTATAAATACATTTCTCTTTTGGAGTATACATAAGGGAGCAGTTTTCTGCTCCCTTTGTTTATTTCATAAAGGTTGTTCCGTCTTGTCGTTTTAACATTTCACCATCAATTTCGTAGGCTATGTAAGAAGAGTTGCCCATAGTATTATAGTAATAAATGATATGATTTTCACGAATTTCCCATGTGCCATAGTCACCATAACCCATTTCGTTTTTGTCGTTGTCACTTGAACAAAAAAGAGCAACTCCGTCGTCATATAAACGCAATATTAAGAACTTATCATTATATACTGCGTTCCATGTGCCAACATACTTGAGTTCCTCACCGCTCATCTGCCCCCTTATATCCCCTTTTTGGGGATATAGCCTCTACGCTATTGCGCTAAAGCGATGATGTGGCGCTTATGTGTTGACAAAAGTCGTGTTTTATCGCATAATAGACGTGTTCACAATAGAATAAATCGCGATATTGTTTATACGCTTGATTGTACCGCACGACGGTGTAAAAGAGGACAAGGGAAGCGTGGTGAGAATCCACCGCAACAGCCATTACCGTATTTCGTAAGATAAGTCGGAATGCTTGTCATATCGTGAAGTGCAGACGGTTTTCGGGCAATGGAGGACTACGATGTGATTATGACTTTATCGCGTCCTCTTGGAGGGCGCGTTTGTTTTTATTCATTGAGAATAGAAAACTATTCTGATGAAGGAAGGAATTATTATGAAGAAAAGAATTTTATCACTGTTGTTAGCATTTGCATTGTGTTTGACGCTCGCTACGTCTTTGTGCGCGTGCTCTGGTGACGAACAAACAAAACCAACAGAGATCGCGACACAAGCTGTGACTGACTCTATTGACCCTTTGTGGAAGGACGCTACATACCTTGAAGACGTGACGCTCGGCGAGGGCAAGACTGCAATCGAGGTAGAGGTGCAGGCAGGCGAAAAAGCAATCACAGTCACCATCAACACGGATGCAGAAAACCTTGAAGATGCCTTGACGGGTGTTGACCTTGTGCAGGGTGACGAGAGCGAATACGGGCTTTATATCAAGACCGTAAACGGTATTTTAGCTGACTATGACGTCGACCAGTCTTACTGGGCAATCAATAAAGACGGCGAGTATATGATGGAAGGTGCAAACACTGCACAGATAGAAGACGGTGAGCGTTATCAGTTAGTTTACACAAAGTAAAATGAGTGAAATTTTGATGAAAAACAAAAAACAGCCACAGGACAAAAAACGACAAACGCGTGTAAAACTCACCCTGTTTGAGATGACACTTTTTGCGATGTTTGGTGCAATGATGTTTATCTCAAAAATTGTTATGGAGTTTCTGCCGAATGTGCATTTGCTTGGTATGTTTACGATGCTTTTGACAGTTGTATATCGCAAGAAAGCGTTGATACCAATTTACATTTATGTCTTACTCAATGGCATATTTGCAGGCTTTAATATGTGGTGGGTGCCGTATCTTTACATCTGGACTGTGCTGTGGGCGGTGACGATGCTACTGCCGAAAAAAATGAGCAAAACAGCAAAGATGATAGTGTACCCGATTGTGTGTGCATTGCACGGCTTGTGCTTTGGTTTGCTTTACGCACCAGCGCAGGTGCTTATGTTTTCTTTTTCATTTGAACAAGCGGTCGCGTGGGTGATAGCTGGTTTACCGTGGGATTTTATCCACGCGGTCACGAATTTAGTTTTGGGTTTGCTGATTCATCCGTTGTCGGTTTTGCTTAATAATTTAAACAAAAAAATAGGAAAACTTTAACAGCAAAAAGGAGCGTTTTAAATAACGCTCCTTTTTGTTTTTGTATCCTTGCAAAATGGCTTAAAATAACGTTTTTTGTCGAAAAAATATCGATATAAAATTAACACAGTTTTTTTGCTCAAAACATTGTATTTTTTTGCATTATATAGTATAATTATACTGAATAAATATTTAAAATGCGATATTTTGTGGTGGCTCAAAATCAAGCCACAATTTGTTGGGATAGTTGGGTATAAACTAAACGCGGTGGACGATATGAGTGATACAAAAAGCAAATTGAATATTGCTATGTTTGGCCACAAGCGAGTGCCCTCACGCGAGGGCGGCGTCGAGATAGTCGTCGAAGAGCTCTCAAGCAGAATGGTTTCTAACGGTCACTTTGTTACCTGCTATAACCGAAAAGGTCACCATGTAAGCGATAAAAGCTTTGATGTGAAAAATATTAAAGAGCACAAGGGTGTGAAAATCAAGTCGGTTTTAACGATAGACAAAAAAGGGCTCGCTGCAGTGACATCGAGTTTTTTTGCGGCTGTTCGTTGTGCGTTTTCTAAATACGACGTTGTGCATATACACGCCGAAGGCCCTGCCGCAATGGCGCCGATATTAAAGCTTTTTAACAAACGCGTGATTGTTACTGTACATGGTCTTGACTGGCAGAGGGACAAATGGAGCGAGGGCTTTGCAAAAAAATATATTAAGTTCGGTGAAAAGATGGCGGTCAAATACGCTGATGAGATTATAGTGCTTAGTAAAAGAGTGCAAAAGTATTTTAAAGATGCTTATAATCGCGAAACCGTTTATATACCTAATGCGGTTAATATGCCGGATATTCTGAGCGCTGACGAAATCGCTGAAAAGTATAGTCTTGAAAAAGACGGCTACCTTTTGTTTTTAGGCAGACTTGTTCCTGAAAAGGGCGTGCACCACCTGATACAAGCATTTAAAAAAGTTCAGAGCGATAAACGACTTGTCATAGTCGGTGGGGCATCTGATACAGACGACTACGTAAAAGAGCTTTTAAATCTTGCGCGAGATGACAGCAGGATAATATTCACAGGCTTTGCACAAGGCAGGCTTTTGAGCGAGCTTTACTCAAACGCTTATGTGTATGTGCTACCGTCACTTTTGGAGGGTATGCCGCTTTCGCTACTTGAAGCTTTAAGTTATAAAAACTGCTGTGTTGTATCCGATATTGAAGAATGCAAGGAAGTTGTTGAAGACAAAGCTTTTGTTGTAAAAGCGGGTGATGTAGATGCACTCTACAACACATTACAAAAACTGTGTGACGATAAAGCACTTGTCGATAAATACAAAGAAACCGCACAGGAGTTTGTGCTTAAAAAATACAACTGGGATGATGTGGCGAAGAAAACCCTTGCCCTTTATGAAAAATAAACTTTAAAAGAGAAGCTTATGAAAATATTGATGATTAACAAGTTTCTGCACCCTAACGGCGGTTCTGAAACTTACATATTCAAACTAGGTGAATATTTAAACGCTAACGGACATCAGGTGCAGTACTTTGGTATGGAGCATCAGGGGAGAATTGTTGGAAATGATGTTGACGCTTACACAAGCGATATGGATTTTCACACAGGTTCAAAGCTACAAAAGCTTACCTATCCGATAAAGACTATTTACTCATCTGAAGCCAGGAAAAAAATCAGACAAGTACTCGACGATTTTAAACCTGATGTGTGTCATTTGAATAATTTTAACTACCAGCTGACACCGAGCATCATTTTGGAAATAGTTAAGTGGCGTAAGCAGACAGGCAGAAAATGCAGAATCGTTTACACAGCTCACGATTATCAGTTGGTTTGTCCGAACCATATGTGCAACAATATGGGACAAAACTGCGAAAAGTGTTTGAACGGCAGTTTTATCAACTGCTTAAAAAACAAATGCATTCACGGTAGTACCGCTAAATCTGTTATCGGTACATTAGAGGCGTCTATCTGGAACGCGACTAAGGTTTACAAGCATATTGATGCGATTATCTGTTGCTCAAATTTTTTGAAGACGAAGCTTGACACAAACAAGCTGCTAAGAGCAAAAACAGTTGCTATGCATAACTTTGTCGATAAAGTGCAACTGCCACAAAATCTGACAAAAAAAGATTATGTTTTGTATTTTGGCAGATATTCTGAAGAAAAGGGCGTAAAGACACTTGTTGATGTATGTAAGTCTTTACCTGATATAAATTTTGTGTTTGCAGGAACAGGTCCGCTTGAAAGCGAGCTTAACGGCATAAGCAATATAACCAATGTCGGTTTTAAAACAGGGGAAGATTTAAAGACCCTTATATCACAGGCGCGCTTTACGATATATCCGTCGCAATGGTACGAAAACTGTCCGTTTTCCGTAATGGAAAGCCAGCTATACTCAACACCTGTTTTGGGTGCGGATATCGGCGGTATTCCGGAGCTTATTCAAGACGGCATCACGGGCGAGCTGTTTGAAAGCGCAAACGCAAAAGAGCTTAAAGAAAAAATAGAGAAAATGTGGTCTTTTGAAGATATAACCAAGAAATACACACAAAACTGCAAAAAAGTTCAATTTTCTACCATTGAGCAGTATGTAGAAAAACTACTTGATATTTACAGATAAGCAACGAGGGACAAACTTATGGCGAAAAAATTAAACGGTACAGTAATCGTCACATATCGATGTAATGCAAAGTGTACAATGTGTAACAGATACAAGGTACCATCAAAACCAGAGGACGAAATTTCAATCAAAACGATAAAGAAGCTTCCGCAGATGTATTTTACTAACATCACAGGTGGCGAACCATTTATACGAGAAGATTTGAAAGATATCGTCAGAGAGCTTTATAAAAAAAGCGACCGTATCGTCATTTCGACAAATGGTTTTTTTACCGACCGTATAGTTGATTTGTGCAAAGAGTTTCCGCAGGTCGGTATCCGCATTTCTATCGAAGGCTTAGAGCAGACAAATAACGAGATAAGAGGACTCGACGACGGATACCAAAAGGGTTATCAAACCCTAAAGACTCTTAAAGAAATGGGTATGCAGGACGTCGGTTTCGGTATGACGGTGCAGGATAAAAATGCTCCTGACTTGTGTGCGCTTTATGATATTTCCGACGAGCTTAATATGGAGTTTGCGACAGCGTCACTCCACAACAGCTTCTACTTTGTTGAGTCAAACAACATTATTCACGATCGTCTTATGGTTGCACAGAATTTTGAAGATTTAGTCAATAAATTGCTTTCTTCCAATTCACCAAAGAAATGGTTTCGAGCATATTTTAACCACGGTCTGATTAACTACATATTCTCTCAAAAACGTCTGCTTCCTTGCGATATGAGCTTTGACACCTTCTTTATCGACCCGTACGGTGATGTTATGCCGTGCAACGGTACAAAAGAAAAGCTCGTTATGGGTAATTTAAAAGAGCAGAGTTTCGAAGAGCTTTGGGGAAGTGCTCAAGCAGAGAGTGTTCGCAACTGCGTACGCAACTGCGATAGAAACTGCTGGATGATTGGTTCAGTATCCCCTGCTATGCACAAGTATATCTGGGTACCGTTTTTCTGGGTGCTTAAACATAAGTTCTTAAGATTTTTCAAAAAGAAGAAGTACTCTATGGACGAGCTGAAAATTGTTCGTGATTTTAAAGCAGGTAAAGTAGTAAAAGAAGAACTCGACCGTTGTTCTACTTGTGAAAAATGTGCGAAATAATTAGATAGACAAAGTGGTGATTATTTGCAAAGTACATCAAACAGCTTTTCTGATACAACTCAAAATAAGCTGAATATTCTTTTTATCGCTTATTCTTGTATGCCTGACAGTGGCAGTGAAGATAAGATAGGCTGGAATATTCCGCTTGAATGTGCAAAACACAACAAGGTGGTTGTTGTTACTAAAGAAGAACACAAAAAAGGCATAGAAGAGTATCTTGCGCAAAATGATATACCAAACATTGAATTTCACTTTGTTGACATAAACAAAATATACAAAAAACTTTTTAAAGGACCAACATATTCCATACGACTGAACATCTGGCACAAAAAAGCATTTCCGATAGTTAAAAAAATATGTGAAGAAAAAAATATCGACATTATTCACCAGATAACGCCGATTGAATTTCGCAGTATTGGAAAATACTACGAAATTAAAAACACGAAATTCGTATGCGGACCGCTTGGCGGTGGCGAGGTTTTGCCCGATGCCTTTAAGCCTTACATAAAAGGAAACAAGCTGGTTGAGGTTTCTCGAAGTATCCTCAACAGATGGTTCAGATTTAAACACAGATTTTTTCATACATTCAAAAAATGTGACCATGTCTTTTTTGCTAACAAGGAGACACAGGAGTATTTATCAGATTTAGTCAGTGAAGCTCCGTTTAGCTTATTTACTGAAATCGGCATCGGAGAAAACGATATCACCATTCCCACACCGAAAAATCACAGTAAATTTACTATGATGGTGGCAGGGCGGCTTACATATCGCAAAGGTCACAGCTTTTTGCTTGATACGCTTAAGCTATTACCAAAAGACCTTGATTATGAATGCAAATTCATCGGTGATGGTCCGATGGAGAAAAAGCTCAAGGACAAGGTTAGGATGCTGGGTTTGGAAGACAAGGTTACTTTTGTCGGTAGCATACCATTTGACAAAATGGCACACGAGTACGAAAACGCGGATGTCTTTATTATGCCGAGTTTAAGGGAAACAACAGGTTCGGTTTTGCTTGAGGCTATGTCGAAAGGACTCCCTGTAGTCACTATCAATCATTTTGGCGGACCGATGCTGCTTGACAGCTCTGTTTCGTATTTATACGACGGAGATTCACTTGAGAGATATAAAAGCAATCTGAGAGATATATTAATTCAATGTGCAAAAAATCCACACGAGTTGCACCTTATGAGCGAACAGCTCACACACAGAGCAAAAAATCATTTGTGGAGTAAAAAGGTTGAGTATTATAACTCAATTTACAAACAAGTTATGAACAAATAGGAGTTCTTATGGAATCGATAGTTTCTATCATAGTTCCTGTTTACAATGCCGAAAAGTATCTTGACAGATGTGTAAAAAGCATTGCAAAACAAACTTATACAAACATAGAGATTATTTTGGTTGATGATGGGTCACCTGATAATTGTCCGAAAATGTGCGACGACTTTGCAAAAGAAGATTCTCGCATCAAGGTTATACATAAAGAAAATGCCGGCGCAGGAGAAGCTAGAAACACCGGTCTTGATAATGCAACAGGCGAGTTTGTTTGTTTTGTTGACAGTGATGATTACATAGAAGAAGACACTATAAAAAAATGTATGACCCTTATCAAAAAGGACTTAACAAACACCGCAGTTTTTGGGTTGTCGCATTTTAACGACAACGGCACTCTGTCCCCGGTTAATATCAGTGTGGACAAAACCTATTTTGACAAAGCGGCTATAAAAAACGAGCTTATTCCAAGCTTTTTTACCACCAGCTTTGGTTTTGATATTGGTGTTGTTTGTAAGATTTTTTATAAAAAAATTATTGATGACAATTCACTTAGATTCATGAGCGAAAGAGATATTTACTCTGAAGACGCTTTGTTTTTGCTACAGTACTTTTCAAGATGCGAGAGTGCATCTATCGTTCCTGAAAATTTGTACAAGTGTTATGAAAATAACGCTTCGCTCTCAAGAGCATATAAAAAAGAGAGAGAAGAAAAACTAGACGATTTTTTAGTTAAGGCACTGAAAATCACGCAGAAAGAAAAGCTCCCAAATACTGCTGGTCTTCATATAATGGCACGATATCATGGAGCTGCTATGGTTGAATATAAGAGGATAGTTTTGTCTGATCTGTCGTTTTCAGAAAAAACAAAAATTTTAAAGTCTAAATACAACAACAAATTATTACAGAGCACTTTGAAGAAAGAAGTCTTTGCTGTTGAAAAATGGACTTTAAGATTATTTTATGGCTGTGTAAAGTTGCATCTTTATTTTTTGAGTTATTTATTATTGTGGCTTAAAGCACATAATTAGTTATGGAGATTTTAATATGGCGCAAATATCAAATATAAATTTACATATTAAAAAACGCCCTTTTGTGCAATGGCTCGCATTGTTCATTTTTGTTATGCCGTTTTTGATTGCGTTTCTTATGGACATTCTCAGAGCACCGAATTTAATCAAATATACTATTGATCTTGCGTGGGTGCTTTGTATAGCTTTGCTATTTATGAAACGTCACATAGTTTTTGATAGAAAATTTATGCCGTTTTTTATCTTCATAGGCGTATTTTTTCTATATACTCTGATAGGCTATATGTTTAATTATCAGTCTGTCTTCTTCTATTTGTGGGGGTTTAGAAATAACTTCAGGTTTTTCAGTGCGTTTATTATTTTCTGTATGCTGTTTACCGAAGATGACGTTGAATTTTGTATGAAATTTCTGGACTTTATGTTTTGGGTAAACATAGCGGTATCACTATTCCAGTTTTTTGTTTTAGGTTTGGAGCAGGATTATCTGGGCGGTATATTTGGTATCGAACGCGGATGTAACTCCTACTCGATAATATTTTTTAGCATCGTTTTATCAAAATCCATATTGATGTTTATGAGCAAACAAGAAACTGCTCTTAATTGTTTTTTGAAATGCGGAGCAACTCTTGTTATTTCAGCTATGGCAGAGCTCAAGTTTTTCTTCGTAATATTTGTAATCATCTTGTTGCTGTCAACAATTTTCACGTCTTTTTCCTGGCGCAAATTTTTAATAATATTGCTATCGGCGATTTTATTTACTTTTGCAAGCTCGATTCTTACCGAGTTGTTCGGCGAAAGTAGTAATGTCTCGTTTGAGAGAATAATGGAGCTGACTTTTTCGACTAACTACTCCTCGCAGGAGGACCTGAGCCGATTTACGGCTATCCCTACGTTGTCTGAATCTGTAATGCATTCTGATTTAGAGAGGATATTCGGTATGGGACTGGGCAACTGTGACACCTCGACGTTTGCGATATGCAATACACCTTTTTATCAGACCTACTCTTACCTGCATTATTCGTGGTTTTCAAGCGCATTTTTGTTTTTGGAAACCGGCTTTGTGGGGCTTACGATGTATTTGATATTTTTTGTGATGTGTTTAGTGTTTTCACTTAATCAGCGCAGACAAAAAGACGCAAACAAGCTTTATTGCCAGATGGCGGTTATTATGTCGATTATTTGTTTAGCGTTAACCTTCTATAATGGTTCACTTCGATTCGAGGTTGCATATATGGTTTACTTTGTTTTAGCACTACCATTTATAGATTCAAGGTCTAAAATAAGCAGACTTAATCCGTAGTATAAAAATTAACGTCAAAGCACGCAACGTAAGTTGTAATTATGCCAAGGCGTATTATATATATCAATAATTTTTTTTGAATGGAGGATAAAGATGTTCAAAGAATTTACTAAAAGATGTCTATCAGTAGTTCTTGCGCTTATGATGCTTTTATCTATTATGCCACTAAGCACATTTGCACAGAGCATTGAGGACATCGCTCAAACTCAAAGTCAGTCATCTTCAGCTGTAGAAAAAGCAACAGCTAAGATAGACGAGATTTTGGACAACTGTAAAATGACTTCCGATATGACACAGCAGGAAGTTCAAAATGCAGTTTTTGCTTTAGATGGTGATACTCTTTATCAGGCGTGGTTAGATTCTGACGCATTGGTACAAGAGCTTGAAGCATCTATTAATGAGGAAGAGCTTGCTCTTATTGAAAAGCATGAGAGCACACAGGTGTTTGGTTATCTGTACGATATACTCGAGCAGATGATTAACCCGCCGGTTATGCTTTTATCAACGTTAGATCTTTTAGATGGAGCTCTATCGGCGCAGGACACACAGAATACCATTAAGGTTTCAAATGGTACTGTTACTGCTACTGCAAAAGGTGGTCTTCTTTCTAAAAAGACAAACACAATTACGCTCATTAACGAAACTGGCAGTACAGCACAGCTCAGCTTCGATTATAGCGTAGACAAATCAAGCGCATTTAAAATCAATGGTGCTACTGCCGCAACAAGCGGTTCGTACTCACAGCTCTTAGAAGCTGGAGCATCAATGACGCTTGCTATCACATCTAACAGTGGTTTTTCTAATCTGACAGTTACTCTTACTATGAGCAACATCAGCTTAGAGGCTGCTGCTACATCTTCAAATGTTACATTTGAGTATGACGACACATTAGGTAGTGTCAGCGTAAATGGCGAGGCAGTTTCAAGCGGCACAACTAAAGAAGTAAGCCTTGCTGAAGGCGCAACACTTGTTGCGACACCTAATTCAGGGGCTACTTTCTGTGGCTTTGTAAATGAAGAAGGCGAAATCGTATCTACTGCAACTACTTATGAATTAAAGCCTGCATCTGATATGACAGTTAAGGCTATGTTCTTAGGCGCTTCTTCAGCACCTCACTTTGCTATTGGTGCGGCTACTCAGAAGTCTGTTAGTTCAGGTCTTTTGGGATTATCAAAAATTAACTACTACACAGTAAACAATACCCACATCTTTGGTGACCTTAATGAGGCTACGGCTGCTGCTGCAGCTAGTGCGGCTTCGAAGACAGTTGTACTCTTAAACAGCGGTACACTTACAGCTGGTGACTACACAATTCCGAGTGGTGTTACACTTTTAGTACCTTTTGACAGTGATAACACAATGTTTACTACACAGGTTACAACTGTTGGTGATGCAAGTTACGCAAAACCTACAGCATATCGTAATCTTACATTGGCAGAGGGTGCAAACATTACAGTAAACGGTGCAATAAGCGTATCTGCAAAGCATTGCTATGCACAGGGATCTAAATTCCATGGTGGTGCACCTACCGGTTCTGTCGGCTTTGTAACTATGAACGAAGGCAGTGCTATTACTGTAAATAATGGTGGTACACTTTATGCTTACGGCTTTATTACAGGTGACGGTAACGTTACTGCAAAAAGTGGCGCTAAAGTTTACGAGAACTTCCAGATAGCAGACTTCAGAGGTGGTTCTCAGTCTACTAGTATGAATAACGGTGTATTCCCAATTTCTCAGTACTATGTACAGAACATTGAGGTTCCGCTCACTATCGAAAGCGGTGCTACAGAATACGGTTATACAACAATATATATGTCAAGTGCGGACTTTGGTTCTTCCGTTGGTTTTATCGCACCAAGTAACGCAATGTTCAATTTGACATCAGGTAGTGTTACAAAGAGATATGATGGCACTACTGACCGTCTTATAGTTGAGCTTAACGGTGAAATGAACGTTTCTTCTATCGACCTCACAGTTGGTACAAGTTCAATCAACTCTAAAAACTACGAGCTTCCTGTTAACAGCAATATGAGTATTCTGGTGAACGCAGGAAGTAATATCTCTATTTCACAGGATATCGCGTTCCTCCCTGGTTCAAGTATTTCTATTGAAGAGGGCGCTACCTGTACACTTAATAGTGGATATAATGTATACATCTATGATGCCGATGAGTGGGGTGGTTATGCTGCTCCTGCAAACAAGACATTTATACCGGTATCTTATGCTCCTGGTCAGAAATATACCCGTACAGACGCAGACCTTGTTGACGCAACTATCAAAGTTGACGGTAAGGTTGAAGCAAGTAAGGGTTATATTTATACAACTGCCGGCGGTGCAAATGTATATTCAACTAAAAACGGTGAAGCTTTACTCCAGCCTGGTACTCAGACTGTAACATATCAGATTGTTCAGGCTGCGGATGAAAATAACTCTACATATCCGAATATTCCGATTACACCTGCTAGACTTAAGAATGCAGACGGTACTTTTGTTGAGTCTACAAAGACAAGCGGTACATACAACTATATTGACGGTGTATGGAACAAGACTTGCAACCATGAATACAAAGAAGAAATCACAACAGAAGCTTCTTGCGAAACAGATGGCTTAAAGACATTTACTTGTCCTTGTGGCGATTCTTACGAAGAAGTTATTCCTGCTTTGGGTCATAAGGAAGTAGTTGATGAGGCTGTTGCTCCATCTTGCACAGACACAGGTCTTACAGAAGGTAAGCACTGCGAAACTTGTGGCGAAATACTCGTTAAGCAGGAAGTTATTGATGCAAAGGGTCATACTGCAGGTGACGAGGCAACCTGTACAACACCTCAGACTTGTATAGATTGTAGCATCGAGCTTGCACCGGCACTCGGTCACGAATACGAGGATGTTGTAACAAATCCTGATTGTACACAGGGCGGTTATACAACACATACCTGCTCACGCTGTGGTGATTCATATACAGATTCTGAAACCCCTGCAAACGGCCACACAGAAGGCCCTGTGCCTGGAAAAGAAGCTACTTGTACAGAAGACGGACTTACAGACGGTAAAGCGTGTGTATTCTGTCACGAAGTACTCGTTAAGCAGGAAGTAATTCCTGCTTTGGGTCATAAGGAAGTAGTTGATGAGGCTGTTGCTCCATCTTGTACAGACACAGGTTTAACAGAAGGTAAGCACTGTGAAACTTGCGGTGAAACACTTGTTAAACAGGAAGTTGTTGATGCTTTAGGTCATACTGCAGGCGACGAGGCTGATTGTGAGAACGAGCAGACTTGTACAACTTGTGGTGAGACACTTAAAGCGGCACTTGGTCATAATTACAAGGCTGTTGTAACTGCTCCAACTTGTCATAGCAAGGGTTACACAACATATACTTGTACACGTTGTAATGACTCATATACTGATGATGAGCAGCCTGCTTTAGAGCATCAGACTGCTGTTGTTGAAGGTTATGAGGCTACTTGTACTGAGGACGGCCTTACAGATAAAATTTACTGTACTCTTTGTGGTGATGTAATAAAAGAGGCTGAAGTTATTCCTGCAAAGGGACACTCACTCGGCGAAGATGCTGACTGTACACATGCACAGACATGTACAGTTTGTGGTGAGACACTTGAAGCGGCTCTCGGTCACGAATACAAAGGCACAGTAACACCACCTACTTGCACAAAGGGTGGATACACAACACACACTTGTACACGTTGTGGTGATACTTATGTTGACAGCGAGGTTGATGCTTTAGGTCACAAGGAAGTTGTTGACGAAGCAGTTGCACCTGACTGTGTAAATACAGGTCTTACAGAAGGTAAGCACTGTGAAACTTGCGGTGAAGTACTTGTTAAACAGGAAGTTGTAGACGCTTTAGGTCACAAGGAAGTTGTTGACGAAGCAGTTGCTCCTGACTGTGTAAATACAGGTCTTACAGAAGGTAAGCATTGTGAAACTTGTGGCGAAACACTCGTAAAACAAGAAATCGTTCCTGCTTTAGGTCATAAGGAAGTTGTAGACAACGCAGTTGAACCTGACTGTGTAAATACAGGTCTTACAGAAGGTAAGCATTGTGAAACTTGTGGCGAAGTACTTGTTAAACAGGAAGTTGTAGACGCGTTAGGTCATAAGGAAGTTGTTGACAATGCAGTTGCTCCTGATTGCGAGAACACAGGTCTTACAGAAGGTAAACACTGTGAAACTTGTGGCGAAACACTCGTAAAACAGGAAATCATTCCTGCTATTGGTCATACAGAAGTTATCGACGAAGCAGTTGAACCTGACTGTGTAAATACAGGTTTAACAGAAGGTAAGCATTGCTTAGTATGTAGCCAGATACTTGTTGCACAGGAAACTGTTGATGCTTTAGGACATACTGAAGTTATTATGCCTGCACTTGATGCTACCTGCACATCTACAGGTCTTACAGAAGGTAAGTACTGTAGCGTTTGTCACGAAGTTCTTGTTGTTCAACAGGAAACTCCAATTGCAGATCACGTGCTCGTTCATCACGAGGCAAAGGCTCCTACATATACAGATAACGGTTGGGAAGCTTACGATTCTTGCGAAAACTGCGATTACTCAACATTTAAGGTTATTCCGGCTCTTGGCGAGCCTGAGATTAACTCTTATGAAGAGTTTGTAGAAAACCTTGCACTTTTAGAAGAGCTTGCAAGCGAGTATGCAAGACAAAATCCGGGTAAAGACCCTGCCGGCTTAGTAATCAAATATATCCGTACAGGTGTTGAAAGATACAACAGCGCATCTTGGGGTATCATGGCAGGTTACGAAGACGAAGGCTTTGCTAAATTCGTTAAGAATATGGAAAATGAGCTCAACGCAGAGCTTTCAGCAAACGGAGAAGAGCTTCTTGAAATCACAGGCTTAAAGAACATAAAATCATTCAAGATTCCTAACGGCAATTCAGTTGACTTTGGTCATATGTTTGGCGCTATGGATATTACATATCACAATACAGGTTCTGAAAACCACGCTGACGTAGCTGGTTGGGCCGGCGACCTTGTTGACCTTGTAAGTCTTACAGACTTCTTTGGTTTTGGCGACAGCACAACTATGGAAGAGCGTATTGAGTATTCAAACGAGTATTTCTTCAAGTCATCAGGCTATTACTATTTACCAACAGCATATCTGTACAATGAGGGTTCATTCAGTGAAGCTGACTTGTACGGTGACTTAGATGCATATTACGTAATGGAGACTCTGTACGATTCTGATTACAGCGCAGGCGTGCTTGCTCAGATTTGTGCTGAGTACTTTACAGAAGAGCTTACAGAAGAAGATCGTGCAAGCTACTTCTTAGAAAACAGACTCAACGGCGTAAACACACGCTCACAGGTACGTACTGCTGTATATAATGCGTACACAAGTAATAAGATGATATCAACACTCGAGGGCACAAGAGAGTTCAAGAATGACGATATTTCTGAACTCAGACTTACTGCTTGCTACACATTTGCAGATTATATCTGTAAGCTTGCAGGTGACTATGTTGGTGTAACAGATAACCCTTATTACGAAAACTTCAGCACACAGACATCAGTTCTTGCTCCTGGTATTACACAGGAAATCAACTATGCTACAACATCTGATGGTAAACAGATAGTTTATTATGTTGCAACAGCAGATATCACAAGAGACGATGTTGATGTCTATGCAAACTATCACAACAACGACCCTGCACAGGGTTGGGCAATGCAGAGAGTTTTGGATCAGGCAAATGCTGCACAGCTTAAATACGGTGATCCAGAATCCCCTGACTACATCGAAAACTATAATGTAATCGTAAGTACTAACGGTGACGGTTATAATATGGGAACAGGTGAGCCTGGTGGTTTGCTTGTAATGAAGGGTGTAGAATATCATCCGGTTGATAAGGGTGGCTTCTTTGCTATTCTCAAAGACGGCACAGCTATTATCGGTACAAAGGATGAATGGAACACATACAAAGATCAGGTTCAGGAAGGTATCGGCGGCTTTGGTACAACACTTATTAAAGACGGCGAAATCTGCGTTACAAGAACCGACTCTTACTACACTGACCGTGCTCCAAGAACTGCGGTTGGTATCACAAAGACAGGTAAGGTAGTACTTATGTGTCTTGACGGCAGACAGGAACCATTCTCATGCGGCGGTAGTATGGAAGAAATCGCACAGATTATGCGTGAAGCTGGTTGCATACACGCTGTAAACCTTGACGGTGGCGGTTCTACAACTTATGTTGCTAAACAGGAAGGCGACGAAGAATTAAGTGTTGTAAACAGTCCATCAGACGGTGCTGCTCGTTCAGTAAGTACATCTCTTATGATGGTTTCCACTGCTCCTTCGTCAACTAAATTTGATCATGCTAGACTTGATACAGATTACAACTACTCAACAATCGGGACAGAAGTTAAGGTTACTCCTGTAGGTATCAGTGCAACAGGTAATGTAGCACAGCTTCCTGAAAACCTCACATGGTCAGTTTCTGATGAGAGATGGGGTAGCATAACTGAGGACGGCGTGTTTACCGGTCTTAGAAACGGTGAAGTTGAAATTTACCTTATGAGTGGCGACATCGTTGTTGGTTCAAAAACTATGACAGTAGTTACTCCGGAAAGTGTATATTTCACAAAATCTACAATCGACGCTGTTTATGGCGGTTCAGTTAATCTTCCTGTTGCTGCTCTTTATGAAGGCAAGAAGGTAGCAATCAACGAAAATGATGTTACTATCACATTAGATAATGAAACTGCTGGTACTATAGATGGATTTACATTTACAGGTATCGAAAGCTCAGGCATCAAGGTTGTAAGAGCTACTGCAACACTTAATGCAGATCCAAGCATATTCGGTGAAGCTACTATTAACCTCTTCAGACAGGGTGAAAATTCATTCGACTTCGAACAGGCTACAGGCGGCGACAGAATGCTTGCTTGGGACAGGGTTGTATCTAACTCTACAACTGATGATAATTCAACTTATCTTGCAATAGATACAAACGAGGATATGGTCACATCTTACACATTTGCTATGGATATGACTCAGATTCCAATTCCGGGAGAGCTTGCTGACCTTACATATATGCTCCCTGGTGCAGATATCGAAGGCGTTACCGCTTGGGACTTCCTGCTTCAGCTTGCAGAACGTATATCAACTCTTACAGAGGTTACTCCAGAGGTTAAGGTTGACCCTAACTTCGATGTTGATTTAACAGACCTCGATATTATGTCAGAGTACTTTACACTCCAGAAGACTGAGTTTGATGAAGAAACAAACACAATTAAGATGACCCTTAAATGGAACGACCAGACACAGGCTATTGACCCTGCAACAGCAAATCCACTTTGTCTTGTAACCGGCATCAAGATTACTCCAAAGGACGACGCAAAGTGGGATGCAAAGAACAAATTAACTGCTGTTAGCACAGGTAAAATTAGCTATAACATCTTCTTAAGAGCAAGTGCGCTGTATTCATTCGCTAGCAAACCTGAAAACCAGGAAATCTATGGTCTCTTACCATTTGTTAATCCTGATGATCCGAACGAAAAAGGTGCTTCATTCGGTGCAGTTTATAAAGAGTTTGAAGATAGATTTACACTTGTAAATGCACTTAAGAACGGCTGGTATAACGAAGACGGCGGTTTTGCTTATTACATTGAGGGAACAAAACTCTATGGTATAAGAGAAGCTGAAGGTTATTACTATGATTTTGGCGATAAAGGTATAAACATCGGTAAAACAAAGTACACGGGTCTCTTCTTCGATTCAAAAGAAGGTACATACCACTATACAAAGAACGGCGTTATGGAATCAGGTTGGCAGATGGTTGATGGCAACTGGCATTACTTCAGCACATCTACAAAAGCAGCTGTTTCCGGACGTCAGAGAGTAGAAGGTATTTACTTCGACTTTGATACAAAGGGCAAAGTGCTTGGCGGAAAATGGATTGAAAACTTAGAGGGTACTCGTTACTACTATGGTCCTGGTTATTATGAGTCACGTTGGCAGGAAATTGACGGTGACTGGTACTACTTCAGAAATGGTTACGTTGTAAAGGGCGTTTCTGAGGTCGCTAATATGGAAAACCGTTCTATCAGAGAATGGCATGACTTTGGCGAAGATGGTAAGGACAGAGGTTTTGTGCCTGACGGCTTACTTGAAAAAGACGGACTGCTGTATAACATAAAAGATGGTATGCATTTACCAGGCTTAGCTAAGTATGGTGATGATTATTACTTCTTTAATTATGACGGCGGCGTTTATAAGAACGGCGTAAAATACGCATGGGCAACAAACTGCGATCTCCCATGTTCAAACTATGAATTTGGCGCAGATGGTAAGATGCTCAATGGTATAGTAGAAAAAGAAGACGGACGTTACTATTATGTAAATGGTAAGATTGAGTACGAAAACTCAGGTCTTAACAAGATTGGTGACGACTACTACTTCGTAAACGGCTCCGGTAAGTGCGTAACAGGTCCTTACTACGCATGGGCAACAAACTGTGATCTCCCATGTTCAAACTATGAATTTGGCGAAGATGGCAAGATGCTCCAGGGCGTTGTAGAAAAAGAAGACGGACGTTACTTCTACGTAAATGGTAAGATCAGATACGAAAATTCAGGTCTTAATAAAGTAGGCGATGACTACTACTTCGTAAATGGTTCCGGTAAGTGCGTAACAGGTCCTTACTATGCATGGGCAACAAACTGCGATCTCCCATGTTCAAACTATGAATTTGGCGAAGATGGCAAGATGCTTCAGGGCCTTGTGCAGAAGGAAGACGGAATTTACTACTATGTAAACGGTAAGATCAGATACGAATACTCAGGTCTTAACAAGATCGGCGACGATTACTACTTTGTAAACGGCTCCGGTAAGTGCGTAACTGGTAGTTACTATGCATGGGCAACAAACTGTGATCTCCCATGTTCAAATTATGAATTTGGCGAAGATGGTAAGATGCTCCAGGGAATCGTAGAAAAAGAAGATGGTCTGTACTACTATGTAAACGGTAAGATTGAATACGAACACTCAGGTCTTAACAAGATTGGCGATGACTACTACTTTGTAAACGGTTCCGGTAAGTGCGTAACAGGTAAGTACTACGCATGGGCAACAAACTGTGATCTCCCTTGTGCTGAATATGAATTTGGCGCAGACGGTAAGATGCTCCAGGGCTTAGTTGAAAAAGATGGCGAGTTGTATTTCTATGTTAACGGTCAGCTTGGTGGCAATCACGCAGGTTTGACAAAACTTGGTGATGACTACTACTTCGTAGGCTCAACAGGTAAGTGCGTAACAGGTGAACAGTACGCATGGGCAACAAACTGTGACCTTCCATGTTCAAATTATGTATTTGGCGAAGATGGTAAGATGCTTAACGGATTTGTAGAAAAAGACGGCGTTCTTTATTACTACGAAAAAGGTAAGCCAGCAGGTGGTGAGCCGGGTCTGAAGAAGATTGGTGACGATTACTACTTTGTAAGTACAAAGGGTAACTGCGTAACAGGCGTACAGTATGCTTGGGCTACACAGTGTGATCTCCCATGTTCAAACTATGAGTTTGGCGCAGACGGTAAGATGCTCAATGGTTTCGTTGAGAAAGAAGATGGACGTTACTATTACATCAATGGTAAGGGCAAGGAGTTAGGCTTAGTCAAGATTGACGGTCACTTCTACTTCGTAAATGCAAACGGTAAGCTTGTTACAAACAAAACTTACTATGTATGGAACACAAATGATCTTATGATCGAAAAAGAATACACATTCAACGAACTTGGCCAGATTATCGGCTAAAAGTAAATTAACTGAGTCTCCCCTTTTGGGGAGACTCAGTAATCGTTTTTATTTAAAGTTACAGGTGATGAAATGATAAAGAAATTTATACATAACATTTTGCTCAGAGAAAAAGCAAGTTCTGAAAAATTTGTTGCTTATCTGAGAAAGCAAGGAGTAGAAATCGGAGAAAACGCTCGTTTTTATTCTCCGTCTCATACACTGGTAGATTTGTCAGCACCTTGGCTTATTTGTATTGGAAACAATGCGCGTTTTGCGCACGGCGTTATCATACTTACCCATGACTATTCATGGTCAGTACTTAAAAAATTGCCACACAAAGGTGGCAAAATTTTAGGGGCACAGAGCCCTGTTATAATTGGAAACAACGTATTTGTCGGAATGAATGCAATTATTACCAGAGGAGTCACAATAGGTGACAATGTAATTATCGGTGCAGGAAGTGTCGTAACACACGACTGTGAGTCAAATAGCGTATATGCCGGCTCACCTGCTAAAAAGATAATGACTATAGATGAATTTTACACTAAAAGAGAAAATAAGCAGCTAGAAGAAGCAAAGACTTTAGCGTTACAATATAAAAAAAGATTTTCAAAAAACCCACCTGTTGAGGTGTTTTTAGAATATTTTATGCTGTTTTGCACAGCAGACGAGGCTTTAGCAATACCTCAGTTTAAAGCACAGATGGAAACAAACAACAATTTTTTAGAAACTTTAGAATACATGCAAACTCATAAACCGATGTTTGAAAGCTTTGAGGCTTTCTTAGAGGAATGTTATAAATAAAAAGACTTTTAGTAATTTTCAGAGGACAAAATGGGCATAAAAAGCAAAGTAATTAACAATGCAAAGTGGATAATTATTTGTAAAGTTATCCAATCACTATTACAGTTGGTGATTGGTATGCTTTGTGCACGTTATTTGGGTCCTGAAAACTATGGACTTATTAATTATGCATCGTCGATAGTAGCGTTTGTACTACCTATTATGCAGCTTGGTCTGCAGTCTACTTTGGTACAGGAGTTTACCGAGAAGCCACACGAAGAGGGCAAGATTATGGGCACGGCACTCGTGATGGATTTGGTATCCAGCGTTTTCTGTATTGGTATGGTTGGGGTTTTTGTATCTGTTGCAAATGCAGGAGAGACTCAAACTATTATCGTATGCTTGCTTTTCAGCATATCGCTTATATTCAGAGCATTTGAACTTTTACAGTGTTGGTTTCAGTACAAGCTTAAATCAAAATTTCCTTCTATCGTAATGCTGTGTGCATATATGGCAGTATCGCTGTATCGCATTTTCTTACTGGTGACATCAAAAAATGTTTTTTGGTTTGCTGTTGTCAACTCTGTTGACTACGGGATTATCGGCATAGCACTACTGATTATTTACAATAAAATATCGACACAGAAGCTTGAGTTTTCACTTGGTTTAGTAAAAACTCTGTTTAGCCGCAGTAAGTACTATATTATGGCATCTATGATGATGACCCTGTTTCAGAATACTGACCATATTATGCTAAAGCTGATATCAGGCGATGCTGAAAACGGCTTTTATACCGCAGCAATTACGTGCGCAACTATTCTTCAATTTGTATTTATTGCTATTGTTGATTCTATGCGTCCGGTTATTTTAGCAGGCAAGCAAACAGGCTCTGCTGACTATGAAAAAAATCTCTCTCGTCTATATTGCGTGACTATCTATATGGGATTAGCACAGGGCATAGGTTTTTCTATATTTGCAAAGCTGATGGTATATATTATGTATGGTGCAGAGTTTATGCCAACCGTTCCTGTACTACAGGTGCTAGCTTGGTATATCATCTTTTCATATATGGGACCTGTCAGAAATATCTGGATTCTCGCGGAAGGAAAGCAAAGTATATTATGGAAGATAAACCTAGCAGGAGCGTTGATGAATGTTGCTATAAACGCACTTTTGATTCCTGTAATGGGTGCAGTAGGTGCTGCTGCAGCTTCTCTGTTTACACAGATTTTCACAAACTTTATTTTAGGCTTTATTGTAAAGCCGCTCAGAGAAAACAACAAGCTGATGCTTAAGGGCTTGAATCCTAAATATCTTTTGGATGCCATAAAAGGATAGTTAAAAACTCAAATATAGTAGACTGGGAGCGGTAAAAATGGGAAATAAATTTGAAATTGATTTTATTGTTCCATGGGTTGACGATAAAGACCCTGTATGGAGAGAAAAGAAAAATCGTTATACTGGTTGCGATGTGAGTGAAGGCAACGAAGAAGCTCGCTACAGAGATTGGGAGACTCTCAGATATTGGTTTCGTGGCGTTGAAAAATTTGCTCCGTGGGTACGAAATATTTACTTTGTTACTGACGGACAGAAACCGCAGTGGCTTAATATGGAGCACCCTAAGCTTAAGTGGGTAAAACACGAAGATTTTATACCAAAAGAATATTTGCCGACCTTTAGTGCAAACCCGATTGAGTGGAATTTGCACAGGATAGAAGGTCTGTCAGAAAACTTTGTTTATTTTAATGACGACGTGTTCCTTATTAATAATGTAAAAGAGGAAGACTTTTTCAAAGAAGATTTGCCGTGCGATTGTGCAACTCTTTATCCAATGGTGCCAAAAGGCTTTTTCTCCTATATGATGTTTAATAATTACTATTTGATAAACCGACATTTTTCGATGAAGGACACGCTGAAAAAACACCGCAAAAAATGGCTGAAAGCACAGTCTGTCGACGGAATTCTTAAAAACCTCTGGTTTGGCAGACAGCCGTTTGTTTACGGTATATGTGACTACCATATTCAAAACTCCTACAAAAAATCGGTTTTTCAGACTTTATGGGACGAGGAGTATGAGCAAATACACAACACCTGCTTGAATAAAGTGCGCACAAAAGACGATATCACCATATGGTGTGTGCGATATTGGAGATTGATGTGTGGCGAATTTTTCCCTAAAAAGCCTATAGGAAAGTTGTTTCATACAGACACGCTTGACTATAGCGACGAGGCTGTAAAATACATAAAGAAGCAAAAGGGAAAGGTCGTTTGCATCAACGATACGGAGAATGAAAACAACTTTGAACAGCACAAAAAAATGGTTATTGACGCATTTGAAGAAATTTTGTCTGAAAAATCTTCCTTTGAGCTATAAAATCGCATAAAAATATTGACTATACGCTTTTTGTATGTTACATTAGTATGGGTTATTAAAATGGTTTAGTATCGGTTTTTATGCCTATTTTTTACGATAAAACCAGCAAATTTTTATTTTCTTAATTGTAAGTCACAAATGAGGAGATTTTATGCAAGATAAGGTTAATAAAAAAACCAATAATGTTAACGACGTAGTTGAAATAGATTTTGGTCGTATATGGCGTGCTATATGGAAAAAAATCTGGCTCATTCTTGTTACTGCGGTTCTTTGTGCAGTAGTGGTTGTGACAGGTACATTTTTCTTAGTTACACCGGAGTATGAGGCTTCTGCGATGTTTTATGTCAATAACAACTCTTTGTCTGTTGGCGACACATCGTTTAGTATTTCACAGGGCGACATTCAGGCACAGAAAAGCTTGGTTGATACTTACATCGTAATTTTAGATTCAAGAGCTTGCTTGAATGATGTTATAGATTACGCATCGGTAGATTTAAGCTACTCACAGCTTAGAAAAATGATTTCTGCACAGGCTGTTAATGCTACAGAAATTTTTGAGGTAACTGTTACAAGCGATGATCCGAATCAGTCAGAGCTACTTGCAAACTCTATTGCATATATATTACCTAAACGAATTTCTAAAGTTGTTGAGGGCACATCTGCTAACATAGTTGACTATGCGGTAGTTCCTTCAAAGCCAAGTTCACCTAGCTATCCTACTAATGCAGTTATCGGCTTTCTACTCGGCTTTATAGTTATGACTTTAATCGTAGCGTTAAGAGAATTGTTTGATGTTACTATTCGCTCAAGTGATGATATAGAGCAGTGCTGTGAGCATCCGATACTCGCGTCAGTACCTGATATGTTAAATCCTAATCAGTATAGTGGCGATTACTACGGCTACGGTCAAAAGAAGCATTCAAGACATATAGCAAATACAAAGAAAACAAACATTGTCGGAAAGAATATCAGCTTTATGGCAAGTGAAGCCTACAAGCTGCTTCGTACAAAGCTGCAGTTCTCATTTGTTGATGAGATTAATTGTCCTATTATTGGTATTTCCTCCGCACTTGCAGGAGAAGGAAAGAGCTTGTCTTCAGTTAATCTTGCGTATTCACTTGCACAGCTTGACAAGAGAGTTTTATTAATCGACTGCGATATGCGTCGACCTTCCCTTGCATCAAAGCTTCCTATAAGCAAAGTGCCGGGTTTATCTAACTACCTTACAGGGCAGTCTGATATATATATGATAGTTCAAAAGTGCTCACTGGATGAGGATTGTTCTTTTGATGTTATTGCATCGGGTGACAACCCACCTAACCCAATCGAGCTTTTAAGCTCTAAAAAGATGGAAAAGGTTCTTTCAAAGCTTAGAGAAGCTTATGACTATATCATTATTGACTTACCACCGGTTGGTGAGGTCAGCGACGCTATGGTTGCTGCCAGATTCGTTGATGGAATCTTGCTTGTTGTAAGACAAGATTTCTGTAACACGATTGCTCTGTCAAGCGCTATATCACAGTTTGAGTTTATTGAAACACGCATCATCGGTGTTGTTATGAACTGTGTTGGTGAAATAGGCGGTAAGTATTCGCGCTACGGTAAGGGCTACTATTCAAAGTACAGTAAATATTCAAAGTACTCTAAGCCGTACGAATCTGTGTACGCTAAGGCGCACCAAAAGGTGAATGAAGAAAGCAATAAGTCAATTTAAAATCGTTAATTAATTATCGACTTTTCTTTGACAAATTAACTTAGGTTAAAATAGTACACTATTTAATATAAACAAATTGGAGATGGTTTAAATGAAAAGACTACTCACACTTGCACTTGCAATTATATTAATGCTTACAATTACAGTTTCAGCATCAGCTGCTGAATTTGTAGAAAGCATCACAAACAAAGGCGCACCTGAGCTTGTAGTTATTGATATTGTTGACGGCAAAGAGGTTGTCGGCTTTATTACAGGTCCTAATGGTGAAAAACTCTCAACAGAGTATCTTGAGTGCCTTATTATTACTTCTATCGCAGAGGCTAAAGACGACAAAGATATTCCTGATGACGCTAGAGAAGAACTTCTCAAAGTTTATGAAGAGCTCAACAAACCTGGTGTAGATCTTTCTGATGTTTGTCCTGATTTAGATGACATCGTAAAAGAAAAATGGGATGAGAACAAGACTGCTAATGACCTCGTTGTAAAGGATCTCTTTGATATCACTGACTACTGTGACGACATAAAAGAGCACTTAAAAGGCGGTTCTATCCTTGACCTTACATTCGACCTTGGCATCGCAAGCGGTACTTTCATCACAGCTATGGTTTATGTTGATGGCAAATGGGTGCCTGTAGTTGATTGTATCAACAACGGCGACGGTACAGTTACTGTTAAGTTTGACCAGATTTGTCCGGTTGCTTTCTTAGTACCGGGTAGTGGTGTTAATATGAGCACAGTTTCTCCTACAACAAGTGATGCATCAGGTATCATTATGTATAGCACAATTCTTGTTTTAGCACTTGGTGCTATTGTTGCACTTGTTATTTACCGTCGTAAAGTTAACGGTTAATATATGGCTAAGAAAAGCAAAAAAAGAAATATTCTCATAACTGTGCTGATAATCATTCTCACGGTTGTAGTGCTGTTTAGTGCGGTTAAGCTTTTAGACGTGGCGATAAACCCGACATTAAAAAACGGTGAAAGTGCGTCGTCTAAGAAAACAGTCACTATTGATGGGGTTGAGTATTTCCCTCGTCAGGACATTACGGTGTTTATGCTGATGGGTATTGATGAGCGCGGTGAGGTGAAAGCATCTGAGTCTTACACCAACACCGGTGAATCAGATATGGTTGCGCTTGCAGTTTTTGACGAGCTTGAAGAGTCATACAGCGTGCTTGTGCTCAACCGAGATACGATGATGGATATCTATGTGCTCGGTATTGGCGCAAAGCCTGCCGGCACGATTTTCGGACAGCTTGCACTTGCTCATACCTATGGCACAGGTCTTGAGGATAGCTGTGAATTGACAGTCCGCACTGTATCGGACTTTTTATCAGGCGTTACGGTTGACTACTATCTGTCGATGAATATGGATGCCATAGCGATACTTAACGACGCTGTCGGCGGAGTTACCGTTAATGTAGTTGACGACTTCTCACAAGTTGACAGCACTATCCCTATGGGTGAGGTTACCTTAAACGGTGAACAAGCGTTGGCTTATGTGCACACACGTAAGGATGTCGGAAACCAGATGAACATTTCTCGTATGGATAGACATAAAGAATATATGGAAAACTTCGTCAAAGCATTTAGTGCAAAAGTCAGAGAGGACGATACCTTCGTACTTGAAACTTACGACGATGTAGCCCCATACATAGTTTCTGATTGTTCAGTTAACTCATTAAGCTCGATGCTCAATCGTTACGCAGACTATGAGCTTAGAGAGATAGTCACACCTAAAGGTGAAAACGTTCTGACAGAAAATTATATGGAATTTTATGTTGATGAAAAAGCTCTTGACGAGTTAATTCTTAAACTGTTCTATGTTGAAAAATAATAAAAATAACCCCCTGCTGATTATCAGCAGGGGGTTTGTTTTTATGTTATATACCGTTCATTCTAAATACAGCAATAAAGGTTGCTAAAATAATATTCAAATCGGTTTTTAAAGAACGGTCTTCGATGTATTCAAGGTCCATTTGTAGCCATTCGTCAAATGTCATATCGTTGCGGTTAAGAGTGGTCTGCCAATAGCAGGTAAGTCCTGGGGTAACATAAAGTCGCTGGAGCTCGTACTCGTTATATTTTTTAACTTCGCGAGGGAGCGGAGGACGAGGTCCGACAATACTCATATCGCCGATTAAAACATTGATTAGCTGTGGAAGCTCATCAAGACTTGTTTTGCGTAAAAATTTACCGACTTTTGTAATACGCGGGTCATCTTTAATTTTAAACGCGTGACCATCCATCTCATTTCTATGTAGCAATTCATCAAGCTTTTTTTCAGCGTCCGGAATCATGGAACGGAACTTGAAGAATTTAAAAGTTCTACCGTCTTTTCCGACTCTGTCCTGCACAAAAATAGGACTTGCCTTAGGGCATTCGATAAACACAACAAGTGCAATAATGATATACACAGGCAAAAGAAGAATAAGCGAAATTAAAGCCAAAGTAATATCTGTAATACGTTTAATTATTAAATAATTCTTTTTACCGTCGTCAATCGTACCGCGATCAAATGTAATTTTCTTTGAGGTGCTTGCGTTATTAACATTAATAGAGTCAACCTGATTAGCAGTAATGTCTGTCACACAATCCCCCACTTTCACATAATAATCTAATATATTATATAACACATATCTATGTTTTGCAACAGTTTATTGCAAATACCTGCATTATCTTAAACAAAACCTTGAAAAGGAGAAGATGTTATCATAAAATGTAAGCATAGATATTTTTTGCAAATAGGATAATAATATATTTTATCAGCAAAATATTGATATAGCTTTCAAGGAGTAGTTATTTTATGAAAATTTTAGTCGTAATTACCGGAGGAACTATCGGCAGTACAACAAGCGGTAGCTTCACCTCTTTGGATGCGGAAAAAAACTACGCTCTTATTAAAGAGTTTTCAAAAAATCATAGTGACGACATAAGCTTTGAAACGGTATCGCCGTATAGCATACTAAGTGAAAATTTGACAGCAGATGAGTTAAATAAGCTTATAGATTGTGTCTGTGATAACCTTAAAAAAGGCTATCAGGGTATTATTATTACACACGGCACAGATACCTTGCAGTATAGTGCATCTGCGCTGTCCTACTGCTTTCCAAATATTGATATCCCAGTTGTTTTGGTGTCAGCAAACTTTCCGCTTGATAACAAAAACAGCAATGGACATAAAAATTTTGAAGCAGCAGTTGAGTTTATAAAAGCAAGAAAAGGCAACTCAGTTTTTGTAGCATACAAAAACAAAAAAGAAGATAAAACAAATATTCACTATGGCACCCGAATGTATACCCATCTTGAAAATACAGACGAGGTATATAGTATAGGCGATCAGGCGTTTGCTTTTTATGAAGATGGTAAAATAACGCTTAACGAAGGTTACGTGCAAACAAGCTGTTCTAAGCAAAACGCTAAATACAAATTCTTTAACGAAACAGGTGTTATGGTTATTTCAAGTTTACCGGGCGACTCGTTTGCATACGATTTGACCGAAGCAAAAGCGGTGCTTATCCGTCCGTACCACTCTGGTACAATCAACACAGCAGACGGTTGTTTACAGAAATTTTGCGAAAAAGCAAAGAGCAAAAATGTGCCTGTTTTTATAATGACTTCAGGCTTGGGTGCGGAGTACGAAAGCACCAGCGCCTTTGAAAGTTTTAATATAACGCCATTGCCGCTTTCTACCTTTGTGTCGCAGTATATGAAGCTGTGGATAGCAAACAGCAATAACCTTGATATAAAAGAATTTATGAAAAAAGAAATCGCATACGAGCATATAAAGTGACAAAAAAGCACAGGCATTGCCTGTGCTTTTTTTATTCTCCAAAGTATTCAAGTATAGTAGCTTTATCTTTATTAATCTGAAGCATAAGCTCGTCAGTGCTGTCAAATTTATGCTCGCTACGAATGAATTTCAAAAGCTTAATATCAGCGTGCTTGTGGTACAAATCACCGCCTGAAAAATCAAGCAGGTGGGTTTCGCAAACAGGCGTATCTCCGCCAACCGTCGGATGTACGCCAATGTTTGTAGCGCCTATATATGTTTTATTATTAAGCACCACTTTAGTCGCATATACGCCAAAGTGCGGAGTGACAATATCGCTGTTTAAACTAAGATTGATTGTCGGAGTGTTTAGCGTTGTACCAATATGATTTCCGCTTATAATTTCGCCTGATAAGGTAAAATCATAAGAGAGCATAGCGTTTGCGTTTTCAATTTCGCCGTTTATGATGCAATCTCGAATTCGTGTTGATGATATAGCCTCATTTAAAAACATAACAGGCTCGCATTTTTGTGCGGTTATAGCGCACTCTTTGCACAGCCTTAGCATATCGTCAGCAGTGGCATTACCGCCTTTACCAAAATGGTAGTTGAAGCCTGTGCAAACAAATTTTGCGTTGAGCTTTTCAAAAAGCACCTCTTTTACAAATTCCTCTGCACTCATATTTTTAATATCATCAAAATCAATGCAAAAGACAATGTCTATATTAAGCTTTTCAAAAAGCTCGAACTTGTGCTCATTTGTAGTCAAAAGTGGTTTTTGAGATAAGCCTAGGGTAGCAGACGGGCTGTTTTTAAAAGTCAGCACCACTGACTTGCAGTTATCGCTTGCGTTATTAACGCATTGATTTATAACCTTTGCGTGGCCTTTATGAACTCCGTCAAAAAAACCGAGCGCAACTGATGTGTTATATTCAGTTTTTCTGATAGAATCAAATATCTGCATAATAACTCCTGAAAATAATATACATTGATTATAAATCAAAAAACACATCTTTGCAACAGGGGGTATTTATTTGTATAGTGGAGAATTTGATGTAAACGCTTGTTTGGAGTATGAGCAAAGCTTACTTGAAAAGTTCCCTTTTATAAAACGAAAGGTGTTAGCAAAAACAGTGTGCCAAAGAGATATTACTGCTTATACCGTAGGAAATGAAAATGGAGTTTTAATGTGCGGAGCTTTTCATGGTATGGAGCGCATAACTTCTCAGATGCTCTATAAATTTTTAGAGGATGTTTGCTTAAGATATGACACTAATATTCGTATAAAAAGGGCGTTACTTAAATGCGGATTAACTGTTGTTCCGATGGTAAACCCCGACGGAGTGCAAATCAGCATTTACGGAGAAAAAACCGCAGGATGCTATAAATCGCTGGTAAACCAGAGTTTAAAGAGAGCTAAAGCAAATCATAAAAGCTGGCAGGCAAATGCCAGAGGCGTTGACATAAACCATAATTTTGATGCGGGCTATAATGAGGTAAAAGAGCGTGAAATACAAATGGGGATAAAATCTCCTGCGCCTACGAGATACGGCGGCGAGTTTGCAGAAAGTGAGAGAGAAACGCAGGCGCTTTGTACTTTATGTAGAAAAGTCGACTTTAAGTGTGCTGTTGCCTTACATACGCAAGGTCGCGAGATATACTACGATTTTGGAGAAAATACAAACCCTAAAAGCTTAGCTATTGCAAAGGCGATGGCAAGGCTTTCGGGGTATAAGGTTGCTTTTCCTCAAGGAATTGCTGTCGGAGGTGGCTTTAAAGACTGGTTTATCGACTGCTTTGGCAGACCTGCATTCACCTTGGAAATCGGCAAAGGAGAAAACCCGCTCGAGCCTGAGATATTTGACTGCGAGTACAAAGAGGTTTTTAAAATGCTTTGGTATTTATTAAGCATATCTACAAAATAAAAAGCGCACCGATTATCGGTGCGCTTAAAGTTTGATTACTAGTTGTCTTTGCTGATTTACTCGTCGAGGTCATCTTCTGCAAGCTGATTTTTCAGGTTTTCAAAGAAGTCGTCGTGGTTTTCGATAGTTGGTTTAAATGAAGGCTTAACCTTATTATCGTCAACAATCTTCATATCCTCGTCATCATCAGTAACAGTTTCAGCCTCTTGAGCTTCTTTTACAGGTTCGTCATCGTCAGCAGGGATATTAACACGCTTTGCGGTCTTACTTGATGATGAGAAAATCTCTTCGAATTCAACATCGTCCTCGCTGTCAACAAAGCTTTCTTCTTCCTGTGGTTCTTCAACAGGACGGAAAACGCGAGTCTTGTCGTCTGATGTAGGAGCATCTGTATCTTCGAATGCGTCTTCTGCAGGAGCAGGCTCGATGTGAGGAGCTTGTGCCGGTACTTCGCCGAAGTAAATCTGATACCATACAAGGAAAACGTAGATAGTCCAGATTTTACGTGAGTTATCCTCTTTTTCAAGGTAATGCTCATCGAGATAGTCAATAAGCACATTAGTGTTGAAGAATTTCTCTGCTGTAGGAGATGTAAACATAGAACGAACAACTGAATAGTAATGCTCGTCTCTTAGCCATACTCTTGTTGGTACAGGGAAGCCGAGTTTTTCTTTTTCAGCAGTTGCCTGTGGCAGATGTCTTAACGCTGCCTGACGCATAGCGTACTTGGTGTTTTGCTTGTTTACTCTTAAGCGTGATGGAATAGTAGAAGCAACAGAGAACACCTCTTTATCAAGGAATGGAACTCTAAGCTCTAAAGAGTTAGCCATACTCATACGGTCAGCCTTTAAGAGGATATCGCCTACCATCCACATATTGATGTCGAGGTACTGCATCTTTGTTACATCGTCGTAGCGTCTTGCGCGGGTGTACTGTCTGCGTACAAGGCGTGTAGGGTCAGTAGCAAGAGCAGGGTTCTTTAAGATAGCTTTCTTTTGCTTCTGGTCATACATATACGCGTTACCGATAAAACGCTTTTCAAGCGGATGGGTAGCGCGGATAAGATAGTCTCTGCCCTTGATGTCAGGAAGCTTCTTGCAAATAGCGCAGATAGCACGACGGATGCAGTAAGGAACTATCTTCTGATAAATGTTGAAAACACGAGGCTCGTTGTAGCAGGTGTACCCGCCGAACAGCTCGTCTGCACCCTCGCCGGAGAGAACAACCTTAACGTATTCAGAAGCAAGCTTAGCTACAAAGTAAAGTGCGATGCAAGACGGGTCAGCAAGTGGTTGGTCCATATGGTACTGAACCTTTGGCACAGCCGCCCAGAATTCGTCGCTTGATATAAGCTTTGTATGGTGTTCAACGCCGAGCTCTTTAGAAAGGTTTTCAGCCCAGCTGATTTCGTTGTATCTTTCGCCAAAATCAAAGCCGACAGTAAATGTCTTTTGGTCTTTAAAGTAGGTTGAAACATAGCTTGAGTCAACACCACTTGATAAGAAGCATCCAACCTCAACGTCAGCGATTTTATGAGCGTTGACAGAGTTTTCGAAAACTGCTTCAATCTTGTCGACAGCTTCGTCCTCGGTCATATCGTCGTCCGGCTTAAACTTTGCCTCGAAGTAGCGCTGTGTTTCTACTACGCCGTCTCTAAACCACATAAAATGACCAGGCAATAAGCAGTAAACGCCTTTAAAGAATGTCATAGGCTGTGGACAATACTGGAATGAAAGGTAATGGTCAAGAGCTTTTTCGTTGAACTCCTTGATAAAGTTAGGATGCTCTAAGATACTCTTGATTTCCGAAGCGTAGCAGAAGTTGTCACCAATCATAGTGTAGTGGAGTGGCTTGATACCGAAGAAGTCACGAGCAAGGAAAACCGCTTTCGTGTCCTTGTTATAGATTGCAAAAGCAAACATACCTCTTAAATGCTCGAACATCTCCTCGTCCCACTGCTCAAACGCGTGCAAAAGCACCTCGCTGTCGGAAGAGGTGGAAAACTTATGACCGTAGCCCTCGAGTTCTTTTCTTAAATCTTTGTAGTTGTAGATTTCGCCGTTGAAGGTGAGTACAAGATTTTTATCCTCGTTTTCAATCGGCTGGTCGCCTTCCTCAAGGTCGATGATGCTAAGACGTCTAAAGCCCATTGAGATGTAGTCGTCAGCAAAAAAGCCGCTGGAGTCAGGACCTCTGTGGGTAATGACCTCCGTCATTTTTTGTATTGTATTTTCGCGCTGTTCAATTTGTCCGGTAAAACCGCAGATTCCGCACATACGAAAAACTCCTTTCGAGTTGACGTTAATATCAGAAAATAATCATAATTATACATTATAATTACCCTTATAATAACACAATATATCAAAAACTTCAATATAATTATTACAAAAAAATTACAAAATCGACCTTGCTACACGCTTTACTTTGATGTATAATGCAAACTATAGGTGAAATAAATAGAAATTTTCACATTTCAACCCAAAAGGCAGGATGAATTATGTTTGGAATGTTAGGCACAGTTGTTAATACTATTGCTGTATTAATCGGTGGCGCGATAGGACTTTTATTTAAAAGAGCGATACCGCAAAGACTTAGCGATACCGTGTTCAAAGGGCTTGGACTTTGCACGCTTTTTATCGGTATTACGGGTGTGTTTCAAGAGGGAGTCAATACGCTTGTTGTTATAGCATCGGTAGTAATAGGCGCTGTAATTGGCGAGGGTGTTGACCTTGATAAACGTATTAATACTTTAGGCAAATGGCTTGAAAATAAATACAACAAAGGTGAAAAAGAGAATGGTAAAGTCAGCATAGCACAGGGCTTTGTGTCAGCAAGTCTTTTGTTTTGCGTTGGGGCTATGACGATTGTCGGTTCGCTTCAGAGCGGTCTTGCAAATGACCACACAACTCTTTTTATTAAAAGTATTTTAGACTTCGTAGCGGCTATTATTTTTGCAAGCTCGCTGGGTGTTGGCGTTTTGTTTTCGGCACTTTTTGTTTTTGTGTATCAGGGCGTTATGTCGTTTGGCTCGTATCTTATCTCAAGTCTCTTCAGCCAAAGTGCTGATGTGCTTGCCGTTTCCGCGCAGCTGTCGCCGTTTATGATAACAGTAAATACGATGAACTGTGTCGGCTATATTATTATTATCGGCTTGGCGTTTAATATGATTGGCATTACAAAGCTAAAGGTGATGAACTATGTTCCGGCTATTTTTATGCCGATACTCCTTTGTCCGTTGTGCCAGTTTATAATGACTTTAGTATAAATTTGCAGGCTACATTTTGTAGCCTGTTTTTTATGTTATTATGATTTACTTAACACAAAAAATGTGCTAATATAGTGAGAACAAAACAAGGTGGAATTTTAATGAGCTATAATTTTATGTTCTTTTTTAATAGTGTTTTGCTCGGTGTAGGGCTTGCGATGGATGCGTTTTCCGTATCGCTTGCAAACGGACTGAACGAGCCTAAAATGCGACGTAAAAAAATGTGTCTGATTGCGTTTGTTTTTGCATTTTTTCAAGCGGCTATGCCGCTTATCGGCTGGGTATGTGTGCATACCGTCGTCGAGCAGTTTAAAGCATTTGAAAAATTTATCCCTTGGATAGCCTTGCTTTTACTCTCTTATATCGGTATTTCAATGATATATGGAGCGCTTAAACACAAGGACGAAGAAGAAACAGCGCAGAAGGTAGGCTTTGCCGCACTGCTTTTGCAAGGGATTGCGACCTCGATTGATGCGCTGTCGGTCGGCTTTACTATATCAGACTATGATTTTCTGCACGCACTTGTATGTGCGCTGATTATTGCATTGGTTACCTTTATAATTTGTATAAGCGGACTGCTCATCGGCAGAAAATTCGGCACCAAGATTTCGAGCAAGGCGTCAATTTTCGGCGGTGTTATACTTTTGCTTATAGGTATAGAGATATTTGTGACGGGAGTTTTTATTTAATACGCTAATGCGACAGCATCTTTTATAACATTCACAAAATATATGAAAAAAGTTCAATTTCAGTTCACAGGTAATTCACATATTTTAAAATTAACGCGTTATAATATAGTTGTACAAAGTTAAGGACCGCAACTTGATTTTGTATTGTTCTACCCTCCTCAATGTAGGCGAAAGCCTAACATTGTACCCCTCATTTTTTGGATTTTATCCTAACAAAAACAAAAGCACTAAGCTCTTATGGGCTTAGTGCTTTTTGTTTTGTGTTAAGCGATGTGCACCGAAAACCTCGCAAAATCAAGACTAAGTCCGTAGTTAGCGACCCAATTTATAATTGTATTGCCTTATCTGATGTGCTAAAATATATTCATAAAACAACGAAAGCGTGATTATATGAAGCTTAAAAAATTCAGCCTGCTTTTTCCTCAGGGAAAAGACGTCGTCTGCAACAATCTAAATAAGGAAGCGATAAACGACCTGTCTATCGATTTTTTATGCGCGGCACTTACTGACGATGCGTATGAACTAAACAGCATTAAGCAGTTGCTTGTAAAGGTTACTGACGACGAAGAAACTATCCGATACAGGTGCGATGTTTTCGAAGATTTTTTGAATTTTCCAAGGCTTCGCAGCGACCTTACGGCACTTCTTGAAAAGCTCAAAGATTTAAGAGAGATTGAGCGTTTTCAAAAGGACACGGAGTCGTCGTCCATCTGGCAACTTGTCAACCGTCTGCGCGAGCTTGACGGATATGTCGATTGCATCACGAGCATCAAAAACACCTTAGAGCAACTCGATATAAAGTCAGAAGGTTTACTAAGACTAAAAGAAAATGTGCAAGAAATATATAACTCAAGCGGATTTCCTGTTTTAAAAGAGGATATTAACGAAACGCTTGCTAAAGCACGAAACTTAAAGAGCATCACACTGGGTGTAAATTTTGATAATATGCTAAAGCCGAAAACTGTCGGAGTCATTTCATTGAACGATAAACCTTTTACCGATAGCGGATTGCTTAAACGATTTTTGAATTTTACAAGCAATCAAAGCGAGATAAACTCGGGCACCGACGTTTCGGGATTTACCTCTTATCATCCATCTAATCCTACTACCGCATCGTTTGGCATCGGCAAGACCGTCACAGGCGCACAGCAGGATTTAAACCAGATTCAAAATTCTTCGCTTACAGGGGCAGACCCGTTGTCAAACGCACTCGCTAATGTAGTTACCGATATTTTAAAGCGTACAGTCAATAATATTAAATCGATTTTAAGCAAATATACGAATGTAAGCGGGTACTCGTTTGTTGAGCTTATGCCCGAGATTATTTTCTACATTCGTTTTGCACAACTGTGTGACAAGTTAAAGGCAAAAGGTATGCCACTTTGTAAAGCAAAAGTAATAAGCAAAGAAGAGCGCACCTGTGACATAAAAGAGCTGTATAATATCAAACTCGGTATAAATGCAGATGAAAACAGCGCAAAAGAGATTGTTACAAACGATTTTTGTTTTAGCGATAATGCCCGCATATACATTCTTACAGGACCAAACCGTGGCGGTAAGACGACAATTACACAGGCACTCGGACTAGCTTTTTTACTTGCACAAAACGGCATATATGTTCCTGCATCTCAAATGGAGTTTTCGCCTGCCGACAATATATTCACGCATTTTCCTGCTGACGAAAATGACACCGTGGATTTAGGCAGACTCGGCGAAGAGAGCAAGCGCCTGTCAGAGATTTTCAACGTTGCAACAAAGCACAGTCTAATTCTGCTCAACGAGAGTTTAGCTACTACTAATGTTTCAGAGGGCTTGTATATTGCAAAGGACGTAGTCAAATCTATGAGATATTTAGGTGTACGTTCGGTGTTCAATACCCATATGCACGAGCTTGCACGCAATTTAGACGAGGTTAATTCGTCTGTAGACGGCTACTCGGTTGTCGAAAGTATGGTAACAGGTGTCGAAAACGGCAAGCGTTCGTTTAAGGTTTTTATAGCTCAGCCACAGGGTATGAGCTACGCAAAGGACATTGCGCTTAAATACGGTGTGACTTTCGAGCGCATAAAAAACGATATTGATAAACGCTCTGAAAAACATTGAAAATTTATAAAAACGCCGTAAACACAGCAAGCAAAGTCCGTTTTATTGGACACTAGACGTGGTAACATATAGTTACGATAAAGAAAGGGCGTGCAAATGATGTTTGACAATTTCGACGGATTTTTTGATTTTGATAACAACGGCGAGCTTGACGCGCTTGAAGAGTCGGCGGAATTTTCGTTCATTATGGGTATGATGGAAGACAATGAACATCTATCTGAAGACGAAGACGATTTTTAGTACAGCCCGCCTTATAAATGTTTAGTGTTTTAATTTTCATTTTTGTTTTTATTCCTTTCATTTTTGCTTTGTTTTTTTGGAGAACGCACGTGCACCCCACGTGCGTTTTTCAATATATATTGCAATATTTTTAAAGCAAGTTTATAATATAATCAATATATTTTAGGAGTATGGCTATGACAGATAACGAGCATAGAATTAAAGCGAAAGAGTTTTCACAATACTGGAAAGACAGAGGCTACGAGAAGGGTCAGTCCCAGCCGTTTTGGATATCATTGCTTAGAGACGTTTTAGGCGTTACTTCCCCTGAACAGTTTATAGTGTTTGAGGAGCAGGTGCGTCTTGATCACCAAAGCTTTATCGACGGCTACATTCCGTCAACCCACGTGCTTATAGAGCAAAAAGGTAAAGGCAAAGATTTAAGAAAGCCTATACGTCAGTCGGACGGCTCGCTACTCACCCCGTTTCAGCAGGCACAGCGTTATTCTGCAGCTTTACCATATTCTCAGCGACCACGCTGGATAGTAACCTGCAATTTCGAAGAATTTCTCGTTTACGATATGGAAAAGGTAAACAGCGAACCTGAACAGATTTTGCTTAAAGACTTACCTAAAGAATACTACCGTCTTATGTTTTTAGTGGATACAGGCGACGAAAATATCAAACGTGAAATGGAAGTTTCTATCAAAGCAGGTCGCCTTGTTGGTATACTCTACGACGAGATTTTAAAGCAGTATCACAACAAAGAAGACGAAGAAACTCTAAAGAGTTTAAATATGCTTTGTGTTCGTCTTGTATTCTGCTTGTATGCAGAGGACGCAGGGGTGTTTGGCGGTCACAATAAATTTTACAATTATCTTTCCGCTTTTTCAGCCAAAGATATGCGTAAAGCATTAATCGAGCTGTTTAAGATGCTCGACACAAAGTTAGAGGACCGCGATGAGTACGAAGATGAGAGACTGCTGTCATTCCCGTACGTCAATGGCGGACTTTTCAAAGATGACGATATTATCATTCCGCAGTTTAACGACAACATTCGCGATATATTACTCAATAAAGCTTCTGCTGATTTTGACTGGTCGGATATTTCGCCTACTATTTTTGGTGCGGTGTTCGAGAGTACACTTAACCCTGAAACTAGACGCTCGGGTGGTATGCACTATACCTCACTCGAAAATATCCACAAGGTTATTGATCCTCTTTTCTTAGACGATTTAAAAAGCGAGCTCGAAAAAATCAAAGCAATTAAGGTGACCAAAACAAGAGTCGATAAACTAAATGCGTTTATAGACAAGCTGTCACAACTCACCTTTTTCGACCCTGCGTGTGGATCAGGCAATTTCCTTACAGAAACTTATATATCTCTTCGTCGACTCGAAAACGAAGCGATAAAAGCGATCGAGGGCGACCAGATGCTACTCGATATGGGCGATACAATCAAGGTGACTATCGACCAGTTTTACGGTATCGAGATTAACGACTTTGCTGTAACTGTTGCAAAAACAGCGCTGTGGATAGCAGAGTCCCAGATGATGAAAGAAACCGAAGAAATTATCCATAAAGACCTCGACTTTTTACCGCTTAAGTCTAACGCGTACATTGTCGAGGGCAACGCCCTGCGTTTAAACTGGGAAGAAATTGTAGATAAAACCAAGCTCAACTACATTATGGGTAACCCACCGTTTGTGGGTAAAAAGTACCAATCTAAATCACAAAAAGATGACATGAAAAACATTTTTGGTTTAAAACAAAAAGGTGTTGGTAATTTAGATTATGTTACAGGTTGGTACCGCAAAGCAATAGAATTTATACAGGAAACTGACATTTGTGTTGCATTTGTTGCTACTAGTAGTATTGTGCAAGGCGAACATATACCTCTTTTTTGGAAAACACTTTATGAAAAGTTCACTATAAAAATTAGCTTTGCTTATCAAAATTTTCGTTGGGACAGTGAGGCTAATAATAAAGCACATGTTCACTGTGTTATTATAGGTTTTAGTGCATCAAAAACAAAGCAAATAGAGAGAAAACTATTCTACAGCGATAATAGAGTGCAAAATGTATCTAATATCCATCCATATCTTTTGGATATGGATGATATATTTATTGAGAATAGAAGTAAACCTATTAGTAATTGTTCGTCATTAGTATATGGTAGCTTTGCTCTAGATGATGGTAACTATACAATAAGCGCCCAGGAGTACAAGGAAATTCTCGAAAAAGAGCCTGAATTAAGTGTGTATTTAAAACTTTTTATAGGTTCAGAAGAATTTATAAATGGCAAAAAACGTTATTGTATATGGCTAAAAAATGCTGACCCTAGAATTATTAGAAACAGTAGAATACTAACTCGAAAAGTTGAAAATGTAAGAACTTGGAGATTGAATAGCAACAGGAAAGAGACGGTTGCAGCTGCAAATACACCTATGTTGTTTGCTGAAATCAGACAGCCTGAAAGTAATTATTTAGCTATACCTATAACTTCATCAGAAAGACGAAGATATATACCAATGGGATATATGTCAAAAGAAATTATAGCTAGTAATCACCTTTTGGTATTACCAGATGCCACTTTGTATGATTTTGGAGTGTTAATTTCAAATGTTCATATGGCTTGGATGCGAACAGTTTGTGGTAGATTGGAAACAAGATATAATTATTCAGCTAGAATAGTCTACAACAACTTTCCTTGGCCTAGTCCGACAGACGAGCAAAAACAAAAAATCGAGCAGACTGCACAGGCGATACTAGACGCTCGAGCACTCTATCCTGATTGCTCGCTTGCTGACCTTTACGACGAGCTGACCATGCCTGTGGAGCTTAGAAAAGCACATCAGGAAAATGATCGTGCCGTTATGCGCGCCTATGGCTTTGATGTAAAAACTATGACCGAAAGCACCTGCGTAGCAGAGCTAATGAAAATGTATCAAGAACTTACGAAATAGGTTAGAAAGAGTTACGTTTATATGGACTTTTCAAATTTACAGAACTACTACTTATTAAAATGCTTTTCAGAGGAAAAGCACAGAGAGGAATTAAACACTGGCAATAAAGTTTATATGAAGTGTTTACAATATTATCATAATCTGGAAGATAATTTTCAGCGTGATTTCGAGGGTGGAATTATTAAACAGGTTGATTGGGGAAAGTTGATATTATCAAAAGATAATTTAACTTTTAAAGAAGCAATACAACTTGCTATAGAACCATCGAATAGTGACCAGACTATTGTCATCGATACAGTGAAATTTGAAATGTCTATATGTGGATATATTAGTTGTTTTACTTTAATACCGAAGATATTTGTTGAGTTTTCTGATAATCAAATCATATTTAACGATAAATATGATTATAAGGATAATTTTTATCATTTTCTCAATATGTATACTGATAAATATACATACATAAGTGTTTACGAAGCACAAAGTTTTATAGAGATGTTTTATCGACATATGACTAAAATAGGATATGAAGTATATTTTGATAGGGTTACTTATGAAGATTATACTTATGAAAAAAGAATTAGATATTATCAAAAGCAACAATTTAATAAATTGATTTTCACCAAAGATAACAAATTTAGCTATCAAAGGGAATTTAGAATATTTGTCAAGAAATACGGTCAAAACTCGTATGATCATATTGAAGAAGAAGGTGTAGATCTAAAATCAAGCGTTGTCAAGGAGATGGTTTATTTATCACCTAATTATGTAAAGGCGCTTAAGTGGGACAAATTACTTGACACCCATAATTCATAGTGCTATAATACACCCATACTTTTTAAACCGTTGACGCGGAGATAAAGACAGCAAATGACTTTACAGAGAGCCGTAGGTGCTGGAATTACGGTAAGATACAGGTTGTCAAATGGACCGCTGAGGGTGCAGTCAAATGCGACTTTTTGTCGCAGAGTATTCTGCAACGTGTGTGCATACGTCAGTTGCACGGGGTATGTCAGTACCCTATAAGGCGCACGACTTTCGTGAATCAAGGTGGCACCGCGGATATGACTTATTCGTCCTTGACAGAGCTTATGCTCTGCAAGGACGTTATTTTTTTGGAGGCGCATAATGAAAAACACAACCCAAAGAGTAGTTATGGCATCTTTACTTGCCGCACTTGTTTGTGTAGCTACTATGCTCATACGCATACCATCACCTTTAAAAGGTTATATAAATTTAGGCGACGGCATTGTCTTGCTCAGTGGCTTTTTATTGCCAATGCCTTATGGCTTTTTAGCGGCTGCTATTGGTTCAGCACTTGCTGATATCTTTTCAGGCTATGTGCTGTATGCTCCTGCAACCTTTATCATAAAGGGTGTTATGGCACTTATTGCATATTTCGGCGTTAAGCTGTTAAGCAAAAATCTCAAAGATTTGCCGTCAAAAATTATAGCGGCAGTGGTCGCAGAAGTGTTTATGGTAGCCGGATATTTTGTATTCGAAGGATTCCTGTATGGTTTTGTGCCATCAGCAGTAAACATACTACCAAATGCTGTGCAGGGTGTTGCGGGAATCATACTTAGCATAATACTTGTCAGAGTTTTTGAAAAAAGTAAAATCAAACTTAACTGATATATCGGAGGTACATTATGGTATTTAATAATATTGATTTCAACACTTATTTAAAAAATTATCCAAATGAGCAGGGCTATTTTGGAAAATACGGCGGTTCTTACGTTTCACCTGAGCTTCAAAAGGCAATGGAGCAGATTACCGAGGCGTACTTTACTATCTGCAAATCCCGTAAATTTATCGACGAGTTAAGACGCATCAGAAGAGAGTTTCAGGGTCGTCCTACTCCGATTTCTCATCTCGAGCGTTTGTCAAACAAGCTCGGCAACGTGCAGATTTATGCTAAGCGTGAGGACTTAAACCACACAGGCGCGCATAAATTAAACCACTGTATGGGCGAGGCTTTACTTGCAAAATATATGGGCAAAAAGAAGGTTATCGCTGAAACAGGCGCCGGTCAGCACGGCGTTGCGCTTGCTACTGCGGCGGCTTACTTTGGTCTTGAGTGCGATATCTATATGGGTGCTGTCGACATCAAAAAGCAGGCTCCTAACGTTGCACGAATGAAGATTTTAGGCGCAAATGTTGTTGAGGTTACTCACGGCTTGCAGACTTTAAAAGAGGCTGTCGACGCGGCTTTTGATGCATATTGCAAGGAATACGAAGATGCTATCTACTGCATCGGCTCTGTTGTTGGTCCTCACCCATTCCCGATGATGGTAAGAGATTTCCAGAGTGTTGTTGGTATCGAAGCACGTGACCAGTTCACAAAAATGACAGGCGAGCTTCCTGATGCTATCGTTGCTTGTCTTGGCGGTGGCTCAAACGCGGCAGGCTTTTTCGCAGGCTTTTTAAATGACCCTGTTGATATTTACGGCATCGAGCCTCTCGGTCGTGGCACAAAGCTTGGCGACCACGCGGCATCTCTGCAGTATGGCGAAGAGGGCGTTATGCACGGCTTTAACTCGATTATGCTCAAGGACGAAAACGGCGAGCCTGCTCCTGTTTACTCCGTAGCATCAGGTCTTGATTATCCTTCTTCCGGTCCTGAGCACGCATTCTTGCACGAACTCGGCAGAGTTAACTACGACGTAATCGGCGACGACGATACAATTAATGCATTCTTTGAGCTCTCTCGTTTAGAGGGTATCATTCCTGCTATTGAAAGTGCACACGCGATTGCTTACGCAATGAAGCTTGCAAAGAAAATGGGCAAAGGCTCGATTTTAGTCAACCTTTCAGGTCGTGGCGACAAGGATATGGACTACGTAATTGAAAAATACGGTATTCGCTGATTAAAAAAAGACAGTAAAAAAGCCAACACAGAGGTTCTGTGTTGGCTTTAAATTTTGCAAAAATTATTCAAAATTGCGGATAAGGGTAACGACCTTGCCGAGCAGTACAGCTTCGTTTACGATAATCGGCTCGTAGTCGTCGTTTTCAGGCTGGAGTCTGATGTGCCCTTTTTCCTTGTAAAAACGCTTGACGGTAGCTGATGCTTCACCCGTGCACTCGTCCTCAACCATAGCGACGACAATATCTCCGTTTAAAGCGGTCGGTGTGCGGTGAACAACGATAACGTCGCCGTCTAAAATACCCGCGTTAATCATACTATCGCCGACAACCCTGAGCGCAAACATCTCGCGTCCTCTGGTGACAGACTGGGAAATAGGAATGTAAGATTCAATTTCCTCGACAGCGAGAATCGGCACACCCGCAGTTACACGGCCTAAAAGCGGAACTTTCGAGGTAGGCTCGTCGTTTTTGATGCGGATACAGCGGTTTAGTCCGCTTTCGCGTTCAATCAGTCCGCGTTCTTCAAGCGTTTTTAAATGCAGGTGGACGGTGGAAGTAGATTTAAACCCTGTTGCGTCGCATAATTCGCGTACCGACGGCACGCGACCCTGCTCGCTACAGTTAAGTATATAGTCATAAACCTTTTGCTGGCTTTTGCTTAGTGGTTTCATAATATCACCTCTGTGACATATTATAACATATTTCGACAAAAAATCAAACATTTGTTTGAAAAATTCACAAATTTTTTTGATTTAATAATAAAACTTTAAATAACTCGTTGCTAAAGCGGCGAGCAAAGTCCGTTTTATTGTACTTTAAATTTGCTATGATATAGACACAGTAAAAAAGGAGGTACAAAAAATGATTATAGGATTCACAGTAAAAGACGAAAAAAACGAGAAAATCAGAGCAGAAAAGCAGGTAATTAAAACCGTACCACCGAAAAAATCACTTGTAAAAGTACGCTTTTTAAACTGCGGGTGCGAGTACACCTACTACAACGACAAATTTGATTTAGAGGTAGGCGATATAGTTTTTGTCGACGGAAAGCTTGAAGGAAAGCGTGGCAGGGTAACGGAAATTTCCTATGGCTTTAAAGTTAAGTTATCCGATTTTAAACGAGTTATTGCAAAGGCAGACACCGACATAAAGGGTGAGTTTGCTTCATCTAGTATGTATTTTTTGTCGTTTGATAAAAACTCATTGCCATTTGAAAAAGTGATTTCGTGGTTTATACCGCCTGTAAAAGATGAAGATGAATTTGTTGATAGCGTTGATGACAAGTCATTTTTGCTCGACGATTTGGGTGGTATGGGCGCAAGCGTTGATGTTTTCGAGCGTGGCAAAGATTATGCGTATGACGGTGCAGTGAAGTACTTAAGCCTCGATGGTACGTCAGGCAAAGCGATTGTCGAGGGCTCAAAAGCATATACAGTTGAGTTTGAGTACAAAAACGGTGAGATAAGTAAGCTTGTTTGTGATTGCTACTGTGTAGGTGCGTGCAAGCACGAGGTTGCAACATTACTTATATTAAGATGTTTTCTCAAAGATATCGAAGAAAATTTTAAGCAAGAGTTTGAAAAAAGCGGATATTTCAGCGCTGTCAACAAGGATGAATTTTTACAACTCGTATTAAACGGAAATTACAAAAGAAGGTTTTCGATTTTGTAAACAAAAGCACCCTGCCTTTTGGCAGGGTGCCTGTGTTTTATATATATTATTACGGAGTGTTTACAATTCCGATAAACAACGGTAGTCCGCTTTCGCCTTTGATTACAAAAATAAACGGTCTGTTTAATATAAAGTCGATTTCTTCTTCTGCTAGTTTAGCGCCACTTGTGGCGAATATAACAGTAAATGCTGTCGCAACACAGCCCTCTTCGTCTATGACTACTCGTGCACTGTGCGAGGCTTTTGTAACGCTTATTTCATCTACGTCTGTTGTGGTAGGGCTAAAGTCAGAAATAGTAGAGTCAAACACATCGGTAATTCCCATATTTTTAAGTCCCTGCGATAAATCAATATCCGAGACAACGTCAAATTTAGGGATAGTTTCATTTACTTCAAGAGACTTTTGATTTTCCCATTCCTCACCTTTTAGGATAAAGTCCATAACCTGCTCGTTGTAAAGGAGCTCTTGTGCAGATATATTTTCATCAGGCAGGATAAACCACATTGAGCCAAGCTCCATATACTTACAGATTGAGGTGAAGTCATCTCCGTAATAAAGGTTTTGACAATTTGACTGATTCATATACGTGCAGTCAACATCGCCGTTTGGTGAGTGAAAAACATCTTCTGTATTCTTTTCTTCATCAAATTTATCAGTCCAGTTTGATTCAAACAAAACGGTTGTTGCAAGAGCTATGATAGTTCTAGGGTCAAAATTGATATCACCTGCCTGCTCTTTTAAGAGGTCTCCTGTTTGCTCGTTTAGCCATTGATGCAGAGCATCGTTAAACTCGTTACTTCCCATTTTGCCACTATAAGAAGAAGCGTAGTATTTTTGTGCCAGAATATCCATAGTATCCTGTACGTAGTTTATGTTTTCGTTAAGCCACAGCGAGCTTGCGAGCACGCACGAGGATGCACCATCGTCGCGGTAGTTTGCGTTCCATAAATCTGACGATTGCCTACGCAAAGTTGCAATATTCTCGCAATTAAGCAAATCTAAAATTTGCTGTCTTGAGTTGCCGTCAGTAATCTCAGCGAGCATGGCAAGTGCCATATACACATTTAAAGGTGAGTATACATAGTTTTCATTTCCGTTGCTTGATAAAAACTCTTGTGTGCTTTGTGTAAAAAAGTAGTTTAAATCGTCTGTAAAGTACAGATTGCGTCGTTGCTTTTGCACATCTTCAAACCATACATCATACTCAATCTGCGAGCCGTTGCTTGGATACTGAGCCATAATCGGATACTGCGGACAAGCAATCGCGTATTCAGGCAAATCTTCTTCAGTTGAGCTTACTGTTTCTTTAATATTTTTTGCAGGCTCAGTATCGGTGATATTATTTGTCTGTATTGGTTTAGTAGTTGGCACAAAAAAACCGTTATGAATTATAATGCCTGATACGATAGCAAACACCAACACAGCCGCTACAAGTGAAGAGATCCAAGCGGATTTATTATGCTTTTTAAAGCGGTAATTATCTGCTTGCTCTATAATTTCTTCTCTGATATTAGTGATGCTGTTATATAGCTTTTTGCTTTTCAAAATGACACACCCTCTTTCTCTAAAAAAGATTTCAGCGCAACACGAAGCTTGAACATATATGAAGCCATTTTATTTTGGGTGAAGCCACACTTTCGTGCTAAGGTTTTGTTTGAGTCGCCATACCAGTAGCGCCTTACAAAAAGTGTACGGTCCAAGTCAGTTAGGCTGTCAAGCCACTCGCTTATGTACTGCGACAGCATAGCTTCTTCGACTTGTTTTTCTACATCAAATGTATCAGGTACGCAGTCGTCGAGCTCTGAAAGCATAGTTTCCATTGTGCTGTATCTTTTCTTAGCGTGATTAGCTCTGAATTTGCTTATAGAAATGTTACGTGTTATTCGACCCAAAAAGGTTTTTAGTGAGGTTGGGTTTTGGGGTGGCATACTGTTCCACGCAGCAAGATAGGTGTCGTTTACACACTCTTGTGCATCTTCTATTTTGCAAAGGATATTCATTGCTATCTTGCGACATAGCAAACCATATTTTATATCGGTTTGTTCTATCGCTTGTTCATTTCGTTCAAAGTACAAGCTTATAATTTCTTTATCTTCCACCTGATACCCTCCTTTGTAAATTTATTCCCTCATATATATAGTCGCAAAATTAAAAACGTATATTTATAATATGAATAAAAATTTATTGATTTTGTAAAAAACACCGCAAAAACCTAAACTATGGTCGGTTTATGCGGTGTCTATTTTTACTGTGTATTGTCGACTGTTAAGATATAAAATTCGTATGGTTTGTAGTCTTTGTTTTCAAAGTCTGAACCGGTAACAGAGAACTCTTCTGTGTTTATTGTTTCACCGTCGTAGTGCATAACGCAGTTTGCGTTTTCAACGCCTAAGTCGACTGTTACATCTTCTATGCCTTCAAAATACATATTGCTTATATAAATGACTGTATTGTTCTCTAAAGTTCTTGAAAAAGCGAAGATGTGGGTGTTGCTTACGTCATTAAACTGTAAATCAGTATTTGTGGAAGCGAGAGCTTTATTATCGACTTTGATTTGAGATAACTTTGCAATAAAGTCTTCGTACTTTTTATCGTCTTCCCATTTGACAGCGTCCTTTTCAAAGAACTGTATTTCGTGGTCGTAGCCCTGCTCGTTAGAGGTGTAGATAAGCGGGAAGCCAGGAGATAAAAACGACAGCGCTAAAAGTGGTTCATAAGTATCGCCGAAGCGGTCAACGATACTGCCTTCGTACGAATTTTTATCGTGGTTGTCGAGGTAGTTCATAGGGAAGCTTCCATCAACATAGTTTGCATTTATTTTCATACCCTGCTCAATTGTAGAAGTAGCAACGCCTCCTTTTACAGCAAGCGACTGTCCGTAGAGCGCGTCGTTATAGCAGCAGTCAAAGGCGTATTGAGTAAGGCTTTGTGCGGCTGAAACTTCAGCAAGCATCATAATTTCGCTGTTGATAGACTTGAGCTTATATACTGCGGCATTCCAAAATGATGCAGGCACACCGATAGCGTGGTCACATCGAAAACCGTCAATACCGACTTCTTCAACCCAGTACTGCATAGCTTTAATCATTTCTGCACGCATTTCGAAGTTATCAAAGTTTAATTCGGCGGTATCTGTCCAGTCGTATGGAGAGGTGATGTTTCCACTCTCGTCGTGCATAAACCAGTCGTCGTGCTCGCTAACCCAAGGGTTGTCCCAGCCGGTGTGGTTTGCGACCCAGTCAATGATAACCTTAAAGCCCATATCGTGAGCTTTATCTACAAGGTGCTGAAAATCTTGAGTAGTGCCGAATTCAGGGTTTACCGCGGTGTAATCGCTGACTGCATAATAAGAGCCTAAAGTACCTTTTCTTTTAGTTTCACTGATAGGGTGAATAGGCATAAACCATAAGGTATTGATGCCCATATCCTTTAGTCTTTTGAGATGTTTTTCAAATGCCTTGAAGGTGCCTTCTTGCGAAAATTGTCTGACGTTAACCTCGTATAAAACGCAGGTATCAAGCCACGAAGCGGTGGTCTTTTTAAGTATTGGGTCAGAGCCGTATATGTCGGTCATAAGCCCGTCGATTACGCTACCTTCTTTTGCATCAGCAGATAAGGTGTAGTCGTTTTTAGCGTTTTCTGAGTTGTTTGTGCTTGCACAGCAAGCAAGCGAGAAAACCATAATTATTGCAAGAAATAAAGCCAGAAATTTTTTCATAATAGCACTCCTTTAAAGCAAATTAAGAAAAAGCATTCTCATTTGATATTCAAACATAAAATGCTAAAAATTTATCTGAAAATAATTATATAATCAGCATATTATTTTGTCAATTAACATAGCAATACGGCAATGAGCTTTACTTATTACCATATAGGTATGTATCAGCCTTGAATGAAAAATTCATCAAGATGAAAAGTAATTAAATTATCCATTGAAGACTATGAGAAACTATGCTATAATATAATTTAATATAAAATAAAGTTTGACTTCAGTTAGCACCATCATAGACATATCGGAGGAAATTTGATGTCTGTTACTTATGGAATTATCTGTGCTATATCGCTGGTGTTAATCGGCGTTTGTCTTGCAGTTGATAGAAAAAAGAATATATGTTTACTACTCTTGTTCATCTCAGTATTTGTATGTAATCTGGGACATTATTTGCTGTCAATAGCCCCTACGCTCAGCTTTGCGCTGAATGCAAACAGAATTACATACTTAGGGCAGGTTTTTCTGCCACTTTTACTTTTGAAAATGATACTCAACCTTTGCAATTTAGATTATAAAAAGTGGCCGATGATTGCTTTAAGCTCAGTCAGCGTTGCTGTGTTGCTTATTACGCTGTCGCCTGGAATACTGACCTTATATTATAATCACGTTTCGATTGAAATTATTGATGGCACAACAAGGCTTATTCGTGACTATGGTCCGTTGCACCTTTTGTACTATGTCTACCTGTTTTTATATTTTGGCTTGATGCTTTTTGTTATCATTTATGCAACAGTAAAAAAGAAAATCAAGTCTACATTACACGTATCATTTTTACTTAGTGCCGTACTTTGTTGCATTGTTATCTGGCTTGCGGAGCAGTTTTTACCAAGAGGCTTTGAACTGCTTACTATTTCCTACGTGATGAGCGAAGTCTTCATTTTGCTTTTGTATGGGATATTGCAAGAATATGGGCTTGTAGCAGAAGGTGGCAGCGTGATTATTGCACAGAAAGCAAGTAAAACAGACGAGGTTAAATCACACGGAGTTTATAGCACCGATGCTGACAAGACGTCGTTGTTTTCAAACACACAAATAGAGCATATCTGTATAAGCGATGATGTCAGCTCGTTGTTGACAGAAAGAGAACTGCAGGTATTAAGACAACTGCTGACAAACTGTCAGAGAAAAGAAATAGCAGAGAAGCTGTTTGTGACCGAAAGCACTATTAAAAAACACACAAAATCTATTTACAATAAGCTTGATGTTACAAACCGCTACGAACTTTTTGCAAAGTTAAAACAATATATGTAAATGTGATTTAAAGCAGCCGTCCGTTGTAAAACGGGCGGCTTTTTTGTTGATTTTTTACATAGTATCCCTAGGGCTACCCCCAATATATATAGAAAGTATCCTAAAGGGCAATAGATTAACTTACAAATATAAGTAAAATTAAATTATAGATATTAGGTACTAGGAGGTGCTGTGATGCTAAAACCTGTTACTAAAAAATATACAGACGATTCAACGGTGAAGCAGTTCAAATTCACATTTTACTGTGATTGCTGCAAAAACGAGATGCCAACATTGGCGTACGATTTTTGTAGCGGATTTAAAAAGAAAATTTTCCTCTCAAATGATGAGAAAGAAGCAAGATCGATTATCTTTGCAAACGAGCATGAAAAAGCGTATGAGCGTGCTAACAACGAAATAAGGCTTAACTTAAATCGTTGTGAGGTATGCGGGGATATGATATGCGAGGATTGCTCCGTATATACTGACAAACTAAACGGCGGTATTTGTTGCAAAAAATGTGCAGAAAAATTAGAGAATAACGAGGAATAACGGAGATGAAGATTATGAAAAAAAGAGTACTTAGCTTGATACTGTGTTTTCTGATGCTAGCGGGTATGGTGTTTGCCCAGAGCTTTTCGGTATCGGCAAAAGAAAGTGAACTAGCAGATACAGGCTATCAGATATTTGTCACTGATTATCAGCAACTCAAAAACTTACTTTACAATTCACCTAACGGCGAAAGATACGTTTTACAAAACGATATTATCGTTAATGATAACGAAAATGATAACACGCTTATAGTCGGTAGTTCTACTAGCTGTACGCTTGATTTAAATGGTTACATCTTAAGCCGTTCTACAAGAGGTATAGATGAGTGCCTTATAAGGGTGAATGATGGCGCAGATTTTTATGTTGAGGATACATCAAGTGAGAAAAGCGGCAAGATGGTTTTCAGCAGTGGCAACTACGCAGGCACAAGCTCGGTTATCATTGCTAACGGCAATGTCGATATTTATGGTGGTAATTTTGAGATAAAAACTCCGTACGAAGTAGGCGGCGGTGTTGTTTTCTTGGCGGAAACAGGCTACCTTGATATTTACGACGGTGTGTTTGATTCGCATACAGCTTTTGGTGGAGATACTATTGAGCTACGCCACAACGCACCTGTCTACACCGTGCCTCACTGTAATATTTACGGGGGTACATTCTACGGGAAATACTCTAACTTTGAAGTTTCATCGTTTGATAATTATTCAAAAAACGGATGTTTTTATCCGAGCGTTTATGTTTGCGACGGAGAGTTTTACATAGCACAGCCTGATGATAAGTATGCAGGCTTTGCTTACTGTAACAATGGCTGGGGTCAGGTTATCGTTGCAGGCGGCACAACCTTTTATAAATGCCTTAATAGTACGGATCAGCATTATATTGATGGCGTGAGCAAAAATCTCACCACGGTTGAATATGAGGGCAAATCCGGTTACTACTATGAGATAACCCCTCCTGCTATGATAGGTAGTGAAGACTTAACTTCTTTTGACCGCTTAAGTAGTAAACTGATGAAAAAGGAAGTATCTTACTACAGCAAAAAAGGCACTGTTTATCAGCAAAACCAAGAAGCTATTGATGCTATCTTGAACCATGTTGACACGATCGAAGTTCCTGAAACTATAGAAGAATCTCCGCTTTTGTGGGTTGAGAACACCGATAATGTAAAAACTGTTTCGTGGTATTTCAGCGATGAAGCACATTTTAACGGTGAAAATACAGTGTGGTCAGAGCTTGCTGATTACGCAGGACGTGTGAATCCTTTCCGCTTTAACTTCAGACCTGAGAAAGAAACAACTTTGTATTTCAGAGCACTCATAACTTTTGATGACGAAACACAAATTGAAGACGTAGTAAAAGTTCACTACGAAGAGATGAAGCTCAATCCACCTATAACACATGTTGATGTTACAGGAGTTACAGCTCCAAGTGTAGGTGCAACCCCTGACTTTTCCGTTGCAGATACAGCAATGTACTACATAAACGGCGTTTATTGGACAGATATAACAACATCAGAACACATTAACCTCAAAGAAACAGATGTTTTCCTTGCAGGACATACATACGAGCTTCAGGTATGGCTTCGAGCAAATGATGGATATAAATTCAGTACAGATTCAGACGATTGGCTTGACATTACCGCTACAATAGGTGGCAAAGAAGCAGAGGCTATTGGTAATGAAATTGCAGCA
>JAFQPG010000008.1 GCA_017411835.1 Ruminococcus sp. | reverse complement strand
AGATTGGGATTCACGTTGGTTTGCTAGCAAGAAAGACTTCGGCGATACACTCGTTGAGGACTACAACCTTCGTAAAACACTTAAAGCTCAGCTTTACAGTGCAGGTATTCCAAAAATCGAGATTGAACGTGACGGCAAAAAGGTAAGAATTCACATTCACTGTGCAAAGCCTGGTATGATTATCGGTAAGGGCGGCGCAGAGATCGAGAAGCTCAGACTTCAGTGTGAAAAAATGCTTAATAAGCCAGTTATTATCAATATTGTTGAAGTTAAACAGCCAGACCTCAACGCTCAGCTCGTTGCAGAAAACATCGCTACACAGCTCGAGAAGAGAATCTCTTTCCGTCGTGCTATGAAGCAGGCTATCGGCAGAGCTATGAGATTTGGTGCAAAAGGTATCAAAACACAGTGTTCAGGTCGTCTCGGCGGTGCAGAAATCGCTAGAGGTGAACAGTATCATGAGGGTACAATTCCGCTTCAGACATTAAGAGCAGACATCGACTACGGTTTTGCAGAGGCTAACACAACCTACGGTAAAATCGGTGTTAAAGTTTGGCTTTACAGAGGCGAGGTTCTTCATGAAGTTCAGAACAACAGACCTAACAGAAGAAGACCACGCAGAGAAGGAGGCAATAAGTAATGCTGTTACCAAAGCGCGTTAAGTACAGAAGAGTACACAGAGGTCGTATGACTGGTAGAGCATACCGCGGTAATAAAGTTACCTACGGTGATTTCGGCCTCCAGGCATTAGAGCCAGCATGGATCACATCAAACCAGATCGAAGCAGCCCGTGTAGCTATGACACGTTACTGCAAGAGATTCGGTAAAGTTTGGATCAAGATTTTCCCAGACAAGCCAATTACAGCAAAACCTGCTGAAACTCGAATGGGTTCCGGTAAAGGTTCACCTGAATATTGGGTAGCAGTTGTTAAGCCGGACAGAGTTATGTTTGAGCTCGGCGGCGTTGACGAAGCTACAGCTAGAGAAGCTATGCGTTTGGCAGCTGCAAAACTGCCAATTAAGTGCAAGTTTATTAAGAAGGAAGAGGAGGTTAAAGCATAATGAAAGCATCAGAACTTAGAGAATTATCTGTATCAGAGCTCGAAATTAAGCTTAAGGACCTCAAGGAAGAACTTTTCAACCTTCGTTTCCAGCTTGCTATTAACCAGCTCGAAAACCCAATGCGAATCACAGCTGTCAAGAGAGACATTGCTCGCGTTTCTACAGTGATCCGTGAACTCGCTGACACTGAAGCATAAGGGAGGAGGACGCAGATATGAGCGAAAGAAATATGAGAAAAACTCAGATAGGCAAGGTTGTTTCCGATAAAATGGATAAGACAATCGTTGTTGCTATCGAAGACAGTGTAAAACACCCACTGTATAATAAAATTGTTAAGCGTACAGTTAAATTCAAGGCTCATGACGAAAACAATGAGGCAGGAATTGGTGATCGCGTAAAGGTTATGGAGACTCGTCCTCTTTCTAAGGATAAGAGATGGAGACTCGTCGAGATTATTGAGAAAGCTAAGTAATTTTGGCTTGAGAAAAAGGAGGAACTTACTGTGATTCAACAGCAGACTTATCTCAAGGTAGCCGACAACACCGGCGCAAAAGAACTTATGTGCATTCGTGTTCTTGGCGGTACCAGGAGAAGATATGCCAATATTGGCGATGTTATAGTTGCTTCTGTAAAGAAAGCAGCACCAGGCGGCGTTGTAAAGAAGGGCGACGTTGTAAGAGCAGTTGTTGTACGTTCAGCTAAAGGCGTAAGACGTGACGACGGTACTTACATCCGCTTCGATGAAAACGCAGCAGTTATTATTAAGGAAGATAAGAACCCACGTGGTACACGTATCTTCGGACCGGTTGCTAGAGAGCTTCGTGATAAAGATTATATGAAGATTCTTTCTCTTGCTCCGGAAGTAATTTAATGGAGGTGTCATAATGAGTAAAGTTCATGTAAAAACAGGTGACACCGTTGTAGTATTAAGCGGTAAAGACAAGGGCAAGCAGGGCGCAGTTCTTGCAGTCAGCCCTAAAGAAGGCAAAGTCATTGTAGAAAAGGTTAATATGGTTTCTAAGCATGTTAAGCCTAGAAGAATGGGTGAGCCTGGCGGAATCATTCAGGCAGAGGGCGCTATGTACGCTTCTAAAGTACAGATCGTTTGCCCACGCTGCAAAAAGCCAACAAGAGTAGGTCATAAGCTCTTTGATGATGGCTCAAAGGGTCGCGTTTGCAAAAAATGCGGCGAAGAACTGTAAGGAGGAAATAAGAAATGGCTAGACTTAAGGAATTCTATGCTAACGAAGTTGCACCGGCTCTTATGAAGAAATTCTCCTACAAGAGCGTAATGCAGATTCCAAAGCTTGATAAAATCGTTGTTAACGTTGGCGCAGGCGAAGTTAAAGACAACCCTAAGGCTATGGACGCAATCGTTTCTGACCTTGGTCAGATCACAGGCCAGAAGGCTATGATCTGTAAGGCTAGAAAGTCAGTTGCTAACTTTAAGCTTAGAGAGGGTATGCCAATCGGCGCTAAGGTTACACTCAGAGGCGAGAGAATGTACGAGTTCTTAGACAGACTCTTCAACGTTGCTCTCCCAAGAGTTCGTGACTTCCGTGGTATCAACCCTAACTCTTTTGACGGTAGAGGCAACTACTCTATGGGTCTTAAGGAACAGTTGATTTTCCCGGAAATCGATTATGATAAGATTGACAAAGTTCGTGGTATGGACATTTGTTTTGTTACTACTGCGAAGACAGACGAGGAAGCTCGTGAGCTTTTAACACTCATGGGTGCTCCATTTTCAAAGTAAGGAGGGATTGTTGTGGCAAAAACTGCTATGAAAAATAAGCAGCAGAGAAAACAGAAGTTCTCTACAAGAGAATACTCAAGATGTAAGATCTGCGGTAGACCACACGCCTACCTTCGTAAATTCGGTGTATGTCGTATTTGCTTCCGTGAGCTCGCTTACAAAGGCGAAATCCCGGGCGTAAAGAAAGCAAGCTGGTAAGCAGGAGGAGGTTAAATCATGCAGATTACAGATACAATAGCTGATTTACTGACACGAATCCGTAATGCTAATTCAGCTAAACACGACACAGTCGAAATTCCTTCATCAAATATGAAAAAGGCTATCTGCCAGATTCTTGTTGACGAAGGTTATATCAAGAGTTTCTCAGTTGAAGAAGACGGCAAACAGGGTATGATCAAGGTTGTACTTAAGTACGGCGAAGGTAAGACTCCTGTAATTCAGGGCTTAAGAAGAGTATCAAAGCCAGGTTTGCGTATTTACAGCAATGTTGAGGATATGCCAAAGGTTATGAAAGGCCTTGGTATCGCTATCATTTCTACATCTAAGGGCGTTATGACAGACCGTCAGGCTCGCAAAGAAAATGTAGGTGGCGAAGTTCTCGCATTTGTTTGGTAAGAGGAGGTGCGAAAATGTCTCGAATTGGAAGAAAACCTATAAATATTCCCGCTGGTGTAGAAGTTAAATTCGAAAACAGCGTTATGACTGTTAAGGGTCCAAAGGGTACACTTACTCAGAAAGTCAACCCTAATATGACAGTAGAAATCAACGATGGCATTATTGAAGTTAAGCGTCCTAACGACGAAAAATTAAACCGTTCACTTCACGGTCTTACTCGTACACTCATCGCTAACATGATGGTTGGTGTTACAGAGGGTTACAAGAAGCAGCTCGAAGTAAACGGCGTTGGTTACCGTTGCCAGAAGCAGGGTAAGAAGCTCGTTATGAACCTTGGTTTCTCACATAATGTTGAGTTTGAGGACACAGAGGACATCACTATTGAGGTTCCAAGTCCAAACACAATTATTGTCCACGGCGCTGATAAGCAAAAGGTTGGTCAGTTTGCTGCCGAGATAAGAGAAAAACGTCCACCAGAGCCATATAAGGGCAAGGGTATTAAGTACGTTGATGAGTATATCCGCCGCAAGGAAGGAAAAGCCGGTAAGAAGTAATTAAAGGAGTGAAATTTAACAATGGTAAGTAGACCAGATTCTAAAGCAGCACGTGTTCTCAGACATAAGAGAGTACGTGGTAAAGTAAGCGGCACAGCCGAGTGTCCTCGCCTTTGTGTTTTCCGCTCCAATGCTAACATCTATGCTCAGATTATCGACGACGTAAATGGTGTAACACTCGTTGCAGCATCTTCACTCGATAAGAGCATTGAAGGCGGTTCCAACAAAGAAGCAGCGAAGGCTGTCGGCAAGCTCATCGCAGAGCGTGCAGCAGAAAAGAAAATCGTCGATGTCGTATTTGACAGAGGCGGCAACATCTATCACGGCCGTGTAAAAGAATTGGCCGAAGGCGCCCGTGAGGGCGGCCTCAATTTCTAAGGAAGGGGAGGAATAACTTTGGCTAATATTTTAGATGCATCAAAAATGGATCTTACAGAGAGAGTTGTTGCTATCAACCGCGTTTCTAAAACAGTAAAGGGCGGACGTATTATGAAGTTCGCTGCTTTAGTAGTAGTTGGTGACGGCAACGGTACTGTAGGTTTCGGTATTGGTAAGGCAAGTGAAGTTCCTGATGCTATCCGTAAGGGCATCGAGGACGCTAAAAAGCACCTGATGACAGTTGCTTTAAAGGGTACAACAATCCCACATGAAATTATCGGTGAGTTTGGCGCAGGTAGAGTACTGATGAAGCCTGCAGCACCTGGTACTGGTGTTATCGCTGGTGGCCCTGTTCGTGCAGTCGTTGAGGCTGTTGGTATCAAGGACATCAGAACAAAGGCTTTGCGTTCAAACAATCCTTGTAACGTAGTTCGTGCTACCCTTCAGGGTCTTGCAGCACTCCGTACAGCAGAGCAGGTTGCTGCTATCCGCGGCAAGTCTGTAAAAGAGATACTTTAAGGAGGTTTGAGGATATGAAAATTACTTTAGCTAAAAGCTTAATCGGTTCTAAAAAGGACCAGATTGCAACTGCTCATTCCCTCGGTCTCAAGAAGATTGGTGACGTTACAGTTCAGCCTGATAACGCAGCAACTCAGGGTAAGGTATCTAAGATTATCCACCTCGTAGTGGTTGAAGAAAACTAAGGAGGTGCGAGAAGTATGAAGTTGCATGAACTTTCACCGGTTGCTGGCTCTAAAAAGGATGTCAAGAGAATCGGTAGAGGACACGGTTCAGGTCAGGGTAAAACAGCCGGTAAGGGCCATAAGGGTCAGAAGGCTAGATCTGGCAAGGGTATGCGTGTCGGTTTCGAAGGCGGTCAGATGCCTTTACAGAGACGTTTACCAAAGCGTGGCTTTAACAACATTTTCGCAAAGAATATTGTTTCAGTTAACGTTGGTACTCTCAATAAATTTGAAGACGGTGCAGTAGTTGATATTGCTGCTCTCGTTGAAGCAGGCATTGTCAAGAATTCATTTGACGGTGTTAAGGTTCTTTCAAACGGTAATCTTACAAAGAAGCTTACCGTTAAGGTAACAGCTTTTTCTGAGGCTGCTAAGGCTAAGATCGAGGCTGCTGGCGGAAAGGCTGAGGTGGTTTAATTGTTTAAAACAATTAGAAACGCATGGTCTATTCCGGACCTTAGAAAGAAACTTTTATTCACATTGTTAATCATTGTACTGTTCAGAGTTGGTTCAGTTATCCCTGTTCCATTCCTCAATATGGACGTACTCGCTAGCGTAATGGCTCCACTTCAGGACGTTACAAACGAAGCGTCACAGACCTTCGTTGCTTACCTGAACACATTATCCGGCGGTGCTTTCGCGAACGCTACAATTTTTGCTATGGGTATCACCCCATATATCAACAGTTCCATCATTATGCAGCTCTTATGCGTTGCTATTCCAGCTCTTGAGAGACTCTCAAAAGAGGGCGAGGACGGTAGAAAGAAAATCGCTACTATTACTCGTTATGTAACAGTTGTTCTTGGTCTTATTCAGGGTACAGCTTACTACTTCTATCTCAAGAACTCAGGCAACGAGACAGGCAAAATCACAGTTTACAACGAAGGCTTTGCAATGGTATTCTCAGCTATCGTTATCATTCTGTGCTTTACAGCAGGTACTGCTCTTATGATGTGGCTGGGTGAACAGATTAACAAAAACGGTATCGGTAACGGTATCTCAATGCTCCTCTTTGCAGGTATTATCGCTAGACTTCCTTACACAGTACGTAACCTTTCTATGTACTGGCAGATGGGTGCTGATACACCTAAGTTCTATGCGTTTGTACCACTGTGGATTGTGCTTTTCCTTGCAGTTATCTGGGTTATCACATTTATGCAGGATGCAGAGAGAAGAATCCCTGTACAGTATGCTAAGAAAGTTGTCGGCAGAAAGATGTACGGCGGTCAGTCTACACACCTTCCAATCAAGGTTGCTTTAGGCGGCGTTATGCCAATCATCTTCGCATCATCAATTCTTTCTATCCCAAGCACAATCAGAATGTTCGTAAATGTTGAATCAGGCTTCTGGAATTCTTTCCTCAATGCTTTCTCAACAGAAGGCTGGCTGTATTCAGTTGTTTACTTCGTACTGATTCTGATGTTTGCATACTTCTACACAACAATTCAGTATAATCCAATTGAGATGGCTAACAATCTCAAACAGAACAACGGTACTATCCCTGGCATTCGTCCGGGCAGACCTACCGCTGACTTTATTGCAAAGATTTTATCAAGAATCACACTTATCGGTGCATTGTTCCTCGCTTTGATTGCTCTGCTTCCTATCGCATATTCTGGTGCAACAGGTCTTGCAGGTCTTTCAATGGGTGGTACATCAGTAATCATTATCGTTGGTGTTGCTTTAGATACTGTAAAGCAGCTCGAATCACAGATGATGATGCGTCACTACAAGGGCTTTCTTGACTAATAAGTAATAAGGAGCAGGATTATGAATCTTATACTTTTAGGCGCTCCTGGTGCAGGTAAAGGCACACAAGCCGCTGTCATCAGTGAACGTTTGAATATTCCCCAAATTTCGACTGGTAATATTATCAGAGAAGCGCTGAGAAGCGGTACAGAGATGGGTCTTAAGGCTAAGTCCTTTATGGACGCCGGTAAGCTCGTTCCTGATGATGTTGTTATCGGCATCATCAAGGACAGATTACAGGCTGATGACTGCAAAAATGGTTTCATTTTAGACGGTTTCCCAAGAACCATCCCACAGGCCGAGGCTCTGGACGAAATGGGTGTAAAAATCGACAAGGTAATCGATATCGAGGTATCTGACGATGTTATTGTCACCAGACTGTCCGGACGCCGCGTATGTGAGAAATGCGGAAGACCATACCACATTGTTGACTTAAAGCCAAAGGTGGATGGTATCTGTGATGATTGCACAGGCGCCCTTATTCAGCGTAAGGATGACCAGATTGATACTGTCAAAGCTCGTCTTGAAATTTACCACAGTGAGACAGAGCCACTCAAGGGCTACTATGAAGCTCAGGGTAAGCTCTCTGTTGTACTCGGCCAGGGTAAGGTCGACGAAACAACAGCTCTCACAATGGCAGCTTTAGAGGCTTAATATGATAGTTATCAAGACTGCACGCGAATTAAGTAAGATGCAGGACGCGTGCAAGTTATCTGCCAGAGCATTACGCTTAGCAGGTGAGGCTGTAGAGCCTGGTGTGTCAACCTTTGAGATTGACACCATAGTCCGTAAATACATCGAGGAACAGGGGGCAACCCCTTCGTTCCTCGGTTATGGCGGATTCCCGGCATCAGCGTGTATCTCTGTCAATAATGTGGTTATCCATGGTATACCGAGCAAAAAGATTATTCTTAAAGAAGGCGACATCGTCTCTATTGACGTCGGCGCATTCATAAACGGCTATCACGGCGATAATGCTTACACCTTTGCGTGTGGCGATATCTCAAAAGAAGCTAAAGCTTTGCTTGATGCCACAAAAGAGAGTCTTTTCATGGGGATTAAACAAGCAGTAGCCGGTAATCGCGTTGGCGATATCTCTGCTGCGGTGCAAGAGTATACCGAAGCTCGCAGTTACTCGGTGGTACGAGATTTTGTCGGCCACGGCGTAGGTGCGAAACTGCACGAAGAACCAAGCGTACCAAATTTCGGTACTCCTCATAGAGGAGTGAGACTGATTCCGGGTATGACACTGGCGATTGAACCTATGATTAATGCAGGTGACCATAGAGTCAAAGTGCTTGATGATGAGTGGACGGTTGTGACCGTTGACGGTTCGCTGTCGGCACATTTTGAGCACACCATAGCCGTAACCCCAGACGGGCCGGTGATTATGACACTGCCTGATTAAGAGGTGGGTTATGGATATAGTCAAAGGATCTGTTGTCAGAGCAAAAGCTGGTCGTGACAAAGGCGGCTACTTTGTAGTCACCGATATTTTAGAAAATGGCAGGGTGTGTATCTGTGACGGTAAACGTCGCAAGGTGACATCCCCCAAATGCAAAAATATCATTCATCTTGAAGCAACATCCTTTGTTGCTGAAGAATTCACAACTAACCGTCAGATTAAAAACTATCTAAAAAGTTTTATGGAGGCAAAGCATGTCTAAACAGGACGTTATCGAAATCGAAGGTACAGTTACAGAAGCACTGCCAAATGCGCAGTTCATCGTTGAACTTCCTAACGGTCACAAGATTCACGCTGTTATTTCAGGCAAATTGCGTATGAACTTTATACGTATCTTACCTGGTGATAAGGTTACCGTTGAGATGTCACCGTATGATTTGACAAGAGGCAGAATTACATGGAGATCTAAATAATCTCGAAAATTATATTTTATTACTAAGGGAAAGGAATGATTAAATAATGAAAGTCAGACCTTCAGTAAAGAAAATTTGTGAAAAATGCAAGGTTATCAAGAGAAAAGGTAAGGTTATGGTAATCTGCGAGAACCCTAAGCACAAACAGCGTCAGGGCTAATTTACACAAAACTATTTACATTCGGTTAAATCCGAGAGTTATTATGATTTAAATTTTAAATGGAGGTGCAATTAAATGGCTCGTATAGCAGGTGTAGACTTACCAAGAGATAAAAGAGTTGAGATTGGTCTCACATATATCTACGGTATTGGTAGAAAAACTGCAACAGACATTATTGCTGCAACTGGTGTTAATCCTGACACTCGTGTCAGAGATCTCACAGAAGAAGATGTTTCTAAATTAAGAGAATATATTGACCATAACTGCCGCGTTGAGGGTGACCTCAGAAGAGATGTAGCTTTTGATATCAAAAGACTTATCGAAATCGGCAGCTATCGTGGCGTTCGTCACAGAAAGAACCTGCCTGTAAGAGGTCAGCGTTCTAAGACTAACGCTCGTACCCGTAAAGGCCCACGTAAGACAATGGCCAACAAGAAGAAGTAAGGGAGGGCTTAGAAAATGGCAGGTAAAACAGCAAAGAAGACTGTACGTCGTCGCCGCGAAAGAAAGAATATCGAAAAAGGCGCTGCACATATTCAGTCAACATTTAACAACACAATCGTTACTATTTCTGATACACAGGGTAATGTGATTTCTTGGGCAAGTGCTGGCGAACTTGGTTTCAGAGGCTCTAGAAAATCAACCCCATTTGCTGCTCAGTCAGCAGCAGAGACAGCAGCTAAGGCTGCTATGGAGCATGGCCTCAAATCAGTAGAAGTTTTCGTTAAGGGTCCTGGTCAGGGCCGAGAGGCAGCTATCAGAGCATTACAGACAGCAGGTCTTGAAGTAACAATGATCAAAGACGTTACTCCAATTCCTCACAACGGATGTCGTCCTCCAAAGAGAAGACGTGTCTAAATTCAGGGAGGTATAAATCTATGGCTAGATATACAGGAGCTGTATGCAGACAGTGCCGCAGAGAGGGCAAAAAGCTCTTCTTAAAAGGCGAGAGATGCTATTCAGACAAGTGTGCTATCGCACGCAGAGCTTACGCACCTGGTCAGCACGGTCAGGGTCGTAAGAAGAGCTCAGAGTACGGTCTTCAGCTTAGAGCTAAGCAGATGACAAAGCGTTACTACGGCGTACTCGAGAGCCAGTTCAGAAAGTACTATGGCTTGGCAGAAAAGAAAGAGGGTAAGACTGGTGAAGCTTTACTCGCAATCTTAGAAAGCCGTCTTGATAACGTAGTTTACAGAATGGGTTGGGCTTCTTCACACGCTGAAGCTAGACAGCTCGTTTCACATGGTCACTTCACAGTAAACGGCAAGAGAGTAAATATCCCATCATATTTAACAAAGCCGGGCGAGGTTATCGCTATTGCTGAAGGCAGCCGTTCAAGTGAAAAATTCAAGGCAGTTATGGAGGCAAACGCTTCCAGACCTGTTCCAAAATATCTCGAAGCTGCACAGGGTGCATTTGAGGGTAAGGTAGTTGCTATTGCACAGCGCGACGAAATCGACCTTGATGTTGATGAAACCCTCATCGTTGAGTTGTACTCTAAGTAATCCTTCAGGTGATCGTAAGATCAAAAAAAGCTTGACAGTGCTTTTACTGTTAAAGATTAAAGGAGGAATTCACTAATGATAGAGATAGAAAAACCAAGAATCGAAACCGAGGAATTATCCGCTGACGGTAAATACGGCAGATTTGTTGTTGAACCACTTGAGCGTGGTTTTGGCAACACATTAGGCAACAGCTTAAGAAGAGTACTGCTTTCATCTTTAGAGGGTGTTGCAGTTACATCTATTAAGATTGACGGCGTTTTGCACGAGTTCTCTACAATTCCTGGCGTTAAAGAAGACGTTACTGAGATTGTTCTGAATATGAAGAGCTTAGTTGCTAAGCTTCACAGCAATGGTCCTAAGGTTGTTGAAATTTCAGCAGAAGGTCCTTGTGAGGTTACTGCACAGAGCATCAAGTGCGATAGCGAGGTAGAGATTCTTACACCGGATCTCCACATTGCAACTTTAGGCGAAGATTCTAAATTAAATATGGAAATCACTTTAGACAAAGGCAGAGGCTACGTTCCAGCAGAGCGTAACAAGGCTTTGATGGGTAGCGATGTTATCGGTGTTCTTCCTGTAGACTCAATCTACACACCGGTTCTTAAAGTGAATTACACCGTAGATAACACTCGTGTTGGTCAGATTACTGACTACGACAAGCTCACACTTTCAGTGTGGACAAACGGTGTTATCAACGCTCAGGAAGCAGTTTCTCTTGCTGCAAAGGTTCTTACAGAGCATTTGAACCTCTTTGTTGACCTCTCTGACAGAGGCTATAACACAGAGATTATGGTTGAAAAGGACGACAAGGGCAAGGAGAAGGTACTTGAGATGACTATCGAAGAGCTCGATCTCTCAGTACGTTCATTCAACTGCTTAAAGCGTGCAGGCATCAATACAGTAGAAGACCTTATTTCAAAATCTGAAGAAGATATGATGAAGGTAAGAAACTTAGGTAGAAAGTCACTTGAAGAGGTTGTTTACAAGCTCTCAACTTTAGGCTTTAGCCTGCGTAAAGAAGACGAATAACTTTTATATAACTCTTACAAAATCGTAAAGGAGTGAAGACAAATGCCAGGTACTAGAAAATTAGGCAGAGCAACAGACGCTAGAATGGCTATGCTCAGAGCGCTTGTTACTTTCTTGCTTGAGAACGGCAAAATCGAAACTACACTTACTCGTGCTAAGGAAGTTTCTTCTTTGGCTGAGAAAATGATTACAATAGCTAAGACAGAGACTCTTGCTAATAAGCGTAACGTTATGGCTTTCATCACTAAGGAAGACGTAGCTACAAAGCTTTTCAAAGAGATCGCTCCAAAATATGCTGACAGAAACGGCGGTTACACACGCATCACTAAGATCGGTCCTCGTCGTGGCGACGCAGCAGAAATGGCTATTATCGAGCTTATCTGATTTTAAGCTAAAATGTAAAGCAAAGCACCCAGCTCATTCGAGTCGGGTGCTTTTTATTTTTATGTGCTTTACAAAAAAGTTAATAGTGATATAATTATAAAAGTATATGAAACTCTTATTTAAGGAGAAGCTATGAAAAAACTATCTTTACAAAATATACTTACTGATATTGTTGCGGTTATTTCATTAGTATTTGTTGTGATGGTGTTTGTTTTGAATTTCGTGTTTACTGCTACCGTCAGCGCAAACGCTTATGAAATCGTGACTATCAAGCAAACGGTATTTTCGGGAGTTATACTTTCGCTTGTTGTGCTTGCTGTTCTGTATTTATCTACCTTTATTAAAAGGCATAAGAACAAATTCAATGCAAAAAAGCTGTTTGTGATTTGCACGATTGTATATTTAATCGCGGGTATGTACCTGCTGCTGAATGTTGATAATATCATCAGAGCAGATGCGGGCACTTGCTACAATGTTGCGACAACTATCAAAGAAGGCAACTACGGATATTTTACTGTTGGTGGCTACTGCTATCGCTACCCACATCAGATTGGCTTAGTGCTGTATGACAGAATATTGCAGATTTTTTCAAGCGATGTTTACTTCGTGTTTATGGCAAACCTAGCATTTGTTATCGGCATCAACTATGTTAATTACAAGATATCTGATTATATATTTGCGGATAAATACACTAGTATTTTTACTGTGATTATCTCGTTTGCTTTCTTGCCACAGCTGTTTTTCATACTTTTTGCTTACGGCTTAATACCGGGCTTCTTCTTTATGATTTGTGCTTTTTACTATGCTATTAAATTTGTAAAGGAGAAAAAGACAAAAGCTTTGGTGTTGACTGCGGTCTTTGCAGGCTTGGCAACACTGCTTAAAAAGAACTTCCTTATCGGCGTAATTGCGATTGCAATATATATGGTTTTGTCAATTAAAAAAGAAAAGCTTGTCAAAAGCTTAGTTGCAGTTGCGTGTGTGCTTTTAGCCTCTGTTCTTTCCTCACAACTGGTTATCGGCTGTTTTGAGGGTTTGTCAAAACAGGACTTGCACAATGGTGCGCCAAGCATACTTTGGGTTACGATGGGTACTGACTTGGATAATGCAGGAAGAGCACCGGGATGGTACGACGGCTCTGTATATCAGATTTATACAGACACAGGCTATTCAAAAGAGCTTTCCTCACAAATAGGTAAAGTAAGACTGGAAGAAAATCTTGATAAGATTAAAAGCGACCCTACTCGCGCATTTAAATTCTTTGCTAATAAAAACATTTCGCAGTGGTGCGAGCCTACATACCAGTCAATCTGGTCGGGTCCGCTTGAAGACTGCGGACAAAATACCCACACAAAGCTTTTAAAGTCTATTTACACAGGACAGACAGGCGCTAAAGTGGTAACCATATTCAGCAAATTTATTACTTTGCTTATCTGGGGCTTTGCAGCAGTATTTTTAATAAGACACAGAAAAGAAAAAGACGGCTGGCAGATTGCGTTTATGTACTTTGTTGGTGGCTTGCTTTTCCATACAGTATGGGAGGGCAAGAGCCAGTATATTTATCCGTATGTTTTCAGCCTGATACCATTCGTCGCATTTGCGTTTAACAAAACTTCACTTGAGCTTACAGAAAAGCTTAAAAACAGAAAAACTAAAAAGAAATAAAAGAACAGCACCTGATCTAAAGATCGGGTGCTGTTAATTTTAGTTTAATTTAATTAATTAGTTTTCGCTGTAGATAACAGTTACGTCTGGGTGGAGCTGTAAAATAGATGCAGGAACCATAGGGTCGATAGGACCGAAGAAAGACTTTTCTACGATATCCTTTTTAGCTGCGCCGTTTGCAACGAGCAGAACCTTTTTAGCCTGCATAATTGACATCATACCCATTGTGATAGCTGTCTTTGGAACGTCGTCGATGCTCTCGAAGAAACGAGCGTTTGCTTCGATAGTAGACTCGTCGAGAACTACCTCGTGAGTAGGACCAACAAAGTACTTGTCAGGTTCATTAAAACCAATGTGACCGTCTAAACCGATACCGAGCAGTTGGATGTCTGTACCGCCTAAATCTTTAATCATCTTGTCGTATGCTTCGCCTTCAGCCTTGAGGTCGTCAGCACAGCCGTTAGGAACAAAAGTCTTTGACTTGTCAATGTTAACGTGGTTAAAGAGGTTATCATTCATAAAGTAACGGTAGCTCTGGTCGTTTGAACCGTCAAGGCCAACGTACTCGTCGAGGTTAACAGAAGTAACTTCTGAAAAATCAATCTTGCCGGCCTTGTTGTCTTCAATCAGTCTTTTGTATGTGCCTACAGGAGAAGAACCTGTAGCAAGACCTAAAACGCAGTTTGGCTTGTTGATGATAACTGCCGCGATAATGTCAGCAGCCTTGTTAGATAACTCTTCGTAAGTTTTGGTTTTAATGAATTTCATAGTGAAAAATCCTTTCTGTATTTAACTTTGATTATATATCAAATTAATTTGGCTTAATTATAATCCTAAATTTTACCAATGTAAAGAAAAATTATTCAGCACAGTGGCCGTTTGCTTTAATTACCTTAGCAATCATCTGTGCGTATTGCTCACATTTTTCCTGTGTGACTGCTTCAATCATAATGCGAATAACAGGCTCGGTGCCGCTTTCTCTAAGAAGTGACCTGCCGTCGCCGTCAATGAGCTTGTTAACCTTGTTTAGTTCTTCAAGCACATCTTGGTCGTTTACTACAGCCGACTTGTCTTTTACTCTAACATTTACAACATGCTGAGGGTAGAGCATAAGACCTTCTAAAAGGTGTGATAGCGAAAGCTTTCTGTCACACATTTCTTCGACAATCATAATCGCGGTTAAGATGCCGTCGCCTGTTGTAGCATATTTTTTAAGGATAATATGACCTGACTGTTCGCCACCAATGGAGAAGTCGTTGTCCTGCATAGCTTCGTATACAAAGCGGTCGCCGACCTTAGTCTGTATGCAGTCAATGCCCTTTTTCTTTAACGAGTTGAAGAAACCGCTATTTGACATAATAGTCGCAACAACTGTGTCGCTGTTGAGTCTGCCTTTAGCTTTAAGCCTGTTTGCAAGTACATACATCATACCGTCACCGTCGACCACATTACCGTTTTCGTCGACCGCAATACATCTGTCACAGTCGCCGTCAAACGCAAAGCCAACGTCAAGGTGATGCTCTTTCACAAGCTCGCAGAGCTTTTCGATATGAGTCGAGCCACAGCCGTTATTTACGTTAAGTCCATCAGGCTGTGCACCGATAATAACAGTCTGTGCGCCGAGTGCATCGAAAACAGCCTTTGCGATCATCCACGAAGCACCGTTTGCACAGTCAAGACCGATTTTAAGATTTTTATAAGAATTAGATGCAAGTGAAATAAGGTAGCCTACATATCTGTTTCTGCCACTAACGTGGTCGATAATTTTACCGATGCGCTCTCTTCTTGCAAGAGGAAGGTCTTTGTCCTGTACGCCAAGTACTGACAGATTGCCGTCGATATACGCTTCTATCAGAGAGGTGGTTTCATCGTCGAGCTTTTCGCCGTATTTGTTGATGACCTTGATGCCGTTATCGTAAAATGGGTTATGAGAAGCAGTAATCATTATACCGCAGTCAAATTCGTCCTGTCGTGTAACGTACGAAATAGACGGAGTAGTTGTAACGTGGAGCATATATGCGTCAGCACCGGAGGATGTGATACCCGCAACGATGGAATATTCAAGCATATAGCTTGAACGACGGGTGTCTTTACCGATAACAATGCGTGGTCTATATCCCGGTTTATTACAACCTGAAAGGGAAGATGAATAGTACCAACCTAAAAACCTGCCGACTTTGTACGCCTGCATTGATGTAAGATTTACGTTAGCCTCGCCTCGAAAACCATCTGTACCGAAGTACTTGTTTTTAACAGGAGCGCCTTTTTTAGCTCTGTTAATCACGATATCGTCGTAGAGAAGCTCGTCGGTTGAGATGTTAAACAGCTTGCAAATCTGCACAACGCTTTCTACTACAGGCTGTGCCTGATCCATTTCCCATTTTGAGATAGCCTGTCTTGATACCGAAAGCTTATCAGCCAAAGTCTCCTGTGACATTCCCGCAGCGTTTCTTAAAATAGTGATTTTCTCGCCTATTGTCATATAAGCCTCCAAAAATTTATTTACATCTAATAGTATATTCTTCTTACTTTCTTATAGTACACCACGACGAGATGATTTACAAGCAACAAAACATTGATATTTTCGCAACTAAAGTTTACAAAAATGTAGAAATTACACAAAATAAGATAAAATATTGTTGAAAATCAAAGAATTTGCGAAACTTAAGTTTACATTAAGACGCAAAAACGGCACCCGAAATGGATGCCGTTTAGATATATCTTACGTATTCTTCTTATTGATTTTTGCAAAAAGCTTGAAAGTAAGTGGCCATACGCAACCGCCGAATGCCGCGATGATAAAGTATCGTACACCGTCTGCAACAAAAGTATCAGGAATAATTGCGTATAGTGGCTGTTTGAGCACACTCTTTATAAGGAATACGAGCGCAGCGCCCAAAACAACTTTTAGTATCTGAGCAACAAAAGAAGCTTTTGTTTCAAAATGTATAAATCGCTGGTCGAGCTCGTAGCTTAACCATATACCAAGAAAGCAACCGAGAATTTTGTAGCCGTTTTTGACCCCACTTTCGTAGTTGTGAATATCAATATCAGCAGGGAACGAGTAGAGCTCAACAAACAAAACATACCCTACTGTCAGCGCTGTCATACAAATAAACATTGCTCGCATAAGCATCGGCTTTTCCATAGCTTTGTCTATAAGCGGATAAAACACAAACACCATAATAAGAGCAATGCAAAACGAAACACCGACGTCAAGAGGAGTGTGCACACCTAAATACATTCTAGACAATGGAACTAAAATGCAAATTATAATCGAAATGATTCTGAGCCATTTTTCTGTTCGTGCTCTGGCTATCGCGCCGAATGTGCCGACTGATGTCTGGGTGTGACCGCTTGGAAATGAATATCCCGTTGCTTCTTCTACGGCAGAATCGACCACCGTAAAATTTGGATTTTTAACCCAAGGTCGAGGAACTCTGAAAATAAGCTTTAAAAACTGGTTGACAACAGTTCCTAAAAAGCCAATAAACAGTATGTAATAGCCCTGTTTTTTGCTGACACACCAGAAAAAGATAAGACCAATAAGCATAAAAAATGTTTCTTCACCTAAGTGTGTAACAGTAGAAAAGAAAGCATCAAGCACAGGGGTGCGGATACTTTCGAGAAGTTGTAAAAATTCCATATAGACCTCCTCCTTGTAGCTTTTTTAAATTATAACACATAAATTATATTGTGCAAATAAAAAAGCACCCGATTGGGTGCACCTTAATAAAGCATAATATTTACTTGGGTGGATGTTCTGCGCCGTGTGATTTTTCGATTGTTGCGGACAATACGCGAAAAATCTGCACTGCTCGAAATTCGTAGCACAAAAAGTCTGAGGCGACTTTTTGACTACTACTACGAACCACGCGGCGTTTCTCTTACAACCCTCGACCAAAACAAAAAGACACCCGATTGGGTGTCTTTTTGTTTTGGCTGTTCCGAACCATTTAGATGCCAACTTAAAGTTGGTCTTTTGCAAAGTCAATAAGCCGCAAAAGCTCGTTTTGCTTTTCCTGCAGTTTTGATACTAACTCTAATTCTCTTTTATTATCCCTGAGAAAAGTATAGAGAAGATAATACCCATACCAAAGTCCGTATAAAAACCAAATTTCTTTCTGTAATTCTTTTGTGCTTATATAATTGCCACCTTTCTTTTTGGTAACAGCAATTATATCCGAAACACTTTAAAAGTTCAGAGAAATATTACATTAAAAAATATTCTTTGTTCTTCATTAAATAACGATAACAAAAAGAATATGTATCGGTGTTGTATGCCGCGATATCGAGTGGGGCTAAATCATCTTCAATTATTCTTAAAAGTTTTTGCCTTTCGGCTTCATCTTCAGGTATGACTGAATTGGGGAAAAGTTTAAAACACTTTCTGAGTATTCTTTCCGATTCAATAGCTCCGATGTTACGCAGGGCATTTGCTACACTGTTTGCCATTAGTCCACCATTATCAACAAGAAAAACCGAAATACCGCCATTTTCTATAAACCCATCATAAAAAACACAATACAAAAAGTTTCGAACGGTCTTATGAAACCTGTCATCTATTTCCCACTTGCTTTGTCGCATAAAAAACTCATATGCATCTACAACAACATTACGCTCATTTTCGCGAGATAAAATCTCATTGATATCCAAAGGTCGATTTTGGTGTTCGATAATACTCTTTCTCAACAAATCATCAGAAACAACAGGCTGAAGGTCACAATTCTCAATATATTGTTCAAGTTTTTCTTTTGAACCGTGTTCAAGATATCCGGTTGCATCGTCTACATAGAATTTGCAACCGATATTCTTTGCAATATAGTTAACTACTTCCAATGCGAACAAGTGGAACTCTGCATCTGCATACACTGTATGAGATTCTCCGTAAATAAAACAATGCTTTGAATTTCTTTCCTTTTTGAGTGAAAGAAAAATCATTTTCTTTTCATCATTATCAAATTGAATAAAACATACATTCCCATCAATTTGAACAGAAGTTGGACTATATTTGTTCTTAATTAAAATGATCATAGATTGAAAACCAAGCTCGTTGCAATGACGCAAAAAGCCTGTTTTCTGCCAAAAAATTATACCGCATTTTTGTATGCCGATTGCACCGTTAGGTTCTATAGAATTATCTTTTGAAAATATTAATTTTTTCGTAGTCTCACCGCCTTTATTGAATTATAGCATAAAACTATAAATCAAACAAGATATATCGTGTGTTTCGGTCGTTCGAATCCATATTGACGGAGATTTTAGTGATATTGTGCCTTTGGCACAGTGATATTTTCACTTCGTGAAAGTGATATTGAAACCTGCGGTTTCAGTGATATTATATTCGCCATAAAACTGGGCGAAGCCCAATATCACTCGGCTTTAGCCGAATATCACTGCGAAGCAATGTCACTCGCCATAAGGCGAATATAACTGAAAAAAGCACTTGCAATAGCAAGTGCTTTTTTCTTGGTGGGAGAGGGTGGATTCGAACCACCGAAGTCACTGACAACAGATTTACAGTCTGCCCCCTTTGGCCACTCGGGAACTCTCCCACATATAAAGCCTACTGAAACAGTAGGCTTGTCTGGAGCTGGTGGACGGACTTGAACCCCCGACCTGCTGATTACAAATCAGCTGCTCTACCAACTGAGCTACACCAGCGTATTTCTGACGCTCAACTATAATATCACACCAAGATGCATTTGTCAACTGTTTTTTTGCAAAAATGACTCAATATATTGATTTTTTAGGTAGCGTATTGTAAAATGATTGAAAAGAAAATAATTACTGCCTCATAGGGAAGAATACCCTTTGAGGTGTTTTTATGTCACAGATAATAGTTTGCTCAAAACTAAAGCGTAAGCTGTACCTTGTTTATCTGCTTAACGTGATTGATTGGGTGTGTACGGTTTTGCTTTTATCGACGGGCTTGTTTTATGAAGCAAACCCGATTGCGCGCACCTTTATCGGTAGCTTGTCGCTCGGTTTTTTAATTAAATGCATACTGCCTTTTGTTATCATATTTTTTGCAGTAAGGAGTATGCATATTCTGGATTTTAGTCAGCTTAAAATCGCCGATATGCTGATTTGCTTTGCACTTACGGTATATATTGCGATTACGCTTGACCATTTTATTAATTTTATTATTTTAATTATTGCGTAGGGGGGTGAGGTCGTGCCTGTACTTTCGGTCCATAATCTGACAATGACATATATTGAAAACAACCTGTTTACCGATGTGAGCTTTAATATCGAGCCTAGAGATAAGGTCGGTTTTATCGGTGCAAACGGTGTCGGCAAGACCACTATCTTTAGAGTCATAAACGGCGATGTGACCCCTGTGTCGGGTAGTGTTTCTGTATCAAAGGACACAAAAATTGGATATATGCAACAGCACGCCTGCACAAACCCCGACAGAAATATATATGACGAAGTGCTCACCGTATTTGAATATCTTAAAGAGATGCAGGACGAAATTGACAGCTTGTCTATGCAGATTGAAAACGCACAGGGCGATATAAACGAAGCTGTCTCACGCCAGACTATGCTCATAGAACGCTTTGAGCGTGATGGCGGACTTACATATAAAAGCAGAGCGCGTTCAGCGTTACTCGGTTTAGGCTTTACGCAGGAAGACTTTTCAAAACCGACGGGTACTTTAAGCGGTGGACAGATGTCAAAGCTTTCTTTGTGCAAGCTTTTGTTGTCGCGTGCAAATTTACTGCTTTTGGACGAGCCCACTAACCACCTTGACATAAAGGCAGTAAGCTGGCTTGAAGGCTTTTTGCGTGATTTTAAAGGCGAGATTATTCTTATAAGCCACGATCGTTTCTTTTTAGATGCGGTTACTAATAAAACGATTGAGCTTGAACATAAAAAGATAACAACCTATGAGGGCAACTACTCTGCTTTTATCAAGAAAAAAGAGCACGAGCAGGAAGCTTTACGCAATAAGTACGAAAACGATATGCGTGAGATTAAGCGAGTAGAGGGCATAATCGAGCAACAAAAACGCTGGGGCAGAGAGCGTAATTTTGTCACCGCAAGAAGCAAACAGCACCAGGTCGATAAAATAAAAGACCAGCTTGTCACCCCTGACAGCGAGCTTGAAACTTTGTCGTTTACTTTAAATCCTAAACGCGAGAGCGGACAGGACGTGCTGATGTGCTACGATTTATCGAAAAGCTTTGATAAAAAGGAGATTTTTAAAAACATTTCTATGCATATCAAAAAAGGCGAGCGTGTGTTTATTATCGGACCTAACGGTTGCGGTAAAAGTACGCTGTTTAAGCTTTTGACCGGTCAGCATTCACCGGATGAAGGAGCTATCCGCTTTGGTGCAAAAGTTGATTTAGCATATTTTGACCAGATGCAAAACGATTTAGATTTGTCAAAAACTGCACTCGACGAGGTGTATGACGCTTACCCTCAGATGAATTTGACACAAGTAAGAACGATGCTCGGTTCGTTTATGTTCAAGGGTGATGATGTTTTTAAAACCCTGTCTAAAATGAGCGGTGGTGAGCGCGCGAGGGTATCGCTTTTAAAGCTTATGCTAAAGCAGGGCAATCTTTTGCTTTTAGACGAGCCGACAAACCACCTCGATACATCTTCTCGAGAAGCACTCGAAAAAACGCTTTTAAATTACGGTGGTACAATGCTGATTATCAGCCACGACCGATATTTTATCAATAAGCTCGCAACTAAAGTTTTATATATGAATGGTGACGGCTTTACAGAGTATCTTGGTAATTACGACGATTACCTTGAACGTACTCAAGGTGTTTTGAAAGTTGAAGATAGCACCACGGATAAGAGTGATAAAAAGCCTAAGGTCAACGACTATGTGCTTCAAAAACAGATGTTGTCCGCACAGCGCAAGCGAAAAACACAGCTTGAAAAATGTGAAAAGCGTGTCGCGGTTCTTGAAGAAGAAATAGAGTCGTTACAGCTTAAAATGAACGACGAGGATGTTATGACAGACTACCAGCAGTTGTCAGAGATTTCTTCAACGCTTGAAGAAAAGCAATCAGAGCTTGATGCCCTTTTAGAAGAGTGGGCGCAGCTTTCAGAAGACAGCGAATAAAAAAGAAAAAGTATCAGTAAAATGATATATATCCGCCCGTGGCGCAGCTGGATAACGCAACGGATTCCGATTCCGGAGAACGGGAGTTCAAATCTCTTCGGGCGGGCCATAAACTAAAGGGTGCACCTTTTGGTGCGCCCTTTAATTTATACTATCAATGAGATTTGAACTCTAAGAGGGTGAGCGACGGCAACATCATTATGCAAAGCATAACATCATGTAACTGCTAGGCGACGCATCATTGAAATATGCCGATTTTTGTGATATCATTAACTAAATGGAGGTGATATTGTGCATAAAGAGTCTATAAAAATAGTCGATAACGCAGATACTGCGGTGCTGTTTATTCACGGTATCATCGGAACTCCCGAGCATTTTTCAGATTTTGTCAAGCTCGTACCTGCTGATATGTCTTTTTGTAATATGCTTTTAGATGGTCATGGAAAAGGCGTCAGCGATTTTTCGAAAACTTCGATGGCAAAATGGAAAAAGCAGGTCAGCGATAAAATCGACGAGCTCGAAAAAACGCATAAGAATATAATCATAGTCGCACATTCTATGGGTACGCTTTTTGCGATTTCTGAGGCTATTAACCGCAAACAAACAGTAAAGAAACTATTTTTGATTGCCTCACCGCTTAAATTGTTTATCAAGCCTTCTATGTTTATTAATGTTGCTAAGGTGTATTTTAATAAAGTCAGGGACGACGACAAGCACGCCGCCTCGGCAAAGCGAGCATACGGCATAAAAGACAGCAAGAATATCTTTAAATACTTGGGTTGGATACCACGATATCTCGAGCTGTTTTCTGAAATTAAAAGTGTGAGAAAGCTTGTAACAGAGCTTTCTACCCCTTGCGTAGTTTTCCAATCTCGCTTTGATGAAATGGTCTCCTTTAAAGCGGTTAAAATTCTGTTAAAGAATAATAACATCAATGTACATATCCTCGAAAACTCAACCCACTATTACTACAACGAGCAAGACTACGCTCTTTTGCTTGAAAGCTTTAAAAACTACATAGCGTAAATTCAAAACAGCCGAGGGTACTCCTCGGCTGTTTTTTATTTAAACGTATTTATTTTTTATTTTAGCAACCGCAGCCACCTGAGCAACCGCAATCGTTATTGTTATTACCGCAGCAGCAGAATAAAATAACGAGAAGAATAATAATCCAGCAACAGCTGTTGTTACCGAAGAAACCGTTAGAACACATGTGTTTTCCTCCTTTCTGTGTTACACTACATACTATTTCAAAAGCTATAAATGTGTTACAAAAAGGTTTGCGTATTTATCCAAAAAGTGGTATAATGCATTGGTATTAATTTTTTGGAAAGGAAACCAAATTGATGGATTATGCACTTAGCTTAGCCCAGCATTTTAATATCAAGGTCGACTACGCTAAAAACGTTATTGACCTGCTTGATGAGGGCAACACTATTCCGTTTATTGCGCGATACCGTAAAGAAGCTCATGGCAGTATGGATGACCAGCTCATCCGCGAGCTTTCTGACAGACTTGACTATCTGCGCAATCTTGATAAGAGAAAGCAAGAGGTAAGAGATTTAATCGATGCTCAGGAAAAGCTGACTGACGAGATTGTGGCTTCCCTTGAAAAAGCGACTACACTTTCCGAGGTTGAAGACATCTACCGTCCGTACAGACCAAAGCGTAAAACCCGTGCATCTGTTGCAAAAGAAAAGGGTCTTGAACCACTCGCACTTTATATTTTAGAGCAAAGTGATACAAAGGCTGACCCGCTTGCTCTTGCAGAAAATTATGTAAATGAGGAAAAGGGTGTAGCTTCTGCACAGGATGCTCTGCAGGGTGCGCTCGATATTATCGCTGAAACTGTTTCAGATAACGCTGAAATCAGAAAGCGTATCCGTAACCTCTGCTTTGCAAATGCAACCGTTGTATCAAAAGCGGTTGACGAGGATGTCGAGAGCGTTTATACCCTTTACTACGATTTTGAAGAAGCTGTTTCTAAGATTGCATCACATAGGGTGCTTGCAATCGACAGAGGTGAAAAAGAAAAATTTCTTAAAGTCAGCATCAACCTTGATGACGAAAAACCGCTCAATTCGATAGCGTCTGTAATGGTAAAGGGCACGTCAATGTGTTCTGATGCAGTATATGAAGCGTGCAAAGATGCGTATTCACGATTGATTTTTCCGTCTGTAGAGCGAGAAATTAGAAACGAGCTCACTGACAAAGCGGTTACAGGTGCGATTAAAGTATTTGCGACAAACCTGCGCCAGCTTTTGATGCAGCCTCCTGTAAAGGGTAAGGTTGCTTTAGGCTTGGATCCTGGTTATCGTACAGGCTGTAAGGTTGCTGTTGTTGACCCTACAGGCAAGATTCTCGATACTTCTATCATCTATCCGACTCATTCACAATCGAAGGTTGACGAGTCAAAGCGCATTTTAAAAATGCTTATCAAAAAGCACGGCGTTGAGATCATCGCTATCGGTAACGGCACAGCATCTAAAGAGACCGAGATGTTTACAGCATCTGTAATTTCAGAAATTCCTCAAAAGGTTTCATATATGGTCGTAAACGAGGCGGGCGCCTCCGTTTATTCCGCATCGAAGCTTGCGGCTAAGGAATTCCCGCAGTTTGACTTAACCCTAAGAAGTGCGATTTCTATTGCGAGAAGACTCCAAGACCCGCTTGCAGAGCTTGTAAAAATCGAGCCGAAAGCTATCGGTGTTGGTCAGTATCAGCACGATATGCCTCCAAAACAGCTTGATTCTGCGTTAGATGGCATCGTTGAAGAATGCGTTAATAATGTCGGCGCTGACTTAAATACAGCATCGGCATCGCTTTTGAAAAGAGTTGCCGGCTTATCCTCTGCAGTTTGCGAAAATATCGTTACTTACAGAGAAGAAAACGGACAGTTTAATTCTCGAGCAGAATTAAAGAAGGTCCCAAAACTGGGACCAAAAGCATATGAGCAGTGCGCAGGCTTCCTGCGAGTAGCAGAAAGCAGAAACCCACTTGACAGCACAGGCGTGCATCCTGAAAGCTACGATGTCGCTAAAAAGCTTATAGAGCTTTGTGGTTGTAAAGCAAGTGAAATTAAAAACGGCGGTATCGCTGGTATCGAAGAAAAAGTTAACGCTTTAGGTTCTGTTGCAAAAATCGCATCAACCTTGGAGGTAGGTGTGCCTACGCTTGAAGATATCATTAAAGAGCTCTCTAAACCGGGCCGTGACCCGCGTGAAGAGCTTCCGCCACCGCTTTTACGAACCGATGTGCTCTCTATGGAGGATTTAAAAGCAGGTATGGTGCTCACAGGCACTGTGCGTAATGTTATCGACTTTGGTGCGTTTGTTGATATCGGCGTGCATCAGGACGGTTTGGTGCATATTAGCCGTATTTGCAACAGGTTTATTAAGCATCCGAGTGAGGTGCTCAAAGTCGGTGATATTGTCAAGGTTATGGTTTTATCTGTAGATGTTGACAAAAAGCGTATCAGCTTGACTATGAGAGATATAAAAGAAGAGCAATGATTACAAGACTGTCAGTTTTCTGGCAGTCTTTTCTTTGTTAGAGATAACAATAGGTAACAAAAGTAAATATCTGCACCACAACATTTTGTGAAATTAACAGCGTAGATATTTGAAGTTATCGCACAAAAAGAAATATGGTCTTTTGTGCATAATCAACAAAACTTTTGTGTTTTTTTCTATATCCGAGCCTATGAAAAAGATGTTAAAAATATTGCAAAATATTACAAACAGGGGTATAATGTTTACAATAGTGTAATGTGCGCTTTTTGTGCAATGCACAATATTGAAATGGAGGAAAATCTTATGAAACAATTCAAGCGAATTATCAGCTTGGTAATTGCGATGACTATGCTCGTTTCTATGTTTAGCGTAGGTATCGTAAGCACTTCAGCTGAGACTGCAACTTACAAGCTTGGCGATGCAAACGGCGATGGTAAAGTAGACGTTATTGACGCTACTTATATCCAGAAGATTATTGCTGACATCGAAGGCTTTGCTAAGCCTGCAGAAGGCACAATCGAATTTGCAGCAACTGATGCTAACAAGGATGGCAAGGTTGACATTATTGATGCAACTTTAATTCAGAAGTTTATTGCTGGTATCGATAGTGCTTTAGGTTTAGGTATTGGTGACGAATTCACATTTGGTGATACTGACCCAACTGATCCTACAGATCCAACAGACCCAACAACAGTTGATCCAACTGATCCAACAGACCCAACTACAGTTGACCCTACAGTTCCGACTGACGAGCCAACTACAGTTGATCCTACAGATCCAACAGAACCAACAACTGTTGACCCAACACCTGAAACAAAGACTATCTACTTTGAAAACAACTGGGTATGGCCAGAGGTTTCTATCTACTACTGGGGTGGCGCTGACGGCGAAAACGCTGAGTGGCCAGGCGAAGTTATGACAGAAATCGTTGGTAAAAACGGCGACGGTACATACGACATCTACAAGATGGTAGTACCTGCTGATATCACAGGCATCGTATTCTCAGGCGAGGGTTCATACGGTCGTGACCAGTCAGAAGATGTAACAGATATCAAAGACGGTTATGTTTACTATATGACATACGATGCAGAAACAGATACAAAGCCATGCGAAATGTATGAATATGTTCCTGTAAACCCAACAGTTGAGCCTACAGACCCTACTGAAGAGGAACCTACTACAGAAGAACCTACTACAGAGGAGCCAACTACAGAGGAGCCTACCACAGAGGAACCTACCACAGAGGAACCTACCACAGAGGAACCTACTACAGAAGAACCAACTACAGAAGAGCCAACTACAGTTGATCCTACAGAGGACGATACATTAACAGAGGGCTATTATCTCGTTGGTAGCTTAAATGGTCAGTCACTCTGGGATGCTGATACACTCACTGCAGACAGAAAGCTTGCAGATGCTGATGGCGATGGCATCTACACACTCGATTGGACATTCTATATGGGCGACGAGCTCAAGGTAGCTGCTTTCGACGGTAAAGAAATCACAGCTTTGTATAAGGCTGAGGGTGAGCCAACTTACAAGATTGGTGAGGAGAAGAAAACAGGTCTTTGCACATTAAGCTTTGACCCAACAGCTTCACAGGGCTACTCATACGATTACTTCACAGTACAGAAGAAGGCAACAGAAGAGCCAACAGATGGCCCAACACCAGCTACAAAGACTATCTACTTTGAAAACAACTGGATGTGGCCAGAGGTTTCTATCTACTACTGGGGCGGCGCTGACGGCGAAAACGCAACATGGCCAGGCGAAGTTATGACAGAAATCGTTGGTAAAAACGGCGACGGTACATACGACATCTACAAGACGGTAGTACCTGCTGACATCACAGGCATCGTATTCTCAGGCGAGGGTTCATACGGTCGTGACCAGTCAGAAGATGTAACAGATATCAAAGACGGTTATGTTTACTATATGACATACGACGCAGATACAAATACAAAGCCTTGCGGTATGTACGAATATTCAGATATTAAACCAACTGAAGAACCTACAGAAGAGCCTACTATAGAAGAACCTACTACAGAGGAACCTACCACAGAAGAGCCTACTACAGAGGAACCTACTACAGAAGAGCCAACTACAGAAGAGCCAACTACAGTTGATCCTACAGAAGAACCAACAGACGCTCCAAAGGCTGAGGCAGGTTACTATCTCGTTGGTGATTTGAACGGTGAAGATTGCTGGTTTGTTGACGAAACAGCAGCAGACAGAAAGCTCGCAGACGCTGATGGCGATGGTATCTACACACTCGATTGGACATTCTATCTGGGCGATGCGCTCAAGGTTGTTGCTTTCGATGGTGAAAAAATCACACGTTGGTATAAGGGCACAGAAGACGGCGATGCTCCAAACTACAGCATCGGCAGCGAAAATAAAACAGGTCTTTGCACATTAAGCTTTGACCCAACAGCTTCACAGGATTACTCATACGATTACTTCACAGTACAGCAGAAGACAAATGTAGACCCTACAGATGCTCCTACAACAGTTCCAACTGACGAACCAACAGATGAACCAACTGTAGCTCCAACTGACGAGCCTACAGACGCTCCAACAGATGCACCTACACAGGAACCTACAACAGCTCCTGCTACATACACAGCTTACTGTGTAAACTCAAGCAACTGGACTAACCTTACAGCACACGCATGGAATGATGGCGGTTCAGGTACAACATGGCCAGGTATAGTTATGACTGATACTGGCAAGACTGCTGCTAACGGTGCAAAGATTTGGAAAGTTACATTTGCAACAAAGTATTCTAAAATCATCTTCAACAATGGTGACAATGGTAGCCAGACAGCAGACCTTGTTTTCAATGTAGACCAGTATTATGATCTTGCGACAAAAACATGGTATGCAAATCCAGAAGATATAAAAGCAATTACTCTTGTTAGTTCAGGTTACTTCCTTCCAGGTAGCTTCAACGGCTGGAGTCAGGGCTCTGATGAGTTTATGAAGGAATCAAGCTCTGCTACAACTGCTACGGTTACTATGACGCTCGCTGCTAACACAACTTACGAGTTCAAAGTAAAGAACGGTAGCACATGGTACGGCGGTTCTAAGACTTTCACAGCTACTGCAACAGACGTATCATTATCATCTTCAGGCGGTAACTTCAAGATTACTACAAAGGCTGCGGGTGATTACGTGTTTACAGTTGATACAAGCTCTAAGAAGCTTTCTGTAACATATCCATCATAATAATTTTCATAAGATTTAATTATTGATAAACTTTTGGGACAGGCGTTTTGCCTGTCCCTTTTGTTATGTGCAATTTATCTGAATACAACATATTGCGTAAAATTAACAAACTATTCTTTATTTTAAAAAAATTTATGCTATAATTAGTGAAAAAGGGGGGCATAATATGAATTTTTATGATATTTCGAGAGATGTATTGTCAACTTCGCCTTATGAGGGCGACCCTGCACCACAGGTCAAGACTCTTAAAAGCATCGAAGATGGTGATGCCTATAATTTGTCACAGATTACTATGTGCACTCACAACGCTACGCATATTGATGCTCCAAAGCATTTTGATGAGGACGGCGCTACTATCGGTGAAATCAGAATGTCAAGATTTTATGGTAAGTGCACAGTTGTCACAATAGACGGCGTTTTAACCGGTGAGGATATGGAGGAGCTTTTGCCACATTGCAAAAAGCGACTTATTTTGCATGGCAGTGGCAACGCATACCTTACATCTAGTGCGGCACAGGTTATTGCTCAAAGCGGGCTTGTGCTTATCGGCACAGACGCTCAAAGCATCGCCGCTCCTTTTGATGAGATGCGTACACATCTTGAGCTTGCGCGCGCCGGTATAGTTGTGCTTGAAAATCTCTACTTAGAGGGAGTAAGAGATGATGTCTATACCTTGTGTGCTTTTCCAATAAAGTTATCAGAGCTTGAGGCGGCTCCTTGCAGAGCTGTACTCATAGACGAGGGCAAGGGTATTTAAAAGGCGGAATACTTTTTTGAGGTAAATTATGAGAAAAATACTTTCGATAGTGCTTGTTGTTTTACTGCTGTTTTCCACGCTTGTTTTAACGGGCTGTTCAAACAGCAAAGCGCAGGTGGAGTCGGTGCTTACGATTGATTCAAACTTTGCAGGGCATCGTCAGATTACAATTAAATATCCGCTTGATGCTCACATCGACAGTCTTACAGAGCTTTTGCTCGAGAAAAACCCGCTTAAAGAAAGCGAAACATCAAAGTTTGAGTATCGTGGCGTTGAGCAGGACGGTTACGTTTTCGTTATGGATATAGCTTTTGAGTCGCACGATCAGTATATCTCGCAGGTGAGTGAGCTTGTAGGCAGAGAGGTTTGCTCTAATATGTCACAGCCGCAGTCTGTTTTGTGCTCGGGCACAAGAATGAAAGAGGATTTCGACGTCGCTGATTTAATCAGCTGGATAGTAAAAACATCTGCAAATAACGAAGAAACCAAATCGGTTGAATACAACTATTTCGCAAATACTGTTAGCATCAACGATACTGTTTTTAACACTTCTTCAACTATTGATATCTCACAGCGAGAGGGCAAACCGATTAACTCTATTTTGGTTGAGACTGCAAATCTTAAAGACGGTACATTTGATCGTACTGTAACGTTTGTTGTGCCTAATAAAACCTATACAGATTTAGCAGGCTCGATTGAGCCGTATTTTGCATCCCTTACACATCCACAGGCGCAGTATAGCGGGTGGACAAATCAGGGCACAAACTGGGAGTACAAGGTTATATTCAAAGCGCTTTCTATAGACGAGCTTGCTTTGTTTACTGCAAAACTGCTTGATATTGAAGAACAAGAGCTGTTCTACGGTGACAAGGATAATTCGAGCACTCCGCTTTCAGAAGGACTTGTTTTCGAAGAAAGCTTTAACACTTTCAGCTTTATGAACAGCGAGGGTGAGAGCGTTAAGCTTGAATACAGATACGCTTTGCCAACAAAAACCACACATGGCGACGGCAACGTCTTTTCACAGGGTAAGTGGAATACCGTCGGTATGTGGCAAGATGGCGTGTACTCAACATCTTTTGAAACTGATACAATGAAGCTTAAAATTCCTGACGGCATAGAGTATGCTATCAATGGAATTAATATGAATTTAGAGGTTGTTGACAAAGATTACTTTATCAGAACAACCGACTTCTTGTACTCTAAAACACAGGGTATGGACGGTATGCTTTACGCAAACGATTTCTTCAAGAAAAAGGGCGCGAATGTGCTTACCGACGAAGATGATAAAAACCTTATTTGTCGTGTGGTTTGTGAGGGCAGTGCTTCAGATATTACAGACGAGCTTGTCAAATACTTTGGCAGTGGAAACTTTATGTCATTCGAGGCAAAGGAAGCACCGATGTCGCTGTCGGCAAAAACAAAATTGACTGATTACGTAAATCTTGCGTATATGCTCAATTCGACAAACGCAAACCGACCGATTAACTACACCGTTAAATCATCTAGCGACGAGAACATTATCGAGCTTTCGTGTGACGACAAAGACTTAGCAAAGAAAACAAAAGACAGCAAAACGCTTACCGTAAGTGTTGACGGCGGACAAGGCACAGTCGCATATAACGGCAACATACCAAATACAGGCAACATTATTTTATATAGTGTTATCGGACTTTTGATGCTTCTTTGCACTATAGGTATAATCGTCTATATGCTGTATAATCAGCGCAAAAAGAAAGCTGATACAAATACAAAAGAACCTTCCTTAGCACCACAGCAGACAACGACCTTCAGCATCTCTGAACTTGGCGTGCTTTCTAGTGAAGCTAATAAAGAAGTTATTAAGCAAATCGATAAAGAAATCGAAGAAAAGATTGAAGCCGATAGAATTGAAAGCTTGAGCAAGGAGCTCAAAGCAAAAGAGATTGCTCAGTACGAAAAAATGATTTACGGCACAAGCGACGAGGCTGATGAAGTTGAAAATGAGCCGGGCGTTGAGGAGAATGCAGGTTCTCAAAATCAATCAGAGGAATAATATAAATGTATAAGCTAGTTGTTTTTGATTTAGACGGCACGCTCGCAAATACTTTAAGCGATTTAGCGTCTGCCGTTAATAAAGCACTCATAAGCGAAAACCTGCCGACACATCGCGTAGAAGCCTACAATCACTTTGTCGGCAACGGAATTGACAACCTTATAAAGCAGGTGGTAGGCAAAAACTGTGATGAACAGACGTGCAAAAGGGTGAAAGCGTTTTTTGACGCTTATTATCTCGAGCATCTTTGCGACCATACCACCGCTTATGATGGAATGGCAAAGCTTTTGGAGCAGTTAGACACGTTAAAGGTAATCACAGCAGTGCACTCTAACAAACCACATACCTTTGTGCCCGAGATTTTGCAAACGCTCTACCCACAGCACAAGTTTGCTATAGCGTGGGGCAAGCAAAATCACTACGAGCGTAAGCCTAGCGCACAGGCACTAAACGCGATGATGCAAAAACTCGGTGTAGAAAAAGACCAAACGCTTTATGTCGGCGACAGCGACGTTGACGTCTTTACTGCTCACAATGCGGGCGTTAAAGTCTGCGGGGTTTCTTGGGGCTTTCGAGGAAAAGCCGAGCTTACAAACGCAGGTGCTGATTTTATCGCTGATACAGCAGAAGAATTACTGGATATTATAGTAGGTAAGTATGAATAGAAACTTCAGCAAAGAGCTCGATGCTCTCATAGAGAAAAATAAAATAGAAGAACTAAAGCCGAAGCTTATGCTTCACGCGTGCTGTGCATGTTGTGCAAGCTACGTGCTCGAATACCTTAGTGAGCATTTTGAGATTTATCTTTTGTACTTTAACCCGAACATCACCGAGCAGTCCGAATACGACTACCGTTACAGCGAGCTTAAAAGGTTGGTAGATTTGATGCCTTTAAAAGGAAAAGTGCGCATAGTTTCTTGTGACTACACCCCAAAAGACTATCTTTTAGCTGTAAGCGGTCTAGAGCAAGAGCCCGAGCGAGGAGAAAGATGCTCTGTATGCTTTGATATGCGTTTAAAAGAAACTGCTAAAAAAGCACTTGAATATAACTGCGACTATTTTGCGACGACGCTTACCATCAGTCCGCTTAAAAATTCTTCTATTATAAATAGTATAGGAGAAAGAGTCGGGCAAGAGCTTGGCGCAAAATACCTGCCTACAGATTTTAAAAAGAAAAACGGCTACAAGCGTTCCATAGAACTCTCAAAGGAATATAATCTCTACCGTCAAAACTACTGCGGTTGTATATTCTCTAAATAAAAGCAAAAGTAAACGGCTCTTGCAGGAATTTCTGCAAGAGCTTTTCTTTATATATATAAGGTATAGAAGAATACCACTTGAAAAAGTTAACCAAATGTTGTATTATCAACGTATGCGGTATATTAAATTTTGAGGGTATAAAACGGAGGGGAATTTATGAGAGCGGACGGAAAGAGAGTAAAAGGCGCGGACCCAATGTATAGGGTTGCGGCACATATTATGGACAAGCGCTCTGACTCGATGAATATGATTACACTTGATATTCCAATCGAGCCGATTAACGAGTACTTGAACGAAAAGCGTAAAGAGGGAAAACGCTACAGCCACCTTGCTGTATTTGTTACAGCGCTCTTACATACATTTGCGCAATACCCTGCGCTTAATCGTTTTGTTGTCAACAAAACCATCTATGCAAGAAACGAGCTTGCTATCGGTATGGTAGTTTTAAAGGGCGGCAAGATTGATGCTCATGGTACAATGAATAAAATCTATTTTGAAGAAGGCTATAATATCGACGACGTTGATAAGGCTATAATGGATTATATAGAAGAGAACCGTAAAGAGGAAAACGAAAACGGCACCGATAAGGTTATCAGAGTGCTTACAAGTATTCCGGGGCTTATGCGTGTGGCGGTGTGCCTGTTTAAAGTTCTTGACAAGTTTGGCCTTTTGCCAAAAGCAATTATCGATATGAGTCCGTTCCACATAAGCGCAGTTGTGACAAACCTTGCAAGCATACGCACAAATCACATCTATCACCACATCTACGATTTTGGTACAACCTCACTTGCACTCGCTATGGGCAATCTTCGAGATGTTCCAAAACGCAAGAAAGGCGAAGTGGTCTTTGAGCGATGTATGCCTATTGGTCTTGTCATGGATGAGCGTATCGCATCGGGCAGTTATTTTGCTTTAGCATTCCGCAGGTTTAAAAAACTGCTTGAAGACCCACAGCAGCTTGAAACTGCTCCGGAGTTTAAATCTGACGATATTTGATTTATATTAACTATATAGTTTTTATAATTGTCTTAAAAAATAGCATATTTCTACAAAAAACGGTTACAATCACGCGTTGGTTGTAACCGTTTTTGTGTTTTCTTAGGTTTTAAGCGGTTTTGTGATTATAATTTCTGTAAAGAATTAAAAAATAATTCGAAAAAAGACTTAAAAACATGTATATTCTGATACGGAAATAAAACATTTTCGTTAAAAGAAAATTACAAAAGTAACTAAAAAGACTTATTTTGTTACTAAAGAAATATAAAAATGTTGAAACTGTAATTATTTTAATTCGAATGTGACATTATTGTTGGTAGTAATAACTATTTCCTTGACCTATAATGAAGTTGCTTATTAAAGCATTCAATTTAAGGAGGAAACTAAAATGCTTAAGACAAACAGACTCATTAGCCTTATTCTTGCTATTGTATTAGTTGTTAGCATGTTCACAGTTGCTATCACTTCTACATCTGCATTAAGCGAAGGCGAAACATGGGCAGTTGCAGGTGAACCTGGTCTTTGCGGTTCTGAATGGAACCCAGGCGACTCAAACAACCTCATGTCCTACAATCCAGAAAACGGAAACTATGAAAAATTATTTACTGGCATCGCAGCTGGTACATACAAATTCAAGGTTATCAACGGCACAGCTTGGGATAATCCTGAATTTAACCTCGACGGTCCAGCTAACTACGGCGGCGGCGACGCTTCTGTAACAGTTGATGTTGACGGTTCAAATGTACTCGTTGGTTGCGACGGTACAAAAGCTTACGTTAGCGTAACAGCTGGCGGTTCAACTCCAGATCCAACAACAGTAACTCCAGATCCAACAACAGTAACTCCAGATCCAACAACAGTTGTTCCAACTCCAGGCGAAATGATTACTATCTACTTCCAAAACAACTGGATGTGGCCAGATCCTACTGTATACTTCTGGTGGGGCGGCGGCGCTGAAACAGGCGAACAGAATGCAGCTTGGCCAGGCGCAGCATTGACAGAAATCGTTGGTAAAGACGATACAGGTACATATGATATCTATAAGTTAGAAGTTCCTGCTGACGTTTTAGGTATTGTATTCTCAGGCGAAGGCGGCTACGGTCGTGACCAGTCTGACGACGTAACAGAAGTTACTGAAGGTTATTGCTACTACATGACATATGATGAGCCAACTCAGACAAAACCTTGTGGTTCATATCCATATGTTGCTGTAGATCCAACAGAAGCTGACCCAACAGAGGCAGATCCTACAGAAGCTGACCCAACAGAGGCAGATCCTACAGAAGCTGACCCAACAGAGGCAGATCCTACAGAAGCTGACCCAACAGAGGCAGACCCTACAGAAGCTGACCCAACAGAGGCAGATCCAGAAGGTCTCTTCGTTAGAGCTGACGGCGTTCTCTACCCAGTAGAGCAGGGCGAAACATACAATTACACATACTATCTCTCAGTTCCAGGTGCTAAGATCGACTCTTTCGATGCTTACACATACTATGACGCAGAAGGTCTCGAGGTTATGCCAGCAGTTGACGAGTACGGTGATTTACTCCTCGCTGATATGTTCCCAATCTTCGTTTCACCAACAGCTAACTTTGCTGGTGAAGGCATCATCAAGTTCAACTATGCAGCAGCTCAGGGTAAGAGATTCAACAACCTCGATGCAGTTGCTATGACAGTAGATTTCAAAGTAACAGCTGAGTCAGGCGTATATGATATTGATACAAGAATCAACATCATGGCTGACTTAGAGAAAGACATCAGATACGTTTACGAGTTTGAAAACCTCGTTCCAGACGCTTGGGAAGACAAGGAAGTTCTCGACGCAGAAATCAATCCAACAATCCCAACAGAAGTTACAGAACCAACAGACGTAACAGAACCTACAACTGTTACAGAGCCAACAGACGTAACAGAGCCTACATCTGCTACAGATCCAGAAGGCCTCTATGTAAGAGCTGACGGCGTTCTCTACACAGTAGAGCAGGGTAAGACATACAGATACACATACTATCTCTCAGTTCCAGGCGCTAAGATCGACTCTTTCGACGCTCATACATACTATGACACAGAAGGTCTTGATGTTAAGCCAGCAGTTGACGAGTGGGGCGATTTACTCCTCGCTGATATGTTCCCAATCTTCGTATCTCCAACAGCTAACTTCGATACAGACGGTACAATCTTCTTCAACTATGCAGCAGCTCAGGGTAAGAGATTCAACAACCTCGATGCAGTTGCTATGACAGTTGATTTCGAAGTAACAGCAGCATCTGGTGTATATGATATTGAGACAATGATCAAGATCATGGCTGACTTAGAGAAGAACGTAAGATACGTATACAACTTCGAAACAGAGACACAGGGCTGGGAGGACAAGGAAGTTCTCGATGCTCCAGTTGGTCCACTTCCAACAGTTCCAACAGAGGTTACAGAGCCAACAGACGTTACAGAGCCAACTGACGTTACAGAACCAACTGACGTTACAGAGCCAACTGACGTTACAGAGCCAACAGACGTAACAGAGCCAACTGACGTTACAGAGCCAACTGACGTTACAGAGCCAACAGAAGTTACAGAGCCAACTGACGTTACAGAACCAACAGACGTTACAGAACCAACAGTTCCTACAGATCCAGAGGTTGACAAGGTTTACGTAAGAATCGACAACGGCGATTGCTTCGAAGTAGAACAGGGTCAGACATATACATATGTTTACTACCTTGCTTGTTCAGAGAAGATTTGCTCACTCGACGCTGTAACATTCTATGATACAGAAGGTCTTGACTTCTTACCTGCAGTTGACGAATGGGGCGATGATATCTTACTCGATATGATTCCAAACTTAATGAACCCTATCCTCAACTATGACATTGATGGTCAGGTTATCTACAACTACTCTTCAGCTAACAGCGTAAGATTCCCTACAGGCGAAGAAATGGTTGATAAGAACAAGGTATTCGTTGGTCAGTTCAAGGTAACTGCTGACAAGGGTATCTTTGATATCTACACAGATCTTAAGGTTCTCGGCGACGAAGACAACAACAAGATTATCTTCCACTCAGAGCAGATTAACCCAGACGTTACTGTTGCTGAGAAGTCAGAAATCGAAGGTCTCAGACCAGCTCCAATAATTCCAACTGAGCCAACAGAAGTTACAGAGCCAACAGACGTTACAGAGCCAACTGTTCCTACAGAGCCACAGCCAACTGTTCCAACAGAGCCACAGCCAACTGTTCCTACAGTTCCAGAGCCAACTGTTCCAACAGAGCCACAGCCAACTGTTCCTACAGATCCAGAGCCAACTGAGCCAACAGAAGGTGACAAGGATGACGAGACAGTAGCTCCAACACCTGCTACTCCAAACCAGCCATCTACAAGTCCTCAGAAGACTCCAACAAACAGCTCAGCTGTTAAGACTGGTTCAACAGAAGCTGCAATCGCTCTCATTACAGTTCTCGTAATGGCAGCAGGCGTAGTAATGTTCGCTAGAAAAAGAAAATTTGACTAATTCTCATTTTGATATTTCCTAACTAAAAATTAATTACGGACCCCCTTCGTTATCGGAGGGGGTTCGTAATTGATAGATATTTGCTTTTAACTTGCATATTGTTTTGGAAATAAAGAGAAAAATTAATTTTGCTTTAGTTTCTATACATTTATATATAGAGCAGCAGATCGTGTATGCGGTCTGCTGTTCTTTTTTCTTTTATGACATTAAATTAATCTTATAATTACAAAAACGAAAAATAATGAGATGTTTGATTAATTTTTAAGAAATCTTTGTTTTAAAAATGTTAGTGTTTTAGCTTGTTGTTTCAAAGTTTTAAAAGTTTACTGGAAAAAATTAAGAAATTGTATGATTTTACTATTGCTTTTCTTATAAATTTGTAATATAATCTGTATGTATGAAAATGTACAAGTCTATTTGTATAATTTTTAGGAGGAAATATTATGAATAAGAAATTAGTGAGCTTGTTGCTTTGCTTATTACTCGTTGTTTCTTCATGCGTAATCGGCGTTGTGACAGCTTCCGCAGAAACCTATGATGCTATTATCGAATTTGATGGCAACAAGTACGGTGCTAACATCGGTGATACAGTAACTTTTACTGCTAGCTGTACTGCACCTAAGAAATTAATTACTATGCAAGGTCGTCTTGACTATTCTCCTGCAATTATGGAAGGTCCTTTACATTCAGATTTTACTGAGTATTATGACCCTTACTATGATTGCTTCCCTGTATTATCAAACAAGGACTATAACGACGTAGGTGGTAACGCTACTGAGGGTTACTATCAGTTTGCTGCTATGACTAAGAATCGTAGATTTGACTTTGATTTTACTGAGGGCGATATTATCTGCACATTTGATTTTGAAATCACTGCTGCAGGCGATGGTAAGATTTCTTTTGATTTACCTGTTGCTTCTTATGAGTTAGAAGATATGACTAACTATAACTATATTTCTAATAATGACCCTGATTTTGTTCTTACTACATCATTAACTGGCGCTACTTTAATTGTAGAAGCGCCAACAGAACCTTCAGAGGAGCCAACAGAGGAGCCTACTGAAGAGCCAACAGAGGAACCTACAGAGGTGCCAACTGAGGAACCTACTGAAGAGCCAACAGAAGAGCCAACTGAGGAACCAACAGAGGTACCAACAGAAGAGCCAACTGAGGAACCAACAGAAGAGCCTACAGAAGAGCCAACTGAGGAGCCTACAGAGGAGCCAACAGAAGAACCAACAGACGCTCCTACAGATGCACCTACAGAAGAACCTACAGAAGAGCCTACAGAGGAACCTACAGAAGAGCCTACAGAGGCGCCAACTGAGGAGCCTACAGAGGAACCAACTGAAGAACCAACAGAGGAGCCAACAGAAGAACCTACAGCACCAACAGACGCTCCTACAGATGCACCAACAGAAGAACCTACAGCACCAACAGACGCTCCTACAGATGCGCCTACAGATGCTCCAACTGACGAGCCAACTGACGAGCCAACTGACGCTCCTACAAACGCTCCTGTAGATGACGACGATGATACTCCAGACCCAGAAAAGCCTGCTGATTCAGAAACTTCTGATAAGAACACCGACGCTAACATCGCTGGCGCTGCTGTTCAGACTGGTAGCTCTACAACTGCTATTATGTTCTTAGTTGTTCTTACTCTTGCTTTAGGCGTTGTTTTCTTCGCTCGCAAGAAAGCTATGAACAAATAATTTTGTAATTACTTAGCCCCTTCGGGTCTATCCTGAAGGGGTTTTTACTTTTTTCTACATTTTACAATTTATTAATTGAATTATCCTAAGTTTTGATATATAATGTGTGCAGTAACCTATTGAAAGGATGTTTTTTATGAAAAGATTTTTATCTATACTTATGGCGTTACTTGTTCTGATGTCATTAGCGTTAGTTCCTGTTTGTGCTGCTGAATCTGCTCAGACTGTTGTATCAGTTGCTAAGGGCGATGAGGTTGTTTATACTTTAAATCTGTCAACACCTAAAAAAGTTGTTGGTTGTGATTTTTCTATTTACTATGATTCTTCAAAGCTTAAGGTGCTTGAAGTTGCTGACTTTACAGGGAATTTCAATGCAGATGAGCATCAGGCTATTATAAACCCTAACATCAAAGATGAGGTTAAAGGTAACTTCTCTATTTTAAGCGGTGTTCGTTTTAACAACAGAGGTTTAGTTTCTGTTAAATTCGAAGCACTTGATAAATGTGATGCACATATTTCTTACTATGTAAGATATCTGTATCCGGAATCTATGGAAATGTTTACTGAATACACCTTCACCTGCGATGTTTCTGTTAACAAAAAGGCTGTTATTGAAAATGCCGCTCCTGAACTCAACGTTGATGAGCCTCAAAGCACCGGCCAGTTTATTAACTCTGTTACCGGTAACAGCGACGACGCTAATGTAAATACTGCTGAAAACCCACCTGCTAACAACGTTGGCGAAAACGGCGGCGATATCAGCGAAAATGATGTTACTACTTCTTCATCAAGTAAAAAGCCAAGTAGTAAGCCGGAAGATAAGGACGACGAAACAAAAGCAAAGGAAGAGACTCAGGCTGAGGAAACCTCTGTTTCTACAACCGGTGGCGCAGACGAGCCTGAATCAGTTGTTGCTTCCCCTTCACAGACAGACGACGGCGGAATCTTCACTTCAGTTTGGCTTTGGGTTATGATTGCGATTGTGCTTATCGGCGGTGCGGCTGCTGCGTACTATTTCTTAGTTTTAAAGAAAAAGCAGACAAACACCGACGCAAGTGATACAGACACTAACGAATAATCTTTTATGACTTTAAAGGGCGGTCTTTTGACCGCTCTTTTTTATTGAAAATTAATTTTTTGTATTGTATAATAATGGTATAAACTTAACGGAGGTTATTTTTATGAAAAGATTATTTTGTTTAGTACTTGCGATTTTTGTTTTGATGCTGTCTATGTGCACTTTTTCAGCATCTGCACAAGAGTCTACAAACCCTGATTGCATCTACTTTCAAGTGCCGACCCAAGCGGGCGTAGCGTGGAAAAACTTTTCGATAATTTTCTGCCACATCTGGCAGGAAGGCGACGAGGGCGGTGACTTCTTTGCTTGGCAGGCAAAGGGCGAGCGCTGTACTGATTTAGGCAACGGCTACTGGAGCTACGATATTTCTCAGTTTGATTTTAAAGAAGACGCTACATATTCAGTCATTTTTTCTAACGAAAACGGCTTGCAGACATATAATTTAAGCATCACATCAGACTGCAAGGGTGACATCGTTTACTGCAGTGGTGAGACCTGCGTAAATCCGGTTGACTCTGAAAAGCAGTGCACAGTTGCGCGCTGGATGGAAAATAACGAAAAAGTGCATCCTTGCGCGGTGTTCGGTTCTGACGGAACTTTGGTTGACCCTGACGGCGTTTTCAACAGCGATGCTGACCTTAAATGGGGCAGTAGCGAGGGCGTGTCTATCGAAATGCCTGAGGTTAAGGTTTTGGTAGAGGAAGAAGAAACTGAAGCTGTAACAGAAACTCTTGCAACGGCTCAAATTGCAGAAAAGCAAGCAGTTCCGCTGTTTGTTATTATCGGTATTCCTTGTGCTGTTGTGGCGGTTGCAGTAGTAATTTTAGTGCTTGTTTTATCAAAGCGTAAAAAGGCTTAATTGCTTTTGTTTGAGCCCTTTTTGTAACTTTATATTCGTTTTGTGCAAAATGATGCATTAGAGAGGGTAAAGTTTGTGTATTTTTTTATAAAGAATTAAATCCAATATATTGAAATTTTAATTCTTTTGCAGTATAATAATTATGCTAAGGTAGAATAACTTTAGGATTATTCACAATCACTTTATGGAGGAGATTATTATGTTCAAAAAGATTATGAGCGTTATGCTCGCAGTTGTTATGCTTATGAGCGTAGCTGTTATTGCTGCTTCTGCTGCTCAGGTAGAAATCGCTGACAACAGCGCTGATGCTATTGCTGAAGTTGCTGCTGACGGTGCTGCTGATACAGGTGCAGATGCTGGTGCAGAAACAGGCGCAGGCAATGTATTTAACTTTGATGCTAACTCAGCTGGTTGGAACAACTTCAAGAAGGTTTTCTGCCACATCTGGGTTTACAATGGCGATTCTTTCTATGCATGGCAGGCTAAAAAAGAGGCTTGTACTGACTCTGACGGCGACGGCGTATGGACTTACGACTTAGACGGTAAGGGCGTTGCTCTTGCTGACGGTGAGCTCTACGGTATCATTTTCTCTAACGAAAACGGTATGCAGACATACAACCTTTTAGCTGGCACACCATGTATCGGCGACACAGCTTACTGTGATGGTACTACATACGAGAACCCTGAAGACAGCTCAAAGACAGCTCAGGCTGCTTTCTGGAAGGGTCAGGATCCTACAGTTTATGGTCCTGAAAAGTGCGTTACATCTATCGGTAACATCGTTGGTACTTGCGTTCCTTCTGTTACATCACCACAGGCTATGTTCGAGGACTTCCTTGCTAACAAGCTTGGTAATGCTCAGACATACTCAGGTAAAGACGACCAGACTCTTCTTGACGATACAGCTAAAGCTTTAGACCTTAAGCAGGAAAACGTTTCAGAAGCTATCAAAGTAACAGGCGTTTCTGTTAATTGGTCAGCTGATAAGTCAACTCTTGAAGAGGGTAAGAACAAAGAAGCTACAAAGACACCTACAGGCGAAGATAAGGGTGGCGACACCGGAAATAAGGGCTCAGACGACAAAGATTCGAATGAGAATGCTAACGGCGGTTCAACTACAACAACCGGCGGTTCAGGCGGTTCTACAAAGACAGGTTCCGGAAGCACAACAAAGACTGGTCAGGAGACAACAGCTCTCTTCATCATGCTCGGCGTTATGATCGCTGCTGCTGGCGTTATCGTTATCTCTAGAAAAAGAGACAGAGCATAATTAAATCTGAAATTATTTAATTAAATAAACAAAGGCTCCGTGGTGTATTATCACGGAGCCTTTTGTCTTGCTGTTTTTTATCTTATTTTCGTTTAGCATACGTGTCTGTTGACTTTTATTTACGCATTATTAGTAAAATATTGAATTATCTTTTCTTTGGTAGTACAATGTAGATGCTAAAGTAGAATATCTATATGATTATTCTAACAAATACTATTTTTGGAGGAGATTATTATGTTCAAAAAAATTATGAGCGTTATGCTCGCAGTTATTATGCTCATGAGTATCGCTATGATCGCTACTTCTGCTGCTCAGGTAGAAATCGCTGACAACAGCGCTGATGCTATCGCTGAAGTTGCCGCTGATGCTATTGCGGAAGTTGCTGCTGACGGTGCTGCTGATACAGGTGCAGATGCAGGCGCAGAGACGGGTGCAGGTAATGTTCTCAACTTTGACGCAAACTCAACCGGTTGGAAAAACTTCAAAAAGATTTTCTGTTATATCTGGGCTTATGGTGGAGATTCATTCTTTGCTTGGCAGGCTAAGGCTTCTGCTTGCACAGATACAGACGGCGACGGTGTTTGGACTTATGATTTAGACGCTAAGGGCGTTTCTCTTGAGGCTGGCGTACTCTACGCTGTTATTTTCTCAAATGAGAATCAGATGCAGACATACGATCTCTTGTTTGATACTTCAGTAATTGGCGACACAGCTTACTGTGATGGTACAGAATACGAGAATCCAAAGGATAGCACAAAGACAGGCCAGGCTGCTTTTTGGAAAGGTCAAGACTCTGCTAAGTATGGTCCTGTAAAGTGTATCACTTCTATCGGTAACGTTGTTGGTACTTGTATTCCTTCTACAACAAGTCCACAGGCTATGTATGAGAGCTTCCTTAAAGAAACTCTTGATAATGCAAGAACTCACTCAGGCAAAGACGACCAGACACTTCTTGACGATACAGCAAAAGCTTTAGACCTTAAGCAGGAAAACGTTTCAGAAGCTATCAAAGCAACAGGTGTTTCTGTTGACTGGTCAGCTGATAAGTCTTCTCTTGAAAAGGGCATGAACGATGAAGCTACAAAACCTGTAGACGGGGGAAATGGTGGCAACGGCGGTTCTGGTTCACAAGGTGGCTCAGGTTCTGAGGGTGGTACTACAGGTACTACAGGCGGTTCTGGTAGCACAGGTGGCTCAGGCGGTTCTACAAAGACAGGTTCAGGAAGCACAACAAAGACTGGTCAGGAGACAACAGTTCTCTTCATCATGCTCGGCGTTATGATCGCTGCTGCTGGCGTTATCGCTATCTCTAGAAAAAGAGACAGAGCATAATTAATTCTAAATTTACTCACTAAAAAGAGGCTCCGTATTATACGGAGCCTTTTAATTTTATTTGCTTTATTTTGCATATAAAATTTGTTGTTGTTTTTAATATGTATGTTCGCAGATTTCTTCTATTTTTTCTCTTAAAGAAATAAAATCCTTGAGCGCATCTTCCATCATATTCGGGTTTCTTAAAATCGCCGCAGGGTGGTACATAGCCATGATTTCAATACCGTTTTTGTTGAAGAAAATACCATGCTCCTTGCTGATTTTTAAATCACTTTTAATTATTTTCATACCCGCGATTCTGCCTAAGCATACGATGATTTTTGGCTTTATTAAGCGGGTTTGAGCTCTTAGCCAATCCATACATTCGATTTGCTCGTCTTCAAACGGGTCGCGGTTTTTAGGCGGTCTGCATTTTACGATGTTCGCTATATATACGTTTTTATTTCTGTCTAAATCAACCGCGTACATCAGCTTGTCCAGTAACTTTCCTGCGCGCCCAACAAACGGCTCGCCCTGTAAATCCTCGTTTTCACCCGGACCTTCGCCGATAAAAAGCACCTGTGCATCAGGGTTTCCGACGCCGAAAACTACATTCGTTCTTGTTTTGCAAAGGTCGCAACGCGTACAATTTTGACATTCATTTTTCAGCTTTTCAAATGCACTATTCAAAAAAATCACCTCATTTAAGAAAGATGTTGAAATTTACATATATTTGATGTAAAATAGATACGAAATATAAAAAGATTGGTGGTACAATTATGAAAATTATGGTTGAAACTTCTGCTCGTCATATCCACGTAACTGCAGAAACTTTTGCTACACTTTTTGGTAAAGACGCAACTTTAACTAACAAAAAGGATCTTTCACAGCCGGGCCAGTTTGCTTGTGCTGAAAAGGTAACTGTTGTTGGTCCAAAGGGCGAAATGACAATGTCTATTTTAGGACCTTTCAGAGGTGCTGACCAGGTAGAGATTTCTCTAACTGATGCTCGTAAAATCGGCGTGGTTGCTCCTGTTAGAGAGTCCGGCGATATCGCTGACACTCCTGGATGCAAGCTTGTTGGTCCTTGCGGTGAGGTTGAAATCGACTGCGGTATTATCGCTGCTAAGCGTCATATTCACCTGACCCCTGATGCTGCAAAAGAGTTCGGCGTTGAGGATAAGCAGATTGTTTCTGTTACTGTAGGCGCAGAGGGCAGAAAGCTTACTTTCGGCGACGTTGTTTGTCGTGTTCACGAGAATTTCTTCCCTGCTATGCACATCGATACCGACGAGTCAAATGCTGCCGGTATCGTTGGTACAGTTGACGGCGAAATCGTTCTTTAATCAAAGATTTTCAAGGCACTCGAATGAGTGCCTTGTTTTTTTATTTATATAGGGTTTTTATATTATCAGTGCTTACGTTTGTAGTTACTCCGTCGTCTGTATAAAGCTCGTATTTACTACCGTTTCCTAAAAGCTTTATGGTCGAGTAATCTATGCTATCTACATTTTTTGCTGTATTGCAAAGAGGCACACAGCAGTTGCTCTTTACAAAGAAAACGATTTCGTTTAAAGCTACATCAATGTAGTGGTGGCCTTTTTTAATCTCGCTTTCTGTAATACTTGCATCAGCATTTAGTCTGATTTGAGTCATATCTTCAGGAATATATACATATCTGCCTTTAGCGTTTTGTGTATAAACAGGCGCAATCATGATTGAACTACCAACCATAAGCTGGTCTTCAACATTTTTTGCCATTTCGTCGTTTTCGTAGTTAAACGCTAATGGTCTGAAATACATATCATTATTCATTACAGCTTTCATATATTCACTGTAGATGTAAGGAATAAGTCGATATCTGAGGTCAACAATATTCTTAAAATCTTTTGTGTTTTCAAAAGCAAAGCATTCCTGATCTTTTGTGCCACAAGCTGAATGGTTACGCATAAGCGGAGTGAAAATACCAAGTGATAAGTATCTAAGCAGTAAATCACTTGTGCAGTTACCGTTAAAACCGCCTAAATCGCATCCCGAGTATAAAAAACCACACATATTAAGCGACGGCATCTGCTTTAAGCAAAGCAGAATATGTGACCACCACGAATGGTTGTCGCCTGTCCAGATACCGCCGTAGCGATGTGCGCCGATGTAAGAAGCCCTAGAAAAAAGCAGAGTACGTTTTTCCGGATTGTTACGCATAAAACCTTCTTGTGCTGACTTTGTCATAAAGTAGCCGTAGAGGTTGTGAACATCATTGTGCTTAATTTTTCTACCGTTAATGTTATGGTAGAAAGAGTTGTAGTCGTCTTGCGAGTTTGACAGGGTAGAGAAGGTGTCTCTGCAGTCAAAGTAGGTGTTTGCATCAAGGGATATGTCTTTGTATTTTTCTATTTCCTTGAAGGCTCTGTCTAAACCTTTGTCAGAGTAGAAAATCGCAGGCTCGTTCATATCGTTCCAAAAGCCCTCGATGCCCATATCGGTAAGCATTTTATACTTGTCAGCAAACCAGATGCTTGCGTCTTCATTTAAAAAGTCAGGGAAGACCGCCCTGCCCGGCCACACGCCGACAACATAGTCGTCACCGTTTTCGTCTTTACAGAAATAGCCGTTTGCTTTACCTTCTTCGTAGACATCATATCCGTCTTCAACCTTGACAGCCGCATCGATAATAGGCACGAGTCTGATACCGCGAGATTTCATATACGCAACAAATTGCTCAAAATCAGGGAAACGCTCGTCGTTTATAGTAAAGTCTTTAAAACGCTCCATATAGTCGATATCAAGGAAAATTGCGTCTAGCGGAATGTCAGCGTTTTCGTAGCCGTCAGCAATTCTTACTACATCGTCTTTTGTAAAGTAGCTCCATCTGCTCTGCATAAAACCAAATGCCCATTTAGGCGCAATGTAGCTTTGACCGATAAGTCGGCGGAAGTTTTTAACAATATCAATTAAAGTTTCACCCTCAATGATATAAACAGCGATGTCATTTGTCTGGGCTGATACCATAAGCTCGTCTTCTTTTGAGTAGCCGATGTCAAAGGTGATGCGTGCAGGATAATCAAAAAATACGCCAAACCTGTCCCCACCGTTTGCTTTGTCGTCAACGATAAGGAAGTTGTGCGCACCGTAAAGTGAACGCTTTTCCTCTGTGTGTGACGGGTCGTCGCTGCAGTAGCCTTCGTATATCCAGCCTCGTTTGTTTATGCCGCGTACAGCCTCGCCCAAGCCGTAAACACATGCTGTTTTACTCATTTTGTAGCAAAACTTGTTGTTACCACAAGAAAAATACGGCATATCACCGTCATAGTTTTTGATGTCAAGCACTACGGCTTTAGTGTCAAAAGGTTTGTTGAATATAAATTTTTTAATCATATTTGTTCACCGCGTATTGAAATTTAATGAATAATCATTATAATAGTAGTATAGCATTTAAAATGCTTTTAAACAATAGGAAGGAAATTATTATGAGTAATAAAATTATCATTACTGCTGACAGCACCTGTGACCTTAACGAAGAACTTATAGCAAGATATAATGTAAAAACTATTCCTCTTCATATCACTCTTGGCGAAAAAACCTACGACGATTGGGTTACTATCAAGCCTGACGACATTTACGAGCATTTTTATAAAACAAAAGAGTTGCCTAAAACCGCTGCTAACAGCGTTGGCGAATACACAGATTTGTTTTCTAAGTTTGTTGATGACGGCTATGAGGTTATTCATTTCAGTTTAGGTTCAAGCCTTTCTGTTACACACCGTTCCAGCGTGCTTGCGGCACAGGAGTTTGACGGCAAGGTTGTTTCTATCGATACTTGTAATTTAAGCACAGGCTCAGGCTTGCTTATTATCAAGGCTGCTGAACTTATTGAGCAGGGTAAATCGTTAAACGAGATTGCTGACGAGATTAACGCGCTTGTCCCGAAAAGCCACGCAAGCTTTGTTATAGATAAGCTTGATTTCTTACAGGCTGGTGGCAGATGCTCTGCTGTAGAGGCATTTGGTGCAAACCTACTTGGTCTTAAGCCTTGCATTGAGGTTTCTACCGAAGAAAACGGTAAAATGAATGCCGGCAAAAAGTACAGAGGTAAATTTGAAAAGGTTTGTCTTGACTACCTTAACGACATCGTTACTAAATACGGCGAGGTTGATACCTCCCGCGCATTTGTAACCCATTCCGGTTGTGACGAAGCACTTGTAGAAACTGTCAGAAAAGCACTTGAAGAAAAGAACATCTTCGACGAGATTTTTGTGACCAGAGCATCTTGTACTATTTCAAGCCATTGCGGCCCTACTACACTTGGCGTGCTCTTTATGACAAAATAATATTTGCAAAAAAATTAAGCGACGGAGTTTATCCGTCGCTTTTTTATTTAAGCTATCAATTTTCTTTTAAAGCATTAAGCGCGGTGTGCACCGCCTCTTCTGAAATATTGCATTCAAGGTCAAATACAGGAGTGACCTCAACAAGTTTTTCAAGCATAGAAAGCAAAGTGTTCATACTGTCCTTATCATCAGGCAGAACAGTTTGCGAAAGCAACTTGCTTATCGCTAAAATCGGTTCACATTTATAAACCTTGTTTTCTTTAGCTTGACTTAAGTAGTATATGGCTTTTATCTCTGATTTTATGTTGTTTGAAATAGAGTGCTTGCCGTTCCAAGGTGTGCCGTAGATAAAAAACTTTCCGTCTATAAAACGTACAATCGGTTTGTCATCATTTATCATAACTACCTTGTCTTTGAAAACCTCGCGCCATAGTCGAGCGTGGGTTGATTTACCTGTTCCACTTTTTGCAGTAAAAATGAAAGCTTTGCCGTCATATTCTAAACTAGAGCAATGCAGGAAAAAGCCGTTGTAGTCTTTCAAGATAGTTTTGCAGATAGAGCGTAAAATCGCTGTAAGCTCATAGTATTTTTCAGGTACTTTTTCAACAGCAATTTGCTTTTCATAATCTATCATATCTTGTGTAACCTCAACTGAAAAGTCGAAGTCGTTTTTATCAGACAGATAATCCTTGAGGTATTCTTTTGTAAAAGAGGAGCTGTTTTTTATACCGATATACAAGTCGGCAATTTTATAAATGTCCATATTAACCTCGCACTCTTTGATAACATCATTTTACTGCAAGTTTATATCTTTTTCAACACTTATTTGAATAAAGCTTTCTGCTGTGTTATACTTATAGCATTAAATACAGGCGGTGTGTTATGGAGCAAATGTATTCACGCACAAAAATGCTCATAGGAGAAAGTGCATTAGAAAAACTTAAAAACTCTCACGTAATTGTTTTCGGTGCCGGCGGGGTAGGGGGACACGCGATTGATGCTCTGTCTCGTAGTTTTATCGGGGCGATTACTGTTGTCGATAACGATGTGATTTCCTTGTCTAATATAAATCGTCAGATTTTAGCAACGCATAAAACTGTAGGTATGAAAAAAACTCAGGCTGCAAAAGAGCGTATTTTAGATATCAACCCTTTGTGCAAGGTCACTACCTTCGATACCTTCTTTTTGCCTGAAAATTCAAGTGAATTTGATTTTTCACGCTACGATTACATTGTCGACGCGGTTGACACCGTTAGTGCTAAAATCGAGCTTGCAAAAATCGCTCAAGACAAAAACATTCCGATTATCTCATCTATGGGTACAGGCAACAAAATGCAACCGCAGTTGCTTGAAATAACAGATATTTACAAGACGAGTGTTTGTCCGCTGGCGAGAGCAATGCGTAACTTGTGCAAACGTAACGGTATCAAAAAGCTAAAGGTAGTTTATTCAAAAGAAGAGCCGAAAAGCTTTGATAAAACGGTTGTCGAAAATAAAAAGGTAGTGCCTGCAAGCTCGGCTTTTGTGCCTGCAACTGCAGGAATTATCATCGCGTCAGCTGTCGTAAACGACCTAATTAAAGAATAAATTGATTTTTTAAACTCCGTGCTATTATGTGCGGAGTTTCTTGATTTTTCCACTTTTAATTCCTAATAAACAAATTACTAAACTGTAAACTAAAAATATATGAAAAAGCCTTGACCATACAATATATAGTTGGTATACTAAGCTTACTCACCAATATATTGTGCAACAAATATTTATATATAAATGTGAAAAAGGAGGAAAATCATGAAGATTATCAAGCGTAACGGAAGCGAAGCGGAATTTAATATTGAAAAGATTATTGCGGCGATTACTAAGGCGGATAACGCTAACGATAACGGCAGACAGCTTACAGATGAGCAAATTAGAGAAATCGCAATTACTATCAAAAATACAGGCGAATGTATTTCAAGAGCGCTTTCAGTAGAAGAGGTGCAGGAGCTTGTCGAGCTTGAAATTATGAAGTGCGGTGCGTATGATACTGCGAAAAGATATATCAGATATCGCTATACCCGTAATCTTGCTCGTGTTGCTAACACAACAGACAATCAAATTCTTACTCTTATCGAATGTAATAATGAAGAAGCTAAGCAGGAAAACTCTAATAAGAATCCGACAGTCAATTCCGTTCAGCGTGACTATATGGCAGGTGAAGTGAGCAAGGACATCACTATGCGTATTTTACTGCCTGAGGATATCGTTAAGGCTCACGAAGAGGGTATTATTCATTTTCACGATACTGACTACTATGCTCAGCATATGCATAACTGTGACCTTGTAAATCTCGATGATATGCTCCAAAATGGTACTGTAATCAGCGGAACCATGATTGAAAAGCCTCACAGCTTTTCAACCGCCTGCAACATTGCGACTCAGATTATCGCGCAGGTTGCGTCTAATCAGTACGGCGGACAAAGTATCTCGCTTACTCATTTGGCTCCTTTTGTTGAGGTTTCCCGTCAGCGTATAACTAAGCAGGTAAAAGAGGAGTACGCTTATATCGGCGCACAGGTGACAGACGAACAGCTCAGCGCAGTTGTTGAAAAACGCCTGCGTGAAGAGATTAATCGCGGTGTGCAGACTATTCAGTATCAGGTAGTAACTTTGCTCACAACAAACGGACAAGCACCATTTGTTACTGTGTTTATGTATTTAAACGAAGCAAAAGACGAAAGAGAAAAGCACGACCTTGCGCTTATTATCGAGGAAGTACTTTTACAGCGTTATCAGGGCGTTAAAAATGAAAAAGGCGTCTATGTCACACCTGCTTTTCCAAAGCTCATTTACGTGCTTGAAGAGGATAACATTACTCCTGATTCAAAGTACTGGTATCTTACTGAGCTTTCTGCTAAATGTACAGCAAAGCGTTTGGTGCCTGACTATATTTCCGAGAAAATCATGAAGCAGCTTAAAGAGGGGAATTGCTTCCCTGTTATGGGTTGTCGAAGCGCGCTTACTCCTTGGAAAAATGAAAAAGGCGAATACCAGTTCTACGGCAGATTTAATCAGGGTGTAGTTACCCTAAACCTTGTTGATATCGCTTTATCAAGCGGTAAGGATATGGATAAATTCTGGAAGATATTTGACGAGCGTTTAGACCTTTGTTACAGAGCGCTGATGTGTCGTCACAACAGATTAAAGGGTACTTTATCCGATGCAGCGCCTATTTTGTGGCAGGACGGAGCGATTGCACGACTTGAAAAAGGCGAGCCTATCGATAAATTGCTCTATGGCGGTTATTCTACAATTTCACTTGGTTATGCAGGACTTTGCGAGTGTGTACGATATATGACCGGAAAGTCACATACCGATGAGTCGGTTACTGATTTTGCTTTAGACATTATGAAATATATGAACAAGGCTTGTGACAAATGGAAGGAAGAAACCTCTATCGGTTTCGGTATTTACGGCACACCGCTTGAAAGCACAACCTACAAGTTTGCAAAATGCCTGCAAAAGCGTTTTGGCGTTATCAAGGGCGTGACCGACAAAGCATATATCACAAACAGCTACCACGTTCACGTAACTGAAGAGATTGATGCATTTGATAAGCTTATGTTCGAGTCTAAGTTCCAGGCTCTTTCAACAGGCGGTGCGATAAGCTATGTTGAAGTTCCAAATATGCAGAACAACCTTGAAGCAGTACTTCAGATTATTCGCTTTATCTACGACAATATTATGTACGCAGAATTAAATACAAAGAGCGACTACTGCCAGAAATGCGGCTTTGACGGCGAAATCAAAATTGTAAATGACGACGGCAAGCTTGTTTGGGAGTGCCCTAACTGCAAAAACAGAGATCAGGACACAATGAATGTTGCACGACGCACCTGCGGATATATCGGCACTCAGTACTGGAATCAGGGCAGAACACAGGAAATTCAGGAAAGAGTGTTGCACATCTGATGAATTACGCAACGATTAAAAAACGCGACATTGCAAACGGCATAGGGGTGAGGGTATCGCTTTTTGTTTCTGGCTGTACCCACCACTGCAAAAACTGCTTTAACAAAGAAACGTGGGATTTTAACTACGGTGAAAAGTTTACTGAAAAAACAGCAGAGCAGATATTAAAGCTTTTAGAACCCGATTTTGTAAATGGACTTTCGCTTTTGGGCGGTGAGCCGTTTGAGGCGCAAAATCAGGGTGAGCTTTTAAAGCTTTTAAGAAAAGTTAAAGCTTGTTTTCCTCACAAAGATATATGGTGCTATACGGGTTATCTTTTTGACAAAGAGCTTTTAGAGCAAAGTCGTGCACGTACTGAATACACCGACGAGATGCTGTCATATATTGATATTTTAGTTGATGGCAGGTATATAGAAGAGCAAAAGGATATCTCGCTACAATTTCGCGGAAGCAAAAACCAACGCATCATTGATGTTAAAAAGTCGCTTAATAAAGGCGAAGTCGTTTTGTGGGAAAAGCTTGAAAAATAATTAAAATACCGCAGGTCGTTTTATTGACAAAAAGGCGATTCTGCGGTATTATTCTTTTGTTTGGAGAGATGCAAAATGTCAATGATTTTCGAAAAAAAACTACCAATTCCAAAGGAAGTAAAAGAAGCTTATCCGCTATCTGCTCAAGCGGTCGAAAGAAAAGCCTTTATCGATAAAGAGGTCGCACAGGTTTTTGAGGGTAAATCTGATAAGCTTGTGCTCGTTATTGGACCTTGCTCTGCTGATAAAGAGGACGCTGTTATTGAGTATGTAGAGCGACTCAAAAAAGTTCAAGAGCAGGTAAAAGACAAGCTGATACTTATCCCTAGAGTATATACAAACAAACCACGTACCACAGGCTCAGGATATAAAGGAATGCTCCATCAGCCTGACCCTAACGCAAAGACAGATACCTTCAAAGGTATTTTAGCAATCAGAGAGCTCCATTCTCGCGTGCTGACCCAGTATGGTATGTCAACTGCTGATGAGATGCTCTATCCTGCAAACTACCGATATCTTGACGACTTGATGTCTTATGTAGCGATTGGTGCACGCTCGGTTGAAAATCAGGAGCACAGACTCGTGTCTTCCGGTATTACTGTACCTGTAGGTATGAAAAACCCTACAAGTGGCGACTACTCTGTTATGCTCAACTCGATTGAAGCAGCTCAGCACGGCCATACCTTTGTTTTCAGAGGCTGGCAGGTCAAAACTACAGGCAACTTGCTTGCTCACGCGATTTTGCGTGGCTACGTAAACAAGCACGGCAAAATGATGCCTAACTATCACTATGAAGATTTAGAGCTTTTGCATGAGATGTATACCGCTCGCGGACTTAAAAATCTTGCTTTGGTTGTTGATGCAAATCACTCTAATTCTGCGAAAAACCCATTTGAGCAAAGCAGAATTTGCAAAGAAGTTTTACACTCATGCCGTCATAATAATGACATTAAAAATATGGTCAAAGGCTTTATGATTGAAAGCTATCTCGAAGACGGCAGTCAGGCTGTTGATGGAAACGTTTTTGGCAAGAGTATAACAGACCCTTGCCTTGGATGGGAAAAGAGCGAGAAGCTTATTTTTGATATTGCAGATTTGATTTAAAAAACAAACCCGCACAGTAACTGTGCGGGCTTTTTTATTTATGCGTTTGTTTTATTAAAGAAAGTTTTTAGGTGAATAAAAAAATCTTTACATTCAAATATTGCGCCGATTAAAAACGGAGCAAAAATAATCACGTAGCACCACAAAGGTTTTAGCTTGTCTATCAGCTTGCTTAGCGCTTTTAGAGGTACCATAAAGATATTAAGCGACAAAATAAGCGTCAGTAACAACGCAAATGTAAGCAATAAGATTTTATACATCGGGTCGCCAAAATCAAACATAAATGCAAAGAAAGGCGTTGCTGACAGCAACTCTATCAAAGGGTTATGCCAGAAATACACCGATAGGGTGTTTGCGCCCATTTTAGATATAATAGGTACTTTGATGTTTGGTATAAAGCAAAATACCGCAAGACACATCAGCGCAGATATGAGGTAGCACAAAAGCCTGTGCTGAAAACCGCAGTTTTCGAAAGGTAGGGTAGAAAACGGGTTTTTGCCGGTGAATAGTCGTCTGAGCTGATATACAAAATCGAGGTTTCGAAAACACATAATAAAGTATAAAAGCATCGACAGACCGCTCACAATTTTGCTGACAAAATGCTTCTCTATTTTTATTAAAAGCTGTGGTGTCATATAATATCCAAGCAGGTAAAACGGCAGATATACCAAGAAGCGGGACAAATACAAGGTGTCATCAATAAAGTCGAAATATCCGCTTACACATCCAAGCGCGAGCGAAACACAGAGCATAACAGCAGGATGGACTTTTCTTGTGAGATATGCCGTCACCATAAACATCGCCATAACAAACATAAACCACGAAATATTGCTGTCGCCGAAAATGTTGACACGTGGCTTTACGTCGGCAATTACTCTTGCCACATACACATACAGCTTGAGTAAAAAGCCGAGCGCAATGTAAAAAGTAACTTTATTAAGTTTTAGCTTGTTGGTGTCTGAAAATCTTTTCTGAAACAAACCGCTGATAAAAATAAACAACGGCATATGGAAAGTGTAAATAAAGATAAACAGACTTTTGAACATATCAGACTTACCTACATAAGGCGAGATGACGTGTCCGACTACTACAAGCAGTATTGCTAAAAATTTGATATTGTCAAATTTATATATGCGTTCGTTAGAAATTTTATTTTCCATAGCAACAAAAATTATTTATCAATAATCTGAACTTTGCCCTTAACCTTGCCCGGAATGGTAAAAAGGTCGAATGCTTCCATAGTTTTCTCAAGTGGATACTGCGCAAAAATCATACTGTCAGTAACCTTTAAATCTCCGATAGCAAAGTGCTTGTCGGTCATTTCCCATTCTTTTCCAGGGAATGGCTTTGAGTAAGACATCCAAGAGCCCGTTAAGTAGAACTCTTTTCGGTTCATATTTTCCCATTCTTTTACGGAGAAGGTCATTTCCTTTGTAGGAGTACCGATAAAGCAAAGGTGAGCTTTGTTGCCTGCGATTTCAAAAGCAAGCTTCATAGCGTCTGTTGAGCCTGTGCTTACAAAAACATAGTCAAAACCGCGATTATCAGTAAGCTTATTTAGCTGCTCCTTGTAGTCGTCATCGCAAAGCGCTACGACAGCATCAGCGCCTAAATCGATAGAGTCCTTTAATCTGTCGTGGTCAACGTCGATAACAACGACCTTTTTAGCACCGAAAATTTTAATCCACTGCAAGGTGAAAAGACCAATGTTGCCACCACCGAGCACAGCGACAGTTCCGCCGTCTTTATAGTCAGCCTGATAAAGTGCGTGGATAGCAACGGTAGAAGGCTCGAAGAAAGCAGCAACCTCGTACGGAATTTTTTCGTCAATTTTCATTACGTTAGATGATGGCAAAAGTACATATTCTGCCATGCTACCATTTTGTCTTGAGCCTACAAAGCTGTAGTGCTTGCATAAAGAGTAGTTGCCGACTTTGCAGTCTTCACATTCCATACAAGGCACAAGCGGAATACCGACAACGTGGTCGCCCTCTTTAACATTTTGGACGCCTTCACCGACTTTTTCTACAAAACCTGCAAATTCGTGACCGAGAATGATAGGGTAGTTGTGAGCACCGTTGTTGTGCACTCTTGGTAGGTCTGAACCGCAGATACCGGTTGCAACAACCTTTACGAGTACGGTGTCCTTTTCTACCTGTGGGGTAGGAATTTCAATACATCTTACGTCTTTGTTAGCGTGTAAAACAGCAGCTTTCATATATAAAAACCTTCTTTCAAATTACATCATTGGGTTAGCCATATAGTTGCATTTTACAGCGTAGTTGTAGTCTTCTACTACGCATACAACCGCATCTTTTGCGAGCTCTCGCGGAGTGCAAGCAAGCTTGCCGTCACGAACCTTTGCGTACTGCATCGGCATATACTGGTGAAGCACAGGAAGCGGAATTTCAATATTTGATAAGTTTTCAAAAAGCTTTCTCTGTGCAGACAGTACTCTTTCGTGAGTAAAATAGTATCTTGAACGGTCAGAGAAGCTGTACTTTCTTGCGATTGCCTGTTGCTTGTCTGTGCCGTGATAGTGTTTAATCCAGTTTGACGGGTCTTCAAGCATAACCTCTTCGAGTACCTCGATAAAGTTTGCGCGCTGAGTTTCGTCGTCAATAAGCTCTTTTTCAATCATAGAAAGAGCAAAGATAGCCTCTCGTACTGCATTTGTCAGAGCAGGACCGACCTTAATAATAGCGATGCCGTCCTCGACCATTTCTCTAAGCTTTACAGGTGGCTGATAGTCGGTTGAGTGACCCTCGAAAACAATGTCAGGGTATTTTTTAAGACGGTTGCACAGCTTTACTGCATCAAGTCTGTTATAGGTATGAATGTCGGTGTTTCCAAATTCTACACCCGGCTGAACAACGATGCCGATGATATGATTCCACGCATCTTTAAGACCGAGTTTTGCAAACTTTCTGCGATATGCCATGATTGTGCTTTCGAAATCTCTTGGGTTTGTAACCTTTAGGTTGTCCTCTTCTTCCTGAGCACCGCCCGGAATCGGAACTTCAGAACCGATAATATAAACAGGCTGAACCGCATCAGGGTTTTCTTTCAAAAGCTCTTTGTACGCCTTGTCGCATTCTTTGTAAAGGATTGCTCCACGCTCTGCGATAACTTCGTTAGGAAGCATTTCGTCAATCGGGTCGTCGCCGAGTTTCATACTTGTATCAAGATGCACCTTTGTGTATCCTGCCATAACGCAGTCGTAAACAAGCTTTTTAGCATGTTCCATAGCTTCATCAGCCGGAAGATTGCACCAAGGAAGCGGACCTAAATGGTCACCGCCTAAAATAATTTTATCTTTATCAAAGCCGATTCTGTCAGCAATTTTATATACATATTCTCTGAAATCAACAGAGGTCATATCCATATATCCGCCGAACTGATTAACCTGATTTGAAGTAGCCTCAATCAGTACGGTATCGTCAAAACGCTTTGCCTGGTCCATAATCGCTTCAATAACGATTTTGTTAGCCGAGCAAAAGGACGGAATACCGCAGTGAATACCTAAGGTTCTCTTTTCTAAAACATCAAGAAGTTTGTTTTTCATATCAGTCATTCTCCTTTGGGAAGAAATAGTTGTCAACTAATTTTACAAATAAGTCCATATCGTCAGCATAAGTAATCTTTAAGTTGATTACATTTGCTCTGACAACCTTCATTTTAATGCCGTAATGCAAAGCGATTGCACCCGCAGATGTCATAGTGTCAAGCTCTTCTTGTGAAGAATTCATATAGATATCGTAGATTTTTTTGAATGTGAATGCCTCCGGAGAAGCACCTGCTACAATATTAAAGCGTGGCTCGATGTTAGTAAGTATATGGTCATCGTCCATTTTGTAAACTGTGTCGTAGTTAAACTGTGCAAGTGTAGCACCGCCAAATTCCTTGACACCCTCGATAACTTCGCTGGTACCCTTTTTGTCAACGTATGGGTGAGTAGCGTCGTGAATGAGCATAACGTCGTTGTCATTACTGTACTCACTTGCGCAGATAAGACCGTTTTTAACAGATTCTGAGCGTGTTGCACCGCCACAAACTACCTTATACAGCTTGTCTGCTTTGATTTCTTTTGCGATTTCTTCAACGTAGTCAACCCAGTCAGCGTGTGAAACGATAATGATTTTATCAACACATTCAAGCTTGTTGTATCCCTCAAGAATGTAAGAAAAAATCGGTCTGCCGTTGACCTTGATATACTGCTTTGGAATGTCAGCACCAAATCGTGTGCCGCTTCCGCCCATCATTAAAAGAACTGTGTTCATAATTTACCTCGTTAATCAGTTGTCATAAATGTTGTATTTTTTTGCAATGTCGTCGTCGATACTCCACGATATTAAGTCGTGACCAACGCGGTTGTGCAGTAGCGGTAACTGCATATAATCGCCGTACTGCATCTGCAAAAATTTATCTATATCTTTAAGTGCCATAACCTGTACACCCTCGAAATTAATATTCTGATAAGGAATTATATCTTCAACATCAGCGTAGGTGTAGGTAGGCAAAAAGCTGGCTACAGTTTTAAGATTTAACTCTTTTGCTTTTTTGTTGTATTTAGTCGCCTTTTTTATATACATAAACTCTGTGAGCTTAAGCGGGATAAGGCGAATAAAAATGCGTTTAAGCTCGGCGCTTGTACGAGCCCACCATTCAAATGCTGATTTCGCCTTGTTTTTGTATACAGGCTTTTCAAGCTGGCGGTTAACTGTTTCAAAATGCACGTTTGACCAGAAAAGTGCTTTTTGTACAAAGCGATGTCGCTCGCTAAGTGAGTTTGGCACATAGTCAAACGGAAACAGGTCAAGGCAGATGCCTTTGTGAAAATCTCTTAATTCATTGTAGTTTGTGATGTAAGAGGTTTTATTCATCCTTACCTTAGAGAAAAGGTAAGGTATTTTTTTATCCGATTTTCTAGTCTGTAAAAAGAAGTCTTCGCCTAAATATTTTTTACCTTCTTTTAAAAATTTATCGTAATCAGCGCGTAGCATACCGACATCGATATCGTCGTCCCAAGGAATAAAACCGCCGTGACGCTTGTATCCAAGAAGGGTGCCACCGCAGATAAAATAGGAAACACCGATTTTCCTGCATACCGTATCAAACTCTTTTAAAAGCACAAGGTCGATTTTCTGAATTGTGCGGGTTTGCTTTAAGAGCTTATCGTCGATTTCAACAGTCCACTTGTTGATTTTTTTAGGAATGTTAATCTCAGTTTTGTTTATCTTAATACGCGTTGTAGGGAAGACGTCATCAAGATTTAAGATAACATTATTTTTGCAAAGCATATTAGAAATATTGCTAGTGCTTTTGTATTTTGATGCAGTTTTTATCAGCTTGGTGTATGCTTTGCTACCGTTTCTGAAACCGTATAAAAGACTACCGATAAATAATAAAAACACCTTTCGCAGGTTCATCGGAACGTCGGTAACAGGAGGAAGCAGATTAACGATTTTTTCGTATTTAGAAGCTGACTTTTTAACTTTTTTGATAAAGTAATTTTGCTCGGCTATAGAGTCCGGTACATAGTCAAATGCACAAACCTCAACAGTCGCGATATCTTCAATTACTACATCTTCCTGAGTAATTACTACAGGCTTTGATAAAGTAAAGGAAAGTGCGTTTCCTCCGCTTTTATATCGGTCGATTATACAAACGGAGTATTCATCTGCACGTTGATACATCAGCTTCGTAAATTTTTCAAATTCCTCTCGTAGCAGACCAATTTGCGCACTTGATTTAAGACCATCAGGGATAAAATCATTGTAGTGAACAGCACCCACAAGCAAATCGCCAAAGCCAAAATATCTTAAGTTGTTTTCTTTGCATATCTTGTCGATAACGCTGAGAATATCAGCGCGTGCGCTATTTACAATCTCGTTGTTTTTAAAGCTTATATGCTGTGTAAAGCGTTCCATACGATTTCCCTTTCTGTAAATTTTGTGAGGCTGCTTTATATTACGACACACTAACTCACAATAATCACAATAATTATATATCTTAATACTCTAAATGTCAATTAATGTATATTGTTTATTACTTATATTAATATGCAGATTTTTATATTGCTTAAGTGGGTTGAAATATACCTGCAAATTAGCTTTAAATATGTGCTTATTTTATTGACACAAACTACTATAATTTGATATAATTATATAGATTATGAGGATAGTGGGAAAGTGTGTATCTTGCACAGCTTTTTGCTATCTTCTAAACTGAAAGGAACGGATTATTATGAATAATAACGAAGGCGGTATTAAATTTAGAGATTTATTCAGCTTGTTTATAAATAACCTTTGGATTATGATTTTGGTAGCGGTTATTGTAGGCGGGTCAATTTTTACTTACAGCTATGTGACCTATGAGCCACTTTATAAGTCGACCGGCTCTATTTATATTTTGAGACAAAACGGTGACGAAGACAAAAATTCTGACTATAATTCTGACTTTTCTCTTGCTTTGAGTGTAGTAAGCGACTGTACTAAGCTTTTAACAAGTCGTACAGTACTCAATCAGGTTATTGAAGACAATAATCTTTCCTACTCTTATTCTGAACTTTCATCAATGATTTCTATCAACAACCCATCAAACACCCGTTATCTCGAAATTTCTGTTATGTCCAAAGACCCTCAGGAAGCAAAGGCTATAGTAGATTCTGTGTGTGTAATCGGCAAGGATCAGATAGTTTCGATTATGGGTTTCAATCAGGTTAATATTGTTGACGAAGGCACTTTGCCGACTATGCCGTCAAATACCAGATTTTCTTACACGATTATAATTGGTGCACTCGCAGCATTTTTACTCACTTATATTATTATTGTTCTGGTGTTTGTTTTCGACGACAGAATTGCAGACCCTGAAATGCTTGAAAAACAGCTATCCTTGTCTGTGCTTGCGGTTATTCCTAATATGCATAAAGAGAAAGCAAAAGATATGTCTATTTATGTTGGCAAAACCGCAACAAAGCGACAGAGATATTACGCACAAAACTGGAAGGAGAACAAGTGATGGAAAAGATAACGGTTAATCTTGAAAATATGGATAACTATTTTGTCGGCGAAGCGTTCAAAACCTTCCGTACAAATCTACAGTTTTGCGGTAACGACAGCAAGGTTATTGACATAACAAGCTGTGATGCAAATGAGGGTAAAACTACAATCGCTCTTATGCTTGCTAAAAGCTTGTCAGATATTAAGAAAAAAGTTATTTATGTAGACTGTGATTTAAGAAAGTCTGTTGTTGCATCGCGCTATGCAAATGCAAGAAATGTTAAAGGTCTTAGCGAGCTTTTGTCGGGCCTTGCAACTGACGATGAAGTAATCTGCAACACACAATATGAAAATTTTGATATTATTTTCTCCGGTCCATATTGTCCAAACCCTGTCGAGCTTATGATTTGCGATAAATTTATTGAGCTTATCGAGAAGCTTAAAGCACAGTACGACTACGTCATTATGGATACACCACCGCTTGGTTTGGTAATCGATAGCGCTGTTGTTGCTAAAAACTGTGATAGTGCAATTTTGGTTATCAGCTCCGGAAAAGTCAGATACAGACAAGCTAGAAACGTAATAAAGCAAATTGAAAAAAGCGGATGTAAAATTATGGGAGTAGTACTTAATCACGTTGAAAAACGCGGAGAAAAATACTATAAAAAGTATTATCAGAAATACTACGGCAAGGGCTATTACACACACTATCTGCCGGAAGACGGAGGCTATTAAGTGGACAATATTAAAGCATCCGTAAGCGTGATTATGCCTGTTTATAATGCTTCTTCATTTTTAGCACAGTCAGTTGAATCTGTACTTAATCAGACCTATAAGGACTTTGAGTTCATAGTAATTGATGATTGCTCTACTGACAATTCGTACGAGATTTTGTGCGAGTATGCAAAGCTTGACAGCAGAATTACTGTCTACAAAAACGAGCAAAATCGCGGAGTTTCCTATACTCGTAATTTCGGCGTAAAAAAGGCAAAAGGTGAATACATAGCGCTTATAGACAGCGATGATATGTGGAAAGAAGACAAGCTTTCAAAACAGCTTGAACTTATAAAAAAATATCCTGATACGGACCTGTGCTATACGGGCTCTGCTTATATTGACACAAATAACAAAATGTCCGATTTTGTTTTTCGCGTACCTAACAAGGTCGACTATAAAACCTTGCTTAAGCAAAATGTTGCGTCGTGCTCATCTGTTGTGATTAAAAAAGCTTGGCTTATAAAATATCCTATGGCACACGACAGTATGCATGAAGATTTTGCTGTATGGCTTTCTGTTTTAAAAGACGGCGGTGTCGCACGCGGAATAGACGAGCCGCTACTTATTTACAGAGTCGACAAAAGCTCTAAATCAGGCAACAAATTCAAATCTATGAAAATGACCTACAGGGTTTATAAATATATAGGACTTAATATTTTTAAGCGACTTTTTTATATGTGTGCTTACACGATTTCAGGTATCAAAAAACATAGTTCTATATAGCTTTTGAGGAATATATGAAGATTTATTTTATTAATCCACCATTTAAAGCAGAATACGGCAAGTTCTCTCGTGAGTCACGCAGCCCTTGTATCGGTCACAGCGGTGTGCTTTATTACCCGTTGTGGCTCATTTATGCTGCTGCATATTCTAAAAAATGTGGCCACGAGGTTGAATTTTTAGATGCTCCTGCAAAGCTGCTTAACAAAGAGCAGTCTTTAAATATTATCAAAGAAAATGGAGAAGACGCTAAGCTGTTTGTTATTAATACAAGCACCCCGTCGATTTACTCTGACTGTGAATTTTGTGAGGCTGTAAAAGAGCTTTATCCCGATGCGTTTACCGTGCTTGTCGGTACACATCCGAGTGCTACAGTGAACGAGACCTTTAGCTTTTCGTCTTCTATTGACGGTATCGCAAGAAAAGAATATGACTTTATTATTAAAAATCTTGCTGATGCTTTAGATAACGGCTTGGACCTTACAACGGTTAAAGGCTTATCGTTTAGAAAAGACGGAAAAATCATAAACAACGATGACGCAGAGCACATAGAAAATCTAGACGAAATTCCTTTTGCATCAGAATTTGTTAAAGAATATCTCGATGTAAACGACTATGTTTTTCCAGCTTCCGCGTTGCCTGAAATTCAGATTTTTACGGGTCGTGGATGCCCTGCAAGATGTAACTACTGCGTTTATCCGCAGACTCTTCATGGCCATAAATACCGACTGCGCTCAGTTGATAACGTTATCAAAGAGTTTGAGTATATAATAAAGAATTTTCCTGATGTTAAACAGGTTGTTATCGAGGATGATACCTTTACCGTAAACAAAAAGCGTACGGTAGAATTTTGCGAAAAAATGATTGCAAGCGGTATGAATAAAAAAATTCGTTGGCTTTGTAACGCAAGAGTTAATCTTGACTACGAAACAATGAAAATTATGAAAAAAGCCGGTTGCAAGCTTATTATTCCGGGTATCGAGAGCGTAGACCAAACAATACTGAATAATATTTGCAAGGGCATTACCGTAGAGCAGATTGAGAACTACATAAAGAATGCAAGAAAAGCAGGACTTATGATTCACGCATGCTATATGGTAGGCAACGAGGGCGAAACCAAAGAAACAATGGAGCGCACCTTAAAAGCGGCTTTACGCTTCAAAACAGATACTATGCAGTTTTTCCCGCTTATCCCTTATCCGGGCACTAGGGCGTATACCTGGGCAAAAGAAAACGGATATATTCAGCAGGGGTATTCGCACTATTTAAAGGAAGACGGAACTTTAAACTGTGTTATCAGTACAAAAGATTTGTCAAGCGAAGATTTAGTTGCGTTTTGTGCTCATGCGCGCAAAAAATATTATCTTAGACCTTGGTATATACTTCATCGTATCAAGCGCGGTCTTACAGACATAGAAGACTTAAAACGCTCCTTAAAAGCGTTTTCAAGACTTAAAAACTCATTGTTTAAAAAGGACGAGTATCATGGCTAATGCCGTTGTTTTTATGAACCCTGTACCGAGTAAAGCACCGCAGATTTCCTGCTTTAAATTTCTGCAGGTTATTGCGCCGAGCTTTTCTAAGGTGAGCGTTATTTCTTCGTCTTTGGACGATAACGAAAACGCACAGATTATTAATATTAAATATAAAAAGCAAAAGAACAAAATTTTGCGTATTTTAAACTTTTTATTCTTTCAGCTTAAGGTGTTTTTTAAAGCTATGTCAACCTTAAAAAAAGGTGATTATGCGTTTTTTTGGGTAGGGGACAAGATGTTTTCTTCTATGCTCGCCTGCAAGTTAAAACGTGTTAAAACCTACTTTTTCCTTTATGGTATGACTTCTCTTGAAAATGACTCCAAAAAAGCACAGACCACTAAAAAAGCTCAGGACTTTTTAGCAAAAAAATCGGACTTTATTTGTGCAGAAAGCAAGTCGGTGCTTACTGACAGAAATATTGCTTTAAGTGATAAGACGAAGATTATTCATCTTTTTGTTGACGACTTAAAGACAGATAAAATTAAAGAAAATAAAATCGGTATGCTGTGTCGTCTTTGTGCGGGCAAATGTGTGCTCCAAAGTATCGAAGGCTTTGCAAAATTTCACAAGACGCATCCGGAATATAAGCTTGAAATTGTCGGCGACGGTTTGCTTTATGAGCAGTGCAAAAGTCTTGTAGAAAAGCTTAACGCGCAAAGCTACATTACTTTATGCGGATGGCTTTCACACGACGAGCTGTTTAAGCTTATGCCTTACTGGAAGCTTCTGCTTTTTCCGACAAAAACAGAGGGCGTACCAAACTCGGTTTTAGAGAGTATGAGTATGTCTGTGCCTGCGCTCTCTTCACCTGTTGGCGGGTTAAAGGATATAATAGTAGATAACGAAAACGGCTATGTGCTTAGTCTTGATGATGCTGACACCATCGCATACTCGCTATGCAAGGTTGTTGAAAGTGATACATTAGAAGAGGTATCTAAAAACGCAAAGCAAACTATAAATTTAAAATTTACTCTTGAAAAAGCTCAGCAAAATTTTAAATCACAAATGGGATTTTAATATGAATTTACATATCATCAGCACTATAAACGGACTTGAAAACGAGGGTATGCGCAATGTCGCAACTCATTTATCAAGAGAATTTGAAAAAGAGCATACGGTTACATATTCAGGCTTAAAGGATATTTTTTCTATCATAAAAAATGGCAGAAAAAGTGATGTTACTTTGGTGTTTGCACGCCTTATCAAGTCTGTTTACTATATGCTTAAATTAGTGCGTCCTTTTGTAAAGAAAATCTGCGTTGTATGCGTCCAGCCTGTGACTGAAGAATTTGCACAGCTTAATAGAAAAAGCAAGGTCGTAGACTACTGCTTGACTATTTGCAAAGAAGATGTAGAAAACGCTTTTGACAGCAGTATAATACATACCTTTGATGTCGGTATAAATTGCGAAAAATTCAAGGCAAGTAAAGAGAGCAGAAAAGAGCTTTGCTCAAAGCTTTCTCTACCTTATGACAAGACTATCGTACTTCACGTCGGACATTGCTCAAAGGGAAGATATCTCGAAGAAATGCTTACTTTAGATAAAAGCAAATACCACTGTGTTGTTATAGCAAGCGGTATGTTCAACGACGAAGAAACTATAAAAGCGCTTAAAGACGGCGGGGTAGACCTGCGATTTGGTTTTGTGAAAAACATCGAAGATTTTTATAATTGCGCCGATGTTTACTTTTTCCCGACAAAATCAAGCGAATTTGTTATCAGCATTCCGCTTTCGGTTATGGAAGCACTTTGTTGCGGTACACCGGTTGTGGCTTATAAATCTTTTGAAAAGCTGTCGCTCATAAAATCGAATGATGATAAAGCGTACACGCTTATTGATTGCGTTGAGAATTTGCCGATAGCGATTGATACTGCAAGCAAAAACAAGAGCAGCAGTACATATCTTAAAAACCCAAAAGGTTGGAACGAAATAAGCACCGAAATTATAAAGGTACTTGAAAATAATCTGGAGTAAAATATGAAGAATAAGACGATTTGTTTTATCGGACTTGACGGCTCGGGCAAATCAACATCAGTTGATTTTGCCTACGATACGCTCAAGGCGCGAGGCGTAAAAGTTAAAAAGGTCAGAGCCGCTTATGTAATAAAGGTGATGTCCGCTTTTATTAAGCTTGGCAAAAAGCTTGTAATGAAAAAGGAGAGCGACCCTTTTAGTGCTGACTATGAAGCTTACCTTGAAAATATGCGTAAGCAAAGTGAGAAAAAGGGCGTTTATAAGATTTTCACATTTATGACTACTATAGAATTTTGGTGTCAGATTTTCTTTTCTATAACACTTAATAAGCTTTTTGGCTACACCTTGCTTGTCGACAGATATATATACGACAACGCGGTTACCTATGCCGCTAATTTAGGTAAGGACACTTCCTTTTTACGCAATACTATCGAGAAAAAATGGAAACGTGCTCCAAAACCTGATTTGATTATTTACATCAAAACTGATGTTGCTACCTGTCTTAGTCGTAAAGACGATATTCCACACCCGCTTTATCTTACTTTGCGTGAACCGCTATATGGCGAGATTGCTCAGATGTACGGTGCAAAGGTTATCAGCGGTGATATAGATAAAGAGCAGATGCTCAATCAAGTGATGGAAGCGATAGACAATCTGTAAATTGAAAGGCTTTTTATGATTAATAAGTTAATTGTTATCGGCATTGATGGAATGGACTTTGATGTCGTTAAAAAATATGAAAAAGATTTACCTACAATTTCAAAGCTCTTAAGCGATAATAACTACCCGCGTTTGCGTTCGGTTTTTCCTGCTGATACTACCCCTGCGTGGTCTACTATTTATACGGGACTTGACCCTACACAGCACGGTATTATTAACTTTGTCAATGTTAAGGATAGGGATAATTCCTACAAGCCGTTTGAGTTTGACGATAGCGTTTTTAAGGGTAAGACTTTTTGGGACAAATTAAATGAGATGGGCTATAGTACAACTGTGCTTTTGCCAATGAATATTAAAAACGGTTGGGATATAAACGGCACGATGGTTACAAGACCTTATAAGGGCGAGATGCACGTTTATCCGAGCTCTAAAGAGTCTTTGTATAAGCCTGATTTTTCTATACTCGGGACTGAGTCGAAATTCACGTCTGAGTCACAGCTCAAGATTTTAAAAGAAGAGTTTTTCAAGAAATCGGACGAGGAATTCAGACTTACAAAATGTGCGATTGAAAACGAAGACTGTGATTTTCTGTTCTCTTATTTTTCAACAACAGACGGCTTGTGTCACGATTTTTGGCGTCATTGTGACGAAAATCACCCTGAATATCCGGGCGAAAACGAGTTTATGTATGCGATAAAAGATTTATACATAAAGATGGACAACCACTTAAACGAGATTATTAGCCTGTGTCCTGATACACCGCTTTTGCTTATCAGCGACCACGGTCACGGTGCTCGTCCAGTATATGTTGCGCGAGTAAACGAGATGCTACGTCGTTTTGGATATTTAGCTCCTAAAACAAGTAATGGCACAAAGAAAAGTAAAAAGTCCTTAAAAGGACTTATAAAGAAAACTGCACTCAATTTTGTAGCACGTTTCGGGCTTCCTAAATGGGCTGTGAAAATCGCCAGAAAGGTGCCTGTGTGGAAAGGGCTTTTTGCATCGGGCAACGACTTTGACTGGGATAAAACGGTTGCGTATTTAAGCGATTTGTCTGCGCTTAAAAACTATAGCTACGGCGGTATTAGAGTTATAGCAGACGATGATAAAAAAGATGCCTTATGCGACGAGATTATAAAGAAACTTAAAACCGTTATGATAGATGAAAACACGCCTGCTTTTTTGTGGATAAAACGCACAAATACTCATTATAGCGGACAGTATCTTCACCGCTATCCTGAAATCATTTTCCAGCTTGATGAAAGCTACGGTGCAGACTGGAATTTGGGCGACGAGCTTTTCGAGAAAAAAGGCTTTATGCACAGACTCTCTCCGGGTGCACATCGATATGAAACAGCAGTTATCGGTGCAAAGGGGATAGAGCTTAAAAAGGCTCAGTATGAGATGACCGATATCCGCGATGTTATACTTTCTGTTTTCAAATAATTCTAAATTAGAATTCTAATGGAGAAAAATAATGAGCAAAATTCTTATATGGGAGACCCTCTCTAAAATTGGTGGCGGTCAGGAAATGACCTTAAAGGTTGCTGATGTTTTAAAAGAGCACCACGACCTGCATTTTCTTATTCCGCAAGAGGGCGAGCTGTCAAATCAACTGAATATTCGTAATATCCCATATACGCTTATGGGCGACCAAAGTATGCCAAAAGGCGAAAAGGGAATTAAAGGCCTCGTTAAATTTTTATACCTTACAGTACTTGCAAGTGTAAAGGGCAGACGTATTGTAAAAAAATATAAACCCGACTTTCTTTATGCGCCCGGTCCTGCGGCTTTAGTGTGGAGTGCTCTTTGCGCTAAAAAGTCAACAAAGGTTGTATGGCATCTGCACCATATGTTCCAGTCTGGTGCAACGCTTAAGTTGATTAATTTTTTCAGCGCATCAAAATGCGTTAAAAGAATTATAAGCGTTTCTGATTGTGTTGGCGCTCAGATTAAAAACAAAAAAGCTGATGCTAAAAAGTATACGATATACAACCCTGTAAAAGAACCCCTTTGCGATATAAAGCAAAAGGATTTGTCACTTGAATATCCTGTTTTAGAAAAGAAACTGAAGATAGGGCAAATTGGGTTTATCACACCGACAAAAGGACAACTGATGTCTATTGAGGTAGTGAATAACTTAAAAAACAGAGGCTATGATGTTTCGCTTGCAATCATTGGTAGCGTGCGCGAGGGTGACGATGAGTATAGTGCTTTGCTCTATAGAAAAGTAGAAGAGTATGCACTTGCGCAAAATGTTGTTTTTACAGGTTATAGAACTGATATAGACGAGATTGTTTCAACGTTTGATGTTTTATTTGTTCCGTCAACTATAGAGGGCTTTTCGCTTGCCGCAGCACAGGCGATTATGCACGATGTACCTGTGCTTTCTATTGACCAAACCGGTTGTACCGAGGTTGTGCAAAAAAGCTCTTGCGGTATGGTGTTTTCCGGTGAGTCTGATGTTACTACAATCGCTGATACATTGCTGAAAACCTCACAGATTGATGTGAAAAAGGTAAAAGAAAAGCACCCTGACTTTTTAAAGACAGAGTGCTCGTTTGAAAATTTCACTAACAAAATCAATGAAGTTTTTATGTGCTAATTTTGTTGTAGTTTAAGGCAGATGAGTTTTTGTCTGCCATCATTTTTAGTAGCAGTAACGCTGAAAACCACAGATAGCTACAGGTGATGCTGTCGGTTGATATAAGAGAGATAACCGTTACTGTATATCCGATGACAAGGCAAATGTATGAGGCGTTTTCAAGGGTTGAGTTTAGTTTAGCTTTTATTTTTGACCACCCCATAATCATAATAGAGAAGAAATATACAGTCGCCAGACCGCCTACTATGATGCCACATTCACAAATCAACTGTAGCCAGGTGTTGTGAGCTGTACGTCCGATTGCGGTAAATGTATCCAGCCTGTCTAACCCAATGCCCCATAAAGGGTTTTTCTCCCAGTAAACAGATAAACAGTCTTGCCATATAGAAAACCTGCCGTATCTGTCTGTAAGACCTGAACGGTTTGTATATGTTGAAAACAGAGAACTCATAACTGACTGACCGTATTTAGTGGCAGTAAAGCCTAAGAAAACGGCACACGCGCTCAATACTCCAATAATACTAAGCACTTTTTTCTTAACTGTTTCAAACTGGCTGATACCGACGATACAAGTGATTACAACGGCTAAAGCGATACATAATAAGCCCATTCTTGAACTGCTTAAAATAATAACAAAAACAGAGAGAATAAGGGTGACTAAATAATATAGCTTAAACTTTTTAAACAGCCTTGATATGCAAGCTGATATGCCAAAGATAAACTGCGGGAACATAATGGTTGGGTCATACGCAAAGCCTCTAAGGCGATAGATCTCAACCGCCGCGCCGTTTTTCATATCGACGGTTCTCATAAAGATGCCGATTTTCGAGCGATGTGCAGCGACAAAGCCGTCTAAAGTTATTGAGCTTTGCAGACAAATATAGATTAATACAAAAACAACCGCGCAACCAAAGCACGATGCGATAAACACGTCGGTTAATTGACTCGATTTTTTACAATCGGTGCAGGATACACACACCTGAGCACATACATACACCACAAGCGTCATAAATGCGGCTTTTACTGAAGAAAAGCTGTCGCCGTTAAAAAGATTTACTATGATGATCAATACGCTGATGATACCGGCTAAAATCTGACCTTTGCTGGCACTTAAGTCAAAATCAGTCCCTTTGTTTTTTGCATACGCGATGATTGGCAAAATAAGTGCAAAAATCATATATGGCTTGATTGTGGTTGAAGCTACGACTATACCGTATGCGTCGATAGGCAGAAGCAACCATATGTAATATGACGCATCTATTTTTTTATTTATCAGTGGAATGAATGACAAAATAAGCGCAAGTATTATCCATAGCCATATCATAGATTGCTTTTCCTTTCGTGTAGTATAGTGAACTTTTTGCAATAGACACTACTAAATATATCATATATTTTTTTTATTTACAACAACAGATTGTTTTTTGAGGTTAAAACTATGAACACAAACTCACGTGCTCAAAATTCAATAAAGAATGCATCAAGCGAAGTGATTGTACGCTTGCTCACAGCACTCTCAAAATTTATATTGCGTACTGTATTTATATACACCTTAGGTATTCAGTATAATGGCGTAGCGGGACTGTTCAACGACATTTTATACGTATTCTCACTTGCGGAGCTCGGCATCAGCTTTGCTATATCCTTTGCACTTTATAAACCGCTTGCAGTCGGCGATGACGATGCTGTTGTACGCATAATGAAGTTTTACAAGCGTGTGTATCGCGTTATTGCTCTTGCCATTTTTGCTGCTGGCATATTGACGATGCCGTTTTTAAAATATCTTGTCAAAGATGTTCCCGACATAAAAGAGAATATTTATCTCATTTTTATGCTTTTTGTCATTCAGTCGGCGTCTTCGTATTTGTTTATTTATAAAGCTACTTTGCTTGAAGCAAATCAGCAAAAGCGAATAGTCGCCTATATTAACATAGCAACTACTATAGTGCAGGTAGTATTCGAAAGTGCAATTTTGATTATCTTTAAGGAATATCTGCTTTACCTTGTATTCAGCATTGCTTCCACTATCGCAAAAAACGTTGTTATCTCCTGTGTTGCTCAGAAAAAGTTCCCGATACTTAAAAGAAAAGACGTAGGTCCGCTTACTAAAGAAGAGTCAATTCAGATTAAAAAGGATATCGGAGCATCTGCTATATATAATGTCAGCAACGTTGTTGTGTTTGCTACTGATACTATCGTTACTGCCGCATTTTTCCCGACTGTTATCGTCGGTATTTTATCAAACTACCGACTTATATTTAATACAATTAATACGCTTATAAGCCAGCTTTCGTCTGCTACTGTTGCAAGTATCGGTAATTTAGCGGTGTCGGCTGATTCGAATAAGCTTAGAAGGCTCCACGATAGGCTTGGCTTTATTATGTTTATGATAGGAAACTTTGTATGTGCCTCTTTGATTGCGTTGCTAAATCCGTTTATCGGTGATATATGGCTTCGTAGCAAAGACTACATTTTTATGATGCCGATAGTCGTGGTGATAGTATTTAACCTGTATTTATGTATAATGCAGTATCCAAATACTGCCTACAGAAACGCAAACGGCTTATTTGTTCAGGGCAGAATCCGTCCTGCGATTATGGCAGTACTCAATATTGTTTTTTCTGTGTCCTTGGCACTTTTATTTTCTGCAAAGGACTCTATGTTACCAGATGCTGTGCAGTGGGGTGTTTTCGGTATTTTACTTGCAACACCGCTTGCGCGATTGGTTACCGAAACGTGGTTTGACCCGTATATCGTGTATAAACACGTTTTTAAAACATCAATGAAAAAATATCTGCTTACCCGCATTTTGTATTTTGTAATTACAGTATTAAGCGCTGCGCTTAATTTCTTCTTGATTGAGTGGCTCTTATCTGTTATGCAGTTATCAAATGTTTATCTAGAATTTGCTGTCAGAGTTTTGTGCTGTATTATAATACCAAATGCTGTTATGCTTATTTGCTTTATAAAGACAAAGATATTTAAAGAAAGCTTTGAAATGTTTTTTTCGGCATTAAAAAAGAAAAGCAAAAAGTAACCTTTTGTAATATTTTTGAAAATTTTTGCAAGACTGTGTCTTTATGCAGTCTTGCATTTTTTGTGTTCGTTTTGTGAAATTTGACAAAAAAGCACATTTTCAAAATCTCCACTTGTTAAATAGCATAAAAATTTGACCTAACTTTTGGCTATTTTTACACTACCAAAAATGGTTACAATATTGTATAATATTACCGAGTAATTGCGAAGTTTTCGCTTACATCAAAAATATTTTAAGAAAGAGTGATTTATCATGAAAAAGTCAACTAGAGTTCTTTCGTTAGTACTTGCTATGTTAATGCTTTTCTCAGTATTTTCAGTAGCAGTTTCAGCGAGAGAAGTCGACTTGGCAGAGAGTGGCGTCACCATGACTGGCGGCGAAGTTCTCTACCTCAAGCCAAACTCAAACTGGACACAGAGTAGTGCTTGGTTTGCTGCTTACTTCTTTGGTAGCGGTAACCAATGGGTTAAAATGGAATCATGCCCAAGAGACACCGGCTACTACAAAGTAACAGTTCCGTCAGGTTCATGGACAAACGTTATTTTCTGTCGTATGAACTCATCTAAAACAACTCTTGACTGGAACAGCAAATGGGACCAGTCTCAAGACCTTACTTATGACGGTACTAAAAATCTTTGGACAGTAGGTTCAGGCCAGTGGAACAATGCTTCCGGTACTTGGTCTGCATGGTCCGAGACTCCAGAGCCTACAGAAGCTCCTACTACAGTAGATCCTGATCCTGAAGATCCAACTTCAGAAGAGCCAGATCCAACAACAGAAGAGCCAGATCCAACAACAGAAGAGCCTACAACTCTTGAGCCTCCAGTTGCTATGGATGTTTACTGCATCAACTCAGCTAAGTGGGACGCAGTTTGCGCTTACGCTTGGAATGAAGGCGGCAACAAATATGCTGAGTGGCCAGGTGCTCTTATGACTAAGACAGAGGACACTGTTAACGGTTTTGATGTTTACAAAATCACAATTGAGGGTGGTCCATATGCAAGCATCATCTTCAACAACAATAACAATGGTTCACAGACTGAAGACCTCGAACTCCACGAGAACAACTACTATGATGTGAAAGCAGGTACATGGTACGAGTCTCTTGACGAAGTTCCACAGGTTGACCCTCTCTCTACAGACCGTTACCTCGTTGGTTCATTCAACGGTTGGTCAACAGTAGCTGACGAATTCAAGCTTGACGCTGAAGGTTCAGATACAGGCTATGTTTCATTAGAACTCGAAGCTAATACAACCTACGAATTCAAGGTTGTAAGAGAAGGCGCTTGGACTAGCTGCAAAACACCTATCACAGATTCAGTTGAAGGTCTTACATTCAGCTCATCAAATTCTGATAACTGTACTATTACAACTAAAGACGCTGGTACATACGTATTTTCATTCGGCGTTAGTAACTCACAGCTCTCAGTTGCATATCCGGTAGCTCCTACAGAAGAGCCAACAGAAGAGCCTACAGATGCTCCTTCATCACCAGATCAGCCAGCAACAGAAGAGCCAACAGAAGAGCCAACTGAGGAACCTACAGAGGAACCTACAGAAGAGCCTACAGACGCTCCTGTAGTAGGCAAAAAGACAATCTATTTCGAAAACAACTGGAACTGGCCAGAAGTATCAGTATACTACTGGGGCGGCGCTAACGGCGAAAACGCAACATGGCCAGGCGAAGTAGTTAAAGAAATCGTAGGCAAGAACGGCGACGGCACATATGACATCTACAAGATTGAAATCGACGCTGATGCAACAGGCGTTATCTTCAGTGGCGAGGGCTCATACGGTCGTGACCAGTCTGATGACGTAACAGAAATCGTTGATGGTTATGTATATTACATGACATATGATTCAGAAACAAATACAAAACCTTGTGGTTCATATCCATACGTAGCTCCAACAGAGGAACCTACAGACGCTCCTGCATCACCAGATCAGCCAGCAACTGAGGAACCAACAGAAGAGCCTACAGAGGAACCAACAGAAGAGCCTACAGAGGAACCAACTGAGGAACCTACAGAGGTTGCTCCAGCAACAAAGACAGTTTACTTTGAAAATAACTGGAACTGGCCAGATGCTAAAATCTATTTCTGGGGCACATCAAGTGATCCTGAATGGAATGGTATCACATTAACAGAAGTTGTTGCTACAACTGAGGCAGGCTACACAGTATATAAATACGTAATTCCTGCTGAAGCAACAGGTGTGATCTTTAACGGTACTGGCGAATATGGTGCTGAGCAGTCTGCAGATATCAAGGATATTCAGGACGGTTATGTATATTACATGACTTATGATTCAGAAACAAATACAAAGCCATGCGGTTCATATCCATTCTCAGACCTCGTTAAGCCAACAGAAGAACCAACAGAAGAGCCAACTGAGGAACCAACAGATGCTCCAGTTCCAAACCCAACAAAGGTTACTGGCGTACAGATTTCTGAAGTAACAAGAGATACAATGGTAGTTTCTTGGGATGCAGCTGCAAACGCAGTTATGTACTATGTATACATTGGTGAAAATGTTGTTTATAACAAGACTGCTGATACATCATTAATGGTTAAGAGTCTTGATCCAAACAGAACTTACAATGTTGCAGTAATTGCAAAACTCGAGGACGGTTCTTACTTAAAGACATCTAAGGCTGATTGGTATGAAGTAACAACACCTGATTATCAGATCGGTGAAGCTACTGCTGCAGCAGATGCTTACTCAATCACACTTAACTGGGAAGCTGAAGATGCTACAAAGACATGGATTTATCTTGGTACATCTGAAGAGAATATGAAGGTTTATGCTGCTTCAACAACAGATTCTTACACAGCTGTAAATCGTGAATCTAACACAACATATTACTACAAGCTCCAGCACCTCATTGATGGTAAGGTTATCGATGGTAAGTCAGGTTCTGTTACAACTTTAGTTGATACACAGCTTATCGTAAGTGGTACAATTAGTGAAGACAAACTTGAACTTTCATGGGCATCTGCTTACGGTTCATATAAGTACTGGGTAGTTGTAGAAACACCTAACAGAACATATACCTACAGCACAACAGAAACTAGCTACAAGGTTTCAACAAACTATGCAGAAGCTGACGGCAGCAACGTAACAGTTAAGGCTATCAGCCCAGACGGTATGGTTTACTACAACCCTGTAATTGTAGGCTAATATTAATTCTTGAATTAATACTTAATTGAATAGAGTCGGGGGACCCGCTTGGGTCTCCCGATTTTGTTTTTGTTTAGTATAAATGTGTATATATGTTTTGAAATTTAAGCGAATGTACGCTCATTATTAATGATTATCTAACATTTGGTTTACAGAAAATAGCTTAGTGATTTCAAGGCATAATAAAAGGCACCCCAAAATTTAGGGTGCCTTTTTTTAAATTTAATTAGTAAGCGTAATAATATTCGTATGTGTTAGGATCGTATTCGTAATCAGTGTAATCTGTTACCTTTTCATCAAGTTCTTTGAAAAACTTGTTGTATTTTTTCGGTACCTTGTAGTACAAATAGTCGAGACCATATTCGTCGCTACTTGAAATGTAGTATGTATCAAGGTAGTCGAAATTTATTTCGTATGCATACGATACACCAAAGTTTTTATCCTCGCTTACTGTGTCCAGCGAAGCAACTACAGAATAATCAGCTAAGCGATAACCATCATCGGTTGTCGGTTCAACAGTATCTAAAATTTCATTTATAATGTCTGACTCTTCTTTTGTTAAGTAGTGATATTCAAACTTTTCTTCATCTGCTTCGTAGTCATAGGCATAAATACTGTAGCCAAACAACGGATATTCGATACCTTCTTCAACAGCTTTTGAAATCTCCTTATGTATATCTTCTTTGCAATATAAAGTGTCAAAACCACTTTCGTAGATGTTCTCATATTCTGTTTTAAAACGACTGTAGAGATAACCGCTTAAGAAATTACCGTTTGAGCTTATTTCTAAAGTATCGCCAGAGTAGTTTGATAAAAGAACGGGTACATCTTTTTCTGTAACATTGATATAATTTTCAATATTGTAATTGCTGTTATACAGTACATCAGGCTTATTGCCTTTGTAGTGTACGCGTTTGTAAACTTCACCTTTATATGTAATGGATTCGGGACTTCCTGCATCTGTCCAGTAAGCCTGCTGATTTTTAAGGTCGTCAAGCTCGTCACAACCGCTAAGGCACAGACACATCATAACAAGTGCAAGTAAAAGCACTAATAATTTAGTTTTCTTTTTCATATCCATACCCCTTTCTTATTCAAGATTAAGCTTTTTGTTGATAACGTGCTTTGTGATTGCGTAAAAGATAGCAAAGCAGATTGCAGAAACTAAAATCACAACGCCCCAGCCTAAGTAGTTTGCAGTAATTGGGTGCTTCGCAAGGTATTCTAATATCTGTTCAATGTGAAGCTGCTCGTAGAAAACAGTAACAACAATAACGAAGATAGTACCGATAATCTGCTCGATAAAGTAGTAGATAAAGAACACGCCAACAGCCGCAGCAACACGGTTTTTCTTAGCACACTGACCAAGTGAGATGCAAGCGTAGTAGAGCATATAGGTTGTTGCGAATGTGATAATAAACGCTACAACAGCTTCCAAAATGATAAGCGGTGCATTAAAGCCGAATTCGATAAAGAATTGTCTTACGATATACGCAGCCGCTTTGAAAAGCTCAACACAAACCTCACCAAAGGTGATAAAGCAGGTTGCGATAACTATCATTATAAAGCTTGAGATAGTTGAAATGACTGCAACTATGTTTTTAACAAAAATATGCTGGGTTGATGTCACCGGCAATGTAAACGAGAGATAGCCCTCGTGGGTAAAGAGATTAGAATAAAACCTCTTGATACCAAAAATAAGAGTAAGTAAAATACAAACCACAACACCAACGATAAAGGCTACAACAGAAGACCAGAAAACGATGTTGTATGCGGTTGAGTCATTGTCGAATAATTGTACAAAGCGTGATAAAAGCGCTATGCCGATAAGTATCAGGTGCATAGGCAAAATAACACGCAGGTACGAAAGTATTTCGTGTTTAAATAATTTCTTTACCATCTGAATACCTCCCTGAATAGCTCGTCAACGCTCTTATTGTTTTCTGCTCTGATTTCGTCGATTGACTTGTGTAGCAGAATGTCGCCATGCTGAATAAAAATTGCTTCGTCTAAAATCTGCTCGATGTCAGAAATAAGGTGGGTGGAAATCAGCACCGTTGCATCAGGATTATAGTTATTGATAATTGTCGAAATAACATAATCTCTTGCCGCAGGGTCAACACCCGCGATAGGCTCGTCCAGCACATAAAGCTTTGCGTTTCTGCTCATAACAAGGATAAGACAAACCTTTTCTTTGTTACCTTTTGATAAGGTTTTGAGCTTTGTATCAGCATTGATGCCGAGCTTTTTGAGCATTTCGTAAGCGAGCTCTTCTCTGAAATCTTCAAAGAAATCTGCAAAGTAATTTATAATTTGCTTAACCGTCATCCATGAATTAAGGTAAGAGTTGTCAGGCAGATAAGCAACCTGTGATTTTGTTTTAACACCCGGAGCGTTGCCGTTTATGAGCACTTTGCCCTCTGTAGGAGTTAAAAGTCCGTTAATCAGTTTAATAAGCGTTGTTTTGCCCGAGCCGTTTGGACCAAGCAAGCCGATGATTTTTCCGCTCTCAAGAGTTAAGTTAATGCTGTTGAGAGCTTTTGTGTTGTGATATGTTTTTGTGAGATTTTCACAGCGTAGAAGTTCACTCATTGTCCCACTCCTTTACATAGTTTTTGATAGAGTCGTTGTCCATACCGAGCGCATTAAGCGAGTTGAAGTACATCTCGGTTTTTTCTGCAACAAGATTTTTAAGCGTATTTTCGGCTTTTGTAATGTCTTCTGACACAAACCATCCCGAGCCTCGAACGGAGTACAAAATTTCGTCTTGCTCTAATTGTTCAAAAGCTTTTTGTACTGTGTTTGGGTTAACGCCGGCAAGCAGAGCTGTTTCGCGTACGGAGAACATTTTTTCTCCTGCCTTAAATTCACCCAAAGCGATTTTAAGACAAACCTGTTCGCAGATTTGTGGACACAAAGGCTTTGCTTTGTCTAAGGTCCACTTCATTTGACCACCTCCTGAAAAATTAAGTGTATTACTTCACTAGTACAATAATACAATTTTAAAAATAATTTGTCAATACTTTTTTGAAAAAATAAAAGCGCTTGTGCGATTGTCACAAAATAATGGGATTTATTTGTAATATCTACAAAAGTTTTCCAAATTGCTTGAAATAAATAGTGCAATATAGTAAAATTGATAAGTAAATTAATGTCTGGTAGGAGAGGGGTAGTTTTTCTGTTTTATCAGGCAGATAGGAGATTTTTATGAAAAAAGTATTTGGTTTTTACACTAATTGTCCGCTTATCTTGCGTATTGCTATCGGTCTTGTGATTGGTGTAGTACTCGGACTTTGGGTGCCACAGGCTGCGTTTGTTACTATTTTTGGTGACATCTTTGTTGGCGCACTTAAAGCTATTGCACCTATCCTTGTATTCGTGCTTGTTACGGCATCTTTAGCTAGTGCTGGTAAGGGTTTAGGTAGCAGATTCAGAACTGTTATCTTCCTTTATATGCTCTCTACTTTCCTAGCGGCTGTTGTAGCGGTTGGCGCTAGTTATTTGTTCCCTGTTACTATTCCGCTTACAGGCTTAGAGGGTGCTGAGGCTACTCCTCCTGAAGGCTTGGCAGAGGTATTTGGCGGACTTCTTAACAATATGGTACAAAATCCATTCTCTGCTATAATCAACGCAAACTACGTTGGTATTCTTACTTGGGCTATTTTCCTTGGTCTTGCTTTAAGACTTGTTGCAGGCGACAAGACAAAGGATGTTTTAAACGACATCTCTACCGGTGTTTCAAAGGTTGTCGGATGGATTATTCAGATTGCACCTTTCGGTATTTTAGGTCTTGTTTACGGCTCTATCAGCGAGTATGGTGCTGCTATCTTCATCGACTACGGAAAACTTTTACTTGTTTTAGTTGGTTGTATGCTTGCTGTTGCATTAATTGTTGACCCTATCGTTGTTGCGATTACTTTGAAGAAAAACCCATATCCGCTCGTATTCAAGTGCTTTAAAGAATCAGGTATCACAGCGTTCTTTACTCGTAGCTCTGCTGCAAACATTCCTGTAAATATGAAGCTTTGTGAGCGTCTTGGTCTTGACAAAGAGTACTATTCAGTTGCTATTCCGCTTGGTGCTACCATCAATATGGACGGTGCCGCTATTACAATCACCGTTATGTCACTTGCCGCAGCGTTTACAATGGGTATTAAAGTAAACCCTGTTGTTGCTGTATTGCTTAGCTTAGTTGCTACTTTAGGTGCTTGTGGTGCATCCGGTGTTGCGGGCGGTTCATTACTGCTTATCCCGATGGCTTGTTCGCTGTTGAATGTTCCACAGGATATCGCTATGCAGGTTGTAGCCGTTGGCTTTATCATCGGCGTTGTTCAGGACTCTTTAGAGACTGCTATCAACTCATCAGGCGATGCTATCTTCTGCGCAACTGCAGAATTCAGAGAGTGGCAAAAGCGTGGCAAAAAGGTCGATTTCAAATTCATCGACGAAAAATAATATAGTTTAATAAATATAAAACCCACCTTACTTTTAGCGTAAGGTGGGTTTTTTAGTATAGCAAAGTTTTAACCGTACTTTGCTATAACGTGAATTAGTTTGATAATAATGATACGCTTTCAAAAGGTTTAATTTGGTTTCACTCCAAAAAAACCATAACAAGAAAAGTGCAACCATAGGCAATTAGATGAATTGGAATTGGTTTTACTCTTTGCTTAACACTTTTTTCTGCCAGGACTTTTTTGTGCATTCAGGGCAGCGCATATATCTGGTTCTGCCCATATGCATTGCCATATTCACGGCTTTATAGGTAGGCACATATCTATGCTTGCAGTGCTTACACTCATAGTAGCCCGCCACCTGCTCGATACGCAATGCGTAGAAGCAGCCTGCCAAAAATAGAATAAATCCAAATACGATTAGAGAAACCTTCAACCAAATTGCCATTTGTATAAAGGCGGCAATAAAAATAAGGGCGAAAAGAACGATTGTAGCGATGATGCCTATAAACACTTCTACAGACAACAGTCTTTTGTCTGCCTGTTCTTTTTGCTTAATCATCTCAAGCAAATTGTTTTCTAATTCTTTATTGTAATTATCCATTGTAACTACCTCCCCACATAACAAATCGTTAACACTGATACCCAGAACATCACAAAGTTCAAGCATAATTGACGAGTCTGGCAAAGATTTGCCAGTTTCCCATTTTGATATTGCTCTATCGGTGATGTTCAATTTTTCTGCCAACTGCATTTGAGTTAACTTTGTCTTTTTTCTGCACTCGGCAATGAACTTTCCGATTTTTATTTGATCCATAGGTTACCTCCTTTCGATTTCAGTATAGACAATTAGGGGAACAAAGAGCACGAACTGATGGTTGAGTGAGGAGAAATCAACCATCGGTAGAGTAAAAATTGACTGTCAAATTCAAGTTTGTTGAATTGATTATATCATGGGTTCATAAAAATTGCAAAAGAATAAGACCGACCATTCGGATACTTATCGTATCAAAATGATCGGTCTTATTTGGTGGAGATGAGGAGAATCGAACTCCTGTCCGAAAACCGCGCGCCGAGGCTTTCTCCGAGTGCAGTTATTGTACTGAAATTCCCTTGCCAAAACGCCCAATAACAGGCTTTGTGGTTTGGTAGCCTATAGTGTGTGACGAAAGTCTAGGCACTCAATCGTTCACAGTAACCACTAGTCGACGCTCTACCCAAAGCCGTGGTGCTCAATGGGAGAACGAGCTGCATTAAGCAGCTAAAGCAACTTTATTGTTGTTGTTTATTTTTAAAAGTTGAAGCTTTTAAAGTGGTGCCTCACCACTACTCGCTTACCAGAGTTTGCAATCCCCGTCGAAACCTTTACATCCCCGTATTTGAAGTAAAAGGTAATAGTGAAAAGTGAAAAAGTATATTTAATCCACTAACACTCACAATTCACTACTATTATATCAAATTAAAAGGAATTTACAATCGAAAAATGTATCCAGCTATATATCGGTACATTCAGCAGATGTTTGTGCTTTTTTAAAATATCTATTCTTTAAAATCATAGAAACGGTACACTCGATAATTACTATAGCGGTTATAATCAGGATACCTACAAAAATTAATTCGAGCAAAGCAGGAATTAGTGAAACAATAAAGGAATCGAATAGATTGCCTATTGTTGTAGTACTGTCAACACCCTCCATAGAACTCTTTGTGTATATGTAATAAATAACACAATTCACTATGTTTGATACAGCTAATAGTGATGTGAAAAAATAGTATGTTTTTTTAGAGTTTAAAGCATTATGTAAATAAAAGACAACAAAAACCTGAATACACGCGGTAATCAATCCCAAAGTACCACCATCGTTAATAGGAATCCAAATGAGAAAAATTGATACAACGAGAATAGTACAGAAAATATAGTTTAGAATATCAAGAAATTTATCAACATTCATAGTTGTTTCCTCAAAGTTGCAAATAGTACCATTGCAAATAAAGATTTGTTTACATTCTCGAGCGTTCTTTCATCGCGCGTTCAATGTCGCGCTTAGCGGCTTTTTTAGCCATATCGTCACGCTTGTCGTACAGCTTTTTACCTTTGCACAGTCCAAGCTCAACCTTGACTCTGCTCCCTTTAAAATAAAGAGAGAGAGGGATAAGCGAATATCCGTCTTGCTTGATAAGACCAAACAGCTTGTTGATTTCTCTTTTGTGCATCAAAAGTTTGCGTACTCTAAGCGGATCTCTGTTAAATATATTACCGCGTTCATACGGGCTTATGTGCATCGCGTTCACAAAAATTTCTCCGCCTACAATATTGCACCAGCAGTCTTTGAGGTTTACTCTGCCTTGACGCAAAGACTTGACCTCAGTACCACACAGCTCAATACCGGCTTCATACTTTTCTTCGACAAAATAGTCGTGGAAAGCTTTTTTGTTTTGTGCGATGATTTTTACGCTTTCTTTCATTATAGTTCATTCCTGCCTTCTAAGGCTCTGGCTAGTGTTACTTCGTCTGCATATTCAAGGTCGCCACCCACAGGAATACCGTATGCAAGGCGTGTGACTTTTATACCCATTGGTTTTAAAAGTCTGCTTAAATACATAGCAGTTGCCTCGCCCTCTACGGTCGGGTTAGTTGCCATAATAACCTCTTTTACTGTATCGTCAGACAGCCTTGATAAAAGCTGTTTGATACACAACTGGTCAGGTCCAACGCCGTTTAAAGGCGAGATAGCACCATGGAGCACGTGATATACGCCGGCGTATTCGTGGGTGTTTTCAAGCGCAATCGCATCGCGCGGAGTCTCAACTACGCAGATGACAGAGGTGTCACGATTGTGGCTTCTGCATACAGGACACAGCTCCTGATCAGAAAAATTGCAACAAACGTTGCAGTAGCGAATTTTTTCGTGAGCATCAATAATTGCATTTGAAAATTCAGTTGCCTGCTCCTTTGGCATATTTAATACAAAGTAAGCAAGTCGCTGAGCAGTTTTTGAGCCGATGCCCGGCAAACGCTCAAATTGCTCAATAAGCTTAGATAAAGGGGCTACGTTATAGTTTGCCATCAGAACAAACCACCCATACCCATAGCGCCTAAATTAAGTCCGCCTGAAATACTTTCCATAGTGTCGTCTCTGTCTTTAGCGGCACTGCGTAACGCTTCGTTTACAGCAGCCATAACAAGGTCAGAGAGCATTTCTACATCATCAGGGTCTACAACCTCAGGCTCGATTTCGATAGACTTAACTATCATTTCGCCTGTAACAGTTACTTTAACAGCATTGCCGCCTGCGGTAGCAGAATATTCTTTGTTGTTTAATTCTTCAGTTGCAGTAGCCATATCCTCCTGCATTTTCTGAGCCTGACGAGCGATTTGCTGGAAATTTCCTGCTCCACCGCCGCCGTAGCCTTTTGGTAATCTTGCTTTCATATATATCGTCCTTTCTTATTCTTCAGTTACATTGATGCCTGACTCTTTTAAGTTTGATATAAACTGTTCGAGTACATCGTCTTTTTTCTCTTGAGTTTCAGGCTTTTTATACGGACCAAGCTTGTAGGTTCTTCCGGTTACTTCAGAAACTGCCTTGCGGATGTTGTCGCGCTGGGCAGATTTTTTAAGCAACTGGAATGCAATATCCTGGTCGGTTTCAATCAAAAGATAATCACCGCTTACATAAGCGTTAGAGCCTTCAAACGCTGCTGATATAGCGCGGGAATATCTCTTTAAGTTATTGATAACCTCAGGCCATTCTAAGAATGGTTGAGCATTATTATAAACATCGTCGAGATTAACAGGAGCTTTAGGCTTTGAAACTTCCTGCTTTTGTGTAGCGTTGGCAGGGGAGTCTTGAGCAGGTATATTTTGAGCAGGTGTGTCCTGTGCGATTGAAACTTGCTGATTGTCTGTAGAAGTTGGTGCTTCTTTAATAGTAGGAGCATCTTCTTTTACAGGTTCTGTGATGTCAAGCTCAGGTTCTTCTGTCTTTTTATTTTTCTCAGCTATTGTAGGTTCTTCGATAGTTTCTACAGTTTTTTGAGCTTTTTGCTCATTGATTTCTTTAGCTTCCTCTATAGGGGTAGTAACCTCAAGAGTAGGGGAAGGAGCAATGCCATTTACGCTGAGCATTTTAACAGCCTTTTCCAAAGCGGTAATTCTTGTTGTAAGCGCTTCGGTGGTTGCATCAAGCTCAGGAGAGCATAATTTTACGATAGCCATCTCAAGCTCGGTGCGGTTGTTAGTGCCTTTACCCATACGCTCAAAAGCGCGTGAAAGCACGTCCATAGAGTAAACGATTTCTGCAAGTGTGAGATAATCACATTGCGACTGGGCTGCTTCAAACTCTCTGTCAGCAAAAGCGAGCATTTCTCTCGCGTTTTTGACAGTCTTAATCAGCATCAATGCCCTGAAATGTGAAATAAGCTCGTCGCACAATCTTACTATATCCTTAGATTCGCCGTAAAGCTTGTCGATAATTGACAGAGCTTTTGCAGGGTTTTTATTAATAGTGCAGGTGCAAAGCTCAAACAGGTAGCTTTTGCTCGCAAGACCTGCGGCGTTTCTGACAACATCAGCGGTGATTTCACCGTCTGCAATACCGATACATCTATCAAGAAGAGAAATCGCATCACGCACAGCGCCGTCAGCAATAACAGAAATAAGCAAAGCGGCTTCGTCAGTCAGCGCGATGTTTTCACATTTTGCGATAGTCTGCAGTCTGAAAGCGATATCTTTCGGAGCAATTCTATGGAAGTCAAAGCGCTGACAACGTGATGTGATAGTTGCAGGAAGCTTGTGGACTTCGGTAGTCGCAAGAATAAAGATAACGTGCTTTGGAGGTTCTTCGAGCGTTTTAAGCAAAGCGTTGAACGCTTCAGTCGTGAGCATATGAACCTCGTCGATGATGTAGACACGATACTTTGCTTTTGCAGGAGTAAAAGCAACCTCGTCGATGATGCTTCTTATGTCGTCGATTTTACGGTTAGAAGCCGCGTCCATTTCAACAACATCTAAAATCTCACCCGAACTGATACCCTTACAATTTTCACATTCGCCACAAGGATTAGAGTCGGTAAGATTTAAGCAGTTAACCGCTTTTGAAAGAATCTTTGCGCAGGTGGTTTTACCCGTACCACGAGAGCCTGTAAACAGGTATGCGTGGTTAATCCTGCCGGATTTTAATTCATTTTTCAAAGTGACTGTTACCTGTGGCTGTCCAACGACATCTTCAAAAGTTAACGGTCTGTACTTTCGATATAATACCTGATACATAATCTCACTCCTAACAAAAAAGCAAGCCCCAGCCAAAGGTTTGGCTGACTGTATAAATAAGTGAACGACAGACTTACTGCATCGCAACACAAAATCTGCTTAATGCTGCTCGGTTCCCCGCCTGACATGGTTCACAGCTCATGCTCGTACAGGGCCTGTCGCTCGCTTATTTATACAAAAAATAAATGCGGCTTGCGTTACACTCAATTATAGCATAATGAAAAGTCAAAATCAATAGGTGTTTTTGTGGTATTGAATATGCTCAAATAGTGTGCTAAAATGAGCCTTGTGAGGTGATTTTTATGAGTCAAAAAGACAGAATGTTGCATGGTCTGCCATATAAATCTAACGAAGACGGATTGTTTGAGGAAAGACAGCGCGCAAAGGTGCTGTGCCACAAGATAAACACCTGCGAACCGCTTGATGTCAAAAAGCGTGATGAATACTTAAGGGAGTTGCTTGGTAGTACTACCGAGAATTTTTATGTTGAGCCGCCGTTTAGATGCGATTACGGTTACAACATCACTATCGGCGATAACTTTTACTCAAACTATAATTTGATTGTACTCGACTGCGCCAAGGTCACAGTTGGCAAAAACGCCATGTTTGGTCCTAATGTCTGCATAACCACAGCAGGTCATCCGATTCACCCGCTATCCCGCACCAAAGCATACTACGAGTACGCTTTCCCTGTAACGATAGGGGACAACGTATGGTTGGGAGCTAATGTTGTTATAAATCCGGGAGTTACTATTGGAGACAACTGCGTTATAGGTTCAGGTAGTGTCGTAACAAAAGATATACCTAAAAATACAGTAGCTGTCGGAAATCCATGTAAGGTTTTGCGTGAGATAACAGAACAAGACCGTGACTATTATTTCAAAGATAAAAAATTTGATATCGAAGACTACTAAAGTAAACAAAAACGGAGAGGAAAACCTCTCCGTTTTATTTTTATTGTTTCTTTATTGAATGCTCGCAAAAAATAGGTTCGTAACAGCGATGTCACGATTAGTTGCTTTACACTTCTTATAACCAATTCATTGTATCTTCGTACACATTGATGTAGTCTTGAGCTGATCTTTCCCAGCTGTTGTCAGACATCATCGCACGCCACATAAGCTGGTGCCAACCTTCGTTGTCGTAAATACCTGCGAGTGCACGCTTAACAGCATTGCACATATCAGCGATATCGTAGTTTTTAAAGGTGAAGCCGTTGCCGTAGTTGTCGTAAGAATCAAAGACAGAGTCTTTAAGACCGCCGACTTCTCGTACTACAGGGATAGTACCGTAGCGCAGAGCAATCATCTGGGACAGGCCACAAGGCTCCTGCTTTGATGGCATTAAGAAAATGTCAGCACCGGAGTAAATCTTTCTTGCAAGTTCAGGAACAAAGCCTTCGCAGAAACGAACTCGGTCAGGGTAGTTCCACTGTAAATCTCTGAAGAACTGCTCGTATTCTTCGTCGCCTGAGCCTAAAATAACAAACTGCATTTTCTGAGTGTTAAGTAAGTCTTCGATACCGCCTCTTACCAAATCAAGACCTTTGTGTGATACAAGACGAGTAATCATAGCAACCATAGGAGTATCCCACGACTGTGGAAGATTTAAACGCTCCTGTAATGCACGCTTACATTCACCCTTACCGCCCATATTTTCTTTTGTATAGTTGCAGTAAAGCTGATAGTCGGTAGCAGGGTCGTAGGAAGCGCCGTCGATACCGTTTAAGATACCGCACAGCTTGTAGTGGTTGTTGATGAGAGGGTGGTGCAGACCGTGGCTGTACCATGGGTCTTTAATCTCAGCAGCGTAGCTAGGAGAAACTGTAGTAACTCTTGTTGCGCACTGGATAGCACCTTTCATCATATTGAGCTTGCCGTCCATCTCTAAAATCTTCTGTTCAGATTCAGGAATACCAACGCACTCTGTGTTAACATCCCAGCCGTACTTGCCCTGATATTGGATATTATGGATAGTAAACACGCTCTTGATGTTGTGATACCAAGGGTTCTTTGAATAGAACAGATAGTAGTAAACAGGTACTAAGGCTGTCTGCCAGTCGTTTGTGTGGATAATATCCGGGTGGAAATCGATGTATGGAAGCATCTCAAGGATTGCACGAGAGAAGAAAGCAAATCTTTCAGCGTCATCATAGAAGCCATACAAAGCGTTTCTGTTAAAGTAGTATTCGTTGTCAATAAAGTAGTATGTGCAGTCGTTCCATCTAGCCCAGAACAGTCCGCAGTACTGATGTCTCCACGAAACAGGAACAGTAAAGTTTGTGATGAAGTTCATCTGATTTTTAAGCTCCTGTGGGATTGTGCCGTAAAGTGGCATTACAATTCTACAGTCCTGTCCTTTTCTACACAGAGTGTGTGGCAAAGAGCCAGCAACGTCAGCAAGTCCGCCGCTACCTGCAAAAGGGTTGGCTTCACTTGCACAGTAAAGAATTTTCATAGTGTTACCTCCAATGGGTTAAATAACCGAGCGTTTTGCAATATACATCGGGTAAGATTCACAGCCAATAATAGTTTTGTTGTCGCCGACAGTAACGTCTTTGTCGATGATGATGTGGCTTAAATCTGCATTTTCGCCGATGATGGTATCCTGCATAATGATACAGTTTTTAATGTGCGCACCCTTACCGATGGAAACGCCCTTAGATATTATACTATTTTCGACCGTTCCGTCAATAGTACAGCCTTGAGCAATTAAAGAGCCCTTTACGCTTGACTCAAGACCGTATTTACTTGGCATATCGTCACGAACTTTTGTGTAGATAGGCTGCTTAGGGTCGAACAAATCAGCTCTGATAGCAGGGTCCATAAGTTCCATACTTGCTTTGTAGTACTCTTTTGTTGATGAAATCAAAGCAAAGTATTTTGTGTTTTCAAAGCCGTATATTTTAAGTTTATCAACATTAGGCTGTAGCAGGTCTCTTGTGAAATCCGTTTTGTTTTCTGCAACAAGCGCTCTGACCATTTTCATAAGCAGTTCTTTCTTTATAAGGAAAGTGCCTGAAACATAAGTGCTTGAAGAATCACAGATAGAAGGCAATAAAACCTTAGTTACGCGATTCGTTTCATCAAGCTCAAAAGCAGTTCCTTCTTCAAAAATTTCTTCGCCTGAAAGCTTTTTCGAGTATGCAAAGGTGATGTCTGCACCGTTTTGCTCGTGGAATTCAAGCATCTTGCGGTAGTTGAAATTTGTTACACAACCTGCGTGGTCGATAAGAACATATTCTTCGTTTCCGTGCTCGATAAAGCCATGCAAAGTGTAAAGTGTTTCAACCAAGCCGTTGAATGCATGCTCGTGATATGGTGGAAGAATGGTAAGACCGCTTCTGCGCTTTGCTAAATCCCATGCGTTACCTGTACCTAAGTGGTCCATTAAAGACAAGAAATTGCTTTTTGTGATGATACCGACATTATTGATACCGGAGTTGCTCATATTTGAAAGCGGGAAGTCGATAAGTCTGTATTTACCGCCGAATGGCACACTACCCATTGTACGGCTGGCAGTAAGTTCCGGGTTGCTAGTTTCAAATGTGTTGGCGAAAATCAAGCCTAAAATTCTGTTAGATCCCATAATCACACCTCCACATCATGGTCAATCATCTCTTTTGGACCGATAATAACATTGTCTGCAATGTTAAGTCCGTCGCCGATGACTGTGATACCCCAGTCGTCCATATTTTCAACGTCTGATGGGTTTTTACCGATTTGAGCATTTTTACCGATAACTGTGTTTTCAGAAATGATAGAGAACTGAATATTTGCTCCATCTTTAATTACAGCCCCCGGCATAATGATAGATGAATTAATAACAGCCCCCTTGCCGATGGTAACGCCAGGGAAGAGGATGGAAAACTCGAGCTTACCGTCAACATTACATCCGTCAGCAAGCATAGAGTTTTGAATCTCTGCGTTTTCGCCTACATAGTGTGGTGGCATCATCGGGTTGCGTGAGTAAACATTCTTTAAGCTGAGAGTAACCTTAGGGTCTAAAAGGTCCATATTAGCTTCCCACAGACTGTCGATTGTACCAACGTCTTTCCAATAGCCCTCAAACGGATAAGCCATCATTTTTTCTCCGGCGTTGAGCATAGCAGGGAGCACGTCTTTACCGAAGTCGTTGCTGGAGTTTTCGTTTTTCTCATCTTCAATTAAGAACTTTTTAAGCTTTTGCCAAGAGAAGACATAGATACCCATAGAAGCGTTTGTGCTCTTTGGATGTTCAGGCTTCTCGTCGAATTCGTATATAGAGCCGTCAGGATTGGTGTTTAAGATACCAAAGCGTGATGCTTCTTCAAGAGGAACATCAATAACCGCAATAGTACAAGCGGCATTGTTTCTCTTGTGATATTTAATCATATCAGCGTAGTTCATTTTATAGATGTGGTCACCTGATAATACAACAACATATTCAGGGTCATATCTGTCAACGAAATCAATATTCTGATAAATTGCGTTTGCGGTACCTGAATACCAGTCAGAACCTTCTTTTGATTCGTATGGCTGTAAGCAGGTCACACCATTTTGTAATCCGTCTAAATCCCATGGCTGACCGTTGCCGACATATTCATTTAAGATAAGTGGCTGATATTGTGTCAGCACACCGACTGCTTCAATACCGGAGTTGGTGCAGTTTGAAAGCGGGAAGTCGATGATTCTGTATTTACCGCCAAAAGGTACTGCAGGCTTAGCGAGCTTTTTAGTAAGCACACCAAGACGTGAGCCTTGTCCGCCGGCAAGAAGCATAGCGACAACTTCTTTTTTTGGACGCATTTGTATTTACCTCCGAAATTTTTTATTTGATTTTGGGCGGAGTATAACCCCGCCCAAATTTTATCATTACGATATAGTATTATTTGTCAGCTTTTGTAGCTTTTTTAGCAGGAGCTTTCTTGGCAGGAGCTTTCTTTACTTCTTTTTTAGGCTCTGCCTTTACTTCCTTTTTAGGTTCCTCCTTTTTAGGAGCAGCCTTTTTAGCAGGAGCTTTTTTAGCAGGAGCTTTCTTTTCTTCCTTTTTAGGCTCTGCTTTCACTTCTGCCTTTTCAGCCTTAGCTTTAGCTTCTTCCTCTGCTTTTTTAGCAGCTTCCTTTTCAGCCTTTTTCTTAGCTAAAGTAGCTTTTCTCTTAGCAGCAGCGGCAGCCTTCTTCTTAGCCTTCTCTTCTGCTTCCTTCTTAGCTTTCTCTTGAGCTTCTTTCTCAGCTCTAGCCTGAGCTTCTTTTTCTGCTCTTACACGAGGGTTCTCGCGTTTTTCAATGCACTTGAAGTAAACAGCACTCATAGGAGGTACGCTGATTTTGATTGACTGCTCAAGACCGTGCATAGGTTCAACAGATGTATGAATCTGGTCAGGGTTATCTGTGCAGTCATAACCGCCGTACTGTGGATCGTCAGTATTTAAGACTTCTGTGTAGATACCAAAATCAGGAACACCGATAGAATACTCTTCTCTGCGTACAGGCTGGAAGTTACATACAACGATAACGCTGTTGCCTTCCTTGTCGATACGACGGAAAGCAATGATGCTCTGCTGATAGTCGTCGTGATGAATCCAGTTAAAGCCTTCCCAGCTAAAGTCAACCTCGCTCATACACTTGTTGTCAAGGTAGAAGCGGTTGAGGTCTTTGATAAAGGAGTTTAACTGCTGATGTCTTTCGTACTGTAAGAGCCCCCACTGGAGCTCTTCTGTAGAATTCCATTCATCAAACTGACCAATCTCAGCACCCATAAATGTAAGCTTTTTACCAGGGTGAGCCATCATATATGATAAGAATACTCTAACACCTGCGAACTTGTCGTTGTAGTCGCCAGGCATTTTATTGATAAGAGAGCCCTTACCGTAAACTACCTCGTCGTGGGAGATAGGGAGCAAAAAGTGTTCAGAGAATGCATACAAGAAGCTGAATGTGATGTTGTCGTGGTGATATGGTCTCCATAATGGGTCAAGTGACATATATGAAAGCATATCGTTCATCCAACCCATATTCCACTTGTAGTCAAAGCCAAGACCGCCGTCATATACAGGGCGGGAAACCATAGGCCATGATGTACTTTCTTCAGCAATCATCATTACTGTTGGGTGGTGCAGATGCACAGCGGTATTGAGTCTCTTTAAGAATTCAACAGCCTCTAAATGCTCTCTGCCACCGAAGCAGTTAGCAACCCACTCGCCGTCGTTACGGTTGTAGTCGAGGTAAAGCATAGAAGCAACAGCGTCAACGCGGATACCGTCGATGTGGTATTTATCAAGCCAGAACATAGCGCTTGATACGAGGAAGGAGATAACCTCATATCTTGCGTAGTCAAATACGTATGTACCCCATTCTTTATGCTCGCCTTTTCTTGAGTCTTCGTATTCGTAGCAATGAACACCGTCAAAACGACCTAAGCCATGAGCATCCTTAGGGAAGTGAGCAGGTACCCAGTCAAGGATAACGCCGATGCCGTTTTGGTGACATAAGTCGATGAAATTCATGAATTGGTCAGGGTTGCCGTAGCGGGATGTAGGAGCAAAGTAACCGGTTACCTGATAGCCCCAAGAACCGTCAAACGGATACTCAGTCATAGGCATAAACTCGATGTGAGTATAACCCATTTCCTTAACGTAAGGAATAAGCTCCTCAGCGAGCTTATCGTAAGAGAAAACGTTTCCGTCTAAATACTTTCTCCAAGAGCCTGCGTGAACCTCGTAGATGTTGAGTGGCTCTTCAAAGTGGTTTTTGTTAGCCTTTTGCTCAAACCATTCGTTGTCGTTCCAAATGTGGTTATTTAAATCATAAACGACAGATGCGTTATCAGGTCTTGTCTGAGTATGGAAAGCATAAGGGTCAGATTTTAAAAGCTTTTCAAACCAAGGTGTTTCAACACAGTATTTGTAGATTTCAAAATCATACAAGCCCTCGATAAAGAGTTCCCATACACCGCCGTCGCTGATTTTATACATATAGTTTGCAGTCTGGTCCCAGTTGTTGAAGTTACCGACTACAGAAACAGTCAGGGCGTTTGGAGCCCATACGCGGAAAACAACACCGTCTTTGCCGTCCCAGTTAACCTTGTGTGCACCTAAGAACTCGTAAGCTCTTACAGCATCACCGCCATGGAACAGTTCGAGAGGGGTTCTTTCGTCAAAAATTTGATAATTCATGAATAATCTCTCCTCAAATATATTCAATAATATAATTTTACATTATATATCGAATTTATAATATCATTTTATTGGTGAAAATTCAAGAAAAAACGGAATTTTAATAACAAAGTTTTCGTACAAAATTTATAAATGATGTCAATTTCCTTGGCAATATATACAAGAAAAATACAGATTTTAGTCACAATTAAACAAAAGATTTTTAAAAATTCTTAGCGTAATAAACGCAATAACGAAAATAAGGTGGATATAAAAAATTGCGACTGTAAATAGCAAAAAATTATCGTCTTACATTTTGTTGTGGATAAAAAATCACCATAGAGAAAAAAGAGATAATTTTAAATTATAATTCTAATTAAAAATTATTTTTTGAAAAAATGCCGTATTTTTTCTTGACATCTTATCGCGTGTATATTAATATTAGTATGAGCATATATGGAGTATGCTTGGAGCATTAGGTCAATCGGATCGTGTTCCTATTCACTTATTGGACTCTTTAAAGAGCCGTTATTCATAGATATTTTTTATTTTATTATCATCTTTTATCATTATCATCTACGATTTTGGTTTTACCATTGGTGATAGATTTAAACTGAATATCTTATATTAACGGCACCCATGAGTTGAGTTTGATTAGTTTATTAACTAACAAATATCAAGGAGGTGTCAAATCAAATGGACTTATGGTTACAGATCCTGTTGCCTGTTTTGGCAATCATTGTAGGCATCGTCGTTGGTGCTATCATTGGTTCTGCATACCGCAAAAAGGTTGCAGAGGCTGAAATTGGCAGTGCAGAGCAGGAGGCTAAGCGCATCGTCTCAGAGGCGATTAAAACCGCTGAAGCCAAGAAGAAAGAAGCCATCTTAGAAGGTAAGGACGAGGTTCACCGTCTCAGAAATGAATCCGAGCGTGAGCTGTCTGACCGTCGTAAGGAGGTTCAGCGTCAGGAAAGACGCATCCAACAAAAAGAAGAAACCCTTGACAAGAAGTTAGATAACATCGAGTTAAAGGAAGAAAAAGTCGCTAAGAAAATGAAAGAAGCCGAGGCAAAGCTTGTCGAGGTTGAAACCATCAAGAAAAGTCAGTTTGAAATGCTCGAGAGGATTTCGGGTTACACAGTTGAGCAGGCAAAGGCATATTTGCTTGAGCAGTTAGAGCACGAGCTCGGCCACGAGAAATCACTCAAAATTATGGAATTTGAGCAGCAACTCAAAGACGAGCAGGAGAAGAAAGCAAGAAACATCATCTCGCTTGCTATCCAGCGTCTTGCGGCTGACCAGGTTGCAGAAGCTACTGTTTCTGTAGTTCCGCTTCCAAACGACGAAATGAAAGGTCGTATTATCGGTAGAGAAGGTAGAAATATCCGCGCTATCGAAACTTTAACAGGCGTCGATCTTATTATCGACGATACTCCTGAGGCAATCACTCTTTCAAGCTTCGAGCCTGTAAGACGTGAGATTGCCCGTATTTCACTTGAAAAGCTCATCTCTGACGGACGTATTCATCCGGCTAGAGTTGAAGAAATGGTAGATAAAGCAAGACGAGAAGTCGAAGCTACTATCAAGCAGGAGGGTGAACGCGCTGTATTAGAATCAGGCGTTAACGGCATCCATCCTGAACTTGTAAAGTTACTTGGCAGACTGCGTTATCGTACCAGCTACGGACAGAATGTGCTTAATCACTCTTTAGAGGTTGCATACCTCTCTGGTATTATCGCATCTGAGCTTGGTATGGACCCTACAGTCGCTAAGCGTGCAGGTCTTTTACACGATATCGGTAAGGCGCTCGACCACGAAATCGAGGGTAGTCATATTGAAATCGGTGTTGATATGGCAAGAAAGTACAAAGAAAGCGATGCTGTTATCCACGCTATCCACGCTCACCACGGTGACATCGAAGCGAAAACAGTTGTTGCTTGCATTGTGCAGGCTGCCGACGCTATCTCTGCTGCCCGTCCGGGTGCAAGAAGAGAAAACCTTGAAAACTACATCAAGCGTCTGCAAAAACTTGAGGAGGTTGCTTCATCATTTAATGGTGTTGAAACATCTTTCGCTATTCAAGCAGGTAGAGAAATCAGAATCATGGTTAAGCCGGAGGTTGTTTCTGACGACAATATGGCTTGCCTTGCTCGTGATATCTGCAAGAAGATTGAAGAGGACCTCGAGTATCCTGGCCAGATTAAAGTCAATATCATTAGAGAAAGTCGTGCGATTGACTTTGCTAAATAAAATAGCACATAAGCTTTTAAAGCAAAAAATAAAGCCATCCGATTTACTCGGATGGCTTTTTGTTATGTTATGACATCGTTGACAGGAAATATTATCAGATGATATAATGAACTTGTCTAATGAGCGTAGACATTTTTTTAGCAGACATCGTTATACTTTAGGGGTGATGGTATGATGTTAATTCTATTAATTGCTACTATAGTTATGCTTGTTATTGATTACAGGAGATTTTATGTATATCTACTCGCTATAGCGGGAATGTTTTTGGAGTGCATTTACACTTATGCTCCTGTATATGAAATTGAGCTTCCTAAGTTTGTTGGGCTTTTAGCTAGTCTTATTACTGTGGCTGTGCTGTTTGTAGCGATTTTTTCGAGGAGGAAACACCATAATGACTAGTTATGTTTTCCTTGGAATCATTATTGCGTTGTTTGTTTTGTATATTATATTATGTCATGAAAAATCTACGTTGTTTTATTTAGGTGTAGCGTGGTTTTCGGTTGACATAATCATACGCATAGCAAGTATAGTGTATTTTTCTTTGATTACTTCAATCGATACTGCGGTTATATTTGATTACGTCAATAAGAGTAGTATAATTCTAAATGGATTGAAAAATCTTAGAGTGTTGTTGCTGTTTTTAATAGTAATATTTTTCTTTATAAGAAATAAAAATAAAAGAATTTCTAAAGACAATTAAATGTAATAAAAAAGCCATCCGATATTTTCGGATGGCTTTTTTGTTTGTGTTTTAAAAATCCCAGCTTGGAATATATGATTTGTCGGCGGCTTTTAATTCCTGTGCAAAGCCGTCAAGTTCAAGTCTAAGAAGCTCGTCTAATACCTTGTTATATTCGCGCTTTGTGATTTTTCGGTTTATGTCGCTATGTTCATTTGCTTTACCGTAAGGTACATATTGTCCCATAAGGCTTACAAGTGCTTTGTCTAAAAATTCGTCTTTTATGATATTTAAAACGCCAATGCTGTTTTTAGTATGTGACGGCAAAACAAGGTGGCGTATAAGCACGCCTTTTTGCATTATTTCATTGTCACCGATTTCTACCTTCGGCTGTTGCCTGAGCATTTCTTTTATAGCGTTTTTTGCAATATCGCTGTAGTTGTCGCAGTTTGATAAACGCTTTGCAAGTTTATCGTCGCTATATTTAAAATCAGGCAGGTATATGTCAATATATCCCTCAAGCTTTCTAAGCGTTTCTACATCTTCAAAACCCGAGCTATTGTAAACAAGCGGTACACTCGGTTTGTAAATTTTGAGCGTTTCTATAAGCTTGTCAACATACATTGTAGCTGTTACAAACTCAATGGTATGTACGCCTGTGCTCTCAAGTTCTAAAAGCATTTTTGCAAGTTCTTTCGGGGAAATGTATTTGCCTTTATTTTCATTTGAAATTTCGTAATTTTGGCAGTAAACGCAGTTAAGCGTACAACCCGAAAAAAATACAGCACCGCATCCGTTTTTACCGCTGATTAACGGTTCTTCCCAGTAGTGCGGAGCAATTCTAGCAATTTTCATTTGGTCAGTGCATTTGCAAAATCCTGAACCTGATGTGATGCTTCGATGAGCGTTGCATTTTCTAGGGCATAGATTACATATCATAGTATCACCAAAGACAGTTTATCACATTAAGAGAAAAAATAAAAGACTTAGTCCGTTCTTTGGTCGTATAGATAGTCCTCTATCGCTTGCGACAAATGACAAGGGTCAAGCTCATATTTGTTGAATTTTTCTATTAAATTTTCTACCGCAGTTTTGTTTGCAGAAATATCGGCAACCGTTCTTATAAGCTTTTCTCCTTTGAAAGCCAGTATGCCGTACGATGTATAGCATCCGCTAATGCTATAATATTTTCTTTGCTTTAACAATTTATATTCTACCATAGGACCTCGCAATGTTACAAATTGTCACAGTCACATTTTATCACATATGCGTTTTTTACGCAAGCGTATTGACATAACTGTAACTTAGGTTACAAAAGAATATAAACGACGACAAATTGCGACAGAAACTATTCGACAAAATGTAAGAAAAAATGAGATAATGTCATTGAAAAAGCTGTAGTTTTGTGATAAATTATATTTGTAATCAATTTTGTATTATACTTTTTGAGGAAACAGATTTATGATTTATGTAAATGATTTGAAAAAGGAATTTAAAAAGGCGATAAAAGAACCGGGGCTAAAGGGCAGTATAAAAGCTCTTTTTAAGCCAAATAATGAGATAATCAAAGCGGTTGACGGCATTACCTTTCACGTGCCAAAAGGCGAGATATTAGGCTTTATCGGACCAAACGGCGCTGGTAAATCAACGGTTATTAAAATGCTTACCGGTATTTTGACCCCGACCTCAGGCACTTGCACAATAAACGGCTATGTCCCGCAGAAAGACCGCCAGAAATACGTTAAAGAAATTGGTGTAGTTTTTGGTCAGCGTACCCAGCTTTGGTGGGACTTGGCGCTTAGGGAAACCTACTCGGTTTTAAAGGAAATCTACGATGTACCTGACAAAGAGTTTAAACAGCGTATGGCTTTTTTAAACGAGGTGCTTGAGCTTGATAGCTTTATCACTAGTCCTGTTCGTACGCTTTCTTTAGGTCAGCGTATGCGTGCGGATATTGCAGCATCACTTTTACATAACCCGAAGGTGCTTTTCTTAGATGAACCTACCATCGGTCTTGATGTTGTCGTAAAGGACAACATCAGAAACGCTATACAAAAAATCAACGCAGAAGAGGGTACAACCGTTATTCTGACAACTCACGATTTATCTGATATTGAGCTTTTGTGTAACCGCATTGTTATGATTGATAAGGGTAAAAAGGTGTTTGACGGCCAGATAAATGAGCTAAAGCACGAGTTTGGGCAGATGCGTGATTTGCAGTTTGAGCTTGTAGACATAAATAATGTAGCAAAGCTTGATTACTGCGAGCATTTTAACGCTACGGCTGATGACTTGCAATTAAGCAATGAGGGCGTGATGGTGTCTGTAAGATTTAACAGCGACGTTGTATCTGTTGAAGATATGCTGTCCTACACCTTGTCCAAGGTGCACGTTAAGGATATCAATTTAAAGGATGCCGATATCGAGGAGATTATCCGCAGAATGTATAGACAGGAAGTGAGCATAGATGAAGTTTAAGAAATTTATGCGAACCTACCGTCCGTTTACTCGCGCAGGTATGCTTGAGTCTGTAGCCTACAGAGCAAACTTTATTTGCTTTCTCTTAGGCGAGATTATGTCGTGTTTTATTATGTTTTTTGTATGGAAAGCGGTTTTTAACAGCACGACCTCACCTGATTTTATGGGCTTTACGATGAGCGATATGGTGGTATATCTTTTTATCACTTTTCTTACGGGTTATCTTACATACTCTGACGGTACTTACGCGATTGCGACCGAAATACGCGATGGCTCGATTGCTATGCGTATGATAAAGCCTTGCTCATTTGATATGTGCTTTTTGTTTCAGGAGCTTGGTAATAAGATATTTAATGTGCTTGTGATTTTTGTTCCTATTGTTTTGGGAGTAGAAATATATAGATGGGCAATTACAGGTGTGTGTCAGTTTGATATCGTTCACTTTTTGCTTTATATAATCAGCCTTGTGCTTGCGTATCTTATTTCGTTTTATTTTAATGTAAGCTACGGTTTTATGGCTTTTTATCTAAAAAACCTTTGGGGTGCAGATATATTAAAGGAATGCATAGTAAACTTTTTATCAGGCGCGACTATTCCGCTTGCATTTATGCCGACTGTTCTTGCAGATATTCTTAATTTCCTGCCGTTTTCATCGCTTTCTTATACTCCCGTTATGATATATATGGGAATGTATAGCTTAGATGAAATAGCTTTAAGAATGCTTTTGCAGGTGTTCTGGTTAGTGACTATGATACTTATTTCAAAAGCAGTATGGAACCACGCAGTCAAGCGACTGTGCTCACAAGGAGGTTGATTATGAGAAGAATGTTAAGACTTCACCGAATCTTTGTAGCACAGTATATGAAAAATCTGATGGAATACAAGGTCGATTTTCTGACGGGTGCTATCAGCTTTCTTATAGGACAGGTAGTGCAGATTGCGTTTCTCGGAATTATTTTCAGCCAGATACCAAACCTTGTAGGTTGGGAGTTTAACGAGATACTTTTTATCTACGGCTTTTCGCTTTTGCCAAAGGGACTGGATCATTTGTTGTTTGACAATTTGTGGAGTGTCGGCTACTTTATTGTGCGTAAGGGCGATTTTGATAAATATCTTACCCGCCCGATAAACAGCCTGTTTTATGTAATTTGTGAAAAGTTCTGCGTAGATGCTTTCGGCGAGCTTTTCATCGGCTTGGTTTTGATTGTTTACAGCGTGATTGCGCTTAAGCTTACTATCACCTGGTATATGATACCACTGTTTATAATTGCAGTTGTTTTTGCAACTCTGATTTACACTTCTATAAAAATCGCTACCTCGGCGATTTCGTTCTGGACTAAAGCATCAGGACATATAACCCATATGTTTTATATGACCAACGATTTTTCAAAATACCCTACAACTATATACAACAAATTTGTACGCACATTTATTACTTACGTTGTTCCGTTTGCGTTTACCGCTTTTTATCCGGCAAGCTTCTTTTTAACGGGAGAAAACCCGCTGTTTTGTATAGGCGGTACGGTTTTGGCATCTGTGGTGCTGTTTGTTATTTCGGTATGTATATGGAATCGTGGTATAAAGGCGTATGAATCCGCAGGAAGTTAAAGACTATAAAAGTGGAGAAAATTTATGAAAAATCCGTTTTTATCTTATCTGGCAGAAGAAAAAACTGAATACCTGACCGATACAGTTTCGCTTAATAAAGCGGTTATGGCAAAGCTTCCGCTTTACGGAATTGATGACTCGCTTGAGGGTAAGACCTTCAGACAGATATTTTCAACAAAGCTTATTGTTGACGAGATTAAAGATCTTGCAAAAATCTACAGCGTTGATATATCGGGTTATGACGATTACCTTTTACCTAAGCTGCTTGATAAAGCGCTTATCGGCGAGGATATAAAATTCAATCAGCTTGCAAACAAGGTTGCTGATAAATTCGGTGACAGACTCGGACTTTTGCTTTTAGCACTAAAGCTTGGCGAAAAAGAAAATCGCGATGCCCGTGCTGATTGGAGCGACGAGCACTGGGAGTACTGGGCGACACTTGATACCGTCATTTTTGTCGGCGGACTTGCAAGCTCAATGCTTGGCAGAAAATTTAAAGAGCGTATTCATCATATATTTGATATTGCAGGTATCAAGCCGTATAATATTATGCTGTTCGATAACGGCACCTTTGTTGGTGTGATGGGATGTGCGATGAGGCTTATGGAGGACAACTCAACCTCGCTTGTTTTCGATTTCGGACATACAAATCTTAAGCGTTGCATTGTCACAAAGGGTATTTCGCAAATCACCGAGTTTACTGCTTTAGAAAGCGTAAAATCTATGTATGTGGAAAGAATCACGGACGGACAGGATGCGTGGGAAGAAGCGCTTAATTTGCACAAATATCTTGTAAAAACCATAGTTGATACGTATAAACGCCAGCTTGGACGCTTTGGCTTGTCAGATACAATCATAATTAGTATTGCAAACTACAATGCCGCAGGAAGGCTTAATGCTGTGCGTGGGGGATACGCAAAGCTTACGGAGCTTGGAAATGACTATGCAAAGATTTTGTCGGAAGATTTGTCCAGCGCCTGTCATAAGCGTATAAAAGTAAGACTTGTGCATGATGGCACCGCAAACGCACTTTATTTTTCTGAAATAGAAAATTCCGCTTGCATTTCACTCGGTACTGCTTTCGGAGTCGGCTTTACGGATATTAAAATTAAATAATTTTTAATTGCTGTTTTTATTGATGTGCTTTTTTGTTTTTACTACAAAAACGGGTGCAAATTTAAAGGCAGTAATTTTTTTGGTATTTATACACAAAGAAACGCAAAAAAGATTGTGCAAAAAGCGTCCGTTAAATTTTGGTATTTCCATTTATTATTTGGAAATTATGTGTTATAATGACTACAACTGAAATTATGCGGTTAATTTTAAGAAAGAGAGGAATTTTAATGAAATTACGCAGTCTTATTTCATGTCTTCTTGTTTTAGTACTGATGCTTTCATCTGTTAGCTTTGCAGTTTCTGCTGCTCAGACTGATATCGCTGAAACAGGATACTACAACCAGAGCTACCTTGAGGATTTCGCAAAGGCAGCTAAATCAGAAACAGGTCTTGGTGCTACATACACTAAGTCCGCTACAACATTTAAAGTTTGGTCACCAACAGCTACTGCTGTTATGGTAAAGCTTTATTCAACAGGTACTGACGCTGAGTCAGGCGCAAAGGTGCTCGGCACACACGCTCTGACAAAGAACAGCACAACAGGTGTCTGGACATTAAAGCTTGACGGTGATTACAAGGATGTATACTACACATACCTGCTCACTATCGACGGCAACACTCAGGAAACACAGGACCCATATGCTACCGGTGTTGGTGCTAATGGCGAGCGTTCAATGGTAGTTGACCTTGATTCTACTGACCCTGAGGGTTGGGAAGATGACGAGCACGTGCTCTTCAACTCTGCTGGCGAAGCAGCAGTATGGGAAGTTCACGTTCGTGATTTCTCTATCTCTCCATCATCAGGCGTTTCTGAAGAAAACAAAGGTAAGTTCCTTGCTTTTACTGAAGGCAACACTACTGTAAACGGCGAGGGCGACATCGCTACTTGTGTTGACTATCTTGTTGAAAAAGGTATCAACTGTGTTCAGCTTCTCCCAATCGCTGACTTCTCAGAAATCGATGAAACAAGCTCAGCTCCACAGCGTAACTGGGGTTATAACCCTGTTAACTTCAACGTTCCTGACGGTTCATACTCTTCAAATGCTTATGACGGTAACGCTAGAATTAAAGAATTCAAGCAGCTCGTTCAGGCTCTCCACGACAGGGGCATCGCTGTTGTAATGGACGTTGTTTACAACCACACATACGTACTCGAAGGCTCAGCTTTAGCAAAAACTGTTCCTCAGTACTACCACAGAATGATGGACGCTCAGAACTACTACAACGGTTCAGGTCTTGGTAACTGTTTGTCAACAGAAAAGGCTATGACATCAAAGTATGTTGTTGAGTCACTTAAATACTGGGTAGAAGAATACCACGTTGACGGTTTCCGTTTTGACCTTATGGGCGCTATTGACTGCGATACATTAAACGCAGCAAGAGCAGAGCTCGATAAGATTGACAAGAGAATCCTTATGTGGGGTGAACCTTGGGCAGGCGGCGACGCTGGTATCGGTAACGGCGCTACAAATGCAAACTTTGCAAAGCTCAACGACCGTATCGGTGGTTTCAACCAGACATATTCTGAAAACTTAAAGGGTTCAGAGTCTATGATTACTGGTACAACAGGTGCTTTTGCACAGGGCGACTCAACTAACGCTGCTATTTTAGATGCTGCTCGTGGTAAGGCTACATACTTCCAGAACACAACAGCTATTTCAAAGATTGTTAACTATCTTGATAACCATGATAACTTAACTCTTTACGATAAGCTCTTAAAGACAAACCAGGATAACTTAAAATCTAAGTATAACTATACATTTACAACAAACAAAGACCTTGAAAACCTCTATAATATCAACAAGACAGTTGCTAACACATACTATCCAGAGGTTTCTGCACAGTTAAGACTTGCTCTGTTCTCTGACTTAACAGCGCAGGGTATTCCATTTATGAATGCCGGTACTGAGTTTGGTCGTACAAAGTACGGTGACGGTAACTCTTATCGTACATCAGATAACATCAACGCTATTGACTGGACACGTCTTGAAAACTTCTCACTTGAAGCTGACTACTATGCTGGTCTTGTAAAGATTCGTGATGCATTTGCCGGCTTCTCTGATGCTGACGCTGACGCAATCACAGTTCTTTCACAGCAACAGCCTGTTGCTTACTCAATTTCTGATAAGACATCAGGCAAGTGGAACGACGTTGTTGTTATTATGAACAACAATATGACTTCTTCTAAGACAGTTACTCTTCCATCCGGAACCTGGTACGTTGTTGCTAACGATAAAAAAGCAGGTCTTGATAAGATTTCTGAGGCTACAGGCTCTTACACAGTTCCTGCATCATCAGGCGCTATCTTAGTTAAGTCTGATTCTTTTGCAAACTACAAAAAGCCAGCAGAGGGTAAAGCAACATTAACAACAGAGCATTATGTTCGCGATAGCGCTTCCGGCTCTTATAAGCTTTCAAAAACTGACATCGCTACATATTCTGTAGGTCAGACATATCGTGCTATTACTAACACAGATATTCTCTTCGACCACAACCTCGACAAGTACGAGAGCACAACTGGCAAGCTTTCAGGCGCTGCTGTTGCAGGTCAGAATATCACTGTTAAGTACTACTACACAAGATACACAGAGTCTAACTACTTGACAGTTAACTTCCTTGATTCAACATCTAAGGAACCTATCCGTTCTTACATCAAGTACAGAATGCGTGATGGCGACGAGTTCTCTATCCCTGCTACAGGCGTTCAGGGCTACTCACTTGATACAACTAAGTATCCTGGCGGTACAGTTGGTACATTCGACGCATCAAAAGCACTTGAATTCAACTACTACTACAATGAGCTTACACATACTCAGACAGTAGTTCATTACTATAACTCACACTACAACTGGGATAGCACAACTATCCAGTGTTATGCTTACTTCGATACATCTACTGAGGAACCACTCGGTAAGTGGACTGACAACAAGAAGGGTAATATGACAAAAGACCCAACCCTTGGTGACAGATGGTTCACAGTTACTATTCCTAACGTTAAGTCCTGTCGTGTAATGTTCCACCCGGCTGGCGCAGTAAGTGGCGTACAGCAGGAGCCTGGTCAGGGCGAACGCGGTTACGAAGTATCCGGTGAAGCTTGGATTAAAGATGGCATCATCACATTCTCTTGCTCAGTTGCAACAAGCTATATTGACCTTGCAACAGGTAAGCAGCTTGCTCCTGATACAACAAAGCAGTATGAGAAGATTACATCTAACGGTATGTATAGCACATCACCAAAGCCAGAGCTTGGCGGTTATATCACACCTGCTAACGCTTCTAACTTCTTCAAAGCTGGTACAACTAACGTAGTATATCTCTACGATGGTTCACAGCCACCAACACCAGGTTCACTCATTATCGGTGACGCTGACCTTAACAACGAAGTAAACGTAATTGATGCTACAACTATCCAGAAGCACCTTGCAAATCAGCTTATGCTCACAGGAAACGCTCTTAAAGCAGGTGACTGTGACGACGATAAAGAAGTAACTGTACTTGATGCTTCTTACATCCAGAAGTTTGCAGCAAGTATGGATAATATCGCAAATGTTGGTAAGGTTATCGGCGGCGATGTTCCAAAGGGCGAGCATACTTTCGAAGAGCTTATCGAAATGTATAACACATTATCAGCTCACTACCTCGCACTTAACGAAGAGGTTTACGGCGAAGAGCCTGCTTATAAGGCTGCTGGTGTAGCTCTTGATACATACAAGCCTGTTACAATGAACCCAACAGCTGAGCCTGAGACTATCGACGAGGCTTATGATGCATTCGAGGCCGCATACGAAGCAATCAAAGATTTCGATCCAAACGCAGCTCCTCCAGAGCCAGAGCCACTCGATTCAATCGACATTTACTTCAGCAATAACAAGTACTGGAGCACAGTAAACTACTATGCTTGGGGTACAGGCGGTAATATGACATGGCCGGGTCAAAAGATGACTTATGTTAAGACAAATGAAATGGGCGAAGATATCTACAAGGTAACTATTGACCCATCAGTTTACCAGAACATCATCTTCAACAATGGTTCTGAGCAGACTGTTGATATTACAATCGACGTAACAAAGACTAATGTTGGTTATTACCTCGAAGGTACATCATCTAAATACTCATACGGCACATACGATTACGTTGGCTAATTTAAACCTAAAATTTGAGCAGGTCGAAAGACCTGCTCTTTTTTTTGCCCTTTATCCTTTAACCTAAGTCCGTGCTTTCGCATAATATGTATTAAGGCTTGACTAAAATATGTCAGCCTAAAGAAAGTAAGGAGAAATATATTTTGGATACACTTGAAAAAATGATGGATGTATATGGAATAAAAAGATTTCCAAATGACACATCCTACGCAATGGCTTATGTGCCATTTCAGCAGTATTCACCAAAATTATACAGCCCAATGCAGGGCTACGAATGTGGTACGATTTTTGAAAAACTCAACAAGCCATTTTGTCCTGAAGAATGTGAGGGCTTAAGATGACTCAACGTGAAATAATGCTCAAAAAAATCGGCACATACAAGTTTGCTCTAAAAGACCTTCAGCTTTATCTTGATACCCACCCTAAAGACGAATATGCACTTAGAAAATACGACGAGTATAAGGAAATTTTAAAGCCTCTTGTAAAAGAGTTTGAAAGTCGCTTTGGACCTCTTACGGTCAAAGCCGATAATGTGAATAAATTTTTGTGGATAAAAAACCCATGGCCTTGGGATACAGAGGAGGATGACTGATGTTTGTATATGAAAAACAGCTTCAATACCCTGTAAAGATTAAGCGTACAAATCCTCAGCTTGCAAAGATAATTATAAGTCAATACGGCGGCCCTGACGGCGAGCTTGGTGCTTCACTTAGATATTTATCTCAACGTTTTACTATGCCTGTTCCTGAGCTTAAAGCAACCCTTACCGATATCGGTACAGAAGAGCTCAATCACCTTGAAATGATAGGTGCAATAGTATATCAGCTTACTAAAAATCTTACTGAGGAAGAGATTAAAAAGAACGGCTTTGACGCATACTTTGTAGACCACACAACCGGTATTTATCCGTCATCTGCTGCGGGCGTACCTTTTACAGCAGCTTATATACAGTCAAAAGGTGACCCAATAACAGACCTGCACGAGGATATGGCAGCAGAGCAGAAAGCAAGAACAACCTACGACAATATTTTGCGTTTTTGTGATGATCCTGATGTTAAAGACCCGATACGTTTTCTGCGCGAAAGAGAGATAGTACACTATCAGCGTTTTGGCGAGAATTTAAGAATACTGACTGATAAGCTTGACTCCAGAAACTACTACCAGTTTAACCCAAGCTTTGACAAAAAATGCTTTAAAAAGAGAACTTGAAAATTCTAATGTAGAATAATAAATAAAAACTGCACTCTGCAAATATACGCAGGGTGCTGTTTTGTTTAAGATTTTTTATCAAAAATTTTGTTATATTTCTTTTTATTGATAATTATTCTTTGTTTGTGTGATATATCTAATAATGTATTTATATTTTTTAGGAGTATAGGAATGAAGATTGGCTTTGATAATGACAAATATCTGAATATGCAATCTCAGCATATCCGCGACAGAATTTCAAAATTTGGCGGAAAGCTTTATCTTGAATTCGGCGGAAAGCTTTTTGACGATTATCACGCTGCGCGAGTGTTGCCGGGCTTTAAGCCTGACAGTAAGCTGCAGATGCTTTTACAACTTAAAGAGCAGGCTGAAATCGTCATTGTCGTTAATGCTGATGATATTGAAAAAAATAAAGTCAGAGGTGACTTGGGCATCACCTACGACCTTGATACATTAAGACTTATTGATATTTTCCGCAATATCGGTTTATATGTTGGTAGCGTTGTGCTTACTCGTTATGCTGACCAGCTGGCGGCACAAAAATTCCAGAAAAAGCTTGAATTAAATGGCATAAAGGTATATCACCACTATACTATCGAGCGTTATCCACAGGATATTGATTTGATTGTTTCTGACGATGGTTACGGAAGAAATGATTTTATTGAGACCGACCGCGAGCTTGTTGTTGTCACTGCTCCGGGTCCGGGTAGTGGTAAAATGGCGGTTTGTCTTTCACAGCTATATCACGAAAATAAACGAGGCGTGAGCTGTGGCTACGCTAAATTTGAGACATTCCCGATTTGGAATTTACCGCTTAAGCATCCTGTGAATGTTGCTTACGAGGCGGCAACTGCCGACTTAAATGATGTCAATATGATTGACCCGTTCCATTTAGAAGCTTACGGCGAAACCACCGTAAATTACAACAGAGATATCGAAATTTTCCCTGTTCTAAATACTATATTTGAGCAGATTCTCGGTGAGTCACCATACAAGTCACCGACTGATATGGGCGTTAATATGGTCGGCAACTGCATTGTTGATAATCAGGCAGTTGTTGATGCCGCAAATCAGGAGATTATTCGTCGTTATTACAACGCTATGTGTAATAATAAAAAGGGCAATTCGCCTGATAGCGAGGTCTATGCGCTTGAGCTGATTATGAAGCAGTCAAAGCTTTCAAGCGAAAATCGCGCTGTTATCGCTCCAACTCTCAAAAAGGCAGAGGAAACGGGTGCTCCTGCGGCGGCTATCGAGATTTATGACGGCACAATAGTTACCGGAAAAACCTCTTCGCTTTTGGGTGCTTGTGCGGCGATGCTCTTAAATGCGCTTAAAACATTAGGCGGTATTGATGACAGCATTCACCTTATTTCACCTGATGTTATCGAGCCTATTCAAAAGTTGAAGGTGCACCATCTTGGAAACGTTAACCCAAGACTGCATATCGACGAGATTTTAATTGCACTTTCTATTTCTGCTGTTACAAGTCCTCACGCACAAAAGGCGATGGAACAGCTCGAAAAACTGCGTAATTGCGAGGCTCATTCGTCTGTTATTTTGTCACAGGTGGATACTATGATGTTCAAAAAGCTTGGCATCAACCTTACTTGTGAGCCATTCTACCAGACAAAAAAATTGTATCAGAAATAAATTTTTGGCACTCTCTTTGCAGAGTGCCTTAGTTTTGAGGTTTATATGAAGTCTACTTCAAAAGCAAAAATTGAACTTGCAAGTGCCTTTTTAATATGGGGCACGGTTGGTGTATTTGTAAAGTTTATACCTCTAAATAGCGGACTGGTTGCGTTTGACCGCTCTTTGGTCGGTATGCTGTTTTTAATAGCAGTTAAACTATGTATGAAATCTAAAATAGATTTTTCTTTGCTAAAGGGAAGTCTTTTTTTGCTGTGTATAAACGGTGCGTTGCTCGGCATAAACTGGATTTTGCTTTTTGAGTCTTACAATTATACGACTGTTGCGACATCAACTGTTTGCTACAATTTAGGACCGATGCTTGTTGTTTTAGTGTCGCCGATTTTCTTTAAAGAGCGTCTGACTTTTGTGAAAATGCTTTGTGTGCTTACCGCTTTGTTCGGCGTTGTTTGTGTGTCGGGAGTTTTTGAGCAGACTGAATTTACAAAGAGTAGTTTTATCGGGGTAGCACTTGGCGTCAGTGCGGCTGTAGTTTATGCTATTACTGTTGTTATTAACAAGCGACTTGACAAACTAAACCCGATGGACAAGGCTATAACACAGTTTGCTTCATCAACTGTTGTTATGTTTATTTACTGCTTGTTTACAACAGATAAAGCTGAACTTAAGTTTTCTATACCGACGATTATACTGTTGATTGTAGTCGGTGTTGTGCATACAGGTATAGCGTACACGCTGTATTTTAAATCACTTCCTGATGTAACATCACAAAATGTCAGCATATTTGCATATATCGACCCGGTTGTTGCGGTTGTTTTGTCTGTAATAATTTTACCGGAACAACTTACACTATCTATAGTAATCGGTGCGGTGCTTGTAATTGCGTCCGCGATAGTTAGTGAAATATATGATAATAAGCAAAACGCTGGCGTATTGCCACAGTAATTTATATATTTTGACAAAAATTTATCAATCGGTAAATTTTTCTTGATTTATATACGGTTTAGTAGTAAAATAATAAAGGTATATACTTTGGTATAATCCAAATAGCATATTTTTTAGGAGGTTTTTCCAATGGCAGTAAAAGTAGGTATTAACGGTTTCGGTAGAATCGGTAGACTTGCATTCAGACAGATGTTCGGTGCAGAGGGTTACGAGGTAGTTGCAATCAATGACCTTACAGCTCCAAAGATGCTCGCTCATCTTCTCAAGTACGACTCAGCACAGGGCAGATACGCTCTCGCTGACAAGGTAGAGGCTAAAGAGAATTCTATCGTAGTAGACGGCAAAGAAATCACAATCTACAAAGAACCAGACGCTAACAACATTCCTTGGGGCGAGCTTGGTGTAGACGTAGTTTTAGAGTGCACAGGTTTCTACTGCTCAAAAGAGAAGTCAATGGCTCACATCAACGCTGGTGCTAAGAAGGTAGTTATCTCTGCTCCTGCAGGCAACGACCTTAAGACTGTTGTATTCTCAGTTAACGAAGGTATCCTTACAGCTGATGATCAGATCATTTCTGCTGCTTCTTGTACAACAAACTGTCTTGCTCCAATGGCTAAGGCATTAAACGATTTAGCAGAAATCCAGAGTGGTATCATGGCTACTATCCACGCTTACACAGGCGATCAGATGATTCTTGACGGTCCACACAGAAAGGGCGATCTCCGCAGAGCTAGAGCTGGCGCAGTTAACATCGTTCCTAACTCAACAGGTGCTGCAAAGGCTATCGGTCTTGTTATTCCTGAACTCAACGGCAAGCTCATCGGTGCTGCTCAGCGTGTTCCTGTTCCAACAGGTTCTACAACAATCCTCACAGCAGTTGTTAAGGGCAACGTAACAGTTGACGCTATCAACGCTGCTATGAAGGCTCAGGCATCTGATTCATTCGGCTACAACACAGACGAAATCGTTTCTTCTGACGTTGTTGGTATGACATACGGTTCACTTTTCGATGCTACTCAGACAATGGCAACATATATGCCAGAAACTGATACAACACAGGTACAGGTTGTTTCTTGGTATGACAACGAGAACTCATACACATCACAGATGGTAAGAACAATCAAGTATTTTGCTGAACTGTAATTTAAAAATTATTTTGATTTTATTTGCCGATCGGTTATCCGGTCGGCAATTTTTTTGTTTTTGATTTTATCGCTTTAGCAGATAAAAGTTTTGTTTGACAATAATCGCCATTTGTAGTATAATCAGTTTGTTATCTATATCCTAAAATGGATACATAGTTATTAAATTGAAAAGGAGTTATGAAAATGAAAAAGATTTTCGCATTAATTCTCGCTATCCTGATGGTAGCATCACTCGCTTCTTGTGGCACACCGGCTGGTGACACAGATGAGGCTAAAGTTTACACAATCGTTTCTGATAACGCTTTCGCTCCATTCGAGTCTTTCGACTCTGAGTCAGGCGAATATGTTGGTATCGATATGGATATCATGGCAGCTATCGCTGAGGATCAGGGCTTTGAGTACAATATGATGAACGTTGGCTTTGACCCTGCTCTTGCAAAGGTTCAGGCTGGTCAGGCAGACGCTGTTATCGCAGGTATGACAATTACTGACGAGAGAAAAGAAATCTTCGATTTCTCAGAAGGTTACTTTGAAGACGGTCAGGTAATGGTTGTTGCTAAGGACAGCGACATCGATTCTCTCGATGATCTTAAGGGCGAAGTTGTTGCTACAAAGAACGGCACAATGGGCGCTGAGTATGCAAACGCTAACAAAGACGAGTACGGCTATACAACAAAGGCTTTCGAAGGCTCAAACGAGCAGTATCAGGCTATCATCAACGGCAACTGTGTTGCTTGCTTTGAAGACTATACTGTTATCGGCGACGCTATCAAAAACGGCGTAGAGCTCAAGACAGTTGGCGAGAAGATTAACCCAAGCTTCTACGGCTTTGCTGTAAAGAAGGGCACAAACCCTGAGCTTATCGAGATGTTCAACGCAGGTCTTGCAAACATCAAAGAAAACGGCAAGTATGACGAAATTCTTGCTAAGTATGGTATGTAATTTAGTTTACTTACTGTAATTATTGTTTTATAAAATTACCGATTTAGCACGGTAGATTTTACCGTGCTAAATTTTTGATAAGAGTTGATTATATGGATTTTGCTTTAGTATTAAAACAGTCTTGGCCTATGTTGCTTGAAGGCTTAAAGGTTACCCTTATCATTTCGCTTTTGTCTATTGCGATTGGTATGGTAATCGGTCTGATTTCTTGTCTTATGGGCCTTTCAAAATTAAAAATTGTTAAAGCTATTTCAGCAGTGTATGTCTGGATTATTCGCGGCACACCGATGATTGTTCAGGCGTTTATCGTATATTACGGTATCCCGATTGTTGTTCAGCAGTTTAACCCTAATTTCATTATTTCTGAATTTTTAGCGGGTACGATTACGCTGAGCTTAAACGCGGGTGCGTATTTATCTGAAATTTTCAGAAGCGGTATTCAGGCTGTTGATAAAGGCCAGATTGAAGCATCAAGAAGCTTAGGCATTTCTTCAGGAAAGACTATGTTCAAGGTTGTTTTACCACAGGCTTTTAAAATTACTATACCATCTATCGTTAACCAGTTTATTATCACTATCAAAGACACTTCCATTCTTTCTGTTATCAGTCTTGCAGAGCTTTGTAACCAGGCTAAGCAGTATTCTGCAAGCACTTACCGTTTCTTCGAGGTTTACATCCTTGTCGGCTTGTGCTACCTCGCTATCATTTCATTGTTAATGATTCTATCAAAATATGTGGAGAAGAAGATAAGCTATGACAGAAAAAGTAAGAATAACTAACCTACACAAGTATTTCGATAAATTGGAAGTGTTACGCGGAATTGATATGACTGTAAACGAGGGCGAGGTTGTGTGCTTAATCGGCGCATCTGGTTCTGGTAAATCTACCTTGCTGCGTTGCTTAAACAGACTCGAAGAGTCTACAAGCGGCGAGATTGTTGTTGACGGTTATGAAATTTCCGACAAAAAGATAGATATTAATAAAGTAAGAGAAAACATCGGTATGGTTTTCCAGCAGTTCAATCTTTTTGCACATATGAGTGTTCTCAAAAACATTATGTTTGCACCGGTTGAACTTAAGAAAATGACTAAAGCAGAAGCTAAAGAGAAGGCTCTTGAACTTCTTAAAAGAGTCGGTCTTGAAGACAAGGCGGACTCTTATCCACACCAGCTTTCCGGCGGACAGAAACAGCGTGTTGCCATTGCGCGTGCGCTTGCGATGAATCCGGATATTATGCTCTTTGACGAGCCTACCTCTGCGCTTGACCCTGAAATGGTTGGCGAGGTACTCGAAGTTATGAAGGAGCTCGCAGCTGAGGGTATGACGATGGTTGTCGTTACCCACGAGATGGGCTTTGCAAGAGAGGTTGCTGACAGAGTGCTCTTTATGGATGAGGGCGTTATCTGTGAACAGGGTACACCTGAAGAGATTTTCTTAAATCCTCAGCAGGAGCGTACAAAGGACTTCTTAGGTAAGGTGTTGTAAGTAAATATATATAACTAAAGGACGGTTTCCACCGTCCTTTTTTTATTTTAGGCACAGAGCATAAAAGCAAAATTGTGAACAAACTTTTAAACTTTAAATTAGACCTTGACTTTCTTTGACTTTTGTTTATAATGTAAATTGAAGGTCAAACAAAGTCAAATTGTTTTTATATTTTATTATAAAGGACTGATATTATGCGTATGAGTGATATAGTAGCACAGAGTATTTTAGAGATGCTTGATCAAAGCGACGGCAACGCTGAAATAAGGCGTAACGAGCTTGCGTCTGCGTTAGGCTGTGTGCCAAGTCAGATAAATTATGTTATCACCTCGCGGTTTACTCCGGAGCAGGGATATATCGTCGAAAGCAGACGAGGTGGAGGCGGATATATCCGCATTACAAGAATCACAACCACACCACAAGATGCAATTATGCATATTATTAATTCAATCGGCAGAAAACTTGATAAAGCATCTGCAGAAATTATGATTAATAATATGTATTCAAGGTCAATAATAAATAAAGAAACTGCACGACTTTTAGCGGCTGCGATGAGCGAGCGTTCTTACCTTGATATCCCTCAGCAATATCGCGATTATTTACGTGCATCAATTTTTAAAAATATGCTTTTGCAATTAGTATAAGGAGGAGAAAACTATGTTGTGTCAAAAATGTAATAGTAAAGAAGCGACAACTCACGTAAAGTCTGTTGTAAACGGCGAATATACTGAATATATGCTTTGTAGCGAATGCGCAAAAGAGATGGGCTATTCAAGTTTGTTTACTGATATGCAGTCTGATTTTAATTCAATTTTAGGCTCGTTTTTCTCAAACGCTTTACCTGCACATTCGCAAACCAGAAGATGCGAGGTTTGTGGCAGCACCTATCACGAAATTGCAAAAAGCGGCGTTGTTGGGTGTGCAAATTGCTACGATATGTTTTTAAATGAGCTTATGCCGTCTATCAGGCGTATTCACGGAAACACCACCCACTGTGGCAAAAAGCCGATTGTAACACAGGAAAAGCTCGAAGAAAAGACCATACAAAAGCAAACCGTAAAAGAACTTAAAGCTGAGCTTGATAAGGCAGTTAGTGAGCAAAATTTCGAGCTTGCCGCACAGCTAAGAGATAAAATCAAGGAATTGGAGGAGTCAAAATGAGCGAAGCAGTAGTATCATCAAGAATAAGACTTGCACGAAATTTGTCCGATTATCCATTTCCTGTAAGAATGACACAATCTCAAAAAATCGAGCTTGCCGATAAGGTCAGTGCAGTTGCAAAATCAATTTTAGATTTTGACCGTATTGATATGCAGAATTTGTCAAAAACACAGGCGATATCGCTTGTAGAACAGCATCTGATAAGTCCGGAGTTTATCAGCGAGCCTGTTGGCAAAACACTTTTGCTTTCAAAAGACAAAACTATAAGCATAATGATAAACGAAGAAGACCACATAAGACTGCAGGTGATTATGCCTGATTTACGTCTTACAGAGGCGTTTGCGGTTGCTGATGAGCTTGATACAAAGCTTTCAAAAAGCCTTAATTTTGCATACAGCGAAAAGCTGGGTTACCTCACCGCTTGTCCAACAAATCTCGGTACAGCTATGCGTGCGTCGGTTATGCTTCATCTTCCTGCGCTTCAAAGAAGCAGAGCGGTTGCTCGTATATCCTCAAACCTTTCTAAGCTCGGGCTTACAATCAGAGGAATTTATGGCGAAAGCTCGGAGCCTGTCGGCGCATTGTATCAGCTTTCAAATCAAGTGAGTCTTGGTATAAGCGAGCAAGCGGCGATTGATAACCTAAAGAATATCTGTTCGCAGCTTGTCACACAAGAGGTAAAAGCGCGAGAAAGAATTTTGAAAGATATCGAGGTTACCGATACGGTTTGTCGTAGCTTAGGCATTTTAAAAACAGCACGACTGTTAAACCACAACGAAGCAATGAACCTTTTGTCTAATGTAAGACTCGGTGTTGCACAAAAAATTATAGAGTCGCTTACGCTTAGCAGTATTGATAAGCTGATGTGTGACGTTCAGCCTGCGAGTATATTGCAGAGCTTCGGCGAGGAGCTGTCTGTGCAAGAGCGTGACATAAAGCGTGCTGACTACTTACGCGAAAAACTAAACTAAATTTATTTATAAATATTACGAAAGGAAGGTAATGTAAATGTTCAATTTTAAAGGCTTCACCCAAAAAGCTAATACTGCATTAAATCTCGCAGTCAGCTGTGCACAGGAGCTCGGACATACCTATGTAGGTACAGAGCATATTTTGCTCGGCCTTATAAAAGAGGGTACGGGCGTCGCAGCAGTTGTGATGAGTGAATGCGGTCTTGATGATACAGCACTTGAAAATCTGATTGCTGATTCAATCGGCAAGGGCACAATGACTTTGCTTACTCCAGATGATTTTACTCCACGAACAAAGCGCGTTATGCAGATGGCGGTTATCCACTCTGCAAAGCTTAGACATAACTATGTTGGCACCGAGCATTTGCTTATTGCTATACTTTCAGAGCGTGACAGCTTTGCTGTACGCTTTTTAAGCGAGCTTGGTGTAAATCCATCAACTGTGCTTACTGCGCTTAAATCGAGTTTGAACGACGAGAATGGCGCAGGTGAAGAGCAAGACTATAAGTTCTCTGAAAACGGTTCTAAAGCTTCAAAAGCAAATACCAATACAAAGACACTTTCGACCTACGGTCGCGATTTAACCCTTAGTGCACAAAATGGTGAGATTGACCCTGTAATCGGTAGAGATGAAGAAATAAACCGTATTATTCAGATTTTGTCGCGTAGAACAAAAAACAACCCTGTGCTTATTGGTGAACCCGGCGTTGGTAAAACTGCAGTAGCAGAGGGCTTAGCGCTTAAAATTGCAAACGGCGAGGTGCCTGAACACCTGCGTTCTAAACAAGTATTTGCGCTTGATTTGACAGCAATGATTGCAGGAACTAAGTACAGAGGCGACTTTGAAGACCGCATTAAAAACGCGATTGAAGAGGTCAAAAAGTCAGACAATATTATCCTGTTTATTGACGAGCTTCATACGATTATCGGCGCGGGCTCTGCAGAGGGTTCTGCTGATGCGGCGAATATACTAAAACCAAGCCTGGCGCGTGGCGATTTTCAGGTTATCGGCGCAACAACCTTAGAAGAATACCGCAAGTATATCGAAAAAGATGCGGCACTCGAGCGTCGTTTCCAACCGGTCACAGTCGGCGAGCCGTCAAAAGAAGAAGCGGTGCTTATATTAAAAGGCTTGCGTGACAGATACGAAGCACACCACAAGGTTAAAATCAGCGACGAAGCGATTGAGTCGGCGGTTGAGCTTTCATCACGATATATCGCAGACAGATATCTGCCTGATAAAGCGATTGACTTAATCGACGAAGCAGCATCAAAGGTACGACTTTGCAGTCTTACAGCACCGCCTGATATAAAAGAACTTGAAGAAAAATGTGAGCTTCTTGAGCAGGAAAAGGCGAGTGCAGTAAATGAACAAGATTTTGAGCGTGCCGCAAAAATAAGAGACGAGCAAAAACAAATCAAAAAGCAACTCGAAGAAATGCAGAAAGAGTGGCAGGAAAATTCTAAGAATATAAATGGTGAAGTAACAAAAGAAGATGTTGCAGTAATCGTTGCGGACTGGACTAAAATACCTGTAGTTGAGCTTACAAAGGAAGAGTCACAGCGTTTGCTTAATATGGAGAATGTTCTTCACGAACGTGTTATCGGTCAGGATGAAGCTGTATCAGCAGTCGCAAAAGCAATAAGACGAGGCAGAGCAGGTATAAAAGACCCTAACCGACCGATGGGCTCATTTATTTTCTTAGGTCCAACTGGTGTCGGAAAAACCGAGCTTTGCAAGGCTCTAGCTTCTGCGATGTTCGGCGATGAAAACGCGATGCTTAGACTTGATATGAGCGAGTATATGGAAAAGCATACTGTTTCAAGACTTGTAGGTTCACCACCCGGATATGTAGGCTACGAAGAAGGCGGTCAGCTCACCGAAAAAGTAAGACGCAAGCCGTATTCGGTAGTGCTCTTTGACGAGATAGAAAAAGCACACCCCGATGTGTTTAATATGTTGCTCCAAATTCTAGAGGACGGCAGGCTGACAGATAGTCAGGGCAGGACGGTTGATTTTAAAAACACGGTAATCATAATGACCTCAAATGTCGGTGCTCGACTTATTGTTGATAAACAGCAGTCTTTAGGCTTTACACAGTCAGACAGCGAAAATAAAAACATCAAGGAAACAGTAATAAATGAGCTGAAAAAGGTTTTCAGACCGGAGTTTTTGAATCGTGTTGACGATATAATTGTTTTCTCAAAGCTTAAAAAAGACGAGATAAAGCTCATTGCAAAAAATATGCTGAATAATCTTTCTTTGAGGCTTAAACCACTCGGAGTTGAGATTGAATTTACAGACGCGGTTGTTGAAAAAATCGCCGACGAGGGCTTTGACGACGCTTATGGCGCAAGACCGTTGCGCAGAGCAATCGTTTCAAATATCGAGGATAAACTGTCGGAAAAGCTTCTTGATGGCAGCTTTGAAGAAAGCGCAAAAATCATTTGCGATTATGTCGATGGGGAATATATGTTTAATTCTGCAAAAAAATAAAAGCGACTATATTTCCAAAATAGAAATATGAATAATTCTAATACAGAAATTAATATAATTCGATATTAGAATAAAGCTATATAACAAGAAGAACAAAATTCTAATTTAGAAATATGATGCATCTGCGCAAATTTCTAAATTAGAAAAATAGTTCAATAAATAATTCTAATGCAGAATCAAAAACTCATCTTAGCACACCAATAATTCTTATTCAGAAAAATAACACATAAAAGAAAACGCCTGAGAATTAACTCAGGCGTTTTTCATTTTAATTGATAAGTTACGATTTAAGTGCTCTTTCAAGCCACACGTCAGCAATATCAAGTGCAAGGTAAAGACCCGATTTTTCACTTGCTTTAACAAGCTGTTTTCTAGGACTTAAGTCAGGGTCGGTGCACATAAGCTGAATTGCAACCTTGTCAGCAACCTCAAGACCGTTTACTTCCTTTTTGGTTTTTATCTGCATTCTTATTACAAAGCGATCTTCCATACTACCGTAGTAAAGCTCGTCACCACAGCGTACCAAAGGTCTGCCTTTATAGGTGGAAAACTCTTTTTCTGCCACTGTATTCAATCCTTTCTAGATGTTAAGGTATGATTTTACAAGTGCTTCCAAAAGGTCGTCTCTATCAATCTTGCTGATGATGTTACGCGCATTGTTGTAGGTAGTGATGTAGGTTGGGTCTTCAGACAGGATGTAACCTACTATCTGGTTGATAGGGTTGTACCCCTTCTTTCTAAGAGCGTCATACACCGTAGTAAGCGCTACCTTAATTTCATCATCTCTATCTCCGCCGAGGGAGAAAATCATAGTTTTATCTAACATGGAAACACCTCCGATAAGTGCATTATACTATAAAGCAAAATTTAATTCAAGTAGTAATTTAAAGTGCAAAAATTAACCCTTTAATACAATACCGTTTGCCTTGAGCTCGTCGATGATTGAATTCGCAATCTCCTGCACCTGCTCACGAGTAAGAGTTTTCTGCGGATGCGAGAAAGTAATTCTTACCGAAATACTCTTTGAGTTTTCATCTTCGTAGATGTCAACAACCTCATATTTTTTGATAAGCGGTGAGTTTGCGTTTTCAATCGCCTTCTTGATAGGAGCAAATGTGTCTGTAACAAAAGACAGGTCAATGTCCATTGTAGGGAATTTTGAAGGCTCGTCGTAAGTGATTGAAGCGTTTTTGATGCTTGCAAGCACGCTCATATCAAGCTGTGCAAATACAATAGCTGCACGCTTGTCGATTTTCTTAGAAACTGTTGGGTGAGCAATGCCGATATATCCGAGCACCTTGTCATCACAAAGTATAGCATTGTAGTTAATAGGATGCTCAAAGTCAGATGTAGCTTGGGCCTTTTTGAAAGTAACGGCCTTGTGTTTGAGCTCATCTACTAAAGTTTCGACCATATCCTTAAGCTCAAAGTAGAGCGCCTTTACGTCCTTTGTTTTGCTGTAAAGTGTAGTGCCTAAGAATTTCTTTTCTATACAGAGGTTGTTTTCGTCGATACCTGTGACTGCTCTGCCGATTTCGAATATACCGTATTCAGGAGCAAAGCCGACATTTGTTTTTATCTGGCAAAGCTGTGTTGGAATAAGGCTTTCTCTGATAGTTTCGATGTTAGGGTTAGAAGCATTTAAAAGCTTGATAGAACCCTTGCTTTCAATCCCTAAAGCTTTGAGCTCGTCATAGTAGTTCCATACGTACGAGTGAACCTCGTGCAGGTTGTATCTCTTTACGAGCATATCCTTAACACGCTCTTCGTCAGTTTTCTCCTGCTCCATATTTACAGGGAAGAGAGGAGATTTCGCGGTGTTGACATCAAAGTTATCGTAGCCGTAGATACGGGTGATTTCTTCAATGATGTCCGCCTTCATGGTAACGTCCTTTGTAGCACGCCATGATGGTACATCAACTGTGAAGTTGTTATCGCTAACACTTGCAGTAAAGCCGAGCTTTGTTAAAGTATCGATAATAGTATCGTTAGAAATCTCGATGCCTGTATATTTGTCAACATACGCCTTGTCAAAGTTTAATGTAATATTATCGTAGTGGAAAGCGTACTCGTCTGTAAGGCTTGATACGATGGAAACAGTTGAATCGTAGTCTTTAAGCAGTTTTACAAATCTTGCGATAGCAAGTGTAGTAAGCTCTGGGTCAAGAGACTTTTCGTAACGCATAGAAGAGTCTGTGCGGTGAGCAAGTCTTACGGTTGATTTACGGATAGAAGCCGCATCAAAGGTAGCTGACTCAAGCGTAAGTGTAGTAGTATCCTCAACAATTTCAGAGTCAAGACCGCCCATAATACCCGCGATAGCAACAGGAGTGTTGTCGTTGCAAATCATAAGGGTGTTTTCGTCAATATTACGCTCAACGTTATCAAGTGTAGTAAACTTAAGCGGAGCGTCAAATCTCTTGATTCTAATTTTGCCGACCTTTCTTGAGTCGAATGCGTGCATCGGCTGACCAACCTCAAGCATAAGGTAGTTAGTCATATCAGCAAGGAAGTTGATAGAACGCATACCGCAGTAGAAAAGTCTGATTTTCATATTAACAGGGCTTACATTTCTGCTGATGTTAGCAAACTGTAAGCAAGAATATCTCTGACAAAGTGGGTCTTCGATTTTCATATCTACTAAAGGAAGAGAGTTGTACTGTGTCAAATCGTCAATCTCAAGAGGCTTTAACGCTCTACCTGAGATAGCCGCAAATTCTCGCGCAATACCATAGTGGCTCCATAAGTCAGGACGGTTAGTAAGCGATTTGTTATCAACCTCAAATACGATATCGTCAATAGCGTAAAGCTCTTTGATGTCTGTACCGTTTGCTACATCTTCTGTGATGTCCATAATGCCTGAGTTGTCGTCGGAAATACCGAGTTCGTTTTCAGAACAGCACATACCAAAAGACTCAAAGCCTGCAAGAGGACGAGGAGCAATAGTGATTTCACCGATTTTAGCGCCAACCTTTGCAAAAGCGGTTTTCATACCCACTCTTACATTTGGTGCACCACAAACAACATCGGTTAATTTGCCATCGCCTGCGTCAACCTTTAACAGGTGGAGCTTTTTAGATTCAGGGTGATCTTCTACAGACATAATCTGTGCAACAACGATGCCGCTAATGTCTGAACCCTTGTAGAAAATTTCGTTTTCAACCTCTGCTGTTGAGAGTGAAAACTGCTGTATTAATTTAAGTGTATCAAGACCTTCTAAATCAACAAAGTCTTTAATCCAATTCATTGATATAAACATATTCTCACTCCCTTTTTATTCGTCGTCTGTAAACTGTGCAAGAGCTTTTAAGCTACCTGAGTTTAAATCTCTGATGTCTTTAATGCCGTATTTCATCATAGCAAGTCTTGTTAAGCCTAAGCCAAACGCAAAGCCTGTGTATTCTTCAGGGTCGATACCGCCTTCGCGCAGTACCTGTGGATGAATCATACCGCAAGGGCAAAGCTCAAGCCATCCGGAGTGCTTGCAGGAAGGACAACCCTCACCTGAGCAGATAAGACAGCTTATATCAAGCTCGAAGCCCGGCTCAACGAACGGGAAGAAGCCCGGACGAAGTCTTACTTTGATATCTTTCTTAAATACTTCAGAAAGCATAGTTTTCATAAAGTAGATGAGGTTAGAGATAGAAATGTCTTTGTCTACCATCATACCCTCCATCTGGAAGAAGGTGTTTTCGTGACAAGCATCTGTTGCTTCATTTCTAAAGCATCTGCCAGGGAAGATTGCTTTAATTGGCTTGCCGTCATTTTTAAGAGCATCGCCGTATTTCTTAAGAATAGCGTTCTGTGCGGCAGAAGTCTGGCTCTTTAAAAGCTGACCGTTTTCGAGATAGTATGTGTCCTGCATATCTCTTGCAGGGTGGTTTTTAGGAATATTAACTGACTCAAAGCATTCGTAGTCAGTAACAACCTCTGAGTAGTCTTCAACCGTAAAGCCCATTGATTTAAAAATTCTTTCACATTCACGCTGTACTAAAGTGATTGGGTGATATGAACCTCTATCGAGCTTTGTAGGGATAGAAACATCAAACTGTGGCATACTCTCGATTTCTTTTCTGATTTCAGCCTCTTTGAGCTCCTGCGTTTTTTGAGCGATTTTGTCAGCAGTTGACTGCTTTAATTCGTTTACTAAAGCGCCGAATGCCTTTCTTTCGTCATTTGATAAATCTTTCATACCTTTGAGCAAGTCGGTGATAAGACCTTTTTTGCCCAAGTACTTAACTCTGATCGCATCAAGCTCTTGCAAGTTATTTACAAGACTTAATTCTTCATCAAGCTGGATTTTCAGCTTTTCCATTTGTTCTTTCATAACATCCTCCGATAAAATAAAAAAGTCCCGTCCACAAAAGGGACGGGAGAAATTCCGCGGTACCACCCTAATTTTTGCATAAGCAAACACTCAGGCGACATATAACGGTGTCCACCGTCAGAGCCTACTGCATTTTTCAGCCCTGCCACTCGAAAGGGAACTTCGCTGCCAGATTTCAGTATTTCGCTTTCAGCCTATGGCGAAAAATCTCTTTGCAAAAATCATTTGACAGTTACTTTCTTTGTCAACGTGTTATCGTTTTAGATTTTATCATTTATATGTAAATTTTGCAAGAGTTTTATTGAAAAATCCTTAGCTTTATGCTATTGTAACAATATACTTTTATGGAAGGTTGTTTATTTATGGATAATTTAGTAGAACAAGTTGTAAAAAGAGAGAAAAACAGCAAGTATTTTCTCAATATCGTGCTGATTCTCCTCGGTGCTGTTTTAATTCCTGCAACTTTTATTATACTCGCTTTAGTAATAAAAAGAGCATACCTTATATATATCGGCTTTTTTGCTTTGCTGTTTTGCGTTTACGGTGCGTGGATGTTTATAACAGGGCTTAACATCGAATTTGAATACTCTTCTTTAGGAGGGGTACTCCGTTTTGATAAGATTATTGCAAAGCGTAATCGTAAAAAAATACTTAAGCTTGATGTAAAGATTATTGATGACATCTTTAAATACAGCGAAGAAGAAATGACAAACCGTAAATTCAACAAAGTCTACTTTGTAAGCGCAAAGGACTACAGCGAAGAAAACTATGTTTTAGCGTTTAATAGCGAAGGAAAAGGCAAATGCGCAGTTGTATTTTCTCCAAAAGAAAAATTACTTGACGGAATAAGACCATATCTCAAGCACGACGTTGCAAGAAAGCTTTTAGATTTAAAATGATTAAAGATTTAACTTTAGACTATGTAAAAAGCAAAATGCCTGTTCGCCCCGATGATGCAAACAAGGGAGTAATGGGCACGATGCTCAATATAAGCGGTAGCTACGCTATGGCGGGTGCGTGTATCTTATCAAGCCTCTCTGCTTTAAAAAGTGGGGTGGGGCTTTTAAAGGTTGCTTTGCCACAGAGTATTTATCCTATCGTTGCATCCTCTGTGTATGAAGCGGTTTTTGTACCGGTATCCGAAAAGGACGCTGATACGGTAGACATAAGCTCGCTTGATTACCTGCTTAATATCTCTAAAAGTGCAAACAGCGTGTTGCTTGGTTGCGGTTTAAAATGTTGCGAAAAAACCGTTGAGTTTGTAAATGCTTTTTTACCTGCGTGTACTACACCCGTTTTGTTAGATGCCGATGGCATAAATGCAGTATCAAAGAATATAGATATATTAAAGAGTGTAGAAAACGATGTCATACTAACTCCGCATCCAAAGGAGTTTTCACGACTTACTAAGCTTAGCGTTGAAGAGATTTTAAGCGATAGGGAAGGCGTGGCAAAAGCTTTTGCTAAAGAATACGGCGTAACGCTTGTATTAAAAGGCAAGGATACTATAATTACAAACGGCGAGCAAACTTTTGTTAACCATACGGGCAACAGCGGTATGGCAAAGGGCGGAAGCGGCGATGTGCTGTCGGGCATAATCGCTTCACTTGTCGCTCAAAAGGTTGATGCTTTTGATGCTGCTTGCTTAGGCGTTTTTGTGCATGGACTTGCGGGAGATTTAGCAGCAGAAAAACTTTCTAAAACAGCTATGCTCCCAAGCGATATTATTTCTTATTTGCCACAAGCTTATAAAAAAATAGAAGAATAAATTTTAGGAATTGCAAGAATAAAATCTGGAGGTTTTTATGCGTAAATTTTCAGCATCGCTTCTTGCGATTTCTTTTTTTATAATTTCATTATGCTCGTGCTCAAACGTAAGTACTCCTGATGTAGTTGCATATTTTACTGCAAATGCAAAAATAGAGTCAAATGAAAATGTCGTCCATTTTACGGTAAAGTCGTCAGAGGATAAAAGTATATCGGTATGTTTTACATCTGAAAAAGAAGTAGAGGGACTTTGCTATCACTATACAAATTCAACCTTATATATCGAATACAAGGGACTAAAGTGCATAACAAATTCAGATTATATGCCGTACTTTACACCTGTTGATGTGGTTTTTGATACCTTATCATCGATATCGTCTTTAGGGTACGAGTTTAAAAAATCAGAGAATGAGTACGATGTTTATACCGGTTTATCAAAAAGCGGGGGATATACCTTTTACACCGATAAAAAGACAGGAGCAATCTTAGAGATTATTCCGTCTTATTCCGATTGCAAAATATCATTTTCTGATATAAATACAAAGTAAAAAACCACCTGTTTTCAGCAGGTGGTTTTAATTCTTTATGAGAAAATATTTTCATACATATTGCGGAATAAATCGTACGAATAGCTGTTTATATACCAGCCTAAGAACACATCTGTGTCGTCTGTGATGAGGTAACATTTCTCAAGCTTTGGCGAGTCAAACGCGGTTTTGTCAACATTTTTTGGAATATTGTGGTCAAAATAAATATCACTAAGTTCCTTACAATCGTAAAACGCATTTTGCTCGATAGTCGTGATAGTCGACGGGATAGTAACCGATTTAATTACGCTGTTGTTTGCAAAAGCTTCTTGAGCAATGACCTCGACCTTGTCGTAAGCGTATGGAAAAACAACGTCTTCGTCTGTGCCTATATAGCTTGAAAGCACTGTGTCTTTATTAGTGAAAATAAATGCTGATTGCCACACAGCGCTGAAGGTAACGCCCTGATCAAAGGTCAGCTTTGAAACGGTTTCGCAGTCGTCAAAAACGTATTTTTTATATACGTCTTTTTCGTATAGCCATTTTGGCTCATCTTTCTTTTTCTCATAACCGTAGATTTTTGAGTCATACTCACGCTCAACGGTCCAGCCTACGAAATTGTAACCGCTTTTGGTCATAACATTTTTTTCCAGAGCGAACTCTTCGTCATAATTTACAACCTTTAGCGGAATGTAGCCGTCACCACCGTTTGAGTCGTAATAAACTCGGTAGGTTTCGCTTATCCAAAAAGCAGTTGCGGTCACGTTTCCGACGTTTGTGGTTTTGCTGACTTTTTTCTTGTCTTCAAAAAGCGTGTATTCGTAGATATCGTCTTCTTTGAGCCACTCACTTTTGCTGTAGGCGGTCTTTTTACCGTAGTATTTATTGTAGCTGTCACGTTTCATTATCCAACCGCCAAAGACATATCCGTCTTTTTGAAAGCTGCAGCTCGGTAGCTTTTTGTTTTTGCCGTAGGTAACGTTTATACTGTCCATTTCGCCGTAACCGCCGTTTGCATCAAAATTTATCTTATACTTAATCGCAGTTTTATCATTCAAACCGATTCGGTAAACAAAATTTCCGTAGTGATGCAGTGTGATATAAAACGTGTTTTTCACGTGGAAGATGTTCTCAATTTCCAACGCCTTGTCAACAGCGACAGTATCAACAAGCTTGCCTTTCCAGTTGTAAATGACCACGATGTTTCCGCCACCGCCGCTTTGCACAAAATACAGGTAATCGTCGTCACAGTCAGCACCCTGACGCAGATATCCGCTGTTATAGCCTTTGTATTTTTTTACAAGCTTAAAATTACTGTCGAGTATAGCAAAGTCGTAAGTACCGCTTATGCCGACGACATACTGGTCTCTTTTTTCGTTATAAGCAATAGAGTAAATTTTATATTTAATTTTTTTCGTGCCGATAATTTCTAAAGAGTCGGGGTCCAAAAACGTAACGATGTTATAGTCAGGAGCGTTGTTTGCGATAACGATATAATCTTCATTTTTGTTGTATGCCATATCGTTTGCGTGGCCAATATACATACTGGTGCTTTTCTTTTTCAAATTCCACGTATTCACGTTGTATTTGAGAATAGTTGTATATCCGTTATTTATCGCAAAATATGCATATTTGCCGTCTGTACAAGAGCCCTGTGCCGTCGCAGAGTTCCCAAAGCCCGCATCTTTTTCGATATTATCTTTTATAGATACCGTTGTTGCACTGCTGTAAAAGTTCTGCTTTGCATTCGTGGTCAGCATATTTGCAGGGATAAGAATACAAAGTGTAACGATAAGTGAAACAACACACATAATACTGCGTTTCATATTTATCTCCTAAAGATGATCAAGCTTAATTGTAAGTCTTTTGTAAAATAAAGTCAAGAAAAGCAAGCAGTTGTAAAAGGTTAATACTATATAAAATTAGTATCTTCAAACAAAAAGCAAATATATTTGAATATAAAGGAAATGAGTTTTAAAAACAAAAATCGCCGCGAACTGTTGTAGTTCGCGACGACGATGCGGGTAACAGGACAAAGCTTTTACTTCGTAAAATCTTTCGAACTCAACAACCCAGCACCTGCGGTGCTCGGTACCCGTTTTCGTTCCTCTGTGCCTAAAAATAGTCCACCGGACTATTTTTCAACGCCACAGACCTTCTTAAGGTTCAAGTCCTATATTTGTACAAACAAAAAAATACCGAACCAAGTCT